>NZ_VWMY01000032.1 GCF_008905045.1 Streptomyces albicerus
CCGGATCATCAAGGACAGGGGCAACGAGTCATACCGGCCCCGAAGGCCACGAGCCCCGAACCGGGCTCTACGAAGACGGTAATGGGCGTACGGCCCAGCATGCGAACGCCCGCCGATTTTCGTCAACAGGTCGGACAATTAATCCGGGCCGTCCGGTACTCGAACTCTTCTCCCACGCGAAGTCCCAGTCCGGACCGTGGTGTTGTTGGCGAAACCCACGCCGATGGCCAGGTCGCTGCGCCGCACGACCGCCGTTACGGCCTGCCCGTATATCGCCCAAGTGACCTGCGGGCAAAAGAGCCTTGATACGAGGACGGGCTACAAGGCGATCTACCCGGCCGAGACCATCGAGGCCCATCGCGCCTTCATCGCCCGCCGCAGGGCCAGCCGACCCAGCGATGAGGATCGGACCCCCACCGAGGAGGAATGTAACGCCTTCCTCGAGCACTTCGAGGAGCGGAAGGTCTCCATCGGCACCTGCGCTCGTGCCTTTTCAAGCCCTTGTGTTCGTGAACACGCTTGCGTTCGTTGCTCGCTCTTCCGGCCGGACCCGGCCCAGCGCAGCCGTTTGGAGGAGATCCGCGAAACCGTCGTCGCCCGCATCGCCGAGGCCGAGCGCGAAGGCGGCTCGGCGAGGTCGAAGGACTCCGGGTCAGCCTGGCTGGCAGCGCTGAGACACTCCGTGGATGACCAGCAATGAGATCCGGTTCGACTGCCGGCAACGCGGCGACGGCGGCGTGCTCGTGGTCCTCCCCCGCATCGACGGAGAACCACTCACCGAGCTGATCGACAGCTTCGAGATCGCCGCCGGGATGCGGCCCGCAGGCGACGCCTACGGCGGTCTGACCCCGCAGTTCTTCCGGTTCGGCCCGATGCAGGACCACTTCCTCGGACAGTCCACCAAAGCCATGGGGCCGAAGACACCCGTTCTCGGTTGTGAATGCGGCGAGTGGGGATGCTGGCCGCTCATGGCCCGCATCACCGCGACAGCCGCCCTCGTGACCTGGGACTCCTTCGAGCAACCCCACCGAAAGACCCGCGACTACACGGCATTCGGCCCGTTCCAATTCGACCATCACCAATACGCTGACGCCCTGCGCGCGCTGGACGCCGCAATCGGCTCCGACGAGACGTGATCCGCGCCCCCCAACGCTCGTTCAGAGAAGCTTTTGTCGGATGCTCGCTCCTGAGACCAGACCCGGCCCAACGGCCACGGCTCGTCGACATCCGCGACAACCTCATCGCCCGCATCGCCCGCATCGCCGAAGCCGAGCGCGAGGGCTGGCTGGGCGAAGTCGACGGCCTGGAAGTTGGCCTCGCAGGCGCAGAGGAGAAACTCGCCCAGCTCGACGGCAAGCCAAGGGCCGTCAGCCTCGGGATCCCCACCCTGCCGAGACCTTCGCGTTCCGCACGGAGCACTCAGTGATGAAGCCTTACTGCAATGCGGACTTCAGCGCAGTAGCAGTGGATCCTGAACTCGTGGAAGGGATCTTCCAGCGGAACGCGACGCCGTCACCGTCGACGTACACGAGGGTGCCACCCTTCTCGGCGGCGGTGATATCGAATGCCACAGTGTCGACCTGGTAGGTCCCGGGTGAGATATCTGGACCACCCTCACTGAACCCAACGGCAGCGATGCTTCCCGCCCCCTTGCTGTTCCCCGCCTTGACGGTGTTCCCGTCAGGTGTCTTCCACCGGAAGCCACCCTTGCCGACTGTGGTCGTCACCGGGGACTTGGACCGATTCCCGGCTTCGACCCTGACGACAGCGAAGAGACCATGGTCGGGGGTTTCAGCGCCGGCCTTGTCGACGTAGACGACGGTATCTGGGGTGATCTGCACGGTGCCCTTACCGCCCACACCGGCGGTGTCGGCGGTCTGCCCGAACTTGAGCGCGGTGCGCGGACTCGGCTGCGGATTGCTCTCGTCATCACCGCCGGAACAGGCAGTGAGACTCAGACAGCCGACTGCTGCCAGCGCGGATGCTTTGATGATGTGCCGCATGATCCCCCCGATAGAGGCAGACGAAGTATCCAAAGTCTGCGCCACGCCAGCAAGTCAGACGGATCCACGTTGCCCTGCTGTGACCAGCAGGGCGCCCCTCGAGAGACACTCAGGCGACCACGCCAACGCCCCGAGCGCGGAGGAGGAGCAGTGGCTCGGAGGAGATCGAGGGCAAGGACCAAGCAAGCCGAGGCCATCCGCTCGCGACGACGAACCACTATTGGCCTTGAGTTTCCGCGCCCTCGCGGCTGAGAGGCTGTCCTCATGATTGAGAAAAGAGGTGGGGTTGCAGACCAGGCGGTTCACACCGGCAAGTACGCACGTGTCGAGTGGGAAAGGCGATTCCTCCTGGCCGAGCCGCCGGCGCCGTCGGCGGTGACCGTCACTCGCGTGATCAACGACCGGTATGTGACGGGAACGCGCTTGCGGCTGCGCCGAGCCGACTTCTCGGATGGCCGCTGTGAGCTCAAACTCACCCAGAAAATCCCGATTCCTCAGCCCGGCGCCGTCCAGGGCCTGGTCACGAATACGTACTTGTCGCCAGCCGAATACGACGTGCTCGCCTCACTGCCGGCCGCACTGCTGTCGAAGACCCGCGTCAGCGTTCCCCCCTTGGGCGTCGACGTCTTCGACGGTCACTTGCAGGGCTTGGTACTCGCAGAGGCCGAGTTCACCACTGACGAGGAGGCACAGTCCTTCGTTCCCCCTGCCGAGTGCGTGGCCGAGGTGACCGACGACACCCGCTTCACAGGAGGACACCTCGTCCAGGCCTCCCGCCACGAACTACTCGGGTGGCTAGCCGAATTCGGACTCCACCCGGAAGCCTCCTAACAGCTCACCCCGACCTTGTCCGCCGAATACCCTCGCTGCCCATGCGGGTGACGTGCAGAGAAGCCAGCGCAAGACGCACACGCACGGCCGCGGTGGCTGTCCTCTGTACCAGTGGTGCATGGAGCCGCCGACGGAGCAGTGGGGCACGAACGTGCGCTGCGTCAGCACCCGCCCGTAACCGCGTACCGGTTCGGGTGAAGCCGCTCGGACGGGGGAAACCTCCGGGCGCGTCGGCACGTCGTGCCAGGCATGAGGCAGATCAATGACGCTGATGTGGCCGTGGGCCTGGCCGCCGTGGAGGTCGCGCTCTCTCAACTGGGGTCAGGGGCCGCCGTGCTCGGCTCGGGGGTGTGGGGCTGGGGCCAGTGGTCGGCCGCACACGTCAGGTGTAGTAGGTGTCGAACGATCCGATCCACCATGCCGCCAACGGCAGGACACACACCTGTACGCCGGCTGTGGTCCAGCACCGGCACAGGACCGCGATCCCGGAGGTCCACCACGCCGTCGTCCGCAGTGCGCTCACCACTGCGGCCTGATATCCCTGCCCGGAGGGATCCGTCATGCCGGGATAGCCCATCCAGTCCTCGGTGAAGATGCCGTCCGAACCGAACACGATGGCCGCCGACACGAGCCAGAGATCGACCAGGAGGGCCAACACGGCGAGCGCCACGTCGAGGCGCAAGTACGCGGGCGTCGGCACCAGCAGCCGTACCGCCAGGTGTCCGTGGTGCCGCACCCAGTCCCGCGGCCAGATGCGCACCAGCGTAACGACGGCGTACACCAGCGCAGCGACGGCCGCCGCCCACCCGCCCATGAAGCACAGCCCGAAGAACAACATCACTGGACTCACGCCGGGCCAGATACCACACCATGGCGGAATGGTTCCCTCCGAACCAAGGATGATGGAAGCCAGCAGGCACTGCGATTTACCTGCGGCGCCGGCTCTTGGCCGCGCGGGAGCTACTGCCTGAACGCCTCACGCGACTGCGATCAGAACTCTTCACCCGGCCATTCCGAGCACCAAAGTGGGCAACCCTTTGACCTGTGCATATGCGCCTCTGAGCCGGGGGCGACCGGCCGCTGTACGTCCGACGTGCCGCTTCAGGCGTCGTGCCATCCGGTTCGCATCCGGCACACGCTTGATGCATGAGCGATGAGTTCGGGCGGCGGATCAGGTCTTCCCTGACATGACTCGAATCATCGCTGACATCTCGGTCTCCCTCGACGGCTTCGTCACCGGGCCCGACCCCGGCCCGGACAACGGTCTGGGCACCGGCGGCGAGGCCCTGCACACCTGGGCGTTTTCCGACGACC
Organism: Streptomyces albicerus; assembly: GCF_008905045.1. GTDB lineage: Bacteria > Actinomycetota > Actinomycetes > Streptomycetales > Streptomycetaceae > Streptomyces > Streptomyces albicerus. The sequence goes on from NZ_VWMY01000032.1 coordinate 4,149, forward strand.
CCGACGACCGCCGGGTCCTGCGCGAGGCAACCGCCCGCTCGGGCGCCGTCGTCCTCGGCCGCCGGCTCTTCGACCTGGTCGACGGGCCGAACGGCTGGGACGACAAGACCGGCTACGGCGCCGGCGAGGTCGGCAAGCCCGCGTTCGTCGTCGTGACGAGCTCGCCGCCGGAGTCGGTGCGGCTCACCGATCTCGACTGGACGTTCGTCACCACCGGTCTGCCCGACGCCGTCACCGCCGCGCGCAAGCGCGCCGAGGCGGCGTCGTCGGACAGCGGCAAGGACCTCGACGTCGTCCTCATGGGCGGCGGCGCCACGATCGGCTCGGCGCTCGACGCCGGGCTGGTCGACGCGCTGACGCTGCACCTCGCGCCCGTCGTACTGGGCGCCGGGACACCACTGTTCACCGGCGGAGCGCCGCGCACGCTGGTGCAGCGGAGCGTGACCTCGACTTCGACCGCGACGCACCTGTCCTACGACGTCCTCCGGTGATCCGATGACGACCGTCAACGTTAATGAGATCGCCTTGGGCATCGAGTCGTTCGGTGACGACGACGCGCCACTCGTGCTGCTCGTGGGCGGGACGACGATGCTCTCCTGGCCCGACGCGCTGTGCGAGCGCCTCGCCGTCGGCGGGCGCCGCGTGGTGCGTTACGACTTGCGCGACAGCGGAGAGTCGACGACGGCGGACCCGGAGGCGCCCGCCTACACCCTGCGTGACCTCGCCGCCGACGCGGCGGCCCTTGCTGACGCGCTCGGCGGCGGGCCCGCGCACCTCGCGGGGATCGGCGTCGGCGGGATGGTCGCCCAGGTGGCCGTGCTCGACCATCCGGGCGCGTTCTCGGCGCTCACCCTGGCCGGCACCCGCGCGGTTGCGCCCGGCCCGCCCGACGATGACCTCCCCGACCATGACCAGGCGACGATGAGCCGGTTGTTCGCCCATCCGATGCCCGAGTGGGCCGACCGCGAGGCGGTGGCGGAGTTCGCCGCCGCCGGTGCGGAGATCCTCGGCGACGACCCCGTCGCCGCGCGCGCGATCGCCGCGCGCATCTGGGACCGCACGCCCGGCACCGCACCCCCGGTCCAGATGGCCAACCAGATGGGCATGGTGTTTTCCCGGCTCGACTGCAAACCCCGCTGGCGCGAGCGCCTGCCCGGGATCGAGATGCCCACGCTCGTCGTCCACGGCCGCCGCGACCGGTTCTTCCCCGTCGGCAACGGCGAGGCGATCGCGCGCGAGATCCCCGGGGCGCGGCTGCTCGTCCTCGATGAGGCCGCCACCGCGATCCCCGATGAGGCGGTCGGCGAGGTCGCCGAGGCGATGCTCGCGCTCGGGTAGAGCGGCCCGTGCCGCGCGGGTACGGCATCCGCGCAACAGCGGGCATCGGAGGCTCGACCCGGCCGCGGCGCCCACGTGGACGCCGCGGCGGGCCTCCGCGGCGGCGCCGTCGTGCGTTCGGCCGCCCACAGCGTCCCCTTCGACATCCGCTTGGCCACCCCCGACGAATTCGCCGTCCTCATCGCCGACTTCCTCGACTAAAGCCCTCCTCCGGGAACATGCCACAGCTCACACCGGCAAACAGAATGGGCCGGGAACAACCCACAATGGTTGACCGTTCATCCATACGTGGCTGCGGAGGGGACAGTGTCCCCGGGCCTCACCTATAGCCCATGGGGACGATCGTCCGGCTGAAGCCCCATGGTGCCTTTCGCCGAGAGGCGACCGCCCTCCGCACGCCACCCCCACACGGCCCCGGCTGGCCTCCCCCGACCAGTCGGGGCCTTCCCGTACGTGAGGCGCACCGCAACTGCCACCGGGTGGGGCATCGCTTACCGGGCGAGCGTCACCGCGACCGGCTCGTCGGGGCAGCGGCTCAGCGCCTCCGATAGCGCGCCTTCCTCACTCGGGGCGATGGTCAGCCGGCAGCGCCTCGCCAGCTCGTCGGGCTCGTCCCGCGCGATGACTTCGCATTCCACACCAACCAGGTGGTCCCTATGACCGACGCAAGCATCGAGTCAGTCACCGGCGCACGGCCCCCACCCGCACACTCCCAACCGCATCAACCACCGGAACGGCCTCAACGCCCTCACCACGCCGAGGCGCGCCGCAGGGTGACGCAACACAGCCAACACCGCCGCAGCCGCGCCATCACGCCGTTCACGCCTGTCACGTCTGTCACACCAACTCCTCAGTGACCGAGGGGCCATCCATACCGCCCGCACCGTCCGCGCCGAAGCAGATGACCGTACGCACCCCGTCGGCCCAGCAAACTCTCACGGCCAGGCCACTCACCTCGACCGTGGCCTGCTCGGCCAGCGGGGCCGCACCGGGTTCCCCGGTGAGAGCGGCCAGCGCGACGAAGACCGTCTGCGCCGCGTCTGCCCCTACGGTTCCGGTGAGTTCGGGAAGCAGGGCCCAGGGTCCGTATGCCGTGCCCTGGGGTGCGCGGACGGTGCGCTGCGTCTGCCAGCCGTACAGACCGAGCAGTTGACTCGTCACCTCCGGCCCGTGCAGCCGTACCTCCGCGGCCTGTTCGGTCTGTTCGGCCTCGGGGGCTGTGCCCGGCGACAGGGCGACGGCCCAGCCACTGTGGTGGATCGGCGTCCCCACCGGTACGCCGACCGTACGGTGCACGCGCAGTTCGAGCCTGCCACGGGCCAGCGTCAGGCTCTCGATCCGGGCCGAGGGAAGGACGGGCCCGCCCTCGGGGAAGACCGGCCGGTGCCACGAGGCGAGCCAGTTGGGGCCGGCGGCGAGCGGGTGGATGCGTACGCGTGCGCTGCGGGTGCCGCGGGCCGTCAGCGCGATGTGGTTGTCGGGGGCGTTGGCGGCGCTGGTCGGGCCGGTGCGTGTGGAGTACGCGAGCCGGGCGTAGAGCGGGTTGCCGGGGGCGCGCTCCGGCTCGCGGGAGTCGAGCTTGTAGCTGCCGTGGTTGTGCAGGCGCGCCAGGCCGTCCCCGCCGGTGGTCTGGATGAGCAGTCCGGGGGCGGGCAGGGCGAGAACACGGTCGCGCCCTTCGGTGGGCGCGTTCTCCTCGGTGGCCGTCCACACCGGGTCCTCGGGCGGGATCAGCAGGGCGAGGAATCCTTTGGAGGCCCAGTACGGGGAGCCGGGTCCGGAGTAGCGCTGGAGGGTCGCCTCGTGCGGCCCGTACCAGCCGAGGCTCAGGACACCGTCCGCGGTCAGCGCACCACGGTCCAGGAAGTGGCGCAGCGCCCCGCTGAGGATGCGGCGCGTGACGCCGGGGGCGAGCGGTGTCCGGCCGGTGACGGCGCCGAGCGCCACGGCGGTGACGGCGGCGAAGCGGTACGTCAGGGAGCGTCCGTGGTGGATGGGGGCGCCGTTCGCGTCGAAGAGGAGGGCGAAGCCGTCCAGGAACTCCTCCAGCCGCGGGCCGAGTTGGTCGAGCAGCGCCTGGTCACCCGCGAGGTGGGCGTGGAGCAGCGGATAGAAGTGGAGCGCCCAGCCGTTGTAGTGGTCGAAGGACCGGCCGTCGCCGTCGGAGTACCAACCCTGGCCCTGGTACCAGCCGTTGAGCAGGCCGAGTCCGCGCTCGATCGCGCCGCGGGTCTCGGTGTCGCCGCGCCCGACCGACTCCAGGAAGCCTGCGACCGTCAGCGGGAAGAGGTACCAGTTGTTGGGGGCGGGCGTGTGCCTGAGCGCGCCGCGCAGCCACTGCTCGACGCGGTCCTGGTCGGCGGCGGCGAGGGTGTCCCAGGTCCAGGGCGCGGTCAGCCGCAGGGCGAGCGCCACGGAGGCGGACTCCACCATCGGCTGGCCCTGGATGCCGTGGTGGCCGATCTCCGGCCAGGACTCGGCGTCGTCACGGCCCGGGGTGCGGGTGCCGCGGGCGAGGCCGGCGGTGTAGCGCTCCAGGAAGCCGTGCGGGTCCTTGCCGGACGCTCCGGCGGTGCGGAACGCGGCGAGCAGGAACGTACGGGCGAAGCCTTCGAGGCCGTCGGAGCGCACCCCCGACTTCGAGGGCGGGCCGGGCAGGTCGATCAGGGCGTGCCCGGGGGTGGCGTAGCGGAGGGCGGCGGACAGCAGCCGGTCGGCGGTGACTTCCCAGTGGGCGCGCGTGTAGCCGGTGTGCGGGCTGAGGGTGCGGTCTTCTCCGGGGGCCGTGGGGAGGCGGTGTTCGGGCATGGCAGGGGCCACGTCTCCTGTTCGTTCGGACGGTGTCCTTCGGGCGGCTGCGGTGGTCAGGCGAGGCGGGCGAGGTGTTCGGGCCGCACAGGGTGGGCGAAGGGGCGGCCGAGGGCGTACGACTCGACCTCGGCCAGCGCCAGGTCGGCGAGGCGGCGCAGTTCCCCGCCCTTGGAGCCGGCGATGTGCGGGGTGACGAGGGCGCCCGGGCAGTCCCACAGCGGTGAGTCGGCGGGCAGCACCTCCGGCTCGGTGACGTCGAGGATCGCGTGGAGCCGCCCGGACACCACCTCGTCGGTGAGGGCGTCCTGGTCGACGACGGCACCGCGCGCGGTGTTGATGAGTGTGCCGCCCGTCCGGAGCCGGGCCAGCATCGCGCGGCTGACCAGGCCGCGGGTCTCGGGGAGCAGCGGTGTGTGCACGCTGACGGTGTCGCTGACCGCGAACAGCTCCGGAAGGGAGGCCGACTGCGCCCCGAGCTCGCGTGCCTCGGCGTCGGTGACGTACGGATCGTGGAGCAGCACCGTCAGATCGTGCGGGCGGAGCAGGTCGATGACGCGGCGTCCGATGACCGAGGCGCTCAGGATGCCCACGGTCCTGCGGTAGTTGCCGGCGTCGGGGTGGCGTTCGTTCCAGTCGATGCGGCGGCGCTCGGTGCCGTAGACCCGGGCGATGTCGAGGACGCGTTTGTTGGCGAGCAGGATCATGGCGAGCGTGTACTCGGCGACCGGCACGGCGTTGGCCGCGGCGGCGGAGGACACCGCGATGCCGCGCTCCCAGCACGCGGCGGTGATGTGGTGGCGTACGGTTCCGGCGGTGTGCACGATGGCGCGCAGCCGGGGCGCTGCGTCCAGTACCGCCGCGTCGATGGGCGGGCAGCCCCAGCCGGTGACGAGCAACTCGGCGTCGGCGAGCGCGTGGTACGCGGTGGGGGTGGTGAGATCGTCCAGGACGAGCTGCGGGTCGATGTCGGTGAGGGCGGCCAGCCGGGCCCGTACGTCCGTGTCGAGGACCTGCTCAGCGGTCCTGCGTGCCATGGCGAGCACGGCGCGCGGGCGTGGACGGGGCCGGAGGCCGGGGTGGGTCACGTGACGCTCCTACGGGTCAACTGGGGCTCCTTGCACATCACTTGACGCTCCCGGCGGTCAGACCGGACTTCCAGTAGCGCTGGAGAGTGACGAACGCGACGATCAGCGGCACGACGGCGAGCAGCGAGCCGATGACGACGAGCGGGTAGTACTCGGGCGAGACGGTGGCGGAGCTGTTCCAGGTGTAGAGCCCGAGGCTCAGCGGATACAAGTGCTGGTCGGAGAGCATGACCATGGGCAGGAAGAAGTTGTTCCAGATGGCGGTGAGCTGGAAGAGGAAGACGGTGACGAAGCCGGGGCCGAGCATGCGCAGGCTGACGCGTACGTACGTCTGCAGTTCGCCGGCTCCGTCCACGCGGGACGCCTCCAGCACCTCGTTGGGTACGTAGCCGCTGCTGAGCAGGCGGGCGAGGTAGACGCCGAAGGGGTTGAACAGGACGGGGATGAAGACCGCCCAGAAGGTGTTGACGATGCCGATCTCGGAGGCCACGAGGTAGAGCGGAAGGGCCAGCACGGTCTGCGGAACCATGACGCCGGTGAGGACGAGACCGAACAGCTTCTCCTTGTGCCGGAACTCGTACTTGTCGAAGGCGTACCCGGCGGACACGCTGATGAGGGAACCGACCAGGGCGCCGACGACCGCGTACAGCAGGCTGTTGAGGTACCACTCGCCGTAGAGGCCGCCGTCCATGGCGAAGAGGTCGGAGAGGTTGCGGGAGAGGGAGAAGTCGCCGAGGGAGAAGATGTCGCTGCCGAAGAGGGCGTCGGCGTTCTTGGTGGACGCGAACAGCAGCCACAGGGCGGGCAGCATGGTGTAGAGGGCGGCGATCAGCACGACGGCGTTGGCGAAGCCGCGGCTGGTCAGTGCGGACGCGCCGAAGGGGCGGCCGAGCGGCTTGGTCGGCGGCCCGCCGGATGGGGGCGCGGGGGTCGTGGGGGTCGTCGTGGTCATGTCGCGCTCCGTTCGCGGCGGCCGGCCCATCGAGTTACCGCGAACGACAGGGCGCAGGTGACGACGAGAAGGATGACGGAGGCCGCGGAGGCGAGTCCGTAGTTGTTGCGTCGGAAGGCCGCGTCGTAGATGTACATGTTCGGTGTGAAGCGGGAGTTGACCATCGGCGTCGCCTGGTTCATCAGCATGGGCTCGGTGAACAGCTGCAGCGCGCCGATGAGGGAGAACATGCACACCATGAGGACGGATCCCCGGATGATGGGGATCTTGACCTGGAGCGCGGTGCGCACGCTTCCCGCCCCGTCGATCCGGGCCGCTTCCAGGACCTCCCGCGGCAGCGCCTGGAGCGCGGCGTAGAAGATCACCATGTTGTAGCCGAGGCCGCTCCACAGGGCGATGTTGACGATCGACGGGAGCACGGTGTGCAGGCCCAGGAAGTCGATGGTGATGTCGGCCTGGGCGAAGAGCTTGATGACCGGACTGAGCCCCGGTGTGTAGAGGTACAGCCAGATGACCGCTGCGATGATGCCGGGCACGGCGTGCGGCAGGTAGAGCAGCATCTGCGCGGTGCGCCGCAGCCGGATCAGTCCGGAGTCGAGCAGCAGGGCGAGGCTCAGGGCGCCGGCGGCCACGAGCGGAACGAAGATCACGCAGTACAGGGCGATGGAGCCGAACCCGGAGAGGAAGCTCGGGTCCTCCAGCACGGCGAGATAACTGCGCAGTCCGGTGAAGATGGTGCGGCCGCCGCCGAAGCCGAGGCCGTCGTGGTCCTCGGAGAAGAAGCTGAGGTAGACGGCATAGCCGACGGGGACGAGGAACACAGCGACGAGCAGCGCCGTGAACGGGGCGAGGAGCGTGACGTAGGCGAGCCGCTGCTGTCGGCGTCCGGCCCTGCGGGCGCGGTCGGGCGCTGCCGGTGGCGGTGTGGTCCCCGTCCGTTTTCTGGAAGTCATCACTGTGCTCACGGATGCACCTCGGCTCCAACCTGATGTGCGGCTCTGAGAGGGCTCTAAAGGGGTGGTGCGCGGCGTGGTGTGACGCGGCGGCCGGTCAGCGGGTGGTGACGGACAGACCGAGGCTCTTCAAGTCGGGCAGGGTTTTGCTCTGCGCTTCGCGGAGGGCCTCCAGGATGGTGCCGCTGCCGACACCGGCCCGCGCGAGCCCGTCGTCGCCGGAGCTGATCGTCGAGACCATGCGCGGCCCCCACTTCCATCGGGTGGAGATCAGCTCGGCCTGCTTCTGGAAGAGACTGAAGATGTCCTGGCCCGAGTAGTAGCTGGTGTCCATCTCCTTGCGGGCGACCGGGACCAGGTCGGGCACGGTCGGATACGCGCTGCTGACACCGCTGGAGAGCTTGGCGCGCAGGGCGTCCGGGCTGGTGACCATCCAGGTGATGAACTCCAGGGCTTCCTCGGGGTGCTTGCTGTCCTTGGTCACCATGAAGGTCGAGCCGCCCTGGGTGCCGAGCGACGGCTTGCTCGGGTCCCACTGCGGGGAGGGTGCGATGGCCCATTTGCCCTTGCCTCCCGGCGTGGACGCCATCATCGAGCCCGCGGCCCAGGCGCCCGCCAGCCAGCCGGCCGTCTCACCGCTCTGCAGATGCGCCCGCCACTGCTGGCTGGACGAAGGCTCGACCCGCACCAGGTCGTCGTCCACCAGTCGCTGCCAGTACGCGGCGACCTTGCGGGTGGGGGCGTCGTCCATGGAGACGCTCCAGGACTTCTCGGAGGTGTCGTACCACTGGGCGCCGGCCTGCCAGCTGAGACCGGCCATGGCGAGCGTGCCGCCGGTGGTGAAGAAGCTGGCGATACGGGAGTCGGGCCGGGCCTTCTTCAGCTTGCGGGCCGAACTCTCGAACTCCGCCCAGGTCTTGGGGACGGGGATGCCGTACTTGGTGAACAGGTCCTTGCGGTAGAGGAAGACCATCGGCTCGATGTCGACGGGCAGGGCGTAGGTGCGCCCCTCGAACGTGGTCAGGTCCATCGCCTGCGGCAGGATCTTGCGGCGCACCGAGTCGGGCAACAGGTCGGTGATGTCGCGTGGCACACCGTCGATGGCGTAACTGGGCAGCTGGGGGTACTCGATGGTGGCGACGTCAGGGGCGTTGCCCGCCCGTGCGGCATTGCTGAGCTTGGCCCAGCCGCCCTGGTCGCCCGAGGGAACCTGCTCGAAGTCGACCTTGATCCTGGTGTGGGTGCGGTTGTACTCGTCCACGACCTCCTGGCTGCCGCGCAGCGCCGACCAGAAGGTGACGTGCACCGGCCCGTCTCCGGTGCTGTCCGCCTTCCCGCCGCCGGAGCAGCCCGCCGCCAGCAGCATGGCGAAGATCGTGAGCAGTGCGGTCACGGCCGCACGTGCGTGTCTGGCTGCTGGGCGTCGACCAGTCATGGGCCCTCCCGCGTCGTTGCTGGGGTACGGGCATCCTGCGCGCCAGACGAAAAAGGCGTCAATAGATCGAACAGAGGAAACGAAATCGGTCAAACGAACAAACGGCGGAATGCCAGGCGGTTCTTGGACGGGATCAGACCGCCGGCGGAACCGTGGACTCCCTGACCACCAGCGCCGGCAGCAGTTCCACATGGCGGGTGGCACCGGGCCGAAGCCCGCCCCTCGCCATGTCGAGCCGACGCAGCAGCAACTCGACCCCGGTCCGGCCGAGTTCTGCCTTGGGCGGGGCGACGGCCGTCAGCGGGACCGGCCCCATGTCGGCGACCACGTCGTTGTACGCGACCACCGAACAGCGTCCCGGCACGTCGATTCCCGCCGCCTGCAGCCGTTGCACCAGCATCAGCGCGTCCATGTCGCTGTGGATCAGCACCGCCGTCGCGCCGCTCTCCCCCACCACCTCGGCCAGGTCGACGGCCCGTGGGTCGGCGACGCGCGGATCGGGACCCGCGGTGCTGGAGCTGAGAATCACGGGGCATCCCTCGGCGAGTCCCCGGGCGGCGGTCTGCTCGGCGAACTCGGTGCGGATGACCCGTGCGGTGGGACTGTCGTCGCGCGCCGCCAGCACGATCCGCCGGTGTCCGAGGCCGACCAGATGCCCGAGCGCCAGGTGTACGCCGTATGCGTGGTCCGAGCGCACGCAGTCCAGCGAGTAGATCCCGCCGGCCCGTGCGGGGCGCCGCTCCACCAGCACCGTGGGGACGTCCAGGGCGGCGAGCCACGCGTGGTCCTCTTCCGCCTCCGCCCGCGTGCGCCAGTGCGGCGACAGCAGCAGCCCGCGTGCCCCGGCGTCCAGCGCCTGGCGCACCGCTTCGCGCTCCGAGCCTCCGTCCCCGGCGGCGATGTGCAGCGCCAGCCGCAGTCCGGCCTTCTCTGCGGCTTCCCGCGCGCCCTGCACAGCCTCAGTGAGGTATGTGTTGCTCTCGGGAACGACCATGGCGACGGCGTCGCCCCCGGCCTCCGCCGCCTCGGGCACCGGCCGCAGCGAACGCGCCACCCCGTGCCCCCGGCGCACCTCGCCACGCTGAGCCAGGTCCTCGACGTCCCGACGCACGGTCACGACGGAGACGCCGAGTTCGTCGGCGAGGTCGGTGATGCGCGCGACACCCCGGCCCCGCACCACCTCCGCGATCCGGCTCTGCCGCTTCTCCGCCGACTCCCGCATGTCCCCACCGCTCTCACCCACGTCGACCGCGCCGCCCGGGCGCGGCCGCACGACGGCTCGCACGATCGGGTTTCGCGCGATGAGCCCATGATAGCGATCAATCGATCAAAACGGCGGTGAGTTCGCGGCATGCGACCGTCCACGCCCCGCGAAGCCGCGCCCCGGCCCTCCCGGCCATGTGACCGCAGCGTTCCCCATGACCAGACCCATGACCAGACCCATGAGCCGACAACCAAACGGTCCCGTGATCAAAGGCTTTGTCAGAGCCAGTTGGAGGGTGTCTTGAATCAGGGCTCGATGGGCTTGCACCGCATATCCGACCTGTAAGGTCGACACACATGACAGCAGAGTCACCGACGCAGACTGTGCAACGCTTGTTCCCGCTGCTCGCCGAGGGGAAGAGTGCGGAGGCGGCGGCGCTGTTCGCCGACTCGGTGTCGTTCTCGATCCCGCACCCGCCGGGCATTCCGTGGGTACCGGAGGTCGACTCGGCGGAGGGCATGCGGACCTTCTTCGAGCTGCTGCAGACCCATGTGCAAGCCAAGGAGTTCGACCTCCGCCAGGTCATCGCCGAGGGCGACGATGTGGTGCTCGTCGGGCGCATGGTCTCCGAGGTCAAGAAGACGGGCCGGGACATCGACACCGCGTTCGCCCTGCACACCACGGTCCGGGACGGGCGGATCACCCGCTACCACCTCTACGAGGACAGCTACGCCGTCGCCAAGGCCTACTTCGACGACTGATCGTCCGGCGGGCTCGCTCAGCTTGCCTTTCAACCTCTGGCCTCGAACGTCGCATCGCACTAGCTCACTCGTCCAAAGATTCTCCGGGCAGGCGGGAGGCGTTCGACTTCGCGTCACACGTCCGGGACGACTTCTCCTCGTGCCTGACCCGGCGCGGTGGCACGCTGTTCGAGTTCACGGACAACAATGCTCGGTGAGAACGGGCCGGTGACCTCGCCAGTCGAACTGACGCTGTGGGCCGAACACCGGCGTGGACACGGCGCATTGTACGACGCCTTGAACCACTGCCGCGTCGGCGTGGCGGCCGGGATGCGGCGGGCCCTGGCCGCGTTGCCGCAGCCCAACGCCGCCGACAGGCGCCTGGTTCTGGCGGGCGACGCCTCTCCGTGGCTACGAACGGACGCGCCGACCAGCCGGGACCGTCGCAGGCCCCACCCGCGCTCCGGGTCCTCGGTCGAGGCGGTTCAACGGCCCACACGGGTCAACGTCACATGCGTGACTCCGCTGGGCGAGGAGGCCGCCTCGACCTCGTAGTCCTTCTCGATGCCCTCCAGTCCGTCCCAGAGGCGTACACCTCGGCCGAGCAGGATCGGGACCACCACGATGTGCGTGTGGTCGATCAGCCCGGCGGCAAGGAAGTCGCGAATCACCGTGGGCCCTCCACCGATGCGTACGTCCTGGCCGCCAGCGGCCTCTCGGGCCGTCTCCAGCGCCTTGGCGGGCGAAGCGTCGAGGAAGTGGAACGTCGTGCCGCCCTCCATCTCGATCGACGGGCGCGGGTGATGAGTGAGAATGAAGGTCGGTGTGTGGAACGGCGGGTTGGGCCCCCACCACCCCTTCCACTCCGGGTCCTTGTGCCATCCGGGCGGACCGAACTTCCCGGCGCCCATGATCTCCGCGCCGATCCCGGGCGCGAACTGCTGCGCGAAGGCGTCGTCGAGGCCGCCGGTTCCGCCGGGCCGGCCGATCATCTTGTGCCAGAACCCGGTGGCGAACATCCACTCGTGGAGCCTTTCGCCGGCGTGTCCGAACGGCTCGTCATGGCTCTGCCCCTCACCGGTGCCGAAGCCGTCGAGCGAGATGGAGAAGTTGTGGACGCGGGCGAGCGACATGGCTGGCGTTCCCTTCCGGCTGCTGATCGAGCTTCGTCTCCGTCTGTTGATCGAGCTTCGTCGTATCAGCTCGTCATGAAGCGATGATGGCCGTCCCGACGCCATGACGTCCAATGCCGTTTCTTCCCAGGTCGCATACACAAAACTAAATCCATGCTGAACCTGACGCACCTCAAGGTGCCGGAGGCGGTCGCCCGCCATGGATCGGCGACCGAAGCGGCGAAGGAGCTGCATTACTCCCAGCCGTCGGTCAGCCGCCACCGGAGCCAGGCTCATCCAACGAGCGGGCCGCGGTATCCGACTCACCCCCGAAGGCAAACTCCTCGCACAACGGGCGACAGAGATCCTGGGACGAGTTGACGCCGCATCTGTCGAGCTGGCCGCCCGCGTGGGACTTCGCACCGGACGGGTACGACTCGCCGGTTTCCAAACCGTCCTCAGCACCCTCGTACCGAGGGCCGCAGCCGAACTGTCCCGGTCGCACCCGGGAATCGAGTTGAACCTCGTCGACGCCCACCCGGTCGAGGGCCTACAGATGCTGCGTTCCGGACACGTCGACATCGCCTTGATCTTCCGGCACGCCGACACTCCGCTGGAGGAGGAGGGATTCCGACTCACCCACCTGCTGGACGACCCCATCTACCTCGTCAGTTACCAACCCCATCAGCGTCTCGAAGACCACCGTGACTCCGCCTGGGTCGGCGGTTGCGGTCGTCGCCCAGGCGCTGGTGGCCGCCGGGATGGGTGTCGCCATCCTCAACGGACTCGCGTTGCAGGCTCACCGGGCGCCGGGCATCCACACCACACAGCTCACCGGCAACACCCGCCGGATATACGCCGCCACGTACGGCGACCCGCCGGACCCACCCGCCACAACCGCGCTGATCGAGATCCCGACATCACAGCCCCGGGTACCGAACCGGGACGAGGTGGGAGAGCCGATGCTGGTCAGTCGATCCAGCACGAGTGCGGATCGGCGCTGAGGGGAGACAGGCGCGGCCGTACCTGACGACTGTCGAGCTCGCTGAGGATCCGGCCACCGACCAACTGGCCGAGCATGCGTCCACTGCCGTAGGGACGAGAATACGACGACCACCGAGCCGCCCAGTCCCAACGAGACCGCAGCCCATGGACGAGCCCAGGTGGGTGTCCTACCCACCCGAGTTGCCCTCTCCGTTGAGCGCGTTGCCCAGCACGCCGTTGAGGACGCCGACCGGGCCGAGGACGTCGACGTTCAGGTCGTGCGACGTGCAGTTGGAGCTCTGCAGGACGTTGGCGCCCTTGCCGCCGAGGGCGCCGACCCCCCACGTTCCCGCCGGCGTCAACGGCAGGCGGCGGCTGATGAACGCGATAACGGGGACCACCACGGCACCTTCGTGCTTCGTCGGGTCGTGCGGCGGCGCACCGCTGAGCATCGTCGAGGACTACATCGAGAACCAGATGCGGCTTACCTGACCGTCACGCCCGGGGGCAGAGAACTCCGGCGCTTCGCGCCTCCAGGCCGAGGATCGCTTTCTCGCCCGGCCTGAAGACCGTGATTCCCTACGAAGATCAAGGGATGGAGCCGCTGCCGCTGTACGACGTCTTTCGCGGGTGGCGTGGCGTGGTGGAGCGGATCCCGGCGGAAGCCGCCGCCCGGCTCGGTTCCTCCAGCACGGGACCTTCAGGCGGTGCGGTACCACTGGTACCATCGGTGCCATGTCGGATCCCAAGGCGATGAATCTACGCTTCCCCGACCCCGAGCAGCGGGCGGCGATCGCGGCCGCCGCCAAGCAGGAGGGGGTCAGCATGCAGGAGTACATCCTGTCCGCTGCCTACGCCCGCGCGACCGCCGTCGAAGAGCGCTTCCTGGAGGGCTTCAAGACGTCCATGGCCCGCAGTGGCGCAGCGTTCTCGGCCGAGCCCAGCATGGTGGATCCCAGTGCTGAGCAGCGGGCGGCCGAGCAGGAAGCACGGCGGGAGCTCGAGCACCAGGGGCGAGGGAACGCCGCGTGACGCAGCCGGACCTGCCGCACCCGCTCGACGTCACGTTCCTGCTGCACGCCGCCGAGCTGCTCGACGGTGACCCCCAGGTCGACGACTACGGACCGCTCTACGCCGCTGTCGCGCGGGTCAACGCCCGGGCGATGGAGCGCGACATCTACGGATCCCTGTATCTCAAGGCGGCGGCGCTGCTGCAGACTCTGGCGAAGCTGCCGTGCCTGGAGCACTCGGGTGAGGCCTTCGCCTGGCACGCAACCGAGGCCTACCTGATCCTCAACGCACACGAGCTCGAGTACCCGCCCAAGGCGGCCGTCGCACTCGTGCGCGACGCCGCTTCCGGAGCGCTCGGTGTCGCCCGGATCGCCCGCCAACTCCGCGACTGGACCATCACCTGAACCGTGTGACGGCAAAGGCGCTGATCCGGAACTGGGCCTGAGCCACCCTCAAAAAGGGGTAGTGCTGCGCTGCTCCGCAGCGCGCTCACGGATTCGAGGGAACCACCGGCTGAAGCCGGTGGTTCCCTCGAAAGGACACCGATGGACGCGCGCTGAATCTTCGTGCGGCCGGGCTTCAGCGCGTCAGTGATGTCGGAGCCGAACTTGTCGTAGCCGCCCTGGTGTTCGGCGGCCTTGGTGCCGTTGACGTACACCGTGGAGCGCCAAACGCCCCGCCCGCCGCCCGACCCGGTACTCAGCCGGAGGCGGAGAGCGACAGGTCGGGCGCCGACGAACCGTCGGTCACTTCGGTGCAGTCACCGTCATGGCGCAGGCCGTGCCGTCGTCAACGTGCAACTCCCCTTCCAAAGCCATGGTTGCTCACGCGCGGGTCCACTTCTGGCTGGCCTGGCCGTTGCAGGTCCACAGGACGAGCGGGGTCCCGCCGGCGGTGCCGGCCCCGTTGACGTCGAGGCACAGCCCGGCGTGGACGTTGCGGATCGATCCGTCGGAGCCGATCGCCCACTTCTGGTTGTCCTGGCCGTTGCAGGGCCAGGTGATCACCCGGGTGCCGTTGGTGGTGCCCTGGTTGTAGGCGTCCAGGCACTTGTCGCCGAAGACGCGGATCTCGCCGCCCGCCCAGGTGGTCCACAGCTGGTTGGCGGCCGTGTGGCAGTCCCACAGCAGAACCGCGGTCCCGGCGGCGGTGGAGGCGTTGTCCACGTCCACGCAACGGCCGGAGGCGTTGCCCCGCAGACGCGATGTGGTGGCGGCGAGCGGGCTGCCGCCGGTCACCCGGAAGACGGCGACGCCGTGCGCGGGGACGCTCGCCGATATCTGTCCGGATGTGCTCGACGTGCCGCCGGTCCACAGGTCGGTGAGGGTGAACGGCCCGCCGGACAGGCCGACTTGTGCGGCCGTGGCGGTGACCGTCGCGGCGCCCCCTCCGCGGTTGAACAGGCCCACCGCGACCGAGCCGTCCGAGAGGGGCTTGGCGAACACCTCGGCGCTGCCGTCGTCGCGCACCCTGCGCCCGCCCGCGCCCAGAGAGTCCTGGTTCACCGCCAGCAGACGGGGGTTGCGCAGGATCGCGCTCACGTCGGCGGACATGGTGCGGATGTCGTTGCCGGCCATGAGCGGTGCGCTCAGCAGTGCCCACAGGGCGAAGTGGGAGCGGGACTCGGTCAGTGACAGGCCGGGGCGGCCGACGACCAGCATGTCGGGGTCGTTCCAGTGTCCGGGACCCGACTGCGCCGCCAGCGGCGCGGTGACGTCCAGGACGTTGCCGACGCCCATCGGATAGCTGTTGGTGTTGCCGTTCTGCCAGATGTCGAGCAGGTCCTCGGTCGTCCGCCACAGGTCGGCGACCTCGCCCCAGTTGTACGTGGCACCGGTGATGGCGTGGAAGCTGTTGGGGTTGATGCTGTAGACGATCGGCCGCCCGGTGGCGCGCAGGGCGTCGCGCATGAGCTTGAAACGCGCGATCTGCTCGTCACGGGTGCCGCTGGAGGAGCACCAGTCGTACTTGAGGTAGTCGACGCCCCACGAGGCGAACGTGGCGGCGTCCTGGGCCTCGTGCCCTCCGCTGCCCGTCGACCCGGGATAGGCGCCGGTGGTCTGCGCGCAGGTGCGTTCGCCCGGCACCTGGTAGATCCCGAACTTCAGGCCCTTGCCGTGGATGTAGCCCCCGAGCGCCTTCATCCCGCTCGGGAACTTGGTCGGGTTGGCCCGCAGGTTGCCCGCCGCGTCGCGCTGCGGGTCGAACCAGCAGTCGTCGACCACCACGTACCGGTAGCCGGCGTCCCGCATGCCCGAGGACACCATCGCGTCGGCGGCCTGGCGAACCTGAGCCTCGGTGATCCCGCACCCGAAGCTGTTCCAGCTGTTCCAGCCCAACGGTGGGGTGAGCGCCGGGCTGCCGGGCGCGGCCGAGGCGGTGGAGTGAGCGGAGGCCGTCACGGACGCGGCGACCGTCAGCACGATGGTCGCGAGGAGGCGGAGCAGTCGTCTGCCTGATCGTCTGGGCACCAAGGGCTCCTTGCGCGGAAAGGCGCCATGGGCGGGTGACACGAAGATCAATGTCACGTCCATGACACTGGACAGAAGAGAGATGGGCAGTTCGAAATTTCGTAAGCCATTCGGAAACCAAGGGCCTCACGGATACTAAGGAGGCCATCGAACATGTCAACACCCATCACCGCACCGCCTTCACGATCCGGCCATACAGGCTCGCGGAAGGCGGCGCATCCGCATCATCCGAACAACTTGCCTGCGGCGACATGGGATCAAATAACTCGAATGTTTCGTACCTGCAAACGATCCATGCGAGATGTATTGACGGGATTCACCGGCCCCCTATCATCCAGAATGCTCGACAAGCCGATCTGCGTTCGACATCTCGTACACAGAGCAGCCGCTCCGCACGAACCAGCAGGGCACCTCCGGACAACTCCAACCACCAACGGCTGGGCCACACAAGGAGAACGCCACCCGTGCAGATGTCATGGACTCATCAATCTCTGTCCCGTCGCCGCGCACTGACGGCCGCAACCGGCCTGACCGCCGGTGCCCTGCTTCCTCCGACGGCGGCCCCCGGCACCGCTTCCGCCCAAGGGCCGGCCCTCGCGACCGCGGCGGCCTTCACGAACCCGGTGATCTGGCAGGACTTCGCGGACATCGACGTCATCCGCGTCGGTGACACCTTCTACGCCTCGGCCTCGACCATGCACTACTCGCCGGGCGCGCCCGTCCTGCGATCGTACGACCTGGTCAACTGGGAGATCGCCGGCCACTCGGTGCCCGTACTCGACTTCGGCGCCAAGTACGACCTGAACGGTGCCCGTGGCTATGTCAGGGGGATCTGGGCGTCGTCGCTGGCCTACCGGCCGAGCAACAGGACGTTCTACTGGCTCGGCCAGATCGACTTCGCCCGGACGTACGTCTATACCGCCACCGCCGCCGAGGGGCCGTGGAACAGGCTGACGACGATCAGCACCCCCTACTACGACGCGGGGCTGCTCGTCGACAGCGACGACACCCTCTACGTGGCGTACGGGAACACCACCATCAACGTGGCCCAGCTCTCGCCCGACGGCCGCAACCAGGTCCGCACACAGCAGGTGTTCACGACACCGTCGAGCGTGGGCACCCTGGAGGGCTCCCGCTTCTACAAGATCAACGGGCAGTACTACATCTTCCTGACCCGCCCCGCGAACGGCCAGTACATCCTGAAGTCGTCGAGCGGCCCCTTCGGTCCGTACACGATGCGGCAGGTCCTTCTCGACCTGCGCGGGCCGATCCCCGGCGGTGGCGTCCCACACCAGGGCGGGCTGGTGCAGACGCAGAACGGCGCCTGGTACTACCTGGCCTTCGTCGACGCGTACCCCGGTGGCCGGATGCCCGCTCTGGCGCCGGTCACCTGGACCGCGGACGGCTGGCCGGTCGTGCAACTCGTCAACGGCGCATGGGGCGCCTCTTATCCCAGCCCTGCCGTGCCTCCTCCGCCCCGCCAGGTCACCCCCATGACCGGCGTCGACACCTTCGACGGCACGGCCCTCAAGCCGAGGTGGGAGTGGAACCACAATCCGGACAACACCAAATGGTCGGTGAACAGCGGCCTGACCCTGCGGACCGCGACCGTCACCAACGACCTCTACTCGGCCCGTAACACCCTCACGCATCGCATCCAGGGCCCCACCTCCACCGCCACGGTCCAGCTCGACCACACCGCGATGCGGGACGGCGACCGGGCCGGACTCGCGCTGCTGCGTGACTCGTCCGCCTGGATCGGCGTCAAGCGCGACGGCGGCGCGACGCGGGTGGTGATGGTCAACGGGCTGACCATGGACGGCAATTGGAACACCACCGGCACCGGTACCGAGGTCGCGAGCGCGCCCGTCTCAGGCGGCCGCATCTGGCTGCGCGCGGGCGCGGACATCCGACCCGGCGCGGCACGCCCCGGCACCTTCTCCTACAGCACCGACGGCACCACGTTCACCCGCCTCGGGCCCGCCTTCTCCATGGGCAACGACTGGCGGTTCTTCATGGGCTACCGATTCGCCCTCTTCAACCACGCCACGCAGGCGCTCGGCGGAGCGGTCCGCGTCACGCGGTTCGAGCTGTCCACGCCCTGAACGATCGGAGGATCGCACACCCAACCCCCCACGCAACCGTACGAGGAGAACCATGAACCCGCTGAAACGACTCGGCCGTCGCCGAGCCTCGGTGTTAGCCCTGCTGGCCACGGTCGCCCTGGTGACGCCCGGGACCGCGACCGGCGCACCCGACGACGTCAAAGCCTCCACCCTGGGCGCCCAAGCCGCCCAGTCCGGACGCTACTTCGGAACCGCCGTGGCCGCCGGACGGCTCGGCGACAGCACGTACACCGGCATCCTGGACCGCGAGTTCAACTCGGTGACAGCCGAGAACGAGATGAAGTGGGACGCCACGGAGCGCTCCCGCGGACAGTTCACCTTCGGCGCCGCCGACCAGATCATGAACCGCGCGGCGGCCCGTGGTCAACGCATGCGCGGCCACACGCTGGTGTGGCACTCCCAACTGCCCGGCTGGGTCAGCTCCATCAGGGACGCGAACACGCTGCGCGGCGTGATGAACAACCACATCACCACGGTGATGAACCGCTACAAGGGCCGGATCCACTCCTGGGACGTGGTCAACGAGGCCTTCGCGGACGGCGGCAGCGGTCAGCTGCGCAGCTCCGTCTTCCGGGACGTGCTGGGCAACGGCTTCCTCGAGGAGGCGTTCCGCACCGCGCGGTCGGCCGACCCGGCGGCCAAGCTCTGCTACAACGACTACAACATCGAGAACTGGAGCGACGCGAAGACCCAGGGCGTCTACCGCATGGTCCGCGACTTCAAGGCGCGCGGCGTGCCCATCGACTGCGTCGGCCTCCAGGCCCACTTCGGCACCGGCGGCCCGCCCGCCAGTTTCCAGACGACGCTGTCGAACTTCGCCGCCCTCGGCGTGGACGTCCAGATCACCGAACTGGACATCGCGCAGGCATCGCCGAACGCGTACGCGAACACCGTCCGGGCCTGCATGAACGTGGCGCGCTGCACCGGCATCACCGTCTGGGGCATCCGCGACAGCGACTCCTGGCGCGCCGGGGAGAACCCGCTGCTGTTCGACCGCGGCGGCAACAAGAAGCCGGCGTACAACGCAGTGCTGACGACGCTGGGCGGCACGCCCGCCAGCACGCGGCAGACCGACGCTCCCCCGCCCCGGTCCGCCGCCGCGCCGGCCGCGCTGCCCTCCCGCTTCTCCTGGAGCTCCAGCGGGACGCTGATCTCACCGAAGCCGGACGCCACACACAACATCGCCGGCATCAAGGACCCGACGGTCGTCCAGTACAACGGCAAGTACCACGTGTTCGCCAGTACCGCGAGCTCCTCCGGCTACAACCTGGTCTACCTGAACTTCAACGACTGGTCCCAGGCCGGCTCGGCCACACACCACTACCTGGACCGCACCGCCATCGGGTCCGGTTACCGGGCCGCGCCGCAGGTCTTCTACAACGCGCCGCAACGCCTGTGGTACCTCGTCTACCAGACCGGCAACGCCTCGTACTCCACCAACCCCGACATCAGCAATCCGAACGGGTGGAGCGCTCCGCGCAACTTCTACTCGTCGATGCCGGACATCATCCGGCAGAACATTGGCAACGGCTACTGGGTCGACATGTGGGTGATCTGCGACAGCGCCAACTGCTACCTGTTCTCCTCCGACGACAACGGACACCTGTACCGCTCGCAGACGACCGTCGGCCAGTTCCCGAACGGGTTCACCAACACCGTCATCGCGGCTCAGGACTCCAAATACGCCCTGTTCGAAGCGAGCAACGTCTACAAGGTGCAGGGCTCCAACCAGTACCTGCTCCTCGTCGAGGCCATCGGATCGGACGGCCGGCGCTACTTCCGCTCCTGGACCTCCACCAGCCTCGCCGGCTCCTGGACCCCCCTGGCCGCGTCCGAGAGCAACCCGTTCGCCAGGGCGAACAACGTCACCTTCCCCTCAGGGGCCTGGACCCGGGACATCAGCCATGGCGAGATGATCCGCGCCGGCTACGACCAGACACTCACCATCCCGGCCTGCCGGCTCCAGTACCTCTACCAGGGCATGAACCCCAACGCGAGCGGCGACTACAACACCCTCCCGTGGCGGCTCGGCCTCCTCACCCAGACCAACTCGACCTGCTGACCGACCGTGCCGTGGGGAGCGCTTCCAATGGGAGCGCTGCCGATGGGAGCGCTCCCCATGCTCACCGCCGACCATCCGACGCATCCCTGTCAGAGAACCGAGGTACCGTCATGCGCCGCAGACTGCTCGCCCTGGTAGCCGCGCTCTCCTCGCTGCCGCTGGCGCTCGCCGCCGCACCGCCCGCCCGCGCGGCCGACCCGACGACCATGACCAACGGGTTCTACGTGGACCCCGACTCCAGCGCGAAGCGGTGGGTCGCCGCCAACCCCGGTGACGGCCGGGCGCCCGCGATCAACGCCTCCATCGCGGGCACCCCGACGGCCCGCTGGTTCGGCTCCTGGAGCGGCACCATCGGCACCGCCACCGGCGCGTACGTGGGCGCCGCGGACGCCCGGGACAAGCTGCCCGTCCTTGTCGCCTACAACATCTACAACCGCGACTACTGCGGCGGGCACTCCGCGGGCGGAGCCTCCTCGCCGTCCGCCTACGCGAACTGGATCGCCCAGTTCGCGGGCGGGATCGCGGGCCGCCCGGCCGTCGTCGTCCTCGAACCGGACTCCCTCGGTGACTACGGCTGTATGAACCAGGCCCAGATCGGCGAACGCGAGGCCATGCTCACCGGCGCGCTCGCCGAGTTCAACCGCCAGGCTCCCAACACCTGGGTCTATCTCGACGCCGGCAACCCGGCCTGGGCGAGCGCGGCGACCATGGCCCGGCGCCTCCACGAAGCCGGCCTCCGACAGGCCCATGGCTTCTCGCTCAACGTCTCCAACTACCTGACCACGGCCGAGAACACCGCGTACGGCAACGCCGTCAACAGTGAACTGGGCGCCCGGTACGGCTACACCAAGCCGTTCGTCGTGGACACCAGCCGCAACGGCAACGGCTCCAACGGCCAGTGGTGCAACCCCTCGGGCCGCCGTATCGGCACCCCCACCCAGCTGGGCGGAGGCGCCGAGATGCTCTTGTGGATCAAGGTCCCGGGTGAGTCCGACGGCAACTGCGGCGCCGGAACCGGCTCCTCGGCCGGACAGTTCCTCCCCGAGGTCGCGTACAAGATGATCTACGGCTACTGATCCGGGACCACTCGGGCGCAGTTCCGGCACCGGGTCAGGGGCGAGACCGGCGAGCCCGGTGGGGGCAGGGCGAACACCTACCGTTTCGGATCAAGGGTCGCGGTGTCGAGTATCCCTGCGACTTCGGCGAGTGTCGCGGCCGAGGCGCCTTTGAGGCAGACATGGGCATCGACAGGGAATGATGCCTCGTCAGGATGCGTTATCCAGCCCCGTCGGACCAGCTCCCGATCCCCTCCCAGCGACCGACACCCCTCGCCGGGGCTGGAGTACGCACTGGGCTCGACTTCCGTCCCCGAGTCCAGAGCGCGAACAGCGCCTTTCCACCTCGGTGATCCTGCCTCCCACCACAGCGAAGGGCCGCCTCGGCCTGGACCTGGTGAACCGAGTCCTGATCAACACCTCACTCGGTGCCGCGCAGCAGGTCGCCAGGCAGTCACCCATAGCCCTCTCGCCCAACAACGCGGAGGCGCTCACCGTGCTCGCGCCGCCCGATCTGTCGAAGGCCCGCAAAGGTGTTCAGGGCGATGTCAACGGCCTGTTCCTGGTCCTCGGACTGGTCTCCCTGATCGTGGGTGCCATCGGCATCGCCAACGTCACGCTGGTGACCGTGATGGAACGGATCGGGGAGATCGGGCTGCGGCGTGCCCTGGGCGCCTCGCGCCGGCAGATCGCCGGGCAGTTCCTCATGGAGTCGACCACGGTCGGCCTGCTGGGCGGCGTCATCGGCGCGGCCCTGGGCATGGTCGTCGTGGTGTCCGTGTCGGCGCTCAAGGACTGGACTCCCGTACTGGACGGCCGACTTGCCCTCGGCGCGCCGGTCGCCGGCGCACTGGTCGGGCTGCTCGCGGGAGTGTACCCGTCGCTACGGGCTTCCCGTATGGAACCCGTCGAAGCGTTGCGAGCCCCCTCCTGAGCGCCGGTTCGAAGCTCACAGTGCTTGAGTCCCAAGAGCCTACGGCTCAGGCACTGAAGGGCTGCGCTGAGCAGCATCGACTCGCTGACCCAACAAGATCACTCATCCGAGGTGACACCACTTGTGCGGCCTTGAAGGTGCGCCGCCAAACGCCGGGCGCTCTCCCGCGCTGTGCTGGAGTCGAGCATCAGGGGGTGCCCAGGTACGTGGTGGCTTCGACGTCGTTCAGGTGGATGAGGACGTCATGTGCCTGGCCCAGGGCAGTCTTGTACTCCATGGGATCGGGCCACCCGGCGCCGATGTTCCAGGTGACACGCTCCTTGTCCAACCAGGCGCGCGCGAAGTTGGGGACCGTGCGCATGTCGAGGATGTAGTCGTCCGGGCGGGCCTTGTCCAGGGTGTGTTCGTTGGAGCCCGGCTTCGCGGCACCCACACGGTAGGTGCGCATCACATTGTCCTCGGTGCCGAATGCCTTGAAGGCACCCTGGTAGAAACTGAAGCCGATGCTGACGTAGTCCTTGCCCAACGCATCGCGCAGGAACGCGCCTTGAGTCTTGGGGTACCGGGTATCGAACGAGTTGTAGGACACATGGGTGTTGTGCGCCGACAGCAGGATCCGGTCGCCGGTGTGCTTGTGCCACCAGGCCACGTTCTCGGCCATCACCTGGTCACGGAGTTTCATCATCTCCGCGCTCTGGACCTCGTTGTTGAAGTCGAAGGACATGCCCGCGGCCATCTGATGGATGGCCCTGGCGTGCTGCACCATCCACATGTGGGCCTGCTTGTCCGCACCGGCACCAGGGCGCTGTTTCCGAAGCAGCTCGTACACCTTCTCGGTCCGCTCCGCCCGTTCCTTGCGCTCGGCCAGCGACAGCTTGAAGTACTCCTCGCTGTAGGTGCCGGCGTCGGTGGTCGGCGCCAGACCGCGGTACAACTCGGTGACACGCTCCAGCAACTGCGGATGGTTGCGGGCCACATGGCCGGTCACCCGCTCGTACAACTCCGGCCCGGCGTAGCCCATGTCGTTGCCCATGAACTGCACCGGGTCGTTCGGGTGCTGACGGTTGTAGTCGCGCATCCACTCGATGAGGTCGAGGTAGTCCTGGTTGTTCCAGATCCGGTACGAACCCTGGAACTCCTCACGCGCTATGTCCTTCAGGTTGCCCTCGCCGTCCAATACGTACTCGTTGAGCCGCACCCCGCTGCTCCAGGGAAGCTCCAGGGAGAAGGACCGAAAGCCCTTCTCCTCAACCAGATAGCGGAAGACCCGGTGCTTCATGCGGAAGAAGTCCTGCGAACCATGAGTGGCCTCGCCCAGCCCCACCACCTTGGTGCCCTTGACCATTCGGCCCAGCACGTCCAGGTCCCGCAGACTGCCCTCGGGCTCAGTGCTCCTCAGCGTGAGAGCACTGCGCTCGATGGCAGCGACCACATTTTCCACGTGCCGCTCAGAGGCCGAAGTCCTCGATACCGAGGCCGAAGAGGATGAGTCCTGCGTCGTGTTCCCGATGGCCGGAGTGGCAACTGCCGCCGCCCCAAAGGAAAGGAGGACCGAGGGAATGATTACTGCCTTGCGTCGCATCATGGCCATAGATTCCCGTGCGCACAGGGGGCGTCACCAACCCGTACGGTGCCCACCTCCAGGTACCGCAGGCACTACCGCCGGACACCCGGCACCACCATGTACGACGGGACTGAGCTGGCCCAGTGTGAGCGGGTTGCCGACTGGGCCCGGCCGCGACGGCACCGGAGGGGGTGCCGTCGCGGTCGGGCCGACCCGGTGTCAGGCGCAGAGTTCGCCGTCGATCAGGTGGTTCTGGGCCTGCTGGGTGGACATGTCGGAGGAGCCGTCGCCGGTCGCGATCAGGACGACGGCCCGGCGGCCGTCGGCGCTGACGCCGTTGCGGGTGGTGTAGCCGGGAAGGTCGCCGCCGTGGCTGTAGTAGGCGCCGCCGCAGGACAGCGGGACCTCCATCAGGCCGAGGCCGTACCGCACACCAGGCCATCCGGGGTCCAGCTCCGGGGCCCGTACGGTCGCCTTCATTGCCGCCAGCTCCGCCGGGTGCAGCAGCCGGCCGCCGAGGAGCGCCTGGTAGAAGCGGTTCAGGTCGGCCGTCGTGCTGATCATGGCGCCTGCCGCGCCGCCCGCGGAGGGGTCGAACCCGGTGACGTCGATCGACGGTCCCGCCTCCCCGAAGTTGGAGTAGCCGTGCAGGTGGCGGCCGGGTATCCGTGAGTACGTCGTCGGGGCGAGGGTGTGGCGCAGGTGCAGCGGGCGGATGATGCGCGCGGTGGCCTCCTGCTCCCAGCTGTGCCCGGTGGCCTTCTGAATGATCATTCCGGCCAGGATGTAGTTGGTGTTGGAGTACCCCCACCCGGTGCCGGGCGCGAAGTCCGGGGTGTGTCGCATCGTGATGGAGACCAGCTGCTCCGGTGTCCAGGTGGTGTAACGGTCCGCCTGGTAGCCGGCCACACTGGCCATCTCGGGGAAGTCCGAGGTGTAGTCGAACAGTCCGCTGGTGTGCTGGAGCAGCTGCCGTACGGTGATCGCGCTGCCGTCGTTGCCGTGGCCGGACACGACTCCCGGCAGCCAGTGCTCCACGGTGTCGTCCAGCGACAGGCGTCCCTCGCCGACGAGTTGCAGCATCACCGTGGCGACGAACGTCTTGCTGGTGCCGGCGATCCGGAAGCGGTCACCGGGGCGTGCGGCGTCGCCCGTGGCCTTGTCGGCCACCCAGCCGGTGGCGTACCCGGAGCCTCGCGGGCCTGTCGACCGGGCCACGACGCCGACGGTTCCGGTCTTCATGATCGCGTCCACATGTGCCTGCAGCGCCTTGCTGTGCGACGTGTCGTGCGTCAGGTCGTACGTCTCGCTGCGCACCGGCTCGGCCGCGGACCCGGTCACGACCGCTGCGGGCAGAGTCAGGCCGATACCGGCGAGCGCGGTCACCAGGGTCGTGGCCACCAGACGGGAGGTGAGCCTGGTCTTCATCAGTCGGACGCTCCTTGCATGTCGGTCGGGCCTCCGTCGAGGTGTGATCACCACGCTGGGAACTCCGGCCGTGCGTCACGATCAGGCAGGTGGGCCATTCGGTGGGGGTGCCCTCTCCCCCGCGCGGGTGGCGCCTGCTGTACCGGCCTGGCCCTGCCCCTGGTTCAATGTCTCGATGGCCAGGGTTCGCTGACGTACTGTCAGGTGCGCCGTCGTGCGTCGTCCAGGTATCTCAGAACCGCCGCGACCCGGCGGTCCACCTGGTCGGCGGGTGACAGGTCGAGCTTGGCGAAGATGCTGCGGATGTGCTTGTGGACGGCGCCGTCCGTGACGACGAGCCGTTCGGCGATGGCTCCGTTGCCCAGCCCTTCCGCCATCAGCGCGAGCACCTCGCGCTCGCGCGGACTGAGCCGCTCCAGACGGGTGTCCTGGCGACTGCGGGTGAAGAGCTGCGCGACGACCTCCGGGTCGATGGCCGTTCCCCCGGCCGCCACCCGCGTGAGCGCGTCCAGGAACTCCTCGACCCTGCCGACCCGCTCCTTGAGCAGATAGCCGAGCCCGGTGACCCCGCCGACGAGCAGCTCCGTGGCGAAGGACTGCTCGACATACGCCGAAAGGACGAGAACCGCCAGATCGGGCCTGCGTCGCCGGGCCTCGACGGCCGCGACGATCCCCTCGTCGGTGTGCGTCGGCGGCATCCGCACGTCGAGGATGGCGACGTCGGGCTTGTGGGTGTCGATGGCATCGAGGATGCCGTCGGGCGTACCCGCCGTGGCCACCACGTCGAGGCCCTCGGCGCGCAGCAGCAGCGCGAGCCCCTCCCGCAGCAGCGCGTCGTCCTCGGCGATCACAATCCGCATGGCAGTTCCACCTTGAGAGTTGTCGGGCCGCCGGGCGGGCTGGCCAGTTCGAGGGTGCCGTCGTGCGCCGCGATCCGGTTGCGGATGCCGGCGAGACCGGAGCCGCCGGCCTCGTCGGCACCGCCCCGGCCGTCGTCGGTGATGTCCAGGCACAGCCGGCCGCCACGACTGCGGACCCTGACTCGGGCCTGCCGCGCCCCGCTGTGCTTGGCGATGTTCGTCAAGGTCTCGGCCACCACGAAGTAGGCGGTCGCCTCCACCGACGCGGCGCACCGCTCGGGCGCCTCGACGTCGATCCGGCAGGGCACCGGGCAGCTCGCGGCGAGTCCGGTGAGCGCACCGGCGAGCCCCCGGTCGGCCAGTACGGGCGGCAGGATGCCACGGGCGACCGAGCGCAGCTCGGACAGAGCCTGCTCGGCGGCGCTCTGGGCCCGTTCGAGGAGTTCGTCGGCGCCCGACGGGTCGCGGGCCACCATGCGGCGCGCGGCGCCGAGCAGCACGGTGACGGTGACGAGCCGGTTCTGGGTGCCGTCGTGCAACGAGCGCTCGATGCGCCGCAGTTCGGTCGCGTGGGCGTCCAGGGCTGCCGCCCGGGTGGCGGTGAGTTCCGCGACGCGCAGGGACAGGTCCGTGTCGGGTCCGGCCGCGAGGAAGATGCGTCCCGGCCGCGCCTGGAGTCGCGCCATGCCGGGGGTGAGGCCGAGGATGATAGCGATCCAGCCGAGCCCCAGGAGGGCGGCGGCGATCGCGTCGGCCCAGGTCTGCGCGACCCCTATGCCCAGGGACGTACTGGTCGCGCCCTCCGGCAGAAGCCGCCAGTACAGCGGGAAGGCAGTGTCGCGCACGGCCAGCAGCGGCAGCAGCGCCCCGCTGAGGCCCAGCAGCAGACCCAGCGAGGCATGGCGGGCCAGCCAGCTCAACTCCCGCCGCGTGGTCGGGTCGACGACGGCGAGCCGCAGCCGGGTCGGCGCCGGGTCCGGGCCGATGACCTGGGAGCCCCATCGGCCGAGCCGGGCACGTTCGTGTCCGGCGAGCGCGTGCAGGGCGCGCAGTACGAGCGGCGCCATGGGCAGGCCGACGCCCGCCAGGGATGCCACGGCGGTCACGGCCGTCCAGATCAGGACGAGCAGCGCCAGCACCGCCGTACCGAGTCCGCCGACGAGCTCCCCGAGCGCGGCGCCGGCCGCACCGGCCGTCCGGACCACGGTGCCCCGGGCTCCGGACCGGCCCCCGGATCCACCCCCACCGCCCCCGGTTCCGCTGCCTCCGGTTCCGCTTCCTTCGACCGCCCGCCCGTCGGCCTCCCGGCCCTCAGCCGGCTCGTCGTGCCGGATCGAGGTAGGCATCCGCCCGCTCCCCTCTCGCTCCCCAACATCCCCATCCGGGCATCCGGTCCACTGTTGTTGAGGAGAGTAGAGGTAGCGCCTGCTGTACCCCCACTCGGGCTGCTGGCGGGCTCGGCCGCATGGGGTGCTGATCCGTAGTTTCGGTGAGGACAGCGAGGCCCACCCAGGGCCTGAAGCGTTCGAAGACCACGAAGAGGGACAGAGATGACGACCACCGACTCCTACCGTCTCGACGACAACGCCGAAAACGCAGACCCGGCCGGACACGGCGTCACCCGGGACGGCGTCGTGCGTACGGCCCTGTGGCTGGTGCTGGTCATCAGCACGGTCGGCAATATGGCGGCCTCGTTCGGCACTGCCTCCACCCAGGTCCACCTGGCCTGCGGCGCGGTCACCGCGCTGTGCGTGACGGTGCTCGTCACCCGTCATCTGCGGGGCCGGCGATGAGAGGGGCCGCCTCGCAGAAGCCGGCCACTCGGAACGTCAGTAGGACGATGCTCGCCTGAGCCCCGCGGTGGGTCCGAGCCCACGCCGACGCAGCCGACGACATCGACGGGCTCATCCAGACCAACTCCCCCATCGACCGCGCCCACCAGCCCGCCGCCGCACTCGCCACGCAGTGCTCCAGTTGCTGCTGGGGAATGGGCAAGATCCGGAAGCCGTCGCCCAACTGTCGGCGTCCTGCGGGGCGATACGGCCGTCAGGTGTCGGCAGCTCATGAACACGGGTGTTGGAGCTTCTGCCCTGGCAGGCGCTCAGGGGAAGCGCAGGGTGAGGGCGAGCCCGCCCTCGGCGCCGGGGCGCGCTGTGAGCGTGGCGTGGTGGGCCTCGGCGATGGAGGCGGCGATGGACAGTCCCAGGCCGTGGCCGGTAGCGGCGGTGCGGTCCCCGTCGAGGCGTCGGAAGGGCTCGAACAGTTCGGGGATCCGTTCGGCGGGCACGTGGGGGCCTGTGTTGGTCACCGTCACGGTGCGGGCGTCGAGACGTCCGCGGACGTGGCCGCCGGGGTGGTTGTACTGGATGGCGTTGCGGATCAGGTTCGTCAGCAGGTGGCGCAGCAGGACAGGGTCACCGGGGACGGCCAGCGGGGTGTCGGCGTCGAGGTCGACGTGCACGCCGTTCTCGGCTGCCTGCGGGGCGAGTTCGGCGGTCACGAGCCGGGCGGTGGCTGCCAGGTCGACGCTTTCGGTCGCTTCCAGGCCGCGGTCGCTGCGGGCCAGCAGAAGCAGGGCGTTGATCAGCTGTTCGGCCTCGCGGTTGGCGGTGAGCAGGTCCTCCCGGACGTCGGCGAGGCCGTCGGGCAGGGGATCGGCGAGGCCGACCTGGAGGCTGGTGCGCTGGACCGCGAGGGGTGTCTTGAGTTCGTGGGAGGCGTTGGCGACGAACCGGCGTTGACTCTCGAAGGACTTCTCGAGCCGGTCGAGCATGGTGTCGAAGGTGTCGGCGAGGCGGTGGAGTTCGTCGTCGGGGCCGGTGAGCGCGAGGCGCTGGTGCATGTTCTGTTCGCTGATGCGGCGGGCGGCTTCGGTCATGGAGGCGACGGGACGCAGAGCCCGTCCGGCCAGCCACCAGCCGAGCAGTCCGGCAAGAAGCGCCGTGATCAGGAGTCCGACGGCGGACCAGAGCACCATCTGGCGCAGCGCGGTGTCCTGGACGGCCTGCACGGTCTGGTCGACCTTCTGGATCATGGCGACGTCGCTCAGGGCCGTAGGTGCGCGATCCGGGCGAGTGGGGTGCGCGGGCTCGAAGGGCGTCGCAGCGCCGCTCGGCGCCTCGCCGTACGGCGCATCGCCGCTCGACACATCGCCATAGCTGACCGCCATCCCCTCGACCTGCTGATCCGTTCCGTAGCGCGCGAGCAGCACCACGAAAGCGAGCAGGGCGATGCCGGCGAGCAGGAAGAGCCCGCAGAAGGCGGCGGCCAGGCGGGCGCGGAAGGGCAGCCTGCTCAGCAGTGCCCGCGGGCTCAGTCGCACAGCCGGTATCCCTCTCCCTTGTCGGCGACGATCAGGCCGGGGTCGCCGAGTTTGCCGCGCAGCCGGCTGACCGCGGCGCGGACCGCGCTGGTACGCGGGTCGAGGTGCTCGTCCCAGACGGTGCGGACGAGCTCGTCGTGCGGCACCGGCGCTCCACCGGCGCTCAGCAGCAGGTGCAAAACCGCGAACTCCTTCAGGGTCAGCTCCAGCGGGCGGCCGTCCACGGACACCTCGCGCCGCGTCTCATCCAGCGTGATGCTCCCGAAACGCAGCACGGCGGGGGGCGGCTTCGGCGCACGGCGGCTCAACGCCCGTACGCGGGCGACGAGTTCGGCGAAGTCGAAGGGCTTGGCGAGGTAGTCGTCCGCGCCGAGCGTCGTAAGGCCGTAGATCTTGTCCGTGAGCTCGCCGGCCGCGGTCAGCATCAGAATCCGCGGCGGGTCGGCGAGTTCACGCAGCCGCCTGCACACCTCGTCACCGCTCATGACCGGGAGGTCGCGGTCGAGGAGCAACACGTCGTACGCGGTGAGCAGGCACATCCGCTCGGCCTCCGCCCCGGTGGCGGCGATGTCGACCGCCATCGCCTGCCGGCGAAGGCCGGTGGCGATGGTGCGGGCGAGAACGCGGTGGTCTTCGGCTACCAGGACTCTCATGTCCACATGAAACCAAGATCACGGTTCAGCCGGATAAGGACGCGGAGCGGTGTGCTCCAAGCCTGTCGGCGCTGTAGGGGCCGGACGGGCCTTTATGCCGCTGTAACACCCTTATCCCGCTGCACACAGCAGGCTGCTTCTGTCTGGGCATGAACTTCGTCAAGCGCGCCGGGATGAGCCTTGGTGCCAGAAGATCCAGGACCGCCGCCCTGCTGGCGATCTTCGTCGTCATCTGCACCCTGCTCCTCGCCGGCTTCCTGCTGCAGGCCGCCGCCACCCGCCAGGAGGCCGAAGCGCAGCGCACCATCGGCGTCGACGTCACCGTCAAGCAAACGGGCCTCACCCCGGCCCTCGCCGACCGGCTCGGCGCCTCGGACCTGGTGCACCGCTACAACCCAGAGCTTCCAGTGCGGGCCGGGGCGCGCGGCTTCACACCACTGGCGTCGAATGCGCCGAAGCCGGGCGGCACCGGAGCCGAGGAGAAGGAACAGGCCACGCTGGCCGTGAACGGCGTCCGTGACTCGGGCATGCTGCTGCCCTTTTCGTACGGCTCGACGAAGATCACGGCGGGCCGCGGCATCACCCCTGAGGACGCGGACCGCGACGTCGCCATGATCGAGCAGCGCTTGGCCGACAAGAACCACCTCAAGGTCGGCGACACCATGCAGGTGCGGTCGTCGGACGGCAAGCGCACGGTACCGCTGACGGTCGTCGGCATCTTCCAGGACCCGATGCAGGATCCGACGAACTGGACGCCGCCGCACGAACTGCCCGGCAACGCGCTGTACGTACCGGTGAGCACGGCCCAGAAAGTCGGAACCGGCAGCGAGACGGTCAGCGAGGCGGTGTTCAAGATCGCTTCGCCGGGCCAGGCCGAGCAGCTGCACGCCGAGGCCGAGCGACTCCTCGGCAAGGGCAGGTTCGACTTCCGCGTCAACGACAAGGCGTACCGGGACCAGGTCCGCCCCATCCAGCAGGTCGGCACGTTCGCGGGACTGATCGTCTGGGTGATCGCCCTGGCCGGAGCACTGATCCTCGGCCTCATCGTGACGCTGCAGATCCGCGAGCGGCGCGCTGAGCTCGGGGTGCTGCTCTCGATGGGCGAGAAGAAGTGGAAGCTCATCGGCCAGCACGCCGTGGAGGTGGCTGCCGTGGCCCTGCCCGCCGTCGCGATCGCCGCTCTGGCCGGCTCGCTCGCCGGACAGTCCGCGGGTGACGCGCTCCTCGACGGCCGGAGCGGCAAGCCGGTCACGTCGGCCGGTGCGCCGGATGCCGAGATCGCTCCGCCCATGGTGCGCGTCGAGCCCGCCACCGTCGGCAAGGTCGCCGGCATCGGGCTCGGGATCTCCCTGGTCTCCACCGTCATCCCGGGCATCGGGATCCTCCGTCTGCACCCCCGCTCCATCCTCGCCGACACCGAGTAGCCGGCCACCGACACCGCATGGACCAGCCAGCATCGCCGCATGGACCAGCCACCGACATCACACGACCACCCACCGGCACGCGCCGAGAGAGCCGATACCCATGAACTTCGTCAAACGCGCAGGGTTCAGCCTGTGGGCCCGCAAGGGCCGCACCCTGATCACCCTCGCCACCTTCCTCGTCATCTCCGTGATGGTGCTGGCCGGTGTCCTGATCAACGACGCGACGGCCCAGGCCGAGCAGGACGCCAAGCGCTCTGTGGGCGCCGAGGTCAACCTCGAGATGGATATGGGCGCCATGGGAGGCGCCGGTGGCGGCGGCCTGCAGGCCCCGCGCATCGACGCCGCGACCGTCGACAAGCTCGGGGCGCTGCCCCAGGTGCAGAAGTACACCTACTCGATGTGGGACCGCGCCATCCTCAAGGGCAAGTTCAAGCTGGTCGAGGGCGGCCCGGCCGACCCCATGGGCCCCGGCGGCACCCCGAGCATCGGCGTGCTCGACTCCTCGCTGCTGCCCGACTTCCGCAGCGGCAAGTTCAAGCTCCTGTCCGGTGAGCACCTCACGGCCGCCGACAAGGACAAGAAGCAACTGCTGATCGAGGAGCGGCTGGCCAGGAAGAACGGTCTCAAGATCGGCGACAGGATCACACTGACCGGCAACGACGAGAAGACCACGGCCGACTTCACCGTTGGCGGCGTCTACCGCGACCCGCGACCCAGCACCGAACCCGAGCCGGAGCACCTCGTCAACCCAGCCAACATGCTGTACGGAACAGTGGGCGGCCTCTCCGCACTCGGGTCCGAAGGGAAGGGGCCGCTGCAGGTCGACAAGGCGACGTTCCTCCTCCAGGACGCCGATGTGCAGGGCGCGTTCAAGGACGAGGCGAAGCGGATCGCCGGCTCGGCGCTCGATGGCTTCAAGCTGGACGCCAACGACAAGGCCATCCAGCAGATGACGGGCCCGCTCAAGAGCATCCGCTCCACGGCCACCGTCGCCATGTGGCTGATGGCCATCGCCGGCGCAGCCGTCCTGACCCTCCTGGTCAACCTCGCCGTCAAGCAACGTCGCAAGGAGTACGGCGTCCTGCTGGCCATGGGCGAGAAGAAGAGCAAGCTCATCGCCCAACAGGCCCTGGAGATCGTCGTGGTGGCCGCCATCGCCATCGGGGTGAGTTCCCTGTTCGCCCCGAGCCTGACCCAGAGCGCCGGCCAGTCCCTGCTCGGCAACGAAGCCTCCGCCGCCAAGCAGAAGCTCGACTCGTGGCAGCCCCCGGGCCCCGGCAGCACCGGGCTCAGCGAGGGCATCGACATGGACGACCAGCCGGTCGAGAACGCCGATCCCATCGACAAGATCACCGTGGCGCTCGACCCGGCGGACGTCGTCGCCGTAGGCGCCATCGGCCTCGGCATCGGCCTCCTCGCCACCGCCATCCCGGGCGGTGCCGTGCTGCGCCTCAGCCCCCGCACCATCCTCACGAAGGGCAAGTGACCCGCCATGACCAGCGCCACCACCACCCCGCCCGTCCTGCGCCTCGCCGACGTCAGCCACACCTACGTCGGCCAGCGCCGCAGGACGACGGTACTCAAGGGCATCGACTACGCCTTTGAACGCGGCACGTTCTACACCATCCTGGGCCCCTCGGGCAGCGGCAAGACCACCCTGCTCAGCCTCGCCAGCGGGCTCGACACCCCCACCAAGGGCACGATCAGCTTCGACGGACAGGACCTCACCAAGCTCGGGCTCGGCAGCTACCGCAACAAGCACGCCGCCACGATCTTCCAGCAGTACAACCTCCTCACCTACATGACCGCCCTTCAGAACGTCACCACCGCCATGGAAATCACCGGCGCCAAGCCCGCGACCGGAAGCCGCAGGACCCGCGCCCTGCAGCTCCTCGAGAAGATCGGCCTCGACAAGGCCATGGCCACCCGCAATGTGCTGCAGCTCTCCGGCGGCCAGCAACAGCGCGTCGCCATCGCCCGCGCCCTCGCCTGCGACGTCGACATCCTCTTCGCCGACGAACCCACCGGAAACCTCGACGAGGACACCGCCCAGGGCATCATCGACACCTTCCGCGAACTCGCCCACGAGCAGGGCAAATGCGTGGTCGTCGTCACCCACTCCCAGCAGCTGGCCACGCAGTCCGACCGCGTTCTCAACCTGCGCAAGGGCAAGCTCACGGAGCAGGTGAACGCGCGATGAGTAGCCGTGCCCGCACGGCCAGACGGACGACCGCCGCCAGAGCGAAGAGCCATCCGATCAACATCGTTCGCCACCGCCGAGCGCCGAAAGCACCCAGCCGGTAAAGAGCGTAGCCACGCCTGATCCCTCATTGGATGGTGGATTGGCCCCACTGAAGGATTCCCTGACCCCGGTCTGTGACCGGGGTCAGGGAGGGAAGCGCCATGTCCGGTGCCCGCGGGACCGAAGGAGCCCGGTCGCATACCTTCGTTGGCCGCCGCTAGACCATCGGCCGATGGCGGCGACCATTCCCCCTCCCCAGGCTGAGGTCAACTCGCGGGGAGAGGACGGTAGATGACCACCGACCAGAATGACTCCGGCATCGACCGACGTATGTTCCTCGGTGGCTTCGGAGCCCTCGGCGCGACCCTGATGCTGCCGGGCGCAGCCGC
Source organism: Streptomyces albicerus (assembly GCF_008905045.1). Lineage (GTDB taxonomy): Bacteria > Actinomycetota > Actinomycetes > Streptomycetales > Streptomycetaceae > Streptomyces > Streptomyces albicerus. Next base: position 38,304 of record NZ_VWMY01000032.1, read on the forward strand.
GCCTCCCTTCCCGGACAGCAACCCGACCGCAACGAGTAAGACCTCCGCGGACGGCCACCTGGCGGAGACGTTCCGGGACCCTGGCCCGCGGCTTCGCCCCCGGGTCACGTGGTGGTGGCCCGGTCCGGCCGTGAAGGACACCGAACTCCGCGCCGAAATCGGGGAAATGGTGAAGGCCGGCTTCGGTGGCGCGCAATTCTTCGAGACCCCCGGCCTCGCCCACCCGAACGACCGGCGTCCGCCCGAACGGTTCCTGTGGGGCACGCCCCACTGGGCCCGCCGCATCGAGACGGCTCTGCGGGCGGCACGTGACCACGACTTCCGCATCGACTTCCAGGTGAGCTCGGGCTGGCCGTGGAACAGCCCTGCCGTGTCCGGCCGGTTCTCCCCCCTCGCCCAGCAGCAGCTTGTGTTCGGTCATCGGGAAGTGACGGGGCCATCCAGGTTCAGCGGCGCCCCGCCGCGGCCCGGCGACGTAAACCCACGCACCGCGCGGCTGGTGGCCGTCGTGGCCGCTCGGCTCCAGGCACCGGCAGTCCTGGACGCGGAACACACCATGGACCTCACGCCGACCCTGGACGGGCAGGGCAGGGTGCACTGGACGGTACCCGCGGGGCGATGGGTCGTGTTCGGGTTCTGGCAGGTGCCCACCGGCCAGCAGTCGAACGACAGCACGAGGCCGAACGACCCCCTGGTGCTGGACCAGCTCAACCCGGACGCCACCAGGGCGGCAACCGCCGACCTCGGCCGGCGCCTCCTCAACCACCTCGGGCCACTCGCCGCCGAGGTGGCCGACCGCTTCCATGAGGACTCACTGGAGTTCCAGTTCACCGGCCTGCTGTGGACCGGCCGGTTCCTGGAGGAGTTCCGTGCTCGCCGGGGCTATGACCTGACCGGCTTCCTCCCGGCGCTGGCCGTCGTCGGCTGGCACTCCGACGACCTCGAGGCCGGCGAACAGGTCTACGACTACGCCAGCAGTGTCGGCCGACGCATCCGGCACGACTACAACGAGACTCTGACGGAGCTGTGGGTGGACAACCACGTGCGCCCGGCACGCGCGTGGGCTCGTGGCCACGGCCTTGACTTCCAGGGGCGCGGGCACATGCTGACCATGGACGTCGTCGCCGTCAACAAGGCGTACGTAGCTCCGGACGCCGACCCGTTCGACGGCCCGGTCGGCTTCACACGGACCATCACGTCGGGCGGCCGCCTGGCCGGGCACGAGTTCGCTTCGCTCGAGATCGGGGACATCACCCACGGCGACTACATGATCACCCCCGAGGCCTTGAAGTACGTTGCCGACAAGGGCTTCGTCGGTGGAGCGAACGAGCTGGTCCTCCACGGATACCCCTACAAGACCGCTCACGGCGCGGGCTGGCCCTCGTGGTGGCCGTGGTCTTCCGAGTACGACCTCGCCGGACGGGAGTTCGGGTTCGGTGAAGGGTTCACTCCGGCGCTCCCGCTGTGGCGGCACCTGCGACCGCTCACCGACTACTTCGCCCGGGCGCAGACGGTACTCAGGGCGGGGCATCCGGTCACCGACATCGCCGTCTACCGCGATGTCCAGGGATACGGCCGGGTCGACGACCCGCGCACGGACGAGCGCGGCGATCCGCTGCTGAACGCCGCCCTGGCCGGGTCGGGATACAGCTTCGACATGGTCAACCCCGGTTCCCTCGCCCAAGAGGACACAGCGGTGCGGGACGGGCGGCTGGTGGTGCGAGCACCGGGCTATGCCGCACTGGTCGTCGAGTTGGACGCGTCGAAGCACCAGGGCGTGGTCGACTGCAGCGACGCCATGTCCGCGGTCGTGGCGCGGCGGCTGGTGACCTTCGCGCGCGACGGCCTGCCGATCGTGTTCGTCGGCCGCTTCCCCGACCGGGGGGTGAGCTACCGAGACCCCCAGCGGGAGGACGTGTTGGTGCGCGACGCCGTGGCGCACCTCCGGCGTTCGCCGCGGGTCCGGCTGGTACGGGACGAGGCCGGCGTGCCCGCGGCGCTCGAGCAGCTCGGTGTCCGGCCCGATGTGTCGTTCGACCGTCCGCAGCAGGTGTACGGCGTGCACCGGCGGACTCCCACGGGCGACTACTGGTTCCTGTGCAACACGTCAGCCGCCTTTGACGAGACCATCCGACTCGTCGGCGGTGCGACCGCACGCTTCACGGCCTCCTTCGCGGTCGGCGACCGGGCTCCTGACCTCTGGGACCTGTGGACCGGCGAGGTCCGCCCACTGGGCCGCTTCCGGGTCGGCGACGGGCGAATCGCGGTACCGGTCGAGCTGGCCCCCGGCGAGAGCACGGTGATCGGTTTCGAACGGCCCGTCAGCCAGCACATCGAGTCCACCACCGCGGAAGCCGTCGTCGTCCGCGGGCACGAACTGCGCCTGCGCTCCACCGGACCAGGCGCCGCGACCGCCCGGCTCGACGACGGACGGACGGTCACGGTCGACTTCGGGGCACTCCCCCGCCCGCTGGAGCCGGAGCACTGGTCGCTGCACGTGGAAGGCGCGGTCCCGAGCGGGCAGGAACGCCACACGCTCCGCCTCGAACGGCTGGCGGACTGGCGGACCATTCCCCGGCTGCGGGCGACGTCGGGCACCGGCACCTACCGGACGGCGGTCATGCTCGACGAGCACTGGACCGGTCGGGGCCGCGGCGCCTACCTCGAACTCGGCCGCGTCGAGGGCGGCGTCCAGGTCCGGGTCAACGGCCGGCGCGTCCACCCGGCCAGCGTCGCCCCGCCCCGGATCGACATCGGCGCCTCGTTACGGCCGGGCCGGAACGTCATCGAGGTCGAGGTCACCACGACCCTGAAGAACCAGCTGACCGCGCTCGCTGAGAAGGGCGTACCCGGCTACTCCCGCTTCCTCAAACGCCCCGTCAGGACACAGCCCTACGGGCTGCTCGGACCGGTACGCCTCATCCCCTACGCCGAGCACGGCATCAAGGCGTGACTCGCCCGGCGCGCCTGGTGCGGTGGGGGTCGGGCGCGGCTGCCGAGTCATGGCTGACCGCTTTCGGTGCGGGCGCGCACGACGCTGTCCGTGCGAGTGCGCAGAACGGTGAAGGAGTACGTCGTGAGGTCGCAGACCGGGCCGGTCACACGGCCCTCGACCGGGGAGGCCGGGGCGGGCGCCTACGGCGACTTCATCCAGAAGCTGTGCACGCGCTGCGGGGCCGACACGACCATCGTGGCGGTAGGCGCCCGCCAGTACGCCGGCCAGGTCCAGCAGGTGGTCAAGGCGCGTAACGACGCCGGCGACAGCCGGGTCCGCTACTGGTTCCTCGACGACTCGGGCCTGGACTTCCTCGGCTGCGACTGGCACTGCTCGGCCCACGACGACCGAGTCACGGCGGACCTGCTGCGCTTGCTGTCGAGCGGGGCGCGCAGGCGCCGGCCGCTCAGCCCTGCACCCGGCGGTCAGGAACGCACCGGCCGGGGCGCCGTGGGCAGAAACGGACCTAAGCGGTCTCGGTGAAGTCCGGTGCGGTATGGCAGCGCTTTGAAGGGGCGCTGGGCTGTATCGATAGGCGGCTCCGCCGCGTGGGCGCGACCAGCCACGATGCACCCGCAGACGACACACCGGACATCCAGCGAAGCGCTTAGGCTGGAAACTGGCGGCTGGAAACCAGCCCTGACGGGCACAGTTGTCCGGACGGAGGCGTGGCGCGTGGACTGGGCCGGCAAGCAGGATGTCCGCACTGCCGCGCTTGTGGTGGGCCCGGACGGCGTGGTGAGCGGCTGGAGCGAGAACGGGCGGCTACTGCTGGGCTGGACGGCGGAGGACGCCGTCGGGCGCCCCGTGACCGACCTGCTGGCCGCTCCCCCACCATCCGGCTTCCCCGAGAGCTACGGCAGCGGCCCCGACCACACGCGGCTCGTCCCCCTGCGCCACCGGGACGGTTCCACGGTGGACGCTTTGGTGTCGGCTCACCCGCTGTTCGGCGCCAACGGCCGGGCGCTGGGCCATGCGGTGACCGTCCACCGCTGGGAACGCCGCCCGGTGATCGCCGACCTGGCCTTCGAACAGTGCCCCTTCGCTCTGGGCGTCTACGACCCTGAGCTGCGGTTTCTGTGGATCAACGCCTCCTCGGGCCGGGTGATAGCGCACTCCGAGGAGCAAGTGCTCGGTAAGAAGTACCGCGAGCTGTTTCCGGAATTCGACCGCGAGCTGTTTCCCGAAAGGGACGACAAGCCCTACACCGACCAGCTCGCCGAGGTGGCGAGGACGGGCGAGCCCGCGCGTCTCATCACGGTCTTCCGCCCGCTCGGCAGCGACTACGCCAACGCCTGGGCGACCAGCATGTGGCCCGTGCGGGATGCCGAGGGCAGGGTCCGCGCCGTCGCCAACTGGGGATTCGACATGAGCGCCGAGTACTGGGCCCGGCAGCGCCTGCTCATCCTCAACGAGGCCAGCGGCGGCATCGGCCGGACGCTCGACGTGCTCGGCACCGCCCAGGAACTGGCCACGACCCCGGTGCCGGGATTCGCCGACCTCGTCACCGTCGATCTCTTCGACGAGGTGCTGCACGGAGAGGAACCGCCCCTTTCCCCCGCCTCCGCCTCCGGCGAAGCCATCACGCTCAGCCGCGCCGCCCGACACAGCGCGAAGTGTGACACCGACCGGGCTCCCGGGCACCCGATGCCGGTCAGTCACACTCCCGGTTCCGTCGCCGCCCGCTGCATGGCCACCGGCAGGTCCACGGTTGAACTCGCCGCCGAACCCGGCCAGGGCGGCGAATGGGCCTTCGGGCCCGGGCTCGCCGCCGACCCGGCCCACTGGCCGCCGGGCAACCCGTTGGTCGACGAATCCATCGCCGCGGACGGGCTGACCGGCCGGATCACCGTGCCACTCCGGGCCCGCGGCGCGCTGCTCGGCGTCGTCACCTTCTCCCGCAGCGACCGGCCCGAGGCCTTCACCGCCGACGACCTGATCCTCGCCGAGGAGCTGACGGCCAAGGCAGCCGTCGCCATCGACAACGCCCGCCGGTACTCGCGCGAGCGCACGACCGCGCTGACCCTGCAACGCAGTCTGCTGTTGCAACGGCTGCCAAGCCAGGAGACGCTCGAGGTGGCATCCCGCTACCTGCCCGCCGGAACCGGCGCGGAAGTGGGTGGTGACTGGTTCGACGTCATTCCGCTCTCCGGTGCCCGGGTCGCCCTGGTCGTCGGCGATGTAGTCGGTCACGGCCTGCACGCCTCGGCCAGCATGGGCCGGTTGCGTATGGCGGTCCGCACGCTCGCCGACGTGGACCTGCCGCCGGACGAGTTGCTGACCCACCTGGACGACCCGGTCATCCACCTCGCCAGCGACCTCCAGCCCGCCGGCCGCTTCCAGCCGACCGGCGAGTTCGGGGCCACCTGCCTGTACACCGTCTACGACCCGGTCTCCCGCCGCTTCACACTGGCGAGCGCAGGTCATCCGCTGCCGCTGATCATCTCCCCGGACGGCACCACGTCCCCGGCACCCGCACAGCCTGGACCACCGCTCGGCATCGGTGGGCTGCCTTTCGAGGCCATCGAAGTCGAACTGCCCGAGGGCAGCCTGCTAGCCCTCTACACCGACGGACTGGTGGAGAGCCGCGAGCGCGACGTCGACCAGCGGATCGCCGAACTGCTGCGGGCCTTGAACCATTCGGCCAGCTCACTGGAGGGCCTCTGCGACACGGTGATGGACGCCATGCTTCCCGAACGCCGTACCGACGACGCCGCCCTGCTGCTCGCTCGCACCCACGCGCTGGATCCCCAGCATGTCGCCGACTGGGACGTCGTACCCGACCCCGCGCAGGTGCCGCGCGCCAGGAAGTTCGCCATCGAACAGCTGGAGGCCTGGGACCTGGAGGAGGCGTCGTTCGTCACCGAACTGGTTGTCAGCGAGCTGGTCACCAACGCCATCAGATACGGCGAGCCCCCGATCAGGCTGCGGCTGATTCACGACACCTCCCTGATCTGCGAGGTCTCCGACGCCAGCAACACCTCACCGCACCTACGCCGGGCGCGCGCCTTCGACGAGGGTGGCCGGGGCCTGCTGCTCGTCGCCCAGCTCACCCAGGGGTGGGGCACCCGGCACACCACCGACGGCAAGACGATCTGGTGCGCGCAGACCCTCACCGAGCCCGAGCCCGACCCGCGATGAAATCCGAGCCCGGCGGGCCCTCGAGCGCGAGCGGTTGCCTGCCCGCGTACCGGTCATGCGCTGTGCGCACCGCGCACACGCGCTCCAGACGCGTGCGAGCGGGTACGTCACATCGAGGTGATGATCAGCCGACGGTCCCGCCGAGGCCCAGCCGCCCGCCGCAGCGCAGCCAGGACGGCGATCCCGTTTACCCCACGAGGGCACGAATGCTCCTTCGCCCACGCCCAGTTGCTTACGCACAGCGGCCGCCTACGCGGGGGCGGCAGGCTCCCGCTGCGGCGGCAGCGCGCCGCACTTCGTCGGCCGTGTGCGCCCCCACGAGCGGCGTGAGACCCAACCCTTTGCACAACCCCATCAAGTCCGTGAGCCGGCCACGTACTGGGCCGCGAGGGACGCAGGGGCGGGGATGTCCGCCAGCGCGCCTTGCTGGGGCTCTTTCGCTTCACCTCGGCGATGATGGACACCCCAGGCGCGCGGCATGATCGGGACCAATCGAGTCGTCGGTTGATTTCTTGAGGGGCAGAGGGCGCGTATGGACATTCGGCAGCTGGAGTACTTCCTCGCGATTGTTGATCGTGGGGGGGGTTCAACCGTGCGGCCTCGGCTCTGTACGTGTCGCAGCCGTCGCTGTCGCAGGCCGTGCAAGCACTGGAGCGTGATCTCGGCTCCGAGCTGTTCCATCGCATCGGGCGTAGGGCAGTCCTGACGGAGGCCGGAAGTGCCCTGATCGAGCCTGCCCGGGAGGCCGTGCGGAGTCTGGAGACGGCGCGGGCGAGTGTCGCCGCGGTGCATGAGCTGCGTGAGGGGCGCCTGGATGTGGCGTCGATGCCGTCGCAGGCGGTGGAGCCGCTGACGACCTTGGTCTCCGACAAGGAGGTCGTCTCACATGCGCTGGGGCGACAGCGTTTTGTGCTGGTGGCGCCGGCCGACGGCCCGTTCGCTGATCGGACGGCGGTGGAGTGCCGGGAGCTTGCGGGACAGCGGCTGATCGTCGGGCAGCCGGGTACCGGAATGCGTGCCAACGTCGACGCGCTGCGGGAACAGGGCATCGAGTTCACCGTCGCCGCCGAGACCGAGCACCGCGTGTCGCTCATGCCCCTGGTACTGGCCGGGGTCGGGCTCGCGGTGGTCACGGATTCCTGGCGGGACGTCGCCCGGCGACTGGGCGCCCGCGTCCTGGACATCGAGCCGGAGACCACCTTGGACATCGCCCTCGTCAGCCGCCGCGGCAGCCTGTCACCCGCAGCCGCCGCGTTCGTCACGGCCGCCACCTCGGCCGCCGACAGCTGATAGGCACCGCTTATAAGGGAATCCGCTTTGCGTCTTGGACGCTCCACGGACCGCCTTGCTGCAATTGACGGCATGACGACGAACCACCGCATTGGCCTGATCCCCGGCGACGGCATCGGCGCCGAGGTACTGCCCCAGCACAGCAGGTGCTCGATGTTCTCGGCCGCCGCCACGGCTTCAGCCTGTCCTACACGTCGTACAACGACTGGTCGTGCGAGCGGTACCTGCGGGAGGGCGCCATGATGCCCGCCGACGGGATCGACCAGCTGCGCGACAAGGACGCGATCCTGCTGGGCGCGGTGGGATACCCGGGGTGCCCGACCATGTCTCGCTGTGGGGGCTGCTGATCCCGATCCGGCGCAGCTTCCGCCAGTACGTCAACCTCCGCCCCATCCGTGTCTTCGAAGGCATCGACAGTCCGGTGCGCGGCGCACGGCCGGGCGAGGTCGATTTCGTCGTCGTGCGCGAGAACATGGAAGGCGAGTACAGCGAGGTCGGCGGCCGGCTCAACAGGGGCTTCCCGGACGAGATCGCCGTGCAGGAGGCCGTCTTCACCCGGGCCGGCGTCACACGCGTGCTGGACTACGCCTTCACGCTCGCCTCCCAGCGCGGCGGCCGCCTGACCTCCGCGACCAAGTCGAACGGCATCGTGCACACCATGCCGTTCTGGGACCAGCTCGTCACCGAGCGGGCCGCCTCGTTCCCGCAGGTCGCCTGGGACCAGGAGCACATCGACGCGCTCGCGGCCAAGTTCGTCCTCGAACCAGCCCGCTTCGACGTCGTCGTCGCCTCCAACCTCTTCGGCGACATACTCAGCGACCTCGCGGCCGCGGTCGCCGGATCCATCGGCATCGCCCCGGCGGCCAACCTCAACCCCGAGCGGGACTTCCCCTCGATGTTCGAGCCGGTGCACGGCTCCGCGCCCGACATCGCGGGCCAGGGCACCGCCAACCCGCTGGGCGCGATCTGGTCCGCGGCCATGATGCTCGACCACCTCGGCCATCCCGCCGCGGCCAGGGACATCACGGACGCGATCGCCTCGGTCCTGGCCAAGACCGATATCCGCACCCGTGACCTGGGCGGAACCGCGACCACCGCCGAGTTCACCGACAAGCTGATCGAACTTCTCTGAGCCATCTCCCGCTCGGTGGGCGGCAGCGACGACGCCGCCCACCGCTCACCGGGCACTCCCGCGCGACCTCTCCCCTTTCCCGAGCCGCTCCCCCCACCGGCCCTCCCTCGTGGCGAGGACCGTTCCGCGCCCCGGTTGCGCCCCGTTTTCTCCGTCGCCGGTGCGGGAGTTCAGCCACGGGCGGATGCTAAGTGCCTGGGTCAGAACCTTCGATAGTTCTACCTCGCGTGCCGGAGCACTGCCCGCTTCCGTTGGAGTGAAAAACTCGATGAACCGCTGCCCTCCACGCCTCAACGCGTCATGGTTCCTCTGAGGCAATCAGGGGCGAAGGGAACAGAGTTGTGCATGTGAGGCGTATCGGAACAATCCTGAGCGCTGCCGCGCTCACCATGCTGGCTATTCCGACGAACGCTCACGCCGCGGCAGTCGCCTGCGGCGGCGGTGTGTCGACCGGCCGGGTGGCTGTCAACGGCTGCATCAGCGCCGAACGCGGAAAGGAAGGCCGAATCTACACTCGGGAGATCACGGCGTACGTCAAGGCGCGCAACACGGGGCCGAGGGCGGTGAACGTCTCCTACGAGGCGTTCTTTCGTGTCGTCAATGGTGGTCACTGGGTGAAGTTGGGCAGCGGTCGCACCTATGTCCCGGCAGGTGGGACCGTCGAGCCCACCGAGGTGGGAAGCTCGACCCGGGTGTGCGGGCCCCTGAAGGTCGAGATTCGTGTACACGCCCGTGCCGACGGGGCCGCCTGGAGCGGGTGGTCTACCGCCGGCACGGCGCAGTGCCAAACCTGAGCGGCCAAACTGCGACCGCTCCACTGCGTACGGCAACTCCTCGGTGACGGAGAAGTCCTCACGCAGCCGCAGCGCACCGATCTGCACGATCTCACGAAGCTGCCCCGGTGCCGCCCAGTCCCGCTGCGCCCCCGCCATTACGTGAACTCAAGGTCGAACACGACGAACGTACGCAAGGCGTCTCCCTCTGGCCACGGTCGCCGCACGGCCACTCCGCGTGACGGCCGACGTGCCCGTCATGCGCCGGGAACAGCTGCTTCTCCTGCGTCCAGGACCAGCACCGCGACGTGCAGGGACGTGCGCTGCAGACCTGATTCCAGGTCGCAGCCGAGGAGCCGTTCGATGGTGTGGAGGCGCTGGTAGTACGCCTGCCGGGACATGCCGGCGCGTTTCGCCGCGTCCGACTTGTTCCCGGCCGCCGCCAGATAGGCGCGCAGTGCCGAGAGCAGATCGCCGCTGTTGCGGTCGTCGTGCTCGATGAGGCGGGTCAGTTGCCGTTCCGCGTACCGCTGCAGACGGGTGTCCTCCCGCAGGACGCCCAGCAACTCCGGCAGCCGGACGTCGGCGGGGACGTAGAACCACCGCTCCGGGGAAGCCGGTGTGATGGCCTCGGCCGTCTGCTCCGCCTCCTGCCACGACCGGGCGATCCCGGCAAGGTCGGTCACCCCGGGGCCGACGGCGACGACGGCCTCCGGTCCGAGCTCCTCCCGGGTCAGACGGCCGATCCGCTCGGCGACCGGCTGCCAGGCGCTCGCCTGTGCCAGTGCCAGAAGTACGCCGATCCGGCCCGGGGCCGTCTCGCCGACCAGGGCGCGGACGCCGGTCTGCGCCAGCGCCTTCGCGATCCGTTCGTCGAGGTGCTCACTCTCGGTGCCGGTGTGCGTGTGGCGGATGACCAAGGCGAAGAGCCGGTGCCCGAAGGCCGGGAGCCCCAGCGCCTCGGCGCGGGCGCGCGCGTCCGCAGGAGAGCGGAAACGCCGTTCGTACAGGTCCCGCAGTACGGAGCGGTGGGCCCGGCGCTCCCACCAGGCCGGCCCGGCCAGGCGCGCCATGGTCAGCGCGACCGCCGCATGCTCCAGCACCAGGACGTGTTCCGGGTCGGGCTCGGCGTTCAGCCGGCCCTCCAGCAGGACCAGCCGCCCCCACAGCCCGTGGTGGTCCTGCACCGGCGCGATCAGCCACCCCTCCGGGCCGCTCGGCGTGATCCTCTCCGGCGTCGGGGCGGCCCGCGAACGCCGCGACCAGGCCGACACCACCGGCTCGTACGGCCGGCCGAGCAGCTCGCACATCAGGACCCGGTGGGTGAGATCCTCCAGCACCACGGGGGCTCCGGTGAGCTCTGCGGTGGTGCGCACCAGTTCCTCGGGGTCCGCGCCCCGCAGGGTCAGGGCGGTGAAGATGTCCTGGATCTCCCTCCCGCGACGCAGCAGGGCCCCCTGGGCGTCAAGGATGAGCGCGTGCACCGTCTGCGTGACGTCGATGAACCGGACGCCACGGGCCAGCTCGACCAGCGGCACTTCACGGGCACGGCACGCCGCCACCAGCTCTTCGGGCACCTTCCGGTACCGGTAACCGAGCTCCACGATCAGACCGGCCGCGCCGACGTCGGCGAGCTGGTCGACGTAGCCACGCAGCTCGGAGGCGTCCTCGGGATACGGCATGCCGGTCGTCAGCACCAGCTCGCCGCCCTCCAGGAAATCGGCGGGGTTGAGCAGTTCGGTGACATGCACCCAGCGCACCGCGCTGTCCAGTTGTGACTCACCGGCCAGTACGCGCGGCATCCCTTCGGCGAGCACGGGCAGCCGCAGTACCTCCGTGATGGTGGGGAAGTGCCCGGTTGCGGGGCGTCTGGGCGGCATAGGGGGTGCTTTCATGCGAGGGGATCGGGCTCACCCTCGCACCGGCCACTCACCGTGACAAGAGGGTGGCCGGTGTTTTGTGCAGCCCGGCCGTCCGCAGTGACAGACCGTCTCGAGAAGGCCCCAAGGTGGAACACAGTGTGGGTTGACCTGCAGGTTCCCCCGGGCCGAAAGTGAACGCCATCCCCAGCGGGACCCGAACCGCAAGGATCCGCACGGTGTCCGCACCGTGCTGAGACCCGACTGCCATCCAGACCACACCATCGAAAGGAGCGACCTCATGCGCATCCCGAAGCGCGTCGCCGTGATCGGTGCCGGCAGCATGGGCAGCCAGGCCATGTGGCGACTGGCCGCCCGTGGAGCCGAGGTCATTGGCTACGACCGGTACGCGCCGGGTCACGACCGCGGCGCCGCCGGGGGCGAGACCCGCATCTTCCGAGCCGCCCACCTCGGCGAACCCGGCTACATTCCGCTGCTGCGGCTCGCCGACCGGATGTGGGACCGCCTCCAGGGCGAGACCGGATTCTCGCTGCGACGCCGCAGCGGATGCCTGGTGATGGGCGAAACCGCGTCGCCCTCCATGAGCCTCCTGCTCGCCGCCAGCTCCACCCACCGGCTGGATCACGAGGTACTGGACCGGGAGGAACTCGCCCGCCGCTACCCGCAGCACCGCCTCCCGGACGGGCACACCGCCGTCCTCGACCGGAGGGGCGCCGTCATCAGGCCCGAGGCGACGGTCCAGGCCGCCGCCGCCCGTGCCGAGCAGCTGGGCGCCCGGCTGCACCGCTACACCCCGGTGCGGGAGATCGCGCCCGCGGCAGGCGGCGGGGTGCACATCGTCACCGACCAGGGCACGGATCACGTGGACACCGCGGTGGTGACCGTGGGCCCCTGGATCAACACCCTGCTCCCGGACCTGCCGCGGGCGGTCGACGTCCGCCGACTGATCAGCTCCTGGCACATCCCCACCCGCCACGACTGGTTCGCGGGCGGCGCCCCCGCCTTCGTACGCAGCACACCCCACGACTGCTACGGGCTCCCGTCGCCCGACGGCATGTCGGTCAAGCTGGGCCTCTCCTTCCAGCTGGGCCACCGCGTCGCGCGCCATCTGCCGGTACCCGATCCCGAACGGCTCGACCGGACGGTCCGCCCGGAGGAACTCGCCACCCTCCGCGAGTTCATCAGCGAGCTGATGCCCGATCTGAACCCCGACCCCATCAGGATGTCGGCCTACATGGAGGGCTACACCGACTCCGGCAATCCGCTCGTCGGCCGCCTCCCCGGCGAGGACGACATCATCGTCATGGCCGGCTTCTCCGGCAGCGGCTTCAAACTGTCGCCCGCGATGGGAGAGATCGCCGCCGACCTCGCCCTGAACGGCACCACCGACCATCCCGTCGACTTCCTGGCACCGGCCGGAGCCGGCGCCGTCTGACCCGAAGTCACCTCGCCCCCATGGGGACGTCCGTCACAGATGTGCCGGAAAAGTAGTGACAAATCCTTCATCGCACCCTGTTCCTGCAGTAAAGAATTGGAGCTCTTCCATGCCCATTCCCTCGTTTCAGTTCCGGCCGAAATACGTCTCGTTCGACTGCTACGGCACGTTGGTCGAGTGGCCGATGACCCCCATCACGCGTGAGCTCGTCGGCGACCAGATCCCCGCCGAGCAGTGGGACCAGTTCGTCCGGGAGTTCCGCGGCTACCGCTACGACCAGGTCCGCGGCGAGTACTACCCCTACGAGGAGGTGCTGCAGGACTCCTTCGAGCGGGTCTGCCGCAAGTGGGGTGTGAAGGCGGCGCCGGACGCGGGCAAGCGGTTCGCCGACGGCGTGCGCAGCTGGGGCCCGCACGCCGACGTGCCGGAACCGCTGAAGAAGATGGGCGAGAACTACAAGCTGGTGATCTTCTCCAACGCCGGCGACGCCTTCCTGGAGGAGAGCGTGCCCCGGCTCGGGGCGGACTTCCACGCGGTCTTCACCGCGGAGCAGGCCGGCTACTACAAGCCCCGGTACGCCGCGTTCGAGTACATGCTCGACCAGCTCGACGCCTCCCCCGAGGACTTCGTGCACGTCTCCTCGCACACCCGCTACGACCTGATGCCGATGCACGACATGGGCTTCCGCAACCTGATCCTGCTGGACCGTGGCTGCGACCCGGTCACCCACGGCTACGACTACGTGACCGTGAAGTCGCTGGACGACCTCAACACCATGCTCGGCATCTGACGCGCGACGCACCTCGCCCCGCACGAACACCCCCGAAGGACCCCCACCCCCCACCCCAGCGTTTTCCGTTCCCCCGAATCCACACCCATCACCAGGAGGCGCCCGATGGAAGCCAACCGGATAGGACGCAGAACCGTACTCCGCACCGCAGGCGCGCTGGCCGCCGGCACCGCGGTGACCGGCTGCGGCACCCTCATGGGCACCGGCGAAAGCCGCGGCTCGTCGGGCGGCGGTAAGAAGAGCCTCGTCGTCAGCAACAGCGGCGGCGCCTACAACGATGCTCTGACCAAGGCGATCTACGAGCCGTTCGCCAAGGAGACCGGCATCACGGTCACGACGGTCAACTACCAGTCGGCGCAAATCATCGCCCAGGTCAAGCAGGGCCGTCCGCAGGTGGACCTGATGGACAACACACTGCTGAACTTCCAGAAGATGACGCGGCTGGAGTGTCTGGAGCCGGTGGACCACGACCGGCTGCAGAGTGCCAAGGGCGCCGGGATCGCGGAGCACAACCTGCCGGAGCACGCGGTCGGCAAGAACGTGTGGGCGAGCGTGATGGCCTACCGCACGGACAGCCTCAAGCGTGTCCCGAAGAACTGGGCCGACTTCTGGAACACGGACGCCTTCAGCGGTCCCCGCTCGCTGCAGAGCGCGGAGGCGGACCTGCCGGAGCTGGAGTTCGCGCTGCTCGCCGACGGTGTACCGCTGGACAAGCTGTACCCGCTGGATGTGGACCGGGCGTTCGCGTCGATGTCACGGATCCGCGGTGACGTGAAGAAATTCTGGAACACCGGCGCCCTTCCGGCGGTACTGCTGGGCCGCAAGGAGGTCGTCGCGACCAGCCTGTGGGGCGGTCGCGCGGACGACCTCATCAAGCAGGGGATGCCGGTCGCCTACCAGTGGAACGGCGCCCGCAGGATGACCAACGGCTGGGGCATCCCGAAGGGCGCGGACAACACGGACGCGGCTTACAAGCTGATCGACTTCTCGCTGCGTCCCGAGGTGCAGGCGGCGTTCGCCAAGCTCAGCCCCACCGGCGGCCCGGTCGTCCCGGCGGGGACCAAGCTGCTCTCGGACGACGTCCTGGCCACGCTGCCGACCTCGCCGCAGAACCTCAAGACCGGGTTCGACGCGGATGCGGCCTGGTGGGACAAGAACCGTGACGCCGTCACCAAGCGCTGGCAGGAGTGGGCCGATGCCTGAGCAGACCCAGAGTCTGACCGCCGGAAAGCTGTCCGCCGACGACCTCGCCGCTGCCCTGGCCCTTCGCTCCTCCTCACCGACGGGCAAGTCGCTGTCGGTGACGGGGCTGCGCAAGTCCTACAGCGGGACGACGGTGGTCGACGGTGTGGACATGGAGATCGCGGCGGGTGAGTTCGTCACCTTCCTCGGCGCGTCGGGCTCCGGCAAGACGACCACGCTGATGATGCTCGCCGGGTTCACCGAGCCCGACTCCGGCTCCATCGCAGTGGACGGCCATGACATCACCCGGCTCAATCCGGGCAAGCGTGACTTCGGTTTCGTCTTCCAGCAGTACCTGCTCTTCCCGCACATGACGGTCGCCGAGAACGTCGCCTTCCCCCTGCAACTGCGGGGGGTGGACAAGGCGGAGATCCGCCGCCGGGTCGGGGAGACGCTGGAGGCGGCGGGCCTGTCGAAGTTCGCCGGCCGCAAGCCCCGTGAGCTCTCCGGTGGTCAGCAGCAGCGTGTCGCCCTGTGCCGGGTGCTGGTCTACCGTCCGCCGATCGTGCTGATGGACGAACCGCTGGGTGCATTGGACAAGAAGCTGCGCGACCAGATGCAGACCGAGATCAAGTCCATCCAGCGTGAACTCGGCCTGACCGTCGTCTACGTGACGCACGATCAGGAGGAAGCGCTGGTCCTGTCGGACCGGATCGCCATCATGAAGGACGGCCGTATCGAGCAGTTCGACAGCCCCCGCGGCCTGTTCGAACGCCCCTGCACCCCGTTCGTCGCCGACTTCCTGGGCGCCGCCAACTTCCTCACCGGCAAGGTCGAGGACGGTGGAGCAGATGACTGCACCCAGGTGCGGCTGGACACCGGCGGCGTCCTCACGGCCCGCGCCCACCCCTGCGTGCCCGGACAGAGCGTGCGCGCCGCGGTGCGGCCGGGCAAGCTGCGCCTGGTCAGTGCCGAGGAGGGCTGCTGTACCGGCACGGTCGAGACGGCCGTCTACGTCGGCTCGCTCACCCGGATCACCGTCCGCCTGGACGGGGCCGCTCCGGGGACGCCGCCGCTGCGGATCGAGACCGCCGCCGTCCCGCCGCGTCCCGGCGAGCGGGTGTGTGTCACCGCCGACCGGGACGACGTCAGCCTCTTCGACGCCACGGACGGGGGGTGAGACGTGGCCGGCACCGCTCTCGCACCTACCAAGGTGCGTGTGAAAACGTCCGCGATGCCCGGGCATCGCTCCCGGATCGCCCTGGTCAACGCCGTCCCCGTCACGGTGTTCCTGCTGGTGCTGTTCGTCTACCCGATCATCGGCGTCCTCTCCCTCAGCCTGGAAGGCGACACCGGCGGGTTCACCCTGCACTGGTACGCCGACGCCCTCAGCGGCGTGAACCTGTCCGTGCTGCTCTCCACCTTGCGGATCTCCGCGGAGACCGCGGTGCTCAGTCTCCTGGTGGGTTTTGTCCTGGCGCACGCCATCGCCCGGATGCGGCCCGTCTTCGCCGCGCTGGCGATGTTGATCGTGGTGGTGCCGCACTTCATCAGTGCCCTGGTACGCACCTACGGCTGGATCATCATGCTCGGGGAACACGGCCTCATCAACGCCCTGGCCACCTCCGTGCACGCTCCCGGCGCCCCCTACTCCCTGCTCTACAACGAGATCGGTGTGGTCATCGGCACCACCTCGGTGATGCTGCCCTACACCGTCCTGGTCCTGCAGGGCGTGATGCGGGGCGTCGACGGCCGACTCCTGGCCGCAGCGGCAGGCTTCGGCGCAAGCCGGTTCACCATCTTCCGCAGGATCTACCTGCCGCTGGTCGCGCCCGGTATCGGCACCGCGGGGCTGCTCAGCTTCATCCTGTGCCTGGGCTACTACATCACCCCGGCCCTGATGGGCGGCAACAAGCAGACCGTCGTCGCCGCGCTCATCGACCAGCAGGTGATGAAGCAGGACCAGTGGAACTCGGCCGCCGCCTTCGGCGTCATCCTGCTCCTGCTCACCTTCGCCGGCCTCGGGGTGCTCGGCCTGGCCAAGCTCCGCCGCAAGAAGGCACACGCACGAAGGAGCAGCTCATGATGGAACTGCCCGCCACCCGGGCCGGACACATAGGCCGCGCCCTGAGCGCCACCGCGATCCTGCTGTTCCTGGCGATGCCCATCGTCATCATCCTGGTCACCTCCTTCGGTGCCGACGGCATCGGCACCTTCCCGCCCAAGGAGTACAGCACCCACTGGTACGAGCAGATGGCCGCGCCCGGCGGCAACTGGGCCACCTCCATCGCCCTGTCCAGCCTGGTCGCCGCACTGACCACCGTGTTCTCCCTCATCCTGGGAGCCACCGCCGCCACCGCCCTGGCCCGCGGCCGACTGCCCCTGCACACGGCGGTCTACGGCCTGGTCCTGGCCCCGCTGCTCATCCCCCAGGTGGTCATCGCACTCGGCCTGTTCCTCTTCTTCGAACCGGCCGGCATGCTCGGCAGCCCGCTGGCCATCGCCCTCGGGCACACCGTGCTCGCCGCGCCCATCGCCATCCTCATCATGATCTCCACGCTGAGGGGCATCGACGAGCGGCTGGAGGACGCGGCGGCCAGCATGGGCGCCAGCCGGATGACCATCGCCCGGCGCATCACCTTCCCTCTGGCCACACCCGGCCTCATCGCCGCCGCCGTGTTCTCCTTCATCACCAGCTTCGACGAGTTCTTCATCGCCCAGTTCATGTCGACGCCCGACACCCGCACCCTGCCGGTCCTGGTCTTCAACGCCCTCCAGTTCGACGTCGACCCGACCGTCACCGCCGTCAGCGCCGTGCTCATCGCCCTGGCCGTCCTCGCCCTCGCCCTGGTCGCCCTCGTCCGCAAACTCGGCGGCCACCGAGGCGGCCAGAACGTCCTCCCCGTCGAACCCCTCACCTGAGCCGTGCGCCGGCACGGGCCGCGCTACCGCTGACAGCGCCGTCGGCCGGGCCCCTGGTGGCCGGGCCGCGCCCCCTTCGAAACTCCCCGCAGAGGACCCGAAATGAAGACGATTCCCTACTGGATAGAAACCGCTGGGGTGTTTCCCGACCGGTCCGGCAAGCCGCTGACCGAGGACACCGACCTGGTGGTCGTCGGCGCCGGCCTGACGGGGCTGTCCACCGCCCTGCACGCCGCCCGCAAGGGTGCCCGTGTCACCCTCGTCGAGAAGGGCCAGATCGGTTCCGGTGCCTCAGCGCGCAACGGAGGCATGGCGAACCTGGGCTTCACGATCGGCGTGAGCCAGGCCATCCGCCGGTACGGAATCGAACGGGCCCGCGAGATCTACAACTCCTACGGCGAAGCCGTCGACACTGTCGAGCGGCTCGTGACCGAGGAGTCCATCGACTGCCAGTTCCGCCGCGTCGGACGCCTGGGCGTCGCGTCCCGCCCCGCCCACTTCGAAGGCAAGAAGGCCCAACAGCGCGACCTGGCCAAGCACTTCGGACACGAGACCACACTGATCGGCAAGTCCGAGCTGCGTTCCGAGATCGGATCCGACGCCTACCACGGCGGCCTGCTCGACCCGTTCAGCGCCGCACTGCACGTCGGCCGCTTCGTGCGCGGCATGGCCGAGGCGTGCGAGCGCACCGGTGTCGAGATCCACGAGCGCAACGCTGCCATCGGCGTGCGGCGTACCGCAGCCGGCCGGTTCGAGGTCAGCACCGAGCGCGGTGTGATCCGCGCCGGGCAGGTCATGATGGCCACCGACGCCTACACCGACAAGAACTTCCCGTGGCTGCGCCGCCAGCAGGTCTGCCTGGGCAGCTTCATCATCGTGACCGAGCCGCTCGGCGAGGAGCTCGCCCGGGACATCATCCCGAAGGCCCGCCTCATCGTCGACTCCAACCAGGTCTGCCACTACTTCCGGCTCACCCCGGACAACCGGCTGCTGTTCGGCGGCCGCGCCCGCTTCGCACCGTCCGACCCCACCTCGGACAAGAAGAGCGGGGCCGTCCTGTTCCGTGAGATGTGCGAGATCTTCCCCCAACTCGCCCGGACGAAGGTCGAGTACGTGTGGGGCGGCTCCGTCGGCTTCGCGATGGACCGCATCGTGCACGCCGGGCAGACCGAGGACGGCGTCTACTACTCCATGGGATACGCGGGCCACGGCGTGCAGATGGCCACGCACATGGGGCAGGTCATGGCCGAGGTGATGGACGGCCGCCCCGAGGTCAGCCCCGTCCGCGACCTGGCCCCGCCCCGCATCCCCCTCTACAACGGCACTGCCTGGTTCCTGCCCTTCGCGGGCGCCTACTACAAGACGCTGGACCGCATCCGCTGACCGGTCGGCAGCCCCCTACTACACATACAGAAGGAGATACCCACGATGACTGTCGTCCGTGATGTTCCCAAGCAGCTGTTCATCGGCGGTGGCTGGCAGGACGCGGAGTCCGGCCGGACGCTGTCCGTCGACAACCCGGCCACCGGCGAGGAACTGTGCCAGGTCGCCGACGCCTCACCCGCCGACGGCCGGCGTGCCGTCGAGGCGGCGGTCGCCGCGCAGGCCGCCTGGGCCGCCACCGCGCCCCGGGTGCGCAGCGAGATCCTGCGCCGCGCCTACGACATCATCATCGCGCGCACCGAGGACCTCGCGCTGCTGATGACCCTGGAGATGGGCAAGCCCCTGGCCGAGGCGCGGGCCGAAGTCGCCTACGCGGCCGAGTTCTTCCGCTGGTTCTCCGAGGAAGCCGTCCGTATCGACGGCGGGTTGACCACCGCCCCCGACGGCAAGAACCGTCTGCTGGTCACCCGTCAGCCCGTCGGCCCCTGCCTGCTCATCACCCCCTGGAACTTCCCCCTAGCGATGGGCACCCGCAAGATCGGCCCTGCCCTCGCCGCCGGCTGCACCATCGTCCTGAAACCCGCCCCTCAGACCCCTCTGGCCAGCCTCGCCCTGGCGGAGATCCTCACCGAAGCGGGTCTGCCGGCCGGTGTGCTCAACATCGTCGTCACCACCGACGCCGCCGGCGTCGTCGAACCCCTCCTGCGCGGCGGGCAGATCCGCAAACTCTCCTTCACCGGCTCCACCCAGGTCGGCCGGATCCTGCTGGCCCAGTGCGCCGACACCGTCATCCGCACCTCGATGGAACTGGGGGGCAACGCCCCCCTCATCGTCTTCGACGACGCCGACCTCGACGTGGCCGTCGAAGGCACGATGGTCGCCAAGATGCGCAACATGGGCGAGTCCTGCTGCGCCGCCAACCGCATCTACGTCCACACCTCCGTCGCCGAGGAGTTCGCCACCCGCCTCACCGCCCGCATGGCCGCCCTGAAGGTCGGCGACGGCACCGAACCCGGCACCGACGTCGGCCCTCTCATCGACATCGCCGGCCGCAGCAAGGCCCACGACCTGGTGCAGGACGCCGTCAAGCGCGGCGCCACCGTCCTGACCGGCGGTGAACTCCCCGAAGGGCCGGGCTGCTTCTACCCGCCCACCGTCCTCACCGACATCGCCCCCGAGTCGGCGATCATCGACACGGAGATCTTCGGCCCGGTCGCCGCGATCCGTACCTTCGACGAGGAGGACGAGGCCATAGCCGCAGCCAACGACACCGAATTCGGCCTGGCCGCCTACCTGTTCACCCAGAACCTCGACCGCGCCCTGCGCGTCAGCGAACGCCTCGAAAGCGGCATGATCGGCCTCAACACCGGACTGGTCTCCAACCCCGCCGCCCCCTTCGGCGGCGTCAAGCAGTCCGGCCTGGGCCGCGAAGGCGGACGCGTCGGCATCGACGAGTTCCTGGAGTACAAGTACATAGCCGTCCCCGTCGGAGCCTGACATGCCCGACCGACTCGTCGTCCTCTACCGGGGCAACCGGCCCCCCGCCACCGGACTCATCGAACGCCTCGCGGACACCGTCTACGCCACCGAGGAGGAACTGCCCTACCTCCTCCCCGGCGCCGACGCCCTCCTGGCCTGGGTGACCATCACCCCCGCCATCCGCGAAGCCTGGCCCGACGACCCGGAGAAGGCACCCCGCTGGGTCCACGCGTCCTCCGCGGGCGTGGACTCCTTCCTGTTCCCCGCCCTGGTGAACGATCCGGGCGTTGTCCTGACCAACGCCCGCGGGGTCTACGACCAGCCGACCGCCGAATACGTCCTCGGCCTGATCCTCGCCCTCGCCAAGGACTTCCCCGGCACCTGGGAGCACCAGCAGCGCCGCGAGTGGCGTCCGCGCCCCAGCGACGGCATCACCGGACGCACCGTGCTGGTCTGGGGGACGGGGCCGATCGGCCGGGCCATCGCCCGGCTGCTGCGCGCCGTCGGGATGCGTGTGTGCGGCGCGGGCCGCAAGGCCCGCACGGACGACCCCGACTTCGGCACGGTCCACGGTGCGACGACCCTGCGCTCCGCCCTGACGGAAGCGGACTACGTCGTCCTGTCCGCACCCCTCACCCAGGACACCCGGGGCATGGTCGACGCCCCCGTGCTCGCCGCCATGAAGCCGGGGGCGCGACTGATCAACGTAGGCCGGGGCGGACTCGTCGACGAGGAGGCGCTCGTCGACCACCTCGCCGCCGGACGGCTCGCCGGCGCAGCCCTGGACGTGTTCGCCCAGGAACCGCTGCCTGCCGAATCACCCCTGTGGGACATGCCCGGCGTGATGATCTCCCCGCACACGGCGGGCGAGACCACCAGCGAGCGGGATGCGCTCGTCGAGGTGTTCCTCGACAACCTCACCCGGCACATGGAGGGCCGACCGCTGCGCAACGTGGTGGACAAGCGGCGCGGATACGTGGTCGACGAGACGCACCCCGCCTGAGGGCGAGTAGCAAGCGCCCCGGCCGGTAACTCCTACCGGCCGGGGCGGCGTGCTACTCGGGTGCGTCGCCGCTGTCCGGGATGCGGCGCTGCGTGCGCCCAACCCGGTGGTCCCGGTCACGCTCACCGAGCGATGAGTTCCCGCGGTGCCGGGAGTCCTACGGGGGCGAATGCTGGTGGTTGAGCGAAGGAGAAGCCAATGAACAACGGTGTCTGGCCGATGGTGCATGCGGAGCGTGCGGCGTTGATCGATGACCTCGCGCACCTTGATGACGAGCGGTGGGGGCAGCCGTCGCTGTGTGAGGGGTGGACCGTGCATGACGTGGCCGCCCATCTGGTCGACACGGCTCGGACGACACGCATTGGTTTCGTGGTCGGCCTTGTCCGGGACCGGTTCGACTTCCACCGTCAGAACGCACGCGGTGTGGAACGCGAGCGTGGCGCCTCACCGCAGGAGACGTTGCAGCGGCTTCGTCAGGTGGCGTCGCGGAGGTCGACCCCTCCGGCACCCCTGGACAGCCGGTTCGTCGAGGAAGTCGTCCACGGTGAGGACATCCGCAGGCCGTTGGGGCTCACCCGCTCCTACCCGCCGGAGGCTGTCGCCCGATCGCTGCGCCTGCAGGCTCGTACTCCTGCGTCTTTCGGCGGAGCCAAGGAGCTGACAGCCCGTGTCCGGCTCACAGCAGTGGACGCCGACCTGTGCATCGGAGACGGTCCGGAAGTCAGGGGACCCGCGCTTTCCTTGCTGCTGGCCGTCTCCGGGCGACGGGTGGCGCTGGAGGAGCTTGACGGGCCGGGAATCGCCGCGCTCGTGGCACAGGACCGGTGACGCTGGATTGCGGGTTCAGCTCGCGGGCTGGGACTTCTTGTCCCAGCTGTCGGTTCGGATGCCTTTGCGGGTCATGCGCTTGGTCATCAGCGTGATGAGTGACAGTTCCGGTGAGCCTCGGAATGCTGCGGGAGGGGTTCGTAATCTCGCGCGTTGCGACGGGCGTTCTCACCGCCGAGGGCCTGATCGGGTTCTTGGCATGCGGACGTAGGGCGAATCCCTTGGTCCGCGAAGCTTCGGCCATCCGCGAGACGTTTCTGTCCAGAACGTCCGTATCGACGACGAGCGCCGACGTGGCCAGCCCATCGGGCAGCAGTATCGCCATCTCTTGCCTCCCACCATGGAACGAGTCGAGATGATCACGGCAGGTCCCCGGACCGGGCTGCAGGGCCATCGCCCCAGATTGGGCGTACCGATCGAGACATGCTGTTACGCATGGGCGAGCCTCGGACCGTCCCGCTGACCATACTGACCAGCATGGCCACCTATGACACGCTCGGCGCAACATATGCCCGGACTCGACAGCCTGATCCGCGGATCGCCGCGCGAATCCACGCTGCACTCGGGAACGTCACAGACGTGATCAACGTGGGAGCGGGCAGCGGCTCATACGAACCGCCGCAGACGGTCCTCGCGGTCGAACCCAGCCAGGTCATGCTTGCCCAGCGTCCGCCCGGATCCGCGCCCGCTGTGCGGGCGGTCGCAGAACACCTCCCGCTGCCTGACAACGCCGCCGATACCGTCATGGCAGTGCTGACTGTCCACCACTGGTCCGACCTGGCGGCCGGAATCAGAGAACTGCGCCGAGTAGCCCGGCGCAGCGTCGTTGTCCTGACGTGGGATCAGGACATCTTCCGCGAACGGTTCTGGCTCGTACGGGAGTACCTCCCCGAGGCAGCCGCGTTCGACGACACCCGCTCCATCCCGACCGACCAGCTGGTTGACATGCTCGGCGGGGCGCGCCAAGAACCGGTTCTGGTCCCCCACGACTGCACGGACGGATTCGGCGCCGCATTCTGGCGCCGCCCCCACGCCTACCTCGACCCGCAGGTACGCGCGGGGATCTCCATGCTCGCCCAGACCGGCGAGGACGTCATCAGGCCGGGCCTGACCCGGCTCGCGGACGACCTGACGACCGGCCGCTGGCACGCCCGTCACGCCGAGCTGCTCACGCTCGAATCCATCGACGTCGGCTACCGGCTCCTGGTGACCGACCTCTGACCCACGCACGTGACACAAAGAACGGCTGCCAACGACAACCCATCTCGCACCTGCCCATTGCGGAGACGGTCGAACGCCTGGGCCTCATGCCTGGATCGACCATCAGCCCGGACTAGGCGAGGCTTGCAGCGGACAGGCATCGCGAACTCGCGGAGACATTCAGGCGGGTCTGCCGCGACCGGCTCGACCCCGCGCACCTCCGGCCTGGAAGCCGACCGTTGTCGAGCCGGGCGAAGCCGTCCCGCCGGGAGACGGCGACCGGTCAGTCGCAGAAGGCCTTGTCCAGGAGCGCGTCGACGACGTCGTCGGGGTCTGCGCGGAAGTCGGGGGTGAGCGCGACCGTGACCTGGCGGCGCCGGTCCTGCGTGGAGAACGACCAGGACTGGTACGCCAGGGCATCGCCGTCGTTGCCGTACACACGGACCCCGCACGAGGTGTCCTGCCAGGCCAGCCCCAGCCCGTACTTCCTGCCCCCGACACCTGGTGTCTTCATTTCGTCGAGCAGGTGCCCCGGCAGGAGGCGTCCGCCGAGCAGTGCGGCGATGAACCGGTTGAGATCCCTTGTCGTGGACGTTATCTCGCCACCCGCGCCCATCACCGACGGATTCATCTCCGTGTAGTCGACCAGGCGCGTCCTGCCGTCCTGCTCGATCGGCACGTAGCCGTGCGGATGCGGCCCGCGAATGCGCGGGGACGTCCCCGGCAGCGAGGTGTCGCGCAGCCGCAACGGCCGGATGACCCGGCGCTCGATCTCCTCGCCGTACGACCGGCCGGTCACCTCCTCGACGATCTGGCCGAGGAGCAGGTAGCCGGTGTTCGAGTACGCGTAGTCCGAGCCCGGCGGGTCGAACGACGGCGGGTTGGCCACCGCGCGCCGAACCTGCTCGGCTGCCGTCCAGGTCCGCCACCGGTTGTCCATAAACTCAGGATCCGGGGGCATCGGCAGCGTGCGCTTGAAGTCGTACAACCCACTCGTGTGGTTGAGCAGTTGCCGCACGGTGATGCGATCACCGTTGGGGACGGCCCCGGGCAGCCACGCTTCGACCGTGTCGTCCAGCCGCAGCCGGCCTTCCCCGACGAGTTGCAGAGCGACGGTGGCGACGAACGTTTTCGTAATGCTGCCCACCCGGAAGTGGCCGTGGACCGGGACCGCCCGCGTCGTACCCCGTTCGGCGACCGCGCTGGTGCCTCGCCACACGCCGTGTTCGTCACGTACTTCCACCAGCGCGCCCACCGCGCCGGTGGCTACGACGTCGTCGAGGCGTTGCTGCAGCCCGGCGCGATCCGCATCCTCGGGCGTGGCAAGGGCAGCGGCCGACGCCGCCATCACCGCCAAGGTTGTCGTCGCGGTCACCAGCGCCCGATGTACTCGCTTCATCCCGTCCGCCCGGTGAGCGGTTCGTCAAGGACGACCCTCACGGAGCAGGGGGCCATGCGCCCGCTACTGCCCCACGCCCTGGAATGCGCTACAGCCGTTGTCACAGCCAGTCTCCTCATCAGAGTCCACGGTGCGGTCCGCCCCGGACGCAAGCAGCTTGCTGGAGGAGTTGGGCAGCCGCGATGGGGCTTGTCGCCGTATCCGGCCGGGGGTTTTCCTCACCCCGCCGCGTCGGGCTGACGACCGCAGAGGAGCACACCATGGACGCGCGCCTGAACTACTACGCCGACCCGACGGCCGGCAAGGCCCTCAAGTACTTCAGTACTTCATGTCGGCGGGCAGAACGCTGACGGACTCGCCGCTGCCGGCCACGACGCAGGAATGGGTCCTGCGCGTGGACGGCACGTCCTGGACCCACCGCCCATACGGACGCTCTCATACGGCGTGATCGATGCCGGTGGGCGAGGCTGAATCCGCATGCGCAGCGCAGGCGCCCGCACGGCCTCGGGCTGCCCTGTTCCATGAACCACGGGCTCGGGGTTTGGGAGTGAGTACCGTATGGCTCGTCACAGCGGCAAGGCGACCGTCTCGGCCCTCGTAGCCGCAGCCATGGTGGCGGCCGCCGGCTGCACATCGAGCGAAACATCGAAGGTCAGGGCCGCGGGCGTGGCGGAGACGTCTGAGGCGGGCTCGGTGCAGGCCGACCGGGTGAGGTGCAGGGAAGCGACGAAGACCGCCTGCTACACGGCCGACCAGCTGCGCACCGCGTACGGCATCGACGAGCTGGCCAGGAAGGGCATCACGGGCAGGGGCCGCACCATCGCGATCATCGACCCGATCGGGGCCCCCAACGCCGCCAAGGATCTGGAGACGTTCAGCAAGAAGACGGGGCTGCCTGAGGCGGACCTGAAGATCGTCAACCACAAGCCGGACTCCGGGACCGCGGCCCCCTTCGACTGGAGCGACGACATCATGGCCAACAGTGCTCGGGAAGTGACCATGGACCTCCAGGCGGCGCATGCCATGGCCCCCGACGCCAAGCTGGTTCTGCATCAGATGGGAGCCGACCCCGACGACGTCGACGACCAGATCTCCCCGGACGCCCTCGTGCAACTGATCGAGGTGCTGGGCGACATCACCGACAACAAAGCCGACGTGGTCTCGCTCAGCCTGGGCTTCCCCGAAGTGGGCCCGAACGTCAAAGGCTACGATCGCCTGTACAAGCAGGTCACCGAACTCTTCCGGGAGATGAACAAGGAAGGCATCACGGTCGTCGCGTCATCGGGCGACAGCGGTGTCTACGACCCGAACGCGTCGGGCGGCGACACCAAGGTCCGCACAGTCGACTGGCCCTCCAGCGACCCGAATGTCACCGCCGTCGGCGGCACGCGCCTCTCCCTCGACGACAACGGCAACCGGACGGCACCGGACACGGTGTGGAACGACAGCGTCGGCGCACCCGGCGGCGGCAGGTCCGCGGTGTTCGGCCGACCCGACTACCAGGCCGAGGGGCTGGTCGCCGATGCCGCCCAGGGCCGCCGGGCCGTCCCGGACGTGTCCCTATCCGCCTCGGCGTCGGCCAGCACGATGATCTACATCACCACCGACAAGGGCGGTTCCTGGGAGCCGCTGGGCGGCACCAGTCTGGCCGCCCCTCTGTTCGCAGGCATCGTCGCGCTGGCCGCGCAGGAGACGGGCACGGGCTTGGGCCATGTGAACCCCCGCCTGTACTCCATGGCACCGGCGCCCCGGGCCGGCGAGAGGGCCGGCGTCATCGACATCACCTCCGGCATCAACGGCGAGGGCGGCTTCCCGGCCGGTGAGGGTTACGACCTGGCCAGCGGACTCGGCACGGTGGATGCCGCCCGACTCGTTCCGGCCCTGGCACAGAAGAGTTGAGGGCGTGCGCAGGTGCGGCACGATCCTGCGCCTGAGCCGTGCCGATCACCTTGCTGCTGTCGACGGCGGCAGACTCTACGCCGTGGCCTGCCAGGACACGGTGACGACATGGCGAGCGGTCCCGGGGGCCAGGGCCGGGGCGAAGCACACGCTGGCTCAGTGGGTGAGGTGTGCGGCGATGACGACGTTGCCGTTGTACTGCCCGCGCTTCGTGTCGAAGCCACCGCCGCACGTGATGAGACGAAGCTCCGGGTGCCCGGTGTCGGCATAGACCTTGTCGTCGGGGAAGTTGTCTGCGTCGTAGACGTCGACGGCGTCGATGGTGAAGTGCGCGGTGGTTCCGTCTGCGCGCGGAACGTCAACCGTCATGCCGGGTTCGAGTGCGCCGAGGTTGTAGAAGACAGCGGGGCCGCTGGGGACGTCGACATGTCCGGCGATGACGGCGGTGCCCTGGGCACCGGGTGCGGGGCCCTCGGCCCACCATCCGGCCAGGGTCTTGTCGGTTTCGGGTGGTGCGGCCAGGCGTCCGCTGTCCTCGAGTTCCAGGCCCATCAGCGGCGCATCGACATTGATGGCGGGGATGACCACGCGCACGGGCCTGGATGCCGGCATCGGCGGCGCGGCCTTCTCCACACCGCTCTTCGCGAGTGCTGCGGTACCGCTTGCCTGCGGGTTTTCCGGCTGAGGTGGACCTGAGAGCGGACGTCCGACAACGGTCACAGCGACCATGACGATCGCGGCGATGAGCAGGCAGGCATCCCAGGGAAACCTCAACCCGCGCGGCTGCCGCGTCCTCTGCCACCCGTCACCGCCTTTGGTTCCTGCTCGCCGGGTGGACACGGGTGCGTCTTCAGTTCCCCAACCACGCATGTCCACGACCCTGTCCTTGCCTCGGCGTCAACACGTACGGCGTCCATGCCCCTTGTGCCGTCCTGCCCGGACCGCGTTCCGGGCAGGACGGCGCAGGGCTTGTACGGGTATCAGTGCCGGCGACTGCCGGTGCCGGTCCGGCGGCGCACGGCGAAGCCCGCTGCGGCCGCGACGGCGAGGCCACCGGCCACTGCGAGGGCCGGTACGGCGACCGGGTCGCTGCTGGCGGAGCCGGTACCGGTGTGCATAGCGCCGCTGGGCTTCTTCGAGGCGGGAGCGGTCGGGTTCGCGACCTGGTCTCCGCATATCCGCTGGGCCTCGGAGGCAAGGGCATTGGCGTTCTGTTCGGCCTCTTCCACCTGCCGCTTGAGCGAGGTGTCCCCGGCCTCGTACTGCTTCTTGGCAGCCTCGTAGTCGTCCTCGGCCTCGACGGCCTGCGACTGGGCCTCCTCGCACGCGGACGGTGCCATCGGCACGGCGTACGCGGCGACCGGGGCGGCGACGACAAGGGCGGTGGTGGTGAGAGCGGTGCCGATGGCTGTCCTCAGCGAACGCATCAGGGTTCCTCCTCCATCACGAAGCGGCCGCGGCACATGGCGCGCCACAACTCGGACCGCTTCTGCCATCGACTCAAACGCCGCCCGGCATCACACGCAGGCCCGCATATGCCCGATTTGGTTACCTTTGATGCCCCTTCGCCAAGGCATCGCTGCTCGGCAGGCACCGCCTGAGCCCATGGAGTGAAGCCCGTCGCACTACTCCGAACGAGGGACCTGACAAGAGCGTCACAGCCACTGGGCATCCCGCTTGTCCGTCTTGATCCGGTCGCCCGCGGGCCGTTCCCTCTTCGACAGGCCACCACCACGCAGCGGATGCCGATCCCGTCCAGGGCCCGCGCCAGCACGAACCCGGTCTGCCCGGCCTCATAGGCCACCACCGCTGGCTGCGGGAGCGCGGCCACCCACGCCGGCACGTTGTGCGTCCCGGCATCGAGCCGCACACTGAAGACCTCGCCCGTCTCACCGTCCACAGCCGAGGCCGTCGTGGTGCGGGTGTATCTCGTCCAGCGCCCTCTCGGTGAGCGAGGCGTCTGAGCCCGACATCGGCAGCAGGCCCATCTCCGAACAGTCAGAGGCGGTATCTATGAGCGCCGGCTCGGCCGAATTGACCTCGTCCGGCAGCTTCATGGCCGTTGCCGTGGTGCTGGGAGCAGCGCTGTCGTCCTGCATGGTTGGGCTGGGAGTTCGAATCACGTTCTACGAGTCGGTGGGCCGTGGCAACAGCGTGCCGTCGACGTACAGGTCGACGCGCTCGTTGTAGAACGCCGCCATGCCCGCGATGCGGTTGGCGTGGATCGTGGGGAAGTCGTACGCCCAGAGGATGTCCTCGTGGGTGGCGACGTCGCTGTCGAACGACCAGTAGCCGCTCGTCGTCCCCTTGTACGGGCAGCGGGTCACCGTGTCCGTGTGGCGCAGCCGGGTCCAGTCGATGTGCATGCGGTCGAGGTAGTAGCGGGTCAGCAGGCCGGTCTCGAAGAGCTTCACGCAGTTCGGCGCGTCCGCCAGCACGACCCCGTCCAGCTCCACGCGGACGCTGCTGGAGGAGCGCAGTGCGTCCACCCGGGAGTAGGGGCTCCTCGGGTGGACGAAGACCGGTTCGTCCTCCTCGAACCAGGAGTCGAGCGCCTCCCACTTGAAACGGACGGTGCCGTGCAGAGTCTCCGGGGCGCCGTCGTCCCAGACCCACGCCGCACCCTCGCGGACCTCGGACCCGACCCGCAGGGAGTGGCGCCGCGCGGGCCCGGCGCCCCGCAGTTCGGCGTGGTCGTCGTCGGTCAGCACACCTTCGACCATGTCCTCGACCGGGATGCTGAACTGGGGATATGCGCGCCACTCCCACACGTACAGGGCACGCCGGGTGTCGAAGACGACGCGGCCGCCGATCATCCCCCGGATGCGCCGCGGCACCGGCTCTACGTGCCCGACCGGGACAATCAGGCTCGGGTGCAACACGCTCTCGTCCGCCATCTGGTTACCTCGGTTCACTCGTTCCACACCACGACGCCCGGCAACTCCGGCGTCCGTTGCAGCGACTGCCTCTGCCCAGAGCTGGCTCTCACGCACAGTGTCCTCTGTTCTCTCGGCTTCACCTCTCAAGACAGAGCAGGGGCGGTAGTTGTGACATCCATGGTCCGGCAACACACCGATTACGACACACTGTGTGCGGTCGGCTCACGTCATGAACACCGGGGCCTCAGAGGGTTGCCCGACCCAGGCACATGAGGTCGGTGGGAACGGCGCGGCTTCTGGTATCAGACGTGGGCATGTGGGGTCAGCAGCGAAGCGGCCCGCGGTCTGCCGCGACACGGGCTGTGGGGATCGCCCTGGGGCAGCCGGTCAGCGGGTCTGGTCAGTCGGTCGGATCAGGTTCTCGTTGACAGCTACGTGTTCGGGCTGGGTGACTGCTTGAAGCGTTCTCCCGGTTGAGGCCGGGAGACTCCCGCCTACCTTGCGGTGGCGGGCTTGACGCGTTTCCGCGCCTGACGACTGCGCCTTCCGGCAGCCGGGATCGCCGCGTGGCCGATCCGGTACAGGTGCAAGATGTTGCGGGCCGCGTTCCAGTCGGCGTTCGCCGCGAAGCCGCAGTTGGGGTTCTTGCACACGAATGTGGCCTGGTTCTGTCGGCTGCCCGGGCGTGGTTCCTTGTTGCCACCTGCGGCTGTATTTCGCGTGGCGGACCTCAACTCTTAACGGCCTCTGCGATCTGCAGGGCGGCCTGGGCGGGCGTGAGGTGCGTGGTGTCGACGACCTCGGCCTCGCAATGTAGCCACGTGCGGGCCGCCTCGGCGTAGGGCTCAAGGTATTTGAGACGGAATAGGGAGGGGCCAAGAAGAGTGTCCCCCTCGATGCGCCCGCGGAGGGTGTCCTGGTCGGCGTGGAGGACGAAGTGCCGTATCGGGATGGCGTGTTGGGCGAGGCCCGTGCTGATCTCACGCCAGTACTGCTCGACCAGGACAGTCATGGGCATCACCAGAGTGCCGCCGGTGTAGTCGAGTACGCGGCGGGCGGTCTCGACTACGAGCGGCCGCCACGGCGGCCAGTGCTGGAAGTTGTCCGTCTCGGGCAGCCCCGGCGTGATGTCCATGAGTGTCTCGCCGACCTTCTCAGCGTCGAAGACCCTTGAATCCGGGATCAGTTGCTGCACGAGAGCACTGGTCGTCGTCTTGCCTGCGCCGTGGGTGCCGTTGAGCCATACGATCATGAGACCCGACACTAGCGCCGTGCCGACCGCGGGAAGGGGCGCGGCAGGAAATCCGGAACGGCTTCGGCGTTTCCCAGCGTGGTGTCGACCATCAAGATCAGATGTCGTCTATCTCGACTCACAAGGACAAATCCACCCGGGGCGCCTTTGCGGCCACGTAGCACTGCTACCGGCTTTTCCAACGGAGCAGTCGAGCTGTGTCGAGGGGCAGGAACCAGTTTCGCGATCAGTCAAACCAGACCACAAGTCGCACGTACTCTGGGCCGTGCAGCTCGCCCAGCGTCCGCATCACGTCCCAGACCGGCGCCCAGTGGGTTCCCGGCCCGGCGACCATACGTCGGCTGAGCGTGCCGGACCGATCGGTCTCGTCCCAGTTGGCGGCTGCCAACTCGGCCCAGCTGATCCATGTCGTTCCGTGAGCGTCCTGTGGCCCGCCCCATGCGTGGAACGCGTCCCGCAGTCCGTCCGAGGCGTCTTCCGGCAGACCGCGGTCCTCGGTCAGGGGCCGGAAACCGAAGGAGTTGCGGACACCAAAGAGGCAGGCGAGGGCGTCATAGGCGTTGCCCGTATTGAGGAGGAAGAGGTCAATGGCGGCGTGCCATACCGCGTCCTCGTCGTCGTCCTCTCCCCAGATCCGGGCCCAGGGTCTGCACTCGATCATTCCGCTCACGTCGGTGGACATGTCCGCAGTCTGCCGAGAGGGGACAAGGCTCGTCGCCTCGTTTTCGACGCAGAGCCCAACCGGTGTGCCGTGGGGCGATCTCGCAGAGTCGGCCGTCGCGGATCAGGGCCCACAGGACGTTGACTCTGCGGCGAGCGAAGGCGATCACGGCCTGGGTATGGCGTTTGCCCTCGGCGCGCTCGCGGTCGTAAAACGCCCGGGAGTTGGGGTCGTAGCGCACGCCCATCAGCGAGGACATGTAGAAGATGCGCTGAAGACCCCGGTGGCAATGGCGCGGCCGGTGCAGTTCGCCGTTCAGCTTCCCGGAATCGTGCGGTGCCGGAGCCTGACCGGCGAACGCCGCGGGCCCGTCCGGACTGGTGAAGTCCGTCAGGTCGTTGCCCACCGCGGCGAGGAACTCGGCACCCAGCAGCGGACCGATGCCGATCATGCCGGCCACGATCCCGGCGAGCTCGTGCGGCCGGAACCTGGCCTCGATGAGCCGGTCGACCTCGGCGACCTGCTCGTTCAGGGTCTCAACCGCGCCGACCGCGGCGTGATGGACCGCGTCGACGCCGACGACTACGTGATCAGTGAGGCATCCGCTCCGGTCGCTGTCGTGACGGACGACGGGCCATGCTTGCGTGGCGTGACCTTCGCTGACGCGTTCGCCGGCGACGGCCCGCTGTCGCGTCACGTACGCACACGGGTGAGGAGCCCACAAAACAATGGCGTGGTCGAGCGGTTCTTCGGCACGCTGACGTACGAACATCTCCACCGCGCCACCATCGGCGACGGCAACGCTCTCGCCGTCGAACGCTGCGAGGAGCGTGTGGCCTTTGGCGGACCCGCTACGTGACCGGGAGGTCCTGACATGACCAGTAAGTTCACCGAGCTTGCGATCGACTGTACCGATCCCCACGGTCTCGCCCGGTTCTGGTGCTCGGTCCTCGGCTACGAGGTGCAAGACGAAGAAGACGGAGTTGTCACCATTGACTCGCCCATGGTGGTGCCTGAAGGCAAGAACCGTCTTGGCCCAGTGCCACCGGCGTTGACATTCGCGCGCGTGCCCGAAGGAAAGACCGTCAAGAACAGGCTCCACATCGACGTCAACCCAACCGACAGGGAGCAGGACGAAGAGGTCCGTCGCCTGCTCGACCTGGGTGCTCGACACGCCGACGTCGGCCAGACCGGCGATGAGAGCTGGGTCACGCTTGCCGACCCGGAGGGGAACGAGTTCTGCGTCCTTGCGGGCCGCCGCCCCTGACCGGCGGCCGCACACCGCGCCGGACCTACGTCGGGTCGCCTACCCACGCTCACGCGAAGACGAATGCACCGAGTTCACGCCTGGTCGGCGTCATCGTTTCTTCCCTGACCTCGTTGGTGGCGAACAGCCGCTGCCCTGAGGGCTCCAGTCCGAAGAGGCGTGGTCGGATGCCCTGGGTGGAGACCCAGCCGACGGGCTTGTCGTGCTGGTGCTGGTGAACATGGTGCGCGCCGTGGTGCGTTGTGTGCGGGGAGGGCTGGTTCATGCGCCCGCGCTAAGCGGGCCGTCCGTGTGTGGCCTGGCGCGTTGCGGAATGTGCAAGGCGATGGCCGGCCGGACCGCGTAACACGCAAACGGTCATAGTGACGGGCGGTCGTCCTTTCCGGCGTCCTCGCCGCGCTGGTGGCCGCGGCGGGCGTCGCGGTCGAAGATGCCCAGGATCTCGCACGGTCCGCCCTCGGCGCCGATGGCGTGCGGGAGCATCGTCGGGAACTCCGCCGCCTGGTTGGTCTCGATCCGGAAGCGCCGGTTGCCCAGGAGCAGGATCGCGGTGCCGGAGAGGACGACGAGCCATTCGCGGCCCGGGTGGGCGCGCATGCGCGAGGGATTGTCGGGCGGCGGGTCGGTCATGCGCTGGCGTACGACGGTCATGCCGGGTTCTGCCTTGATGGGCCAGCGCATCAGCCCGCGGGGTCCGTCGATCATCGGGTTGGAGATGACGTCGTCCGTGGCGGTCTCGACCAGTTGATCGAGGGAAGTGTCCAGGGCGCGGGCGAGGGTGACGAGCTGGTCCAGGGCCAGGCGGCGCTGGCCGTTCTCGATACGGCTGAGCGTGGACTGGCTGACCTTGGCGCGGGCGGCCAGCTCCTCCAAGCTCCAGCCCTGGGCCACGCGCAGGGCGCGGATGCGTTTGCGTACCAGGCTGTCCAGCTCACCATTGTCTTGCGTCATAGGCAACATCATATGCCTCTGCAGCAAGACGCGGTTAGCGTCGTTCGTGTTCGGCCCCACAACGACTGGGGCAGCGAGGCTAAGGGGACGACGACATGCCTGCGACGACTGCCGCGCACGCGACCGACGAGGTGCGGGGCGAGACCGTTGACGCCGTGGTGATCGGCGGCGGCGCCGCCGGACTGAACGGCGCGCTGATGCTGGCCCGTTCCCGCCGCTCGGTCATCGTGATCGACAGCGGCACCTCGCGCAACGCGCCCGCCGAGGGCGTGCATGGGCTACTCGGCCTGGACGGCACTCCCCCAGCCGAGCTGCTGGAACGGGGCCGTGAAGAAGTCCGCCGCTACGGCGGCACGGTAAGAACCGGAGAGGTGATCGGGGCCGCTGCGGCTGATCCGTCCGCTGACGGGGATCCGCGCTTCACTGTCACCCTGGCCGGTGGGGGCACCCCCGCCGGTGAGGGCGTAGCCGACGGGGGAGGCACCACCCTGTACGCGCGCCGCCTCCTGGTCGCCACCGGTCTGCGGGACGTGCTGCCTGACGTTCCCGGGCTGACCGAGCACTGGGGACGCAGCGTGGTGCACTGCCCTTACTGCCACGGCTGGGAGGTACGCGACGAGCCCATCGGTGTCCTGGCCGTGGGCCCGGTTTCCGTCCACCATGCGCTGCTGTTCCGCCAGTTGACCGACGACCTGGTCTACTTCACCCGCGGCACCCAACTCGACGAGGACACCCGGGCGCGCTTCGCCGCCCGCGACATCCGTGTCGTCGACACCCTCGTCGACCGGGTGGTGGCAGCCGGGGGCGGCGGTATCGCAGGCGTGCGCCTGACGGACGGACAGCTCGTGCCTCGGCGCGTTCTCGCCGTCGCGACCAGCATGCAGGCGCGTACCGAGGGCCTGGAGGATCTGGGGCTGCCGATGCGGGACCTGCCCGGCGGGATGGGCCGCCATTTCGCCACCGGCATGGCCGGCACCACCGAGGTCGCGGGCGTGTGGGTGGCCGGTAACGCCACCGACCTGACCGCCCAGGTCGGCGCCGCCGCCGCGGCCGGCGCCCTGGCCGGGGCTCACATGAATGCCGACCTGGCCACCGCCGACACCGAAGCCGCCCTCGCCGCCGCACAGCGCGACATCACCCACGCCTGACCGCCCGCGCACTCGCCGCCCGCGCACTCACTGGCCCCGCAGCCCGCCGCACATCAACCGCGTAGGCGAAGGGCGGGGCCCGCCCCTATCCCCCTATCCCCCCTGGCGCTGCGGTTTTTGCTCCGGCGCCGATATCTGCATGCCCTGTTGAGAGGAATCCATGAGTACGAACCAGCCTCCCCAGGTGAGCGCTGATCCGAGCGGCGCCTCTGGCGAGGGCGTGCCCGACGCGCGTCAGCGTCGCACGATCCTGATCGCCGTCTGCATCGCGCTGATGGCCGTCATCGCCTCGGTGTCCGGGCTCAACGTCGCCCAGCCCGACCTCGCCGTCGCCTTCGACGCCTCGCAGAGCACGATCCTGTGGATCATCAACATTTACACGCTGAGCCTGGCCGCACTCCTGTTGCCGCTCGGCGCCATCGGCGACCGCTTCGGCCGCAAGCCCATGCTGCTCACCGGTCTGACCGTCTTCGGCGTCGCCAGTGCGGCGGCGGGTCTGGCTCCGTCGGCCGAGGTGATGCTCGCCGCTCGCCTGTTCAGCGGGGTGGGCGCGGCGATGATCATGCCCATCACCCTCGCCGTCATCACCTCGACCTTTCCCGAGGAGGAACGAGGGCGGGCGATCGGCGTGTGGACCGGTGTGGCCGGCGGTGGTGGCGTCCTGGGCATGTTTCTCTCGGCCGCCCTGGTCGATGTGGCGAGCTGGCGGTGGCTGTTCGTACTGCCCGTCGCACTCGTCATGGTCGCCCTCGGCATGGCGCTGCGATCCGTCCCCAACTCCCGCGAGACGTCCGGGCATGCTTTTGACACCGTCGGCGCGCTGACGTCCGTCGTCGCGGTGGTCGGGCTCATCTTCGTCCTCCAGGAAGGGCCCGAGCGAGGCTGGACGGCCCCCGCGACCCTGCTCAGCCTGGTCGTCGGTGTCATCGCCGCGCTCGGCTTCATGGTCTGGGAACTGCGCCGCCGGGATGCCGCGCTCCTGGACGTGCGCCTGTTCGGCGAGCGCGCTCTGGCCGGCGGCTCGATCACACTCCTGGCGGTCTTCGGGGTCCAGGCCGGTATCTTCGTGGTTCTCTTCCCGTTCTTCCAGGCCGTCCTCGGCTGGTCGGGGCTGCTGTCCACCCTGGCGCTGATGCCCATGGCCGTGCTGATGATGATGGCCTCCGGCCTCGCCCCACGGCTGACGGCGCGCATCGGCCCCCGAGCGACCATGGCCACAGGCATCCTCCTGGCCGGAGCCGGTCTGGCGCTCATGGCCGCCATCGTCTCCGTCGACGGCGGCTACCTGTCCGTCCTTCCCGGCATGCTCGCCATGG
Organism: Streptomyces albicerus; assembly: GCF_008905045.1. GTDB lineage: Bacteria > Actinomycetota > Actinomycetes > Streptomycetales > Streptomycetaceae > Streptomyces > Streptomyces albicerus. The sequence continues at coordinate 74,509 of NZ_VWMY01000032.1, forward strand.
GCATCGGCATGGGCCTGTCGATGACACCCTCCACCGAGGCCATCACCAGTTCCCTCCCGCGAGAGCGTCAGGGCGTCGCGTCCGCACTCAACGACGTCACCCGCGAATTCGGCACCGCGCTCGGCGTCGCCCTGCTCGGAGCGCTCCTGTCCGCCGGCTACCGCAACGCCATCGACTCCCGACTCGCCGGCGTTCCCCAGGGCCCCGCCGACACCGCGCGCGAAGGCGTCGCCAACGCCCTCGACGCCGCGAACCAGGCCGGCCCCCATGCCCAGGCGCTGATCCGTGCCGCCCAGGAGTCGTTCGTCGACGGCTGGCAGCACGCCATGTGGGCAGGAGTCGCCGTCATGGCCGCCCTCTTCCTCTACGTCCTCACCCGAGGACCACAGCACCCCACTCGCACACCGGCGAACGAACCAGAACCAGCCGACGCGACTGCTCCGTAACGCCGAACCACCGCGAGAGCCACCAACCGGTGGCTGAGCACGCGAGCCACACCCGGCCCGCATGACCCCGCTCCACAGGCAGGTCAAGGCCGGTGGGCTCCCACAGACACCTGTGGGAGCCCGCTGGCTCCATTCGCCAACCCGACCAGCCGCTGCCCGACAAACGCACCAGCCTCAGCTGAAGGTCATACGGCTGTGACGTCCAGTGCCATGGCACGCCTTTCACGGGCTACCAGCTGTCCCAGGTCAACCACCGCCGACAGCACGAGCAATCGGGCGCCGCCTGCACTGGGCACGCTGGTCGTCGCGCCCGGTGTGCTGGACCTGCTGGCGGCCGGGGAGTTGCTGCTCTCGGGGAAGGTGCGGCTGCTGGAGTACGACGCGGCGGACCGGGATGCCTGCTTGCGCGCCGACGCGCGGCTGCTACGGGCCTGCGCGGGTGGTGGCGGTCTGGCCCCGACCGGCAGCGGTGGCTGCAGTCCGGTGATGGGCGGCCGACCATCCACCACCGGTCGCGGATCAGGCTTTCTTGACGACGCTCGACTTGAGCTGCATCGCCCCGAAACCATCGATCTTGCAGTCGATGTCATGGCCGTCGACCCCGTCGACCAGCCGGATGCTGCGTACCTTGGTGCCGGCCTTGATCCCCGAGGGGTTGCCCTTGACCTTGAGCGCCTTGACGACGACCACGGTGTCGCCGTCCTGCAGCACATTGCCGACGGAGTCCTTGATGACCTGCTCCGCAACGGCGTCCCCGCCCTCCGCACCGCTCTCGGCGGGAACCCATTCGTGGCCGCACTCCGGGCACACGACAAGGGCGTTCATCTCGTAGGTGTACTCACAGGAGCACTTCGGGCAAGGGGGAAGATTCTCGATCACCTCCTCAGCGTATCCGGCCCGGACAACCGTCCCGACGGCGACGAGGGACCAGCGGATGGCACCCCTCGAAGACGGAGCCTGCCCACTCCTTTCGCGGGCCGTCCGCCCAGTCACGACCAGTCCGCAACGGCACGCTCAGCGCCGGGACATGCAGAAGTCCGGCGTCTTGTACAGCCGGTTCAGCCGCTCATCAGCATGCGTCTGGGGCACCGGATCAGCTGATCCGGTGCCCCAGACGGCCATACGTGCTGTCAGAGCGAGGTGGTGTGGACGCTCGCGCCCGCCACAAGTCCCTCTGCAGAGGCAACAGCCAGGACGTCGGCGCAGACGTCGGCGATCGGTGTCTCAAGGTGGAGACCGCCGGCGCCGGCGACCGCGAGGCCGCCGGAGACGTTGTCCAGGTCGCCGTCGGACATCTCGGCTGTTTCGACCTGAGGGGCAAGGATCATCACGCGCGGTTCCCTTCGAATGAGCAATTGCGGAATGGTGGCGTTCGTCCGATTCCCGGAACCGGCAAGCCTTCCGGGTGTCTTACGCCACGCGCAGGATCAAAGCACTCCGGCAAAAGGGCGGCCAGCCGCCCGAGTCGCAAATGGGACGCACTCCGAAAACCGGCCTCACCGGCGTGACAGCTCGGTGACCGGGCATGTCCACTTCTTCACATGGCCCGCTCCCGCCGCACGCACGAAAGCGGCCACCCGGCCTCAAGGCCAATGTTCTCAGGCCGAATTCCTTGGGCCCAGGCACAGCAGCGACAGGTGTTCATGTTCCGTGCGGCCTTTGAGTGAACGGTGTGCAGGTCTATCGGATTTTCGGCACGGTGCCGTCACTGAGCCCTTTCGGTGCTGCCGCTCCAGGGTGAGGACGGCCGCGGAGTTCGCCGACACTCGATTCGTGCTGCACCGGGCTCTGCGGAAGATCTGCCACGACTTCCAGCCGTGCGATGCGGGCGAGATCCGCGGCAGGCATCCGGCTGGCTCGGTCGGTCTCTCCCAGGGCGCGCAGGAGGCCGGACGCCCGCTGAGCAACTGCGCGTGGCACCAGCGGCAAGAGCCCTGCTCCGGCCCGCTCCAACTCCCCCTCAGCCGGGCAGGGGCCACGGCCGAACCAGAACCCCCGGCCGCACATCGCTGATGGCTCCGGCCATATATCTCGCAGGACATGACGAAGTTCAGACCGGGACTCTCCCACGGGGCTCCTGCTTTGATCGGCACTGCGGAGAAGATGGGTCCATGCCGTCCTTCGATCAGATCCGTTTCCGGCCGCCTCGTGGCGCCCGTGCTGATGCCGCGCTGGCTATCGGGGTGTTCGTGTTGGTGGCACTCGTCGCTGAGGGGCAGCGGCTGAGCCACGGCAGGGACTCGATGGCCTCGCTGGTCGTGTCCTGGCTGCTGATCACGGCGGTGTGTGGGGCGCTGTTGTTCCGGCGCCGATATCCGGTGGCGGTGGGCTGGTTCACGGTGCTGGTCACGGGTGCCTACTACCTCCTGAGCGACATCGACGGCCCGCTGGTCATCGTTCCGATCGTGGCGTTGTATGCCATCGCCGCCCAGGGCCGACTGCAGCCGGCCGTCGCCATGGCGGCGGCTATGGTGATCGGCGTGTCCGTGGGCACCCTCGCGGGCAACAGCGATATCAACGGCACGGCGGTGTTCATGCTCACCGGCTGGCTGGTCGCCGTGGTGGCTCTCGGTAGCGGGCGGCACAGCCGGGTGGCCTACGCCGAGGAGGAAGCGCGGCTGCGGGCGACCGAGGAGCGGCTGCGCATCGCCCGAGAGCTGCACGATGTGATCGGGCACAACATCTCGATGATCAACGTGCAGGCAGGCGCGGCACGGCACCGGCTGAAGAAGGATCCCGCCCCCCAGGCCGAGGCGGCGCTCGGCGCGATCGAGGTGGGCAGCCGGGAGATCCTGCGGGAGCTGAGGGCCACCCTCGACGTGCTCCGCCGGGTCGACGAGGACGCGCCCAGGGCCCCCGCGCCGGGGTTGGCCCGGGCAGATGAGCTGGTGGCCTCGGCGAAGCTGGCGGGGCTCGCGGTGCGGATCGAGCGGACCGGGGCGGAGCGCTCGCTGCCGGCCCCGGTCGACCTGGCCGCGTATCGGATCGTGCAGGAGTCGCTGACCAACGCCGCCAGGCACAGCCGCGGCGGAGGGGTCACGATCCGGATCGCCTACGGCGACCGGGAGCTGACCCTGGCCGTCGAGGACGATGGCCGGGGCACGGCGGCCCGCCCCGCCGGGTCGGGTGGCGGCAGCGGGATCACCGGCATGACGGAGCGGGCACGGGCACTGGGCGGCGAGCTGACCGCGGGCCCGCGGCCGGAAGGCGGATTCGCGGTGCGGGCCCGGCTGCCGTACGGGATCACAGGAGAGCCGATGGAGTGGAGTGACCGATGATCAGGGTCCTGCTGGCGGATGACCATTGGCTGGTCCGGGCCGGGTTCCGGTCGGTCCTGGAGGGCGAGGACGACATCGAAGTGGTGGGCGAGGCCGAGGATGGGCAAACCGCGGTCTCGGTCTGCCGCGAACTCAGGCCGGACGTGGTCCTGATGGACATCCGGATGCCGGGGATGGACGGTCTGGAAGCCTCCCAGGTGATCACCGGGGATGAGCAGCTGGCGTCGGTGAGGGTGGTCATCCTCACGACCTTCGATCTGGACGACTACGTCTACGGTGCGCTGCGCGCCGGAGCGACGGGCTTTTTGGTGAAGGACTCGGGGCCGGAGGAGTTGCTGCATGCGGTGCGGGTGGCAGCTCGGGGCGATGCTTTGATCAGCCCGTCGGTCACCCGGCGGCTCATCGCCGAGTTCGCGAGCCGGGTGAAGGGCCCTGAGCCGGATCCCCGGCTCGATGTCCTCACCGACCGGGAGCGCGAGGTCATGCGGATGGTGGCGGCAGGGCTCACGAACGACGAGATCGCGGCGCGGCTCGTACTGTCGCTGTCGACGGCGAAGACACACGTCAGCCGGATCATGACGAAGCTGGGGGCGCGCGACAGGTCGCAGGTCGTGGTGCTGGCGTACGAGTCCGGAATGGTCAGCCCAGGCTGGCTGGCGGACTAGGCCCGCCAGGCTCAACCCGGCGAACCGTAGACCGTAGTTGGCGCGCTACCCCTGCGGTACCACGTCGCGTACATCCGCTGGGGTACGCCCGGTGTCGTCCGGAGACTGACGATTCCGACCCTGTCGCCCGTGCACGATCAAAGGCATGAACGCACCCACCTTCCTCGCACGGGCCAGTTCTGCGCTGGTCTGCGCGCTCGTCGGGGCTGCCGCCGGAATTGTGCTGGTCGCGGCCGCCGAGGCCGTGAGCGTAGAGGTCAGCGGCGTGCTCACCGCCCTGGCGATCGGCGTGCCCGCGCTGTGCGGCGCCGTGGTGGGCGTGCTTCTGCCACCAGGCCACTCACGCTTCAATCCGAGGTAGTCACCATGTCTCCCACCCGCGGCGCAGCCGTGTCCCTTGCCCCGCCCGCACCGGGCCGGCCAGATAGACCACGCGTCGGCCGGTTCGGCGCCCTGGCCGGCTGGGCACAGCGCCACCGCTGGGCCGCCCTGCTGCTCTGGGTGGCCGTCCTGGCCGCCGTCACGCTGGGTTCGCAAGCCACAGGCTCCGCGTACCAGAACGACTTCTCCCTGCCGGGCACCGATTCTCAAGCCGCCACCGACCTGTACAAAAAGCACGGCTCCGCCCAGGCCGGCGACAGCGTCGAGATCGTGCTGAAGGACGGCCAGGGCATCGACGGCAGCAAGGCCGCTGTCGAGAAGATGCTGGCCGAGGTGAAAGGGCTGCCGAGCGTCGCCGGTGTACGCAGCCCGTACGCCGATGCCTCCGCCGTGTCCAAGGACGGCACGATCGGCTACGCCACCGTGACTCTCGACGGCAAGGCCGAAGCAGTGCCCAAGGAGGACGTCACCGCGATCATCGACACCGCCAAGGGTGCCGAAGCGGACGGGCTCCAGGTCGAGCTCGGCGGCGATGCCGTGCGCGGCGCCGAGGAGAAGGGAAGCCCGACCGCAGAACTGGCCGGCATCGTGGCCGCCGTGGTCATCCTCGGGCTGCTCTTCGGCTCCATGGTGGCCGCCGCCGTACCGCTGATCACCGCCCTCTTCGCAGTCGGCACCGCCCTCGGCCTGATCGTGCTCGCCTCGCACGTCTTCACCATCGCCGACTTCACGCCACCCATCACGATGCTCGTCGGACTCGGCGTCGGCGTCGACTACGCTTTGCTGATCTTCTACCGCTACCGGCAAGAACTCACCAACGGCGCCGCGCCGGCGGAAGCCACCAGCAAGGCCCTGGACGCCGCCGGCCGCACGGTCTTCTTCGCCGGCTGCACCGTGATCATCGCCCTGCTGGGACTGGTCGCGCTCGGCCTCGGCTCGCTGCAGGGCGTGGCCCTCGCCCTGGCACTGACCGTGCTGACCACCATGGCAGCCTCGCTGGTCCTGCTGCCCGCGCTGCTGGCGTTCTTCGGCAAGCGCATCCAGCGCCACGTGCTGAAGCATGCGGCCCAGGCCGCGGCCAAAGGCAAGGCCGAAGGGCGCCGCTGGCGAGCCCTGGCCTCAGCTGTGCAACGCCGTCCGCTGCCGGCGCTGCTGGTCGCCGTCCTCGCCATGCTGGCCCTGTCCGCACCGGCACTGGGCATGCGCCTGGGCTTCGCCGACGCGGGCAACGACCCGAAGACCTCAACCTCCAAGCAGGCCTACGACCTGCTCGCCGAGGGCTTCGGCCCGGGCTTCAACGGTCCGCTGATCGTCTTGGCACAGGGCGACGAGGCCGCCGGCCAAGCCGTGCAGTCCGAGCTGACCAAGGTCGAAGGCGTGGCCGCGGCCAGCCCTGCGCTGCCCTCCGAGGACGGTGTCCTGTCCACCGTGATCGTCTACCCGACGACAGCACCGCAGGACGCGGGCACCACCGATCTCGTGCATCACCTGCGCGAGGACGTGGCCCCGGGGCTGGAGCGCGACACCGGTGCCGAGATCCTGGTCGGCGGCTCTACCGCCGCCTCCCAGGACTTCGCGGACACGGTCTCCCAGCGGCTGCCGCTGTTCGTCGCCGTCGTCGTCGGGCTGTCATCGCTGCTGCTGATGCTGGTCTTCCGGTCGGTGCTGATCCCCATCAAGGCAGCCCTGCTGAACCTGCTCTCGATCTCCGCCGCGCTCGGCGCCATGACCCTGGTGTTCCAACACGGCTTGTTCGGCGTCCAGCCAGGGCCGATCGAAGCCTTCCTCCCCGTGCTGATCTTCGCGATCGTGTTCGGGCTATCCATGGACTACGAGGTGTTCCTGGTCTCGCGGATCCACGAGGAATGGGAACGAACGAAGAACCACTCCCTCGCGGTACGGGAAGGACTGGCCTCCACCGGCAAGGTCATCACGGCGGCCGGAGCCATCATGATCGTGGTGTTCGGAGCCTTCATGCTGAGCCCCGACCGCATGCTCCAGCAATTCGGACTCGGCCTCGCCGTGGCGATCCTGATGGACGCGCTGGTCATCCGCTGCCTGATCGTCCCGGCCGTCATGCAACTGTTCGGCAAGTGGGCCTGGTGGATGCCCGCCCCGCTCGCCCGGCGGCTGCCCAAGGTGGCGCTCGAACGCCCCGCAGAAGGCTGACGACCCACCCGAAAGAGCCGGCCCCCTGATAGGCCGATCCCAATGATCGTCGCTTCACGCGGTCGGTTCGATCGGGCGGCGAGGAGTCCGCACATAGCGCTCGGCTGGGGTGTCCAGCCGAGCGCTGTGGCTGGACGGCTGTTGAGTTCAGCGGCGACTGGGCGCCGTCGCGGGAGGCGTTCGAAGCCTCAACTCACGTTCGCAGGAGCATCGTTGGTTCCCTTACCTGCCGCACTCGACCTCCCTCCGCGCCCTGCAGATCAAGAGACTCAGACGTCGTTCCTGAGTCGGTCGCGCTGAATCCGGTGGGCGAGGGTGCGACGCACAGAGGCCGCCCCGGTCGCAGCGACCTTCGCGGGAATGTCGAGACCGCGGCCGATCTCGTCGTACGCCTTCCGGAAGCTGCCGGGCAGTTGGGCCTGGTGCAGCGTCAGGTCCTCTTCGACGAGGCGCCGCAACTCGTCGACGTTCTGGGGTGTGAAGCGCTTCTTGCCCCGGGCGATGGCGTGGACGTAGCGCGCGCAGCGGGCGGTCTCTTCGAAGGCTTCGGAAATTTCCTCGGCGAGGCCCCACAGGCGCCCTTCGAGCCAGGGCACGTCCTGCTGGTCGAGAGAGAAGCTCGTCGTCGGCAGCGGGTCGCCCGTCTTGTACTTCGTCACCTGCTTGGACACGGCGGGCTGACTCATGTCGGTCAGCCGGGCAATCCTTTCCTGGGTCCAGCCGAGGCCGACGAACAGCTTGATCATCTCGGCCCGTAGCTTCCGCATCTCCTCGCCCGCACGGATGACCTCGTTCATGTCGGCCAGCATCCGCTCGGCCTGTTCCTCGGTCAGCGACTCGAGGTTCTGCCGCGTGTCGTGTTCCCCTGCCATGGCCCGGTTATATACCCAAGCCCCGACGGGGGCATAACTGAGTTGTATAACCGGGTTATGACTGACAGGATCCGGCGCATGCCCACCTTCTCCGCACCTGACGGATCACAGCTCGCCTACCGCGTGATCGGTGACGGCGCCCCGGTCGTCTGCCTCCCGGGAGGCCCAACCGACTCCGCCTACCTCGGCGACCTCGGTGGCCTGTCCACGCACCGACAGCTGATCCTTCTGGACCTCCGAGGCACTGGCCGGTCCGCGACTCCCGAAGACACCTCCTCCTACCGCTGCGACCGCCTGGTCGACGACGTCGAAGCGCTGCGTGCCCACCTCGGACTCCCCCGGATCGATCTGCTCGCCCACTCCGCCGGCACGAATATCGCGACGCAGTACGCGGCCCGGCACCCGGAGCGCCTCAGCAGACTTGCCCTGATCGGACCCAGCCCCCGAGCCGTCGGCATCGCGATCACCGGGGAGATGCGACGCGAGCTGGCGCAACGTCGAAGCAGCGAGCCGTGGTTCCCGGCGGCATTCGCCGCCCTGGAGGCGATCGCAGATGGCACGGGCAGCGATTGGGAGGCCATCGCACCCTTCTTTTGGGGCCGTTGGGACGCCGCGGCACAGGAGCACCACCGGACCGGGCAGCCGAGCAACAAGGAAGCCGTCGCTCTCTTCGCCACCGAGGGCGCCTTCCATCCCGAGACCACGCGTGCGGCGCTCGCCGGATGCGAGGCACCAGTCCTGCTCCTCACCGGCGAGTTCGACCTCAACAGCCCTCCTGAGTCGGCGGCCGAGTTCGCTGCGCTGTTCCCCGATGCCACGCTCGCGGTGCAGCCGGGAGCGGGCCACTACCCCTGGCTCGACGACGCCGACCGGTTCGCGGCGACCACCGCAGCATTTTGTCGGTGACAGCACGTTCTGGAGTATCGGAGAGGCCGCCCGGAAGACCGGGTTGACGGTGAAGCCGATCCGGCACTGGTCCGACATCGGGGTCGTACACCCGGCGCACAGGACTGCGGCCGGCTACCCGCTGTACGGCACGGAGGCCCTGGCCCGTCTGCAGCTGGCGCAGACACTGCGGGGGCTGGGTCTGGGCCTGGCGATGATCCGGGACGTACTGGAGCGCGAGGACACCCTGCCGCAAGTGGCCGCGACGCCCGTCGACACGCTGGAGGCACAGATCCGCACACTGCGGTCGCAGCAAGCGGTACTGCACTCCGCCACCCGCCGCAACGCCACTGCCAAGGGACTCAACACAGCTCGAAGTCGCCTCCGACACGAACGTGGAGAGGTACTGGCAGTTGTGGCCCTTGCCTGGAGGCGATTGCTCCGCAGGTCAACGCACTCTCGTCGTCCGGTCGCGGTCACGGCCTGTCATGGATTCAGATGCTGCCTTGAAGGCTTGCAGGAGGGGACGGTCGTCTCCTCGGCGGGTGGCCATGAAGATCCGGCTCACTGTAGGAGGCCCGTCGAGTTCGAGCCTTCGGGCGCCTGCGGGGAGCAGCGTCGTGACGCTGTAGGGGGCGATGGTGACGCCGAGGCCGGCCGCGACGAACATGATGATGGTGTGCCAGTTCGAGCACTCCTGCGCGACCTGGACATCGATGCCGGCGTTCCGCAGCGGCTGGGTGTTCATGTCGAACGCGTGAGTTCCTGCTGAACGCGGAAACAGGATCAGCGGGTCTGCGGCCAGCACCCTTGCTTCCACGTGGTCACATCTTGCGGCGGGGTGCTCGGTGGGGATGACGGCGACGAACCGTTCCGATGCCAGTAGGGAAAGGTCGATGTCGTCTCGCTCCTCGGCGTCCCGCACGATCCCGACGTCGGCGGTGCCCCGCTCCAGGGCCGCCAGGACATCGGTGGTGAAGCCGTCGTGCAGTTTGACCTGGACGTCCGGGCGGCGGCGGGAGAATTCGCGGAGGTGTTCGCTGACGATCGCGGTGGCGGAGGTGATGAAGGCGACATCCAGGCGGCCGGCCTCGCCGCGGCCGACACGGCCGGCCTCGTCGAGGTCGGCCGCCAGACGGTCCAGAACGTTCCGGGCCCTTGGCTGGAACGCCGCTCCCGCCTCTGTGAGGTGAACGCTGCGGGAGGTCCGCCGGAACAGCTCAACGCCGACGATCTTCTCAAGCTGTCTGATCTGCTGGGACAGGGCGGGCTGAGCGATGTGCAGGCGCTGAGCGGCACGGCCGAAGTGCAGTTCCTCGGCCAGAGCCAGGAAGTACCGCAGATGGCGGAGCTCGATTCGCTGATCCATAGTTTGAGCTTATTGATTGAGCCTGGGACTTGTATTGGACATATGGATGAGTGGGGCGGAGGCTACGGGGAGCCACATCAGAAAGGGAAACCCGTCTCATGCCGCACGCCTCTGCCCCGACCATGGTTTCCTCGATCGGCTCACAGAGTGACGCCGACGCGTTCTACGCGCTGAACGAGGAGTGGATCTCGCGCCTGTTCACCCTGGAGGAAGAGGACCGGGCTGTTCTCGGGGATCCGTTCGGCCGCATCGTGGGCCCGGGCGGCGACGTGCTCGTGGCGCGTGAGCCGGGCAGCGGCACGGTAGTCGGGTGCATCGCACTGCTGGCTTATCCGGACGCCGTGTTCGAGCTGGCGAAGATGGCCGTGGCTCCCGCCGCGCAAGGACGCGGCATCGGCCGCCGACTCATAGCCGCAGCGATCGACCGCGCCCAGGCCCTCGGTGGGGTCCGGCTGTTCCTGGGCACGAACAGCAAGCTGGCCCCCGCCATTCACCTCTACGAGGACGCGGGGTTCGTCCGGATCACCCGTGACCGTCTCCCAGTGTCCGACTATTACGCACGCGCCGACATCCTTATGGAAATGGAACTGGAGTGATTCTGGCGATCATGGAGTTGCGGCGCTCTGTGATCGGTGGGGAGACCTGTGCCTGGCCTGCCATCACGGCTGACCGAACCGCTCTGGAGCCAACTCGCCGCCCAACTGCCCGAGCGGCCGGAGTACCACCCGGACCATCCGCTGGGCTGCCACCGCCAACGCATCAGCGGCCGGATCGTCTTCGGCCAAAATGCTGTAGTTCCTGCGCTTCGGTTTGCTCCTGCCGGGCGATCACCGACACGACCTGCTCGGCCACCACGATCCGCAACCGCCGCGACGAGTGGATCCGGCTCGGCATCTTCACCAGGCTCAAGCAGGTCGTACTCGCTTCCTACGACCGGATCGTCGCCCTCGTCCTCGACCAGATCGCCGTCGACGGCTCGATCCCCAAAGCCAGCTGCGGCGGCGAGGCCGCCGCGCGTTCCCCGGTCGACCGCGGCAAACAGTGCCTGAAACGCTCCGGCATGACGGACGGTCACGGCATTCCACAGCGCCGCGTCCTGACCGGAGCCAACCGCCACGACTCCCCGTCTGCTCACTGCTCGCTGCTCGCTGCTCGCCCCGACCCTGGACCACTTGGACGACGTCGGACCGCTGCCCGACGGCATCACCGTCCACCTGGACGCCGGCTAGAGCGCCGGACCACCGTCATCGGCGCGGCTTCGACCTCTCCGACAGCACCATCACCGTACGTAGCCTGATCCGCCAGGCATGGACGACCCACCGCTGGGACGGACGCCCGCGCTGCGCAGGAGTAGTTCCGCAGGCCGGCGGGCCGCAGCGACGTATGGGGAGTGAGGCCCGGCCCCGAGTGGATCAGCGTCCTCTGGGCTGAATGTCAGGCGAATGCTCTGCGCCTGCGTGTCACAGCAACGGGACATGCTCGGTCAATGGTGCTGTGGCGTGCCGTAGGCCTCACCTGCATCCGGTATTCGATTGCGATCACCGCACTGCTGTGAGGCAGGCACCGCCGTGATCTTCGCCCAAGACCACATGAGGTAACGAAGGGATGATGAAAGATGACACTTCACAGTGACTTCCCCGCACCCGAGCACGGCCTCCTCCTCACGCACTTCCTGACCGTGCGCGACGTCGCCGTCTCGCGGCGGTTCTACGCCGACGTCTTCAGCGGCGAGGTCGTGATGGACGAGAACCCGGCGATGGTGAAGGTCGCCAACAGCTGGATCATCATGAATGTGGGAGGCGGGCCCACCCCCGACAAACCGGACGTCACCTTGGACGTGCCCCAGAGCGGCGAGCGGGTGTCCAGTTTCCTGAACGTGCGTGTGGCGGACATGGCCGGCTTCTACGCGCATGCCGTCGCGAAGGGCGCCCAATTTCTCACCGAACCCGTCGCCTACACCTCCGAGCTGCGCTGCTATCTACGCGACCCCGACGGTTACCTCATCGAGGTGGGCCAGTCCACCCGCTGATCAGGGGAATCCTGGCCAGTCCGCCTGCAGACTCGTGATCGCCATTCACGTTGACCGTCCTTAAGCGTGACTATTACTGAGCTTGGCCCATCAAGGTCTGAGCTCCGGTGCCGCCTCGGCCCAAACGCGCGGGTCACCGGCCTCGTCTGCCCGCGGCAGGGTGTACCGGACTGACCCTGAAGGGCGGATGTCAGTAACCCCACCAAGATCAGGTCTTGGTGGGGTTCGTCGTTCGCCTGGCAGCTGGGCGGCCTTTGCATGATCGTGTCTTCTCGCTGAAGTCGACAGTCGATCAGCCGCTTCATAGGTGGTGCAGGCAGCAACCGCGCCCCCGGTCCTGACCGCTGCCGGCACCACAGTGGACCAGAGCCCGAGAAGGGACAGCACTTCGACAGTGGTCCGGGAGGTGTCTGGCCGTCGGCGCCAACGCGGAATGTTCACGGATTCGGGCAGCACCGGACCGGGCCTTCCTCGCGCGTCGAGTGTGGCGGGGGGCTCAGCGCCAGTCGTCGATCACGTACGCGTCGGGGTGGCTGTAGCCGGGTTCGTTGGGCCTGTGCATCGTCACGCCCTGCAACCAGGTGCGGAACCCGCGGTCGACCATTCGCCGGTAGGCATCCTGGCGGGCCAGGTTCATTCCGGCGTCCAATTGGCCCAGGCCGCGCTCGGCGGCGAGCCGCTCGCACGCGTTGAGCAGTCGTTCGAACCGGTCGGCCGCCTCCGGGCCAGGGCGCACGGCGCCGAATTTGACGAAGCACACGTCCTCTCCGGCCTCCGACCCGGCACCGCAGTGGCAGACGGCCAGGGCATCGAGCTCGGATCCGGCCCCCTGGAGCAGGATGGTGTCACCGAGTCCCTGCGCGTGCGCGGCCACGATCTCACGTTCCAGGCTCAGGCCCTCGAACACGGCCCCGGTCAGTGTGCGACAGAGGCTCAGGGCGTCGACCTGCTCGGCGGCGGGAAGCTCGCCGTACAGCACTCGGCCGGGGACCTCGACGCTGCCTGCGACCTGCTTCTTCATGATGGCTGTGAGGAATCGGGGCCAGAAACCGTACCGGCGGTAGAGCTCAAGGTGCTTCGGACTGTTCGAGAAGGTGAACAGGCCCAGGTAGCGGTTCTCCCAGGTGCCGAAGCAGTCCATGACCGGCTCCATCAGGCGCGTGCCGATGCCCCGGTCCCACAGGTCCGGACGTACGGTCAGTGGGCCGAAGTACCCGACGCTGCCCCAGTTGACGGCGAAGTTCGATGCAACGACTTCGCCCTCGACCGTCGCTGCGAAGGCCGCCTGTGGATCGGCCGCCCAGCGAGTGCGGACATAGTCGGCGGTCCCGAAGAACGTCTTCGGCTCGGGAGCCCCGAGGAACGTCCCGAAGGCGACCCTGAAGATCTCGTCGGCCTGATCCAGGTCCGCCTCACCCAGCGGGCGGACCGACACAGGGACCGTGCCACTCTTGCGCTCCTCTGTCGGTGTGATCATCGCTCTCTCCTTCCCGATCCCCTTCATCGCACCACGGGCGTGCGCCGCAGGCGAGGCGAAAGTCCCCACATACCCAGGGGCCGAGGACCCGGCAGGTCTGCCCTGCCTGTCCGCCGGGAACTGCGGCAGTCACCAGGCCGCATACCGACCATCAACAAGACCAACGGGACACAGTGAGAGACCCTCTCCGGGCTTCGCGCGCTATCAACCGGAGGGAGGGTCAGCTCCCGCCGCGGAGCGCGTCGAGGACGTGGGGCCAGGCAACCGTCCCCAAGAGCGCGTCAGCCTCGGGTGTGCCTCCGTACTGGAAGCGTGGGGATGCCGATGCCGGGCTCTCGCCAGGAAAGCGTGGGCGGTGGCCGGCATCGGCGCGGGCGATCAGACGCACCGTGGCCCCGGCTGAGCGACGGCGTTGCGCCAGTTGTTCGGCGAAGGGAAGAGGCGGCCACATCCCGTCGTCGCCGCCTGCGACCAGCAGCAGATCGGCCCGCGCCTTGTCCACGGGGATCTCCGCCGCAGGGAGCAGATCAGCAAACGTCCGCTCGCTCAGTTCGTACCACCCGCGGATGGCGACCGGCCCACCGTCCGTCTCTGCGGGTGTCCAGGAATCGTCCAGGGGGACGAAAGGCAGCGCCTGCTCCCGCCAGGTCCAGGACGATCGATAGGGGCGGTGGGCTCCATCGCGCCCTGGCCCGACGTTGCACCAGACCCGGGACGTGGGCGACATCGCGACGACAACGTCCACGCGCGGATCGTGCACTGCCGTGAGCAGCGCCGCCTCAGCCCCCTTGGAAGTGCCCAGAATGCCGATGCGTCGTGCCCCGTTCAACCGGAGGAAGTCGACGGCGGCGGTGAAGGTCTCCAGGGGGATCTCACAGATCCCCGGGGACTGCTCCGGCCCGCCGAACCAGCGGATCGACAAGGCCGTCATGCCCTGCTGGGCAAGGATGCGTGCCCTCTCTCCTTCGATGCGCCCGCTGGATCCTGCCAGGACCAGGACACCGATGTCACTGCCGCGGGCGGGAGCGACCAGTACGCCTTCCCAGGGATCGGTCAGCTCGCGCTCAGTGACATCCACGTGGCCCCCCGTCGGTCCGCCTCAACCTCTCAGCGCAGCCTAATCGGCGTTGCCATTCCTCCCGGAACGGCCGCATCCGCCCCGCATAGCCACCGGTGGTGTCAATCCGGCGGTCCCAAATGAACTCGCCCTCCGGAACCGCCTCACATCGCGACCCACCGGGCGCGGTGCGCGACATCGAGGAATCGGACGATCATGCGGGCGGCCAGCCCCGGCTTGGTCGCAAAGACGTGTCCTCGTCCAGGCCCGCGGCTCGGCAGCGATCTGGGTCGCGCGTCCAGGAGCGCGGGATGTACAGCTCCCGGTCCACCGCCGCGTACCCGCGGCAGTCCCGCGTAGACGAGGTAGACAGCGACTTGCGCGTTTTCGATCCTCCCGGCGGTGCCGGTGTACTGGCGCTGGACACCGACGGTGTGCGTGCCCTTCTTCACGTCCCCGGTCTCGTCGACCACCAGCCGTGCACCCTCGTCGTGCAGATGCTCCAGGACGTCCTCACGCACGTCTTCGCGTACGGCGTCGGCATCCCATCGGGCCCGGCCGAGCAGGTGCTGCATGCCGTCCAGAGTGGCCTCTCCGGCCCATTCGGCGATGCTCCAGCAGTTTTTTTGCGTGGCAGGTCCGACAGCAGCCCCAGCACCAGATCCCGTACCCGACGCCGGGGTTCGACCCGGGCGAACCGGTCGGCTATCCGGCTCATCAGGCCCTCGAACGCTTCGTGTCGGCGGGCAGGGGCTTCCCTGTGACCTGCGGCCACCGCAAGATCGTCAGTGTTCACACACCGATGATCAGTGGCGGCCGCAACCTTCTCGCAGCCGACCCACGAGCAAGATCAAGGTCTATGGCTGGAGGTCGCGCTGGTACCAGGTGCCTGACTTGCCGCCGAGATCGGCCGGGGTGGCAGGGCCAACCGGGACGAACCCGGCCTTGGTCAAGACTTTCTGGGACGCGGCGTTGTCGTGGGAGGTGGCCGCCCGCAGTGTGCGCAGGCCGTGCCTCGCGGTCGCCATCCGGCACAGCTCCCGGACGGTAGCGGTCGCGACGCCGCGGCCGGCGACCTGCTCCGCGACCCGGTAGCCGAGTCTGGCAGTGCCGTCCTCCACGTCGTACAGGTTGAACCTGCCGAGCACCGAGCCGTCCTCGGCGACGAGCACGTAGAAGGCGCAGATGCCGGTCTCCTGCTCGGCCAACAAGGCGTTGTACCCGTCGGTGAACTGGTCGAAGAAGTCGTCGCCGCGGTCGGAGATCGAGGCAGCGAAGTAGGTGCGGTTCGCCAGCTCGAAGGCCAGGACCGCCGGGGCGTGGCCGGCATGCAGCCGCTTCAGCTCGGGCATCGCCCGACTCTACCCAGATCGTGCGCTGAGGCCATCTGAGTTTCCGCCAGCGGCAGACAGCCCCAAGAACCTGCTGACCGCTCATCGCCGCCCCAACGGCCTAGGGTGGAAAACGGAGGCAACAGCATGGGCGCGTCGGAGTATGCCGGGCTGACGCCAGTCGTGACCGGTGGCGCATCAGGTATCGGATTGGCCACGGCGCGGCTGCTCGCCGCCCGCGAGGCCCATGTCGCCTGCCTCGACCTCAAGCCCGACGACGTGCCCACACTGCTGGCCGGGATACCGGCCGACGTGGCCGTACGGACGGCGGTCGAGGGGGCCGCACGGCGGCTCTGCGGCATCGACATCCTGGTCGGCGACGTCGGCAACGTCGGTATCGGCGCCCAGGGCTCCATCGAGGCCAGCACCGACGACGAACGGCACCGGGTCTTCGAGGTCAACGTCATCGGCATCGTGCGAGCCCGCTCCCCGGTTCCACCACAGGTACAGATGTCGCCGTCGACGGCGACATTCACGGACCATGGATCCGGCGCCGCGCCTGACCTCCGGCACGAAACCGTCCGCAAGGAGAACCAGCCGTGAAGACCCGATGCCTCAGATATCCCGGCCTCGGGGCCGTCACCGCCCTCGCCGTCACCGCGCTCAGCGCCTGCGGCGGCTCCGGTGCCGACTCGGAGGGCGACGCGGACGGTGCCCCGGTGGTGGGCGTCGACTACCCCCGCTCCGACACCGACTTCTGGAACGCGTACATCAAATACACCCCGCGGTTCGCCAAGGAGCTCGGCCTGGAGCTGAAGACCACCCACTCGGAAAACGACGTCGCCAAACTCGCCGCCAACGCACAGACCTTCATCATCCACAGGGTGAAGGGCGTAGCGATGGCCCCGCAGGCCACTGCCCTGATAGCGCCCACCCTCCAGCAGCTGGCCGCGCAGAAGATCCCCGTGGTCACGCTGGATACCCGTCCCGACACCGGCGACGTCTACATGGTGGTGCGCGCCGACAACCGTGCGTACGGAGAGAAGGCCTGCCGGTTCCTCGGCACCAAGCTCGGCGGCGAGGGCAAGGTCGTCATGCTCCAGGGCGACCTTGCCTCGATCAATGCCCGGGACCGCACCGAGGGGTTCAACGAGTGCATGAAGGAGAACTATCCCAAGATCAAGGTCTTCGGGGAGGCGACCAACTGGGATGGGGCCGTCGCGGCGAAGAAGCTGCAGACGGATCTCACCGCCCACCCTGATATCAAGGGCGTCTACATGCAGGCCAGCTTCGCGCTCTCCGGCACCGTGCAGGTGCTCAAGACGCAGGGTCTGCTGGTCGGCCCGGAGGACAAGAAGCATGTGTTCGTGGTCTCCAACGACGGCATCCCCAGGGAGCTCAATGACATCGCCGAGGGCAAGATCGACGCCACGGTCTCCCAGCCCGCTGACCTCTACGCCAAGTACGCCCTCTACTACCTGAAGGCGGCGATCGAGGGCAAGACGTTCAAGCCCGGCAAGACCGATCACGACAGCACGATCGTCCAAGTCCGCGACGGTGTGCTGGAGGACCAGCTGTCCGCACCGCTGGTGACCGCGGACGGCGGGACCTACGGCGGAGTTCCCAGTCTCAGGAGCGACGACACGTCCCTCTGGGGCAACAACCCCGGCTGACCTCGCACGGCGTGCGCTCGGCGAACACCTCCTGTAACGCCGCGACCACCTGCTGCCCGCCTGTTGCCCCGCGAATGCCGGTACCCGGCCAGCCAGGCCACGTGGTACCGCCACACCGGATCGACCGCCCCCAGCGGCAGGCCCTCCACCGGCACAGCCACACAGCCGAGGAACCGCTCCACGAGCGAGGGCAGCCGCTCAGTGCGCGCGCCGCGCGCGGCGATCAGCGTCTCGACGGCGGCGCGGTGGTCGCTGTCGGCCGCGTTGATCACCGCGTCCGCGCGGCGTGCCAGGTCGGTGTGCCTGGTCGGTGAGGAGAGCTGGGTCGTCCAGGCCGCCCCAGCGACGCCGGACCCAACTCGGCCCAGTCGTCAGCCGTCAGCCTCAGCCGCCCGTGGTCTCCCGCACGATGATCCGGTGCCCTGCCACATGGTCCTGAGGGGTGGTGGCGGCGGGGTCGTCGATGCGTTCCAGGAGCAGGGACACGGCGGCTCTGGCGATCTCCTGCTTGTCGGGGGCGACGGTGGTCAGGCTGGGCACGCTGAACCGGGAGGCCTCGATGTCGTCGAAGCCGACCACGTCGAGGTCGGCCGGTACGGAGTGGCCCTGTTCGTGCAGCGCCCGCAGTGCGCCGAGGGCGAGGTGGTCGTTCAGGCACAGCAGGGCGTCGGGGCGGGGCTCGCGTCGCATCAGTGAGGTCGCCGCGCGGGCGCCGTCGTGCCAGTGGTAGGCGTCCACCGGTAGGACGAGGTCGTCTTCGAAGGGCAGCCCGGCGGCCTTGAGGGCCTCGCGGTAACCGTCGGTGCGCAGCCGGTCGGTGCCCTGTCGGCCGCGTACGGCGCCGCCGATGACGGCGATGCGGCGGCGGCCTCGGGACAGCAGGTGCTCGGTGGCCTCGCGGGCGGCCCGTACGTTGTCGATGCCGATGTGGTCGGTGCTGCCCTCGAGGGAGCGCTCGCCGAGGAGGACCACTGGCAGGCGCCGGTCGCGGGTGGCGAAGTCGCGTGGGTCCAGGGCGAGTGGGCTGAGGATGACGCCGTCGGAGAACTGCGCGTCGAAGCCGTGCAGCGCGGCCAGTTCGCGCTCGCGCACCGCGCCGGTCTGGTGGAGCAGGACGGTGTGGCCGCGCCCGGTGGCCTCGTTCATGACGTGCTTGGCCAGTTCGGCGAAGTACGCCACGTCGAGTTCCGGGACGGCCAGGGTGATCATGCCGGTGCGGCCCTGACGCAGTTGGCGTCCGGCCATGTTGACGCGGTAGCCGAGGGCGTCGATGGCCTCCTGGACCACGGTGCGGGTCTGCTCCGAGACGTGCTCGTAGTTGTTGATCACGTTCGACACGGTCTTGGGGGAGACGCCCGCGTACTCCGCCACGTCCTTGAGTCTCGGTCTTGCCGCCACGCTGTACTTCCTTCCGCCTGCCGTGATCGTACCGACCGTCACGAATCAGCTTCGGGCCGGATCGGATCGCCGCCGAGCCATTTACATCGATGTAATCGCCGTGGTGCCATAAGCCTCGCACCGATCGGCTCTCACGGCACAAGGAGATCCATGCCGCTCCCCCACCTCTCGGAACAGCCCCGCCCCGAGTACCCCAGGCCGCAGTTCGTCCGGGACGCCTGGCTCAATCTCAACGGCTCGTGGCAGTTCGAGATCGACCGGTCCGACACCGGTCTCGAGCGCGGTCTGCGCGAGCGCGAGCTCGCCGACCGCATCGTCGTCCCGTTCTGCCCGGAGTCGGCGCTCTCCGGGATCGGCGAGACCGACTTCCTGGAGGCCGTCTGGTACCGGCACACGGTGACCGTCCCGGCCGCGTGGGCGGGCTCCCGGGTGCTGCTGCACTTCGGCGCCGTCGACCACGACACGACGGTGTGGGCGGGCGGCACCGAGGTCGCCCGCCACCGCGGCGGCTTCACCCCGTTCACCGCTGACCTCGGCGATGTGGCCGTGGCGGGCGAGGAGTTGACGATCGTCGTACGGGCCCGGGACAGCCGGCACGGAGTCCAGGCCCGCGGCAAGCAGGCCACCCGGTACGCCAACTCCCACTGCCACTACACCCGGACCACCGGCATCTGGCAGACCGTGTGGCTGGAGCCGGTCCCGCGCGCCGTCGCGCTCAAGCGCCCCCGCATCACGCCCGACCTGGCCTCGGGGTCCTTCTTCCTGGAACTGCCGCTGACCGCCAACGTCCCCGGCCACCGCGTGCGCGCCACGCTCACCGACGGCGGGGACGAGATTGTCGTGGCCGAGAGCCGCGCGGACCTCGACCTCGCGCCCCGCCTGGTGCTGACCGTGCCCGCCGACCGGCTGCGGGTGTGGTCGCCCCAGGACCCGCACCTGTACGGCCTGACCTTCGAACTCCTCGACTCCGCCGGGGAGATCGTGGACACGGCACGCTCCTACGCCGGCCTGCGCTCGATCTCCGTCCACGGCAAGCGACTGCTGCTCAACGGCGAACCGGTCTTCCAGCGCCTCGTGCTCGACCAGGGCTACTACCCCGACGGCCTGATGACCGCGCCCAGCGACGCGGACCTGGTCCACGACATCGAACTGGGCCTGCACGCCGGCTTCAACGGGGCCCGGCTGCACCAGAAGGTCTTCGAGGAGCGCTATCTCTACCACGCCGACCGGCTCGGCTACCTGGTCTGGGGCGAGTTCGGCGACTGGGGCTGCGAAGTCGGCGTCCGCGACGACAACCAGCGCCCCGACGCGTCATACGTCACCCAGTGGCTGGAGGCCCTGGAGCGGGACTACTCGCACCCCTCCATCATCGGCTGGTGCCCGCTGAACGAGACCTACCAGCCCCTGCACGACCGCATCACCCAACTCGACGACGTCACCCGGGCCATGTTCCTGGCCACCAAGCAGGCGGACCCCACCCGCCCCGTCATCGACGCCTCGGGCTACGCCCACCGGGTCGCGGAGACCGATGTGTACGACTCCCACTGCTACGAGCAGGACCCGGCCGCCTTCGCCAAGGCGATGGACGGCCTGGCGGAGGACCGGCCGTATGTCAACGCGGGGCCCGACGGCCGGACCTGGTCGGTGCCGTACCGCGGCCAGCCGTACTTCTGCAGCGAGTTCGGCGGCATCTGGTGGGACCCCGAGGCCGCGGCCGCCGCGGCAGGCAACGAGACCGACACCTCCTGGGGATACGGCGAACGGCCGCGCACGGAGGAGGAGTTCGTCGACCGCTTCACTGGACTGACCGGCGTCCTGCTCGACGACCCGGACATGTTCGGCTACTGCTACACCCAGCTCACCGACGTCTTCCAGGAACGCAACGGCATCTACCGCTTCGACCGCACCCAGAAGGTCGACACCGCCCGTCTGCGCCGGGCC
This sequence comes from Streptomyces albicerus, assembly GCF_008905045.1. Taxonomy (GTDB): domain Bacteria; phylum Actinomycetota; class Actinomycetes; order Streptomycetales; family Streptomycetaceae; genus Streptomyces; species Streptomyces albicerus. Next base: position 95,480 of record NZ_VWMY01000032.1, read on the forward strand.
CAACTGCTCCCGGCGGCCTACGAAGACACCCTGCAGCCCCCTTCCCCGTAGCCCCTCCCCCCTTCCGCGCGAGCGGAACAAGCAGGGCGTTTCACGCCCGAGGTTTACATCGATGTAAGAACTGAACCGTGCGGCGGCGGTACCCGAAGGCCACATCCCCGGTGAACCGCCGCCCCTCGAAAGGAGCCCCATGACCGGCATGCCCCCACCCGTCGGTCCGCCCCGTCTCACACGGCGCCGCGCCCTCACCGGCGCCCTCGCCTCCGGAGCCGCTCTCCTCGGCGCCGGAGCGCTCAGCGGCTGTGGGTCCGCGCAGGCTGCCGACGCCTCGACCGTCCGCCTGTGGGACCTGTTCAGCGGAGCCGACGGCGGCCTCCTCAACGACATGGTGCGCGCCGCGGGCCCCGACATGCCGGGCACGACCATCGAGCGCACCGTCCTGGAGTGGGGACCCCCGTACTACACCAAGCTCGCCATGGCCTCCGCCGGCGGACGCGGGCCCGACGTCGCCGTCGCCCACATGTCCCGCCTGGCCGGCTACGCGCCCACCGGCCTGGTCGACCCCTGGGACCTGGACGTACTGGCCGAATACGGGATCGGCCCCGCCGACTTCGCCGACACGCTGTGGTCACGCGCCCAGCACCGAGGACGGACATACGCCATCCCCCTCGACACCCACCCCTTCATCGTCTTCTTCCACCCCGAACCAACCGCCGAGGCGGGCCTGCTCACCAAGGACGGCACCCTGGACGCGGAGGCGTTCTCCTCCCCCGACCGCTTCCTCGCCGCGGGCAGGGAACTGGCCAAAGCCTCGGGCAAACACGGCATCGCCTTCGGCTACGTCAACGACCCCGCCCAGGGATGGCGCCTCTTCTACGGCCTGTACCGGCAGACCGGCGGCACCCTCCACCTGCCCGAGGGCGGGCCGGCCGAGGTCGACGAGGACCGGATGGCCGAAGTCATCGCGTTCATGGCCAAGTTGACCGACGGCCGGGTCAACTCCAAACGGCTCGACTACTACTCGGGCATCGCCTCCTTCGCCAACCGGCAGGCGGCGATGACCCTCTCGGGCGAGTGGGAGCTCGGCACCTTCCGCGCCGCGGACAAGAACGTGGGCGCCGCCCCGTTCCCCACCGTCTTCGGCACCCCGGCCGTCTACGCCGACTCGCACTCCTTCGTGCTGCCCCACCGCCCCGACCCGGACCCCGAACGCCGCCGCCGTACCCACCGCGCGGTCGCCGCGCTGCTCAAAGCCGGGCAGATCTGGGCCACCGCGGGCCACATCCCCGCCTACGGGCCCGTCACCCGCACCCGCGCCTACGCGCGCCTGCAGCCCCAGGTCCACTACGCGGGCGCCCAGGACCACGTGGTCCTCGACCCCTCGGTGTGGTTCGCCGGGTCCGGCTCCGACTTCCAGACCGCCATGTCCCAGGTGCTGCAGCAGGCCCTCCTCGACGGCCTCGCCCCCGACCGTGCGGCGCGCGCCATGGTCCGGCGCCTGAACACCTTCCTGTCCAAGCCCAGCCCGGCCTGACCGGCCGCGCACCACCGCGCAGGAGGCACAACGATGTCCTCTCCCCACGCCTCGCCCCACGCCTCGCCCCGCCCCGGAGCTCCGTCCGTGCGCCGATCGGTCCCGCCCGGCCTGCTGTTCGCGCTGCCCTTCCTCATCTTGTTCGCCATGTTCCTGCTCTGGCCACTGGGCCAGGGCCTGTGGATGAGCCTCACGGACACCTCCCTGTCGGTCCACGACCCGGCCTTCATCGGCGTCGACAACTTCACCGAAGCACTCCAGGACACCGAGATGTGGCGCTCGCTCGGCCACACCGTCTGGTTCACCCTGATCTCGACCGTCCCGCTGGTCGGGGTCGCGCTCGGCCTGGCCCTGCTGGTCCACACCGGCCTGCCCGGCCAGTGGGTGTGGCGGCTGGCCTTCTTCGCCCCCTATCTGCTGCCCGTCGGCGTCGTCAGCCTGCTGTGGCTGTGGCTCTACCAGCCCGACCTCGGCCTCTACAACCACCTCCTCGGCTCCCTCGGCCTCGACCAAGTGGGCTGGCTCAGCGACGAGTCGGTCGCCATGTGGGCCATCGCCCTGACCACCCTGTGGTGGACGGTCGGCTTCAACTTCCTGCTCTACCTGGCCGCGTTGCAGTCCATCCCCGACCACCTCTACGAGGCCTCCGCCATCGACGGCGCGGGCGCCTGGCGGCGGCTGTGGTCGATCACGCTGCCCCAGCTCTCCCGCATCACCGTCGTGATCACAGTGCTGCAGATCCTGGCCTCCCTGAAGGTCTTCGACCAGGTGTACCTCCTGACCAAGGGCGGCCCGAACGGCTCCACCCGCCCGGTCGTCGAGTACATCTACGACGTCGGCTTCACCGGCTACCGGCTCGGATACGCCTCGGCGATCAGCTACGTCTTCTTCACCCTCGTCCTCGTCGCCTCCGCCACCCAGTACGCCGCCCTCCGCCGCCGGGAGAAGTGACATGACCTCCACCGACCTGCCCGTCCGCACCGCTCCCACTCCCCAGACACTCCCGCCCATACGGGAGTTGAGAGTCCGTCGCGCTGCCCGGCGCGGACAGACGAACCTCACGCTCGGCAACAGCCGCCTCACCCGCGTGCTCGCGCTGGCCGCACTGACCGTCATGGCCGTGGTGTGGCTGCTGCCGATGGCGTGGGCTCTGCTGACCGCGTTCAAGTCGGAGGCGGACGCCAGCAGTCCCACGCACTGGTTCTGGCCCCAGGGCGGCTTCACCCTGGACGGCTTCCGCACCGTGTGGGAGCGCGGCGACCTGCCGCTGTGGATGCTCAACAGCCTGTTCATCTCGACGGCCGTCACCGTGATCACCGTCCTGGTCTCGGCCATGGCCGGATACGCTTTCTCCCGCACCCGGTTCGCCGGCCGCCGCTGGCTGTTCCTGCTCACCGTGGCCGCCGTACTGGTGCCGCCGCAGATCCTGATCGTGCCGTGGTTCCGGCAGATGCTCACCCTGAACCTGCTCGACACCTACGCGGCGGTGATCCTGCCGCAGACCGTGGCGCCCGTGATGGTGTTCATCCTGAAGAAGCACTTCGACTCGCTGCCCCACGAGTTGGAGGAGGCGGCCCGCATCGACGGCGCCGGACACTGGCGGATCTTCTGGTCGGTCCTGCTGCCTCTCTCCCGCCCCATGCTGGCGGCCGTGGCGATCTTCGTGTTCATCGGCGCATGGAACAACTTCCTGTGGCCGTTCGTGTCGACGTCCGACCCGACGCTGATGACCCTGCCGGTCGGCATCACCTCGGTGAAGGACGCCTACGGCATCCAGTACGCCCAGACGATGGCCTCCGCCGTACTGGCCGCCCTCCCGCTCGTCGTGGTCTTCATGTTCTTCCAGCGGCACATCGTGAAGTCCGTGGCGACGACCGGCCTGGGCGGCCAGTGACGACGCCGACGACTTTCCGCCCGCCTCCTACAACGATGTAAAGGAGACTCCCCCATGCGCGCAGGACCGCGCACTTCACTGCCCGCCACCGTCCTCACCCTCCTCGCCCTGCTGCTCGGCCTCGGCGCCGTCCAGCCGGCCGCCGCCACGAGCCCCACCGCGGCCGAGCCCGCGGCGGCCCCCACCGCCGCGGGAACCTTCCGCAACCCGCTCAACACCGGCCCGGACCCGTTCGTGACGCACGTCAACGGGGCGTACTACCTGACGGCCACCCAGGGCGACAGCATCCGTATGTGGCGCTCGACCTCGCTGGGCACGCTGCTGAGTGCCGACCCCGTCACCGTGTGGACGGACACCGACCCCTCCCGCAACCGCAACATCTGGGCACCGGAGTTCTACCGCTTCGGCGACCGCTGGTACCTCTACTACACCGCCGACGACGGCGTCGACGACCACCACCGGCTCTACGTCCTGGAGTCCGAGCGCGACGACCCGGCCGGCCGGTACCACTTCAAGGCGAAGCTCGCCCCGCCCAACCACGCCGACAAGTTCGCGATCGACCCCGGCATCCTCCAGCACAACGGACGCCTCTACCTCGCCTATGCCGGCATCAACCAGTACCAGCACAACGGCATCAACATCGCCCCCATGTCCAACCCCTACACCGTCTCCGGCAACGCCGTCGCGATCGACGCCGCTGGCGGCTGCCCCGAGGTCCGCGAAGGACCGGAGTTCCTGAGCCGCAACGGCCGTACGTGGATGACGTACTCGACGTGCGACACGGGCAAGCCCGACTACCAGGTCTGGATGATGTCCCTGCGCGACGGCGCCGACCCGCTCGTGCCCGCCAACTGGACCCAGCACTCCGGGCCGGTGTTCTCCCGCGCCGACGACCGCGGCGTCTACGGCCCCGGCCACCACGCCTTCTTCCGCTCGCCCGACGGCACCGAGGACTGGATCGTCTACCACGCCAAGACGACCTCGACGAACACCTACACCGACCGCACCACCCGCGCCCAGAAGATCACCTGGAACACCGACGGCAGCCCCAACCTCGGCCGGCCGCTCGCCCTGGGCGCCACACAGGACCTGCCCTCGGGCGACCCGGGCTCCGGCACGTACTGGATCAACGACGACGGCCGCTCCAGCGGTGACGGCACCCTCGCGTACACCGGCAGCTGGAACTCCGGCACCGGCTGCGCCACCCAGTGCTTCTGGGGCGACGACCACTGGAGCGACCGGGCCGGCAACACCGCGACCTTCACCTTCACCGGCACCCGCATCGCCCTGCTGTCCGTCCGCGACACCGGCAACGGCATCGCGGCGCTGAGCATCGACGGCGGCGCCGAGCAGCGCGTCGACTTCTACGGCGCGATCCGCACCGGCGAGACCGTGCAGTACCTCAGCCCCAAGCTGCCCTACGGCCGCCACACCCTGCGCGTGCGGGTGACCGGCGAGCACTCCGCCCAGTCGCAGGGCGGGTTCGTGAGCGTGGACCGGGCGGAGGTATACACAAAGTGACCCGCCCAGCCATCACAGCAGCAGAGCCACGGTCCTCTCCCGCGCTGCCCGCCTTGCCGCGACCTTACTGGCCCTGGCCGCGGTGGCCCTGGGCCTCAACTCCGCAGCGGCATCCGCGGCGGCCGCGGAGGGCGCCCGGCTCGTCCTCGACCGGGACTTCCCCGACCCGGACGTCGTAAAGGCCGGCGACACCTACCACGCCTTCGCCACCAACGCGGACGGCAAGAACATCCAGCACGCCACATCGACGGACCTGGTGCGCTGGTCCGTGGCCGACGCCGACGCGTTGCCGGCCGTGGGGAGTTGGGCGATTCCGGAGCGTACCCTGGTGTGGGCTCCCGAGGTGTTCGACAACGGCGCCGGGTTCACCTGATTCTTGCGAGGATGCCCGGCTTTCACGCCGAGGAGGATTCGCATCTCGAACCGGTGACGCGGAGCGTCACCGCGTCCGATGGCCGGGCACGGAGTGCCCGCATTGCTGGCCGGCGGAGCCGGGGAATTCGCACACGGGTCCGGGATGGTCCCGAGGGTGGGTGAATGTGTGCGAAGTTCGCCCGGATGTGCGAGGTGCTGCCTAGGTTGGGGGTCGTGAAGCTGGTGGTGCAGGTGAAGCTGTTGCCGTCGCCGGAGCAGGCGGCGACCCTGCGCGCCTGCAACCAGGCCGCCGATCACGTCTCACAGGTTGCGTTCGAGTCGGGTGTGAAGGACCGCAACGGCCTGCAGAAGCTGGTCTACGCGGACATCAAGGCCACGTTCGGGCTGTCGGCCCAGCCCGCGGTGCGAGTGGTGAAGAAAGTCGTGGACGCCTACGGCGCGCTCGCGGCGAACCTGCAAGCCGGGCGGCTGGGCGGTCCGGGGGCGAAGCGATACCGCAAGGCCATCGGCTCGCCGGTCACCTTCCGGCCCGAGGCCGCGCAGCCGTTCGACGACGTGTGCCTGTCCTGACAGATGGACGCACGCACGGTGTCGATCTGGACGGTGGACGGGCGACTGCGCGGCATCCGCTACACCGGCTCGCCGGACCAGCTCAAGACGCTAGCCCAGTTCCGCAAGGGCGAGTCCGACCTGGTCCAGCGGGGCGGGAAGTGGTTCCTCATCGCGACCTGCGACATCCCCGATCCCGAGGTGCACGAGCCGACCGACTGGATCGGTGTCGACCGTGGCATCGTCAACCTCGCCACCACCAGCGACGGCGCCAACTACCAAGGCCGCCGCCTGAGCCGCTACCGGCGCTGGCAGGCCCGCAAACGCGCCGAACTCCAGACCAAGTGCACCCGCTCGGCCACCCGCCGTCTGGCCCGCCGGGCGAAGAAGGAACAGCGCCATGCCACCCACGTGAACCACCGGATCAGCAAGGAGATCGTGTCCGTCGCGCAACGCACCGGTCGCGGGATCGCCGTCGAGCAGCTCGATGGGATCCGGGATCGGGTACGGCTTCGCCGCGACCAGCGGGGCACCTTGTCTTCCTGGCCGTTCCACCAGCTCGGACAGCACCTCGCCTACAAGGCCCGCCGGGCCGGGGTGCCATTCCTGGAAGTGGATCCGGCCTACACCTCGCAGCGCTGCCCGCGCTGCGGGCACACCGAGCGGGCCAACCGGCCCGCCCGGGACCGTTTCTCCTGTCGTCGGTGCGGCCTCGCTGGGCCTGCCGACCACGTCGCCGGGGTCAACGTGCGCCAGCGCGCACGCTCGGCGTGGGTGTTCGTCACCACACCCGTCCCCGCACCAGCCTGAACAGGCCGGAACGTGGGGAGATGCGACCCGTGACCGTCCCGTCGTAGGGGACAGTCGGGAGCGCGACAAGGTGTGAACGACCGAGTACACAAGCCCGGCGTTCACGGCCGAGAAGGTGACCATGTTCTACGTCGCCCGGGACCGCGCGAGCGACAAACAGTGCATCGGAGTGGCCCAGTCCGCCTCTCCCGACGGGGCGTTCCGGCCCGTGGGCGACAGGCCGGTGGTGTGCCCGGCCGCCCAGGGCGGCGCGATCGACCCGTCCTCGTACACCGAGAACGGCTGCCGCTACCTGCTGTGGAAGAACGACGGCAACTACTGCGGCCAGGACACCTGGCTGCACCTGCAGGAGGTGACATCGAGGCGCCGACACTGGTGAAGCGCGCGGGTCACTACTGAGGACCGCCGCTGAAAATGAGAGTTGACAAGGCCTCTGACCTGCCCACTATCACTTTCACGGTCGTCGAAGTAGCTTGAGTTCGTGGAGTTGAAAATGAGAGCGGGCCTGACCAGCTCTTATCGAGTGACAGCGGGCTCGGCGCGACGGTTGGCACCGTGATCGCCCCCTACTGTCAGAGCTGACGGTGCATCACGTCGATACAGGTGGCCCGGGCCGCGGTCGATCGATCTCGCGGATATGGAGTGCCACCAGGTTCATTCCACCGCCGGTGGCGATCGGCGGTTGCTGCCAGGCGAGACTCATCTGCGCACCGGCCTCGTTCTTCTGCCCGTTCACGCCGGCCTCCTGAACGATCTCCCGGAGCCAGCCGAGCTTCGCGGACTTCTCGGGGCCCACGTGCGCGGCCCTGCGCATCGCCATGAAGTTGCCTGCGCGCACGCCTTCCCGGTATGCCTCCTCGTCCGATGCGCTCAGCTCCTCCCACTCGTCGGTCTGCTGGAGACTGGGGAGTCCGTCCGCATGTCCTCCGGGTTGCGCCGCAGGTAGACCGGGGCCACGGCCTTGCAGGAGGCAACCGATGCGGCCAACGCGTCCCGTTCGCCCAGGGAGTCCGCGACGTCGCCATCGAGCATCAGGACCAGGTCGCGGAACTCCCCATTTCAGGTCTCCATCGGGGTTCCGGTCAGGAAAGGGCGCGCCCGCAGCGCTCTGCCCACAGGGCGACCGCCTGGGGCCGCTTGGCCTACGGGTTCTTCACGAAGTGCGCTTCGTCGATCACGAGCAGTCCGACCTCCCCGCCGCCCGGGGCGGGAAATCGGCGCAGCGCAACGGTGCAGTACGCGTTCCAGAGCGTCTGGGTAACCGCGTTGCCGCTCCTGTTGACCGGGGTGGCACGGAGGCTGACCGTGCGGGGCTTCCCGAACGCGACCGTCATCCCATGGCTGTCCAGCTTGGCAAAAAGGCCCAGCGGCAGGCCGTGCGGCCCGGCCGCGGTGCTCGAAGGGGTAGGCCGCCAGGACCGGCTCGATCAGCGCCCAGCGGACATCGGGCCTCTTGAGAGGAGACAGGCGCGAGCCGCATTCCGTCCCGGCCTCCACCCCACTCGGGCATCGAGGCTCGACCGGCCCGAGCGGTCACTCACCTCGCGCCCTGCGGGGTGAGCCTGATGTGGCGGATGACCTTTCGGTGGTGTGTGTAGGCGATGTGCAGGGCGCCGTCCGGTGTCTGCGCTATCGAGGGATAGGACAGTTCGCGGTTGAGGCCGTCGCGGGAGTTGTTGGTGAGGCAGTGGCCGTCGCCGGTCGCGAGGTCGGCGCGCAGCGGCCAGGTCAGGCCGCCGTCGGACGAGAGGGCGAGGCTGAGCGGCGCGCGCGGGGCACCCCAGAACGCGGTCGAGGGGGTCTGCCGTACCGCCGTCGTCACCGAGCCGTCCGGGGCCTTGCTGTCGGCGAGTGAGCCCGTGTCGTCGATCTCGTCGTAGAGGGAGACTCGGCGGGCGGTCGCGTCGGCGGCGCTGCTGTGGTTGTAGACGAGGGCCAGGCGGCCGTCGGCCAACAGGACGTACTGGATCGAGGAGTTGTTGTTCGGCAGGTCCAGCGGCTGCGGCTCGCTCCAGGTGTCGCCGTCGTCCAGCGACACGGACCGGTGCACGGCGTCGGCGCGCCGGCTGCGGTAGAGGGCGAGCAGGGAGCCGTCCGGCAGCCGGTGGACGTTCATGTGGACCAGGCCCGTGGAGCCGGGCACGGGCTGCTCGGACCAGGTGCCGCCGTCGTCGTCGCTGATCATGACGGCGCTGGTGTCGAGGTCGCCCGACCACTTCTCGCCGGGGGCGGTCCGGCAGCGGAAGATGGGCAGCAGCAGGCGGCCGGTGGGCAGGACGACGGGTGGCTGGCGCACGAAGACACCGCCGACGCCCGGGGTCGCGGGGAACAGGGTGCGGGTCGCCTCCCAGGTCGTGCCGTGGTCGTGGCTGACGCGCAGCCGTACCTCGGCGGTGTCCTGGTCTCCGCCTCGCTGAGCGGTGTGCAGCAGCCACAGGGCGCCCGAGGGCATGGGGAAGAGCACGGGGTTCTGCTCGGAGCGTGCCGGGTCGTCCGAGAGGCGGACGGGCTCCGTCCATGTCGTGGTGCCGGGCGCGAGCCTCGAGAACCACACGCTGATGTCCGCCATGCCCTCCTGCGTGCCGCCGAACCAGACGCAGCCGAGGTCCCCGCCGGGCAGCACGGTGAGGTTGGCGGCGTGGCTCTGCACGGTCGGTGCGGGCAGCGTGGTGTCGGTGCGGTCGAAGCCGTCGAGGAGTCGGTTGGTCACAGTGCCTCTCCAGGGGTCCGGGCAGCGGTCAGGTGCTGGCGGGCGGTCTGTTCCAGGTGCACCAGGTCGCAGGCGACGGTCGCGAACGTGAAGCCCTCGGCGAGGCGCTTGGCGGCGCTCGCCCCGTCCGGGTTGTGGATGCCCGCGGCGATTCCGGCGGCCGCCGCCGCCTCGCGTACGGTGCCGAGCGCGGCCTCGAAAGCATCGGCCAGGTTCGGGTCCGTGGACGAGGCGCCGCCGAGGGCGATCCGCAGGTCGGAGGGGCCGACGTAGACGCCGTCGAGGCCCGGCGTCGCGCAGATCGCCTCGACGTCGGCGAGACCTTCGGCCGTCTCGATCATGGCGAGGACGACCGTGCTGTCGTGCGTGTCGGCCGGATCGGGGCCGATCCTCAGCGCCGAGCGCATCGGGCCGTAGGAGCGCCGGCCGAGGGGCGGGTAGCGGACCGCGGCCACGGCCTCGGCGGCCTGCGCGGCCGTGTCGACCAGCGGCACGATCACTCCGGTCGCGCCCGCGTCGAGGGCACGGCCGATCGGGGCGGGGTCATTGGCCTCCACCCGGACCAGGCCGACGGCCGTGGAGCCCCGACTGTCGATCGCGAGGAGGTTGTTGAGCATGCCGGAGTAGCCGAACAGGCCGTGCTGGGCGTCCAGGGCGACGTAGTCGTAACCGAGGCGGGCGATGCGTTCGGTGGCGACGGGCGCGTCCATCAGGCACCAGTAGCCGAGCAGTTGCTCGCGGGCGCGCAGGGCGGCGGTGAACTCTGCGGGGGTCATGGGCAGGTGTTCCTTCGCAGGGGGCGGGGCGTCGAAGTCACGTACGGGGCTCAGCGGTTGTAGGTCTCGTACGGGCTCAGCGGTTGTAGGCGGGCATGGGGCCGCGCAGGCCGGCGCCGACCTCGTCGCAGGCGGCGCTCACGTCCGGGGGCAGCGGTCCGGCCTGCGCGGCGGCGAGGTTGGCGCGCAGGTGCCCGGTCCGGGAACCGCCGAGCAGCAGGGCGTCGGTCGAGTCCCGGTCGAGGAGCCAGCGCAGGGCCAGTTCGGCGATCGGGACGCCGAAGCCCTCGGCGATACGGGTCAGTTCGGCGACCGCGGCGAACAGGCGCGGATCCCAGTAGCGCTGCCGGTACATGTCCGCGAGCCGGGAGTCGGCGAACCGTCCGGCCTCGGGGGCCTTCTCGTAGCTGTGCCGTCCGGTGAGGAGGCCGCCGCCGAGCGGGTTGTAGACCATGGTGCGCAGACCGGTGACGGCGGCGTACTCGACGTACTCCTCCTCGATCCGGCGGGCGAGCAGGTTGTGCAGTTGCTGGGCGACAACCGGGCGCGGGGCACCCACCTCGTCGGCGACGCGCACCAGTTCGGCGATCTGCCAGGCGGCGTAGTTGGACACGCCGAGCGCGAGGACCTTCCCCTCGGCGACGAACTCGGCGACGGTGGCGAGGGTCTCGGCGAGGGATGTGGCCCGGTCGGGCTGGTGCAGATAGAACAGGTCGACGCGGTCGGTGCCGAGTCGTTTGAGGCTGCCTTCCAAGGCGGCCCGCAGGCCGGGGGCGGACAGCGGGGCGTGCTCTGCCTGGTCGGGGTGCGGGATGCCGGCCTTGGTGGCGAGCACGATCCGGTCGCGGTAGGCGGGGAGCAGCTCGGCGAGGATGCGTTCGCTCTCGCCGCCGGCGTAGCCGTTCGCGGTGTCCACGCCGGTGATGCCGGCCTCCAGCGCCGTCGCGAGCATGTCCGCGGCGCCGGGCCCGTCGACGGTGTCGCCGAACGTCATGGTGCCCAGGACGAGCCGGGACAGGGGCACGGGTACGTTCGGCAGTTCGATGCCGGTGGTCACTTGCCGGTTCCTTCCGGTGGGGCGGTCAGGGGGGTGTGGGGAGTCCGGGGCGTGTGCGGGTCCGGTGCGGCGGTGGCCGAGGCCGGGGTCGAGGCCGCTAAGCGCTCCGCTGGTTATGCGGTTCGTTTACCGCGGGCCGGTGGGGGCTGGTCGCGCCCACGCGGCGGTAGCCGCAAATCGATACAGCCCCGCGCCCCTTACGGGGCACGGTTCCGCAGCCGACTTCACCGGGCCCTAGTGCGGGGTTTGAGCCCCCGTATCGCCGTGGGGTCCAGGGCGGCGCGGCGCAGCGCGCGGGTGTAGGGCTCGGCGGGGGCGGCGAGGACGTCGGCGGTTCGGCCGCGCTCAACGACCCGTCCCGCCTTCAGGACGACGACGTCGGTGCTGATCTCGCGCACCACGCCGAGGTGGTGGGCGATGACGATGTACGTGATGCCGGTCTCCTCCCGCAGTTCGCGCAGCAGATCGAGGACCTGGGCCTGCACGGACACGTCGAGGGCCGAGGTGGCCTCGTCGCACACCAGCAGATCGGGTTCCGAGGCCAGGGCGCGGGCGATGCCGATGCGCTGGCGCTGTCCGCCGGAGAACTCGTCGGGCCGTCGTTCGAGTGCCGAGGCCGGCAGTCCTACGCGGTCGAGCAGTCCGGTGGCGCGGCGGCGCCGTTCGGTCTTGTCCGTCACGCCCGCGACGCGCAGCGGTTCGGCCACGATCTCCAGGGCGGTCAGGTGCGGGGCGAGGGATCCGTAGGGATCCTGGAAGACCATCTGGACGCGGCGCCGCAGCGGCCTCAGGCGCCGCTCGGGCAGCGTGGCGAGGTCGGTGCCGTCCAGCACGATCCGCCCGGAGGCGGGCTTGAGCAGCCGTACGATCGCGCAGGCGATGGTCGACTTGCCGCTGCCCGACTCGCCGACGACGGCGAGTGAGCCGCCGCGGGGCACGCTGAAGCTGACATGGTCGACGGCGCGCACGGGGCCGGCCGGCGTGGGGTAGTCGACGACGAGGTCCTCGACGGCGAGAAACGTCGACGCGTCGGCCGCGCTGGCGGCGTTCGGTGTCACTGCTGCCTGGCTCATCGGGCGGCCCTGCCTTCCTGCTGGGGCTGGGCGGTGTGGTCGTCGAGCCCGTCCTCGTCCCAGGGCCCGAGGCTCGGGACGGCGGCGAGCAGTTTCCCGGTGTACGGGTGTGCGGGCCGCTCGACGATCTGCTGGGCCGGCCCCGACTCGACGAACCGGCCCTCCTTCATGACGTGGATGCGGTCGGACACCAGCCGGGCGACACCGAGGTCGTGTGTGATCATCAACATGCCCACGCCGGTGCGTTCCTGAAGCTCCATCAGCAGGTCGAGGACACTCGCCTGGACGGTGGCGTCCAGGGCGGAGGTGGGTTCGTCGGCGACCAGCAGCTCCGGTTCGGCGGCCAGCGCGACGGCGATGAGGATGCGCTGGAGCATGCCGCCGGAGAACTGGTGCGGGTACGCCTTCCAGCGCGTTTCGGGCCTGCTGATCCGTACCTGGTCCAGCAGGTGGGTGCCGCGCTCGCGGGCCTCGGCCCGGGACAGGCCGGGGTGACGCAGCCGGAGGGCCTCGCCGAGCTGCCGCCCGACGGTGTGGACGGGGCTGAGCGCGGTCATCGGGTCCTGGGGGATGAGGGACACGGTACGGCCGCGCGCCCGCCGGGCCGCCCCGGGGTCGGTCACGACGTCGTCGCCGCCGATGCGGGCGGTGCCGGACAGTACGGCGAGTCCTTCGGGCAGCAGCCGCAGCACGCCCATCGCCGTGGTGGACTTGCCGGAGCCGGACTCCCCGATGAGCGTGACGGTCTCGCCGCGTCCGACGGTGAAACTCACGCCGTCGACGGCGCGGACCACGCCACGATGCGTGACCAGTTCGATCTGCAGGTCCTCGACCTCCAGCAAGGAGCCGGAGGCCGGCGAGGTGTCGCTGGTCATGGCTCAGGCTCCCTTCGCGGGCTTCGTCGTACGGATGCGGTCGCGCAGGCCGTCGCCCACGAGGTTCACACCGACCACGAGGAGGGCGATGACCAGGCCGGGGAGCGTGACCAGCCACCAGGAGGTGGTGATGTAGTCCTGGCCGTCGGAGATGATGCGGCCCCAGGTGGCGAACGGCCGCTGGGGTCCGGCGCCCAGGAAGCTGAGGGCGCTCTCCAGGAGCACGGCCTGGGCGAGCAGCAACAGGACCACCAGGCTCGCGGGGCGCAGGACGTTGGGGATGATGTGCCGTCCCAGGACGGACCAGCTGCGCATACCGAGCAGCCGGGCGGCCGCCACATAGGGTTTCTCGCGTTCGACGAGGACCAGGGAGCGGGTCAGCCGGGCCACTTCCGGCCACTGGGCGATCGCGATCACGCAGGTGATGACGGTGACCGACGGGCCGAAGAGGGCGACGACGAGCAGCAGCATCATGAGCAAGGGCAGCGCCATCTGGGCTTCGAGGAGCCGGCTGACGACCGTGTCGATCCAGCCCCCGAAGTAGCCGGCCGCCGAGCCCGCGGCGATCCCGATGAGCCCGGAGACGACGACGGCGAGGATGCCCACGGTCAGCGACACCTGGCCGCCGTGCAGGACGCGGGAGAGCAGATCGCGTCCGAGCTGGTCGGTGCCGAACAGATGCCCGTCGGTGAGCGGCGGCACCCGGCGCCCCGCGAGGTTCTGGGCGTCCGGGTCCGGCAGCGGCAGCAGGCTCGCGAGGGCCACCGGCAGGGCGACCAGCGCGGTGCACAGGGCTCCCGCCCACAGCTTGAAGCGGGCGCTGCGCCGCTGCCTGGTGGCGGTGGCGCGGGCCAGGTGCCGGGCGGTGACGGCACTGGACCGGGCGCTGTCGGCGGACGGTGTGAGCGTGGCGGACATGGTCAGGCCGCCTTTCCGAGTCGGACCCGCGGGTCGAGGAGCGGGTAGGCGAGGTCGACGAGGAGCTGGACGAGGATGGCGAGGGTCGCCGTGACCAGGACGGTTGCCTGGATGAGCGGGTAGTCGCGGGTCTCCAGGGCGCGGACGACGAGGGAACCGACGCCGGGCCAGCCGAAGACGACCTCGACCAGCACGACGCCGTTGAGCAGTGCCGCGAAGCGGGTGCCGACCGCGGTGACCAGCGGGACGGACGAGTTGGCGAGGGCGTACCGCCAGGTGAGGGCCCGTTCGGAGACACCGCGCGAGCGGGCCACGGTGATGTACGGCGAGGCGAGTGCCGTGGTCATCTCGCGGCGTACGAGCCGTGAGACGAGGGCGAGTTGGAGGATCGCGATGGTGACGGTCGGCAGGACGAGGCCGCTCCAGGAGGTGAAGCCGGAGGCGGGCAGCACCGGCAGCAGCACGGCGAAGACGGTCAGCAGCATCACGCCGGTCCAGAAGTCCGGCATGGACTGTCCGGTGATGGTCAGGACGTTGGCGCCGAGTTCACGCGAGGTGTCGGCGTGGCGGGCCATCCACACCCCCAGCGGGACCGCGACGGCCACGGTGACGGCGATCGCCGCGAGGGAGAGCGTGAGCGTGTACGGCATGCGGTCCAGGACCACGCTGAGGGCGGAGTCGCGGAAGGAGAAGCTGGTGCCGAGGTCGCCGCTCAGCAGGTCGCGCAGGAAGATCCCGTACTGGGTGGTCAATGGCTTGTCGAGGCCGAACTGGGCGCGGATCCGCTCCAGGTCGGCGGTGGTGGCGCTCGGCGGCGCGTATGCGGCGGCGGGGTCTCCGGGGGCGAGCCGGACCAGCACGAAGACCGTGGAGATGGTCAGGAAGACGGTCAGCAGGCTCTGACCGAGACGGCGGGCGAGGTACTTGGCCACGGCTCAGCCCTCCAGCCGTACGGCGGTCAGGTCGTAGGAGTTGATCGGCAGCAGCCGGACACCGTCGACGCGGGCGCGGCGGGCGAGCACGGTCTTCGGCACGAAGGCCCACACGGCCGGCCAGGTGTCCCAGACGGCGTGCTGAGCGGCGGCCAGCTTGCGGTCACGGGTGGCGGGGTCGGTCTCGGTGGCCGCGTCGGACAGCTGTCGGGCGATGCCGGGGATGACGTAGCCCATGAACGCGTCACCGGTGCGCTCGTCCTCGGCCGTGCCCGCGTACATCGCCTGCAGCATGGTGGTGGCCTGGCCGGTGGTGCCGGGGAAGCCGTTGCCGATGACGTCCCAGTCGCCTCCCTTGCCCTGGCGCCACTTGAGGATGTCGCCGCCGGGCTCGAACTGCTGCAGGGTGGCGCGCACACCGACGTCCTTCAGCATCTCCGCGACGGCCTCCATCACGGAGGCGTCCGCGGCGAACTCGCCCGACTCCCAGATGATTTTGATCCGCAGCCCGTCGGCGCCCAGGGACCTGAGCAGCTGCCGCGCCCGCGCGGGGTCGTGGACGTAGCGGCCGGTGCGTTCGGCACCCTGGAGACTGAGCGGGACCACTCCCCGGGCCTGCTCGGCCGAGTCGGTGAGCACGTCCCGGACGAGGGACTCGCCGTCGATGGCGTACGTCAGCGCCCGGCGCACCCGGGCGTCGGCCAGCGGATGCTTCTTCGGCTTGCGGAAGTTGTAGAAGAGCTGGCAGATCCGCACCCCGGAGGTCTGCTCCAGATGCACGCCGGGCAGCCCGGTGAGCTGTTCGGCGGAGTCGGGGGTGATGGTGTCGATGACGTCCAGTTCGCCGCTGCGCAGGGCGACGACCCGGCTCGACTCCTCCGGTACGAAGCGGACCCGGACCCGTTCGACGGGCGGCCGCCCGCTCCAGTACTCCGGAACGCGGGCCAGGGTGTACTCGCCCGCGCCGCTGTTGGCACCGACCACCCGGTAGGGGCCGGTGCCGACGCCGGAGCGGAGTTCCTCGGGCCGGTTGTCCTTCGCCGGGGTGATGAGAATGTTGGCCATCAGCCGGTCCAGAACGGGCACCGGCTTGCGGGTGTGGAGCAGAAAGGTGCGTTCGCCCGTCGCCTCGACGTCGGGGAGTTCGGGGAACAGGCCGAGGATGAATGAACCGGCGACCTCTCCGTACATCCGCACCGCGGTGGCCACGTCGTCGACGGTCACGGGCCGGCCGTCGGAGTAGCGGATCCCGTCGCGCAGGCGGACGCTCCAGGTGGTCGGCGCGGTCATCTCGAACCGGTCGGCGAGGACCCGGGTGAGTCGCATGTCCGGACCGATGGCCGTGAGTGCCTGACGCACGGCCCGCTGCACGGTCACCGCGGCGTCGAACTGGTTGAGCTTGTTGTCCAGGCTGACCAGCGAGCGGTTCAGCCCGAGCGTGAGGGTGCCGGGGCCGGGGGCGCCGGTGGGTCCTGCGCAGGCGGTCAGCGGGGAGAGAGCGAGACCGGCGCCGCCCGCGGCGCCCCAGCGCAGCAGGGTGCGACGGCTGGGCGTCTCACTCGGAGGAGTTCGGGTCATCGTCGACCTCTCGGGGTTTCTGTGCGGCGACCGGCTCGGGACGGCGTCCGGTCCCGTAGGACGCCGTCGGTTGCCGTCGGTTTCTGTCGCGCCGGAAACCGTTCCACGGTTGCGCGGATCACGCAAGAGGTCTCGCGCACATCGCGCAAGATGTGCCATCATCGAGCGCCGAGGCCGCCCCGCGTGTCTCTCTTCGACCACCGGCCCAGGAGGATGATGTGCCCTTCCCCTCCCCCGCCCCCTGCCGAGACGAGCGGGTGGCGCGACGTGTCCTCGCGCTCGCCGACGACCTGTCCGGGGCGGCGGAGACCGCGGTGGCGCTCGGCCTGCCGAGCCGGATCGTGCTCGGTCCGGCGTCCTGGGACCCACCGCAGGACGGCGAGGCCGTCGTGGTCGACCTCGACTGCCGGTCCCTGCCCGCGGCCGACGCGGCCCGGCGCGTAGGCGAGGCACTGCGAGCCGTGCCCTCGGACGTTCTGGTGCTGAAGAAGGCCGACTCGCTGCTGCGGGGCAACCTCGCCGCCGAGACGGCCGCCTGTGCCGAGAGCACCGAGGGCGTCGTCGTCGCCACCGCCCTGCCCGCCCTCGGCCGCACGGTCCGCGGCGGTGTCGTCCATCTCGACGGCGTCCCCCTGCACACCACGGACGCCTGGCGGGCGGAGAGCACCGCACCCCCGCCGTCGATCTCCGCCGCCCTAGGGGACACCCGTACGACGCTCGTCCCGCTGGAGGCGGTACGGGGCGACGCATTGCCCGCCGTGCTGCGCACGGCGATCGGCGCCGGACACCTTCCGGTGTGCGACGCCGAGACGGACGCCGACCTGGACCTGATCGCGGGGGTGGCGCTCGCGTGCGGTCCCGGTGTTCGCCTGATGGGCACGAGCGGCCTCGCCGCGGCGGTCGGCCGCCTGCTGAGACGTACCGGCGGGGCGTCGGCCGCAACCACGGCGGGACAAGCGGCTCCGGCTGAGGGACGCCGGCAACGGCCCCTCCTGGTCGTCGTCGGGACCGCCGATCCCTCCGCGCCTGCGCAGATCGCGCAACTTACGGAGCGCGGTGCTCGCCACGTATCCGTGAACCCCGACGTCCTGTACTCCGGCGTCATGAACTCCGACGTTCTGTCGCCCTCGGGCGAGCCGCACTCATTTGACGAGACGTCAGGCGGCGTCACAGTCCTCAGCATCGACAGCGGCCCGGGCATCCGGCCCGGTTCGGCACGCCGTCTGGTGTCCGCACTCGCTCGCCTCGCCGCGGCCCGCGCGGGCGATGCCGACCTCGTCCTGACGGGTGGTGAGACCGCCCGCCACGTCCTCGACGCGCTCGGCGTTCCGCACCTGGCTCCGCTCGGCCAGATCCACCACGGCGCCGTCCACGCACTCACGCCCGACGGACGCCATGTCGTCACCCGGCCCGGCAGCTTCGGCGACACCGATTCCCTGCTGCGGATCGCCACGGCGCTCCGGCCGGACCTCCCCCACCTCCCCCACGTCCCCCACCTCCCACCGCAAGGAGACTTCCCGGTGAACGCGATCCCGACCGCCGACCACCACCGTTCGCTGCCGCTCATCGCGGTGACCATGGGAGACGGCGCGGGCATCGGTCCCGAGGTGATCGTCCCGGCGCTGCTGCACCCGGACACCCTCGCCCGCTGCCGTCCCGTCGTCATCGGTGATGCCGGGCGGCTGCGGCAGGCCGCCGCGATCCTGGGTGTCGACTGCGACATCGTCTCCGTGACCGCCCCGGGAGAGGCCGAGTTCCCGCCGGGCCGCGTCAACGTCGTGGACCTGGACCTGCTCCCCACCGACCTGCCCTGGGGCGAACTGTCCGCCCTCGCCGGCGAGGCCGCCTACCAGTACGTACGGGTGGCCGCGGACCTCGCCTTGAAGGGCGCCGTGCACGGCATCTGCACCGCGCCGCTCAACAAGGAGGCTCTGCACTCAGCCGGGCATCTCTACCCGGGCCACACCGAGTTGCTGGCCCACCTCACCGGCGTGGACGAGGTGTCGATGATGCTGTCGACACCCCGGGTGAAGGTCATTCACGTCACCACCCACATCGGCCTGATCGACGCCGTACAGCGCATCGAGCCGGGCCTGGTCGAGCGCACGGTGCGCCGCGGTCACGACGCGATGGTGCGGGCCGGTGTCGCGAAGCCGGTGATCGGCGTCTGCGGCATCAACCCGCACGCGGGTGAGAACGGACTGTTCGGCTACGGCGAGGAGGAGGAGAAGATCGTCCCCGCCCTCGACGTGCTGCGCACGGACGGCATCGACGCCCGCGGCCCACTCCCGGCCGACACGGCCTTCTTCCTCGCCGGGCGCGGCGACTACGACCTGATCGTCGCGATGTACCACGACCAGGGGCACGGCCCGGTGAAGGTGCTGGGCATCGAGGCGGGCGTCAACCTGACCGTGGGACTGCCCGTCATCCGCACCTCGGTGGACCATGGAAC
Organism: Streptomyces albicerus; assembly: GCF_008905045.1. GTDB lineage: Bacteria > Actinomycetota > Actinomycetes > Streptomycetales > Streptomycetaceae > Streptomyces > Streptomyces albicerus. Next base: position 114,534 of record NZ_VWMY01000032.1, read on the forward strand.
GGCCTTCGACATCGCGGGCAAGGGTGTGGCCGAGGCCGGTAGCATGGTCGAGGCCGTGCGCCAGGCAGCCGAGATGTCGTCCGTAGCGGTCCGCTGAGACCGCCGCTCGTAGTCCGCAATCCGTAGTCCGCGCAGAGAAGGACTCCACGACAGATGTCTCCCCTCGGATCCAAGGCCCGGCGCGAACGGATCCTGTACGTGGCCACCACGACCGGCCTCACCAGCGTGGAGGAGTTGTCGCGACGTTTCGGTGTCACGCCCTCCACGATCCGCCGCGACCTCGCCAAACTGACCGCCGACGGCCGGCTGGCTCGCACCTACGGCGGCGCCATGGCGCTCACCGCCCATCCCGAGGCCTCGCTCCGGCAGCGTACGGGCGAGGCGTTCGAGGAGAAGCGGGCCATCGCGCGCCGCGCCGCCATAGAGGTGCGCGCCGGTGAGACGGTGCTGCTGGACGCCGGATCGACCGTGGGCGCCCTCGCCCACGAACTGCGCTCCGCGAAGGAACTGACGGTCGCGACCACGGGCCTGACGGCTCTCCAGGAACTCTCCGACGTCGAGACGGTGCACGTCGAGTGTCTCGGCGGCACTCTGCGACCGCTGAGCCAGGGCTTCGTCGGTCCACTGACCGAGGCCGCACTGGAACGGATGACCTTCGACCGGGTCTTCCTCGGTACCGACGGCATCTCGCCCGAGCACGGCATCTGCGAGGCCGACCTGCGCCAGACGCGGCTGAAGGAACTGATGGCCCGCCGCGCCGACCATGTGTACGTCCTCGCGCACGCGGCGAAGCTCGGCCGCCGCCCCTTCCACGCCTGGGCGAAACTCCCGGCCGACTGGACCCTCGTCACCGACGACGGCGCCGACCCGTCGGTCGTGGCCGAGTTGCGCGGGCGCGGCGTCGAGGTGGTGCTGACCGAGGTGCCGGCGTCCACCGAGCCGGAGCACAGGACGTCGCCCTCATGACCTTGGCGGAGAGCGCCGAGCACGCCGGCACGCGGGCCGGGCGGGTGTGCCATGACTGAGACACGGCACGCCCTGGTCACCGGCGTCAGCTCGGGAATCGGCGAGGCGATCAGCGGTCGCCTGCTGCGGGAGGGATGGCAGGTCACCGGGATCAGCCGCCGCCGTCCGGTACCCGCGCCGGGGCTGACCTGGCTCCGGGCGGATCTGGCCGAGCCCACCGAGCTGGTCCGGATCCTCGACGGCGTACCTGCCCCCGACGCCATCGTGCACGCCGCCGGGCTCCAGCGCTCGGCACCGCTGGGCGAACTGTCCGCTGACGACGGCGAGTTGATGTGGCGGGTACACGTCCATGCCGCCACGATCCTCGTCGACACGCTCGCCGACCGGCTGCCCGACGGGGCCCGCGTGGTCCTCGTCGGCAGCCGCACCGCCACCGGCGTACCCGGCAAGAGCCAGTACGCCGCGACCAAGGCCGCCCTGCCCGCGCTCGCGCGCTCCTGGGCCGCGGAACTGGCCGTCCGTGGCATCACCGTCAACGTGATCGCCCCCGGCCCGACCGACACTCCGATGCTGTCCGACCCCGGCCGCGCCCGCACGCCCCCGGCCCACCCGCCCCTCGGCCGGTTCGTCTCTCCCGACGAGGTCGCCGGCCTGACCGCGTTCCTCCTCGGCCCGGACGGCGGAGCGATCACCGGGCAGCAACTCGTCCAGTGCGCAGGGGCCTCACTTTGACATCTGCGCGCCGGGATGTTGCGGCCGCGCCCGTATCCTCTTCCACGGCTGGAACGCCGACCGCTCCCACCGCTCCCTCTACGCCACCGACCTCGGCTGGGCGAACGGCTACCCCGTCGTCGACGGCAGCAAGGTCATCTACCAGGCGGAGAACGCCGTGGTGCACAACGCCGTCGTACGGGACGCGGCGGGGGCGTTGGACGGCAGGGCGGTCGGGTATATCGACCACGCCGACAGCTACGTCGAATTCTCGGTCTTCACTCCGGCCGTGGGCAGCCACACCCTGACCGTCCGCTTCGGCAACGGCTCCCTCACCGCCGGCAACTCCCCCGCCCCGTCCTCCCACCGCGTCACGGCCAACGGGTCCGCCTCGGGCGAGGTCCGCTACCCGTACACCGGCTGGGACAACTGGCAGTACGCCACGGTCTCCGTCTCCCTGCGCGAAGGCTGGAACACCATCCGCCTGGCCAAGGGCGACCTGTACGCCGAACTGGACAGCATCGAAGTGGCCTGACACGAGGGCCATCACCCGTGCCCCGCCGACCACCGGGTCGGCGGGGCACCCAGGCAGGACCGTGCGCAGACTGCTGGCGTCGGAAGTCCCCGGCCCGCCGGGTGGCTCATGCGGCGCTGAAGGCGGTCCGGGCAGTCCGTGATGCACCAACGGGATTCGTACAGCGCTCCGCACGGCTCTCACGCCGTCGCCCCGCACGACCCGTTCACCCTCGCACGCCTCGACCGCGCACATCGTCGGGCACTGAGTCCCGCCGTCACCACTAACGCCGGGAACGCCGCACCGCGGTGTCCGGCCGTGTTCCGGTCGCACCCCGGGCTGGGTCCACGCGCTGGAGCTTGGTCCAACCGGTCCAGCCTCGCTTCTTCAGCAGGTCGATGAGTCGACGGGCCGACGGCATGGTGTCGAACGCCAGGGTGTCCATGAGCTTGGCGAACGGTGGCTCGATGTCGACATCGTCGACGTAGGCCTCGCCCTGCTCGTCGGCCATCTGCGTGATGTAGGCGGCCAGTTTGTCGGCCAGCTCGACCAGCCGTGGGTCGTCGTCGGTGCGGTCGAGGGCCTGGCCCAGGGTGAGATAGAAGTCGATGAACTGCGGGTCGGCGATCTGCTCTTGCTTGCGTGCCATCCACTCCGGAACTCGCTCGGGTGAGTGCGCGGCCAGCGGGATCCAGCCGTCGCGTTCGACCTGGACGATCCGCTCGTCGACCCCGAGCGCGCGGAGTCGGTCGAGGAACTCGACCACCTCCGGGGGCAGCGCCAGGTTGTCCCCGGCGGCGAGGCGGGCGATCCGCTCGCGGTGCCGCTGCCGGTCCCGGATCTCCGCCCGCAGCCGCTTGTCGATGTCCGCGACCGCCGCGGCGAACTCCTCCTCGTCGGCCTGGAGCAGCTCCCGCACGCGCGCCAGCGGGACCCCGGCCTCGGCGAGGGTCCGGATCCTGATCAGCTCGACCACGGCGCCGGCGTCGTACCTCCGATAGCCGGAGTGGTCCCGCTCCGGCTCCGGCAGCAGTCCCTTGGCGTGATAGTGCCGCACCGCGCGCACCGTCACGCCGGCGTACGACGCCAGCTCGCCGATGGTCAGCATCGGACCAGTCTCCTAGTGCGCGGCGCGAGTGCGGTAGAGGCGCCGCGCCCAGAGGTAGCCGACCAACCCGATCACCACACACCAGCCGATGGCCCAGAGCGTGTCCGAACCATCCGGCGATCCGGCCAGCAGACCGCGGAAGGCGTCCATGATCGGTGTGAACGGCTGGTGCTGGGCGAACCACCGCAGCCCGGTCGGCATCGACTCGACCGGCACGAACCCGCTGCCCACGAACGGCAGCAGCACGAAGATCATCGGCAGGTTGCTCGCGGTCTCCGGGTCCGGGCTCGCCAGCCCCAGCGCCACCGTGAACCAGGTCATCGCGAACGACAGCAGCGCGAGCAGACCGACCAGGCCCAGCCACTGCGGCGCCGAGGCAGCGGTCTTGAGACCGAGCAGGATCGCCACCCCGAAGATCACCGCGAGCGCGAGTGCGGTCTGGATCATCGCGCCGAGCACGCGGCCGGTGAGCACCGAGCTCTTGGCGATGGCCATGGTCCTGAACCGGTCGATGATCCCGTTGGTCATGTCGGTGGCGACCAGGACCGCGGTGCCGATGGACACGCTGGCCACCGTCATCATCAGGATTCCGGGAGTGATGAACGTCAGGTAGTCGCCGCGGTCCCCCGCCGGGGCTCCCGGCAGACCGGCGCCCATGGTGCCGCCGAAGACGTAGACGAACAGCAGCAGGAACACCAGCGGCTGCCCGACCAGCATCACCGTCATCGACGGGTACCGGGCCATGTGCTTCAGGTTGCGCCGCAGCATGGTCGCCGAGTCGCGGACGGCGTACGTCGCGGTGCTCATACCGGTACCTCCTCGGGAAGCTCGTCGGTGGGGTGGCCGGTGAGGGCCAGGAACACGTCGTCCAGGTCCGGGGCGTGCACGGCGAGCCCGGTGACCGCGTCGTCGTCGATCCCGTCCAGCAGCCGTCGCAGTTCGGTGAGGCTGCCGTCGTGCGGCAGGGTCACGGTGAGTGCCGGGGCGTTCGGGTTCGCCCCGGGCAACCGGCGCGCCAGCTCGGCCACCCGCTCACTGTCGGCGGCCCGTAGCTCGATGTGACCGCCGGGCACCAGCCGCTTCAGCTCGGCCGCGGTGCCCTCGGCGACCAGCCGGCCCCCGTCGAGGACACCGATCCGGTCGGCGAGCTGGTCGGCCTCCTCGAGGTACTGGGTGGTCAGGAAGACGGTGACCCCGTCGGCCACCAACTCCCGCACGATCCCCCACAGTTCACGGCGGCTGCGCGGGTCGAGGCCGGTGGTCGGCTCGTCGAGAAAGATCAGCCGCGGCCCTGCCACCAGGGTCATCGCCAGGTCCAGCCGCCGCTTCATACCGCCGGAGTACGTCACCGCGCGCCGGTCGGCGGCCTCGATCAGGTCGAACCGCTCCAGCAGCCGCTCGACCACGGTCTCCGTGCGGCGCCGGTCGAGGTGGCCGAGGTCGGCCATCAGCCGCAGATTCTCCCGCCCGGTCAGCAACTCGTCCACGGCGGAGAACTGTCCGGTCACTCCGATCGACGCGCGCACCTGGTCGGCTTCGCGGCGTACGTCGTAGCCGGCGACCCTAGCCGCACCGGCGTCCGCCGCAAGCAACGTGGACAGGATCCGGACTGTGGTGGTCTTGCCGGCCCCGTTGGGCCCGAGCAGGGCGTAGACGGTGCCCGCGGGGACGGTCAGGTCGACTCCGGCGACCACCTCCTGGTCGCCGTACGACTTGCGCAGTCCGGAGACCTCGATCGCACTGGTTCTCGTCGTCATGCCCACCATGCTGAGAGGTTGACCCTGCGTCAGGGTCAACCGCCGCGGCGAAAGGGGGACGCTGACACGGCTGCAGTACTAGGCGATCGTAAGGACGCCAGTCACACCTACGAGTACGGAGACCACCGCGATGAGCACAGGGGCCCATTTACCGGACTCGGCGTCGTTGACGAATTGGGCCCCCTGAGATTACTCGGGTCATAGACGATGTCGACCGCGTCACCGATGCGAAGCGGAGGGCTGGTGAAGTACCCCACCGTGGGCCTGACCGGCACGCCGTCCGGGCCGACGCACTCCATCAGGAGGCCCACTTTGTCACTGGTCCCCTCCTTGACGTGCTCCACACACACCGCGCGCGCTCGAATGCCCCTTCTTCTGAGAGCTCTCCGCGAAATGTGATTCACCACAAGACTCACCAGGACAATGCAAAGAAATATAAGAATTCCCAACATTCAAGCCGGTGATCGATGCTTTCAAGTCCAGCGGGTGGCTCGTGGGCGCGGGTGCCATCCGCACCGCAGTCGGCGGGAAGCTGACCGTTTTCGATGTTCTCCTTTCCGGGATCCTCAACAAGTTCGGCCGCCAAGGATTGCCGTCCCTGAACTGCCAACGCAGGCCGGGAACTGGCAACGCAGGCCGGCTATCTGACCGGCTGCGTCGGATCGATACGGTCTGAGGCATGCATCGAAGCCGCGTCTACGCCGTTCTGATCGACACACCGGAAGCCGAAGCTGATAGCGCCGCGTCCTTCTGGTCCGCGGCCCTTGGCGCGGCCTCGGTACCGGTGCCCTCCGAGCCGCAGTTCACCGTGCTCCATGAGGCTCTGCCCGGACTGGTCACCGCTGTCCAGGCTGTTGATGACCTGCCTCGCTTCCACCTCGACATCGAGACCGACGACGTCGAAGCCGAGACTGCCCGTCTGATCGCTCTGGGCGCCATGCAAGTAGCCCAGTGGCTGGAGTGCCGCGTTCTCCGGGCGCCCGGCGGGCACCTGGTGTGCGTCATTCCCGTGCACAGCAACCCCGAGGTCTTCGAAGCTCAATCCAGGACGTGGCCATAGCGGAACCGAACAAGGGGCGGTCAACCGCTCCGGGATCGGTGGCAGGCCGCCCGCCGCTGATTGGCTCTCGCCCCGGAACGGCGCGCCGGGGAGACTGGTGATCTGGTGCCGTCTTTGAAGGAGTTGTGATGCAGGTAGCCGTGGTCACCTTCGACGGGTTCAACGAGCTCGACAGTTTCATCGCTTCCGCACTGATCAACCGGTGCCGTAAGGACGGCTTGGAAGCTTTCATTACAACGCCGACACCGGTGGTCACGTCGATGAACGGCGTCGAGGTGACCGGGCAGCGCCCGATGGAGTTCGTGACCGAAGCCGACGTCGTGTTGATCGGTAGCGGAGTGAAGACGCGCGACGTGGTCGCCGACGACCGGCTGGTCTCCAGGCTGCGGTTCGACCCTTCGCGACAGCTCATCGGTTCGCAGTGCTCCGGCGCGCTGGTGCTGGCCCGGCTCGGGTTGCTGGATGGCATGCCGGCTTGCACGGACAGGACGAGCCGGCCCTTCGTCGAAGCCTGCGACGTCACCGTGCTGGACGCGCCGTTCTACGCCGAGGGGAACATCGCCACGGTGGGCGGTTGCCTGGCGTCCCAGTATCTCGCCACGTGGGTGATCACCCGAACGCTCGGGGAGGAGGCCGCGCGCGACGTCCTCGACTACGTGGCTCCGGTCGGCGAAAACCAGGAGACGGTCGAGCGCGCCCTGCGTGCCGTCCACGCGGGCGAGGTTGCACTGCGCTGACGCCCCGCGATCAGCCTTTTTGGGATAGCTGCGCGGATGCGGGTCCCCGTTTCTGGTGGCGGAAGCCCCATTGGAGGCGGCGCGGTGGCAGATACGCCACCGAAGCGGGATGCGAGGTGGTTGCCCTCAGCAGTGCAGCGTGAACGAGGCTTCCCCGTGGGGTCGGCCGTTGACCTGGAGCTGCACCAGATGGACACCCGGGTGGTAGCGCCGCGTGCTGATCGGCTTGAAGGAGTGTCTGCGTGTCGCGCGCCATGTCTCGCCGGGAGCCAGGGATCGCGTGGTGAGTTTGAAGACCTTGGGGGTGCGGGTCCCGTTGGCTTTCATGTGGTGGACGACGTAGTCGACGACGAGGTGAGCGGTCTGATCGTGCGTGTTGGTCACCGAGTAGTCGAACAGCAGATGGTCGCCGACCCGGATCTCTGAGGCGTGGACGTGCGGGCCCTCGACAGCGACGGGACTGTCCGGGGAGTGGCCGAGCAGCGTAAGGGCCCCGGCGTGGCCGGATTTGATCAGGGTCCGCAAGCCGTGCCGTACCAACCGGGTCGTCGTCGGTGCCGGGTCGCTCAGCCAGCGCGCCGCGATCCCGGCGGCGATCTCGGGGTGGTCACGGCTGATGTCGTTGAGGTGGTTGGCCACTGATCTGCGGACGTACTCGGAGTCATCCCGGTACAGCGCGTCGAGCAGGGGCAGTGCGGGGGTCGGATCCGCGATCAGCTCCGGAAGCTGGGGCGCCCAGGGCAGTCTTGGCCGAGTGCCCTCACTGGCCAGGCGACGGACGTGGAGGTCGGGATGCGCGGTCCACGGCGTCATGACCCGGAGCGCGCGTTCCAGGTCGGCACGGAGGAAGGGCCGGACGGCGATCTCCGCGGTCAGGCGCGGGGTGAGTTCCGCCAGCAGGGCGAGCGCCGGTTCGAAGGCGTCCCGGCCACGTACGGCGATGGCCTCGGTGACCGGAAAGATCATCCATCCGGTGAAATCGCTGTCCCGCAGTGCGGCGCGCACCACGTTCGCGAAGGCCGGGTAGTCCGCCGGAAGATCAGCCAGGACGGCATTTCTGATCACGGTGACACGCTCGGTGAAGCTCAGCCCGTCCAGGACGGCGCCGCACCCCCGGGTCTCGTGCGCCGTGATCCCGTCACCGGCTCGCGTAAGGCATCGGGCGAGGCGGGCGACGGTGTCGGCGCTGAGTAGTTCGTCTGCCGAGGGCACAGCGTCATTCTCCTTGGTCTCGTGGGCTATGCGGTGTGCAGTACCTGAGCGTGCCGCATCTCGTGCACTGTGCCGATTCGGCTGAAGAAGCCCTGAGCCCGGGGGTCGGTCGGCATTTCCTTGGCCGCGCGCTCGGCGACGGCGGCGGACGACCAGACGATGAAGTCCAGGACGGTGCCGTCGTCGAACTGGGCGAGGTGGGCGCCCTGAAAGCCGTCGCCGTACTGCTCCTTGAGCAGTTCGACGAGCTGCTCCCGGTGGGCGGTGAGGGCGGCGGGGTCGTCGGTGTCGAACCTGACGTACTCGATGGTTGCACTCATTGCAGCACCCTTCGTCGACCACATGACTCACGGATTTGGCGGATCAAATCCGTGAGCTGAAGTTATCACGGGTTCGCTGACCTGAATCCAGTAGATTGAGGGGCATGACCATCCGGGACCTGCAGGAAATGCCGTGGATCGGCGAGGACCCGGTCCTCGACCTGGCCAACACCGTCGTTGTCGGCGCAGGCCCGGGGCGCGGCGACGTCGACTTCCTCGCCGATCGGGAACTCACCAGGCGATGGCGCGCCCGCGCCGCCGACCGCAGATTGGCCGGCCTCCCCTTGGAGGAGCTGGAGCGGCTGCGTGGGTTGGTCCGCGACGCGCTGGATGCGACAGCCGGACAGCGGCCGCTCACCGACAGCCTGCGGAGCCGCCTGAACGAACTCGCCTCGTCCGCCCCCGTCGTCTTCCGGATGACCGGCGACGGCCTGCTCGCACAGCAGGAACAGGGTGGCGGCGCCGACGCCGTCGTCGCCCGCGAGACGCTCGCCCTGGCCGCCGGTCCAGACCGTCAGCGGGTGCGGCGCTGCCACGCCCCCAGTTGCGGCATGTTCTTCCTGGCCAGGCGCCGTGACCAGGCATGGTGTTCCCTCGGCTGCGGCAACCGGGCGAGGTCCACCCGGCGCCAGCCACGAGACGCGGAATCCCACAGCTGATGACACAAGGGAACCCAAAGTCAGGTTGTGACCGGTGACCGCCGCGGCCGGGCGGTTCGGCGTCGGGGTGCTCGGCCGCGGCCCCGTCTCCTGCTAGGACAATGTTTCGGCGACCACGGACGCCGCTTCCGCGATCAGTTTGTTGTCGTGGACGTCCTCCGCCTTCCCACGGTTCGTCAGGATCGCCATGACGATGGGGGCGGAGTCGGGGGGCCACACGACGGCGATGTCGTTGCGGGCGCCGTAGCCGCTGCCGCTTCCGGTCTTGTCGCCGACCACCCAGCCCTCGGGCACGCCGGCCCGGATGACCTCGTTCCCGGTGGTGTTGGTCTTCAGCCACGTCGTGAGCTGGGCGCGCTCGCGCTTGCGCAGGACGTCTCCGAGAACGTACGCGCGCAGGTCCTTGGCGAGCGCCCGCGGGGTGGTCGTGTCCCGGGTCTCGCCCGGGACCCAGTCGCTCAGGTGGGGCTCGATGCGCTCCATCAGGGTGACCTTGTCGCCCAGCTTCCTGAGGTCCGACTCGAGACCCTTGGGGCCGCCGAGTGCGTCGAACAGCAGGTTGGCCGCGGTGTTGTCGCTGTAGCGGACGGCGGCGTCACACAGTTCGCTCAGGGTCATCCCGGTCTCGACGTGCTTCTCGGTGATGGGCGAGTTGGCGACCAGGTCGTCACTGGAGTACTTGATCACCTTGTTCATGCCGTTCAGGGAGTACTTCCGCAGCACGGCGCCGGCTTCGAGCGCCTTGAACGTGGAGTGGTAGCCGAACCGTTCGCCGTCCCGGTGAGCCACCTCGCGGCCGGTGCCGGTGTCGATGGCGTAGACACCGAGCCGGGCGTCGAACTTGCGCTCGAGTTCCTTTAATTCGCCGTTGAACGGCGTCGTCGCCGCGATCGGGGTCGTGGTCACGGCGGACCGGGCCGATGACGGGGACGACGAGGCCGGGGAACCGTCCTGGCCGCAGGCGGCGAGCGGGACGACGAGCGCGAGCGCGGCGAGCGCACCGCGAAGGGCGCGGCGGGCATGGGCGTGTTGCGGAGTCTGCATGGTCCAACCTCCTGGGTGGTCATGAGTTCGTGGATCACCCTCACCGGTCGGCGGCCATGCGGTCCAATACGCGAACGCGCCGTCCCATGCTGATTCAGCATGAGAGCGGGCCGTGGATCTGGCATAGGGTTTCGGCTGTGGATCTGGTGGGAGCGTGTCGTGCGTTCGTCAGCGTGAGCGAGCACGGCAGTTTCACCGTCGGGGCGGCCGCCGCCCAGATGTCCCAGTCCGTGGCCAGCCGTCGCGTCGCCGCACTGGAGGAACGCTTCGGTGAGCCGTTGTTCGAACGCACGTCACGACGGGCCGTCCTCACCCCCTTCGGCCGGGACATGCTGCCGACGGCCAGGCAACTCGTGCAGGCGGCCGACGTGTTGCTGCACGAGGCGGAGGCCGCCAAGCGCAAGCCGTGGCGGCTCGCGGTGCCCGGCATCTGCTCCACGGCCAGTCTCGCCCGCCTCGTCGCCGAGGCACGTGGGCACAGCGTCACCCTCGATCTCCGCGTCGCGGGACCGGCACAGCGCACGGAGCTCCTCCACGCGCAGCAGGTGCGGGCCGCCCTGCTCGCGGTGCCGCCGGACGACGCGAGATGGTCCGTGCCGCTCGGGCTCGCCGGTACCCGGGTACCGGGCGTGAAGCGCGTCTATCTCGAAACACTGCGGGTCGGACGAGCATCCGCCGGCCCTGCCCGCCGCGTCTGGATCCAGCCGGAGGACGACGTGCCGCACATCCGCGACCCGCTGACGCGCCTGCGCGACGCGGTCGGCCTGCGGCCCGCACAGCTCGTCGCCGCGCCCGACCTGACGACCGCCGCGGCGGAAGTCCTGTCCTCACGCGACCTGTTGCTGTGCTCCCCCGCCCAGGCCGAGGAACTCGACCTGGGCTGGCGGCCCATCGGCGAGATCGCGATCGGCCGGGGCTTCGCCCTCGCCGCCGCCGGAGACGGCAATCCACAGCTCATCGAAGCGCGCCTGGGCGATGCCGTCGCCCGCTGTCTGGGCGCGGGAACCTCAGGAAGGGAAGGGACTTGAGCACCGAGGCACTATTGCACGACCTGCGTCGACAACTGCGCGACGGCGGACTGCACGGCTGCCTGCTCGTGCGGGACCTGCACACGGGAGAGGAGCTGGGAATCGAGCCGGACACCCAGCTGCCGTCCGCGTCCCTGGTCAAGGTCCCGCTCGCGCTGGCCACGCTCGAACGCGTCCGACGGGGCGAGCTCGACGGAGCGACGCCCCTCGACGTGCCACCCGGGCGGATCACCACGGCCGGCCCCATCGGGCTGAGCCGCTTTCGCCACCCTGCCCGGATCGCGGTCGACGACCTGCTCTACCTGAGCACCTGCCTGAGTGACAGCCACGCCGCCGACGCGCTGTTCGGCCTCACCCCGCCCGCCCGGGTCGCCGACATCCTCCACGAGCTCGGCCTGCGCGACATCACCGTCCGGCACACCATGAACGAGCTCATGGACACCCCCGTCGAGCGCTTCGACGCCGCCGACGTCCATCTCGCCCACGCCCTCGCCATCGACGCCGGCACCAGCGGCCGCGGACACCGGGTGCCGCAGCTCGACACCACCCGCGCCAACACCGGCAGCGCACGAGCCTGGGCCGAACTGCTCCAGGCCCTGTGGACCCCGTCGAAGATCCACCCCGAAGTGGCCGAGCGCGTACGCGACCTCATGGCCCACAACGTGCTCCGGCACCGGCTCGCCCCTGACTTCAGCTCCGACGCCACCACGTGGTCCTCCAAGACCGGCACGCTTCTGAACCTCCGCCACGAGATCGGTGTCGTCGAGCACTCCGACGGTCAGGTCTTCGCCATCGCCGTCCTTACGGAATCACTCGTTCCGGCCAGTTCCCAGCCCGGTGCCGAAGCTCTCATGGCGCAGGTCGCCCGCACACTCCGTGACCACCTGCGGCAGCTCTAGCGGCGCAGGCCCTCGACGCCCCAATCGTCGTCCCCGGTTCGCGCGGTCAGCGGAGCATTGCCTGCCGCACCGTGATGCCATGGCGTGAGCGGAGCCGCCTGAGTTCCCACAGGCTCACCGCGGTGATGGACAACGGTGCGCCGAAGGTGAGGGCCATCCGCACACCGAAGGGCGCGGCGTCATACGCTCCGGTGAACAGGTCGGAGACGGTGAGTTCCCATACCAGCACCATGGCCAGCACCGGCGGCAGCGCTTCGTGGATGTCGGCGGTGCGGAACACATGAACCAGGACCATGGCAATGCCGTAGAGGAAGAACGGCACGTACCACAGCAGGAAGAAGAGCATGAAGGCAAGGCGTGCGTAGGCCCCGGGGGACGGCTTCTCCTCACCGGTCAAGACAAAGTCCCCGAACACGCCGTTGCCGAGCAGCAGGATGAAGCCGATGCAGCAGCCCAGCGCGCACAGCGCTCCCAGCGGTTTCAGCGCACGCCGCAGGAACAGCTGCCGGTTGGGCGGGCGGGTCGCCGCGATGAACGCCGCCACGCAGACCGGGAGCGTGATCGCAGCCAGGTTCACCGAGGTCTCGGTCTGGTTCATGCGCTGGTCCAACACCCCCTCGGCGTCCGCCACGACCCGGTACGCCAGCAGGATGCACACCACCGCGGCGAAGCCGACCACCGTGCGCAGGACCTGGACCTTCTTCACGGCCGGGTCCTGAACCCGGTCGGGCCGCGACGGGGTGAACACCCGGCGGCCGACCGCGATCGGGTTGATCGTGCCCCACACTCGGCGCCGCAAGGAGGGACGGCGCTGCGGGACCGGGGGGACGGGCGGAGCGGGGGGCCACACCGGCGCCGGGCCCCCTGGCGGTTGTCCGCCGTACGGCCCCCAAGGGTTCTGCCCCGTGCTTCCACTCATCGTCTCCCCCGATGCTGATCCTGTACGTCCCCTGCAAGCCGCCCGAGAGACTACGCACCCGGCGAGCACCTCAAACCCACGGCTCAGGAGTCACGCTCGTCCGACCCGACCCAGCCCGACCTATGACGATCGCCGCGCCTGGCGCGGTTCCGCCGTGGCCCGAGTACGGGCTCAGCCCTCCGCGCGGGGACGAGGCCGGGGCGAGGTGCGTACGAGGGGCAGGCACCAGTAGCGCGGGCGTGGCGAGCGTGCCGACGCCCCGCCGGGTCCCGCCGTCACCGAGTTCAGTGCGGTGGGTGGGCTGGGCAGCGTCCGGGCCTGCGTGAAAAGCTCACGGCGGGTGGGAGCCGGACGATCACGGGCGGCGGCCGCCGTATGAGACAGGCACGACGAGAGGTGGCGGCATGCGCATCGGACTACTCGGTACTGGGCCGTGGGCTGAACTGGCCCACGCTCCCGCCTTGAGCGGGCACAGCGAACTGGACTTCGTGGGAGTGTGGGGCAGGCGCGCCGACGCGGCCAAGGCCCTGGCCGACCGTCACGGGACGCGTGTGTACGAGGACGTCGACGCCCTCCTCGCCGAGGTGGACGCGGTCGCCATTGCCCTGCCTCCCTCCGTGCAGGCCCCGCTCGCGGCGCGCGCCGCGCGGGCGCGCTGCCATCTGCTGCTCGACAAACCCCTCGCGGCGACCGTGGAGGAGGGGCGCGCCGTCGTCGAGGCGGTCGAGCAGGCCGGCGTCGCCTCGGTTGTCTTCTTCACCGGCCGCTTCCAGTCCGAGATACAGGCCTGGATCGCCGAACAGGCCGCTACGGACGGCTGGTTCACCGCACGCGCGGAGTGGCTCGGCGCTGTGTTCACGAGTGACAGCCCGTTCGCGGCGTCGCCATGGCGGCGGGAAAAGGGCGGCCTTTGGGACGTCGGCCCGCACGCCCTGTCCGTGCTGCTGCCGATACTCGGCGATGTCGAGCAGGTGGCCGCTGCCGCACGGGGCCCGCAGGACACCGTTCACCTGGTGCTCCACCACGTCAGCGGGGCGTCGAGCACCCTGACGCTCAGCCTGACGGCCCCGCCCGCGGCCGCCGGAGCCGCCGTCGAGCTACGGGGCAAGGCCGGAGTGACCGTCCTGCCCGGGTCCACCGAAGGCGCGGTCGAGGCTCTCACACGGGCTGCCGACGCCCTCCTCGACGCTGCCCGCACCGGTCGACCGCATCCGTGCGACGCCGCCTTCGGACTACGGGTGACAGAGATCCTCACCGATGCCGAGGCACAACTCAGCAACGGCTCCCAGGCGCGCTGAGAGCGCCGCGAAACCGAGCGGCCGACGGTGGAGCAGTGCACGGGCCACCACCGCGCACTGCCCACTGCCTCAAACGGCAAGCCGGTCAGGCACCCACCCGGTCCCCGGTGGTCCGCCGCCCATGGGTTCCCGCTAGTGCCCGCCGTGCCCCTGTCCCCCGGCGCAGGCCGGCGCGTCCGCGTCGACGGACAGCGGGCTGCCCTCGGGCACAAGGTAGGTGACGTACAACTCGACCGGCTCGGTGCCGAGGTTGCGGCCGATATGGACGTGATGGGCTCCGGCCGGCTCGATGAACGAGGTGCCCGTCGGTGTGGCTTCCACGGAGCAGTCCTGCAACGTGCGGGTGAGTGTGCCCGACTTGACGACGGCGATGAGCTGGCCCGAGTGGTAGTGCCAGCCTGTCGAACCTCCCGGTGCGATGGTGATGGACCGCACGATGACGTCCGTACGCCCCTTGGCCTTGACCTTCATCGTTCCGGCCGACGTGCCCTTGGCGAGGATCGTGCCGGTGACCCCGCTGCCGGGAGTGGCGAGCGCGGACGTCGACCCGAAGGCCAGTGCGGCCGCACAGCCGGTCATGACCAACGCTCTGCGGATCTTGCCTGTCCGAGAACTACTGCGCACGGAAATCCCCCTCCGGATCGGTCAACTCATCGGCTGTCCTGCCGACTTGAGCCCGACAGACTCACTGCCCGCACACCTCACCGTCCACACCCCGCCGGGCCTACGTCACGCCTCTCTACGCCCTCGCGTCACCCGGCCTCAGTGCGCTCTCGAATCTGCTCCGGGGTCAAATACGCGCTCGAGTGCTCGAAGTCCCGCAGCGTCGCGGACGTACGGGACAGCAACCCCGTGCGCACGAAGTCGTCGCCGCCCACCGTGTTCAGCGCCCAGTTCGTCGCCACCCGGACCTTCGCCACGTTGGTGCGCAGCGCCGACCAGTGGTAGCCGCGGGCGACGACCAAGGCGGGCAGGCCATGCAGCTCGACACCGAGCGGCTTGGACACGGCGTCGAAGCCGCCGAGGTCGACGACAAGCCCCAGGTCCTTGTGGACGTACGGCGTCATCCGCTGCCCGCGCAGCGACGCGATGACGTTGTCTGCGACGTGCTTGCCCTGACGCATCGCATGCTGAGCGGTCGGCGGGCAGATGGCACCCTCCGTGTCCTTGGCCTCGTCCGGTACGGCGGCGGCGTCGCCGAGCGCGAAGACGCCGTCGTGGCCGGGCAGGGACATCTCCGAACTGACCGCCAGCCGCCCCTTGACCGTCTCGGCGCCCAAGGTGGCGATGAGCGGGCTCGCCGCGACTCCGGCCGTCCAGATCAGCGTATGGGTCGGGATCACCCGGCCGTCGGTGAAGGTGACCTCCTCGGGGCCTGCCTTCGCGATGGAGACGCCCAGCGAGACGTCGATCCCCCGCCTGCGCAGGATCTCCAGGGCGCTGCGGCCGAGCTTGTCACCCAGCTCGGGCATCAGTTTCGGTGCGATGTCGATCAGGTGCCACTTGATCAGCTTCGGGTCGAGCCGCGGGTAGCGCTTGACCGCGTTGTGCGTCAACCGCTGCAGGCACGCGGCGGTCTCCGTACCCGCGTAGCCTCCACCGACCACCACGAACTGAAGCCGCGCGGCCCGCTCGGCCTCGTCCTGGCTGGCGTCGGCGAGGTCGAGCTGCGAGATGACGTGGTCACGGAGGTACGCGGCCTCGGCGAGCGTCTTCATGCCGCGCGCGTTGTCGGTGAGACCCGGAATGTCGAAGGTGCGTGTGACGCTGCCCGGTGCCAGCACGATGTGGTCATACCGCTCGTTCACGATCTCACCCGTGATCTTGCGGACCACGCAGACCTTGGCCTTCAGATCCACACCGATGGCACCACCGGGGATGATGCGGGTGCGGTATTTACGGCTGCGGCGCAGCGACACGGCGATCGACTGCGGGGTCAGCACCCCCGAGGCGACCTGCGGCAGGAGCGGCAGATAGAGCTGGTAGGAGAACGGTGTCACCAGCGCCAGGTCGGCCTCGTCGGCTCCCAGTTTGCGCTCCAGGCGGCGGACGCACCCCACTCCCGCGAAGCCCGCTCCCACCACCAAGATCTTCGGTCGTACCACGATGTCCATCCCTTCACCGGCCCCGCGCTATCTGGCTTCCCACGGTCTCCCCTGCCCCCTGAGTCCCCCCTTCGCACGTGGTGATCCCCCGATGAGGCGAGCCGACGCACCTCCCCAACCGGCGAGTCGGCCCCCGGCCCATACGGATTCGAGTCGTCGCATGCGGACCCAACCGTGCGACCGCAGTGGGCGCGGGTGTGGGGTCGCCTCTCCGCGCGCCACGCGGGGGTCTCCCGGTGCCGGTGAGGGCGCGCCGACCGTCGGCTGTGAGACGCGTGGTCCGCCCGGCCGTGTCGCTGTCGAAGTCTGCGCTGCCCCAGGCGGCCGTGTCAGCCCCTTCGCGGAGACTTCTTCCTCGTGGGAGGTCCGTCAGCGTCCGTGTCCCTTGCTCAGACGCTCCAGCACGGCGCGTGCCATGGCCTCCTCGCCCTTGGCGTTGGGGTGTGCCGGGGCCGCGGGAGAGGTCGGTCGCAGCGGTTCGACCCAGCGGATCTCCGGGGCCTTGCACATGTCGTGCCCGATCGTGGGTCCGTACGTGTCGACGTATTCGGCCCCGTTCAACCGTGCCACCACGCGCATCATCAAGTTGAGGCGCTTACCGGTGTCGCGCAGATAGGGGAAGTCCTTCGCCGCGAACGGCACCGAGGGGTAGCAGCCGCTGCCATCCTCCGGCAGGAGAGCCGGATAGCCGACGACGAGCACACGAGCGTGCGGCGCCCTGGCATGCACGGCCCGCAGCACGCGCGCGATCTTGGGTGCCGTGTCGAGGATCCTCAGCGTCAGCTCATCGACCCCGGAGGAGGTGTAGTGACGCCGGCACGGGTCGCCCGTAAGGTCCTGTGAGCTCAGCTGGGCGCACGTACTGATGATGGAGCTGAACCCGATGTCGTTGCCGCCGATCTGAACCGTCACCAGGTCGGTGCCCCGCTGCAGGGCGTTGAGCTGAGGAGGGTTGGTCCCCTGTTCCTTCCACATGTTCTCGGTCGTGGCGCCGCCGCAACTCACGTCCTTGAACGTGGACACTCGCCGCTCCGCGGCAACGAGCGAAGGGTAGTTGTGGTCGGAGCGGGCGCAGTTCACATCCACCTGCTGCGGGATCAGCGGCCCCGAGGTGTAGGAGTCCCCCAGCGAGACGTAGTCCGTTCCCCGGCCGCGGCCGTCACCGTGTGCCGCGACGGGGACTGCGGACGCGACGACGAGGGCGCAGCCGCTGACCGCTGCGCCGACGGCGGTCGCCCGTCGGCTGTTCGATGCCGTCCTGGCTGTCCTGGCCGTCCTGCCGTGCTGGGTGCGACGCTTCATCGAAGTTCCCCCTGAGTCCGAGACGGCGAGCTGGGGTCGCCGACGGCGCCCTCGCACGGTAACTGAACTTGTATACCGGCCAGTTCGTTCTCGGGGCCAGAGGCGCGAAGCACGGGATCACGGGTTCGCGCTGCGGATACGCCGCTTGTTCATGGCGAGGCAGAGCGCCCGGCCGCCTGACGCAGCGGCGGCTTGGCGCACGACGGGCCGATGCACGACGGGCGGCACCGCGGCGATGCCTTTCACGGAGTCGCGCTTCGGCGCCTCGCCCTCGGTGGCTGCACGCATGTACTGACCACCGCGCACGGCCGTCTCCCGGCAGTTTCGGCCTGGCGCGCTCACCTGGCCGGGGATCTGGAGCAGGAGCAGGAGCAGGTGATGGTATGCCAGTTCAGCGTGGCCATCCGGGCCGCCGGCTCCCCCTGGGGAGAGCCGACGGCGGCGGTGTCTGTCAGACGCCGAATTCCGCAGGCGACAGCCCAAGAGCGGCGCAGGCGTCGCGAATGGCCTGTTGCTCGGACGATTCGAAGTGCCCGTCGGCACCCGCGACCACGATGCCCGTCTGGACAACCGCGCGGGCCTCGGCCGGTTTCTTGGCCGCCTTGGCGATCTCCCGCAGCGCTTCGGCCTTGCCCAGTTCAAAGTTGGCGACGAGCCGGTCCACGTGATGGTTGAAGCGCTGGCGCAGCTGGTCTGCCGGGAAGTTCTGCAGTACCTCGTTGGAGACGATCAGCTCCTCCACGCGCTGCCTCTCCGTCGGCTCCACATAGCCGTCAGCCGCGGCCACCAGCGCACACATGGCCATGCTGGCGTCCCGGTAGGAGCCGCTCTTGAGCTCGGTCTTGACCGACGCGAGCTGGGACTTGAGCAGCCCGACCAGCTGGGCCTTGGAGCCACCGGAGGACGAACCAGCCCCGTGGCCACCGCGCTGTCCCTGCCCAAAGGGAGCGTGCCCCTGTCCGCCCCCTCCCCTGGCACTCTGGGACTGCTGGAGGTTCTTGGCCTGGTCCTTGAGCCGGTCCCACATCGCCACTACTGCCACCTCGGCTTCTACTGTTGCCTGTACGGTCTTGATCATCGGTCGCGCTTCTTCACGCCCCGCCAGGTGAACGGCCTTCGCAACCACGGGGGTTCCCGATTGGCAAAGGTAACGTAAAAAAGATCCTGTTCAGGATCCGCAGCTCCGCCGACGGATTGTCACAGAGAGAACGACAGGCGCATCGGAGAGCTCGCCGAACGCGCCGGCGTCGGCGTCCGGTCCCTGCGCTCCTAGAGGAACAGAACCTGGGGGCTGGGCTTCTCCCCGGCGGTCGAGCACGTCGTGGACGGCTTGGCGGCCGGGTCAGCGCGACAGGCTCCTCGTAGAGGCGGACGGAACGGTGACGCTCCAGTCGGTCACGGCGCGCTGTCCCGCACGTCAAGGTGGGCCCACAGATCCTCGACCGGCTGCGCCCCGGCCGTTTCGTCCATGGAGGCCGCTTCGTCGGCCGCCACCTCGGCGCGGTTCGAGAACGCCACGGTGCGGCGGGCCTTGGCGATGACCTCGGTCAGGTCCTCTCCGAACGTCGCGGAGTCGAGCCGGGCATTGAACGCGGTCAACGCCTCGGGGCTGATCACCGCGAGCGCGGCGCGCAACTCGGCGAGCGTCTGCGGGCCCTCGGCGTGTTCGAGCAGGTGCGGATCCGAAGAGGCTTGCGGGCTCGGCTCGTGCGGTAGCGCGGACATGTGTGTGACCTCCGGTTGTGATGGCTCCACGGTACGCGGTTGAACGCACCCGCGGTGCAAGGGGTGAGAGTGTCGGCACCTCCACAGCAGCCCCTCGCTCAGGGTGTTTCCGGCCGCCAACCGTGTTCCGATGGCAGCCGTCAGAACGGTCCGCCCTCGCGGATGTGATGGTTCAGGACGACGCTTACAGCCCTGTGCGGGCCATCGCAACGAGCGTGGCACCGTCCGTTCCCGCAGTGGGCTGCCGACAACCGCTCCGGGAAGTGCATCGTCGGAACGAGCTTCACCCGGGTCGCCGGGGCGTCGTAAGGCGCTGCCCGCTCCAGTCCCGCCTGAAAGCGCCCGGCCCAGCTCAGCGGGGCACGCAAACCGCGCACGGCCGTCGTCCCGCCCTCGGAGCAGGTCCTGCGGGCCCAGCGGAAAGCCCCTGCGGACGGCGTGGTGATGACGGACGGCACTCCGGTGTGGCGTCATTGGCCTGCTGTGGACCGCTCAGCGGCTCAGGAAGCCGCCAGCTTCCGGATGCGCGGATGGTTCTCCAGCGCCCATCGCACGGTCTTCGGCGGGCGCCCGAGCAGGGTTTCCAGCTGATCGGTGACGCCGCGGTATCCGCCGCCGCCCATGAGCCGGGTCAGGGTCTTGAGGTGTTCCGCGGTGTGCGGGAACGCGGCCAGGGCGGTGTCCACGTAGGTCTCGTTCCAGGTTTCGATGTCTTCGGGAACGTAGGTGACCTGGCGTCCCAGCGCGGCCGCGTAGTCCTCCGCGAACCCGTGCATGTCCTTCAGCTCCGGGCCGTTGAGGTCGTAGGACTTCGAGATGTGCGGCGCCGGATCGGCCAGGACCTTCACGCACAGCTCCGCCACGTCGTAGCCGGCGATGGGCGCGAGCTGGTGGTGGCCGAAGGGCAGGCGCAGCTCACCGTTGCTCAGCGGTTCCAGCGCCAGCCAGGTCATCAGGGGGTTCTCGACGAACATGGCCGCCCGCACGTTGACGGTCGGGAGGCCGGACCAGTCCAGCACCTGCTCGGCGACCCAGTGGGCCCGTTGCTGCGGCGACCAGTTCGCGATGAGTCCGCCGAGCAGCGAACGCCGTTCTGCCTCCGGCGCGGTCATCTTGTCGAACGTCATGAAGGACTGCTCGTACTCGGAGATGTTGACGAAGACCTCGATGTCGCCCTGGGCCCGCGCCGCCGCGGCCATCAAGCTGACGGCGTCGGTGTAGTACGGCGACAGGCTCATGCTGAAGTAGATGCGGCGGCAGCCCTTCAACGCGGCGGTCACTTCGGCGATGTTGAGCAGGTCACCGACGAAGACCTCGGCCCCGGCCTGGCGGAGCGATTGCGCGCGTTCGTCGTCCTGCCGCACGAACGCGCGCACCGGGTGCCCTTGTTCAAGCAGCATGTCGACCATCGTTCGGCTCACACCCCCGATTTCGCCGGCGGCACCGGTGATCAGGATGGGGCTGCGCTCTGACATCAATGTGTCCTCTGTCTGGTTGGGGTGAGTCAGCTGTCCAGAAGGCCCAGGAGGTGGTCGGCGACCGTCTTGGGCTGCTCGGGGTGCGGGGAGCGACGGCCCGCTGGATGGCGCCCTGTGAGGCGAAGTCGTTGAGCTTGGTGGCCGCCTCCGCGTGAGCCTGCGCGTCAGCCGGCCAGCCGGTTCATCTTGCGGATCTGTTTGTCGAAGGCCCGGGCGGGAGCGACGCGGCGCAGTACGCTCGCACGTCCGGCCATGGGGCCCGCGGTGTAGCGCACCTTCGGTTTGGCGTCGGTCGCTGCCGCGACGATCGCCTTGGCGACGACGGCGGGGTCGTCGCCGTCCCTGATCGCCTCCGCCATCACGCGGTCGACGGTCTGCCGCCCGTTCGCGTAGACCTCCAGAGGCATGTCGGGCTTCGCGCTGTTGGCCTCGAATCCGGTCCTGGTGTAGGCGGGTTCGACGATAATCGCCCGGACTCCGTGCTCGCGGACCTCGTGGTCCAGGGACTCGGAGTAGCCCTCGACCGCATGCTTGGAGGCGGCGTAGACGGCCATGTACGGCTGGGGCAGGAAGCCGAGTACGGACGAGAGGTTGATGATGCGCCCGCGTCCCTGGGCGCGCATGTGCGGTAGGACCTCATTCACCATGCGCATGACACCGAATACGTTGGTGTCGAAGACGCCCTGGGCCTGCGCGAGGGAGGTTTCCTCGGCCGCGCCTATCGAGCCGATGCCGGCGTTGTTGACCAGGACGTCGATCCGCCCGAACCGCTCGATCACCTGCTGGACCGCGGTGGTGACCGAGTGGTCACTGGCCACGTCGAGGTCGATGAACGCCACACCGCCGAGCGGGGTGACGCGTGAGGTGTCGCGGCCTGTGCCGGCCACGTCGAAACCCGCTGCGACCAGCGCGAGCGCGGTTTCCTTCCCGATGCCGGATGACGCACCTGTCACCAGTGCCACCGGCCGATTTGTCGTCATCATGCACTCCCGTAGTCAAGAGAAACCGATCGGTTTCTTCGCCTCGCCTCACTGTAAACCGATCGGTTTCCATCTTGCAAGGTCGCGAGGTCGGTCGGCGGCCAGGCGCTTCCGCGCGAGGCTTTGGGCGACGTTGGGTCAATGGCCCTGCGGGCTCGCGCCGTTTCAGGCGGCTTGCCGTCTGCGGGGACTCTGACTGGTGCCTGCGAGAACGACGGCCTGGACAGGGTCAGCACGCAGGAGGGTCGCGAGAGCGTCATCCGCGCAGCGATCCCCGAGTTCGCACTCACCGGCTATTACGGCACCTCTACCGCGGCGATCGCCAAGCGTGTCGGCGTCACGCAGCCGTAAGGCCCTCCGAGCAATGGCGAACGCTTACCCGCAGCTGATCGCGACGCGCCCCGAAACGCTCCTGATGCAGATGCAGGGATACGTCATCGTGGTGGCCGCCGAGGCGAAGGGCGATGACCTGATCGGTGAGCTCGTCCGGGCCGGCTGGATGAGGCCCCGGGAAGCCGTGCACCTGCCGCTGGGCGCCGACGAGACCGCCAGCTTCTCTTGCGGCATGCTCGGCAACACCCTTACGGCCAGCGGGCTTCACTCAGGGACCGGGAAGTAAAGACATGCAGTCATCCGAGCTGCGCCGGCTGCCGGAGGCCGGCGTCAACTCGGGGGGTTACATCGGTGACCGAGTCTTCTGGACGGGGCGACGCGTCAGCGCATGCCTGCCGCGTCGAGCAGGGTGGCCACCGTGGGCGCGATGAGCCCCGTCAGCTTGTCGGCTCCGATCCCCGCGCGGGCACTGGCGCCGTCGAAGACCAGGCTGAGCTGCCGGGCCAGCAGATCGGGGTCGCTCGCGCCACCCTGTTCGGCCTCGGAACGGAAAAACGCCGTCAGGTTCGCCTTGACCCGGTGTGCCACCTGGCTCGCAGGGTGGCTCTGGTCCTTCAGCTCGATCTGCACAGCCAGGTACCGACAGCCTCGGAACTCGGGCGCACCCGACTGCGACTCCACCCGCTCGAAGACGTGCAGGATCCGCTCACGGGGTGACCGGCCATCGTCCGCCGCGGGCAGGAGCGTCGCAATGAAGGCAAAGGCACGCTCCTCCAGGCTCACTGCCAGCAGTTCGTCCTTGCTCTCGAACAGCTGGTACAGGGACCGCTTGGACACCCCCGCCGCCTTGCACAGCGCCTCGACGCCGATACCGACACCGTCTCGGTAGGTGAGCGTGGCCGCCGCCTCCAGCAGCCGCTCTCTGGTACTTGGCTTTACTTCGGTGGTCATACTGCGAGGTTAACTCGATGCGGACGAAATGAAAACCGATCGGTTTTTCAGGGTGCGCCGGGCCGACTTCCGGCGCCGCGCACAGTCAAGCGGACGACTGAAGTCCGCACAGAGGCTCGGCGACGGCTCCAGGGAAAGGGGTGTCGCCGAGCCCCGATGGTGTGCACACCTCCCGTCGTTCACGGGTCGACACACACTGAGTTGTGTTCGTCTTGAACGTGCAGGTCACGGGGGTGGCGTGGGTGGGTGAGGTCCTGCTCGTGCTGGTCGGCGGCGGCTGTCTGCGGTGAAGATCGTCGGTCAGCGGGCGATTTCGTGCCACCGGGCTGGTGGATCCAGGACCGGCCTTCGGAGACGGGTCGTGGTCTCGGACATAGACGGTGACTCGCGCCCCGTTGACATGGGTTGTTCCGTACTCGCGGAAGTGGCGCCGCAGAGTGCTTGTTTTCGCTTCCTCCTGCGGGTTGGCCGGCGAGTGCGCACCTGCCGCGCGGACCGCGACGATCCGGTCGAATTCCAGCATGCGTGCCGCAATTTCCTGGGCGGGAAGCTCGACACCTGCAAGTGTGTTCGACGAAACGGGATCCTGTGCCAGGGCGAGGTCTGTCAGAAACCGGGTGTCCTCGGGGTTGGCCGCAGTCAAGATCCGGTGCCGGCCGGAGAGATAGAGCAGCCCGTCGCCGGGACGGCCTTCCTTGCGTACGGTGGCGCCGATGGCGGTGACGTTGTCGCTTCGGCTCTGTGGCGTCCTCAGCGACAGGCTCGGCGGGACGAGCGCGGCCAGTACGGCAACCGCCGCGATCCACGTGATGCGGGAAGAGCGCTGCCGCCGGTGGAAGTAATCCATCAAGGCGCCCAGCAGCAAGGCGATTCCGATATTGCTGTAGACCACATACCGGTCGACGAAAAGAGGTTTGACCAGTGAGGCGATCAGCAGCAGAAGGCCCGGAAGCACAAGAATCGGCACAGCCAGCACGGAAAGCCGCACGGGCCCCCTCACCCCCAGGGGTGCTAGGCGGTGTCTTCAAATGATCTTGAGTGGTGGATCATGGTCGGGTGATACGTCGACATGAACTGTCGGATGCCGAATGGGAGTTCG
>NZ_VWMY01000033.1:0-8095 GCF_008905045.1 Streptomyces albicerus
GGCGCCGCGGCGGCCGCGGGGTCCGGGCGAGCCGGCGCGACCGGCGCGCCGCGCTGCACCGGCGGCGGCGCAAGCGGGTGCTGCTCGTGGGGGCGGGGCTGTTGCTCGCGGCGGGCGGACTCAGTCTTGCCGAGCTGGGTACGGAGGCCCCGTCGTCCGAGCCGAATTCGGCGGCCGCGGACGACTCGCCGTCCGGTTCCTCGGCCTCCGCGGACGGCGCCGCGTCGTCGGGCGACGACTCGGGTTCCGCCGGAGGGGCGGGCGCCTCGTCTCCGGGCGCGTCGGCTTCTCCCTCGGCCTCGGAGTCGAAGAAGCCCAAGAAGGACGACAAGGACGACCCGAAGAAGTCGGCCGCCCCGTCTCCTACTGCCGACCCCACGTCCTCGGCCCCGCGTGCGAACCCGGCGCCCCCGGACGACTCCACGACCTCGAACCCGGACAAGCCGGATCCCGCACCCACGACGAAGGTCCCGGACCCGGAGCCGATCCCGTCGGAGACGTGCACGCGATTTCTTTGGTGGTGCTCGTAGCGACGAGGTCGCTGGGCTCGGCGTGTGAGGTGCGGCTGGGTGGGGGCTGGTCGCGCAGTTCCCCGCGCCCCTGGGTGGGTGGGGGTTCGGGTTGCATGTGGTCTGCGGGGGCGTCTTGGGCTGAGCGCGCAGTTCCCCGCGCCCCTGACGGGGCCCGAGGGCCCGGTAGGGCCCTTAGGGGCGCGGGGAACTGCGCGAGCAACCCAGGCCGGCCGGTAGGTGACGACGGGCCTCAGGCGCCGGTTTTTTAGGGGCGCGGGGAACTGCGCGACCAGCCCCCACCCGCCCGCACCTCACACATCACCCAAGCCCGATCCCCCCGGCCCGGCGGAGCCTTCGAGCATCCGTAGAAGCAACCCCCGCAAAGCCACCCGCTCCTCTCGCGAGAGCCCCGCAAGGGGCTCGCGCGCGAAGTGGAGCGAGTCCCGCAGACTCCGCGCAACCCGCCGCCCCTCCTCCGTCACCGCCGCCAGCTTCACCCGCCGGTCCGCGGGATCGGGCCGCCGCTCGACAAGCGCCCGCGCCTCCAGCCGATCCACGATCCCGGTGACATTGGACGGCTCGCACTTCAACTTCTGCGCCAGCCGCCGCATGGGCAACGGCTCGAGCGAGAGCAGGCTCAGCAACCGAGCCTGCGCCCCGGTCAGCGCATGCTCAGCGGCAGCGTCCTCGTACTCCTCGTGATACCGGGCCACAACCGTGCCGATGAGGTCGACGACCTCAAGTGTCAGAGGGTCGATCCGGGAAGTCTTCTGCGTGGCCATGGATCCCAGGCTACCCCGTTACTTGACAACATGAAATATCCAGGCGCATGGTTGTTTCAGGTACTGAAGTATCTGAAGCATGAGAGCCGCAGCACCCGGAAAGGCGCCCCACATGACCGACACCCCCGAGCTCCCCGCCACCAGCCGCGAATGGCACCTCGCCGCCCGCCCGGTCGGCTGGCCCAAGCCCGAGGACTTCGCCTTTGTCGAGACCGAGGTGAAGCAGCCCGGCCCGGGCCAGGTCCTGGTGCGCAACGAGTACCTGTCCGTGGACCCGTACATGCGCGGCCGCATGAGCGACGCGAAGTCGTACGTCGCCCCGTTCGAGATCGGCAAGGTCATGCAGGGCGGCGCGGTCGGCGAGGTCGTCGCGTCGAACGCGGAGGGCATCGCGGTCGGCGACCACGTCCTGCACTCCTTCGGCTGGCGCGAGTACGCCGTGGTCGACGCCAAGCAGGCCGTCAAGGTCGACCCCCAGGCCGCGCCGCTGAGCACGTACCTCGGCGTCCTCGGCATGACCGGCCTCACCGCGTACGCGGGCCTCCTGCGCACCGCGTCCTTCAAGGAGGGCGACTCCGTCTTCGTGTCGGGCGCCGCCGGTGCCGTCGGCAGCCAGGTCGGCCAGATCGCCAGGCTCAAGGGCGCGTCGCGGGTCATCGGCTCCGCCGGCTCGGACGAGAAGGTCAAGCTGCTCGTCGAGGAGTACGGCTTCGACGCGGCGTTCAACTACAAGGACGGCCCGGTGGCCCGGCAGCTGCGCGAGGCCGCCCCGGACGGCATCGACGTGTACTTCGACAACGTCGGCGGCGACCACCTGGAGGCCGCCATCGGCTCCCTCAACCTCGGTGGCCGCATCGCGATCTGCGGAATGATCTCCGTCTACAACAACACCGAGCCCGCCCCCGGCCCGAAGAACCTCGCCCGCCTCATCGCCACCCGCGGCCGTATCGAGGGTCTCCTCGTCAACGACCACTACGACCTGCAGCCGCAGTTCGTCCAGGAGGTCGGCCCCTGGGTCCGCTCCGGCGAGCTCAAGTACCGCGAGACCGTCGTCGAGGGCATCGAGAACAACCTGGAGGCGTTCCTCGGGGTCCTGCGCGGCGACAACACCGGGAAGATGATCGTCAAGCTCTGAGCCCCGGAAGCCCTGTCGGTGAACTTCCGACATGCGGTAACTTCTTTCCGAACCTGTCGCGATCGTGGGCGCGAGTCGCGGCGGACCAAGGAGGAACACACCGAATGTCCATCCAGCAGTCCGAGGTCCTGTACACCGCCGTCGCCACCGCCGAAAACGGTCGCGACGGCCGTGTCTCCACCGACGACGGCACGCTCGACGTCGTCGTCAACCCGCCCAAGGAGATGGGCGGCAGCGGCTCCGGCACCAACCCGGAGCAGCTGTTCGCGGCCGGCTACAGCGCCTGCTTCCAGGGCGCCCTCGGCGTCGTGGCCCGCAAGGAGAAGGCCGACCTCTCCGGCTCGACGGTCACCGCGAAGGTCGGCATAGGCAAGAACGACGACGGCTTCGGGATCATCGTCGAGATCTCCGCCGAGATCCCGAACGTCGATGCCGCCACGGCCCGGGACCTGCTCGAAAAGGCCCACCAGGTATGCCCGTACTCAAAGGCCACCAGGGGCAACATCACGGTCACACTGACCTGAGGACCGAGCCCCGTAAGGGGCGCGGGGCTGTGACATATGCGGCTCCGCCGCGTGGGCGCGACCAGCCCCCACCGGCCCGCAGCTTCAACACAACCCTCTCCCCCTTCCCCCGGTTCACGGCGCACCGCTTACGAAAGCGCTGCGCCGTGAACCACCCGAACCAACCGCTGATTCTCCGGCGCCGCCCCGCCCGGGAAAGCGATCCGGCGCCGCGTGTACCCGTACGCCAGACCACTACGCGGATCCGCGAACGCCTGCGACCCACCCGCACCGCTGTGGCCGAAGGCCCCCGCGCCCAGGAAGGGATGCCACATGTCCCCCGTGGCCTGGAAGCCCAGCCCGTACGACTTGTGGGCGCGGGCGATCAGGTCGTAACCGACGGAATGGATCTGCCCGACCTCCGCGACCGCGTCCGGCTTCAGCAGCGGCGCCCGGCCGTCGACCTGGCTGATGGCCGCCGCGTACATCCCGGCGAGCCCGCGCGCGGAGGCCACCCCGCCCGCCGAGGCCGGGCCTTTGGCGCGCACGGTACGGGAGTTGGGGTGCTCCACCAGCGTCCCCGTCCCCGGTACGTGCTCGTTGAACGCGATCGACGCCAGCGTGTGCGGCCCCTTCGGCGTGGCGTCCAGCAGGGCCTGCTCCGGCGGCGTGGGCGCCATCGGCTGTACGGAGCGGTAGCGGGGCTCCTCCGACTCGGGCAGCCCCAGATAGAAGCCGAGCCCGTACGGGGCGCGGATCCGCTCCTCGTACAGCTCCTGGAGAGTGCGGCCCGTGGCCCGCCGTACGACCTCGCCCGTCAGCGCGCCGATCACCAGCGCGTGATAGCCGAAGGCTGAGCCCGGCCGCCAGAACGGCCGTTGGGAGGCGAGCCGTTCGGCGACCACCCGGTCGTCGGCCAGCTCGTCGAACGTGAAGCCCGCGTCCGCCCCGATCACGCCTGCCCGGTGCGCGAGCAGTTCCCGCAGGGTCACCGCTCCCTTGCCCTCGGCGGCGAACTCCGGCCAGTAGTGCGCCACTTCACGGTCGAGCTCCAGCGTGCCGTCCTGTACGAGCAGGGCGACCACCAGATGGGCCGCCCCCTTCGTGGACGAGAAGACACCGAACAGCGTGTCGCCGTCCGTGTCCGCGCCGGCCCAGAGATCGACGACCCGCCGCCCCTGCACGTACGCGCTCAACTGGCCCGCGTAGTCCGGGCGTTCGGCGGCGACGACGGACGCGAACTCCTCGCGCACCGCCTCGAAGCCTTCGGCGACGGTGCCGTGGATCTCCTGTGCCATCCGTGCTCTCCTCGTTTCGCTGTTCTGGTTTCGATGTTCTCTCGGAGTTCTCGCGGAATGTCCTCGGAGTGTCCCTGAGGACTTCTCCGGACGTCTCCGGACTTCTCGGAACTCCTCAGGGCCTCAGGACACTGTCAGCAAGGCGCGGGCGACCTGTGGGAATTCCCCCTTCGGATGGTCGCGGAAGAGGGGCTCCGTGCCGAACAGGACGGCGTGTGGACCGCTGACGACCGCCGCTTGGCCCGCGGCCTGGGCCGGGCCGCCGCTGCCGTCCTCCAGAGGGCGCCAGTGGCCGGACACGAGCGGGTTCCCGGTCGCGTACGACTGCTCCACCCGGACCCCAGGGCCGGGATCCGTGAACCACAACGGGGCGTAGACGAAGCTGTGGTCCGGGGCGCCGGTGGTCACACCGCCGGACGAATTGACCACGCGCACGACGCCGTTGGCGTCTCCGTTGCCCTCCACGGGCTTGACCGCGAGAAGCCCTGCGGCGGCGTTGAGGGCCGCTCCGGTGGCTCCGCGGCCGACGAGACCCTCACGGGCCAGGAAGGCGTCCAGGGCGGCGCGTGCGGCCGTGTTGAGGCCCGTATGGTCCAGACCGGCCGAGGCGAACAGGACGTCCGCCTTCGACCAGTCGAAGCCCGCGTTGAGGATCGCGGTGGAGACGGGGACGACGTCGAAGTTCATCTCACGGAGTGCGAACAGCTCGCCCGGCGTGACGGCCGCGGCGACCCGTACCCGGTGGAGCGGGGTTCCGCCGGTGGCCTTCGTCGCGTCGAAGGCGACGTCGTACCGCTTCGCGAGGGCCACGGCCTTCGCACGGGCCGAGGCGGGCACGATCGCGCTGCCGTCGGCGGCCTGACGCACCGAAACTCCGGCTGCCAGAAGGGAGTTGAGGGCCGCGATCTCTCGGGCGTCGTCGAGACGCAGCCGGAGCGTGCCGCGCGGCGCCACGTACCCGACATCCGCGGCCTCGTCGACAGCCCGGTCCGGCACCGCGAGCTTCGAGGTCCGTACGGAGTCGACCGTCGCGCCCCACAGCCGGCCGAGACTCCAGCCGGAGATGTCGTACATGACCGACACCTTGTCGCTGATGTCCCGCCCGTCGGCCAGCATCACATTGGCCATACCGCGCTTGGGCTGGTGCAGATCGACGACGTACGAGCCCTTGGCGTACGCCTTGCCGGCGAGCCTGAAGTCCTTTGTCGCGCGCCGGACCTGGACGTCGTTGGCGAGCAGGTGGTCGACGAGACGGGCCGCGGCGGTGGCCGAGCGCTGCGCCTTCGCGCCCGCCGGAATGACGTACGCGCGAGGGAAGTCGGTGGTGTAGACGTCCTCCGGACCGATGCCCGGGACACCCGGCACGGTCTCCGGTGAAACCGGGACCTGCGCGGCGCCCGTCACGCTCCGCCGGAAGACCTCGATCTGGTCGGCGATGAGTGAAGTCCGGTTGGTCCGGGCGTAGTCGAGGCTCGCGCGCATCGCCGCGCCGGCGATGTCCACGTTGATGGCCGCACGGCGGCGGAGTTCGTCCACCGGCAGGTCGTCGTACTCGTCGTTGTTCACCGCCATCGGGAACTCCACCGTGTGCGCCGCGACCGTCCCGTGGAACGGCATGTACTGCGGGGTGAAGATCGGCGGCCAGTCGTCCCAGCCCTCCTCCTGGTCCCGGAACGGGATCTGGGCGGGCTCCACGCCGTCCTTCTCGGGCGTGTAGCCGAGGCCGTTGACTGCGGCCTCCATGCCCAGCGCGTTGGCGTAGGTGTTCTTCAGGAAGAGGTCGTACTCGTAGTTCTCGCCGTGCGGAGGCGTGGTCGGCTCGATGAGCGTGCCGTTGACGTACCCGTGCAGGTCGACCATCACCGCGGGCTGCTTGTCGATCGCGATCTGTCGCATCGCCCGGACCTCGGGCTGCGAGGCGGTCACGAAGTCGCGGTTCAGGTCGAAGCCGTTGGCGTTGGCGCGGGTGCCGGCGATCCGGCCGTCCGGGTTCGCGGTGATGTTGAAGTAGACGCGGCTCTGGGCGAGGAGATCGAGGGTGGTGCCGTCCTTCGCCGTCGCGAGCCGCTCGATCAGCTTGAGGGCGGCGTCCGTGCCCTCCCACTCGTTGCCGTGGATGTTGTTGTTGAAGAAGACGGGCGTCTTGTAACCGCGCTTGATCGCCGGGTCCTTGGCGGCGGCCGCGGGTGCGTTCTCGATCAGTTCCCGCATACGTTCCTGCGTGCGGGCCTGCCGTGCGGACTCCGGCGCGGTGACGGTGACCAGGTAGAGGCGGTGGCCGCCGGCCGAGCGTCCCGCGATCTCCACGCTCACGCGGTCGCCGAGCCGCTGGAGGGCGTTCAGCTTCGGGGCGATGGAGTGGTACGGGGTGAGGCCGAGCTTGACGGACTTGTCGGCCGGGTTCTCGGGGTCCGGGGTGAGGACCTGTTCGCGCGGGTAGCCGCGGGTGCCTCCGGCGGTCCCGGTGCCGTCGGTGAGCTCGGTGACCGGGGCGTTCAGGGCCCGCTCGGTCGTGCTCTCAGGGGCCTTGGCGGCACGGTCGGAGAGGGCTGAGCCCTCGCGGACCGGGGGCTGGGGCGTCGGGTCGGCGACGGCGCCGCTCGGGGTGAGCAGGAGGGCGGCCGCCGCGGTGGCGGCGGCCGTGGCTGTCAGGGCGGGTCTCGGTAGGCGCACGCGTACCTCCGCTGGTTCCTGGTTCCTGTGGACGTGTCTGACATCGGTACGCGAGGTCTACCTGTTCGACTCGCTTGCAACAAGGGGGCGTTGGCGTCACGCCCGCCACGGATGCCACCGATGGCGGGTGCTCGGGCGGGTGGAGGGGGCATGCTGAGGGTGGACGCCAGCAGGCCGGCAGAGCGTGTGTGAGGCGAGGAGAGTCCATGGCAACGATTCCGTCGCTCCCCAGCAGGGATGACGTCGCGCGTATCGCGCGCAACACGACCGATATCACCGGCCAACTGCTGGACACGGCAGGGAACATCACGCGTATCGCCATCAACACCTTTGATCCTCGCGACGGTTCGGGGGCCGAGGTGTTGCGGGTGTTGCGGGAGACGACCGCCGAGCTGGCCGAGGCGAGTGCGTCTCCGGAGGCCCAGGAGGCCTTCTACCGGATCGTGGACACCTTGACGCGGCTGGGCACGAGCGGGGCGCCGCTGGCCGTTCACCCGGTGAGCGAGCCCGCGCAGGCGTTGCTGGCGGCGCTCGGGGACAGTCTGCTGCCGGTCCTCGATGCGGTGGAGCCCGCTGTGGAGGAGGCCGCGGAGGCGCTCGGCGAACTGGTGGAAGCCACGTCGCCGCTGCTGCCCGCGGCGGCGGGGCTGTCGGCGGGTGTGCTTCTCGCCCTTGCCCCGCTGATCCGGGCCGCGGCGGATGTGTTGCGGGATTCGTCTCCCGAACTGCGGCGGATCGCTGACGCGTTGACGGCGGCGGTGGCTCCGCTGCTGCCGCTCCAGGTGGCACTGGCGGAACGGGCGGCTGCGGCCGGGGCGGGTGTCGTCCGAGCGGCGCTTCCGCCGCTCGCCGACCTCACGGAGGCGGCGGCCGCCGGCCTCAAGGCGGGGCGTCCCTTGCTGATCGCCGGCGAGGAGTTCGTGGTCTCCGGCCTCGAACAGCTTCAGCCTGTGTTGCTGGCGTCCGCGTCTCGTGCGGGGCGGGTGGCTCGGGCTGCGGCGGTGCGGGTGTCCGCGGCGGTGTCGCCTGCGGCGGAGCCCGGGGTTGTGGTGGCTGTGCAGCCGGTGTGATGTCCGGGAGTTCGTCTGCGGGTGGGTGGGGGCTGGTCGCGCAGTTCCCCGCGCCCCTGGGGTGGGTGGGGGTGTCGGTCGGTTCGTCGGGGGCGGGGCCGGGGGGGGGGGGGGGGGCGGGG
>NZ_VWMY01000033.1:8244-136795 GCF_008905045.1 Streptomyces albicerus
ACGGACATCCCGCCACGTCCCCTCCGGCCGGAACCTACTAAGCCCCGCAAGGGGCACGGGCCCCTTTAGGGGCGCGGGGAACGGCGCGAGCAACCCAAGACGACCGGCACTCGACAACGGGCCCCTTAAGGGGCGCGGGGAACTGCGCGACCAGCCCACGACGGCCCGCACCCGGCGAACCGTCCGAAACCCCCACCCACCCGGGGCGGAGCCCCAGTTTCGGGAAGGGGTGGGGTTGGGGAAGGAAAGGGCCCGCACACCCGCCCGCAGCCGACGTCGTACCCCCCGCCCCCGCCCCGGTAAAGTGCAGCTATGCATGATCTTGGCGTGGGGTTCGGCTACTTGATGCGGGGTCAGCGATGGGTGGCCCGGCACGGGAAGCAGTTCGGGTTCGGACTGATCCCGGGCCTGATCACACTCGTGCTGTATGCGGCCGCACTGACCGCCCTGGCCCTGTGGGGCAGCGACTTCGTCACCTGGTCCACCCCGTTCGCCGACGAGTGGGAAAGCCCCTGGCTGGGCCTCTTCCGAGGATTCCTGACGGCAGTCCTCTTCGCCCTCGCGCTCCTCCTCGCCGTACTCACCTTCACCGCGGTCACGCTCCTCCTGGGCCAGCCCTTCTACGAGAACCTCTCGGAGAAGGTGGACCGGGACGTCTCCCCGGACGGCACGGCCCCCGAGTCGGGCCTGCCCCTGTGGCGCGAGCTGCTGATCTCGGCACGGGACAGCCTCCGGATCGTGGCCAGGGCCCTGGTGTGGGGCGTGCTGCTCTTCGCCCTCGGGTTCATCCCGCTCGTGGGCCAGACCGTCGTCCCGGTGATCGGCTTCGTCGTCACCGGCTTCTTCCTCACCGAGGAGCTGACGGCGGTCGCGCTCCAACGCCGCGGCGTCGTACTCCGCGACCGCCTCACCATGCTCCGTTCCCGCAAGGCCCTGGTCTGGGGCTTCGGCACCCCGCTGGGCCTCGCCTTCCTCGTCCCGTTCGTCGCCGTCTTCCTGATGCCCGGCGCGGTCGCGGGCGCCACGCTGATGGCCCGCGACCTGCTGGGCGAGGAAACCCGTGAGGAGCCCGACGCGGAGGACGAGGAGCCCGCGGGCAGCGACAGCGTCAGTCGGTGACGTCCGCCGCCACCGTCAGGATCGACCGGACCTGAGCGATGATGTCCAGCCGGTTCTGAATGAACTCGGGGTCCGTGACCGTCCCGCTCGCCGGATCCGTGTTGCCCGTGCCGAACTGCAGCACCGGCGTGTGGACGTGCCCGCCGGGGAGTGTGGCGGTGAGGCCCAGCCGGTCCCGCAACAGCGTCGCGCGGTACGCGATCTCGTTGGAGAGGTAGTCCCCGCCACCGCCCGCCCGGGCCGTCGAGCCGGCGGTCGGCCCCTCGGGGCGTACGACGGGATCCGTGCCGCCCGCCGGGATCTCGGTCACCGACGTGTTGTCGTACACGGGGAAGCGACCCGTACTGGCGGCCACGATCTCCTTGTACGGCAAGGTCGTTGACGTCCACTGCGGCTGCGAGGCGGGATCGGTGACGGGGATCGTCTCGGTGCGGGAGAGGTTCTCGTTGTCCGGGAAGCCGCCCCGCCAGGCCCCGTTGGTGCGCTCGACGTCGAAGCGGCCCACCCGCCCCTGGCTGACCGTCGCGAACAAGTCGACACGGGGGAGTTGCGGGCGCAACGTCCGCTCCACCGTGCCGTCGGCGAAGTCCTGCCAGCGGACGGGGAAGACGGCCGTCTCGACGCGGGCGGGACCGTCGGCCGTCTCGATCACCGTGCCGTCGAGCGCCAGCGCCGTCGCGCCGGACGGGTTGGAGATCCGGATGTCCCGGTCCAGCGTGAACGGGTCGAAGCCGGTCACCAGGATCCGCTTGACGCCCTTGCCATGCGGATAGCGGATGGTGTCCTGACCCCGGGAGGTTCGCTCGAGTGACGCGAGAAGGCGGCTGCGTTGGGCTTCGGTGAGGCCGAACTCCGGCTCCCACTGGCGTACTTCGCGGGTCATGCCGAGCCGCGCCCAGTACAGCGGCCGGTCGTCGTCCCGGCTGAGGTCACCGGCCGCCGGGCCCCGGCCCTGCGCCCGGTCGACCGCCCGCTGCCACAGCCGCGCACCCTGCCGTACGACCACGCGCTCGGCCTGCGCGTACGAGCGGGTCTTGCCCAGCGCCCGCGTGAACTCCGGTGCCACCGTGTCGAATCCGGAGCGGGCCAGGATCTCCTGGGGCGCCGCCTTGTCGAGGCGCTGCTCCTCCACGGTGGGCGCGGCGGCGGGATTCTCGGCGGCCAGGGCGGGCGGGGCGGCGAGTCCCGTCAGCAGGGCCAGGCCGAGGGCACCGATCCGAACACGTATGTGCGTCAAGGGAGTTCAGGTCCTTCCGTCGCGAGTGGTGGGGGCCGTCGTCGGATGGCCGCAGTATGCGTGACGGAAGTTTCGTACGCCATGGTGCGTGGTTTCCGAGGTGGGAGTGAGAGGTGGGAGTGATCCGCGCGGCTCACGTGGGAATCCTCGCGGCGGCCGCCCGCAACGCCGCCAGGAACGCCTCCGCGGTGGGCGCGAGCTGCCGCCCCCGCACCGTCGCCGCGTACACCGCCCGCGCGGGAGCGCCCTCGTCGCGGACGGGCAGGAGCGCGATGTCGGGGCGTACGGACTCGGCGGCGAGCGCCGGGATCAGGGTGACTCCGAGCCCGGCGGCCACGTACCCCTGTTTGGCCGTCCACTCGGCGACGACATGCGCCACACGCGGGCGGAAACCGTGCCGCAGGGCCGTGTCGAGGAGTGTGCCCTCGGGGCGGGAGCTGCCGGATATCCAGTCGGCGTCGGCGAGTTGGGGCAGCTCGACGGAGGGGAGGGCCGCGAGCGGATGGCCGGCGGGGACGGCGACGTACAGGGACTCGTCGAGAAGGTGGCGCAGTTCGTACGCGTCCAGCGGGGCGCGGCCCGTCGTGGAGACCACCGCGAGGTCGAGGTCACCGGCGGTGAGACCGTCGAGGAGGGCCGGGGTGAGTCCTTCTTCGCGGGTGAGCAGCACCCCTGGGTGCCGGGCGCGGAACGCGGCGATGGCGCGCGGCACCAGCGCCGCGTCGGCCGTCGCGAACGCGCCGACCCGCAACCGCCCGCCCGCCCCCTCGCGCAGTGCCGTCAACTCCCGCCCCGCGTCCCGCAGTCTCCCGGCCACGGCCTCGGCGTGCGGTGCGAGCGCCCGCCCCGCCTCCGTCAGCCGCACCCCGCGCGGCAGCCGGTCGAAGAGCGGCGTCCCGCCAAGGGCCGCCTCCAGCGAGGCGACCTGCCGCGACACCGCGGACTGCGTCCAGCCGAGCACCCGCCCGGCCACCGTGAACGACCCGTGCCTGGCCACCTCCAGGAACACCCGCAGCCACACGGTCGAGAGGTCGGGCATGTCGTCCGGCCCGGCGGCGTCCACTCCGACGGCTCCGCCGACCAGCGCGTCCGCAGCGTCTCCGAGCTCGTCTCCGATATGCGTTTCAGGCATGTCAGCCATGCTAGACATTCGCTTGTCGCATCGAATGTCCGCGCCTAGCGTCGAGACGACGAGACCGACCGGTAACCGACGTTGAAGGACCGCTGTGCAGACGACACTCGACAATCCATCCTCGGCTCCGCAGCCCGCGAACGCCTATTACTCCCAGGTCGCCCGGGTCGAACTCGACGGCGGGGGAGTGATGTTGTACCTCTCCGGACAGATCGCCGACGGGGACACCCTGGCCGAACAGACCCGCGGCGTCTTCGAGACCATCGACGCCCTGCTCAAGGCGCATGGCGCGACGCTCGCCGACGTCATCAACATCCGTACGTATCTGACGGACATCGGCAGGCTCCACGAATACGGCGCCGTACGAAGGGAGTTCCTCACCGGAACCGCCCCCACCAGCATGACGTTCGAGGTGTCCCGCCTGTTCAAGCCGGAGGCCCTCGTGGAGGTCGAGGTAGTCGCCGCGCTCAGCCCTCGCCGAGCAGAGTGAGGAAGTCCGATTGGTGGTTGCGGTCCCGAGTGCTTCGCAGGCGGCCGAGGCAGGATGGAGACGTCCAGGACTTCAACGAGGAGGCACCGCCATGGCGGGAACCCAGCCCACCCCGGCCGATCGGGCGCGCGAGGCGGTGGTCGGGGCGGCACTCGCGGAACTCGACCTGGACGCGAAGGCGCGGCTGCTCGCCGGACAGGACATGTGGTCCCTGCCCGCACTGCCCGAGATCGGCCTGCCGTCGCTGGTCATGTCCGACGGCCCGATCGGGGTACGCGGCACGCGCTGGACCGCCGACGACCCGTCCATCGCCCTGCCGTCCCCGACCGCGCTCGCCGCCACCTGGGACCCCGCCCTGGCCCGCCGCGCCGGCACCCTCCTCGCCCAGGAGGCCCGCCGCAAGGGCGTCCACGTCCTGCTCGCCCCCACGGTCAACCTGCACCGATCGCCGCTCGGCGGCCGCCACTTCGAGGCGTACAGCGAGGACCCGTACCTGACGGGGCGGATCGGCTCCGCGTACGTGACCGGCGTACAGGAAGGCGGCGTCGGCACCACCGTCAAGCACTTCGTCGCCAACGACGCCGAGACCGACCGCTTCACCGTGAACAACGTGATCTCCGAACGCGCCCTGCGCGAGCTCTACTTGGCCCCCTTCGAAGCCATCGTCGAGAACGCCCACCCCTGGGGCATCATGACCGCCTACAACTCGGTCAACGGCACGACGATGACCGAGCACCGCCACCTCGTGAACGAGATCCTGCGCGGCGAGTGGGGCTTCGACGGCTTCAACGTCTCCGACTGGATGGCCGCCCGCTCGACCGTCCGCGACATCGAGGGCGGCCTGGACGTCGCGATGCCAGGACCGACCACCGTGTACGGCGAGGCGCTCGCCGCCGCCGTCCGCGCCGGAGAGGTGGCCGAGGCCAAGGTCGACGAGGCCGTACGGAACGTTCTGCGGCTCGCCGCCCGCGTCGGCATCCTGGCAGGAGCCGAGCCGGTGATCACCGAGCTGCCCGAACCCGTCGACGGCGAAGCCCTGGCCCGCGAGATCGCCCGCCGCGCCTTCGTCCTCGTACGCAACGAAGGCGTCCTCCCGATCGCCGAAGGCCACTCCGTCGCCCTCATCGGCGCCGCCGCCCGCGACGCCCGCGTCCTCGGCGGCGGCTCCGCCACGGTCTTCCCCGCCCGGATCGTCTCCCCGCTCGACGGCCTCACCGCCGCCCTGCCCGAGGGCACACTGACGTACGCGCTCGGCGCCGACCCCAGCGAGGAACTCGCCGCCGCAGACAAGGGCTTCGAGCTGCGCGCGGTCTGCCGCGACGCCGCCGGCCACGTCGTGGGTACGGGCTCTGCTCCCAACGGCCAGATCCAGTGGATGGGCACCGACCTGCCCGACGGCGTCACCCAGGACAACCTCCACAGCGTCGAACTGACCGGCACGTTCACCCCGCGCGAGAGCGGCCGCACACCTTCGGAATCAAGGGACTGGGCGTCTTCACGCTGACGGTCGACGGCACGACGCACTTCGACGAGGTGCAGCGTGCCGAGAAGGGCGACCCGTTCGTGACGTTCTTCGGCGCACCCGTCGAGCGTGCCACCGTCGAGCTCACCGCCGGGGACACCTACGAGGTGTCACTGCGCCACGTCGTCGTCCTCCCCGAGAACGTCCCCATGCGGGTCATCGGCTTCACGCTCGCCCACCAGGAGCCCCGGCGCGACTCCGACGACCTGATCGCCGAGGCCGTCGAGGCCGCCCGCGCCGCCGACACCGCCGTCGTCGTGGTCGCCACCACCGAACGCGTCGAGTCCGAGGGCTTCGACCGCAAGGACCTCCGGCTCCCCGGCCGCCAGGACGAACTGGTCCGCGCGGTCGCCGCCGCCAACCCGAACACCGTCGTGGTCGTCAACTCCGGCTCCCCGGTGGAACTCCCGTGGCGTGACGAGGTCGCCGCCGTGCTCCTCACCTGGTTCCCGGGCCAGGAGGGCGGCGCCGCCCTCGCCGACGTCCTCACCGGCGCCCACGAGCCCGGCGGCCGCCTCCCCACCACCTGGGGCACCCTCACCGACGCCCCGGTCACGCAGGTCACCCCCGCCGACGGCGAACTCCCCTACACCGAGGACGTGTTCATCGGCTACCGAGCCTGGGAGAGGGCGTCCAGGACCCCGACGTACCCTTTCGGCCACGGCCTCGGCTACACCGACTGGACGTACGACGAGATCGAGGCCGCGGGCACGACGGTCACGGTCCGCATCACGAACTCCGGTACGCGCAGGGGCCGCGAGGTCATCCAGCTCTACGTGACCCCCACCGATCCGGATGCCGCCCGGCCGCCCCGCTGGCTGGCCGGCTTTGCGTCCATCGAGGCGGCCCCGGGCGAAAGCACCGAGGTCACCGTCGAACTCCCCCGCCGAGCCTTCGAGACCTGGGACGAGCAGACCAACTCCTGGACGTACATGAAGGGTTCGTACGAGATCGAGGCGTCCCGCTCCATCGCGGACCGCAGGCTGAGGGCAACGGTGAAACTCTGACCCGCTCTCCCTCAAGCCGGAGGCTTACGCGAAGTCACCACCGCGTACGCCATCTCGGCGAGCCGCGCCTGCCCGTTCTTGCTCGGATGGAACCAGTCCCAGTGACTCAACTGCTTGGTGCCGAAGCGGTACTCGAAGACCGCCCCGCCGTCGAAACGGCATCGGAGATCCTTCGCGCACACTTCCTTCAGCACCGAGTTGTACTCCTCCACCCGATCCTGCACCGTGTCCCGCCGCAGCGTCGCCGCCGAGTCGAGGGCGTCCGCGTCACCGAGCATCGACGGACAGATGCCGAGCTTCCAGATCTGCTTGCTCAGCTGGTTGGTCCGGCCCTCCGACCACAGCCGCTTCAGATCGGGCACGCTCGACACGTACACCTGGGTCTTGGGCAACTCGTCGCGCAGCGTGGTCAGCGCGTCCTCGAACTGGGCGCGGAATTCCGACACCGATGTCATCGCGTCCACCGACGAACGGCAGGCGTCGTTCGCGCCGGCCATCACCGTGACCAGTTCGGGCTTCCTCGTGGCGGCCTGGGCCATCTGGCCGGGCAGGTCGGCCATGCGAGAGCCGGTCACCGCGTAGTTCCAGCTGCGCTGGGCGGCCCCGGCCTTCCCGAGGAGGCGTACCGCGAGGCTGTTCACCTCCGCGTCGGTGCCGGTCGCCCACGAGACCTCGGGGCAGTCGGACAGCACCGAGCAGGCGTCGAAGCCGCGCGTGATGGAGTCGCCGACGGCGGCCAGCGAGCGTGGGCTGCGGTCCCAGGTGGGCGTGGGCTTCGGGGAGGGCTTCACGGCCCGCGCGGTGGTGCCCGACGGTCCTGGGGAGTTGCCGCCGCTGGCGTCGCATCCGGCGAGTCCGCCGACGCCCAGAAGGGCCGCCGCGGCGACCGCGGCGGCACCTCGTGAAGGGTGACCACGCTTCCGCATCCCCAGTTCCCCTCGTTCGTCACGCAACGGCAGCCCACCCCTGGGGCGTCCCCCTGGGTGAAACCTCCGTGTTTCCGGGCGCTGGGACCGACGGTACGTCACACTCCTTGCGCCGCCGCACGGTAGCCTCGCCCCGTGGCGGCCCTGCCACTGACGTTCCGCCAAAGTAACAAGATGCCCGCTCTGTCCGGAGGTCCCAGTGACGACACGTGGAGTTCTCTACGTGCACTCCGCGCCGCGCGCGCTGTGCCCGCACGTCGAGTGGGCAGTCGCGGGCGTACTCGGCACGCGCGTCAGCCTCGACTGGATCCGGCAGCCCGCGGCGCCCGGCACGTGGAGATCGGAGTTCTCCTGGAAGGGCGAGGTCGGCACCGCCTCCAAGCTCGCCTCCGCGCTGCGCGGCTGGCAGATGCTGCGCTTCGAGGTCACCGCCGAACCGTGCGCCACCGCTGAGGGCGAGCGCTACAGCTGCACCCCTGAACTGGGCATCTTCCACGCCGTGACGGGCATCCACGGCGACATCCTGATCCCCGAGGACCGCCTGCGCGCCGCCCTCGTCCGCTCCCAACGAGGCGAAACCCAACTGGAGTCCGAACTCACCAGACTCCTGGGCAAACCCTGGGACGACGAACTGGAGCCTTTCCGCTACGCAGGCGAGGGAGCCCCGGTCCGCTGGCTCCACCAGGTGGTCTGACGTACAAGCCCCGTGCACGGGAGCGCCCCTTCAGGGGCGCGGGGAACTGCGCGATCAGCCCCCACCTCCCGCAGCAGGCCAACAACAGATAACGAACGACGAGTGGCCCGGGTTCCTCAAGGAGGAGCCCGGGCCACTCACCGTCATGACAAAAACGGCCGAATTCAGACCGTACGGAACGCCAGCACCACGTTGTGCCCACCAAACCCGAACGAGTCGTTCAACGCGGCAATCCGCCCCTCGACGGGCAACTTGCGAGCCTCTCCGCGAACGACATCGGCCGCAGCCTCCGCCTCCGGGTCGAGGTTGTCGACGTTGATGGTCGGCGGCGCGATCCGGTGATACAGCGCAAGCACCGTGGCGACCGACTCCACACCACCCGCACCACCCAGCAGATGCCCGGTCATGGACTTCGTACCGGAGACCGCGAAGTGGTCGGTGTCGTCACCGAAGACCTTCCGCAGCGCCTTCAGCTCGGCCACGTCACCGGCCGGCGTGGAGGTCGCATGCGCGTTCACGTGCATGATCTCGGCCGGGTTCAGATCAGTGTTGTCCAGCAGGTTCTGCAAGGCGTGGGCGATGCCACGCCCTTCCGGCTCCGGCTGCACGATGTCGTGGCCGTCGGCCGAGATACCCTGGCCGACCGCCTCCGCGTACACGCGGGCACCGCGCTTGGCGGCGTGCTCGGCGGACTCCAGGACGATGACGCCGGCGCCCTCACCGAGGACGAAGCCGTCACGGCCGATGTCGTAGGGACGCGAGGCGCCCTGCGGGTCGTCGTTGTTCTTGGACATCGCCATCATGTTGCCGAACGCGGCGATGGGCAGCGGGTGGATCGCCGCCTCCGTACCACCGGCGACGACGACGTCGGCGCGGCCGGTGCGGATCATCTCGATGGCGTAGCCGATGGCCTCGGCGCCCGAAGCACAGGCGGAGACCGGGGTGTGCACACCGGCGCGGGCGCCGACGAGCAGACCCACGTTGGCCGACGGGCCGTTCGGCATCAGCATGGGAACGGTGTGCGGGGAGACGCGGCGTACGCCCTTCTCCTTCAGCACGTCGTACTGGTCGAGCAGGGTGGTGACGCCGCCGATGCCGGAGGCGATGACCGCGCCGAGACGGTCGGGGTCGACGTTTCCGTCCTCGCCCGCCGTGTCGGTGTAACCGGCGTCCGCCCAGGCCTCCTTGGCCGCGATCAGCGCGAACTGCGCCGAGCGGTCGAGGCGGCGGGCCTGCGGGCGCGGAATGACCTCGCCCGGCTCCACGGCGATCTGCGCCGCGATACGGACCGCCTGATCGGCGGCCCACTCCTGTTCGAGGGCGCGGACACCGGAACGTCCGGCGACCAGGCCCTCCCAGGTAGAGGCTGCGTCGCCACCCAGCGGTGTGGTTGCGCCGATACCGGTGACGACCACGGTGCGATTGGTCGGGCTCACGGGAATTCTTTCTCCAACGGATACGAGGATTCAGCGGCGCCACCGCCGGGTGGCGGGGCTTGCAGCATCCGGGGTGAGGGGTTACTCAGCCCTGGTGCTCGAGGATGTACTTGGTCGCGTCGCCGACCGTCTTGAGGTTCTTGACGTCGTCGTCCGGGATCTTGACGTCGAAGCGCTCTTCGGCGGCGACGACGACCTCGACCATGGACAGCGAGTCGACGTCCAGGTCGTCGGTGAAGGACTTCTCCAGCTGGACGTCCTCGACCGGGATGCCGGCGATCTCGTTCACGATGTCGGCGAGACCGGCGACGATCTCTTCCTGAGTGGCGGCCATGTCAGGCGCTCCTTCTTGTGTATCCAGAGGGTGTGGCGGTACTCCCGCCCGGAGATGATCCGAACGGTGTGCCTAGGGGAGGGTAACGACCGTCGCGGCGTATACGAGACCCGCCCCGAAGCCGATGACGAGCGCGGTGTCGCCGCTCTTCGCCTCGCCGGTCGCCAGGAGCCGCTCCATCGCGAGCGGAATCGAGGCGGCCGAGGTGTTGCCGGTGGTGCGCACGTCACGCGCGACCGTGACGTGCTCCGGCAGCTTGAGAGTCTTCACCATCGAGTCGATGATCCGCTCGTTGGCCTGGTGGGGAATGAAGACGTCCAAGTCGTCCGCAGTGAGTCCGGCGGCGTCCAGCGCCTCCTTGGCGACCTTCGCCATCTCGAACACGGCCCAGCGGAACACCGCCTGGCCTTCCTGCGTGATCGCGGGGAACTTGACCTCGCCCTTGGAGTCCAGGGGCAGTTGGGAGACGTCACCGATCCGGTAACGGTCCCAGGGCACGGTCTGCTTGATCGTGGCGGCCTTGTCGCCCTCGGAACCCCAGACGGTCGGGCCGATGTGCGGCTCCTGGGAGGGGCCCACGACGACCGCGCCCGCGCCGTCGCCGAACAGGAAGGCCGTCGCGCGGTCCTCCAGGTCGGTGAGGTCGGACAGCCGCTCGACGCCGATGACGAGTACGTACTCGGCGGAGCCCTCGACGATCATGCCCTTGGCCAGGGTCAGTCCGTAGCCGAAGCCGGCGCAGCCCGCCGAGATGTCGAAGGCCGCGGCCTTCGCGGTGCCGAGCTTGTCGGCGATCTCGGTGGCGACGGCCGGGGTCTGGCTGAAGTGCGAGACGGTCGAGACGACCACGGCACCGATCTGCTCGGCGTTGATCCCGGCGTCGGCGATGGCCTTGCCGGACGCCTCGATCGACATGGCGGCGACGGTCTCCTCGTCGTTCGCCCAGTGCCGGGTCTCGATGCCGGAGCGCGAGCGGATCCACTCGTCGGACGACTCGATCCGCTCGAGGATCACCTCGTTCGGCACGACACGGGTCGGGCGGTAGCCGCCGACACCCAGGATGCGCGCGTACGGGGCGCCCTTGCGGGCCTTGATCTTCGACATGCTCTGTCGGCTCCTTACGCGCTCAGGCGGAGGCGTGCTCGGCGATGAGCTCGCGAGCCGCGTCGAGGTCGTCGGGTGTCTTCAGCGCCAGCGTCTTCACGCCGGGCAGCGCGCGTTTGGCGAGACCGGTCAGCGTGCCGCCGGGGCACACCTCGAGCAGCGCGGTCGCGCCGAGTTCCTTGAAGGTCTCCATGCACTGGTCCCAGCGGACCGGGTTGGCGACCTGGCCGACCAGCCGGGAGAGGACCTCCGCGCCGGTGGCGACGGCCTGGCCGTCCCTGTTGGAGACGTACGTGAGCTTCGGGTCGGCGGGGGTGAGCGCCTCGGCGGCCTTCGCCAGCGCGTCGACCGCGGGAGCCATGTGGTGCGTGTGGAAGGCGCCGGCCACCTTCAGGGCGACGATCTTGCGCACCCCCTCGGGCTTGTCCTCGGTCAGCGCGGCGAGTTGCTCCATCGTGCCCGCGGCCACGATCTGGCCGGCG
Organism: Streptomyces albicerus; assembly: GCF_008905045.1. Lineage (GTDB taxonomy): Bacteria > Actinomycetota > Actinomycetes > Streptomycetales > Streptomycetaceae > Streptomyces > Streptomyces albicerus. Next base: position 19,728 of record NZ_VWMY01000033.1, read on the forward strand.
CCGTTGACGTTCGCGGGCGTCAGGCCCAGCTTCTCCAGGTGCGCGACGCTCACCTCGGGGTCGCCGCCGAGCAGCGCGGCCATGCCGGTCTCGGTGACGGCGGCGGCCTCGGCCATGGCGAGCCCGCGGGTGCGGACCAGGCGGACGGTCTCCTCGTCGGGGAGCACTCCGGCGAGCGCGGCGGCGGTGAGCTCGCCGACGCTGTGTCCGGCGATGGCGCCGACCTTGCGGGGCAGCTCCGCCGGGTCGTCGAAGAGCGTGTACGCGGAAACCAGCCCGGCCGCGACCAGCAGCGGCTGCGCCACCGCGGTGTCGCGGATCTCCTCCGCGTCACCCTCGGTGCCGTAGCGGATCAGGTCGACCTTCGCGGCGTCCGACCATGCCTCGAGGGCACCGCGGACACCGGGGAGTTCGAGCCAAGGAGTCAGGAAGCCGGGCGTCTGGGCGCCCTGGCCGGGAGCGACGAGTACGAGCACTCTCACACTCTCTCTTGTGGACGGGCACGGCCGCCCGTGGGGACAGGGACGAAGAACAGGAGGGGGAATTGTAGGGCCCCGACAAAAGCCTAGAGCTGGGGATCTCCATCGGCCAGACGCCCCAGGATCAGCGCGATCCGCAGCGTGAACGCCGACCGTACATCGGAAGGCGACCAGCCGGTGACGTCAGTCACACGTCGAAGCCGGTAGCGCACGGTGTTGGGATGCACGAAGAGCATCCGGGCCGCGCCCTCGAGACTGCTCGCCTGTTCCAGATAGACGCTCAGGGTCTCCAGGAGTGCCGACCCGGCCTCCTCCAGCGGTCTGTAGATCTCCTCCACCAGCTGCTCGCGAGCCGAGGGGTCTCCGGCGATCGCGCGCTCCGGCAGCAGATCGTCCGCCAGCACCGGCCGCGGGGCGTCCTGCCAGGCGAAACACGCCTTGAGTCCGGCGGCCGCGGCCTGCGCGGAACGGGTCGCGGCGAGCAGGTCGGGCACCACCGGACCGGCCACCACGGGCCCCGCGGCATACGGCCCGATCAGGGACTTGGCGACCCCGATCGGGTTGTCGCTGCCGCCCGCGATGACGACGAGCCGGTCGCCGAGCACACCGGTCAGCACCTGGAGCTTGGCGTGCCGGGCGGCCCGCCGGATCGCCTCGACGGTCAGCTCGCTGTCACCGTCGGGAGCCGTACCGAGCACCACGCACACATGCTCGGGCGAGTTCCAGCCGAGCGCCGCGGCGCGGCTGACGGCGCCCTCGTCGGCCTCTCCCGACAGGACCGCGTTCACCACCAGCGACTCCAGCCGGGCGTCCCAGGCGCCGCGCGCCTCGGCGGCCTGCGCGTACACCTGGGCGGTGGCGAAGGCGATCTCCCGTGCGTACACGAGCAGCGCCTCGCGGAGCAGGCCCTCGTCGCCCGGAGCGGCCACCTCGTCGATGGCGCTCTCCATGACCTCGATCGTCGTCCGCACCATCTCCACGGTCTGCCGCAGGGTGATCGCTCTGGTCAGCTCGCGCGGCGCGGTGCCGAAGACGTCCGTGGAGATCGCCTGCGGAGCGTCCGGATGCCGGAACCACTCCGTGAACGCGGCGATACCGGCCTGGGCCACGAGGCCGATCCAGGACCGGTTCTCCGGTGGCATCGCCCGGTACCACGGCAGCGTCTCGTCCATGCGCGCGATGGCCTGGGCGGCGAGACTTCCGGACGACTTCTCCAGCCGCTTCAGGGTCGCGGCATGCGCGTGGGCGGCGCGTGCTGCTCGTTCGGTGTTGCTGGATTCGGGTTCGGGCACGGGACAAGACTGCCTTATCAGGACGGGAGTGTGCGGCGGCGGGTCTCGGGTGAGCGACGCGGCCGTGTGCCGTGCGGGTCTCAGACGAAGGGCTCCGCGGGTCTACGGTGGGTGCGTGATGGACGTACGGCGCGCCGACGAGCGCTACCGCGGAGGCGACCCGGCGGCCGGGATCGAGTCCCTGCATGCCTTCTCCTTCGGCCCGCACTACGACCCGGACAACCTCCGCTTCGGCGCGGTCATCGCCTGCAACGAGGAGCGCCTCGCCCCCGGCGCCGGCTTCGACGAGCACCCCCACAGCCACACCGAGATCGTCACCTGGGTCGTCGAGGGCGAACTGACCCACCGCGACACCACCGGCCACGAGTCGGTGGTACGCCCCGGCGACGTACAGCGCCTCAGCTCGGCGGGCGGAGTCCGCCACGTCGAACGCAACGACGGCGACACCCCCCTGACCTTCGTCCAGATGTGGCTCGCCCCGCTGGAACCGGGCGGCGACCCCGCGTACGAGATCGTCCACGGCATCGCCGACTCCACCCCGTACGCCGTTCCGGAGGCCGCCGCGATGCTCCACGTACGCCGCCTCGCGTCGGGCGAACGGACCGCCGTCCCCGACGCGCCCTTCGTGTACGCGCATGTCGTACGCGGCGAAGTCCTGCTGGACAGCTGGGTGCTGAGCCCCGGCGACGCGGCCCGGATCACGGACGCGAAGGACCTGGAGGCGGAGGCCAGAGGCGAGGCGGAACTGCTGCTCTGGGAGATGGCCTAGGCCGAACGCCTCTACAGCTCGGCGAGTACCGCATCCGTGAACGTGGGCCACGCCTCGACGGCCCACGGTCCGAACGCCCGGTCCGTGAGCGCCACGCAGGCCGCACCCGCGACCGGGTCGATCCACAGGAACGTCCCGGACTGACCGAAGTGTCCAAAGGTCCGGGGAGAGGACGAACTCCCCGTCCAGTGAGGCGACTTGGAGTCCCGGATCTCGAAGCCGAGCCCCCAGTCGTTCGGGTTCTGGTGCCCGTACCCCGGCAGGACGCCCTTCGTGCCCGGGTACTGCACGGTCATCGCCTCGACAACGGTCCGCGGATCCAGCAGTCGCGGCGCCTGCACCTCGGCGGCGAACCGCACCAGATCGTCGACAGTCGAGACACCGTCCTTCGCGGGCGAACCGTCGAGGGACGTGTTCACCATCCCGAGCGGTTCGAGCACGGCCTGCTTCAGATACTCGGCGAAGGGAATCTCCGTCGCCTTCGCGATGTGATCGCCGAGCTGCTCGAACCCGGCGTTGGAGTACAGCCGCCGCTGCCCCGGCGCCGCGGTCACCCGATGCTCGTCAAAGGCAAGCCCACTCGTGTGCGCCAGCAGATGCCGCACGGTCGACCCCTCGGGCCCGGCGGGTTCGTCCAGCTCGACGGCCCCCTCCTCGTACGCCACCAGCACGGCGTAGGCGGCCAGCGGCTTGGTGACGGAGGCAAGCGCGAACCGCTGCGAAGTGGGGCCATGAACCCCGGGCACGGTGCCGTCCGCACGAACGACGGCGGCGGCAGCGGTGGAAACGGGCCACTTCTCGATCAGGGCGAGACTCTGCAAGGACATGCAGAAGAGCCTACGACCACGTGAGGCACCGGGTTCGGGCAGCGCCCTTGTCTTCAGGGGCGCGGGGCTGTATCAATTTGCGGCTCCGCCGCGTGGGCGCGACCAGCCCCCACCGGCCCGCAGTCAAAATCGAAGCCGCATCAACGGATCCGGCGTACGAACAAACCCCATAGACGCATACAGCGGCGCAGCCTCCACCGAGGCGGTCAGATCAATCTGACCGACTCCCCGCTCCCGGAACCACTCCACCAGCGCCTCCATACAGGCCCGCGCATACCCCCGCCGCCGCACATCAGGATCGGTCGCGACGCTGAACACGTATCCGATCCGCCCGTGCGGATTCCCGGCCCGCCCGATCCGGTACTCCAAGGTCCCCACGACAAGAGCCCCGAGCGCCCCCACCCGCTCAGGGTGATCGACGACGAACGCCGCGAAACACCCGTCAGGATCGGCCAGTCGACCCCGTACTGTGGCCAGGGACTCGGCCTGCCAGGCGGTGGAGGTATCCGCCCCGGCCATCGAGTCGATCATCACCTGACGCAGCCGCAGCAGCTCCTCGGCATCCTCGGGCACAGCCCGGCGTACGAGACTCATGATCGGCACCGTAGCCAGGGCAGCGCGACCAAGTCGACGGAATTTCACCAGAATCCGCTTGCTTGGAGTGCACTCCAAGGTTTTAGCGTTGAGGCCATGACGGTGATGGAGACCACGGACACCAGGACCGACAGCTGTGCAGGCCTACCGCACGCGGAGCGGCGTCCGGACGGCCAGGACCAGTACACGATCAGCGAGGTCGTGGCCTTCACCGGCCTGACGGCGCACACCCTCCGCTGGTACGAGCGCATCGGGCTGATGCCGCACATCGACCGCTCGCACACCGGCCAGCGCCGCTACAGCAACCGCGACCTCGACTGGCTCGACCTCGTCGGCAAGCTGCGGCTGACGGGGATGCCGGTCGCGGACATGGTGCGGTACGCGGAGATGGTGCGGGAGGGAGACCACACGTACGCCGACCGCTTCGAGCTCCTCGAGGCGACCCGCCGGGACGTGCGGTCGCGGATCGCCGAGCTCCAGGACACCCTTGCCGTGCTCGACCGGAAGATCAATTTCTATGCGGACGCCGGGCGGGCCCTGGCGTCGGAGAGGTCCCGATGACGGACAGCAGGATCGCGAAGGCAGAGCTCGGTACGGGCGGCCCCGAGGTCGGGGTGCAGGGCCTCGGCTGCATGGGCATGAGCTTCGCGTACGGCCCGACGGACGCCGAGGAAGCGCGGGCCACTCTGGAGCGCGCGCTGGAACTCGGCGTGACGCTCTACGACACGGCGGACGCCTACGGCCAGGGGGAGAACGAGAAGTTCCTGGCGCCGTTCTTCAATGCGCACCGCGACGAGGTCGTCATCGCGACGAAGTTCGCCCTGACGATCCCGCCGGACGACCCGACCCGGCGGATCATCCGCAACGACCCGCCGTACATCCGCCAGGCCGTCGAGGCGAGCCTGAAGCGCCTGGACGTCGACGTGATCGACCTCTACTACATGCACCGCCGTGACGTGAACGTCCCCATCGAGGAGACCGTCGGCGTCATGGCCGAGCTGATCCGCGAGGGCAAGGTCAAGCACCTCGGCCTCAGCGAGGTCACGGGCGGCGAACTGCGTGCCGCGCAGGCGGTGCACCCGATCGCGGCCGTCCAGTCGGAGTGGTCGCTGTTCAGCAGGGACATCGAGGCGAGTGTCGTCCCGACGGCCCGCGAGCTGGGCGTGAGCCTGGTCCCGTACTCCCCGCTCGGCCGAGGCTTCCTCACGGGTTCCTTCGTGAACGCCGAGAAGGACCTGACCGCCGACGACTTCCGCCGCCAGCAGCCCCGCTTCACGGGCGACAACGCGGCGGCGAACGCGGCCCTGCTGGAGCCGATCCGGACGGTGGCACAGGCCCACGACGCCTCGGTGGGCCAGATCGCCCTGGCATGGGTCCAGCAGCAGTCAGCGCTGCACGGCCTCCCGGTCATCCCCATCCCGGGCACCCGCAAGCGGACGCGTATCGAGGAGAACACGGCAGCGACCAGGATCGTACTGAGCGAGGACGACCTCAAACTGCTGGACCCGATCGCCACCCAGGTAGCGGGCAACCGCTACGCGGACATGACGTTCACATCGGCGGGCAGGGAGTAGCCAGGTTGTTTGAGGGGGCGCCCGGGGTGCTTGCCTTTAGGGGCGCGGGGAACTGCGCGACAAGCCACGACGAACCCGCAGCTTCTCAACGCACCCAGCTGCCCCCTAAAGCTCAGCCAGCAACTCGGCCTTCTTCGTCGAGAACTCCTCATCCGTAACCAACCCCGCCTCATACAACTCGCCAAGGTGCCGAATCCGCTCGGCGATATCGGCAGGATCCCGCCGAGGGGCGGCCCCCTCAGACTTGAGAGGGGCCGGCCCCGCCGCCCGCACGGCACCCAACACCGCCGCGGCGAACGGCAACGACTCATGAACCGGCCCATACCCGAGCCCAAAGACAACAGCGGCCGGATCCTGATCCGCCTGAGCCGGCTGCGAAGCCCCCGTATCGCGCCGAAGAAGCCGCAGATGCCCCTCGAACACCTCAGGTGACCGCCACTCGACACCACACAGGTCGGACACGGTGAAACTCTGGTCGCCGGACTTCCACTTCGCGGACGACGCCCCCGTCCAGAACCACCGGAAGTGCACGGACTTCCCGTCGAAGGACGCCTTCCCGTCGTACGCCTTGAACTGCAGCGGCGCTTCGGGCGGTTGCACCAGATACCGCTCGGGCGGTCCCGTGTCCTCGGGCGCGAGGAGGGCGCGCAGCTCGTCCGCGTAGTACTCGGCGAGCGTCTCGCGCTCGGCGGGCAGCACCAGCCGATAGGGGTCGGACCCCTCCTTGAGCTGTCCCGCGGCCGCCTCCATGAGCGGATCCGCCCCCGGCCTCGGCTCGGCGCGCAGGACGACCGTCCCGCGCTTGCCGGGCGTCAGCGTCACCGCCGCGATCGCGTCGAGCGGGATGCGGCGCTCACCGAGCGCCTGGAACAGCTTCGGCGTGCGGATCCCCCGTTCGAAGCGGATGAGCACGGAGTCGGACTCGAACTCCCAGGCGGCATGAAATCCGGCCAGTACGTCACCCATGCGGGCCATCGTATGCGGCATGCGCTTCCTAGTCCCCTCCCTGAGCAGACCGCACTTTCTTCGTTCTCTACGCGCGTCCGACTTCAGCCGTGTCGGACAAACCCTTCCGGCACACGTCATCCTCGTGTGCGCAGCGCACCGCGCGGTACGCACCAATGCCGATCTCGGCGAAGTTCCGCAGGCTGTCGGTGCCCGGCTCGAAATAGCCGGTGTGCCCCTTGGCGCCGCGCGAGGACAGCACCCGCGCACCGAACTCCGAGGACATCGGATCGGCCCCGTGACCGAGCCCGCCGACCTTCAGATGCGGTACGTCCTGGATCCAGTCGTCGGAGTCCCGTACGGCCCACACCCGGGCGGAGGTGTCCAGCTGCGCGGCCCTCTCGACCCGCATCCCGGGACTGCCCGCCACCGCGATGTCTGAGACCCGGGACGGCAGCGAGTGCGCGGCGACACCGCAGACCACGGATCCGTAGCTGTGGCAGTACAGCGCCACGCTCGAGCTGCCGGGCAGCGCCCGTACGAGAGAGTTGAGGCGGACCGCGCCTTCCTCGGCGCGAATCCCGGTGGCCGCGTCCATCCCGAGTCCGCTGGGCGCCGTGTAGTCGGCCCACGCGATCACGGCCGTACGCGTTTCGGGACTCGCCATCCGCTCGGCCTGGTGGAGGGCCTTCGCCATGCCGACGGGCGCGGAGTACTGGTGGTTGGTGCGCTGGAAGGTCAGTACGTCGGTGTCGACACCCGGCACCACCACGGAGACCCGCTCGGCCTTGCCGAGGTCGCCGAAGACCTCCGCGACCCGGCCCGAACCCAGCGGGTCGAAGGCGAGGATGCGGCGCTCCTTGCCCAGCAGGTCCTCGTACCGGTGCATCCGGCGGCCCGCCTCGTGCTGTCCGGTCGCCGAGAGCCGGTCGTCGTGCATGCGTTTGAGCTCGACCTTGCGTGCCTGGTCGAGGGCGATGCGGTTGGCGCGGTAACGGAGTTTCACCGGCGCCCCGTTCATGTTGCCGACCGCGAGCGGATAGCGGGCGGCGAGCCGGGCGCGCTGCCCCGCGTCGAGCGAGGCGAAGAAGCGGGCCAGCCGGGCGGGCGTCATGTCGTCCGGGTCCGGCAGCCGGTGGCCGCCTATGTGACCGCGTTCCCAGGCGGACAGGGAGGCCGCGAGCGGTGTGGCGGCGCCCCGGTGGTTGCGCACGGCTGTCCAGCCGGTGGTCGCGAGCATCACGAACACCACGGCCAGCGCGAGCAGCATGCGCCAGACGTTGAGTTGGGGGGTGGAGTCGAAGGAAGTCACTGAAAGGACACACTAGGAGAACGAGAGTGTCTCGCGTTAACCGAGTGAGACGGATCACGTTTCGGGAGGGGTAATTGGGTTAAACCGGGCGCACCTTGGGTTGATCGTCACGCTGTGTATGCGCAACTTGGTGCCTTTCGCGTACGGGAGTATGACCCTGTGTGCGGGCGGAGTTACTCCGCGTCCGCACCGCCGCGCCCGTCGTCCGTGTGCCAGTTCTCCGCCAGCGCGGGCCCCACCTGGTCGAGATATGAGGCGGTCAGCTCGCGCATCGCGTCCACGCTGAAGTCCTCACCCGCGCCCCACAGTCGGCTCGTCAGTCGCATCACTCCGCCGAACAGGGCCACCGCCACGCGCGGGCGCGGATCGGTGTCGACGTCGAGCCCCTCACGCTCCGCGATCACCCGGGCCAGCTCCTCCTCCAGGCTCTCCTGGCGGCGCAGATGGGGTGCGAGCAGCGCGGGTGTCGACTCGATCAACTGGAAGGTGCGCAGGTGCAGTTCGAGCGGGATGACGGCCTCGACGGCGTCCCCGATGGTGTCCCAGCTCGCCATGACGGCCCGGCGCAGTGCCTCCAGCGGGGGCTCGTGGGACGGTCGCCCGCGCACCGCCTTGACGAAATGCGACTCCGCGGTCGCCTGCACGGCGAAGGCGACCTCCTCCTTGCCGGCGAAGTAACGGAAGAACGTGCGCTGAGAGACGTCGACGGCCTCGACGATCTCGTCGACGGTCGTCTGCTCGTACCCCTGGGTCGTGAACAGCTCCAGAGCGGCCCGCACCAGCGCGTCCCGGGTGCGCTGCTTCTTGAGCTCGCGCAGCCCCGGCCGTGACGCCGTGTCCATGGGACCTCTTCTCGTCTTCCGCTGAACTTCTTCTTCGTCCTTGCGGCCTTCTTCTTTGTCCTTCCTGCGGGTCGCAGGTGGCCGTCCGTCCAGCTCAGCCTATCCGTGAGTGACGTGACAGTTACCGACTTGTGAATTGGTTTGTCAACTGTCAGTGGCTGTCATTAGCCTCGAACGTATGACTAGTCAGACCACCGTCGACACGACGGGCCCGGCCGACAAGGCCTCGCCCGCCGCCTCCGGCCCGACCCCGGGCAAGGGGCTGCGCGGCCACCCCTGGTACACCCTGTTCACCGTGGCCGTGGGCGTGATGATGGTGGCCCTGGACGGCACCATCGTGGCCATCGCCAACCCCGCCATCCAGAAGGACCTGAACGCGAGCTTCGCGGACGTTCAGTGGATCACCAACGGCTACTTCCTCGCGCTCGCGGTCACGCTCATCACGGCGGGCAAGCTCGGCGACCGGTTCGGCCACCGGCAGACCTTCCTCATAGGCGTGGTCGGCTTCGCGGCGGCCTCGGGGGCCATCGGCCTGTCCGACAGCATCGCCCTCGTGGTCGTCTTCCGGGTGTTCCAGGGACTGTTCGGCGCGCTGCTGATGCCGGCCGCGCTCGGTCTGCTGCGGGCCACTTTCCCGGCCGAGAAGCTGAACATGGCGATCGGTATCTGGGGCATGGTCATCGGCGCCTCCACCGCCGGCGGCCCGATCCTCGGCGGTGTGCTCGTCGAGCACGTCAGCTGGCAGTCCGTCTTCTTCATCAACGTGCCGGTGGGCATCCTCGCGGTCGTCCTCGGCGTGGTGATCCTGACCGACCACCGCGCGGAGAAGGCGCCGCGCTCCTTCGACCTGCTCGGCATCGGCCTGCTGTCCGGCGCCATGTTCTGCCTGGTCTGGGCGCTCATCAAGGCCCCGGAGTGGGGCTGGGGCGACGGCCTGACCTGGACGTTCATCGTCGTCTCCGTGGTCGGCTTCGGCCTGTTCGCGCTCTGGGAGACCAAGGTGCGCGAGCCGCTCATCCCGCTCACGCTCTTCCGTTCCGTGGCGCTGTCCGCCGGTGTCGTCCTGATGGTCCTCATGGCCATCGCCTTCCTGGGCGGCCTGTTCTTCGTCACCTTCTATCTGCAGAACGTGCACGGTATGAGCCCGATCGACGCGGGCCTCCACCTCCTCCCGCTCACCGGCATGATGATCGTGGGCTCGCCCGCCGCGGGCGCGATGATCACCAAGACGGGCCCGCGTATCCCGCTCGCGGGCGGCATGGTGCTCACCGCCGTCGCCATGTACGGCATGTCCACGCTGGACACGGGCACCTCCGGCGCGGTCATGTCGATCTGGTTCGCCCTCCTCGGCCTCGGCCTCGCGCCCGTCATGGTCGGCGCCACCGAGGTCATCGTGGGCAACGCGCCGATGGAGCTCTCCGGTGTCGCCGGAGGCCTCCAGCAGGCCGCGATGCAGATCGGCGGCAGCCTCGGTACGGCGGTCCTGGGTGCCGTGATGGCCTCCAAGGTCGACGGCGACCTCGCGGGCAACTGGGCGGACGCGGGGCTCCCGAAGCTCAACCCCACCCAGCTCGACCAGGCCGCGGAGGCGGTCCAGGTCGGCGCCGCCCCGGTGGCACCGGGCACCCCGCCCGAGGTCGCCGAGAAGATCACGGGCGTCGCGCACGACACGTTCATCTCCGGCATGAGCCTGGCGAGCCTCGTCGCGGCCGGCGTCGCCGTCGTGGCCGTCTTCGTCGCCCTCCTCACCAAGAGGGGCGAGAACGCGGATGCGGGCGCGGGGGTCGGACACGTCTAGGTGTGCCGTCCGGACAGCACATCTGGCCGCGCCTCACCGCCATCTCCCGCCCGGCCCCGCCGAGTTCACTCGGCGGGGCTTTCGCCTATCCGGGTGACGCCGTCCCGTATGACTTTCATATCGACCGCGCCGCAGGTCAGAGTGTGCTCTCAACTGATCCGTACGAAACGGGCAGTTCGGTGAGGCCGTGGCGCGCTGCCGGAGGGGGGCAGCGCGTCGCGGAACCCAAGAAAAAGTACGGGTCTGAAGCGAATGGACCGGGGTACTCGGCTGCCGAGCCCGAACCGGCCGGCATCCGGCCGGCTCAGAGGTCCAGGGAGTTGATGATGGCGGGCTTTGGTCACACCACGCGCAAACACCCTCGCTCACGTCGCCGAACGTGGTCACGGAGCGGGCCGGACCGCGCGACGCTCGGAATCATCGGAGTCATCTGCGCGATCGCCGGTTTCTTCGTGCTGGGGATCATCCTCGGCCCCGTGGCGATCGCCTGCGGCTGGCTCGCCATGGGACGCCGCTGGAACGGCGCCCGCCCGGTACCGGCACTCGTGGCCCTGGTACTGGGCGCAATCGACACCGTCCTGGCGATTGTGTGGATCGCCGGAACGGCAGCCCCCGGGAACGGAGTGTTCTGACCACCCGGGGCAAGGTGAGGGAACGGTCCCCCGCGCCCCGCTTCTGGGGGCGCGGGGGACCGCGCACCTTTTAGGGACGCGGCAACTGCGCGCGCGTGGGGACGCGGGGAGCCGGGCGCATTTTTGGGGGCGCGGGGGACTGCGCAATCTTTAGGGGCGCGAGGAACTGCGCGACCAGCCCCCACCCACCCGCACCCGACAAACAACCTCCGCAGCCCTCACCCCAACCGCTCCTTCGCGGCAGCGCCCGGCTCGGACAACGCGGCCACCTGCGCCCGCAGAGCCCGTACCTCCTCCGCCAACGCCTCGATCGCCGCGGTCTGCCGCCGCTCCTCCACGTTCTCCGACTCGAACCGCGAAATGAACCACGCCGCGATATTGGCGGTCACCACACCGAGCAGAGCGATCCCGGAGAGCATCAGCCCGACCGCTATCACCCGCCCGAGCCCGGTGGTCGGGGCGTGATCCCCGTACCCCACGGTCGTCATCGTGGTGAACGACCACCACAACGCGTCGCCCATCGTCCTGATGTTGCCGTCGGGCGACTCCCGCTCGACGGACAGCACGGCGAGCGAGCCGAACATCATCAGCGCCACCACGGCCCCCACCACGTACGTGGTCAGCTGTACCTGCGAGGCGATCCGGGCCCGCTGCCCGACGAGCAGCAACGTGGAGACGAGCCGAAGCAGCCGCATCGGCTGGATCAGCGGCAGCAGCACCGCACACAGATCGATCCAGTGCGTACGGACGAACTCCCACCGCCGCTCGGCGAGAGCGAGCCGTACGAGATAGTCCAGGGCGAACGCCCCCCACACCACCCACTCCACCGCCGTGCACCAGGAGATCACCTCCCGACCGGCGGTGGGCCACACGATCGGCACGGCGTACGCGACGGCGAACACCACCGCAAGCCCCAGCAGCAGCCGCTGCGTACCCTGCTCCCAACGGACCTGCGCCGATTGCTCATTCATGGACGCATCGTAGAAAACGTGAAGGGGCGGTGGGCCCGACGGTCCACCGCCCCTTCACGCACTGTGCCAGCACGCCTCGTCAGGAGCGCCCCTCAAGGGGCGCGGGGCTGAGTCGATTTGCGGCTCCGCCGCGTGGGCGCGACCAGCCCCCACAACCCGCAGACAACAACGGTCTACGCGTCCCCGCCCGCCGCACCGGGGTCGGCCGCCGCAACATCCAGCAACTGATACCGGTCGATCGCCTGCTTCAGCACCGACCGGTCGACCTTGCCCTCGCGGGCGAGTTCCGTCAGGACCGCCACCACGATCGACTGTGCGTCGATGTGGAAGAAGCGGCGGGCGGCGCCGCGGGTGTCGGCGAAGCCGAACCCGTCCGCACCCAGCGACTGGTAAGTCCCCGGAACCCACCGCGAAATCTGGTCCGGAACCGACCGCATCCAGTCGGAGACGGCCACGAACGGCCCCTGCACCCCCGACAACTTCCGCGTCACATAAGGAACCCGCTGCTCCTCCTCGGGGTGCAGCAGATTGTGCCGCTCCACCTCGACGGCCTCGCGCCGCAGTTCGTTCCAGGAGGTCGCCGACCAGACGTCGGCCCGTACGTTCCACTCCTCGGCGAGGATCTTCTGCGCCTCGACGGCCCACGGCACCGCGACACCGGACGCCATGATCTGCGCCGGGATCGATCCCGAAGTCCCTTCCGAGAAGCGGTGGATGCCCTTCAGGATGCCGTCGACATCCACGTCCGCCGGCTCGGCGGGGTGCTGGATCGGCTCGTTGTAGACCGTGAGGTAGTAGAAGACGTCCTCACCGTGCGGATGCTCGTCGGACGAGCCGTACATCCGCCGCAGCCCGTCCTTCACGATGTGCGCGATCTCGAAGCCGTAGGCCGGGTCGTACGCGACACAGCCCGGGTTCGTGGAGGCGAGCAGCTGCGAGTGGCCGTCCGCGTGCTGAAGACCCTCCCCGGTCAGAGTCGTACGTCCCGCGGTCGCGCCCAGTACGAAGCCGCGCGCCAGCTGGTCGGCCATCTGCCAGAACTGGTCGCCGGTGCGCTGGAATCCGAACATCGAGTAGAAGACGTACACCGGGATGAGCGGCTCGCCGTGCGTCGCGTACGCGGAACCGGCCGCGATCAGCGAGGCCGTACAGCCCGCCTCGGAGATGCCGTCGTGCAGCATCTGCCCGGTGGGCGACTCCTTGTACGCGAGGAGCAGCTCCCGGTCGACGGCCTCGTACTGCTGCCCGAGCGGGTTGTAGATCTTCGCGCTCGGGAAGAACGAGTCCATGCCGAACGTGCGGTACTCGTCGGGCGCGATCAGTACGAACCGCTTGCCGATCTCCTTGTCCCGCATGAGGTCCTTGAGCAGCCGCACGAACGCCATGGTCGTGGCGATCGACTGCTGACCCGAGCCCTTCTTCACACTCGCGTACGTCTTGTCCTCGGGCAGCGCGAGCGGCTTCGACCGCACGACACGCGTCGGGACGTACCCGCCGAGCCCCTTGCGGCGGTCGTGCATGTACTGGAGCTCCTCCGAGTTCCGGCCCGGGTGGTAGTACGGCGGGGCGCCGGACTCCAGCTCCTTGTCGGAGATCGGCAGGTGCAGCCGGTCGCGGAAGCCCTTGAGGTCGGCGACCGTCAGCTTTTTCATCTGGTGGGTCGCATTGCGGCCCTCGAAGTTCGGGCCGAGGGTCCAGCCCTTGACGGTCTGGGCGAGGATCACGGTCGGCTGGCCGGTGTGCGCCTTGGCCGCCGCGTACGCCGCGTAGACCTTCTTGTGGTCGTGACCGCCGCGCCCGAGGTGCAGGATCTGGTCGTCGGTCATGTTCTCGACCATGGCCCGCAGCCGGTGGTCGTCACCGAAGAAGTGCTGGCGGATGTACGCGCCTGTCTCGGTGGCGTACGTCTGGAACTGGCCGTCGGGCGTGGTGTTCAGCCTGTTGACGAGCACACCGTCGCGGTCCTGCGCGAGCAGCGGGTCCCAGGTGCGGTCCCAGACCAGCTTGATGACGTTCCAGCCGGCGCCGCGGAACTGCGACTCCAGCTCCTGGATGATCTTGCCGTTGCCGCGCACCGGGCCGTCGAGGCGCTGGAGGTTGCAGTTGACGACGAAGGTGAGGTTGTCCAGGCCCTCGCGCGCGGCGATCGACAGCTGGCCGAGCGACTCCGGCTCGTCCATCTCGCCGTCGCCGAGAAACGCCCATACGTGGGACTTGGAGGTGTCCGCGATGCCGCGCGCCTCCATGTAGCGGTTCATGCGGGCCTGGAAGATCGCGCCGAGCGGGCCGAGACCCATGGAGACGGTCGGGAACTCCCAGAAGTCCGGCATCGACCGCGGGTGCGGGTACGACGACAGGCCGTTGGGCGCCTTGGACTTCTCCTGCCGGAAGGCGTCGAGCTGCTGCTCGCTCAGCCGGTCCAGCATGAACGCGCGGGCGTAGATACCGGGGGACGCGTGCCCCTGGAAGAAGATCTGGTCGCCGCCGTCGCCCTCGTCCTTGCCGCGGAAGAAGTGGTTGAAGCCCACGTCGTAGAGCGAGGCGGAGGAGGCGAAGGTGGCGATGTGGCCGCCGACGCCGATACCGGGGCGCTGGGCCCTGGACACCATCACGGCCGCGTTCCAGCGGGTCGCGTTCAGGATCTTGCGCTCGATCTCCTCGTTGCCGGGGAAGAACGGCTCGTCCTTGGTGGCGATGGTGTTGACGTAGTCCGTGCTGCGCATCTCGGGCACGGCCACGCGCTTCTCGCGGGCCCGCTCGATCAGCCGCAGCATGAGATAGCGGGCCCGCTCCCGGCCGCGCTGGTCCACGGCGGCGTCGAGGGAGTCGAGCCACTCCTGGGTCTCTTCGGGATCGAAGTCAGGGACCTGACTCGGAAGGCCGCCAATGATGATCGGGTTGCGATCGGGTCCGGAAGCCACGCTGTTCCTTCGCTCTCAGGGGCCGCTTTTTCTCGGTTTTTTCTCGGGGTTCTCTCTGGTTACCTGGGTCTCTGCGCCGTTCCCCATCGTGTACCTCGGGACCGGAAACGTCATCTCTACCGAGAGGTAACCGAGACGTTCGTCCCGTTCCCCCAAGGGCGGGCCCGGCAAATCGCAACGATACGCCCGACCCGTGACGCGTACCGCAAAGCCTTTCGAGTCCCGTACCCTCGTAGGGTTCGGAACTTCACAAACCGGGCAGATCGGTGTGGTGTGCGTCACCTATGGCTGGGATCCGCTGCCTGGAGTTGCGGCGACACGGCCGGGATCGTCACCGTTTCGGCGGTCTCGACGGCCGGGTACTTGCGCGATCCGTCCCGCCCGTGTGGACTACGGCCAATGCTTCGCGCACGCGCGTGGCTTGAACTTCCCCAAGCTCCAGGCTTCGCCCGAGCAGGGGGAGACCCCATTACCGAACATGATCAGGAGGCAACCCGTGAGCGCGACCGCGGACCACGCGGAGGAGCGGACGAGCCTGGCCGCCAGGCTGGGATTCCAGCCCGAGCAGGTGGTCCAGGAGATCGGCTTCGACGACGACGTCGACCAGGAGCTCCGCTCGGCCATTGAAGAAGTAATCGGCAGCGAGCTCATGGACGAGGAGTACGACGACGTCGCCGACGCCGTGGTGCTCTGGTTCCGAGACGACGACGGCGACCTGACGGATGCGCTGGTGGACGCCACCACGTACGTCGAAGAGGGCGGCGCTGTCCTGCTGCTGACGCCGAAGACCGGCCGAGACGGTTATGTGGAGCCCAGCGACATCGCCGAAGCTGTGACGACCGCGGGTCTGTCCCAGACCAAGGGCATCAGCGTGGGGAAGGACTGGAGCGGCACGAAGCTGGCGACGCCGAAGACGGCAGCCAAGAAGCGCTGAGCCGCAACCGAGGCCAGGAGGCCCCCGCCGACATCCGTCGGCCGGGGCCTCGTCCATGGGCGGGCGGGAGCGCTGCGTAGGGTGGGCGTCACCCGAACAGCCCGACGGAAGGGATGCAGGATCATGGCGATCGAGGTCGGCGACAAGGCCCCGGACTTCGAGCTCAAGGACAACCACGGCGCCACCGTGAAGCTCTCCGACTTCCGTGGCGCGAAGAACGTGGTGCTGCTCTTCTACCCCTTCGCCTTCACCGGTGTCTGCACGGGCGAGCTGTGCGCCCTGCGCGACAACCTGCCGAAGTTCTCCGACCGCGACACCCAACTGCTCGCCGTCTCCAACGACTCCATCCACACGCTGCGCGTCTTCGCCGAGCAGGAGGGCCTGGACTACCCGCTGCTGTCCGACTTCTGGCCGCACGGCGAGGTCTCGCGCGCGTACGGCGTCTTCGCCGAGGACAAGGGCTGCGCGGTGCGCGGCACCTTCGTCATCGACAAGGAGGGTGTCGTCCGCTGGACCGTCGTCAACGCCCTGCCGGACGCGCGCGACCTGAACGAGTACGTGGCGGCCCTGGACACCCTGTGACCCCCTTGTGATCCCGACACTCTGGGATTCTTCACGCCCAGGGCCTGCGGCAGTGGGGAACCCCTCACTAGGATCGACACGTTGATCCGATACCAACGCACTACGGGGCTCCCCGCCCCTGGACACCAATGGGAGGACTCGTGGGAGTCAGCCTCAGCAAGGGCGGCAACGTATCGCTTTCGAAGGAGGCGCCGGGCCTTACCGCGGTCATCATCGGTCTGGGGTGGGACGTCCGTACCACCACCGGCACCGACTTCGACCTCGACGCCAGCGCCATCCTGGCGGGCACGGACGGCAAGGTCACCAGTGACGCCAACTTCGTGTTCTTCAACAACCTGAAGAGCCCGGACGGCTCGGTCGAGCACACCGGGGACAACATCACCGGTGAGGGAGAGGGCGACGACGAGCAGATCAAGATCAACCTCGTCGGCGTACCGGCCGACATCGACAAGATCGTGTTCCCGGTGTCGATCTACGACGCCGAGAACCGCCAGCAGTCGTTCGGCCAGGTGCGCAACGCGTTCATCCGCGTCGTGAACCAGGCGGGCGAGGCGGAGATCGCCCGGTACGACCTGTCGGAGGACGCCTCGACGGAGACCGCGATGGTCTTCGGCGAGCTGTACCGCCACGGCGCGGAGTGGAAGTTCCGTGCCATCGGCCAGGGATACGCCTCGGGCCTGCGCGGCATCGCGCAGGACTTCGGCGTCAACGTCTGAGCCACTTCGGGATCGACGTCCGATCCACTGTCGGGGTCGACGTCCGACCCCGAGCCGCTTCATCATTTACCGTCCGGCGCCGCACACTTCCAGTGCGGCGCCGGACGTGCTCGACAACCCAATGGCTTGACCGGGGAGGACCAGGATCATGGGCGTCACGCTCGCCAAGGGGGGCAATGTCTCCCTCTCCAAGGCCGCACCGAACCTCACACAGGTGATGATCGGGCTCGGCTGGGACGCGCGCTCCACCACCGGAGCCGACTTCGACCTCGACGCCAGCGCACTGCTGTGCAACTCGGGGCGGGTGCTCGGCGACGAGTGGTTCATCTTCTACAACCAGCTCAAGAGCCCGGACGGCTCGGTCGAGCACACCGGTGACAACCTCACGGGTGAGGGCGAGGGCGACGACGAGTCCCTCCTGATCGACCTCTCCAAGGTGCCCGCCAACGTCGACAAGATCGTCTTCCCGGTCTCGATCCACGACGCCGACAACCGGGGCCAGACCTTCGGACAGGTCAGCAACGCCTTCATCCGCGTCGTCAACCAGGCCGACGGCCAGGAGCTCGCCCGCTACGACCTCTCCGAGGACGCCTCCACGGAAACAGCGATGATCTTCGGCGAGGTCTACCGCTACGGTGGCGAGTGGAAGTTCCGGGCGGTGGGTCAGGGGTACGCGTCGGGGCTGCGGGGCATCGCCCTGGACTTCGGGGTCAACGTTTCGTAGAACCGGGTCCGCGGGAGGCACCCCGGGTGATGACTCCGGTGATGTCGGAGGGTCGGCCGCCGTGTTCCGGAAGCAGGGTCTCCGGTGTGGCTGAAAGTGCGTCACCGGCGTCCGCACCCTCTGGACCTGCGACTCTCCGGGTGAGGTGGCCCGGCCCTCTCGTCCGGAGGGTCGGCCCTCTAGACTTTGTGGTCAATGTTTCGTAAAGCCGGGTACGGCGGGGGGAAACCCCCTCCGGACTTCGTCCGGGGGTAACCCCTCAACTCATGATTGGGTAGCCAGTGGTTCTGAAAACCTTCGGCTGGTCGTTCGCGGTCACCGCGCTCGGCTTGGTCGCAGCGGTGCTGATCGGCGGATGGACCGCGTTCGGGATCGTGCTGATCCTGTCCATCCTCGAGATCTCGCTGTCCTTCGACAACGCGGTGGTCAACGCCGGAATCCTGAAGAAGATGAGCGCCTTCTGGCAGAAAATCTTCCTCACCATCGGCATCCTGATCGCCGTCTTCGGAATGCGGCTGGTCTTCCCCGTCCTGATCGTCGCGATCAGCGCCTCGCTCGGCCCCATCGAGGCGGTCGACCTGGCACTGAACGACGCGAACCGTTACGAGGAACTGGTCACGGACGCCCACCCGTCGATCGCGGCCTTCGGCGGTATCTTCCTGTTGATGATCTTCCTCGACTTCATCTTCGAGGACCGTGACATCAAGTGGCTCCACTGGCTGGAGCGCCCGCTGGCCAAGCTCGGCAAGGTCGAGATGCTGTCGGCCTGCATCGCGCTGATCACCCTGCTGATCACCGCGCTGTACCTTGCCCCGAAGGCGCACCTGCACGCCGGGTCCGCCGACAAGGCGGAGACGGTGCTGCTCTCCGGCGTCGCCGGTCTCATCACGTATCTGGTCGTCGGCGGGCTCTCCGGTTTCTTCGAGAACCGCCTCGAGGAAGCGGAGGAGCGCGAGCACGAGGCCGAGGAGGAGGCCAAGCAGGAGGGCAAGAAGGTCACCGGCATGGCACTCGTCGGCAAGGCCGCCTTCTTCATGTTCCTCTACCTCGAGGTCCTGGACGCGTCCTTCTCCTTCGACGGTGTCATCGGTGCCTTCGCCATCACCAACGACATCATCCTGATGGCACTCGGCCTTGGCATCGGCGCCATGTACGTCCGGTCGCTCACCGTGTACCTGGTCCGCCAGGGCACTCTCGACGACTACGTCTACCTGGAGCACGGCGCCCACTACGCCATCGGCGCCCTCGCCACGATCCTGCTCATCACCATCCGTTTCGAGGTCAACGAGATCATCACCGGCCTCATCGGTGTCATCCTGATCGCCTGGTCCTTCTGGTCCTCCGTCCGCCGCAACCGGGCGATCGCGGCGGCCGAGGGAAAAGCTGAGTCCTCGGGCGAGAAGGCCGAAGTCTCGTCCGGGGTGTGACACCGGTCCGTGTGAGGAACGCTCTGTGAGGGGCGGCCGCCGAGGGAGTCCTCGCGGCCGCCCCGGCGTATTGGTCCGGTTCTTCGGCAAGGTGAACAGGTAAGCGTGGGGGCGGGAATGAGCTTCTGGGAAGGCTTGTGGCGCGGCGGGCGTTCGACGCCGTTCGACTCGGGCAGCGCGGCGTCCAACTCCATCGAACTGACCAAACGGAACCAGACGATCTCACTCACCAAACAGGGTGCGGCCAACGGAAACCTGCGCATCAACCTGTCCTGGCGGATGCGCACTTCCGACATAGGCGGCGCCCAACGGGGCAGCCTGCTGCGCCACCCCTTCCAGGCCTTCAAGCCGGAAGTGGTGCAGGCGCACACCCAGAGCATGGTCAACGTCG
The DNA here is from genome assembly GCF_008905045.1 of Streptomyces albicerus. GTDB lineage: Bacteria > Actinomycetota > Actinomycetes > Streptomycetales > Streptomycetaceae > Streptomyces > Streptomyces albicerus. Next base: position 39,458 of record NZ_VWMY01000033.1, read on the forward strand.
ACCTCGACCTGGGCTGCATGTACGAGCTCACGGACGGCACCAAGGGCGTCGTCCAGCCGCTGGGCAGCTTCTTCGGCGAGCTCAACTCCGCGCCGTACGTGAAACTCAGCGGCGACGACCGCTTCGGCTCGGGATCGGGCGAGACGATCTTCGTCAACCTCGACCACCGCGACGAGATCAAGCGGCTCCTGGTCTTCGTCTACATCTACGACCAGACCCCCGCGTTCGACCGTACGCACGCGATCGTGACCCTCTACCCGAGCAACGGCCCCCGGATCGAGGTGGGCCTCGACGAGCGGCATCCGCAGGCCAGGTCCTGCGCGGTGGTCATGATCGAGAACGTGAAGAACGAACTCGTGGTGCGCCGCGAGGTGAAGTTCGTCTACGGCTTCCAGGCCGAGCTCGACCGGCTCTACGGCTGGGGGCTTCAGTGGGGGCGCGGGTACAAGGCGAAGGCCGACCGCTGACGTGGCGCTGCCGCTGGGCTTGGCGGGGGTGCCTCAGGGCTCGGTTCGTCAGGTTCGTTGGCGGCTGCGGGTTGTGCCTGGCTGGTCGCGCCCACGCGGCGGAGCCGCACATGTCACAGCCTCGCGCCCCTTTGGGGGCCTTGGGGCACCCCTAGCGCCCCTAGCGGCCGAGGAACTGGGGGCCCTGTGGGGGGAGCTTGAAGTCGGGGTCGGGGAGGGCGCCCACCGGCTGGGGGTAGCCGTAACCCGACTGTGCGGCCGCTGCCGGCTGGGGTGGGGCTGTTTGTGGGTAGCCGTAGGCAGGCTGGCTGGTGGGCTGGGGGTAGCCGTACGCCGGCTGGGCGGCGGGTGGCTGTTGGCGGGTGGGCTCTCCGGCCGGGGCGGCCGGGGGATAGCCGTAGGACGGCTGCGCGGGCTGTGGGGGCATCTGGGGCAGCTGGGTGGGCTGCTCGGGCGGCAGCGGCTGCGAACCGAGGGGCGCGCCGGACGCCGGCTCCTCCTCGGGGTCGGGCTCTTCCACCGAGATGCCGAAGTCGGACGCCAGACCCTCCAGACCGTTCGAGTAGCCCTCGCCGAGTGCCCGGAACTTCCAGCCCTCTCCGCGCCGGTACAGCTCGCCGCAGATCAGCGCGGTCTCCTTGCCGGTCGTCGGCTTGATGTCGAAGTGCGCCAGCGGCTCACCGTCCGCGAGCGTGGCGTCGTACAGCAGGATCCGCAGGGCGCTGACCCGGTCGAAGGTGACGCCGTCGGCGGAAGCGACAAGGAGAATTCGTCCCACACCGTTGTCAACGCCCGCCAGATCCGACTGAATCGTGTCGGTGAGACCCTCGGCGACGCGCTTCTTGCCGAGTCGCCAGACCTTGCCCGAGGGGTGCCGGGGCTGGTTGTAGAAGACGAAGTCCTCGTCGGATCGCACACGACCGTCGGGGCCGAGGAGCAGCGCGGAGGCATCCACGTCCGGGACACCCCGTCCCGGCGTCCAGCGCAGCACGGCGCGCACCGCAGTGGCGTCCAGCGGGACGTTCGACCCCTTCAGCATCGCGTGCGTCATGCGGTCATCCTGCCTTCTCGGTCCTGGTCACGACAACGCGGGGGTGTCCTCTCGCCGGGCCTGACAGGCGGGCGGACGACACAATGGTGTTTGTCTGCGTTACCTGAATTTCATGCCCGGTGGGAACCCTTGACATGGATCTCTACGTACTATTACCGGCCACATATCGTCAGGCCTTCTAGCCGCCCCGGGGGAGACTCATGCGTCATTTCGGGCACATCGCCCCTGAGGTGCGGGAGCGCCTCTTCCATCAGGAGCCGTGCGTCTTCACCGCGGACTCCCCGGCCAGAGTGCTCGCCGCGGCTCTCGGAGCCACCCTCTACAGCCCCGCGACCAGACCGAAGCTGGCCGACGACATCGTGAAGCAGACCGGCCGCGGCGTCGTCTCGATGGTGCTGTGCCTGGAGGACTCGATCGACGACGCGGAGGTCGACGAGGCCGAGGAGAACCTGGTCCGGCAGTTCGAGGATCTGGCCGAACGCTGCCCGGAGACCGAGCTTCCACTGCTGTTCTTCCGGGTCCGAGCGCCCGAGCAGATCCCCGACCTCGTCCGGCGGCTCGGCTCTTCCGTACGGCTGCTGTCCGGATTCGTACTGCCGAAGTTCACCGAGGAGCGGGGAATCCCGTTCCTGGAGGCGCTCACCGCGGCTGAGGCCGCGAGCGGGCGGCGGCTGTTCGCCATGCCCGTTCTCGAATCGCCCGACCTGCTGTACCGGGAGTCGCGGGCGGACACCCTCGCCGGGATCTTCCGGGCAGTCGACAAATACCGCGACCGGGTGCTCGCGCTGCGGCTCGGCGTCACCGACTTCTGCTCGGCGTACGGGCTGCGCAGGGCGCCCGACATGACGGCGTACGACGTGCAGATCGTGGCGTCCGTGATCGCGGACGTGGTGAACGTGCTCGGACGGGCCGACGGCACCGGTTTTACGGTGACCGGACCCGTGTGGGAGTACTTTCGGGTGCAGGAGCGCATGTTCAAGCCGCAGCTGCGCCGGAGCCCCTTCACACCGGAGGCCGAGGACCTGCGCACCGCGTTGATCGAGCACGACATGGACGGGCTGCTGCGCGAGATCTCGCTGGACCGGGCCAACGGTCTGCAGGGCAAGACCTGCATCCACCCCTCGCACGTCCTGCCCGTGCACGCCCTCTCCGTCGTCAGCCACGAGGAGTTCAGCGACGCCCAGGACATCCTGCGGCCCGAGCGGGGCGGCGGGGGTGTGCTGCGGTCCGCGTACACGAACAAGATGAACGAGGTGAAGCCGCACCGCGCCTGGGCCGAGCGCACCCTCCAGCGCGCCGAGGTCTTCGGCGTCACCAACGAGGACATCGGCTTCGTGGAGCTGCTCGCCGCCGGAATCCCCGGCTGACACACGCTGAGACACAAGGAATCCATGGACAACGCTGTGAACGACGGGACCGAGGCCGGGACCGGATTCGGAACCGGAGACCGCCTGGAGACCGGAGACCGCCTTGGGGCCGGAGACCGCCTGGAGACGGGAGACCGGCTTGGGGCCGGAGACCGCCCGGGGACGGGCGCCCGGCCCAAGGCCGGCGTCGGCTCCGGCACTGGCTCCGGGGCCGGATCCGTGGCCGGGGGCGGCTCGGGCACTGGCTCCGGGGCCAGGGGCGAGTCCGGGGCCGGAAACGACGTCCGGGTCCGGGCCGGTGTCTGGTCCGGGGCGGGATTCCGGCCCGGTACCAGGGCTGGGGCTGAGGCCGGGGCTCGGTCCGCGGCCGACGCCGGAGGCCCGTCCGGGGGGCGCGGCGGGGCCGACGGCGAGGTCTGGTCCGGATCCTGGGTCGCCGAGCGGCTCGGGGTCGAGCTCCTCGGGGACGAAGGGCTTGGGGAGCTGCTGGGGCTGGCGCTCCGGCGTAACCCCAAGCGGGCGCATCTGCTCGTGTCGAACGTGCTGGGCAAGCACGTACCGCAGTCGCCCGCCGTCGTGTACGGGTACGGGTTCGCGCTCGGGCTCCGCGTGCGCGCTCTGCTCGGTGAGGACGAGGCTCGGCGGGCCGTCGTCCTCGGGTACGCCGAGACGGCCACCGGGCTCGGCCACTCGGTCGCGGACGGCGTGGGCCTCGCGCCCTGCCTCCACTCGACCCGGCGCCCGGTCGACGGCGTCGCGCGGGCGGGCGGCTTCGAGGAGTCCCACTCGCACGCCACCTCGCACCTGCTGCTCCCGGAGAACCCGGACCTGCTGGCCGACGACGGCCCGCTCGTCCTCGTCGACGACGAGTTCTCCACCGGCAACACCGTCCTCAACACCATCCGTGACCTGCACGAACGCTATCCGCGCGGCCGGTACGTCATAGTCGCCCTGGTCGACATGCGCTCGGCCGCGGACCTCGGACGCCTGGAGGACTTCGCCCGCGAGATCGGCGCCCGCGTCGACCTCGTCACCGCGGCGAGCGGGACCGTACGGCTCCCCGAAGGGGTACTGGAGAAGGGGCAGGCCCTGGTCACGCGGTACGAGTCCGCCGGGCGCGCGGATGCCTCGGCCGGGACCGGAGCGGGGCCCGCCGAGCCGGCGGCCCCGGTCGAGTCCGGCGGGGGCTCTGTCGGTCAGGCGGTGTTCGCCGAGCCCGGTGCCGACGCCGCCGCGCAGTCCGGGTCGGCCGGGTCGGCCGATCCGGGGCGAGCGGCTCACAAGGCCGCCCCGAGCGTTCCGGCGGCGCCCGGCATGCCGCCCCTGCGTGTCGAGCTCGAATGGCCCGTCGGGATACCCGACGGCGGCCGGCACGGCTTCACGCCCGAGCACCGCGGACGGCTGGAGCAGGCCCTGCCCGCCATGGCCGGGCGGATCGCCGACGCGCTGCCGGACGGCGCCCGCCGCGTCCTCGTGCTCGGCTTCGAGGAGCTGATGTACGCCCCGCTGCGGCTCGGTGTCGCCCTGGAGAAGCTGACCGACGCCGAGGTCCGGTACTCCACGACCACCCGCTCCCCGGTGCTCGCCGTCGACGACCCCGGCTACGCGATCCGCACCCGGCTCGTCTTCCCCGCCCACGACAACCCGGCCGACGGCCCCGGCGAGCGCTACGCCTACAACGTCGCGGGCGCCGGTTTCGACGCCGTCGTCGCCGTGGTCGACTCCGCCGCCGACACCCCCGAACTGCACGCTCCCGACGGCCTGTTGGCGCGGCTCGCCGCGCACACACCGAGCGTGCTGCTCGCCGTCGTCCCGTCGTACGTCCCCGCACGGCCGTCCACCGAAAGGCCCTCCATGCTGCCCGAGCCCCTCCGCGGCCCCGACTTCTCCTCGTACGCCCCAGACGAGGTCGGCTGGCTGCTGCAGGATCTCTCGGACACCCGGCTGGAGGCACCGACGGAGGAGCGCGAGGAGGCCATCCAGAGCGGCGGCGCCCATTACGCGGAGTCGCTCCCGGTGGAATACCAGCCGAGCCCCCAGTACCAGGAGCTTTTCCACAGCGCGCTCGCCGCCTCGGCCACCCGCATCGCCCAGGCGGTCGGCGTCGTCACGGAGACCGTGCTGGCGGAACGCTCGCCGCGCCCCGGCGGCGTTGTCCTCGTATCGCTGGCCCGCGCCGGCACCCCCGTCGGTGTGCTGATGCGCCGCTGGGCGCAGCACCGCCACGGCCTCGACCTGCCGCACTACGCCGTCTCCATCGTGCGTGGCCGCGGCATCGACGCCAACGCGCTGCGCTGGCTCGCCGCCCACCACGACCCGGCCGACGTCGTCTTCGTGGACGGCTGGACCGGAAAGGGCGCCATCACCCGCGAACTCGCCCAGGCCATCGAGGAGTTCGAGACCTCCGACGGCATCACCGGCTTCGACCCGGAGATAGCGGTCCTCGCCGACCCCGGTTCCTGCGTGCGCACGTACGGCACCCGTGAGGACTTCCTCATCCCCTCCGCCTGCCTCAACTCGACGGTCTCCGGGCTCATTTCGCGTACGGTGCTCCGCGCCGACCTGGTCGGGGAGCACGACTACCACGGCGCGAAGTTCTACCGCGAGCTCGCCGGCACGGATGTCTCCGTGGCCTTCCTGGACGCCGTCTCGGCCCGCTTCGGCGAGGTCGAGGACGCGGTGGACCATCAGGTCAAGGAGCTGCTCTCCACCGACCGCACCCCGACCTGGGTGGGCTGGGCGGCAGTTGAGCGCATCAGCGAGGAGTACGGGATCCACGACGTGAACCTCGTCAAGCCCGGCGTCGGCGAGGCGACCCGGGTACTGCTGCGCCGCGTCCCCTGGAAGATCCTCGCCCGGGCCGGAGCGGGCGCCGACCTCGACCATGTACGCCTGCTCGCCGAACAGCGCGGCGTACCCGTCGAGGAGGTGGCCGAACTCCCGTACACCTGTGTCGGGTTGATCCACCCCAAGTACACGCGCGGAGCGACCGGCGCCGACGGCAAGGCGGTGACGGTCTGATGACGAACGCCGACCCGATGCCGAACGCCGCCGACCCGATGCCGAGCCCTGGCCTGACGACGAATCCGGGTCTGACGACGAACCCTGGTCTGATGACAAACCCCATCCCCTCTCCCAAAGTGCTCGTTGCCAGTGACCTCGACCGCACGCTCATCTACTCCGCCGCCGCGCTCGCGCTGACCATGCCCGACGCGCGGGCGCCCCGGCTGCTCAGCGTCGAGGTCCACGAGAGCAAGCCGCTGTCGTACATGACCGAGACCGCGGCCGGACTGCTCGCCGAACTCGGCGACGTGGCCGACTTCGTGCCGACCACGACCCGAACCCGCAAGCAGTACCAGCGCATCCAACTCCCGGGCCCCGCCCCGAAGTACGCCATCTGCGCCAACGGCGGCCACCTCCTCGTCGATGGTGTCTCCGACGAGGCGTGGCACGCCCGCGTGACCGAGCGGCTCGCCCGTGAGTGCGCCCCGCTCGACGAGGTGCGCGCGTACATGGAGTCCACCTCCGACCCGGCCTGGGTGCGCAAGCACCGCGTCGCCGAGGACCTCTTCGCGTACGTCGTCGTCGAGCGCGAACTGCTCCCCGAGGACTGGGTGAAGGAGCTGGCCGTCTGGGCGGAGAACCGCGGGTGGACCGTCTCCCTCCAGGGCCGCAAGATCTACGCCGTACCGAAGCCGCTCACCAAGAGCGCCGCCATGCGCGAGGTCGCCCGCCGCACGGGAGCGACCCTTGCGCTCGCGGCCGGCGACTCCCTCCTCGACGCCGACCTGCTGCTCGCCGCGGACCGCGGCTGGCGTCCCGGCCACGGCGAACTGGCCGACGTCGGATGGACGGCCCCCGGTATCACCTCTCTTCCGGAACGGGGTGTCGCCGCGGGCGAGCGGATCCTGCGGGAATTCCTGCGGGAGGCTCGATAGGGGCTCCGGCGGCTCCGGCGGCTCCGGCGGACGATGCTGCGGGTGCGTCCCGTTCCTTCTCCACCGGGACGCGGCGCCGGCCGCCCCGTCCCGGCCTGAACAGCCGTATGCCCGCGAAGAGCAGCACCGCGAGCACCGCCGCGACCAGTACCACCTTCGAGTACGCCGACACATAGCCGCTGACCTCCGTCCAGTTCTCGCCGAGCAGATAGCCGGCGAGAACGAAGACGGTGTTCCAGATCGCGCTGCCCAGCGTGGTCAGGCCGAGGAAGACGGGCAGCCGCATGCGCTCGACGCCCGCGGGCACGGATATCAGGCTGCGGAAGATCGGGATCATGCGCCCGAAGAACACGGCCTTGGTGCCGTGCCGGGCGAACCACGCCTCCGTCCTCTCTATGTCCGCGACCTTCACCAGCGGCAGCCGGGCCGCGACCGCCACCGTGCTGTCACGGCCGAGCAGCGCCCCCACGCCGTACAGCGCGAGCGCACCTATGACGGAACCGGCCGTCGTCCACAGCAGTGCCGCGAACAGGTTCATCTGCCCGGTGCTCGCCGCGAACCCCGCGAGCGGCAGGATGACCTCGCTGGGCAGGGGCGGGAAGAGGTTCTCCAGGGCGATGGCGATCCCCGCGCCCGGCGCCCCGAGCGTGTCCATGAGGCTGTTGATCCACTGAGGCGCGCCGCTGTCCGCCGCGACGCCGGCTGCGATGGCTGTCATGCAGCTCACGCTAGAAAATCGAAGCTGAAGAGACCCTGAGGTCGACCGCAAGGTTCCGGGCGGTCAACCCCGGAAGCCATGAAGTCCGGAGTCAGCTGCAGCAGCCCCCGCCGCAGCAGCCGCCTCCGCCTCCGCTGCCGCCGCTCGCGCGGGGCGCGGGGGCCGCGGCCGAGCCGCCGACCGCGACCGTCGACAGCAGCTTCACCGTGTCGTCGTGGCCGGCGGGGCAGGCCGCGGGGGCGGACGACTCGGCCATCGGACGGCTCTTCTCGAAGGTGTCGCCGCAGGTCCGGCAGCGGTACTCGTAGCGAGGCATGGGCACAGGTTAGCGGGTGCTCCCCTCGTCTCCCATGGGAGTGGCTTCGCCTGCCGGGGGAGTGGCGTCGCGCTCGACCGAGGCCGCTCTGGCCGCTCCGGTTGCATTGGTTGCCTTGGCCGCCCTGGTCAGGGCCCTCGCCCGGAGCCCTGCCCTGAGTCGCTGCTCGCGGGCGGCCTGTTCGGGGTGGCGGGCCCGCCAGTACGGGTTGTCGTGCGGCAGGGCCGAGCCGACTCGCCCGTACATCCCGAAGAACATCAACAGCACTCCGACCACAAAGCTGAACAGCACATTCTGGATGCGGAAGGCGAGGAAGTTGAGGCCCGTTTCGAGGAGGGCGAGGTTCACGAAGCCGCTGAGGATGAAGAGGACTCCGAGCACCATGTTGAGCGTCGAGGCGAAGTTACCGCCGATCACCATGCCGACGAAGAGCAGCAGCCCGACGCAGATCGACAGCACGCTGAGCGCGCCGTTCGTGTTCAGCCCCGCGACCGTGTCCCCGCGGGTGTCGAAGAAGCCGACCTTGTCGATCACCCCCAGGATCCCGAAGGCGAGCAGCACGAGACCCATCAGCCCGGCGCCGATCCGGTAGAACCTGCTGAGGCGATGGTCGACCGGCAGACGCTCATCGAGCCTGATCCGCCGCCTCGGGGCCGTACGAAGCACGTGCGTGACCATGTCCGCCTCCTCGGGCGCGAGCGGAGGCCGTGCGTATCCTCAGCATCCGCCCGGAAAGGCCGTAACGCCAACGTGTAGGAGGGCCCCGTAGGGGCGCGAGGAACTGCGCGACCAGCCCGCGACGGCCCGCACGTCACCACCGGCCCTCGCGATCACCGGCCCTCGCGCGGAGCGGTCACGCCCCGCCCCCACGCTCCTCCCGAATCTGCGAAACCACCCGAGTCACAGTCCCCCGCACGGCCTCCAGCTCGGTCAGGAAATGCCAGTAATCAGGGTGCCGCCCCTCCAACGTCCCGATCGCCCGCTCCAGACGAGTCACCGAGTCATCAAGAGGCCGCGCATGCCGGGGGTCGGGCGTATGGCGCCCGGCCATCGCCAACCGCTGCGCATCCCGGATCGCGAACCGCGTACGGTCGATCTCCCGCTGCGGGTCCTTCGACACCTCATTCAGTCGCCGCAACCGGTCCCCGGCCGCGGACACGGCCTCATCGGTCGTGTTCAGCAGCGCCCGAACCGTGGACAACAGCGACGTCGCGTCCGCCCACCGCTGCTCCTCACGCGCGGACCGCGCCTCCGCCAGCTTCCGCTCGGCCTGCCGCACGGTCTCCGCGGCCTGGTCCGGTACGTGCTGCAGGTCCTGCCAGCACGCGGCCGTGAACCGGCGCCGCAGCTCGCTGAGCACCGGGTCCACCTGTCCGGAGCGGGTGGTGAGGGCCTGCGCGCGCGTACGCAGCGAGACGAGACGGCGGTCGATCTCGGCGGCCCGCTCCGGCAGCCGCTCGGCCTCCGCGCGCACCGCCTCCGCGTCCCGCGCGACCCGGTCGGCGCGCTCCAGCGTCTCGGGCACGCCGTGCTGCCCGGCGCCCTGGTTGAGCTTGGTCAGGTCGGGGCCGAGGGCGGCGAGGCGGGCGGCGAGGTCGTCCGCCTTTAGCCCCGAGCCCCGTACGGCATCGAGCGCGTTCGACGCGGCGAGCAGGGACTGGCGGGCCCGCTCGACGGCCGGGGCGAGGCGGGCCAGCTGGGTCTCGGCCTTGCCGAGGAGCGGCCCGAGCCCCTCCTCGAAGCGGTCCAGCTCCTTCTTGACCCGGGCCAGCTCCTCCTTGGCCTTGGTCAGCTCGGTGCGGGCGTGGGCGGCGACGGAGGCCTCGAGGTCGTCGCGGTCGAGGTCGTGGGCGTCGACCGCGCTGATGTACGTACTGCTGGCCTCGTCGATATGGCGGCCGAGCGTCTCGAAGCCGGAGACCGCGCGCCGGGCGGCGGGGGAGTCGTCGACGGCCGTGATGGTCTCGATGGAGATCCGCAGGTCACGCTGCGCCGTGTCGAGTTCGTAGAACGCGGCCGCCGCGGCGTCCTTCGCCGCCTGTGCCTCGGCCCGCTGGCTCTCGGAGCGTCCGCCGAACCAGCGACGCGTGCCGCCGCCGGCGAACGCGGCGGGCAGTGTGAGGGCGAGCAGCGGGAGCGGGAGGAGCACCAGGGCCAGCAGGTCACGGCCAGCACCGCGCGCCCCCGTGGCCCTGAACCCGGCACGGGGGCGAGGTAGTTGCTGTGCGCATGGCACAAACGGCGTGTACGGCTGCGAAGGTGTCGCCGTCACATCCCTCTCCCGTGCTGTCATCCGCCTTGCCCGGTGTCATTCTCCCACCAGGTAAGGACGAACACACGGGCCGGTTAGTTCGCGGTACGCACCGTGACTTTCCCGTCCTGCGTGTGGGCGGACACCACATGCGAACTGCGCTCGTCACGGGGTACTGAAACATCCACGCCCCCGTCGTCTGTATCCGCCGTGACGCGGTACGTCGCGTCCGGCAGCCCGATGGTCAGGGAACCGTCCTGCCCGCGTGCCGAGACCCGGTCCGGTACGGCGGTGAGGTCGAGCCGCACCGAGCCGTCCCGCGTGTTCACGTCCACCCGCCGGGAGTCGATGCCCGTCGCCTTGACCGAACCGTCGTCGGTACGCAGCGTGAGCGGTCCCGAGGCGTCCTCGACCCGTACGGAGCCGTCACTCGCCTGGATGCTCAGCGCCTCCTTGAAGCCGCTGGCCCGCACACTGCCGTCGTCGTCCTTCACGGTGACCGCCACGCCGCGCGGCACCTCGATCCGGTGCTTGGCCGAGCAATCGGCGACCACGCCCGAGCAGTGCATACGGAGCTTGAGCGTGTCGTCCTTCATGGCCCAGGTGACCTTTGGGTCCCCGCCGATGGCGACCTGGCCCTCGAACCACCGAGTGACCTGCACCTTGTCGACATCCGCGGCGACCAGCTCAAGCGCGGAGTCGTCGGAGTCGACGGTCAGCGTCCGACCACTGAGCGCGAACGAACCCTTCTCCGGATCCTTGTCGTCCCCGGCACTGGCCCCACACCCGGAGGCGAGCAGACCGACGGCGACGACCCCCGCTCCAGCGGCGGCGAGTGAAAGCCGGCGACGACGGGTGGTGACGGACCTGCCCGAAGGCCGCATACGACCGGCCGAAGGACGATGACGAGTGCTCATGGCGGGATTCCCCCTGATTCGGATGTCCTCGGCCGCACGGTGTGGCCTGGACACTCTTCGACCGTACGGAGCCGGGCCTTGCCGGGGGATCCGGACCACTCCCGGATCCGGGGTGGGGTAAACCCCCGCATGCCACAGAACCGCCGGCCGGTCCCGGTTTCCGGGACCGGATACGGGTTTGCGGGGCACTGCCCCGGGCAATGTAGGCTGTCGACTCGTCCCGGGCGCGTAGCTCAGTGGTAGAGCGCCGCCCTTACAAGGCGGATGTCGGCGGTTCGAAACCGTCCGCGCCCACCGGGCCTAAGTAGCAGGTCAACGCAGTAAAGCGGCCCCCCGGAGTGATCTCCGAGGGGCCGTCCCTGTGATCAAAGTCCACTAAAAGTCCACAACCCCCAGCGATCTTGCACTTCCGATCACTCGAATGGGTGACTGAATTGGCGGTAGACGCCACCTAGAGTTCCCAGCAGGACGAGGACGGCGCAGCTCCCCAATGCGCGCCAGACAGAGGCTCGTCGTCACCTGCGGTGTCCGGGCGGGGAGGCCCGGCTCGCGGGCGGCGACCCCCGCCGACCTACTCGGCGGGGGTCGTCTGAGGCAAACGTAGACCGCCCCACCCCGGCGAGGGGGTGGGGCGGCGTGCTCTGACCGAGTCAGAGCGATGGATGACGCATCGCGGCGGACAGAGGTACACCACGCGCATCATCCTGCCCGCAACCGGTCGAGCCGGAGCGGGCGTTCGGGCTGGGGGGTGGCATGTGCCTGGAGCACGAGCCCCCAGCTTGCTTAGGCGGCCACCGCGGCTTCAACGCGGCACGGCGGGGACCACACAGACGAGTCCGGCGATCGCTCACGCTTGCGGTGACATATCCATGATCACATAAAGCCTGGTGACACCAGGCTGACTAATAATCACGCAGGTCAGAGCGTTTGTCGAGTGTCCAGCGACCTGACCGAAGACCCATGGCTTCACGACCGGCAGCGCATCGGCAGGGCAATCCGAGACGCGCGTATGACCCACAACCTCACCCAAGAGGCCGTCTTCCTCGCCGTCCCGATGAACCGCAGCTACTACCAGGACATCGAGGCCGGCGATGGCAACCCGACGATCGACACCCTGTTGGCGATCGCCTCCGTCATCGGCGTGCCCCTCGCTGAACTCGTGAGGTGACGGGCGACCGCCCACGGGACATGCGGGGCGGCCGCCCTTCTCGCGGTCGGCCACGGGGCCGGCGGCGAGAGCATCAGGTCCGCGTGCCCACCGCGAGCGTGTCGCAGTTGGACAACTGGACGATTGCCCGCAGGACGATCGCGGTACGGCGCTCGTCCAGATCCATGAAGCGGACGAGGCTGGTCTGGTGCCCGACGCCTGCAATCGAGAGCACGAGGTCGAGGAACGCGCGCTCATCGTCCTCCAGGCCGAGGCCGTAGAGGCGGCCCACCACGTGCTCCCATGTGCAGCGTGTCGTCCCGTCGCCGGGCTCCCAGACGATGGCCTCCTGTACGGACTTCCGCGCGAGGATGTGACCCTCCTCGGCGAGCGCTGCCACCGCTACCCGCTGACGCGGGTCAGAGGTCGAGGCGAGCAGCCGCTCGCTGAGGGACGGCTCGACTGCCTCATCGGTGGAGGGGTCAACTGTGAGCGTCATCGGACTCCTCCACCGTCGCCAGCCCGTCGAGCAGGTTCTCGTAGTGGTCGCACAGGGCGCTCAACACCCGTGCGAGGCGCCGGGCGTAGGCAGCAGCGCCGCTCAGGCCAGGACCGGGCTCCGCCCGGAGCTTGCCGCGCACCTCTGCGATGCAGGCCAGTGCGCAGTACCGAGGGATGCTGTCCTCGTGGTACCTGTCGGCTACCTGTTCGACCTCCGGGGCCAGCAGCTCCAGGTGCCCGCGCAGTGTGCCGGTGAGCGTGTCCAACTCGCTGGCGGCCGGGGGCATCGCGTCCGGGGCGGCGTCGGGGCCGAGGAGGATCTGCGCGGTCTCGCGCATCAGCGAGAGGTCCAGCGGCCGTGTTTCTACCTCGGGCGGGTGGGCTGTACTTTGCCTCATGTGGGCGCTCCTTGCAGCGTCGGCCACGCCCCGGGAGGTTCCACCGCCTCGCCGGGGTTTTCTTTTCCCACCCGACGCTAGGAGTGTGATGTGCGGCACTGCCAACGATGTGCAGATCTGTGCAGGGTGCTCACTCGGACTGTCGATCACTGCCGAGGCGGTCTTGACCGGCTAGTCCACCGGGGCGACGGTAGTGCACACAACTGCACAATCCGTGGATGGAGGAAGCCATGCCGCTACTGTTCATCGGCATCGACCCGAACACCGGGGACAAGCAGAGTCCCACCGTCTGGGTCCACCAGGAGAAGCTAGAGATCGTCATCCAGGGATGGGAGGCGGGGTCCGAACTGGAGGCGGAATGCGCCGCCTTCGAGGTACCGGGCCACGGAACGGGAATCCCCGAGGGCGAGGCAGTGATCCGGATTCCGGCAAGGATGGCGCAGATGCTCAGGGAGGCGTGCGATGCCGTCGAGCGTGCCAGCCTTCGATGACCTGATCGCCAACTGCCGGCGGGCCGTGCACCTCGAGATGCGCGATTCCTACGCGGTCGACTACGAAGAAGGGCCCTTCGCCGACTGGCGGGCAGGGTTCCGCCACGACCCCGCCGACCGTGAGTCCTGGTGGCGTCCCTGGCTGGACCTGATCCAGGACACCGTCGCCCGCGGCGCCGAGGTACGCCGGGCGCGGATCGTGTCCGAACCGGTCAGCGAGTACACCCGCTTCCTGTACGACAACACGTTCACCAATGTCGCCGCCGGCGAACAGATCCGGTGGCTGCCCCGCCGCCGAGCATCAGACATCGCCCTGCCAGGAAACGACTTCTGGCTGTTCGATGACGAGTGGGTCCACTGGAACCACTTCGCCGGTGACGGATCGTGGACGGGCGAGGAGATCACCAACGATCCGGCCTCCGCCAAGCTGTGCGCCGAGGCCTTCGAGGCCGTCTGGTCTCGAGGTATCCCGCACGACCAGTACGAGATCCACTGACAGCACGCACCGGACAGGCCAGCTCACATGCCCATCTCTCCGTCCTCGGCTGCCCAGGCAGCCCGGGAAGTCGTCGCGCTCCGGCTGCGTGACATCCGAAAGAGCGCCGGACTGACGGTCGTTGAGCTGGCCAGCCAGTGCGGCTGGCACCATGCCAAGACGTCGCGCATCGAGAACGCCCTCACCGCGCCCTCAGCCAAGGACATCCGCGCCTGGGCCGCCGCCTGCCAGGTAGCCGAGCAGGCCGAGGACCTGATCGCCCAGTCGCTGAACGCTGAGTCGATGTACCGCGAGTGGCGCCACCAACTACGCCGCGGTATGAAGCAATTGCAGGACAGCGTCGTCGAGTTCTTCCACGAGACCAGCCTCTTCCGCATCTACTCCTCAACCATGGTGCCGGGCCTCCTGCAGACAGAGGGATACGCGGCCGCGCTGCTCAGCAACATCGCCGACTTCCGTGACATCCCGATCAACGATGGTGCCGCGGCAGCCGCCGCCCGCGTCGATCGCTCGCGGATCATCCACGAACCGGGGCACCACTTCGTCATGGTCATCGAGGAGGCCGTCCTCTACTCGCAGCTGGGGGACGCCGACGCGATGGCCGCACAACTCGGCTACCTCCTCACCTCCGGTGCCCTGCCGCAGGTGTCCCTGGGAATCGTGCCCATGGCCACACCTGGGCGGAGCCAGTGGCCGATCGAGACCTTCCACGTCTACGACGACACCCTCGTCTCGGTGGAGTTCCTCTCGGCCGAGGTGAATATCACCCAGCCCTCGGAGATCGTCCTGTACCTGAAGGCCTTCGAGCGGCTGCGGAACATGGCCGTGTACGGCGGCGACGCACGCGCCCTGATCGTGAAGGCTATCGACGCGCTGCGCTGACCCAGGGCATGACGAAAGGCCCCCTCCCGCCCGAAGGCGAGAGGGGGCGATTCAGCGGCCGAGGAGCGCGAACAAGCCCGTACCAGCGCCGATGGCGCCCGCGACGATGCTCACCGTCTGAAGCGGCCACCGGCGCTGCTCCAGCGAGCGGAGGCGGGTCTCATGGTCTTGGATCTGGGCGCCCTGGCTGGCGAGTCCGTCCAGCTTCGTGTCCATGCGGGTTACGGCGTCGTGCAGGGATCTCATCTCCTGATACATCTGCGCCGAACTGATGTAGACCCCAGGGTCCGAAGAGGCGGTCACCCGAAGACCTGCGAAGCCGGGTCTTTGCTGGCGGGAAGGGTTGAAGCGGTGCCCTTCCGGCCAAGCCGACCGGCCACCCACGACTTCGCCGACGCTGCCACAAGCGCCACAGGAGCCGCCCACCACACGGGAAGATCTGCAACCTCGACGACCGCCAGGCCGAGAGCAGCCTCAGCGCCGGTCCACCCCGCGCGCTCAGCCAAATCGAGCACCAGTTTGCTATTCATGCATCATTCCTTCACATCAAAGCCACGGCGCGCGCCGAGCTTGCTGAGACTGCTTTTGCCAGGCAGCCCGTCGGCGTCGTCGCCGCGCCAGCCGCAGCGCATCTGCCACAGCCCGTAGGCGGCCTGAGTCGCGGTGCCAAAGTGGCCGTCCGCGAGCGAGCGCGCGAGGAGGCCTTCGGCGACGAGGGCGTTCTCGACGACCTTGACGCCCGCGTACGAGACAGGGGTGCCACTCTTCGGCGGGTCCGCCTTCGCCGCGGCGAGGAGCTTCGAGAGGTCGACGACCGGCCGGGCCGTGCCGGGCCTCGTCTCCACGGGCTTTCCGCCGCCCGGGCGGGGCGCGCCCTTCTGCGCCCACGCGTAGATGACATCGCCAGGGCACGTGGTCGCGTGGCCGTCGCGGTGGCCGCCGATCCACGATCCGGCCGGCCCTTCCGTGCGGCAGTACTCGATGGCGTCGCGGGCGCCGTGCAGCTGCGCGTCCGGCGGCTTGGTCAGCCCGGAGGAGCCGACCATCAAAAGGACTGCGTAGTCCTGCTCGTTCAGTGTGGTGGTGCCGTTCGCGGAGTTCCGGCGGCGCAGGCCGCGGCCCTCGTACACGGAGCCGTGGGTGCAGACGACGAAGCTGTAGCCGATGTCCGACCAGCCGTTTCCGTCCATGTGCTGCGCCTGGATCTGCCGCACGTAGTCGTCGCACTTGTCGTGCGCGCGGTCCGTGTAGGCCGTGCCGAGGTAGTGCAGCTTCACGCCGCGGCGGGCTCGGCTGTACGGCGTCGCCCCGTTCGGTGTGCGGTAGGCGCGCGCTCCCCACGCAGCGCGGGTGACGAGCTTCATCAGCGGTCCCCCGTTCGCGGTGCGGAGTGCCAGCCCGCCTGATACGACACACGCGCAGCGACGGTCCACGCGGTTTGGATCTCCTCGCCGAGGTCCTCCCACGCAGGCATCGCCCGACCGTCGTGCGTGCGCCCGCCAGTCGTCTCGCCGTACGCGGCATAGGCCTTCTGCCCGAGGTCGGGCGGGATCGGATGCTGAGCCATGGGCCCTCCAGGGCATGAGAAAGGCCCCGGCCGGACGGCTCGGGGCTGCGGTGGTTGGTCGGACGAGCGACTACGCGGCTTCGAACAGGACCCAGGCGATGACGGACGTTTCCGCCTCATCCGACGTGATCGTGAAGCCGACGCCGGGATCCTTGGTGACCGACAGGTGTCCGAGCGTGCCGCCCGGCTCCTGCCGGAAGTGGTCGACGCGGGTGGTCGCGGTCACGCTGGTGTTCGGGACGGTGACCGTACCGCCCACCAAAGCGGCCACGCCCTGACGGCCGTTGAGGCCCTCAGCGATCGCGATGCCACCGCCGACAGCGCCGAGGTTGAGGGCCTTCGCCTGTCCCGACCAGACGCTCCACTGGCCGTTGGACTGGCCAGAGCCGAGGATGGCGTAACCCGCGGCTTCCCAGCCCTCGTTGAACACATCGACCGGGGCGTTGGTCGGGCCCGTCCGTTCGCCAATGTTCGGGCCGCGGCGCAGGACCGTGTTGCCGCCGCCGTCACTCCAGCCGTCGGTAGCGGCGTGCAGGAACCCGGAGGAGACGGACACGTAGGTGCAGCCGGTGAAACGGGCGCCGAACATCGGCGAGTTGGTCTGGGTGCCGTTGTCGTCCACGCCCGGGTAACAGGTGACCAGGCCGACGACTACGGGCACGGTCGCGGCGTTACAGGCCAAGCCCGCGTAGTTGCCGCCGCCCGCGCCGCCGTTGCGGCCGTCGCGCCGGGTGTGGAGGTTCTCGATCTGGATCGGCCCGTTGCCGACCGCGTCGATCAGCACGCCGTTGAACCCGTTGCGGTCCGTCGAGCAGTCACCCAGAAGCATGCCGCCGGAGCCGGTGCCGGTCGCCCAGTCGCCGGTGATGTGGAACCCGTTTGCCGCGTTCCACTCGGCGCGGCAGCCGATGGCCTGCGAGTTGGCGGCGTTGTTGATCTCGAAACCGTTGGCGCCGTTGCCGATGGCCTGGCAGTCGATGAGGGTGATGTCCGTCATCACCTGCATGTGGATGCCGTGCCAGCCGCAGTTGTCGACCATCACCCGGTGGCAGCGCCACGAGTAGGGGAAGAAACCCGCGTTGAACTGGGTGTTGATGCCCGCGCCGGTGACCTTGCGGATCGTCACGTCCCTCAAGGCGACGTTCTGGATATTGCCCTTGGCCAGGATCCCGTCGATGCCCGGGGTGGCGACCGCCGACCCGTCGATCATCACGTTCAGGATGCGGTGCTCCGCCGAGATGGTGGAGTAGCCGCCCTCGGCCTGGTCGAGGAACTTGATGACGGAGTCGCCGACGAATGACGCCAGGGGCGCGATGTAGCACGGCGGATCGACCAGCCCGACCACTGTCATCAGGTTGGTGTGCGTGCCCATCAGGGTGACCGCGGGCGGGATCGTCAACGGTGCGCTGGTGCGGTACGCGCCCGCGGGCAGGTACACGATGCCGCCCATCGGGCAGGCAGCGAGCGCGGCCTGGATCGCGGCGGTGTCGTCGGCAGCCCCGTCGCCCTGCGCGCCGAAGTCCTTGACGTTCAGCCAGTCCCTTACAGACGGGGTGATCGTCGCGCCGCTGGTGACGCTGCGCGCCTCGATCCACGCCCGGCTCGCGCCGCCCGCGTCCGCCCACATGCCCGTCACGCCATCAGGCCCGGAGAACTCGGGGATGGCCCCGAACTCGTCCGCAGTCACCTGCGTGACCGGGGCGCTGGAAGCGTCGAGGAGGTCGGTGTACTGGGTGCCGCCGTCGGAGTCGTCCCAGAAGGTGATGACGGCGCCCGCCGCTACTGCCCACAGTCCGTCGGAGGGCTGGACCACGTAGTCGGCGAGACTCGCGCCGAATGTTGAGCGTGCCATGATCAGTCCACCGCCCAACTGACGTCACCAGGCTGTACGTGATCGCCCGTCGCGATATCTGGTTTCTGTGTCAGGTATGCCTGGCCTGGCGTGGCGTGGTTGGCGGGATAGATCGTGATGCGGCCGATCCGCGTGCCGGTGATGTAGCAGGTGGCGTAGACGTTGCGGGTGGGGTGCCGGTATTCGGCCGGGATGAGGACGGGCAGGCGGCTGTCGACGGTCCCGTCAAGGGCCCCGCCTGTGCGCTGGAACTGGCCCAGGCGGAAGTGCACGCTCCCGTTGCGGAGCTCCAGCACGGGCTCCACGATCCACGACCACGCGGGCAGGGGCGACGCGGCGGAGACGACGTCGCTGCGGGAGGACACAGTGGTCCAGGCTGCGCCGTACCACAGGACCACCCGCTTGGTGTCGGTCTGGTAGTGCAGCTCCCCAATCCCAGGCACGGAGTTGGGGCGGGCCGACAGCTGTGGCCGGATGCCCCGGCCGAGGTACAGCTCGTTGCGGGTGACGGTGACGGAGCCCGCGCCGCTGAGGAGCGTCACCTGGGCCAGGGCAATCTCGTACACGCCGGTCACTGGCGGGTCCTGTACCAGCGCGGGGATTCCCGCGCCCGGGGTGCCCTGGCGGATCGCGGCGCGCACGGTCCAGCTCGAGCGGTCCAGGCGCAGCACCACCCAGTCCATGCGGGTCTGCCCGGAGTCGTTGGGCGCGATGGGCAGGCTGTCGCCGTCGCCGGACGTCCAGAAAAAGCCGCGCAGGGATCCGGCCTGGTTGGCCCGGACGTTGACAGTCAGCCCGGCACCCGCCGTGACGACCGGTTCCAGGGTGGGGTCACCGATGACGCCGTTGTCCACGAAGGGCGAGGCCATCTGCTCGTACTCGGCGTCCGTGACATTGCGATTGTTGTGGACGGGTGACGGCCAAGAATCTTGGGCCACTGCTACCTCGCTTCCAGTCGGCCGAGCCTGCGGCCGAGCTCACGTACCAGCCGCACCATCTGCGGATCACTGGTGGCCTCAGGGGAGCCGACCAGCGACGTGACGTACTCGCCGCTGTTCGGGGTGGCGTGCAGGTGGATGGACCGCACCAGGTCGGCCACTTCCACCCCGGTCGGCAGCGCGACCGTGACGCGGTCGCCGAGGCCGTAGTCCCGGCCGGCCTTCAAGTCCTCGGTGTCGACGGTGATGGTCGCGAGTTCCACCGGCGCTGACCCGCCCGCGAGGGCCTCGGTGCCGTCCTGGGTGAGCTCGCCGTTGGTGTCGTTGTCGGCGCTGCCGTTGACGAGCTGCTCGACGCGCCACCACAGTGCGGCCGCCGCGGTGTCGGCGACCTCGACGTAGGCACGGGGGGTGGCCTGGTCCGAGCCGGTCACCAGCGCGTGCGTCACCGTTGGCGCGCTGAGTTTGTAGGTGACCGCGCGCAGGTTCCCCAGGCCCTCGCTGAAGCGGGCGGTCGATGTCCGGTCGACCGGCGCATACACCTCGAACTCGATCTGCGTGGCGGTCTGGCGGGTGCGGAAGCCCAACCCGCCGCCGTCGATCGCCACCCTGCGACAGGTCGCGAGGAGACCTTCCAGGCGGGTGTTGACGCTCGTCGTGGTGCCCACTCCGGCCAGCGTGGCGAGGGCGAAGTCCGGGATCCGCCTTGCCACCAGGGCGCCGGGCCCGCAGTTCTCGTTGACGAGCGTGCGGATGATGATCTCGGCGTTGGTGGACAGGATCTGCCGGGCCGTGGCTGGCTGCGCGCTCCAGGCGGACGCCGGGGCGGGCCACGTGAGATAGCCGGCCGGACGCGCCAGGTCGTCGGCGAAGTTCACCCGCACCTTGCCCGGCGGGGCCTCGCCTTCGCCGCCGATCCCCCATGTGAAGTCCTGCGGGATCTCCATGGGGCCAGCCATCCAGATCTCCCCGTCGCGGATGACGACGAGCCGGTTGCCGGGCTGGAGTTGGTTCATCACGTAGGGGTGGGCGACCAGGTCCACGCTGCCGCTGCCGGGCTCGTTGAAGCGCAACGTCACATCCAGCGACGTCCAGTCGGCGAGCGGGTCGCCCTGCACGGTCAGGGCCTGGTTGGTGACGAGGAGCTGGATCGCCACGGCCACCCCCTCACGCGGTCTCGTACCTCGGGTTGAAGGCCAGGTCGACCGCAGAGCCGGGGCCGGAGCCGTCCAGCTGGAACGTCACCGCGTTGTCGCCCGGGTCCAGGCCCCAAAGCACCGCTTGCGGCCAGTTCAGAGCGCCGATCCAGTTCGAGCCGTCCTGGTAGCGGACCTGGACGGGATCGGTGCGTACGGCGACCTTCTGGCCATCGAGGAGGCCCCCGTGCCCGACGGCTGGGGCGCTGGGGTTCAGCACGAACGACTCAGTGAACGTCGTGCCGTCGGCGCGCTGCCGCGTGACGGTGAACGTGACCAGACTCGCGGGGCCGGTGATCGTCCATTCCGGCCAAACGACCACGTCGCTCGGGTTGTTCACGACCGTCGCGCCGAGGACTTGGCTGGACGACACCGACGGGAACGGCTCCAGGAAGTCTTCGCCCACTCCCTGCTCGCGGTGCACCATCACCGACACCGGGTCCACCCAGTACGGGTCCTCACACCACAGGGTGAGGACCGCGGTGTCCGCAATCCGGCCCGTCGTGCTCCTCCCGAGCCCGTCGAAGCCCTCCCGGTAGTAGACCTCGATCTGCCTGCGGGTTCCGTCCGGGCGGGCGATCTCCAGCACCCCGGGCCCCTGTCCCGGTCGCAAGGTGCGGGTGAATGCCGCCGCGAGCCGCCGCCACCGCTCCACGAACTCGAGATGGTTCGCCCCGTAGACGCGCAGAGGCCAGGTGATCGCGCGAGGTTGCGCCTGCGCGTGGCGCAGCCGAGCGCCCCCGCGCGGGTGTGCGTCCGTGGCCAGCTGGTACGGCGCAGCCCCCAGCCCGTCCACGCCGTCGGCGAGGGTGTACCAGCCCAGCGCGCGGCTCGTCAGCGGCCACACGCCGCCGGAGGGGTCGTAGTAGGTGACCGAAGGCCGGCCGAGTTCGGGTCCGCCACCTCCGCCGCCGGCAGGTGGCTCACCGGGGTCCGGCGGGGTGGTGACCGGGGCAGCGATCAGCGGCATTTACCGTGGCCTCCCCAGTCGAGCGAGTGCCTCCTGGCGGCGCTGGAGCGCCTCCAGGTCCTGCAGCGTCATCTCTCGCTGCGTCAGGTTGTAGGTGGTGGTCGGGCTGTAGACGCTGCCGCTGGGCTGAGCTCCCATGCCCGCTGGAACGGCAGCCATCGGCATGCCGCGCAGGTCCGTGGTCAGGCCTTGCAACTGCTTGCGGAGCGACGGGGTTTGTAGGTCGATGCCGCGCTGGAACCCTTCGATGAGTAGGCGTCCGGCTGGGGTGAGGATCTTCGCGTCCAGGTCCGCGGGGCCCTTCCAGTCCGGGAGGTTGCTGGTGAGCCCGGACAGAACGCCTTCCACGCTGGGAATCATCGACTGAATACCGTCGATGAACCCACTGATGAGGTCCTGACCTGCGCCGATCAAGGCTCCGGCGATGCCGGAGAGCTGAGCGCGCGCGATGCCCGGGAGCCGCCCGAGCTGCTCGCCCACGTCGCCGAGCATCCCCCGCACAGCCCGCAGCATCCCGCTCGCGGCCCGCTGCCCCGAGTCGATCGTCTGGTTCATGAAATCGAGGGCGAAGCCCCTGACCCTGCCCGGGAAGGCGCTCCAGGCACGGACCTGGGAGTCGATCATTCGTTGGGTCAGGTCAGCTGCGGCCTCTTGCGCTGACGAGAAGTCGCCCTGCAGCAGATCCACCAAGATCATGAGTGCCGGAACGACGACCTCGCCGATGAACTCGGCCATGTCACTCAGGACGGGCAGGAGCAGAAGCTGAAGCCCCTCGGCCACCATCTGTACGCCGGGGGCAACGGCGCGGATGACCTCGGCAAGCAGTTGGATCAGTGGCACCAGGCTGGGCAGGAGCGCGACGATCAGCTCGCTCGCGAGTTCGATCAAGGGCAGCGCCGCAATGATCAGCTCGCCGAACGCTGCGGCTGCCTCGATAAGGACCGGCCCCAGGGCGGCGAGGATCGGCTGAAGCGCCTCACCCAGGGCGACCACCAGCGCCTGAATCGGCGGACCAAGCTCGGTCAGGATCGGCGCGATCAGACCAAGCGCCTGCCCCAGCAACGGAGCCGCGGTCTCCGCGATCAACGCCATGGTCCCGAACAGGGCCTTCAGCCCGTCCTGCACCTCCGGCGACGCGAACGCCTCCGCGAGCGCCCCAGTGACCTCCTCCAGCGTGCCGATCAGGCCCCCACCGGAGACCGACGCCGCATCGAAGATCGAGCCGATGATGGAGCCGACGTTCATGGCGACGTCGACCAGGTCGCCGATCAGGTCGATCGCGTCCTGGATGGCGTCCTGCATCCGTCCGGACTCGAACGCGGCGCCCAGCTTCTGGCCGATCTGGTTGGCCGAGTGCGCGGCCGCCGCAGTGAGGCCCTCGAACGACGGGCCGGCGGCCGCGGCGATCTGTCCCAGCGCCGTGACGACGATGCCAGGCAGGCCGCTGAGGTTGCTCAGCCCCTTGGAGGCCGAGCCCATCGCTTTGCCGAGCGTGCCGTTCTCCGCCAGTTCGCGGGCCGCACCCATCGCGCCGGCGGCCATGTCACCCAGCGCGGTAGCGGTGTTGAACAGCTCACGCCGCAGCACCGGCAGCACGCTCTTGGCGGTGCGCTCAAAGTTCTCGGAGAGCCCGCGGAAGAACTCGTCCTGGACGGACTGTTGGACTTCCTTCCATGCGGGGGCGATGTCGCGTACGGCGAGCGCGAAGGCCTTCGCCTCCGGGCTGAGCTGCTTGAGGGCCTCGTTGAACTCCTCGGCCTTGGACGGGTCCAGGGCCGCGGACAGGGCGTCGTCCATGCCCTGGGTCGCGAGCTTGACGACGAACGTGGCCTGCTTAAGCGCGAGCATCGCCGTGACCCCGACCGCGCCCGCAGGAGCGATGTTGGCCAGCGTGGCGACCAGACCAGCGGCGGCCGGAGCAGCTGCGCCGAGCATCGCCGCGATCCGGCCGACCGACATCGCAACCCCACCGAGGCTGCCGGCCATGCCCGCGATCCGGCCCAGCGACAGGGTGAACCTGTCGCCCTCGTTGGTGCCCGTTGCCAGCCCGGCCGCGATCAGGTCGCCGCTGGTGGCGAACTGGCCGTTCAGGTGGCGCAGGCGGCCCTCGGTGTCGCGCTGGAAGCCCCGCATGGCCAGTTCGGCGTCGGACAGGCCTCGCCGCATGCCGGAGTCGTCCGCCTGAATCAGGCCGACCAGATCACCGATGACGAGGGAGGACACCTGAAGCACCCCCGTCCGCTGTTGAGTTATCTGTGCAGGGCGGCTCTGATCTGGTCGGGTTCTTCGATCACACGGATCTCGTCACCGGCCACCTGGCGGAACACCGACTGCGGGGAGAGGCCGTTGAGGTAGACCGCGAACTGGCGGCGGGTCAGGCGCGCGAGCTCTTCCGGGCGGAGGTGGTACTCGCGGCGGAAGTCGGCCTCGATTGCCCACCAGTACTCGCGGACGGCTTTTTGGAGACGGCTCTCCTCGCGGCGCGGTTCGGGCTCTGGGCTTTTCCCTTGAGCTCCTTCGTGACGCGCTCCAGCGCCTCCGCGAAGGTGATGTCGTCGCCGGACGCCTGCGCCATGCCCCACAGAAGGACGGTCATCAGCTGCCGTGTGCCGATCTTCGGCGGGGCCAGCCACTTCTCAGCGGCCTCCTCGCCGAACAGCATGGCGATCAGCTCCGCAACGTCCTCGTCGCTGGAGGAGTCGCTGAGCGCCGCGTATCGCTCGCCGAACCCGACCGGCAGGTCGTTCGGTACGACCACGGTGACGCCCTTGACCACTGTCGTGCGGTGGCCGCCGTGCTGCTCGTCCCAGAACGCGTCGAAGCTGTCGTCGATCGGGTGCTTGCGGGCGGTCATGCCTTGACCGCCGTGGTGTCGGCACCCGAGCGGGTGAAGGTGGCGGCGAAGGCGCCCTTGGCGTTGTTCCCGCCGCCCTGCTCGCCGAGGGTGACGTGCGCTTTCCACACCTTCCACACGGTGTCGCCTGGGTAGGCGAACCGGAAACCGCCGAGGCTGGCTTCGCTGAGCCGTGCGGCCAGGACCGCCACCAGGGCCTGACCGGCGTCCGCCGGGTCGTGCTGGCCCTGAAGGGTGAACTGCTTGTTGATCTCCATCTTCTGGGACTCGGCCTGCCCCTGGCTGCCGAAGACGGTCGTCGGGGTGACTTCCTCCCCGGTCGTGATGGTGAGCGTGTTGATCTCGCCGATCGGGACCCACGTCCCCGGGGCGTCCGGGTCCTCGATCTCGAACTCGATGGCTCGGGCGTCGTAGATGGCCACGATGGTTCCTCCATACATGACGAAGCGCCCGTCACGCGGAGGCGTACGGGCTACGGGAAAGGGGGGAGGGTCAGACGCGGTGTGTCGTGATCGACCGCACGTACAGCCGGTAGTTCACGACGTGTTCGTGACGGCCGTTCGCGTCGACACCGAGAGACGCGGGCCGGGCCTGGATCGCGAAGCAGGAGAGCAACTGGGTCCCGTCCGGCAGGGTGACCGGCCCGAGGCCGTGTAGCTCGTCGTAGATGGCCTTGCAGCGGTCGCGGGAGACCTGCGGGTCGGCCGTTCCTCGTACCTTCACCTGCAAGTTCGGCTCGTCGTAGCCGAGCTTTCCGTCTGGCTCCGGGCCGCCGTACAGCGTCAGGACGACTACCTCGTCCGGGCCGGACGGCATGTGCTCGAGGGCGCAGTCCCCGGCGGTGCCGTCGGGGTCGTAGGTGAGCAGGGCCTTGCCTTCGAGGTGGCGGGCGAGGCCGTCGAGGAGAGTGTCAGCCACGGAACCACCTCCGCAGATCCACGGCCATCAGTTGAAGCACCACGTCCCGCTCCGAGTTCATCGGATCTTCGAGGTACTTCGCCTTCCGGCCTGGCAGGTGCTTCCAGTCCATCTCTTCGTGCTGGCGCTTCGCGTAGACGGTGTCGTACGAGATCGCCCCGTCGAGGCCGTCCACATGAACCTTGCCGGACCTCTCCAGGGTGCTCTCGTCGAGCGGGACTTGAGTCTTGGAGACCCCAAGGACGTGCTCCAGTCCCTTCTCCAGGCCTTCAGAGGCGAGACGTCGGCCCCGGGACGTCCATAGCCGCATCCCGTCAAACTCGAAGCGCGTGTACTGGGTCATACGAGGCTCACCTCCAGGTGCTGCGGAAGCGGCAGACCGCCCGCATCATGCCGGGCCTGGACGAGCACAGTGGTGACCCGGCCGTCCGGCAAGGTGACGCGGGACTCAGGCGGCGCGGTGACCGCGTCCAGACGGCAGAAGAACCTCGCCGAGGAGACCACCTCGTTGCCGTCGGCCGCGCGGACCATGCGGTTCTTCTCCTCGAGGAAACACAGCACCGCGACAGGCTCGCCGTACACCGGGCCCCGCGCGCTGCTGCCCTCGTACGGCTCTACCGTCACCGAGTGCTGCAACCAGCGGCGTGGCAGTCGGCGGCCCATCAGGTCACCACCACACCGAGGGTCAGCTTCCGTGTACCCGACGGGTAACCGGCCAGCTTCGGAGCCGTCAGCGACCTCCACACCCGGGGCGCCACCACCGGCTGACCGCCGCCGGCGCCGGACGAGGCAGAACTGCGCGCACCGTACTTGATCCGTGCGCTACCGAGCGCAACCTCCTCCGCCGTGCGGCCGGAGACGTCGCTCTCCTCGCCCTCCTCCTCCCAGTACTCCACCTGCGCGCACGTGGCGTCGGAGAACGCCTTGATCACGTCGGCGTCGGTCGGCAGCCCGCTCGCGTCGACGTCGTACACCGCGCCCAGCAGGACGTCGGAGTCGAGGAGCTCCGACGCCCGCGCCAGGAGCCGGTCAATGTCGGCCGGCGGGGTCTGCCCGGTGTACGTCTGGTACTCGGCTGATGTCGCGTACGCCACCGGACATCCTCCTTACGCAGACGCGCCGATGATGACGACGTCGTACGTGACGGGCGTACCGGCGGCGCTGTTGGTGAACGTCAGCAGGTCGCCCGTGGCCGGGGTCACCGGGGCGCCGGCCACGTCCGGAGCGACCCACAGGAACGCGCCGCCCGGGCGGACCGGGATGCCGTCCCCGGCCGCCAGGAACAGGGGCACCCCGTTGGTGGCCTCGCGGATGACGTTGACGTTGTTCGTGTTCCCGGCTGCCGCCGACACGAGGAGCAGCTTGATCCGGGCGAACGTCAGCGTCGCTCCGAACGCATCCGTGAGGACTCCGGCGAGGTCGAGGTTCTCCGTCGCGGACGCGGCGAGCGTCCGGGTGTCGGCGAAGATCTTGTCCGCCTGATTGGCCCCAGTCCCGGAGGCCAGAGAGATCGCCTTCGAGAACTTCAGCGGGGCGCGCGGGGTGACCAGGTCCAGCGCCTCGGCGAGCGTGCTGTCCAGACTCAAAGCCAGCTTCGTGCTCAGCGTCATGCCGCGTCACCCCCGCCGTACTGCTCGATCAGCTGCTCCTTGGTGAGCAGGTTGATCTCGTTGACCTCGTCGGAGTCCTTGGCCTGCGAGCGGGCGTACTCTGCCCACTCGGCCTTGGACGCGGAACGGGCCGGAGGCTTGATGTCCTCCGGCCCGCTGCCGCTCCCCTCACCACCACCCGGCGGGTCCTCGTCCGGCTCGTCCGCCAGCTCGATTCCGTACTCCTCGGCCACGTCCGCCACGGCGTCCGCCTGCTCGTCGGTCGCCTCAGCCACGCCGTCCACGAACCGGACGGTCCCGGCCGGGGTGTTCACCTGCATCTGCGGGTGCCGCTCGCACTTCAGCACAGCCATGATCGCTACCTCTTCCCGGCCTTAGAGCAGGCCCGTGATCTTGCCGTGGGTGCGCTCGTTGCCGTACGCGAGACCGACCTCGCCGTACAGCTGCGTGCGGTCCTTCGCGCCGGTGCGCGCGAGCGGCTCGGCGAAGAAGTGGCCCTTGCCCGGGATCTCCTCGTACACGGGCATGCACTGCTCCAGGGACACCACGGCGAGCTGGTCGGCAGGCATGTGCCGGTCCAGCATGATGTTGAGCGTGCCGAAGTCCGTCTCGATCGTCTGGACGCGGACACCGCCGACGGTGCGCGACTGCTCCTGGTAGTTCTTGTCCGTGACGAAGATCTTCGTCAGGGCCCGCTTCTGCGTGCTGTTCGTCAGCAGGGTCGCGGTCTCGGACTCCTGGATGCCGCCGTTGTCCCATGCCATCTGGAGCAGGTCCAGGACCATGTCCTCGGTCAGCGCGGCCGCCGGGGCGTTCGCGATGACGTTCGTGACGATGGCCTCGAGAATGCCCCGGGTCCGGCGGGCAGTGAGGTTGTTCGCGGGCTTCAGGTAGGTGCCCTGGATGAAGCTGAACTCGACGTCCCTGACCATCTGCTTCAGCATCTGCTCGACCTGCCAGTCGAGCTCGTTCAGGATGGTGTTCCGCTCGGCGTTGTTGATGCCGGCCTTCGCCTGCGTCGCGGCGAGCTTCGTGTAGCTGACGCCGACGGTCTCGTGGTGGATCTGCACGATGTTGTCGACGCGCGCCCGGACGCGCTCTTCCTCGCCGGGGGCGTCCGCGCCTTCCAGCTTGGTGTTCTGGCCTGCGGCGCGCAGGTCGTAGGTCTGCCACTCGAACTCGATCGCGTCGGTCTGCCCACCGCCCGTCAGTCCGCCGATGGCGGAGAAGAACGGGGTGTCCGACGGGGTGAGCTGGTGGAGGATGCCGGTGTAGTTCGGCAGGTTGTACGTGGTGCCAAGCGCGGTGATTCCGGCCATGGCCACTCTCCTTCTGTGTGATGGGGCGCGGCCATGTGCCGGCCCGGATTACTGCTGGGCTGCCTCGACGGCGGCGAGCTTGGAGTTCTCCAGCTGCATCACCCGGCGCCAGTTGCCGTCGGCCTTGGCCTGCGCGATCTCCTTGTCGAGGGACGGCGCGGTGTCGCCGGAGCCGCCGCCGAGGTCGCCTCCGGAGCGTCCGGGGCCCTTGGCGGGGGCGAGCTTGGCGAACTTCTCGACGGCTGCCTTGATGGCCTTGTCGTTGACCGTGCCGTCCTCGCCGACGAACTTGCCGAGGTCGATGAACTCGGCGAACTCGCTGAGGTCGACGCCTGCACGGGCGGCTGTGGCTTCGAGACGAGCCTGAGCGATCTGGGGCGCTGCCTCGGAGAGAGCGGCCGTGCGGCCCTGCTTCTCTGCCGCGGCGACGGCCTTCTCCTGCTCGGTCATCTGCGAGGCCTTGAGCGCGGCGAGCTCGTCCACCGCGGTCTTGTTGGCCTTGGCGCGGTCCTCCCACTTGCGGGCCTCGGCCTTCCAGTCCGTGCCCTCGCCGCCCTCGGCAGGCGGGGCCGGAGGAGTAGCCGGAGGTGTCGCGGGCGGGGTGCCCGGAGGAGGCGGGTTACCGGCGGGCGGTACGGCCGGTGGCGTTCCACCGGATCCGCCTTCGCCCTCGCCGTTGCCACCCGCGATGGCGTAGATCGGCGAGCCGTTGCGGCGACGACCGAGCACGTCCAGCGGGGAGTGCGTAGCGAGCGGGTGCTTGAAAGGGAACTGCATGGTGTTCTCCCGTGCGGGATAATCCGGCGGTCGCCGTGCGGCGGGTGCCGGGAAGCGTGGTGCGGACCTGTGTCGTTTCCCCGTTTCGGGGAAATCGGTCGGCAAGTGGCCCGGGCTTGTTGAGCGGGTCCGCGCATGGCTCCGCGGTTCGGACCAGTAGCTGCGGGGCCTTGTGCTCCGACCAGACGTCAGCGAGCGGCGCCGATCTGTTCGCGCTGCGGCTTGCGGCGCAGGTCCGGGTGCGCGGCCACGTTCTTGCGGGCCTCGGCCTGCCACTTGCGCACGAACTGCCCTGCGCGGCGGCGCGCGGCCTCGTCCATGGCTGCGGCCTGGCGGCGCTTCCACGCGCGGATGTGCCGCTCGATGGCCCGCTGCCGCTGCGTGTCCTCGTACGTCGTGCCCGGGGTTCCGTGGTGCGGTGGCCGCGTGGTCACGCCCGGCAGGTAGGCGCTGAGGCTGTGGCGGCAGTTCGGGTGGAACAGCCCAGCGCCACGGGCCTCCAGCAGGGAGCCGACGACGTGCACCGGGACTGTGCGGGTCGGCGAGAAGAGGCCGCCGTCCTGGATCGCGTGCTCGGCCTGCACGGTGCGCGGTCCGGGTGGTCCGTCGAGGGAGAGCACTTCGCCTTCCCACGGGCGGCACAGCTCGCACTCCAGCGGGGCGTCCGAGACGATGACCAGCCCGACGCCGAGCTCCGCGAGCACGTCCGTGTGACCCTCGATCGCCGCCCGGGCGGTCACACTGCGCACGGCCATCTCCGCGTACGCGCCGAGCTCCCAGTTGCGGCCGGCCGAGTCGGTGAACCCGGACACGCCACGACTCGCGAACCGGTTCAACGCCTGCTGGCTGGCCTGCCGTCGGGTCATCGTGCCGAGCAGCACGCTCGCGGACACTCGCGTGACGGTGTTCCGGAAGAAGTCGACGACCGCGCGGGTGATGCGGGCGTACAGCGGGCGCGTGTCGGCCGCCCACGATGCGGCGAGCCGATCTACGGCGGGTGCGTTCGGTAGCTGGCGGCGGGCCTGGAGCTCGCGGCCGATGTCCAGCGCGCCGAGCTCGGCAACCGCGGCCTGGCGCCCGCGCCCGTACGCGGTGGCAAGGGCCTCGGCAACAGCCCCGTTCGCGTCGGCCTGGAGCGCCTCGGTGACCTCCTCGACCGCCGCGCGCAGGTCACCGATGGAGCGCAGCTTGATCTCCGCCCACAGCGGCGACTCAAGACCGTCCTCGAGGGCCTGGCGCAGCTTGTCGATCAGCGTCAGCTCCGCGTCGTCATACAGCTTGCGCACGGCGGCGGCGAGATTCTCGGCCATCGCGGGCGACACCGGCATCGGCTACCCCCCTTGCGGCTCGCCCCCAGGCGCGGGGAATCCCTCGCCACCGGTCAGCACCGGATCGGCCATCGCGGACTCGTCCGTGATACGCGCGACCTCGGCCTTGACCCACGTGTCGTCCTTGCCTGGGTTCACCAGGCGCACGAGCGTCTCCCGGGACGCGGCCCTGGCCCGCTCCAGCAGCTCCGCCGTGGTCGCCAGCTCCCCGAGACCCTCGCTGATGGAGTCCTGGAACTCCACCTCGGGCGGCTCCGCGTCCAGGCCGCGCACACCGAACAGCGGCCCGGCCTCCACCGCGAGCTGGGCAGCGAGCGCATCCGCGATGGCGGGCTGCCAGTACAACGCCTTACGCGCGCGAGTGATCAGCGACCTGCGTTCGCGGGCCTTGATCTCCGTCGCGGTGACGGCCTGGCCCTCGCCGTGCTCCCCGAACGTGCTCGCGGAGTAGCCGGCCTGCCGTGCGGCTTCGGCGACGAGCGCGGAGCAGGTGTCCATGTGCTGCTGCACGCGGATCTCGAACTGGACGACTTCCAGCGGGTTGGGGTCGCCGGGTCGCTGGAGCATCTGGAGTCCGGAGTAGACCCGGCGGTCCTCGTTCCAAGCGGCACCCTGGCCGGGGCCGAGGGACTCCAGCATCGAGTTCGGGACGACGATGCGGCCCTTGCCGTTGATGATGTCCCGCATCCAGCTGGACCAGGACTCGTCCAGGGCGTCCATGATTCCTTCGATGCCCTGGAAGTCGGACTGTCCCCAGTACGCGGCGGCCGGGATGTTCCTCCAGGCGCGCGCCGGGCGGACGTTGGGCGCGTACGACGCGGTCAAGTGCTTCGGCGCCCCCGTGTCGATCCAGTCCTCGGACGTGATCTCGCGGGCGATCGGCTCGGTCTCCGGGTGGTCCTGGAGCGGCACACGGCGACCGAGCATCCCCGGGGTGCCGACGTACAGGGCATGGAGGATCCGGCCGCGCTCGTGGCGCTCCAGGTGCCTCCACACCGTGTTCCCGTCGACCTCCACCACACGCCAGAACGTCGCCGCGCGCAGCCTGCCGTACGCGAACTCGGGCACGGCCTGGTCCGCAGGCACGGCAGTCAGCCACGGCCGGTCGCTGATCTCCTCGTCCCATACGAGCCGCAGGTACGCCCCGCCGAGGGCGGCGCATACCTCGCCGCCCTCCAGGAGCGTCGGGTGCAGCTGCTCGGACAGCTTTTCCATCCGCTTCTTCGTGGCGTCGTTGGAACCGATCAGGGTCGGGGGCTCGGAGAACAGCAGCATCGAGCTCGTGCGGGCGATGTCGCCGGCCAGCGGGATGTGGAGCTTCTCGCGCTTCTGGCCCGGTTCTGTGGGCTGGCCCCAGAACCAGCGGGACAGGGTGCCGATGACGCCGCCGCGGTACTGACTTGGCCTGTTCTCGGGGAGTTCGCGCACGCCGCGGTTGAGGTAGCGGTCGGTGAGCCGGTCGGGCTCGGAGGAGTACCAGGCGTCCCAGTCGGCGAGGGCGTTCTGTACGCACGGGTCGGTGGGCGGCCACGCGATATCGCGGTCGGGCAGGGGCATTACGCGGCCACCTCCAGGAGCATCGGGATGTGCGGCCGCCACAGGGCCTCAGTCGTACGCACGCCGTACCGGAGCGCGTCACAGGAGTGGTCGTCCTGCTTGATGGGCTTGTCCTCGCCCTTCTCCGCCGCCTCGTCGTCCCAGGAGTAGCCCGGGACCTCCTCGATCAGCCCGACCGCCGACTCGTGCACGAATAGCCGGTTCGCCGCGAACAGCGAGCCCACCGTCCGGATGCCGTCCAAGACCGTGTTCTCCGCCGGGACCACGCCGCTCACGCCGTCCCGGTGCAGCTGCTCGATGTACGACGCAGCCGAGGGGTCCACGACGGTGAACTCCGGCTGCACGCCGAGCACGTTGGTCTGCGGCTGGGCGACTCCGGCGAGCCACCGCCGGCGCGCCTGGCTGTATTCGGTGTCGGTCTTCTTTCGCCGCTCCGCGCGGGAGTCCCACCGGTACTCGGAGACGACGTACAGCCGCTGATCCGCGCCGAGGCCGATGAGCAAGTCCGAGTAGGGGTTGGTCGTGCCGTAGTCGATCGCGTCGCACAGCCACCGCTGGATGTGCGGGACGTCCTTGACGACGTGCCGCTGCTCGTCGAAGGCCTCGTAGATGGCGCCTTCGGCCTGGACCCAGTGCCCGAGGATGTTGCGGCGGTAGAACAGGCCGACGTACGTGCTCTTCAGCGACGCGACGTACTCGGGGTCGAGGAACGGGTTGTCGTCCAGGGTGAAGTGCCAGGAGCGGAGCCGGGTTTCGGCCGGGCGCTTGAGGTAGTCGCGGCGGAACCAGTGCGCCGGGTTGTCCGGGTTCGTGGTCGTGAAGATCCGCGCACCCTTGACGGAGCAGCGTGCCACGAGCTGGTCGAAGAACGTCTTCGGCAGGGTCGTGGCCTCGTCGACGTACGCCCCCGCGCAAGTCATGCCGCGGACCTTCGGTTCGGCCTTGGCGTCGTTGGCGCCCATCATGTGCACGACGCGGCCCATGATGACCGCGACCGGTGCGCCGTTGTTGTAGCTGACCTGCTTTGCGAGCGGCCCGAAGATCTCCGGGTTCGTGAGCGGGGCGATCACGTTCCGGTACAGCGAGTCCCGGGTGCGCCCGACCATGACCAGCTCGCCGCCGGTCGGCGCGGACGCTAC
The DNA here is from genome assembly GCF_008905045.1 of Streptomyces albicerus. GTDB lineage: Bacteria > Actinomycetota > Actinomycetes > Streptomycetales > Streptomycetaceae > Streptomyces > Streptomyces albicerus. Next base: position 72,423 of record NZ_VWMY01000033.1, read on the forward strand.
GAAGGCCAGCCACGCGAGGAGTGAGGCGATGGTCTTGCCTGAGCGGACGCTGCCCTCCCACGCGTTGATGCGCGCCTCGGCCTGGACGATGGAAATGATCTGCTTGCGGGACAGCGGGAGCGCATCAAGGAGACTCACCCTCCGCCTCCTCGCCGCCGGCCTCCTCGTACGCCGACTTGAGGCCGCGCATGAGCTGGCCGAGCATCGAGCGGGCGTCGTCGGCGCCGGCATCGTCGGTGGGCGGCACGAGCTTGAGGGACTTCTCGACGGCGATCCCGGCCGCGGTCATGAGTGCCTTCTTGTCGATGGCTGGCGGCTCGTCGACCTCGCGGTACTCGTAGGTGTTGTCCTTGCCGCCGAAGTTGTAGATCAGGGCGGGTGCCCACACCTGCTCGGTGAGCTTGAGGGCGTCGTCGGTGAGGGCGTCGGCGAGGATGGCGCGCTTCTCGGCGAGTTGGGCGACGCGGGCGCGGGTGGCGTCCTCGGTCATCGTGGTGTCGAAGACGAGGCCGAGCTCCTGCGCGATGACGGAGACGGTGCGTTGGGCGCGGCCGATCTCCCGGGCGATCTCGTTGCGGCCCATGCGCAGGGCGTGCAGCTCGCGTACGCGCTCGTAGTCCTCTTCGGTGACGGGCCGGTTCTGGTTCGGCACGGGTCACCTCCGGGCATGCGAAAGCCCGGCCCCCAGAGAGGTGGGCCGGGCCAGTTGGTGGGGTGTGGTGCCGGTCAGGTCACGGGCACTCGTACGGGGTCGCTGAGGAACTGCGTGTAGGTCACGTGCGTGGGCGTGAACTTCCCCTTGCCGGTGACGACCCCGCTGATGTTCTCGCCGGGGGCCAGGTCCACGGCCTCGAGCTGGTTCTTGTCGGCCGCCAACTCCTGGGAGTGCTTCGTGCCCTTGCTGTCGGTGATGGCGAAGTACAGCGGGTTCACGTCGATCGTCTCGTCGCTGTTGTTCGTGACCGTCACCTTGACGCTGGTGTAGTTGCCGCCGTCGGCGAGGATGCTCGCGGTGAAAGCCGTCTTCTTCGCAGTGACCTTGATGGGCGTCTTCGGAGCGGGCGCCTCTTCCTCTTGGGGCTCGTCCTGCTGCGGCGCTCGGGTCTCCCTGACATCGGCGCTCGCGGTCGTGTCCTTGTCGTCCTCCGGGGCGATGCCGTTGTTGACCACCCCGAACACGGCGATCACGGCGACCGCACCCAGGACACCAGCCACGATCCACCCGCCGGCGTTCTTCTTCGGCGGCGGCGGGGGTGGCGCGCCCCACCCGGGTTGCTGGCCGGGCCAACCAGGTTGCTGAGGCTGCCCTCCCCAACCGGGCTGTTGCGGCGGGTACTGCGGCTGGCTCATGGCGCCCCCCTGGCGATGTGCGTGCGAGGGGCAGGAATCTAGCTGATGTAGGGGAGTTGTGAAGGTGATTGGGGGGCTCTGTGACGCGCAGGTGACATATGCCGGATACGCGAACAGCCCCCCGGGTGTCGGAGGGCTGCTGGTGGTCCTGTTGTTTCCGGGCATGCCGGATCTGCGGCCCATGCTGAGGGATGATCGCGCGGAATGCAACTACGGGCGTAGTGCGGCCCCGCAGTGAAGGGGGACGTGAGAACGGGCCGGGCACGGTTGCACCCGAGTGAATCCCCGCCACCCCTCACCCCCAGGCTGCCCGTGCCCTAACCTCACCGCACACAGCAAGGGGGGTTACTCATGCGCCACCGCACCACCATCACGGCGCTCGCAGCCGTCATCCTCGTCCTCACCGGCTGCACCAGCAGCAACGACGACGCCGACGCCGAGCCCAGTAGCAGCGCAAGCAAACTGTCCACGGACTGGATGACCAAACTGGAAAACGCCACCAAAGCCGACAAAGCGATCTGCAACGAAGTCGGCGACGAAGCATGCGCAGAACACCTCACCGACATCGCCCTCGTCGTCACCGACGTTGAACTCGCCATCGACGAAGCTGGCGGGCTGGACGCGTATCCGCGGTCGATGAAACAGATCGACCAGATCAACGAGGCCGTGGATGCCTACACCGAGCATGAGTGCCTCGGCGACGAGAACGCCGGTATTTCGGGGTCGCCTTGTCCAGACGACGCCCGCACGATCATGACGGGTGGGGCAGCGTTGCAACTCGCGCTGGAGACGGACGAGTCGAAGGCGGGCTGACGCGCGAAGGCCCCGCCGCTCGGGGGATCGCGGCGGGGCTTCAGGGGGTGCCGGGCGTTACCCGGCGCGCAGCCTTCAGGGTCGCAGGCGCTACTGGTCGTCGTCCTCGTCGAGCGCGACCTCAACCTCTTTGATCTTCCCGCTCGTCGACAGCTCCGCGCGGATCGGGTTGTCGCCGGGGATGCCGGCCTTCCTGGCGGCCTGGACGAACTCGGCGAGCTCGTCGAGGGTGAGGTCTTTGTCTTCACCGGTGAAGCGCAGCGCGGCGGGCATGGGCTCATGATGACGCAGAACGGCCCTGTCGCGAGGGGGAGTTCGCGGCAGGGCCTTCGAGGCGGGGCTAATCGCAGGGGAAGTGTGATGCGGGGTAGTGGCCGCCGCAGTTGGCGCAGTAGTACGTGGTGTGGTCGATGCCGAGGGCTGCGAGGAGGCGCCTGATCATGGTCCCTTCACCTCCCCTCGCAGGATGCTGAGGGCGTCGGTGAGGTGGTCCTCGAAGGCCTCTTGCTTGGCTCGGTCGACGCGGTTCACGTAGTCCTGGAGGCGCTGCCGCTCGTCCTCCTCGTCGGCACCCTGCTCCTGAGGAACGGGCCTGCCGTGGGGATGGACGATCCTCCCCGACTGCCCAAGCAACTCGACGGTCACGCCCTGTTGGTTGGTTGGTTGTCCCTGGTCAACAGGCTCAACAGGGGTTTCGGAGGAGGGGTGGGGGAGGGGCGGGATGTCGTCCTTGTGTACGCCCACACCCGTCGTGTCCGCAACGCGGACGGCCCGACGGATCCTGATGTTCAGCTCCTCGAGGACCGCCCGCGTCGCCTCAACCGAAAGGCAGAGTTCCGCTGAGAGAGCGGAGAGGAACACGTTGGGGGCGGCCAAGAAGTGCAGCGCCCGGATGACCTCCGCTTCCGTGAGGAGTGCCTCCTCTTTGGGCTCGTCGGCGGGCTCCGGGCGGCGCTGGGCGATCCACCTGCGTGCCTTCTGCCAGCCGAGCGTGCACAGGATCCCGACGATGACGTAGGCGATCTCGGGGAACACGGCGACGAGGCCCCAGACCGCGAGCCCGGCGACGAGGGTGAGAATCGCGCGCGCCACGCTCTCGCTCATCCCGTCCGGCTCCCCCGCCGGTTCGGTCTCCTCGGCCTCAGTCTCCGGCTGCTCCCCCGCGGCGCTCACGTGAACGTCCCGGTGAAGCCGACACCGAGCATGTTGACCGCGCTCCCGAGCGGCACCGCGGCCGCGCCGGCCACGCTGCCGGACAGGGCCAGGCACATGCCTGAGAAGACTCCGGCGCCGAGCTTCCCGTTCGGGACCTTGGGCGCCCACTTCCACAGCGCGATGAACACCAGCGTCAGCAGAAAGACGATCACGAACCCGCCGTCGGTCAGCACGACGGGATTGCCGCGGACGACGATCGGGGAGTTGCCGCCGACACCCCAGACGAGGCCTGCGTATCCGGCGACGTTGGCCACCCAGATCAGGGCCCAGGTGACCAGGCCGAGTGCGGACCAGGCAGTGAACGTGGCGAGAGCGGCGAGCATGCCGTAGATGAGCGCGAGGACGAAGGGGAGCAGGGCGGTCCACTGGTGTTTCTCTTTGAACCACCAGCGGATGAGGTACATGAGGATGATGCCGACGCCGATGGCGACGCCGCCGAGGTTGATCACGGTGTACGGCATGGGTCAGTGGCTCCAGATGGCGACGACGTAGATCACTGCGAGGGCGATGAGGGCGACGGTGCGCGCGGCGGGAAGCAGGTGCGACCGTGGTGTCCGGCGGGGTGCGATCACGCAGAGGCCGGCCGCGGCGAGGAGCGCAGAGGAGGCGAAGAACGCGGCGAGCGGCACGGCTACGCCCCAGCGGTCGCGCTGAAGCGGGCGCGCACCCGGGCGCGGATCGCCTCGGCCTCTCGGTGCAGCAGCTGCCGCGTGACGTCCTCCGCGGGCGCTTTGTACGAGGCGGCCAGGAGGTTCAGGTCCTGCCGGAGTTGCGTGTCCTCGGCGAGGGCGAAGATCGGCTTGGCGGGTGCCGCATCGGGTTGCGCATCGTCGGGCGGGTCCTGACGCAGGGCGTCCAGGTCTCTGCGCACGGTGTCGGGAGATACACCCAGCTCGGAGGCGATCTCTGCCGGTTTCATGCCGCGGTCGGTGAGGTGCGCGACGACGATCCGGCGGGTTGCACGGGACAGTGCAGTCACGACGCACCGCCAGCCTCGGCGGGGGTGATCGGGTGGACGTCGTCGCGGTGGTCCTGCTTCTCGTGACTGGCCTGGGCTGCGGCGTAGTCCGCGGCCGCGCGCCGGAGCAGCTCGGCCGCGCTGGGGGTCGGGTCGGTGTCGACGGGCTCGCTCATCACAGGCCCTTCGCGGCAGCGCGCAGCTGGGGGGCGTACTCGCCGCGGGTGGTGTTCACCGGGGGCGGCATGACGGCGTACAGGCGGGCGAGGCTGTCGCGGCAGACGACCTCGGGGAGCGTCCGGAGGATCGTGTCGGCTGCGATGTCGATGGCGCGCTCTCGGGCGAGGCCGGTCATGGGCTCGGCGGGGTCCATCTCGAGCAGGCGCGCGGTGACGATCAGGGTCTGGGCCGCGTAGCTGGGCTCGGTGAGGAGTACGCGGAGGCCTTCGTCTACGGGATCCGGCTGGGTAAGGTCGGGCATTGCCTGCCCTTTCGTCAGAGTCAGGGTGGGTGCCCCCGGCCCACATGGCGCGCCAACGCCGGACCGGGGGTTTTGTCGTTGCCCGATCGACCGTAGCGAGAAGTGTGGACAAAGTCCACACCTCGCGTAGAGGATGACCCATGCCCGAATCCCCCGAGCGGCCACAGCCGGAGAGGGAGACCATGACCATCCCGAAACTTGCCGAGCGTGTGGGCAAGAGCCGCACGCTGATCCATCGGCTCGCCACGAACCCCGCAGAGGGCTGGCCAACGCCGGTCTTCAGGCCGGGCAGTTCACGGCCTGAGTACGACGTCGGCTGGTTCGATCAGTACTGGGCGGAGAGGCAGGCGGGGATCCGGCAGGGCAGGCGTACGGATCTGGAGAAGCCGGAGGAGTAGCCGCGCGTGACGAAGGCCCTGCCGTTGGGAAGCCGGCAGGGCCTTCGTGCTGTCCAGCCCAAGCTACGCCATGGCGGCCTGCTCGGACCAGATGTGCCCGCACTTCGTGCAGTGCGCGACCGGGGTGGCGCCGGCGCCTCCGTGGATCTCGATGCGGCCGCCGCAGCTCGGGTACGGACACGGCTCGGTGATCGGGGCGACGCGTGCGGCGATGTCGAGGGCACGCTCTACGCGCTCGGCCGCGCCCTCGGCCACCTTGCCGATCTTCCGCTCCTCGTCCTCGGTCAACCTGCGGCACGGGCCCGGAGCGTGCTCGACGCGGGCGAGGAGCCACAGCGCGGCGTACGGGGCGGTGCGGCGGCCGGTGTACCTCCAGCGCCGCGGGTCGACCAGTTCGGCCTTCGCCTGCTGAATCTGGCGGGCGCGGTCCTCCCAGGCGAGCCGCTCCGCGCGGGTGCGGGCGATGGCAGCGCGCTGCGCGCGAGGCATGGCCATGGGGTGGCGCTGCGCGGCGTGGGCGATGTCGTCTGCGCACTGGACAAGGACCGTTTCGACGATGCGCATCGTGTCGAGGATCGCGAGGCGCACGGGCACGGGGCGCTCGCCGAGCTGGATCGGGTCGCGCTCCAGGGTGCGCAGGTGCGCGGCCTGGTGGCGTTCGTACTCCAGCTGCTCGGCGTCGGCTTCGTCGAGGCGGGCGAGGTAGCCGCGGAGGCCGAGGCCGAAGGCGCCGAGCTGGGCGGGTTGGCCGGCGGCTTCGTGGAGGTCGGTCCAGTGGAGGGCGATGGTGCGGAGGTGGTTCGCGGTGGTGGTCATCGTGCGCTCCGTGTGCTGGTGGGGCGTATGGTGATCAGCACCGAGGGGGCGCGCCTTCCTGTCTGGCCGGACGGGGCGCGCCCTTCGTCGTGCGGTCAGCCGGTGATCAGGTCGGCGATCGCGCCGATGACGAACATGAGGCAGATCCAGCGCGGTACGCCGGTCTCGCCGGTGAGCCACTGGCAGGCGGTGCGGATCTTGGCCATGTCAGTGCTCCTTGGGCTCGTCGAGGGCCGCGCGGACCCGTGCGGCGGACACTTGGGCGTGCTCCCAGTCGTAGGGCGCGAGGACCTCGCGGACCCGTTCGACGGCGGCCTCGGCCGGGCCGGGCGTGCGCACGGCGTCGCGCATCTCGCCCCAGGGCAGCGTGCGGATGCGCTCGTACTTCTCGTCGGTGGTGTGGCCGTCCCACTGCGCTCGGGGGTCGCCGAAGTCGACGCGCTCGACGTGGTTGAACAGTTCGACGTCGCGCGGCGAGATGTGCCACGAGAGTTGGCGGCCGGCCACGGTGAGGAAGAGCAGGTGCCATCCGTCTTCGTCGTCGATGTCGAGCGCGGGGACGAGGACGGCGTTCGACGCGTGGAGGGCGGCGAGCCAGGCGAGGAGGTGGGCGCGTTCGCGGTACGCGCCGTCCCGCTCCTCGGTGAGGCGGTTGATGTCGCCCTGCTGGTCGAGGAGGGTCTGCGCGACGCGGGTGTGGTCGAGGTACTGGCTCACTGCTGGCCTCCGTTGATCGCGCGGGCGATGGCGAGCGGACCGTGGACGATCGCGGCCAGCTGCTCACCAGTCAGCGCCGGGGTGTCACGGAGGATGTCCTCGGCGGTGTCGGCTTCGGTCTCCAGCAGTTCGGCGAGCGGCTCGCGGGCGTGCAGCAGGGCCGACACGTCGTCGTTGGAGTAGCGGACGCCGATGAAGTTGTCGCTGCGGAGAGTGCGGGCTGCGGTGCGCAGCTCCTCGGGGATGGTCACAGGGTCTGGTCCTTCCGGGTGCAGTGCTCGGGGTCGTGTTCGGCGCCGGCGGTTGCGGCCCACCCGTCGCAACACCAGCCCGCGGCGAACACGGCCTGGACGCCGTCCTCGACGGGTGTGGCGGCGCGCGGTCTCGTGGCGGCGTCGAGCTGCGCGTGGGCGAAGCGCAGTTCGTCGCGGAGGTACGAGTGGTGGGCTATCGCGGTGGCGAAGGCGACGGCGGCCGCGGCGAAGAAGGCGGCGTAGTGGAGCGCCTCGTGCTGGTAGCTGACGACGGCGCAGCGCAGGAGGACGCAGGCGATGAGGGCGTACAGCGCGGCGAGGGCGTGTGTGAAGCGGCGCGTCATCGGTTCCTCCAGGGCTGGCGCATCCAGTGGGCGAGGGGCAGGCCGGCGGTGAGGACGACCACGGCGACAAACGCGAGGACGGCGATCACGTCGGCCTCCGATCGATGGCCTCGATCCAGTTGACGGCGACGGCAGCGGCCTGGACGAGCTCGGCGCGGAGCTTCGCCGGGTCCGACTCGGCGAGGGCCTCCCACACCTCCTCGAAGAGGACGTGGCACCACGTGCCGTATCCGGAGGCGAACGCGTCCTCGCACGCCATGCGGGCAAGTCCTGCGGCTTCGCGCTGGGGCTTGCTGCCGGTGCCGTCGGGGTGGTTCTGCTCGCCCCACTTGGCGTCCTGGCGGGCGCGCTCGGCGCGGATCTCGGCGAGCACCGAGGAGAGGCCGGCGGGCTCGTCGGGGAACTCGGCGTCGAGCGCGGCGACATCGGCGGCAGCGGCCTCCAGCTCGGCCGCGGTGAACGGCTGCTCCTCGTCGGCCGTAAGGCTCGGCTCGGCGATCTCGTCGGCATCGCAGTCGATCCCGTCAGCGACCGTGCGCATCGCGACGCGCAGCCCGGTGTTCTTGCACTTCGCGGCTCGGTCCCGCACCCGCTGCGCCACCTCACGCCACACGGTGGCCCGGAAGACGATGGAGGGCTGCTCGGCGGGGATCAGGAAGACGCGGTCAGTGGAGATCCACTTCTCCGAGCCCACAGGGACGGTGAAGGTGTGGCCGGACTTGTCGACTCGGACCTTCACCTGTCCTTTGCCGATCTTCAGCACGGGGCCGACGATCGTCGCCTGGTAGCGGCCGGACGTCGTGCCCCCGACGGTGTCGCCGGCGCGGACGGTGCGGCCGATGGCGTCTCGGGTGGTCTCGCTCATGATCTTGTCCTTCTGTGCGCGTGGGTGGGCGGAACCGGATGAGAGCGGTACGGCTGTGGTTGGTGTGGCGGGTGCTGTTGGCGCGACGCTCGTCCTCGTCCCCTATAGGGCGGGGGACGAGGGACGAGGTCGCTTGACGTCGTCCCGACTTCGTCCCGGACGAGGTGGGACGAGGTGGTTGGGGGGTGTGTTTGTGCTGGTGGGAGGGGGTGTGACTTCGTCCCGTGATGGTGTGTCAGGTCGGGACGAGGTCGTTTCCAAGATCGGGACGAGGTCGGCGAGGCTGTGACCTGGGAGTTTGCCGTTGGGCGTGTGATCTGACGGTGTGTCACGGGACGAGGTGGGACGAGGTCGGCTGAAAATCGGGACGAGGTGGGGACGAGGTCGCTCATGCCGCTTCTCCGTCCGCTTCGGGGAGCCGGTGGAGGGTCGCTCCGCGGGGTCCTCTCTCGGCGACGACGCGGCCGGTGTGGACGAGCCGGGTGAGCGCGCGGCGGGTGACGGAGGCGCGGCCGGGGATGAGTTCCTCGAGGGCGTTCTTGCTCATCGGCTCACGGTTCTTGGTGAGGATCTGGAGGACCTTGTCCTCCCGTTCCTTGATCTCCTGCTCCTCCTGCGCTGCCCTCTCCTCGTCCGCGGTGCGGTCGACGGGCTCTTCGGTCCGCTCGATCGGCGGGAAGAGGTGCGCGGTGGCGAACTGGTCGCCCTCGGAGCGGATGACGAGGTCCGCGAACCAGTGCATGGGGTTTCGGCCGCCGGGCAGGGCGTGCTTGCGGATCTGTGCGGGCCGGTCCTTGGCGATGCGGAGGCGTGAGCGGCCTTCGGTGTTGATGCCGAAGGGGCGGACGGCTTCGAGCATGTACTGGACGCCGTCGACGGCGTTGAGCTTGTGGACGCCTCCGAGGGCGTAGCGGCCGCGGTTCTCGTTGTTCTTGACGACGTGGTCCAGGGGGACGACGGCGGCCCCGGTGTCGGCGAGGGGGCGCAGGAGCATGCGGCCGAACTTGGCGATCTCGGTGTTCTCTTTGAGCTCCAGGCCGAGCATGACCATGGCCTCGGTGACGCCGTCGACGACGATCAGGGAAGGCTGGAGGGCGCCGATGCGGTCGATGAACGAGCGCAGCTGCGCGGGCGCGGGGGTGGCGCCGGGGCGGACGTAGTGAAACCTTTCGGCGATGTCCTGCGGGGTGGCGCCGATGAGGAGGAGGCGGGAGACGACGCCTTCTTCGGAGTCCTCGAAGTCCATGTAGACGACGTGGCATCCGCGGTTGATTTCGACGAGGCAGGAGACGAGGGCGACCCACGACTTGCCGGCCTCGGACTCGCCCTGGATGCCGTTGACGCGGCCGGGGTAGAACATGCCGATTCCGTCGTCGCGGGCGCCGACGACGGGTTGCGCGGGTTTGTGGGTGCCGTCGAGGACGGGTGTGAGGTCGGAGAAGCCCCACCCTGTGGCGTCGGTGGCCTGTGGGGTGCGGGGCTGGGTGGCTTCGGCGAGCTCGTTGCGGACGTGGTCGAGGACCTCGTCGAGGTCGCCTTCGCCGGAGCGTACGAGGTTGGCTGCGCGGTCGGTGGCTTCGATGACGCGGCGGCGTACGGCTGTGTCGCGGACGATCTCGGCGTAGTACTCGGCGTTGGCTGCGGTGGGGACCTTTTGCACGAGGGTGTGCAGGTAGGAGGCGCCGCCGACTCTGGCGATCTCCCCCTGTTTGGTGAGCTCGGCGCCGACCGTGATGGGGTCGACTTGTTCGCCGCGTACGGCCATGCTGACGATGGCTCGGTAGATCGTCTCGTGTGCGGGCCGGTAGAACTCGGGGCCTTCGAGGCCGACTTCGATTACGTCCGTGATGGCGCGCTCGGACAGCAGCATTCCGCCGAGGACGGACTGTTCAGCATCCAGGTCCTGCGGGGGGACCCGTGTGAAGCCGTCGTCGTCCGCCGTGTTGCGCGGGATCTGGCGGACGTTGCTCACGTGTGGGTCTCCTCGGAAGAGCGTGGTGGGGCGGCGGCGGTGCAGGAGGAGGCGCCGCAGGCGGGGAGGCGGGAGTCGACGCCGCCCCACCTGCGGGCGCTCGTCAGGCTGGGGAGCCGTTCAGGATCGGCGTGTCGATGCCGTCGGCGATCGCCTTGAGGACGTCCGCGAAGGCGGCCTTGGCGCGCTCCTCGGGCTGCTCCAACTTGAAGCCGAGCGTGAGCTGGCTGCGGTCCAGCCGGTACTTGAAGCGGGCGGTCATCGAGTAGGCGTCTGCGCCCTCGAACGGAGGGACCGCGATCTTGAAGGTCTCGGGGATCGCGATGTCGCCCTTGCCGCCGGCGGTCGCCTTGGTGTCCTCGACGTACGCGAACTTCCGCTCGCCGGACTGCAGTCGTGTGGACGACTGGAACTCGGCTTTCGTGGTGGCCTTGATGGACTGGGCGATCTCCAGCATGGTCGCGGCGTCCGGCTCGACGAGGTTCGGCAGGTGGTCCTCGAGGAAGTTCGCGAACCGCTCCTGGTCGACGAGCTTTCCGTCCAGGTCGGTCCATTCCTGCCAGGCCTTGGTGCGGCGCAGGGCCAGGACGAGGCGGTGCTCGGCGAAGCCGGGCTCGTCCTCGGCGTGGGCGTCGAGGACGGCGGTGACGGACAGCCGCTCGACGTCGGAGTAGACCTCGGTTGCGTCGATGTCGCGGTGCTTGCCGTAGTAGGTGAGGAAGCTGTCGGCGTCGCGGACGGTCGTGGTGCCGGTCTTGCGGGTCACTCGGCCGGTGTGCTCGGGGCCGGTGAGGTCGAACTGGTGGACGCCGCCGTCGGCGGTGGCGACGAGGTAGATGCCGCCGGGCTCAACTTCCTTGGGGTCGAGGGCCTGCTGTGCGAGGGCGGCGACGGCCTGGACGCTGGTGTCGGTGTTGGTCATGTTCAGAGTTCCTTGATCTCGTTCTTGGTGGTGGGCAGGTCGCGGACGTCGAAGGACGCCAGTTGACGGGGGTCGTTGCGGGTGGGCCGGCCGTCGTCGTCGACGAAGTACATGGCGGGCGGGGCGATGGGCCGTGGCGCCTTCAGGTCGGACTCGACGGTGACGAGGACGGGCGCGCCGTCGACGTGGCCCTTGGGGGGCTCGACGACGACCTTCACGGTCAGGGAGCCCTTGCGGCCGTGTTCCTGGACGGCGGTGAGGAGCTCGCGGAGTTCGCCGCTGATCTGGTCGTGGGCTTCGCCGCGGCTGTGCTGGACGAGGAAGACGGCGAACTCGTCGTCCTTCTGGGCCGGTTCGGTCTGCTGCTGGGTCATGTGCTGGTAGTGCCTTTCTGTGACGGGTGGTGCGTTTGTGGTCCGGGCCCGCCCCTGTCAGGGGGGAAGTTGGGGCGGGCCCGGTGGCGGCCGCGGCGTGAGGGCGCCGTGAGCTCGGCCGCCGGTCAGGTGGTCAGTCGTCGCAGTCGTCGTCGAGGTCGACGTGCACGCCGCCACGCGGCTTGGCCGGCTTGGCCTTCGACGCCTTCGGCTGCGGGGTTGGCCGCTCGGCGGCGACGAGGGCGAGAGCGTCGACGTCGCAGTCGTCGTCCGGGTCCTCACCACACGCGGCGAGCAGCCCGAGAGCGAGGACGGCCGCGACGGCTGCGGCGAGAGCGCGGAGGCGGGTGGGCTTCATCGGGTGGTGTCCTTCCGATTCACCGCGGCCTGTGCGGCGCGGTAGGTGTGTGGGTTGGAGCGGCGCTTGCCGGTAGCGATGGCCTTCTGGTCGAAGACCGCGGACGCGGCGATCGGCGACGGGGGGAGAGTGTTGGGGGGCGGGCCGTAGCCGGGCTGAGGTTCGTGCTGCCCGGCCTCCGCCCATGGGCTGTGCGTGTTGCACTTCCAGCCGGTCAGGTAGAAGCGGACGGGACCGGCGTGGTCGCCGGTGAGGCCGTCGCAGGGCTCCGGATCGCGGGCGCTCACACTGCGGCCTTGGCTCGGCGCTGCAACTCCTCGTACAGGCGGCGTCGCCCGGTGGGCGTGAGCCCGCCACGGATGCCGTACCGCCTGCATTTGCCCGTGTTGCCCTCGGCCTCCATCGCGTCCTCCAGGCACTGCTGACGGACGGGGCAGGTTCCGCAGAGGGCCTTCGCCTTGTGGATCTTCGCGGCGCTGGTGCCGGGGAACATGGCGTCCGGTTCGTCGCCGCACGCGGCCTGGGCGTGCCAGTTGCCGCCCTTCACCGCGTCACCGCCTGGTCCTCGGCGCGCCACCGGTTCACGGTGCGCGGCGTGACGCCGACCCGTGCTGCGATCTCCGGAGCGCTGCACTTGCGTGCGGTGAGGCGCCAGCACGCGATGCGGGCCTCGGCGCGGGACAGCGGCGGTAGCGGCCGGAGCCCTTTCACGACGCGCTGTACGGCTTCCTCGTCCAGCTCGGCGTGCGCCGGGCGCGGTGGGCGGGTCGACGTGTAGCGGTTCGGGCGGGCGATGTGTTCGAGGCGGCGGGCGGCTCCGCGGTAGGTCTTGGCCTGGCCGCGGTCCGGGTCGGTGTCGGCCAGGGTGCGGAGCAGTGTGGCGAGGCGTCGGGCCTGCGCGGGTCCCTTGAGGCGGAGGGTGATCTCGATCATCGGGCCACCACCTCGTTGTCGAGCTCGTCGAGGGCGAGCTCCTCCATCGGTTGGCGGCGGCCGGGCTGGTCCTTCCGCGCGGTCAGCCGCCAGTACTTCCGGCCCCGGGGCAGCTGCTCGGCGAGTACCGGTACGGCGCCGACCATGAGGGAGAGGTCCCACAGGGCGTTCCACTCGGCCGGTGGGAGGGCGCCGGAGCGCTTGCACTGGACGAAGAGGATCTGTCCGGTCTTGATGGCGACGAGGTCGATCTTCGACTTCGACCCAGCGGTGCGGAGGACTTCGTAGCCTTGCTCGCGGAGGTGGGTGCGGACGCGGTGTTCGAGGTCGCGGCCGCGGGCGTAGTTGCTGCGGGGCCGGGGCCCGGCCGCCGTGGTGGCGGCCGGAACCTCGGGGGTGAACAGACCTGGCACGGTCACTGTTCTGCGCTCCTCGTGATCGTGAAGTGGCCCTCGTCGCAGCTGAACGTGCCGTTGCCGTGGAGCACGACCGCGACGTCGCCACCGCACCCACGGCAGTTCCGGATGGCCTGCGGTGCGATGTCGCCGTGGGCAGGGGCCTCGGGAAACACGGGCAGGTGAGGACGAAGGAGGCTGTCGAGGGGCACCTCGATGCGCTCGCGTACGACCCCCGCGCGGCGCTTCCCGGTACCGGGCGCACAGAACTGACGGATCAGGCGAAGGGGGCTCACAGCAGTCCCTCTCTTCCTGCGGCGCGGGCCAGGTCCTCGGCCACGGCGTAGTCGTCTTTGAGGTCGATCTCGGCGCGCTGCAGCTCGAAGGCGAGGTCGCCGAGGTTGTAGTCGCCGCCGTGGTGGTTGGCGACGACGAGCCGGGCGATCGTCGACCGGACGGCCGCGTACGCCTCCTCGGTGTCCAGAAGCCGCCGCACCAGCGAGGGCAGCGCGACCACAACGAGCCGCGCGCCCCGGTCCTCGACCCGGTTGGCGCGGCGCGCGGCCGTCAACGCGTCGAGGACGGCGTGGGGCTCGGCGGGGACTGCGAAGCCGAGCACGGTCCGGATACCGGCGAGCTGCTCGGAGGTCATGGGCGTCATGACTCACCGCCCTCGCGCGGGGCCGGGATCAGCGGCCACGACCCGTCGATGACCTTGTTCGGGTCGCCGCCCTGCTCCGCGGTGGCCTTCGTCCGGAACCACTCCTGAAGGCCGGCCTGCTGCTCCGCTCGCCACGCCTTCTGTGCGGCGAACAGCTGCTGCGGGCCCATCGCGCCGAGCTGCCGGGCGTACTTGGCGAACTGCGCCTCGGCGATCAGCAACGCGGCGAGCGCGTCAGCCTCGGCCGTGTGCCAGTCCTCCAGGACGACGCCGTACCGCTCGGCGGTGGGCTTCAGCTTCCGCATCCCCTTGCCGCGGAGTCGCTGGACGCACTGCCGGTCGATGACGTGCGGGTCCACCAGCGGCAACGCGCGGACGCCGGGCAGCCGGTCGGCCATGGACGGCAGCCCGTAGCGGGCCAGATCGCAGGCGAGGACCGTCCAGTCGAACGACAGGTTGAAGGCAACGACCGGCATGCCGTACCGCAACGCGGCGGCCAGGTTTTCGGCGATGTCGTCGAGGGCTTCCTTCGGGTCGGCGCCCTCGGCGGCCTTCTCGTCGGTGATGCCGTGGACCTCAGTTGCCCCCGGCGGGATCGGAACACCGGGGTTGATGAGCCAGGACATGTCCTTGTCGTCCCGGCCTCCGCCGCGTACGACGAGCGCGGCGGTGACGATGCGGTCTTCGAGCGGGTTCGGGCCGGTGGTCTCGGTGTCGAAGCCGAGCTTGCGGATGTCGGCGAACTTCACGCGACCTCACCGGCCTTGACCGCGGCGAGGTAGGCGTTCATCTGGGCGACCGTCGCGGAGGACGGGTGGGTGCCGCCGTTGCGCTTGGCGAAGCCGTGCTCGACCTGCTCCGTGTTCAGGCCGTGCGCGCCTGCGGCGGCGATGACCTGGAACCAGATGTCTTGGACCTCGGCCGGGTCGTCGTTGACGATCTCCCCTTCGTAGACCTCGCCGTCCTCGGGCGGAGCGTCGCCGTAGTCCGCCGGGTTGAGCTGCCGCTGGACGTCGTCCGGGTGCGGCTGGTCCTGCTGCTCGGACGGCCCCGCCGCAGGCTTGCCCAACCCGATCGCCTTGATCTGCTCCTGGTAGGCGACAGGCGCACCCGCCTGCTTGGCCGCCTGGAAGATGGCCAGGGCCTCGGCCTGAGTAGCGGCCTCCTTCGCTTCGAGGAGGTAGTCCCGGTCAGGCCCCGGAGCGTTGCCCGGAGCCGCCGCGATTGCGGCCCGCTCGGTCGTAGTGACGGCGGCCGGGGCCCCGGTGATCTGTCCGGCCATGAGCGCGGCCGGGGTGATCTCCACGTCGAGCGTCGGGACCAGGAAGCGGGCGACCTGGTCCTTGACGATGGCCGTCTTCTCTTCCATGCCGAGCCAACCGGCGACGTATCCGCCGGCCTGCGCCAGCAGCTCGGCGGCCGGGGGCAGGGTGACGGCGGCGTGGTAGCCCTTGGTGATGAGGAGCCACTGGCCGAGGGCCGGGACGTCGCGCAACATCACGTTCACGCGGGTCGTAATCTTGCAGTCCCGGTTCTCCGGGTCGCACATGCACGGCCGGTCGGACTTGTGCTCGGTCTGCCCGTCGCATCGGCGCTGGCACTTCGAGCCTGCGTACAGCTCGTACCACTGGGAGACGGCGTCCAGGGGCGGGATGAGGACGGGGAGCCGGTCGGCCTGCGAGTACACCTCGAACTCGCTCGGTCCGCCGTTGGCCGGGGTCCAGGGCTTGACCTCGCCGCCGTACAGCTCGGCGACGCTGGCCAGGATCTCCCTGGAGGGGCTGGTGAAGCGGAACTTGTCGAGCTTCGCCGGGCGGGTGTAGGCGTTGCCCTTCGCGGACACGCCGGAGACGACGTGACCGATCCGGATCTCGCCGAGCTGCCGCATGCGGCGCTGCAAGTCGATGATGGGCATCAGGCAGCCCTCTCCGTGAGCGTGGGAAGGGTGAGGGCGGGACGCACGACCGTCTTCGAGAGGCCGGAGGCCCACTCGGCGGCGTCCTTGATGGTCAGGAAGGCGCCGAACACGTCGTCGTCGGCGACGGTCGGGATGAGCCGGTAGCCCTCCGGCCGCAGGTGCAGCACGACCCCGGCCCAGAACGTGGCGGGCATCGGCACCTTCGAGCCGTCGCGCAGCCACGCGACCTTCGCCTTCCGGTACGCGGACATCTGCAAGGCGGCCTCGGGGTAGACGCCCTTGACGTCCAGCTCGCCGCCAGTCTTGGTGTCGCCCATGAACACGGATTCCGCGGGGACTTCGGTGTCGAAATACGCGGCGAGCGCCGCGGCGATGAACGGCGACTTCACGAGGTAGTCGAGCTTCCCCGCGTAGCCAGCCTTCTCGTTGCCGACGACCATCTCCGAGGCCTCGAAGGTGACTTGCCACTCCTCGACGAAGCGGAGGAAGTGGTCAAGGAACGGGGTCAGCTCCGGGTTGGTGAGCAGTTCCTCCGGCATCGGTGTGCCGAGGACCTTTGCCTCGATCAGGTCGTGGACGGCGGTGCCGACGTCCTTGCGCTCGTCCTTCTTGCGGGTGTGCGCGCGGCGGAGCCAGTCGTAGGCCTCGGTGCGCTGGTCCGGGAAGAGCGACGAGCGGACGAGGTACGGGAGGTTCGCCATCGCCGTCTCGGCGGTGATGTTCCCGGCCCAGAAGGTGAGGGCGTCGCCCTTGGCGCATCCGAGGTTGAGGATGGTGGTGACCCGGCGGAGCTTGAGGTCGGTGCCCTTGACGCGGTACCAGCCGGCGGAGGGCTTGGGGATGCGGTCGGCGCCGGTGGGTGCGGGGGCTGCGGCCTTGCGGCGGCGGCCGGCGGCCGGGGCCGAAGCCCCGACCTGCGCGGTGGTCGTCATCAGGCGTTACCGCCCTTCCAGGTGTTCAGGGTGAAGACACGGCCTGTCGGCCGGTCGTGCAGCGTCAGGAGCCCTCGGTGGGCGCGCTGGGAGAGGAAGTTGCGGGCGTCGGAGCGGTAGAGGCCGCGGTCGTAGCGGGCGAGGTAGAGGTGCTGGACGCGCTTGGGGGTCCACTCGCCTTGCCACTGGCGGATCGCGGAGTCGAGGACGTTGTCCCAGTCGTCCGGCCAGGTGAGGGTCTTCTTGGCGGGAGTGGCCGTCGTCGCCGGAGCGGTGGCCTTCTCCTCGGTGGGCGTGGTCTGCTCGTCGCGGGCGCTCACTGGCGCTCACCTGCCTGCGCACGCTGTCCGGCGAGGAGGGCACGCAGCTTCTGCACCTGCGGCCTGACGTCCTCGTCATGCGCGGGGTCGACCGCCGGACGGCCGCACTCCTTACAGTTCGGCAGCCGCCTCTTGGCGTCGCTCTCGCCCTGGTACTCCGCCTCGAATGCGTGCGGCTCCACGGCAACAGCACCGACTACCGCGTACGCGATCGGGTCCTCGCCGACCGGGCGCTCGAACTCGGCGAGCCTGGCCCGCAGCTGCGCGGCCTCCGCCTCAACATCCAGCAGACGGCGCAGAACCGGGGCCATCCGCTCACCCATGTACGAGGAGAGGTTCAGGCAGTAGAAGTCCTCCCACGTGGGGTGCTCGTGGTCGCGGCGGTTGCGAATCGCCTTACCGAAGGAGACGACCAGCTCGGTGCTCGCGGGCTTGGCGTCCCCGAGCTGCTCGTCGAGCGCCGTGCGCTGCTCGGGAGACAGCTCGGCCGGGGAGGCGTTGAACCGCTCGCGCAGCCGCGCCAGCTCGGCCGCCGTCTCCGGCGACATCAGGAGCTGCGCCGACTCCAGCGCGAATGCGGCCTGCGACGACAAGTCGTACGCGTCACCGTGCAGCCATGCCGCGTCGATGACCTTCTTCGCCGCGAGGACGAGGGGCGAGATCGTCACGCCGCCACCGCCGTCGCGTCCGAGACGACCAAGCCCATCGCGTACACACGGATCGTCGCCCCGAAGGCCGGCGCCTCGAAGTACAGCTCGACGTCCGGGCCGATCTCGCGGGAGTGGACGAGCACGGGGGCCGCGCCGAGGGCCTCGCGCCACGCCTCCAGCGCGACGAAGGACTCGGCCTGGATGTTCACTTGGTCCGGGTAGTGCTGGCTGAAGGTGAGGTACGCGGGCTCGAACTGGGGGAACTGGTCGGCGAGCGCAACGGCGGCGCGGAGCGCGGCCAGCTGCGAGCCGAAGGCCTCGCGCGGGACTTCGGTAGTCTCTGTGGTCATCGGTGACCTCGTTTCTCGTGTGTCGGGGCGCCGGTCGTGGGGTCGCCAGGCCGGGCAAAGTCGGGCGGCCCTTCGGCGCGTTCAGGGGGAGTCAGGCAGTCGGCGCGAGCGCGCTCTGCTTCGCGTGCCACGCCTCGCACTTCGGGAGGGAGAAGCGACGCCCGCGGCCCACGAAGGGCTCCTCGGGCATCCCGTCCTCGATCCACTTGAGGACGGTCCAGTCCGAGACGTCGTAGTACGTCTCGATCTGCTTCTGGGTCAGCAGGGGGATGAGACCGGCCGGCAGGGGGGCGACTCGGTCAGTCTTCTTCGGCATGGGACCTTGACCTTTCTACTGTCACAGTCAAATGTGGGGGCATGGCAAAGAGGTCCTGGAGGGGTGCGTTCGTCCTCCGGTGCAGCGCTTCGGCGATGCGCCAGGCCGTTTCCATTTCGCACCGGTCGCGGGCGGTCTTGCCACGTCCGGTGAGGCGTCCGACGGTGGCCGGGCTGACGCCCTTGCCTGTCGGATCCACCTCCTTCGTCGCCTCTGCGAGCTCCGGACCGGAGAGGCCGGCGGCTCGCATTGCGGCTCTGAGTGGCTGGCCTTCGCCCTTGCGGTGCAGCTTTGGCATGTGGACCCCGTGCCGGGTGGTGGCTGTGTGACACCCCCGGTTTGGGGTGCTGTGACATTTCTACAGTCACAGTCACAACATCGTCAACGGTTTCGCCGAGACTCACCGAGAACCGCCGAGTAGCCTGCGGTCTTCGAATAGGTGTTCTATTCTCTCCGCATATGCAGTTCACCACGGCGCGTGGCGGGGAGGTCGCGCGCTGCGATACATCGCGCCATGCTTCTACTTTCGCTTGCGAAAAGTAGAAGCGGACGGGCAATCTGAGCGCGTGGAGAACGAGGAGCAGTCCGCCGAGACGTTCGCGGAGGTGCTCGCTGAGCTGATGGCCGAGTACAACGCCAGCGGCAGCGACATCGCGCGAGCCATCGACGGCTCCCCGTCCACGGTGAGTACCTGGCTGCACGGGAAGCGAACCCCGCGCAACGATGCGATCAGGAAGATCGCCGACCGGTACCCGAAGTACAGCGTCAAGCGCCTGACGGACGCAGTCGGCCGCAAGGCGCCGGCACCACTTACCCCTGACCGCAGGGAGCGGGTCCTCGACATCTTCGACCAGCTGACGGAAGAGCAGCAGGAGATGATGTTGATTACAGGGAAGGCGCTCGCGGACAGCAACCGCGAGCAGAGCTGACATAGCGTCATAAACGCGCGTACAACCCTTGCCTGGGCTGAACGGTCTCAGTCAAACGGACTCAATCACTCTCGGTGATTCTGCGTGCGCGGAAATTGCACAGAGTGGTCGCATATTCCACCAACTGGGGGTAGTTTCGAGCGCACGGCCGATGTCCTCCCCCTTTGGCCCTCGATAGCCACACGTGTATCCGGGGGGACCGCCATGTGCATCCGCGTCCAGTACGCACCGCGCCACGAGCTCGACGAGCCGTGGGACGCGTCCCGCCAACTGATCACCATCCCAGGCGAGTTGAAGGGCAACTTCGCCCTTCGAGCCGTCCGCGCCGTACTCACCGAGCTCGACATCGAGCAGGAAGAGGACGGCGCACGGTGCTGGTGCGGGGAGCTCATCAGACTCCTCGCGTACATACCTCAGCAGCGAAGGAACGACGAGGTGATCAACCTTGGCGCCTAGGCCAGAGCAGATCCCCAGCCGCACGTGCGGCTGTTGGGAATGCCTCATCGACTACCCGCCACAGCAGTTCGGCGAGCGGCCTCCCCAGGACGCATGTCAGGGCAAGTGGCAGGTCCGCTGGCGCAGCGGAGACGGCAAGCAGCGACAGAAGCTCCTCCCCACCCATCGCGAGGCAGACCGCTTCCTTGCGCAGGTGAGGGGGCACTGTGCCGCGTAGGGCTGCGAACAACCCCCGCCAGGTCCGCAGCAAGGTGTGCGGCTGCTCCCTCTGCCTGGAGGAATACCCGCCGGACGAGTACGGCGAGCGTCGGCCCCGACGTGACTGCGTCGGATCGTGGCAGGCCCGCTACCGGGATCCGACCGGGAGGCAGAAGTCCAAGAACTTCCCCATCAAGGACGGCGGCAAGGCAGCCGCGGAAGCCTTCCTCGACGAGACACGTACCGCCGTCCGCCAGCGCACCTACCGAGACCCCGAGCGAGGAAAGATCACGCTGGGCAAGTGGTGGGGCGAGTTCTGGGAGGTCGAGCAGAAGAAGGGTCGGCCCACCACGAGGAACCGGAAGTTGGGCGTGTGGCGGGCCCACATCGAGCCCAAGTGGAGCGGCTACCGGCTGATCGACCTGGAGTACATGGCCCTCCAGCAGTGGCTCACCCGTGACGTGAAGGGCTACGAGACCCAGAAGAAGACCAAGGAGCTGCTCGTCGCGCTCCTGGACGCGGCGATCAAGGACGGCGAGCGGATCACGTCCAATCCAGCGGCTCACCTGGAGCCCACGGCCGCGAAGATCGTCAAGCATCCCGACGACCTCAAGCCGCCGACGGAGGCCCAGTACACGCTCATCCACGCGGCGCTCCCCGCGTACTACCAAGTCATCTTCCGGGACTGGGCCAACGAGACCGGCATGCGGCCGGGAGAGTACGCCGGCCTCCGTGAGCACTGCATCGACGAGGAAGAGCGCATCGCCTACATAAAGGAGATCCTCATCCTCGACGGCGGCCGCCTACGCCGCCAGGCGGCTCCCAAGACGGACGCCGGATTCCGGGGCGTGCCCCTGACCGATCGTGCGTGGGGCGCCTATCTGTTCATGAAGCAGAAGTGGAAGCCGCTGAGGACGCGCTCCGCGATCGGTGACGGGTTCGACCTCCACCTTGAGGAGCTCGTGCTCCGCGGGCCGAGGGGCGCGGCGCTCAACGAGAACAACCTCCGCCGGCCATGGCGCAGGGCGTGCGATCAGGCCGGGGTGTCGCGGGAGTTCATCGACCCCGAGACGGAGCGCTCGCAGTGGTGGCCGCGGATCTACGAGTACCGCCACGACGTGAGCAGCCGGTTGCACCACGCGGGCGTGAAGGAAGTGGACACGCAGGCGTTCCTGGGCCAGAAGCGCGGCGGCAAGGTGACGTGGCTCTACACCCACGAGGGAGAGGGCGCACGCGAGAACGTGCGTGCTGCGCTGAACGGAGAGGGAAGTGGACTCCGCGCCGTGCAGTGATCGTTTAGGGCTGGAATCCACAAAGAGTCCACAACGCCCCCCAGGCGAGTTCCGGCGAGTCTCGGCGAGTCCCGACGAGGGGTCTCGCGGGGGTCGCGCTCGAAACTCGGCGAGTCTCGGCGAGGCTCGGAAACCCTGTATTTATCGAGGTGAGCCCTTACAAGGCGGATGTCGGCGGTTCGAAACCGTCCGCGCCCACCAGTCCCAGGACACGAACAAGGCCCAGGTCAACAGGTGTGAATCCGGATGCCTGGGCCTCAGTCGTTGTTGGCGGATCTAGGCCGCCGTGCCACTTACGTGCCAGAAGGATCGTGCGGAGGCCGCTTCACCTTCCTGATCTGACCGTCGACGTAGTCGGCGATCTGGTGGTCACGACCGTTGACGAGGTGCTGATAGATCAGCGCGGCCCGCACCGACGAGTGGCCCATACGGTGCATCAGCTCACGGGTGGTGGCGCCACCGGTCGCGGCGAGGGTGTTCCCGGTGTGCCGGAGGTCGTGGAAGTGGACGTCATCGAGGCCAGTCGCGTCGAGTGCCCGGAGCCAGATCCGCCGGAAGTTGTTCCGCCGCAGGACGCCACCGCGCGCCCCGACGAAGACGAGCCCGGTTCGGCCGGCACTCGCGTACTCGGCGAGGTGGTGGGCCAACTCCGGCACGAGGGAAGCCGGGAATGCCACGGTGCGGACACCGGCCGCACTCTTGGGTGCCTTCACCGTGAGTCCGTCTGAGCGCGTCTCGGCGTAGGAACGACGGACGGAGACGGTACGGGCCTCCAGGTCGATGTCCCGGCGCTGGAGAGCGGCCAGCTCACCGAGGCGGAGCGCCGTGAACGCGGCCAGGAGGATCAGGACGCGGCAATGAGGCGGAACAGCTTCGGCGAGCCGGTAGACCTCAGGCACGGAGAGGAACGGCCGCTCGGTGTGAGTGACCGCCCCAGCGCCCTTGATCCGGCACGGGTTGCGCTGGATCAGCCCGTCATCCACGGCCGTGTTCATAATGGCGCGGAGGACCTGATACGCCTTGGCGACGGTGGCCACGCCGACCCCGGCAGTCAGGAGCTCTGTACGCCAGCGCCGTACCTGCGGCGTGGTGATCTCCCGCAGGGGAACCGCGCGGAACGTCGGCAGAATGTGCAGGTTGAGGACGCCCGCGTTGCGTTCCCGGGTGGTGGCTGCGTAGTCGCGATCTTTGAACCAGGACTCCGCGAATTCGCCGAACGCCACCGTGACGTCAGGGTTCTGCCAGGTGCCATCGAGGATCTTGGCTTCTTGCTTGACGAGCCAGCGGTCCGCGTCGGTCTGCGTGGCGAAGGTCTTGTCTGCGTTGCGCATCAGACCGTCAGGACCCCGGTAGCGAGCTTGGAAGCGTCCTGAGGGCAGCTTGCGTACGGATCCGAAGCGGCGACGGCGACCCTTGGCGTTGGGCATCAGGCCACCGCCTTGAGGTGCGAGGTACGGCCGGTGACCGGCTCCACGGTGTGCGCCGCGATGAAGGCCTCCACGGCGCTTTCGGGTATGCGGACGTGACGGCCGACCTTGACGAAGGTGATGCGTCGCTCGGCGATCAGGCGCCGAGGGAAGCGCGCCGTCGTACCGAGCAACTCGGCGACCTGGTCGACGCTGAGGTAGCGGTCCCTCATGCTGCGGCTCCTTCCTGGGCGAGCTGGTCGCGTAGGGCTTCGCGGGCGGTTTCGCGGTTGAGCTGGAGGTCGCGGGCGATGGTGGCGGCGAGTGCAGATTCGCCGGGGGTGTGGCCGTGTCCGGCGTACTGCCAGTCCGTGAGGACGAGGACGGTGTCCGGCTCGCGGTCCTCCAGGCCGTGGGCTTCGCGCTCTTGCGCGGCGCGGAAGTCGGCGCGGGCCTGGCGGAGCTCGCCGAGGGTGGTCGAGTAGCGGCGGGACTTGGACGAGAAGTGGCCGCGGAAGCCGAGCATGTGAGCCCAGGCCCAGAGCCGCCGGTCCGGGTACAGGGGGTCGAGGTCCTTGCAGGCTTTGATGAGTCTGCGGGTGTGGTCGGGGACCTGGTGGCGGTCGAGTTCGGAGAGTTCGCCGATGCGGCGGTCGAGGGTGCCGGTGTTCTCGGCGGCCTTGGTGGCGTACTTGGCGACGTAGGAGGCAACGGCCTGTTCGGTGATGTCGGAGCCGTCGCCGAAGGCTTTGACGGGGCGGACGTCGAGCTGTGTGCCCCACCGGAACGTACGGGCGGGCTGGTCCTCGGAGGCCGGGACGGAGACCGAGGTGTACGAGTGCGTGGCGGCGGCTCGGATGGCGTCGGCGAGGAGGTCGACGGTTGCCCAGGACGGGGGCGGGGTGTTGGGGCCTTCCGGACCGTCGAGGCGGATCACGGCATGGAAGTGCAGGGCGCCGCGCTTTTGGAACTCGGCGACCTTGCCGTACGAGAGGCGGACGTGTTCAGCGAGTTCGCCGCGGGTGAGTCCGGCGCGGGCGGCGAGTTCACGGCGCAGGCGGGTGGTGAAGCGCTGCCAGAGGTCGCCCGCGTGGTTGTTGAAGAGGACGGCGCCCGCGTAGTCGTACGTCTCCGGATCGAGTGCCGTGCCAAGTGCGGGGTCGTCGGATGGGTGGTGGGTGCCGCAGCGGCAGGTGCCTCGGTCGGGTCGGTTGTGGACCGGGCCGAAGGACGGGGCCGTGAGGGTGGCGAAGACGCGGGGGTGTTCGCGGACGGTGGCGGGGATGTCCCGGCGGTCGTCTCCGGCCAGGCCCGCGCGGATCAGGTGGTAGGTGTCTCCCGCGTACGTCCAGGCGCAGGACGGGCAGCGGGAGGCGCGGCGGTTTCCGCAGGCGACGCGGAGGCGTCCGCCCGGCTCGTTCTCGGTGGAGTAGTGGTGCAGGGTCTCGCCGGTCGTCTTGTCCTTGGCGAGGGTCCAGCCGGTGAGGTGGATGGGGTCGGTGCAGCCGCCGGTGCGACGGATCTGGTCCTGCCAGCGGTCGAAGTCGGAGGCCGAAGCCACCCTCAGCAGGTCGCCGAGGGTGGTCGGGTCGAGCAGCGTGTCAGGCACGGGCGCCCTCCCGGACGAGCGAGCGGCGGGCGGTGCCGGTGCCGTGGCAGGCCGGGCAGTGGGCGGTGATGGTCCGCAGGTGGCCGTGCCGGTCGCGTCCGCCGAGGGTGACGGCGGCGGAGGCAAAGCCGTCGCACTTCGGGCAGATGTGGGTCTGCGGGCGGGTGTGCTGGGTCATGCTGGGTGTTCCTTCCGGTTGCGAGATCGGAGAGGGGCACGGCTCCCGGGCGGCGGAGACTTGGCGGTTGAGGCCGCCCGGGGGCCGGTCAGCGGCGCTTTGCCTCGCTGGTGATGAGCGAGCGGATGACCAGGGCGCAGATGGCGACGGATGCGCCAGTGATGGCGACCGCCAGGAGCATCGAGACGAGGACGGCGCCGACGACCAGGACCACGGCCGTGCCACTGCCGACGAGGGCGACCACGGCGCCGGGGGTGAGCTGGACAGTGGGCCGAGTCGAAGCCGGGGCGGGTGCCGTGGGTGCGGAGACCGCCGGGATGTGGTGAACGGCGGTGGTTGGCTCGACGGCGGCGGGCGGGGTGACGAAACCGGTCGGCTGGGGCATGGTCGGAACCTTGGGGCGGAGCATGGTGGATCTCCCTTCTGTGGGTGGTTACTTGACGGCGGTGTCGATGACTGGGGAAAGCAGGCTGTCGGCGAGGAGGTAGCCGCCGAGGAGGAGCACGGCCACGAGCCACCAGGGCGGGCGGATGAGCTTGATGCCGAGGTAGCCGACGACGATCAGGGCGAGCCAGAGCGGGATGTCCATGGCGGTGGCCTCCTCAGCGGACCTTGCAGCGGTGGGTGCGGGCGGCGAGCTGGGCGGCGGTCTGGCTGGAGAAGTCGGACGACCAGCCGCAGCGGTCGGCGGTGCACACGGCGGCGTGTTTGGTCTGGCCGTGGCGGTCGCGGTGGGTGCCGATCTGCACGGGGCCGATCCGCATCACGGAGTGGAAGTGGTCGCGGGCAGGCATGGCGAGTTTTCCTTTCCGGTCAGGTGAGTTGGGCGGCGATGGCGTCGGCGAGCTGGGGCGGGACGCCGAGGCGAGCGCGCAGGGTGTCGACGTCGATCCGGGTCCCGGTGCGGGCGTGGTGGTCGTCGGCGACCTTGCGGGCGTGGTTGACCAGGGCGGCCGGGACAGCCGGAGTCGTGGGGGTCGGGTCGGCAGCGGGCAGGGCGGGGGTTTCTTCAGCCGCGGGGATATCGGCGGGCTCCGGTGCCGAGGCGGGGGCCGCAGGTTCCGGGATCTCCGGAGCGGACTCGGGGGTTGCGGGTGCCGGGGGATCCGGCACCCGTTCTTCGGCCGTGGGCGAGTGGGCGAGGAGCGTGCCGCCCATGAAGGCCAGCGCAGGCCAGGCGGCGACCAGGATGCGCAGCCAGGCCGGAACGTCGTTCAGGTTGAGGAGTCCGGCGGTGGCGATGTTGGCGCCGAGCGAGGCCACGAGCGCGATCAGGAACCAGCACCAGGCCAGCCGCGACGGACCATCGGTACGCAGCCGACGCCACGCGGCGACCAGGAGCAGGTCAACGCTGATCGGGTAGGCCCAGGCTTTCCAGCCGTCTTGTCCAGCAGCGGCGGCGAGGTCGTGCAGGTGGGCGAAGGACAGCGCTCCGGCAATCACGGCTTGCACGAGGACGGCGTCCGGGCGGATCGAGCGGGTCATTCAGTCACCTCCTGTTTTGGGCATGGGGCGGGTAGGGACCCGGCGCGAGACGGTCACGCCGACCGTGGAGCGGGAGTGGTCAGGCCGTGGCGGGCGCGGTCTTGGACAGCGGCACGCGGGCCGAGGGCAGCGGAGCGACGGCGGGCCGGAAGGCTGCGAGTGCGGGCAGGTCCGGGGTGCGGTCGGCGTGCCGGTTGCAGATGTTCACGGCCTGGCGCAGCGAGGTGTGCGGGGCGCGGATACGGGCCCAGCCGCCGGAGGAGTCGCCGGTGACGGCGATGCCGGGGGTCTCGGTGGGGATCTGGATGGCGGCGAGGACGGCGTCCGGGGCGATGTCGCCGAAGGCCATGTTCGCGGAGGATTCGTCGTTGACGCGGTGGGCGGTGCGGCCGGTGAGCTGGGCGCGGAGCATGGTGATGCCCTTGCCGAGTTCGGAGCCGAAACGCTGTCCGCAGATCTCCAGGTAGATCCCGGAGGCGCGGCCGAGCTGGGCGAGGCGGACCAGGGCGGTGATGATGCGGTCCCGACGCTTCTCCTCGTCCTTGGTGGCGAACAGGGCGAGTTCGGCGACTTCGTCGACCAGGACGACGACCGGGACCGGGCGCATATCGGCGGGCAGGTCCCAGATGTCGGCGGCGATCTCCGCGTCCGGGACGTTGACGCTGATGCGCTGCTGAGCGCGGATGAGCTGGTAGACGTCCTGCATGTGCGTCACGAGTGCTTCGAGGAGTTCGAGCGCGGCATCCGGGTTGTCAGCGAGGGCGGAGAAGCGGCGGGCGAGTGGGAAGAGTTCGACGCTCTGCTTGCAGTCGATGCCGACCAGGGCGACGTCCTGCGCGGCGAGTCCGGCGACGAGGTTGCGCTGATAGACGGACTTGCCGGACTCGGTGGCGCCGAGAGTGAGCCCGTGCGGGACGGCGCGGTAGTCGCGGTAGTGGATCGCACCGTCTTCGCGCAGCGCGACCGGGATGCACATCGGGGCGCGGTCGACCTTGGCGGGCATCTGCACCCGCTGGAGGACGTCATAGCCGGTCATCCTCAACTCGACGACGCCGGAGCGCAGTTCGCGGGAGGTGACGCCGTACATCCCGAAGGAGTGGCGCAGCCGGTCGGTGGCGGCCGAGACGTCGAAGGCGTCCTGTCCGGGGCGGAGCTTGAGCCGCAGCACCAGGCCGGTCCGGGTGGGCCGCAACCGCAGGATGCGCGGTGCGCGGGACTCGGGGACCGGGCGGTTGGCCACCCGGGCGAGGGTGAGGCGCCAGCGCGAGGGCGGGACGGTCAGGCCGCAGGCGTCCATGACGGAGGCGTAGCGGAAGGCGACCCGCAGCGCGGCGAGGATGACGCCGAAGGTCAGCCAGTACCAGGCGGGGCGCCGCCACCGCAGAAGACCTGCGGCAGCGACGACCAGCACCAGAGCGACCGTGAAGGCGGTCATGATCAGGCCGCCTTGGGCTTCGACGCACCGGCGGCCAGCGAGGTCACGGCAACCGCACGGAACGCGATGCCGTGGCGCTTCTGTCCGTTGAACTCGTTCTCCCACGCCGAGGCGACCAGGCCGGTCAGGGCGACCGGGGTGCCCATGGTGAGGTCCTCGGAGACGCCGGGCTGCGGAACGGTGAGCTTGAGGATCTCGACCTCCTCGGGCGTGGAGAACATGACCTCCACGGTCATCAGGGTCACGCCGTCCTTGTCGATGGCGATCTCGCCGGTACGACGGTCCTTCACCTTGGGCTGCGGGGCCTTGGCGACCATCACGGTGGCGTTGGCGGTGTCGACGGGAATCTGACGCACAGCAGATCACTCCTCTATAGAGGCTGGACTCCGTCACTCATGTACATGAGTGACATGAAGAAGAGTGCATGACTCCTGTACATGAGTCAACCCGCCGCGAAGAAGAACTCACGACGGGCTGAGGGGAGTTGAGTGCGCGTCAGTCGGCGGCAGGGATCCGGTACTCGAAAACGAACTGGTCAGCGGCCATGAGCGTGTCGCAGACCTCGACAACACGGCCCTCGGTCGTACGCGCTTCCCGGACCAGGTGAACCACCGGGGCACCGGGGCTGAGCGCCAGCTCGGATGACTCCGCCTTGGAGGCCGGGCGCGCTTGCAGCGTCTCGACGAACTCCGCGAACTCGTGCCCATGGTCTTCGAGTCGGGCGTAGATGCCACCACCACCGGGGTTCTCCGCGAACAGCTCGGGGATCTCCTTCACGACGTCCCACGGGAGGTACGAGGACGCGGTCTCGACCGGGGTGCCGTTGCGGAAGTAGAGTCGCCGCCGGGCAAGCACCTGAGTGCCGGCGGATACGCCCAACCGCCGGGCGGCATCCTCAGGGGCCTCCATCGGGCCGATGTAGAGGACGCTCACTTTGGCCGTGGCGCCGGACTGCGCGGACTCGGCGAGGTACGCGGCCTTGCCGCCCTGCCGGAGCGAGCGCCGGAAGCGATCGGAGGAGCGATGCCGTACGGGCGGCCGATCCTTCACGATCGAGCCCTTGCCGTGCCGGGTCTCGACGAGCCCGCTCGCGCGCACCTCGACCATGGCCTTGCGAATCGTGCCGCCCGAGACGTTGTAGCGGTCGACGAGTTCAGACTCGCTCGGCACCATCTCGCCAGGCTTCAGGACACCTGCCCGGATCTGCTGCACGATCTCTTCGGCGATCTGCACGTACCGAGGTACGGACCTCTCCCCTCCTGCTGTTGTTTCCATAGTCCTTCTCTTCCTCCTATGCTCCTGTACATGAGTCAATCACAGGAAGCAACTTCGCCGCCGCTGCACTCCGTATCTGTGGCCGGAGTAGTGGTGCGCGAGGATGGCCGCCTCCTGGCGATCCGCCGCGCCGACAACGGCACTTGGGAGCTCCCGGGCGGAGTGCTCGAACTCAGCGAGGCCCCGGAGACGGGCGTCGCCCGCGAAGTCTTCGAGGAGACGGGTATCCACGTCGAGGTGGACGAGCTGACCGGGGTCTACAAGAACACGACCCGGGGGATCGTGGCCCTGGTCTTCCGCTGCAAGCCGTCCGGCGGCCTGGAGCGTACGTCGAGCGAGTCGACCGCGGTTGCGTGGCTCACGCCCGAGGAAGTGGCGGAGCGCATGGCTGAGGTCTACTCGATCCGGCTCTTGGATGCCTTGGACGGCAATGGCCCTCACGTGCGGAGCCACGACGGCAAGCGCCTCATCCCAGCGGGATAGAACTTTCCCTACTTCATCAAGGCCCGCGCACGGCGCGGGCGCGCGCCGCCTCTGCGGCGCGGCCTGCCTCCTGTCTCCGCCCCGGCTGGCCGCGCCCGGCGGCGCGCTAGCGAGCTGCGGGCATGAAGTGGGAGACACCCTCTGTGGCTGGGGCGGTCGGCTCCACGGCTTTAGGCAGCCACTTTGGGGCGAGCCTCTAAGATCATGGCCCCAACGTCGTGCTTTACGGGCAGGTCCACAGACTGCCCGACTCGCCGGAAGCTTAAGGGGCCATGATCACTCGCCCCAAAGCAGCTCCAGCCCAAAGCCGCTCCGCCGACCTTCACATTCAGGCCTCCGGCATTTCCTGTCCAGGAATAACAGGATTTACCGCTCCAGCAGCACCCTCGAATTCCGGCAGATCAAAGGGGACAGGGATGAATCCGCGCACCTCGTGACAGCGATTTAGCACAGTCACCACATAGGCCAGCATTGAATTGCGATAATGAGTGTACCTCTCGCGGCCAATATTAACTTTTTCACCCTCCGCGAAAGGCAAGTTTGGGCATGCCTCAACCAGCCGACGGTCAGCTATTCCAGCCCTGTGCGCCCAGACGTTTCGGATGTTCTGAACTTCGTACAGGGCTTCCCTCACGCGTGGGTCAACCGGACCGTCGAGCCCGATCGCGTCGAGTATCCTCTCGAACTTTGTAGCTCCGCTCTTCAGATCCAGCTTGAGGTCGCGCTGCACTTCAGAGACCAGAAACCTCATCCGATCCCCCTCAGACATGCTTAGGAAACCAGCCAAAGGCACCTTAACTCGAGAAAATGCAGGACTCTCAAGCGCCTCGGGCTTGAATCTGACCCAAGCTTCCACAAGGTCTTCTATTAGACACTCCAGGGCACCCCATTCCCCCATAATTGCATGCGCATGAAGAAGCGGGAAATCCGATGTAATCTCTGTAGATGAAAGGCGTTGCAGTTCCTCGCCGCTGATTGAACTTCCTGGGTTCACTTCCCTTCCCTCAGCGAGAACCTCGCCAATCTCAACAAGGGCCACTACACCATGAATTCCTTGATAAGTTAGGCGAGTCAGCCTCTCCGAATCTTCCATGTGATTAATGAATTGCTGAAAGGGCTTGCGCCAGATCTCATCGGTCACATCAGTAGGCTAGAGCACAGCGAGACCAAAGTTTCGAGATTTACTACAGCGGCAACTTCCCGCGACACTCATGCCGTGAGGGCGTGCCACAGCCGTGCCACATCGTGCGGTCAACCACGGTCAACGACGGTTCGCCGCAGTCGAGATGCGCGGACGACATGGGCAGCCGTTGCGGCGGAACTGACCTGGGCCGTCCCCGTCGGTGATCGCGCCGCCCTTACAAGGCGGATGTCGGCGGTTCGAAACCGTCCGCGCCCACCAGTCCCAGGACAAGTCCCAGGACACGAGAAGGCCCAGGTCAGCGGGTATGAACCCGAAGACCTGGGCCTTACTCACAGCCACGGCCAATCGAACAGGTCCTCTCGAACCCGCGTATGCCGTGAGACGCCTGGGTACGCCCGGATACGCCCGGCCCCGTCTGCCCCAACAGGCCCACCCGCCAAGAGCGTTGACCCGCCTCCCATGCGCCAGCACAATGAGCGCGCACTCGTGAGAGCGCTCTCACGCTCGGCATGCCCCGTACATCCTGCACGCCCGCAGGCTCGCTATGCCCCACAGCCCGCACGTCCCTTGCACGTCCTGCAACGTCCCGCACGT
The DNA here is from genome assembly GCF_008905045.1 of Streptomyces albicerus. Classification (GTDB taxonomy): domain Bacteria; phylum Actinomycetota; class Actinomycetes; order Streptomycetales; family Streptomycetaceae; genus Streptomyces; species Streptomyces albicerus. The sequence continues at coordinate 103,219 of NZ_VWMY01000033.1, forward strand.
CCCGCACGTTCGACCTTTCGCGCTCGTACGTTTCCCAGGGAGACCCATGACCCGCAGGCAAGTCCCGGCGTTCAGTCGTCGTACGCTCATCGGCACCGGGCTCGGTATCGGCGCCGCGGTGTTCGCCGCGGTCGGTTCCGGTGCGGCGCATGCGGCCGGAGCTCAAGGTGCCGGGAGTTCCGCTCAGCGCCGCGGGCACGCTTTTCTTGCCGCCGCCATGGACGCTTATCCGGATCACGGCAGCGTTCGTCTGACGCAGAGTTACACCGACCAGGCAGGGTTGTTCAGCACGGCGTTCACGTACGACAACGCGCTTGCGATCCTGGCCCACTTGGCGGTGCGTACCGCCGGCGGTCGGGCCAGAGCCGTGGTGCTCGGTGACGCGTTGCTCTATGCCCAGGCTCATGACCCGGCGTACGACGACGGCAGGTTGCGGCAGGCCTACAACGTCGGGCCGTACACCTTTTTCGACGGTTCGCTGCAACCGGACGGCTTCGTGCGGGCGGACGGGACCGTGAACGTGGGCACCCAGTTCGGGTTCACGGGTACGGCGGTGGGTGACATGGCCTGGGCGGGCATCGCGCTGAGTGCGCTCGCCCAGCGGACCGGGGCTCGCCGCTTCCTCGATGGCGCCGTGCGGATCGGCGAGTGGATCGAGCGGACCGGGCGCACCGACGAGCCCCTCGGCGGCTACAAGTTCGGGGTCAGCGGGGCGAACGAGAAGCTGCCGTTCACCTCGACCGAGCACAACACCGATCTGGTCTGCCTCTTCGGGCGGCTCGCCCGGCTCACCGGGGACCGGGTGTGGCTGGAGCGGCGCGCGCGGGCCGAGGCGTTCGTCAAGAAGATGTGGGAGCCGTCCGGGGGCTTCTTCTACACCGGTACCAACGACGGTGTGACGGTCAATACGTCGCCGATTCCCGAGGACACCCAGACCTGGACCCATCTCGCCCTCGCCTCCCGCTCGTACTCCCGGTCGCTGGACTGGGCGGCGGCCGAGCTGGCCGTACTCGACCACGCCGACCGGCGGAACAGCACGGTGCCCGCGGGCCAGTCGTACGAGGGGGTCACCTTCAGCTCCGCGAGTCTTCTGGCGAACGAGGACGCCCCGATCGCCGAGTTCCAGCCCAGGCCGGACCGGAACGGCGTGTGGTTCGAGGGAACGGCCCATCTCGCGCTTGCCCTGCGGGACCGGCACGCACCCGGCGACGAGGCACGCGCCCGTCGGCTGATCGCCTCCACCGAACAGGCTCAGGACCTGCTCGGCACCGGCCAGACCATCGGCGGCAAGGCCCTGCCCGAACGCTCCGGAGTCGTCTCGGCGAGCAGCCCGCTCGACACCGGATTCGGCTTCGGCTACTACCCGTACCGCCACGCGGGGGCGACCGCCTGGTACCTGCTGGCGGCGACCCGCAGCAATCCCTTGCGTGCCTGAACGCTCAACTGCCGCTGCGCCATGGTCCGTTACGCCTCGGCTCGTTTCGGCGCGGCTCGTTTCGTCCCGGCCCGTTACGTCATGGCCTCACGTCCCGGTCCTCGCCCTCACGAGGACCGCCCCTCCTCCTCCGCGTCCCGTACGTGCTTCAGGCTCATCCGCGCGTCCACCTTCTCCGGAGTCGCGACCTCCGACCAGAAGCGGTGGCAGGTCACGAAGACCGCGAGCTCACGCTCGCGCTCGCGGAGCTTCTCCACCTCGGCCTGTTCGTCCGCGGTCCAGCCGGGGGAGGCGGGTCGCTCCACCTTGCGCCAGCCGTAGTCGTCACTGAAGCCGTCCAGGGGCTCGACCGACCAGGGGAGCCGCTTCAGGAGGGCCAGAAGCTCGGCCCGGACCTGATGCAACTCCTCCTGACCGGCCAGGAGGTCACTCGGAAAGTCATAGGTCGCAGCCACACGACAATGCTACGCCTGTTCGATTTTGGGATGCGAGTTCCTTGGGGGACTTCACGCGAACGTGTGTGACCGAGCGCTTCAGTTGGCCGCTCTGCGCTCGGCAGCCGGTTGGCCGTCACAGAGCGGGAGGCCGTCTTGTCTCCACTATGGACACTTCCTGATTGGAGAGATACATGAGCGCTGAGCAGGCACACATGCCCCCAGGCGTCGAGGTGATCGCTACCCGGCCGGAGGCGACGGCCGGGATCCCGGCAGGCTCCGAGGCCAGGACCGTCCGGGTCACCCTGTCGCCCGGTGACCCCGGCGCGCCGCCGCACCGGCACCCCGGACCGCTCTTCGGCTACGTGACCCAGGGCGAGATCCTCTTCGAGCTGGAGGGGCAGCCGCCCCGGGTGCTCAAGGCCGGTGACGCCGTGTTCGAGCCCGGGGGCGACGTGATCCACTACGTGGGCGCCAACAACCTTCCGGACGCGCAGTCGGAGCTGGTGGTGACCATGTTCGCGCCGCCTGGTACCCCGGTTCTGACCGTGGTGAGCGCAGAGGAATTGGCCGAACGACGACACCTACGGTTCGCCCAGCCTTGATGACCTCCGGTATTGCGGCTCTCAGTCACAACGCGTGCGCCACGAGCGCCACGGCGTGCGGATACTCGGGAAAAGTCCCGCGAAGAAGTTCCGGCGCGTTGTCGAACCCGTCGTCGGCCGCTCGACGCAGGGGTGTGAGGCGGGGAGAGGCTCCGCCTTCCGACCGAGGAGGCAGCATGCCGCGCTTTCTGACGATGATCCGTATGGACGAGCAGAACGCTCCCGTCGACGACCCGGGGCCCGAGTTCGAGGAGCGCATGGGGGCGCTGTTCGAGGAGATCACCAAGGCCGGGGTCATGCTGGACACGGCCGGGCTGACGCCCACCTCGGAGGGGACCCGGATGACCTGGGCCGGGGGGAAGGTCAGTTACACCGACGGGCCGTTCACCGAGACCAAGGAAGTCGTCGGCGGGTACTCCATCGTCCAGGCCAAGGACAAGGCCGAGGCGATGGAGTGGGCCAAGCGGTTCCTGCAGATCCATCCGCCGCACTGGAAGCTCACGGCCGAGGTCCGGGAGATCACGGAGGGCTGAGGCGCCCACGGCGGTACGTCACCACAGCAGTACGGCACTGCAGCAGTACGTACGTCACTACAGCAGTACGTCGCTGGGCAGCGGTACGGCGCTGGGCCCCGGCCGGGAGGAGTCTGTCTCCCGGCCGGGGCCCAGTGACGTACCGGAGGTCGCTGTTCCCCGTCGCGATGTCAGTGCCGCGCGCGAGACTGGACGTATGTGCCGAAGCATCAAGACACTCCGACCGCCCGTCCTTCCCGAAGAGGCCACGGAGGAGGACATCCGCGCCGCCGCCCTCCAGTACGTCCGCAAGGTCTCCGGCTTCCGCGCCCCGGCCGCGCACAACCGCGAGGTGTTCGACCGCGCGGTCGACGCGATCACGGAGGCGACGGCCGAGTTGCTGGCCGGACTCGAGATACGCGGGCAGACGGCCACGAGCCGCCAGGCCGGCTGACCGCGCCCACGAGAAGGCCCCCATCGAAACGCGCCCGCCCAAAGGCCCCCGCCAAGGGGGCCCACGAGAACGCGCCTCCCCGAAGGCGCGTACGCCTCAGGAGCCCTGGCCCGCCTCCGCCACGGGCGCCGGTGACGGCCGTCGCATCAGGTACGCCGCCCCCGCCCCGGCCCCGAACAGCGCCACCAGCGAAACGCCCGCGGCGAGCCAGGTCGCGCCCAGCCACTGGCCGCCGAAGTAGCCGAGGGCGACGCTGTACGCGGCCCAGGCGAGGCCCGCGAGGATCGACCAGGGCAGGAACTCGCGGACGCGGCGGTGCGCGGCGCCCGCGCCGAGGGAGACGACCGAGCGGCCCGCGGGCGCGAAGCGGGCCAGGACGACCAGGGCGCCGCCGCCGCGTGCGAGGGCCGCGCCGAGACGTTCCTGCGCGCTGGTCAGGCGGCGGGAGCGGGCGATGGCGCGGTCCAGACGCTCGCCGCCCTGCCAGGCCAGCCGGTACGCCACCAGGTCGCCGAGGACCGACGCGGTCGCGGCGGAGAGGGTCAGCGAGAGGATGTCCGGCACGTGGGCGGTCGCCGCGCCGGTACCGGCCGCGGCCGCCGTCGCCGCCGTGATGACCAGGACGCCGCTCGGCAGCACCGGCAGAAAGACGTCGAACAGGACCGACAGAGCCACCACCGCATAGATCCACTGGCTGTAGATCCAAGGGCTGCCGGCCAGCGACCCCACATTCTCAAGCACCCGAACTCCCCTGTGTCTCCCCCGTAGGCCGCGACCATGCCGTGAACGCCGCGATGTCGCGGGGAGCGGCAGGAGCGGCCTGTGACAGCCATACAGCGTACGCCTCGGGTCCGACAGGAGATCCACAGGGGGCACGTGCGTTCGCCACACCATGTTCACCCGGCTGCCGCTTCCCGGGGAGCGGGCGGGCTCCGCGTCCCGTACCAACGGAAAGGGGCCGACAAACGGTGTGAGGAGCGGAACCGGCGATGGTGGCAGGAACAGCGGGAATATCAGGGATCGTGATCGGGGCTCTGGCGTCGGCCGTGCTCGTGGCAGGCGCGGGCGGTGCCTACGGCGCGACCGGCGCGGGCGGTGCGTACGGTGCGGGCAGTGCGTACGGCGCTCCCGGCGATGGCGGCACGGGCGACACGGCGGGCGCCGACGAAACGCCCGGCTACCGGATGCGGACGGAGGGCCGCTTCGCGCCGCCCGGCTCACTCATCCCGTCGGCGGCCGTCACGTACGACACGAAGCTCGTGCCCGCGGGCTCGTGGATCGAGGTGACTCAGCGTGGCGCGGCGGGCGGCGGCATGACGGTGACGCTGCGGGTGACGGGGCTGAAGCCAGGGCATGTGTACGGCGCGCATGTGCACCAGAAGCCGTGCGGCGCCGATCCGGCCGACTCGGGCGGGCACTACCAGCACCGGCCGTCGTCGGACCCGGCCGACGCGAACGCCGACAACGAGGTGTGGCTCGACTTCACCGCCGACGCGTACGGCGCGGGCGCGGCGAGCGCGTACCACGACTGGAACTTCCGGCGCGGCGAGGCCGCCTCCGTCGTGCTGCACAGCGAGCCGGGCAACTTCGGCGCGCGGCTGGCGTGCTTCACCGTGCCCTTCGTCGGGTGGGCTGCCTGAGCGTTCCGCTGGGGGCCCGGGCGCCGGCGCCCGACACGACGACGGCGCCCGCCCCCATTGCGGCAGGGCGGGCGCCGGTCTGGCTGGTACGGGTGCGGGCGTCAGGCCGCGACCGGTTCCGAGGAACGCTTCTCGGCGGAAGCCGAGGACGAGCGGCCCGCGAAGAGCCGGTCCAGGCCGAACGCGCCCGAGCCGGTGAAGACCAGCAGGAACATCGACCAGCAGTACATGGCCGCGCCCTCACCCTGGTTCTTGATCGGCCACAGGTCCTGCGGCTGGTGGACCTTGAAGTACGCGTAGGCCATCGCGCCCGAGGCTATGAACGCCGCGATACGGGTACCGAGGCCGAGCAGGACCAGGCTGCCGCCGACGAGCTCGATGACGGCCGCGTACCAGTCCGGCCAGGCGCCCGTTTCGACGGTGGCGCCCTTGCCGTCCACGCCGCCGAGGACACCGAGCAGCGCGACGGCTCCGTGGCAGGTGAAGAGCAGGCCGATGACGATGCGGAACAGGCCGATGGCGTACGGCTGGGCGCTGTTTAGGCGTCCGGTCATGTGGGGGAACTCCTTCGGTCTGATGCGGTCCCAGGGGGACCGCACTTGGGGACGGAACCGAGTGAGTGCTCTACGTTAGGTCGACCTAATTGATGCTTTCAAGTTCAAGTTTTGGCCACGGTTTTGCGTTCGTTTGGGGTTCCGCACCCGGCTCCAGCCCTTGTTCCGCCTGGCCCGCGGCCGTCCGCAGCACAGCCCGCGCCACCGCGTCGGCGTCCGACAGCGTGACGGAGTCCACACCCGGTCTGGCCCCGGCCGCGGTCACCCAGTGCACACCCTCCGTAGGCACGCCGATCGCGAACCGCCTTGGGTGCGCGTGTCCCTGACGGTCGATCAGGCGATAGGGGCGCTGTGTTACGTCCAGCCCTCCAGTTTCGTAACCGTCCACCGTGTGGGGGCGGCACTGGCCCGTCTTCAGCAGCCGGGCGAGCAACTCGTCGGCCGTCCGCCGCAGGTCCGGCTCCGGCAGCCGTGCCTCGATGAGCGTGGTCGCCGTCACGGTCGAGCGGGGCACGTCGGGGGAGTGCGCCACCCAGGTCCCGCCCTCGGCCCGCACCTCGAGCCGCGGGCCGATCACCTCCAGGACGCCCGCCTCGATCAGCGCGGCCATCTCCTCGATACGGCGCCGGGGCGGGCCGATCGACAGGAACGCGTTGAGCGGGGTGTACCAGCGGTCCAGGTGCTCCCGGCGCGAGGCTCCCGCCAGCCCGCCGTGGTCGACGATCTGCCGCAGCTCGTTGCGCAGGTCGCGCAGCACGTCGAGGGCCGCCTTGAGCGGCCCGTCGACGTTGCCGAGCGCGGCCTGGGCGGCGTCCTCGCGAAGGTGGTCGAGCAGCCAGTCCCGGAAGTCGCCGGGACCGGTGAAGACCCGACCGCCGTACGGCCGTGAAATGCGGTCCCAGGACCAGCGGTTGGCCTCGGGAACCCCGAACTCGTCCAGGACCAGGGCCTCTTGGGGATCGCGGTGGGGGACGGCGAGGAAGCGCTCGCGGAAGCCGCGTACGAGGTTGGTGTCCAGAGCGGCATCCCGCCCCAACAGCGCCTCGTAGTAGACGGTTTCGACCTCCTTCGCCACCAACGGCCATATCTCCGTGAGGAAGTCGGGCGCCTCGCCGGAGTCGGCACGCTTGCGGAGGCGGGCGATGGTCTCCGGGGTGAGGACGAGGGGCACGTGACGGCCGTACGGGCCCTTCGCGTTGTCGCCGCGGGCCTGGTACGGGATGCCGCGGCGGGAGCCGGCCCGCAGGCGTGGCTCGCCGCCCGAGGGGAGGTAGCGCAGGCCGGCCGGGGTGCGGTCGAAGCGGCCGCCGCGGGCTGTCGTCAACAGGGCCATGTGGTCGAAGAAGTTGAGGCCAAGGCCGCGCAGCAGGACGGTCTCGCCGGGGGCGACGCAGGACAGGTCGAGGTCCGCCGGGTTGGCAGGCGGCACATGGCGCAGGCCGTGGCGGTCGGCGTACGCGGTGAGCTGCTGCTGTGCCCGGTCCGCGACGGCGGGCAGATGGCCCTGGGCCAGGACGACGGCGGACAGGTCGGGGAGCGTGCGGCCGTTGTCGAGTACGAGGGTCTGGTGGCCGTCGGCCGTGTCGTCGAGGCGTATCGCGCGCGCCCGGTGCGTCTCGACCCGAACGGCGGGCGGTGCCTCGCGGACCACCTCGGCGAAGACCCACTCCAGGTAGTGGCCGTACTGGGCGCGGGTCGGGTAGTCGTCGGGCCCCAGCTTGCCGGCGGCCCAGGTGTGCAGGCTCGGGCCGGGGCGTATCGGGCCCGAACAGTCCACGCTGTCGTCGGTGAAGAGCGTGACCTGGGAGGCCACGGTGTTCATCAGCAGCTCGGCCGGCTGGGCGGTCCGCCAGACGCGGCCGGGGCCCGGCGGCGACGGGTCGACGACGTGGACCGTCAGGCGGGTGCCGGGCGCGAGGAGCTCGGGGGCGGAGGCGCAGAGCCGTTCCAGCACGCTGGTGCCGCGGGGTCCGGCGCCGACCAGGGCGACGGAGGTGACGCGGACGCCGGTGGGCTCCCCGGGCTTTCCGGACTCTGCAGACAAAGGTGTGACTCCAGGACAGGTGGGCGGGGCGCTGCACAGCACACCGCCCGCCGGAAGCGGACGGTCCGCCTCATCATGCCGTTGCGCGCCTCGGGAGCCGAGCCCTGGAGCGGATCATCGGTGCCGGTTGTGGGATGCGTCACGAGCATCACGGGCAACGAGGCAGGACATGGGCAACGTACGCAACAAACGTATGCAATCGGGGGATTGCGGGGCGAGGCCGCCGCGCGGTGCGCGGTCCGCGGCGATCCCCGGCGGTCGCCTGGGTGACGACTCCACGGTGGCCCTGGCGAACGACCGGCGCACTCGGGCTCATTGCCCCTCCGCGACTCTCCGTCACTCTCCGTGGCGGCGGGCTAACCGAGTTCGGACTCGACGACCGTCCGCAGCCGGGCCGCGCCGCCGCTCTCCACCCGCGCCTGATCGAGCCGCAGTCGGGCCGAACGGCCGCGCAGAGTCAGCGTCATGAGCTGATTGCCGAACCAAGGACCGCCGGTTTTGCGCCAGTCGATTGGTGGGCGCTCGATGCCGCCGTGTCCGGCGAAGCGGCGGCCGATGATCCGGCCGACGCGGCTCCAGCCGAAGCGGAAGCCGAGTCTTATGGAGAGCGGGATGGAGTTGTGGACGGGAGAGCAGGTCAGCTGCAGCACCCGGGCGTCGGGCCCCTTCGCGCCCGCGGGCCAGGTCGGCTCGGCGATGTACGCGTGGTGCACGTCCCCGGACAGCACGCACACCGTCGCCGGCGCACCCGGCCCCGACCCCGCCTCGGCGATCAGCGCGGCGAGGGCGTCGAACGACGCCGGGAACGCCGCCCAGTGCTCCAGATCGGCCCGCCGCCGCAGGTCCTCCCCGAACCGCGCCCAGCGCTCGCCCCGCTCACCCCGGCACAGCGCGGCGTTCCACCCCTCCGCGTCGTGCACGAGGTGGGGGAGCAGCCAGGGCAGCGAGGTGCCGATGAGGAGGTGGTCGTACGAACCCGGCTCCTCCAGCGCCTGCTCGCGCAGCCATGCCTCGTCTTCCGGGCCGAGCATCGAGCGGTTCTGCTCGTCGAGGACGCGGGCCGCGCGGGTGTCGATCATCAGCAGGCGTACGCGGCCGAAGTCGCGGCGGTAGCTCCAGCGGACCGAGGCCGGGTCGGCGTCGGCCTCGGCGGCGAAGGTACGCAGGGCGTCCGTGCCGTCGGGGGTGGCGCGGACGGCCGCGTACAGGGGGTCGTCGGCGAGGCGGTCGGGCGGGAGGTTGCCGAGGTGCTGATGGACCCAGTACGACATCAGGCCGCTCAGCACGCGCTCGCGCCACCAGGGGGTGGCCCGCATGTCGGCGAGCCAGGAGGCGCTGGTGTTCCAGTCGTCTATGACGTCGTGGTCGTCGAAGATCATGCAGCTGGGCACGGTGGAGAGCAGCCAGCGGACCTCGGGGTCGAGCCACGATTCGTAGTAGAGGTGCGTGTACTCCTCGTAGTCCGCGACCTCGGCGCCCGGCGGTTCCGTCAGCCCGCGCCGGGCCTGCAGCCAGCGGCGGGTGGCCTTGGAGACCTCGTCCGCGTACACCTGGTCGCCCAGCAGCAGCAGGACGTCCGGGCGTTCGCCGTCCGGGTCCGCGGCGATCCGGGCCGCGAGGGTGTCCAGGGCGTCCGGGCCCACCGGGTCCTTCTCGCCCGCGGGCGGCGCGGCCCAGCGGCAGGAGCCGAAGGCGACCCGTACGGTCCTGTGGTTGTCCTCGTGCTCGTCGACCGGGGTGCGGATGACCGAGGGCGGGAAGCCGGAGTCGGCGAGGGGCCAGACGATCGCCCCGTCGAGCAGCACCTCGTACGAGGTCGTCGTGCCCGGTGTCAGCCCGGTGACCGGGATCAGCGCGTAGTGATGGCCGGCGACCTGGAACGTGCGGGTCTCGCCGCCGGCGCCGTCCTCGCAGCGCACCTCGGCGGTGCACGGACGGCTCGCCTCGACCCAGACGGTCGCGGACGAGCCGTCGACGTACCTCAGCAGCGGTCCCAGGCGCAGTCTCGCCACGTGATCACTCTCCTCCGTCGCCCCGTACGGTACGGAACGACGGAGGTGAGCGGGGAGGTTCCGTGCATGGTGCAGTTGATCAGCGGCCGCGTGCGGTTGATCAGCAGCCGCTGAGGACCGAGCTGAGCTTGCTCTTCTCGGCGGAGTCGACGGAGAGGTCGTAGTAGTACTTCACCTGGACCCAGGCGCGTACGTACGTGCAGGCGTAGGTGGTGCGCGACGGCATCCAGGTGGCCGGGTCCTGGTCGCCCTTCGACTGGTTCACGTTGTCGGTGACGGCGATGAGCTGGGGGCGGGTGAGGTCGTTGGCGAACGCCTGGCGCTGGGACGAGCTCCAGCTGTCGGCGCCGGAGTCCCAGGCCTCGGCCAGCGGGACGAGGTGGTCGATGTCGACGTCGGAGGCCGCGGTCCAGGTCGCGCCGTCGTAGACGGAGTACCAACTGCCGCTGGTCGACGCGCAGGCCGAGTCGGTGACGACGTTCGAGCCGTCACGCTTGAGGACCGTCTCACGGGTGTTGCACGTGCCACTGATGGTGATCCAGTGGTTGAACAGATCGCGGTTGTAGCCGGTGCGGTCCTCGGTCGCGACGGTGAGCGAGGCGAGGTAGGTGCGGGCGGTGGCGGCGCTGACCGGGGTGGGCAGCGCGGCGGAGGCGGTCGGGCCGTTGAAAAGCCCGACCATGGCTATCAAACCGGCGAAGGCGGCCACTAGACTGAGCCGTCGACGCGCGTAGACCTTCGGCATGCGAACTCCCTTGAGGTGGGGGGAAGTTGACCTGCGGGCGACTGAATGCTCGCGGTGGCCGGTTTCCGGGAGATGTGCGTCAGGTGAGAAGTTAATGACGCGGTCATGACATGCCAAGGGGTGTGGCGGGACTTTCGGGTTTGCTTGGTGCTGCGGGCGCGTCTCCATGCGGGGGTCGGGGTCGGATCTGGAATGGGTCCCCCGGAGTGGTAGCGGGATCGGCTCTTTGTTTTGTACCGTGGAGGAACAAAGTGGCTCCCGCCCGTTTTCCCTGACCGGCGGGCGGGACCACCTTGTCCCTGGGGGCCGCGCATGGCCCCCTCTTCCACGCTTTGGAGCATGCCGATGACGGCCACGACCGTGCTGACCGCCCGTGCCCTGCTGCTGGACATGGACGGCACCCTCGTCAACTCCGACGCCGTCGTCGAGCGCGTCTGGCGCCGCTGGGCCGACCGGCACGGGCTCGACGCGGACGAGGTCATGAAGGTCGTCCACGGACGGCAGGGGTACGCGTCGATGGCGGTCCTGCTGCCGAGCCGGCCCATGGAGCAGAACTACGCCGACAACGCGCGCATGCTCGCCGAGGAGACCGCCGACATGGACGGCGTGGTCGCGATTCCGGGGGCCGCGGAGTTCCTGGCCTCCCTGCGGGGGGTGCCGCATGCGCTCGTGACCTCCGCGGATGTGGCGCTGTCCACCGCGCGCATGGGTGCCGCCGGGCTTTCGCTGCCTGGGGTGCGGGTCACCGCGGAGTCCGTGGGGGCCAGCAAGCCTGATCCTGAAGGGTTTTTGAAGGGGGCGGCCGAGTTGGGGGTCGCGCCTGAGGACTGTGTGGTGTTCGAGGACTCCGGTGCGGGGATCGCGGCCGGGCGCTCCGCGGGGATGCGGGTTGTTGGAGTCGGGCCTCGGGCCGGGTTCCACCGGCCGGATGTGGTGGTGCGGGATCTTCGGCAGGTGCGGGTTGAGGTTTTGGGGGATGGGGTTCGGCTGCGCGTTGGGTGATGGCGGGTCGGGTGTGGGGGTGCCTGAGGGTTCGCGGTCTGTGCGGGGTGGTGGGGGCTGGTCACGCAGTTCCCCGCGCCCCTAAAAACAAGGGGCGCCTCGGTTGACGCAGTTGTAAGGGTCCCCTGGTCAACTGTCCTGCAGCGCAACGCCGTTGTGGCCCGGACGGGCGGCCGTGGAGCCGTCCGCGCCCGTGGGACGGGACCCCGTGCCCTGCGGCTCCGCTGTCTCGGTCTCCAGCCGCTGTCGGGTCTCCTCGCCGTATACGCCCGGTTCCTCGTTGTTGATGCCTCGGGTGACCTGGTAGCTGCGTACGGCGTTCTCGGTTCGGTTGTCGTAGTCGCCGTTGGGGGTGCCCGCGTAGAGGGCCAACTGCTGTAGGCGTTGCTGGAGTTCGGTGACCTCGGGGCCCTCGTCGCCGGGGCGCAGCACCACGGGGCCGGTCCTCCCCGGTGGGTTGGTGGTGGGAGGGGCCGAGTCGGTGGGGCGGCCGGTCGTCGGCGGGCGTGTCGTGGTGGCCGTGCTGGACGGGGTGGGCGGCGCGGCCGGCTCCGAGGTCGGCGGCGGGGTGCTCGGGCTGCTCGACGCGGACGGTGAGGTCGACGGCGACTGTGTCGGCGACTCGGACTTCGACGGCGACGGCTCGTCCGTGGTGGCGTCCGGCACGCTCGCGCGTATGTCGTCGGGCGCCGCGGTGTCCCGCGACGGCGTCTCGTACGAGAACAGTCCGCTCGCGAACCCGGCGGCCGCGACCACGACGGCGGTGGCGCCGGCGCCGACCATGGCGAAGCGACGGCGTCGGCTGGTGGTCCCGCCGAGGTCCTCGGCGTCCTCGGGGATGCCGGGGAGGGGGTCCAGGGACTGCGCCTCGAAGAGGTGGGTGCCGGCGTTGGGGGAGTGCGGTAGGGGTATCGCGCGGGGGAGTTGGACGGTGAGGAAGGGGTCGGCGAGCGGTTCGGGGGTGTCGGTCGTCGGGGGTGTTCCCGGTGCGGCCTGCTCGCTCAAGGACTGAGGCGTTCCGGGAGGGCCCGGCTCGTCAAAGGGGTCGGGCGACGCGAAGGCTCCGGAGGTGTCGCGGCCTGCGGGGCTGTTGGGCATGCGGGGCGAGGCCATGATCCCGTATACGGCGGGTGCCCCGGTCGCTCCCGCGTCCCTGGACCTGGCGGAGCCCCCGGGCGCGGGCGTTCCCGCGTCCCTGGGCCGGGTAGAGCCCTCGGGGCCGAGCGTTCCCGCGTCTCCGGTCCAGGTGGACCCCGACGCCTCAGGTGCTGCCGCGCTCCTGTACTCGCTGAAACCTTCCGCCTCGGGCGTTGTGGAGTCCCTGTACCCGCTGAAACCTTCCGCCTCGGGTGTCTCCCTGTCGCCGTACCGGGCGGAGCCCTCACCTCCAGGCGTCCCCGTGCTCGGTGACCCGGCGGAGCCCTCCGTGCCCCCACCTCCGCCGGAGTCGTTCCGCATCCCCAGATCCACGTAGGGCCGTATACGCAGCGGGTCGAAGTCCTCCGCCGCGGCCGCCTCCGCGGAGCGGGTTTCCTGCAGGGCGTCCGCTGCTCGGCGGGTGCAGTCGCACGTGGGGGAGCCGTCCGACTCTCGGGCTGCCCCGCATTCCGGGCATATATGGTCGCTCTGGTCGCTCACGTGTGGGTCCCTCCCCGTACGAACTCCAGCGATTATGCAGACCGCCTCCACACAATCTCCGGGTTACCCCCGGAATCCCGGGCTCCGTGTCGGATTCAACAGGCCATAACCGGTCACACCGACCAGGATGGAAGAGGAACGGGACCCTCGCGGCCGGGAGGTCTTCATGGCCGAGGATGTGCAAGGCGCGGACGGCACGGACGGGCGGAAGGCAGCCCGTCACACCCGCAACCACTCGCACGGCGCCACCGCCGGTCAGGAGCACATGAAGGGTGGCGTCCTCGTGTCGATCGGGGCTCTGCTCCTGGGGCTGCTGCTCGCCGCCCTGGACCAGACGATCGTGTCGACGGCGCTGCCGACCATCGTCAGCGACCTGGGTGGTCTGAATCACCTGTCGTGGGTCGTCACCGCGTATCTGCTCGCGTCCACGGCCGCCACCCCGCTCTGGGGCAAGCTCGGTGACCAGTACGGACGCAAGAAACTGTTCCAGACGGCCATCGTGATCTTCCTGATCGGCTCCGCGCTCTGCGGTATGGCGCAGAACATGCCCCAGTTGATCGCCTTCCGCGCCCTTCAGGGCCTCGGCGGCGGCGGGCTCATCGTGCTGTCGATGGCGATCGTCGGCGACATCGTCTCGCCGCGCGAACGGGGCAAGTACCAGGGCCTGTTCGGTGCGGTCTTCGGGGCGAGCAGCGTCCTCGGGCCGCTGCTCGGCGGCCTGTTCACCGAGCATCTGAGCTGGCGCTGGGTCTTCTACATCAACCTCCCCGTCGGGATCGTCGCGCTCGCCGTCATCGCGACCGTCCTGCGCATCCCGGTCCGTTCCCGGGAGCACACGATCGACTACCTCGGTACGTTCCTGATCGCGTCCGTCGCGACCTGTCTCGTCCTCGTCGCCTCGCTCGGCGGCAGCACCTGGGCCTGGGACTCGCCGCAGATCATCGGCCTCGCGGTGCTGGGTGCCGTACTCGGCGTGGCCTTCGTGGCCGTCGAACGCCGGGCCGCCGAACCCGTACTGCCCCTGAAGCTGTTCGGGATCCGCACCTTCACCCTCGCCGCCGTCATCAGCTTCATCGTCGGCTTCGCGATGTTCGGCGCGATGACGTACCTGCCGACGTTCCTCCAGGTCGTCCAGGGCGTCTCGCCGACCATGTCGGGCGTCCACATGCTGCCGATGGTGGCCGGGCTGCTCATCTCGTCGACGGTGTCCGGGCAGATCGTCAGCCGCACGGGCCGCTGGAAGGTGTTCCCCATCGCGGGCACGGGGGTGACGGCCCTCGGACTGCTGCTTCTCCACCAGCTCGACGTGGACAGCTCCACGGGCGAGATGAGCGCGTACTTCCTCGTGTTCGGCCTCGGGCTCGGGCTCGTCATGCAGGTGCTCGTCCTGATCGTGCAGAACGCCGTCTCGTACGAGGACCTCGGCGTCGCGACCTCCGGCGCCACCTTCTTCCGCTCCATCGGCGCCTCGTTCGGCGTCGCCATCTTCGGCACGGTCTTCGCGAGCCGCCTGGGCAGCGAACTGACCGCCGCGCTCAGCGGACAGCAACTCCCGCCGAGGCTCGGCGTGGACGCGCTGGAGTCCGATCCGAAGACCATCGCCGAACTCCCGCCCGCGCTCCGGCCGCCCGCCGTCGAGGCGTACGCCACGTCCATCACGGACGTCTTCCTGTACGCGGCTCCGGTCGCCCTGGCCGGCTTCGTCCTTGCCTGGTTCCTGCGCGAGGACAGGCTGCGGGGTTCGGTGACGGCACCCGACGTCACACAGACACTGGCCAGCAATCCCGTGGAACGCTCCTCGTACGACGAGGTGTGCCGCGCGCTGTCCGTGCTCGGCACCCGCGAGGGGCGGCGCGAGATCTACGAGAAGATCACCGAACGCGCCGGGTACGACCTGCTGCCCGCCGCGAGTTGGCTCCTGCTGCGCATCAGGCGCTACGGCTGGGCCGAGCCGGGCGTCCTCGCCGAATACAGCGCGGTGCCCCTGCACGTCATCATCGCGGCCTCCCGCCAGGTCGAGGAGCGCCACCTCGCCGTACGCGAGGGCCTCGACCTCGTCCTCACCGACCAGGGCCGCGAGGCCGCCGAGAAACTCGCCAAGGCCCGCGAGGAGTCCCTCGCCGAGCTCCTCGGCGACTGGTGGGGCCCGGACCGGCCCACCGACCTCGTCCGGCTCGTGGCGGAGCTGAACGCCGAGATGTGCGGCTCCGACGAGGAACGGCCCCACGACGGCTCGGTCCCGAAGCCGGCCGGGAGGGTGCGGCTCAGCAAGGGAGCGTGAGCAGGTGAGCCTGAGCAGGCGAGCCTGAGCAAGTGAAGCTGCTGGTCAACGGGCGAGCTGCTTGGCGAACCAGTGCTCGGCGTACACGTCGTCGTTGTACGCCTCGGTCTCCGCGTAACCGTGCCGCGCGTACAGCGTCCGCGCCTCCACCAGGTCGCCGCGGGTGTCGAGCACCAGCCGCTCGACGCCGAGGCCACGGGCCGCCGACTCGGCCGCCGCCAGGAGGACCGCGCCGCCGCCCCTGCCGCGCATGCCGTCCCGTACGAAGACACGCTTGAGCTCGCCCGTGGTCGCGTCGCGGAGCCGTACGCCCGCCATGCCCGCCGCCTCGCCGTCGTGCCGCGCGATGAGCAACACCCCGGTGGGCGGGACGAACTCGGCCCCGTCGTCGGCGGCGATCTCGCGTTCCAGCTCGGCGGGGTCGGTGTCGTGCCCGTGGTGCAGCCGGTACCAGCGGTCGCTGACCTCCGTGTAGTACTCCCGCCAGAGGGCGGCCGCGGCCGGGGAGTCGTAGGGCTCGGGTGCGACGGTCCAGGGCGTCGGCGTACGGGGCGTCATGACGGCATTGTCACGAGGGTCCGTGCGCCCTGCGCAAGCGAATTACCGGCGGCTCCCCACACTTGCCCCCGGCGCCGTTTGGGCGCCCGCGTCCGGGAAACTCGGCCGGGGAGACGGCCCACTGGGCCCAGAACCCTGGAAGGCATTCCATGTCCACAGGCGTGATCATCCTTCTGATCGTGGTCGCGGTGGCTCTCGTCGCCGCGGTGGTCGCCCGGCTCGTGGTGGCTCGCGGGGCGGGCGGCGGGCGAAGCCTGAAGCGGCGCTTCGGACCCGAGTACGACCGGGCCGTGGCCCGGCACGACGGCGACTCCCAGGCCGCCGAGCGCGAGCTCGAGGAGCGGGTGAAGCGGCACGGGTCGCTGCGCGAGCAGCCGCTGGAGCCCGCGGCGCGTGAGCGGTACGCGGTCCGCTGGACCGCCGTCCAGGAGCAGTTCGTCGACTCGCCGCGCGACGCCGTCGTCGAGGCGGACCGGCTGATCGCCGAGCTGGCCGGCGCCCGCGGCTTCCCGGACGGCGGCCACTACGACGAGCAGCTCGCCGCGCTCTCCGTGCACCACGCCCACCACGTCGACGGCTACCGGCGCGTCCACCGGGCCGCGCACGCGCCCTCGCCCGGCGCCGACGAGAGCCGGGCCGGTACGGAGGAGCTGCGCGAGGCCCTGGTCGAGGCCCGCGCGCTCTTCGAGGACCTGATGGCCCCGGTCCGCGAGGAGGAGAAGGCGCGGTCCCGGGAGAAGACCGAGGAGGCGCCCGCGACGACCACCCGGACCGACAGCTCCCGCGGCCGCGTGCACGTGCCGTGGACCTTCAACAGGCGCCATGCGAAGGGGAGTTGAGAACGATGCCGGACGACAAGGCGGCAGAGCGGCCGGAGCAGCGGGAGCAGCAGGAGAAGCGGGAAGACGTGACGAGCGGCTCCACCGGGGCCGCGAGCGGGACGGCCCGCGAGGGCGCGACCGGTGGTGAGAGCGCGACCGGTGGCGAGGGGCCCGCCACGCGTGCGGGTGGCCCGCCTCCAGGAGGGTCCGCGGGTGACGCGGGCACGGCGGAGCGCCAGAGCTCACCACAATCACCTGAGGGCATCGTGGCCCGGGCGGGCTCGGGCGGCGCGCGTGAACGGGAAGAGGCCGCGGGCGGTCACGGCGAAAGCGCTCGCGGAGATGTCCCCGGCGGCCGGAGCACGGCAGATGTCCCGGGCGGCCGGAGCACGGCGGTCCCGGAGAGCGGCCCCGTTCGGGAAGCCGTCGGCGGCACCGCGGGACGGCTGTTGTCGCGTGACGAAGGGGACAAGTGGACCCTGCGGCTGCAGCACGCGGTCGCCGGGTTCGTCGACGGGCCGCGGGACTCGGTCGAGGAGGCCGACCAGGTGCTCCAGGAGGTCGCGGCTCGGTTCACGGACGCCGTCACCGAACGACGCCGCACCCTGCGTACGTCCTGGCAGACCACCGGCGAGGACAAGGCCGACACCGAGCAACTGCGGCTGGCCCTGCGGGACTACCGGGAGCTGGCGGAACGACTGCTGAGGCTGTGAACTCACGTAAGCCGTAAGCCGTAAGCCGTAAGCGACTTGCAGAGAGGCCCTGTCCCGGCCATGTGCCGGGGCAGGGCCTCACCCGTGTCCCGCGAAGGCAGCCGACGGCGGCGGTGCGTCAGCCCGCGCGGTGCGTCAGTCGGTGTGCTGCGTCAGTCGGCGTGGCGCTCGCGCCACTCGCGGACGATCTCCTCCACGTCGTACGGCTTGAGGCCCAGCGGCGGCCCGGGCGGCGGCTTGAACATCACCTCGCGGATCTTCGCGTTGATCTCCGTGACGATCTGCCGCACCACCCGCTCCGAGGGCGCCTCGGCGGCCCGCGCGAGCGCGTCCTCCGCCTCCTTGCGCAACGCCAGCGTCGGCGGCAGCACGGACAGGCCCTCGCGGGCCATCTTCTGTTTGATCCACCACAGTTCGTCGTACGACGTGTCGGGACCGCTCGGCAGCGGCTTGCCCATACCGGGGAGGTCGGCGAACTCCCCGCGGGCCTCCGCCTCGCGAATCTGCTTGTCGATCCAGGACTCGAAGCTGACACCAGGAGGCTTGCGCTCGGTCATGAGTCCATTGTGCCGGACGGTGTGCGACCGGGCGGGGCGGAGTACGACTGCGTCGGACGCTGTACGTCCAGGCGCTTTATCATTCCCGGCGATACGTCGCCGGGGCGTCAAGCACACCCCGGCGCGGGACAATTGGAGCCGCGGGAACGCGCGGGAACGAAGGAGCGCACGTGCTCGAACTCACCATGGCCTCGGTGTCGGGGGCGGACGTCGCCGCGACGGCCGGCATGCAGATGGCCGACGCGCCGAGCGAGCCGGGTGCCGTGCTGCGAGTGGGACGGGACCGGAGCGTGTGCCGCCTCTCGACGCCGGACGACTGGCTGTTCGTCTCGCGGGTGCACCTGGAGTTCCTGTGCGGACCCGAGGGGACCTGGCAGGTGACCTGGCTCCGGGGCTCGCACGACGAGCCGTCCTCCGAGGTGCGGTTCGCCTTGATCGGCGGGCCCCCGCAGAACCTGCCGTACGGTGCGACCGCGAAACTGCCCAGGGGTGCTTCCGGCGAGCTGATCATCCAGGACCGCACGGGGCCGCGCAGCGTGAACGTGGGCTTCTATCACGAGGTGTGACGCGAGGTGTGAAGCGAGGTGTGACACGAGGTGTGAGAACGCCCGGGGCGTGATGGCCGGTGAGGCCTACGGCAGCACACGTGCCAGCGCGAATCCGTCGTACCCCTTCACGCCCACCGTCTGGATCGCCGTGGCGGTCACCTTGGGGTGCGAGGCGAAGAGTTCGAGGGCCTCGCGGGTGCCCCGCACGCTCGGGTCGTCGCTGGTGGCGTCGGTGACGGCGCCGCCGCGGACGACGTTGTCGAGGATGATCAGGCTGCCGGGGCGGGTGAGCCTGATGGCCCACTCCACGTAGTGGGGGTTGTTCACCTTGTCCGCGTCGATGAAGACCAGGTCGAAGGGGGCGGGGTTCTCGTCGGCCAGCTTCGGCAGGGAGTCGAGAGCCGGACCCACCCGGACCTCGGTGATCTTGTCCAGGCCGGCGCGGGCGAGGTTGTGCCGGGCCACCTCGGCATGCCGCTCGCTGTACTCCAGGGTGATCAGACGGCCGTCCTGCGGGAGGGCGCGGGCCAGCCAGATGGTGCTGTAGCCGCCGAGCGTGCCGATCTCCAGGATGCGGGTCGCGCCCTGGATCTGGGCGAGGAGGTGCAGCAGCTTGCCCTGGTTCGGGGCGACGTTGATGTGGGGCAGTCCGGCGGCGTCGCTGTCGCGCAGCGCGTCGGTCAGGGCGGCGTCCGGCGGGGCGAGGAGCCCGGTGAAGTAGTCGTCGACGTCGTGCCAGAGCTGCGGCTCGGTCATGCGGTATGCCTTTCGTCTGCCTAGTTAGGTGCGCTAACTAGTCGTGTTGCCGAATATAACGGTTACCCGCAGGTTGGGTGGTTGTATGCCGCTCACCGTGGCGCGTGGCGGCTTGCGGGGGAACCACACCGGCCGTACAACACCTCCATCCGGACAAAAGGCTGAAGGACGTCAGGTGAAGAGGGGGTTGCCTGCGTCTCACGGCGGGGGGAGTGCGAGCCTCTTAAGGTTCGAACAGAAAACAGACGCACGAGACCCATGGGTCACAGGGGACGAACGGGGCGGGAGGGCCGACGGCGCGTGGCGAATGTGGAGCACGGCGGACGACCAGGTGATGCCTTCGGGGCGACAGCACCCGGGACGGCGAAGGCACGGCTGGGAGTGGTCCGCGCGGGCCTCTGGCTGGTCGCCGTCGTCCTGGCGGTACGGCAGGTGGCCGTCGTCCTGAGCACACCGAAAGGCGAACGGCTGACGGATCTGGAGACCTGGGTCGGGCCGGGCGGCGTGCTGCATGTGAACGGGTCGTTGTACGACTCGACGCGGTTCACGGGCACCCCGTTCGGCGGACTCGTCCTCAAACCTCTCACCCGTGCGGCCGAACAGGCCCTCGGCTGGGGCTGGACCTTCGGCACGCTGCTCCTGGTCGTCGCCCTCGGTCTGGTCGCCGCGCGCGCCCTGCCGCAGCCCGTGAGCCGCCGTACGGCGCTGCTCGCCGCGCCCGTCGCGATCAGCCTGCTGATGCTGTCGCTGCCCGTGCGCAACACGCTGTACCTCGGCCAGACCAGCATCATCCCCGTCCTGCTGGTGCTCCTCGGCTGCTTCGCCGTGCGCGGGGAGCGGGCGAGCGGGGTGCTGATCGGGCTCGCGGCGGCCCTGCAGCCGACCGTGCTCCTCTTCGCGCCGCTGCTGTGGTTCACCGGGCGCAGACGGGCCGCCGTCTCCACCGGGGTCACCTTCGCGGCCTGCACCGCGCTCGCGTGGGCGGCGATGTCGCACGACTCGTACACGTACTGGGTGCACCACCTGGCCGGCGTCGGCCTCGGCCGGCCCGCCGACGATCTCACCAACCAGTCGCTCCACGGCGCGCTGCTGCGGCTCGGCCTGGAAGGGCCGCTGGAGATCGCGCTCTTCTTCGCGCTGGGCGCGGCCGTCGCCGCGCTCGGCCTGCGCCGTGCCGTGCGGTACGCCCGCGACGGGCAGCTGCTGCTCGCCGTCGCGATCACCGGCTGTGTCGCCGTCGCCGTGTCGCCCACCACCTGGCAGCACCAGCTGCTGTGGGTGCTGCTCGCGCTGGTCGGCCGGGTCGGCAAGAAGGCGGGCGACCGGTACGTATGGCCGATCGCCGTCATCCTGGTGATGACGCTCCCGGCGAAGATGATGCTGCCGAACATGGCGGCCCTCTACCCGTTGCGCGACAACGTCGTCCTGCTCGCCGCCCTCGCCGCGGCCACCGCTGTCCCGTTCCTGTCCCGTACGTCGGAGTACTACCGCTCGCCGGTCCCGACGCAGTACGCGGAACCGGTGCCCACGCGCTGGAGCCGCGTCCCGCTGCTGCCGTTCCTGCGCCGGGTCCTCACCCGCCCGAACCTGCTGCTCGAACTGCTGCTGATCCGTGTCGGCTACTCCGCGTACCAGCAGGTCAGGCTCGCCGCGACCGGTGGCAGCAACACGGGCGGCCGGGCCACCGCCGAGGAGCACGGCGACCAGATCTACTCGATCGAGCAGTTCCTCCACATCGACATCGAGCGCTGGGCCAACCACACCGTGGTGGAGGTCCCGTGGCTGCGGGACTTCTTCGACTTCTACTACACGTCGTTCCACTTCGTGGTGCCGCTGAGCGTCCTGGGCATCCTGTACGCCCGCCGGCCCGCCGACTACCGCTGGGCCCGCTCGGCGCTCGGCTTCGCCACGCTGTTCGCGCTCGTCGGCTTCTGGCTCTACCCGCTGGCCCCGCCGCGGCTGATGCCGGGCCTCGGTTTCATCGACACCGTGCACGGTGTGCAGGACTTCTCCCAGCCGGACTACGGGACGCTGACCGCGCTGACGAACCAGTACGCGGCGATGCCCTCGCTGCACTTCGGCTGGTCGCTGTGGTGCGGGCTCGTCATCGCGATCCTCGCCCCGAAGTGGTGGATGAAGGCGCTCGGCCTGCTGCATCCGCTGTTCACGGTCTCCGCGATCGTGACGACCGCCAACCACTGGATCCTGGACGCGGCGGGCGGCGCGGCCGTCGTCGGCGCCGGCTTCGCGCTGACCTACCTGCTGCAGGGGCCGCGTCCGCGGTCGCTCGCGAAACCGGAGGCGGAGGCGGAAGCGGAGGTCAGCATCGCGGAGCCGGTCCCGGCGAAGGACCGTACCCCGAGCTGATCCGGTACTCGCCCGGTTCGGTCACCGTGAGCCGCGTGAACTCGCCCTGCTTCTGCAGGCAGCCGCCCTCGGCGTACAGCCAGGGCGAGAAGGCGACGCGCACGGTCACCGAGCCGGGGCGTGGGACATGGACGACGACCTCGGCGCTGTCGGCGCGTATGACGGCGGCGGGCTTCGACACGAGCGGCACCGCCCCGCGCACCCGGTAGACCCGCCAGTTCGCGTCCCGCCACACCGGCTCCAGCCATGCCGGCGCGCTCTCGACCAGGCGCGCCTCGTCCTCCGCGAAGCCGTCCGGCTTGCCCGAGGGCAGTACGACGAAGCCGACCGCCCACCGGTCCAGCCAGGCCCGGTACGTCGTCTCCGAGAACGTCCCGTCGTAGAAGAGCCGGCCGCGCTCCATGTCCAGCTGCCGGTTCCAGCCACGCGCCAGGTTCACGTACGGGGCCAGCGCGGTGGCCTCGCGATGGTTGCGGGCCGGGACCACCTCGACACGGGCGCGGTCGGCGCCGAGCCGGTCCAGGGCATCTACGACGCTGGTCGTGTCGGCGGCCCAGCGCGGTACCGCCGTCGACACCTCCAGGTCGTCCACCGTCTTCTTGCCCACCCACCCCACCGAGAAGACCAAAGCCATGGCCAGTGCAACTCGTCTGTGGCGCGGACCTGGCACCGCCAGCAGTGCGGCCAGCAGTGCGGCCGGCGCGAACAGTTCCGCGAGCCGCTCCACGTTCGTGCCGACCGGTGAGGGGACCAGATACGTGAGGACCGTCCCGGCCGCGTACACGACGGCACCCCACCGCAGCACCCGCCAGCCCCGCGGCGCGAGCGTCAGCACGACCACGCCGATCACGACGGGCGGCCAGATCCGGGCCGCGGGCATCAACTGCTCGCCGGTGAACGGGAACAGCAGCGTGGTCGCCCCCACCACCACGAACGGCGGCACCATCAGCACGGCCGCCCGCGTCCGGTCCCGTACGAGCGCGTAGCCGGCGCCCGCGACGACCAGGAACAGCCCGGCCACCGGGCTCGCCATGGTCGCGAGCGTCGCGTACGCCACCGCGAGCGACACGCGCCGCTCCCGGGTCAGCAGCACACAGGCCGCGAGCCCGAGGGCGACACCGAGCGCGAACGTCGTACGTCCCGACGCGACGTTGCACCACAGCGCGAGCGAGGCGAGCAGCGCCGGGCCGAGCGGCCGGCGGATCCCCGTGCGGACGATGAGGACCGCGGCCAGCCAGGCGGCGAGCAGCCCGGCCGCGACCGTGACCGTGCGCACGCCGAAGGCGGCCATCAGGTAGGGCGAGATCAGGCTGTAGTTGGCGGTGTGCATCCCGCCGTACCAGAAGAGGCTGTACGCCGAACCGCCGTGCCGGGACGCGAAGTCGGCCCACGCCTCCTGTGCCGCGAGATCACCGCCGCCGGTGGCCAGGAACAGCCACCACACCACGTACAGCGGAACCGTCGGCAGGGTGGCCAGGAAGGGGACGCGGTGTCGGTCCCAGACCGGGCGGAGGTTCCGCTTCCGGGAGATGGCCGCGCCCTCCGGCCGGACGGGTGACAGTTCGGCTGAGACCACGGCTCGGCTTTTCCGTTCGAAGTCTTCGAAGGTGTGAGTTGGCTGTGCCACTCGTGAAGACGCGAAACGGATCGGAAACGTTCACCGGGATGTGGCGGGACGTGGGTGTACTCGGGCACGGGGGAGGCAGGGGCGGAGCGTAGGGGGGATGCCCCTGCCTCCCGCGCAGCGGGTCACCGGCGGTTCAACCGGCGGGCTCAACCAGCGCTGACCTGCAGTTCCTTGACGCCGTTGAGCCAGGCCGAGCGCAGCCGGCGTGGGTCGCCGACCAGCCGGAGGCCGGGCATCGCGTCGGCGATCGCGTTGAAGATGAGGTCGATCTCCAGGGTGGCCAGGGACTTGCCGAGGCAGAAGTGCGGGCCGCCGCCCCCGAAGCCGAGGTGCGGGTTCGGGTCGCGGGTGATGTCGAAGACCTCCGGGGTGTCGAAGACCTCCGGGTCGTTGTTCGCGGAGGAGTAGAAGATCCCGACGCGGTCGCCCTTCTTGATCAGCTTGCCGCCCAGTTCGGTGTCCTGGGTCGCCGTGCGCTGGAAGGACACGACGGGGGTGGCCCAGCGGACGATCTCCTCGGCGGCGGTCGCCGGGCGCTCCCGCTTGTAGAGGTCCCACTGGTCGGGATGGGTCAGGAAGGCGTGCATGCCGTGGGTGATGGCGTTGCGGGTCGTCTCGTTGCCCGCGACGGCCAGCATCAGTACGAAGAAGCCGAACTCGTCGGAGCCGAGGTTGCCCTCGTCCTCGGCGGCCACCAGCGTGGTGACGATGTCCTTCGCCGGGCACTGCTTGCGGTCGGCGGCCATGTTCATCGCGTAGGCGAGGATCTCGGTGGCCGCCTCCTGGCCGACCTCCTCGGTGATCGCGTACTCCGGGTCGTCGTACGAGATCATCTTGTTGGACCAGTCGAAGATCTTGGTGCGGTCCTCCTGCGGGATGCCGATCAGCTCGGCTATCGCCTGCAGGGGCAGTTCGCAGGCCACCTGCGTGACGAAGTCGAAGGAACCGCCGGCGCCCGCGTCCGCGAGCGCGGTCTCGACGATCCGGCCCGCCCGGCCGCGCAGGTTCTCCTCCAGGGCGCGGATGGACCGCGGGGTGAAGCCGCGCTGGACGATCTGGCGGACCCGGGTGTGCTCGGGCGGGTCCATGTTCAGCAGGATCAGCCGCTGGGCGTCGATCGCGTCCCGCTCGATGTGCTCGTTGAAGCGGATGATCGCGGTGTTGAGGGTGGAGGAGAACAACTCCGGGTGTGTGGAGACGTACTTGACGTCGGCGTGCCGGGTGACGGCCCAGTAGCCCTCGTCCTCGAAGCCGGCGAGATTGGGCGGCTGGGCGATCCAGCGGACCGGTTCGGCCTGACGCAGCTCGGCGAACTCCGGGTGGGGCACGCGGTGGTGCAGCAGATCGGGATCGGTGAAATCGAACCCGTCGGGCAGCGCTGGACAGGGCATCGGCAACTCCAGGTCTCGCACCTGTTTTCTGACGGTCCATCAGGAACCGGGATTGCCGTGAAGGTAGTAACGGGTTCTATAAGTGGCAAGGGGTGCGGCGCCCCGAATTCCGTGCGGGATTCGTGCAGATCACGACTTCGGAGGCTGCAAGACCCTTGCGGTGGCAGGTGACTCGTCAGCAGACTGCAGGCAGAACTAGAACGCGTACTAGTTCTGCGTGGCGGGTGGGCCGGGACGCCCGCGCCGCGCGGGTGACCCGAGGAGAGGAACTCCCCATGGCCGCGGAACCCGTGATCGTCGAAGCCGTACGCACCCCCATCGGCAAGCGCGGCGGAGCGCTCGCCAATCTGCATCCCGCCTATCTGCTGGGCGAGACCTACCGAGAGCTCCTCGGCCGTACCGGCATCCACGCGGACTGCGTCGAGCAGATCGTCGGCGGCACGGTGACGCACGCCGGCGAGCAGTCCATGAACCCCGCGCGCACGGCCTGGCTGACCATGGGCCTGCCCTACGAGACCGCGGCGACGACCGTGGACTGCCAGTGCGGGTCCTCGCAGCAGGCCTCGCACATGGTCGCCAACATGGTCGCGGCGGGAGTGATCGATGTCGGGATCTCGTGCGGCGTCGAGGCGATGTCACGGGTGCCGCTGGGATCCGGGTCCAAGCACGGGCCAGGCAAGCCGTTCCCCGACGAGTGGAACGTGGACCTTCCCAATCAGTTCGAGGCGGCGGAACGGATCGCGCGCAACCGCGGGCTGACCCGCGAGAACGTCGACTCCCTCGGGCTCATCTCCCAGGAACGGGCCGCGAACGCCTGGTCCGAGGAGCGCTTCAAGCGCGAGACGTTCGCCGTGCAGGTGCCGACGACGGAGGACGAGCAGCGGGCCGGGCAGGGCATGTGGCGCCTCGTCGACCGTGACGAGGGGCTGCGCGACACGTCGATGGAGGCGCTGGCGAAGCTGAAGCCGGTCATGCCGACGGCCCTGCATACGGCGGGCAACTCGTCGCAGATCAGCGACGGTGCGGCGGCGATCATGTGGGCGTCGAAGCGGATGGCTCGGGCGCTGAAGCTGCGCCCGCGAGCGCGGATCGTCGCCCAGGCGCTGGTCGGCGCGGACCCGCACTTCCACCTGGACGGGCCGATCGACGCGACGAAGGCGGTGCTGGGCAAGGCCGGTATGTCGCTGAAGGACATCGACCTCGTCGAGATCAACGAGGCGTTCGCCTCAGTGGTGTTGAGCTGGGCGCAGGTCTTCGAACAGGACCTGGAGAAGGTGAACGTCAACGGCGGCGGGATCGCGCTCGGGCACCCCGTGGGCGCCACGGGCGCGCGGCTCATCACGACCGCGCTGCACGAACTGGAGCGCAGGGACAAGGAGTTCGCGCTGATCACGATGTGCGCCGGCGGCGGGCTGGCCACCGGCACGATCATTCAGCGGCTGTAGTCGCCTCGAACTCCCGCCGCCTGCCGCAGCAACAGCAACTCGCGGCGCCGGTCCGCGACATGGCGTACGACGTCGACGAACAGCTCGCTCACGGCCGGCTCCACGGGGCCGGTCAGCTCAGGACACGCGCGGCACCCGGACGTCCCCGGC
The DNA here is from genome assembly GCF_008905045.1 of Streptomyces albicerus. Taxonomy (GTDB): domain Bacteria; phylum Actinomycetota; class Actinomycetes; order Streptomycetales; family Streptomycetaceae; genus Streptomyces; species Streptomyces albicerus. The sequence goes on from NZ_VWMY01000033.1 coordinate 129,508, forward strand.
CCGCTGGGCGCGGACGAGCGACCGGTAGTGCTCGTTGGTGTCGATGAGATCCCAGTGGCTGCCCGTGGCCACGACCCGGCCCGCGTCGAGCACGATGATCAGGTCTGCGGCGCGGATGGTCGACATGCGGTGCGCGATCACCAGCAGCGTGCACTCCGCCGTGGTCTCCCGGATCGACCTGCGGAGCGCCGCTTCGTTGACCGCGTCCAGATGGGCCGTCGGCTCGTCCAGCAGGAGCAGGCGCGGCCGGGTCAGCAGGGCACGGGCGATCGCGATCCGCTGGCGCTCGCCGCCGGAGAGCGCCATGCCGTGCTCCCCGGCGTCGGTGTCCAGGCCATGTGGCAGGCGGTCGATCAGGTCTGTGAGGTGCGCCAGCTCGACCACCCGGTCCAGTTCGGCGGGGTCCGCGTCGGGGGCGGCGTACAGCAGGTTCTCGCGCAGCGTGCCGTACAGCACCGGGGCATGCTGTTCCACCAGGCCGACTCGAGACCGGTGTTCGGCTCGGCCGGTCGCCCGTACGTCACGGCCGTCGAAGAGGATGCGGCCGCGATCCGGGTCGTAGAACCGCTCGATCAGTGCGAGGACGGTGGATTTCCCGACCCCCGAGCTGCCGATCAGGGCGACATGGGAGTGCTCCGCCACCTCGAAGGTCACGCCGCGCAGGACGGGACGCCGCGGTTCGTAGCCGAACCACACGTCTCGGAACTCCAGCACAGGTGCCCGCGGCCGGCCGCCGCTGTCGCCCGCCCCGTACGACGCCGGTGCCTCGGGCGCGGACCCGGCGTCCTGCTCTGTGGGCAGGTCCATCACCTCCGTGACCCTCCGGTACGCGCCCATGCCCTGCTCCATGGTGCTGAAGGACTGGAACAGCATGCCGACCGGCCCCAGCAGATAGATCATGTAGAGGAGGAAGGCGGCGAGGTCGGCGATCGATCCCTGCCGGTCGGCGACCCGCATACCGCCGATGAGCAGCACGACGATGAACGACCCCTTGACGGCCAGCTCGATCGCCGGTGCCACCACCGCGTCCAGCTTCGCCATCCGCACGCTTCCCGCATACGCCGATCTGGCGCGGCCCCCGATGCGGTCCGACTCGCGCTGCTCGGCGCGGCTGGCCCGTACGGTGCGGATGGCACCGAGCGCGCGTTCCAGATCGGCGGTCATGGCGCCCGTGGCCTGCTGGGTGGACAGCGACGCCACCCCGATGCCCCGCAGTACCGAGCTGACGATCACGGTGGCGATCGCCACCATGGCCAGCACGACGAGGAACATCAACCAGTCGAGCCAGATCATCAGCGCGATGACGCCGATCAGCCCGATGGAGCCTGTCACCGCAGCGGTGAAGCCCTCGGCGATGAGCAGCCGCAGGGTGGTGCTGTCGGTGCTGGTGCGCGAGATCAGATCGCCTGTGCGGTGGCGGTCGTACACGGGCATGGGCAGCCGCAGCACGTGCCCGATCAGGCCGAGCCGGATCCCCAGGACGATGCCTTCGCCCGTACGCGCCAGGACGTACTGGGCGAGCCCCTGGACCAGTGCCTGGGCGACGAAGAACACGGCGAGCAGCACCAGGACGTACCCGACCGCACTGCCGGACGCGGTCGCCTCGATCACCTCCTTGACCAGCAGCGGCTGGGCCAGGCTGAGCGCCGAAGCGCCCAGCGTCAGCAGCACCGCGAGACCGACCCACCGCCGGTGTCCGTGCAGCAGACGCAGGACGTCCCGTGGGCTGGCCCGGCGCCGCTCATCTGTCGCTTTGGGCTTCATGGCTCAAGCACCCGACGGTGAAGAGGGGCCTGAAGTAGTCGGGCGGGTAGTCCTCACCCACCGGTCGTCCCTCCGCCTCCACCCAGGCGTGCGCGCCGAAGGGCGGCAGGCGCCGCGCACCCACGCACCAGGTGGGCCACTGGCCGTGCAGTCGGCACAGCAGAGTCGTGGCCAGGGACCGGGGCAGGCACCCTTCCCGTCCCCCGCACGCCAGGCTGACCGCGACGACGGCGTCCCGGGCGGCCTGGGCCTGGTCGGCGGTGGCCGGACGGGCGCCCCGGCGAAGCCACTCCAACACGGTCCGGATCCGCCGGGGACGCTGGGTGGCCAGGAGCCGCGCGGCGCCCACGGCGAGCCGGACCGGGATCCGGCGCCGCAGGGGCACCGAGCGCGGGTGGTGGAAGATGGCTTCCGGCGTGGTCATGGGGTTTTCTTCTCCGGTCGCCACCTGCGTACGCGGTGCCGTGCCGGCCGTACCGACGGACCCGCTCTGCTCGCTTCGTTCTCTTCCTTCTTCTCCTTGACCAGGCCCGCCGAGCGCAGTTCACCGACCAGTTCCCGGACGTCCTGATGCGCGCTGTCGATGTCCACCGCGTACTGCTCGGTGAGCGCTTGCGCGGCCTCGGCGACGGTGCCGTCGTCCAGCAGCGTCCGCAAGGCGACGGCGGCGCTGGGATTGAGCGTCCAATACTGGTCGCGGTCCTCGTCGAGCAGCGTGATCCCGTACTCGGTTTCGGCCGTGAACACGCCGTCACGCAACTTGAGCGTCATCGTCTTCTCCATCAGCCGGGAAACATCAGCTGGGATCCATCAGCCGGGAACGGTCGCGGTTTCGAGCGCCCGCAGCCACACCTCGCACGCCGCCGTCTGATACAGCGCGTCGAATGACAGGGCCGGGGGCAACGGTCGGCTGCACACCTCGCGCAGCACGTCCGGGTCGACCAGGCCCAGCCGGGCCAGCCGGGAGTCCTCGCACAGGGCCAGCAACTCGGCACGGTGCTCCCGCAGTCCGGCCTCCACCTCATATGAACCCTCGTCCTTGGTGTGGCGGGTCAGACTCTCGTCGGGAACGATGCCGCGCATCGCTTCGACGATGAGCGGCTTGTACTGCCAGGGGGTGATCCTGTCCTGCGGCCGCACTGCCAGGCCCGCTTCGATCACCCGGTCGTCGTAGTAGGGGGCGGCGAGGGTGAGCCCGGCGCGGGCGGCCGTCTGACCCAACTGCCGGACCATGCGGGACGTACTGCGCATCGCCTCCAGTTCGACGTGCTGTCCACGCGTTTCGGCCAGTGGTTCGGCGGTACGGGCCGCGGTGTTGATCAGCTCGCGCACGGCATCGACCGCGTCCCGTGTCGCCCATGGGGGCATGCGCGGCGGTGTCCCCCAGTCCAGGGTCGGTGTCTCCATGGGGGCCGGTACGGCGGTGAGCTGGTCGCCGACCCGGGCGAGCCATGCCCGGTAGGGGCTGCTGTCCCACAGCTGCCGCAGCGTTTCCCGGTACGGCCACGGGCGTTGCGCGGCGAAACCACGTACGCGCCGAAACGCGGTCCTGGGATGCGTACGCAGCAGCGCGTGCAGGTGCGCCGGCGAGCCGGCGAGCAACTCGTCCCCGCCGAAGCCGGTCAGGTGCAGCCGTGAGCCGCGTGCCGCGGCCGACCGTGGGATGACCAGCCACCGGCTGATATGGACAGCGGCCGGACACGGCTCGTCGAAGCGGTCGTCCGTGTCTCGCAGGCCCTCGTACACCATCGGCAACCGGTCCCCGGCGATGACGTGGTGCTCGGTGTCGCCCAATCCGGTAACCGTCCGGCGAGCCCACGTCACGTCGTCCGCCATGGGGTCGCGGCCGTCGGCGGTGTAGGCGACGACCTTCGCCCCGCCGCGGGCGGCCAGCGAGCACAGTGCGGTCGAGTCCAGCCCGCCGAGATCACAGCTCACCAGGTCTCGGCCCCGAACACGGGCCTCGACCGCGGCCGACAGCGCCTCCCGCAACGCCGGCGCGCCGTCTGCCATCGGGACCACCGGCTCGGGCGCGGTCCACCATTTGACGGACCGTCGTCGACCGTTGCTGTCGAGCACGAGGTAATCGCCGCTCAACAGGACGCTGATGTCGCGCCACACCGGCTCGCCCGCCAGCGGGAACAGTGCGAACGAAGTCAGCAGACGGACTGCCATCCGCTGCTCGTCCACCTCCGCGTCGAGAAGGCCGGCGAGCACGTCGGCCCGGTCGGCGGCCACCGTGACATCACCGATCCTGGCGTGGAACACCGGTCGAAGGCCGGTGATGCTCCCCTGTACCCGCACGCATCCGGCGACCGATGCGGCCAGGTGACAACTTCCGGCCATGGCCCCTGCCAGTCCGTCGAGGTCGGCGACGGTGTGCGCCCGGCCGGCCGCCGTACTGAGCCGTCCTGAGGTGACGGCGTGGTCACCGATGACCACGATCTTCGCCCGGCCGGTCTCACCGACGGCTGTGCCACTCGGAGACCAGTGGCCGAGCAGCCAGGGTCGGCCTGAGGGGTGACGGACCTCCTGGTCCGCCCGGTTACGGAGCGCAGTGGCCACCGGGGCCGCCGAAGCACAGTCCGGAAGAGCGACGAACCAGCCCGGAACCTCGTCGAAATCAGGGAGACGGACCATGGACAGTGCCTTTCCCGGACGCCGCGACGGGGCGCGCGAAAGGGCTGGGCGGCGGGAATGGGAACGGTAACCCGTCGCCCTTTTGGAATGCTCCCGGAGTCGACCAACCAGGACCGATGAGATCTCCGGGCCGGTCATGCTCGGGAATGACCGGCACTCACAGGCTGAACCTGAGAGGAACTACCCTTTCCGGCCCCCTGTTCGTGCCCAGGCCAGTCCTCCGGAAAGAGCCGGCCGCGGTCAGCGTCGGACGCTCGTAAGTACGCATCTGATTACACCTCCCTTCAACTGTCCGAAACTTTTGGAGAGTTCAGGGGTGTGATCCTCGTTGCGTTTCTCCGATGCGCTTCTTCGCTTTCACATTCATGTTCCACGATAGACGCTCACTTGGCCAATTGCCCAGCTCCGTTGCGGATTCAACGTTTAGGCATGCTCACGGCAACGGAAACGCGGCGCCTGTCATGGCCGGCGCCGGCGTACTCATTTTCTGGTTGCATTTCTGGATTGGTACGTGATAGAGGCGGTCGCACCAAGGGTCGACCAGGAATGCATGCGCAACAACAGGGCGGTGAGGAAAGGTATGTGACGCGCAATTATGACGGCCTGGAAAAATATGTGACCCCTCATCGGGCCACGGCGGCGGCCGGGGATCGGGGTCGCCGCCTTTATGCGTGCTGTGGGTTCCTGTGGGTTCGGTCAGTACCAGCCGTTCGACTGCCAGAAGGTCCAGGCGCCGGACGGGCTGCCGTAGCGGGAGCGTCGGGTCAGTCGACTTCTCGGATACCGGAGAATGACATGTCTCGTTCATGGTCACTTCATGGGAAGTCCTCCGCCCCCTCGATTCTCGCGCTCATGACATCGCGAAGAACCTCGCTGAGAGTCGCCCTGCCCATGGGGGTCTCCGCCCTCATGCTGACCATCGCGGGTACCCTTTCCCCCGCGTCAGCGGCGACCAACTGGGCGTACCACAACGACTGGGGGCAGCCCTGTCTCCGCTCGTCGACCGCGAGCAGCAACGTCTGGGTGAGCACCAGTTGTCCAGACAACAGCTCCATCTGGTGGCACTGGGGCACGGACTCGAACCAGTGGGGCGGCCACACGATGCGCCGACTGGTGAGCAACGCCAACAGTGAATGCCTCACCACGGACGTCGGGGCTGTAACAAACGCTGTTCGGACGGAACCTTGTAGCAGCGGCCGTTCCGGACAGTTCTGGACCGCCGACGGCGACTACTTCCAGAACCAGAACGGGAATTACCTCCGTACCTCTGCCAGCGGTGACGGCGTCTACACCAGCCCGTACAGCGTGGTAGCGGACTACAACATCGACCGCTCGCGATTGGTCTGGTGGGGTTGGAACAGCGGCACCAGCTCCTGGGAGTGACACATCCGGCTCCGGTGACGGCCTCCCGGTCCGTGCGGACCGGGAAGCCGACGTCACGTCCGTGGTGTCGGGTGCTTGAGTAATGACGCGTGCAGCGCATCGAACGCGCGCGCAGGTGGGCGAGCATCCGCGCCGCGAAGTCCACGGTCTCCTCAGTGCTGGGGCGGGATCGCGCTCGGGCACCCGGTGGGCGCCACGGGCGCGCGCCTTATCACGACCGCACTGCACGAACTGGAGCGCCGGGACAAGGAGTTCGCGCTGATCACGATGTGCGCCGACGGCGGGCTGGCCACCGGCACGATCATTCAGCGGCTGTAGTCACCCCGCCCGGCGGCACCGACGAACGCCGTGAACGCGGCGGGGCCGAAGGTGAGGTGGGGCCCCGCCGGGTTCTTCGAGTCGCGTACGGCGATGGTGGCGCAGGGGGTTTCGGCGACCTCCAGGCAGTCGCCGCCCTGGTCGCCGCTGTACGTGGACTTGTGCCAGGTCAGGGGGCCGAGGGGTGCGCACGCGACGCACTCGCCGCTCTGATCGCCGCTGTAGCTGGACTTACGCCACCGGGCCCCGGTCAGGATCGCGTTGCTCTCCATAGCGTTCCTCCATCACGCGTCGGATCAGCTCCGCCGGGTCCCTGAGAGAGGGCGGCGGCACTGAAGATGATGAGCGAACAGTCCTTGACGGTGTTTGGGTTGGCGGTCGGATGCCCACTGCCGTAGCCCTCGGTGTAGACGATGTCCGGATCGCTCGCGAAGCGGTAGAGGTTGAATGAGCCTTGTAGCCCCGCGTGCGCTCCGGTCGAGAACGGCAGGACCTGGATGTTGATCCGGGGATTGCCGTCGAACGACAGCAGGTGGGCCAGTTGCCCGCGCATGGTCGTCGGACCGCCGATCTCCTGGTACAGCGCGGCCTCACTGATGACCATCCACAGGACAGGCGGCTCGGTCTTCTCGAAAATGCGCTGACGAGCCAGGCGTACGGCGGTGCGGTCGTCGAGGTCGTGCTGGTCCCGCGAGCCGAGCACTGCACGCACGTAGGCACCGGTCTGGAGGAGACCGTGCACCATGTGCGTCTGGAAGGTGCAGATCTCGACCGCCCGTGCCTCCAACTCCGCCACCTGTTGGAACCAGGCCGGAAGTTGACTACGCATCACCAACGTGACGAGCCGGGACAGCAGCCCTTCAGTCCCCAACGTCGCGTCGGCCCGCTCGCTGAACTCCGGTGTCGGCGGCTTCCTGGCCGTCTCGATCTGGCCGACCAGGGAGCCGGCGAAGTTGACGATGTAGCCGAGCTGTTTCTGTGTCAGCCCGGCGGCTTCGCGGTGGCGGCGCAGCTCGAACCCGTAGTAGTCGAGCGGCGATGCACCCGGGTCGAGGACGTTGATGTGACTCCTCCCTCACCTGAAGGTTGGGGGGTTTCTCGCTATGCCGGGTTGGCGTCGCGACGGACCAGCCCGGCCCGTAGAACATTCAGGGCGCCCACCGTGTCCGCGTGCGCGCTGTGG
>NZ_VWMY01000034.1:0-44755 GCF_008905045.1 Streptomyces albicerus
CCCACAGCCCGTCCGGAACAATCCAACTCCACGTACCCCGCCCCATGAACAGACCAACGTCCGCCTCACCACGTAGGACACGGTCTAAAGGGGATGCCTGCGGGATTCCCGCCTGTTTCGACCCCGGTGTCCTAATGGGACCCGAAGGGGCGGCACGCCAACCCTGACTCCACCCGGTGCCGTGAGCGCTACCAATAGAGCCCCCACGACGCGCTGCCGGCCGGCCGCCCGGAACAGCGGGTCACGCTGCTGGTGCACAAGGCTCACGGCAAGGTGCGTGCCCTGTACGAGGGGTTGGGAACTGGTGCCGATTTACTGAGCGGGAGTGACCTTTGGTGAGTGTGAGTGAGTGCCGGAGGCGGATGCGGTTGGCTGGCGCCCGGGACCTGGGCCGGGTTGGTCCCCTCTGTCATGGGGTGTGTTCTCGGTTTTCGTTCTTCGGGAGGGGAACGGGAGTTTGTGGGTCGAATGAGTGACCTTTGTGGCTGGTGCTCGTTGCGTGCCCTGACGGGATTTTCGGCCGGGCGGGGGTGAACGGGTGGGCGGGTTAAGGGAGTTGGTGGCATCGTTCGTGGTGGCCGGTCCCGCCGGGGTGTCCATCCGGGACCGGCTGCGGGTGAGCGAGGCGGATGCGGCCGTGCTCGCCGAGGTCGGCGTGGTTCTCGGTTCGCTGGCCGCCGGGGATCTCGCGGAACGCTCCCGGCAGGGGCCGGGACACGATGCCGCCGGGTGGGCGGTGCGCAAGCGGGAGCTGACGGTGAAGCCGTCGGCGCGCTGGGCGGGCAGTATTACCAAGGCCACGCACGTTCAGTGGGCGCTGGCACGGCGCGGGCAGGCCGCCCACCTGGACTGGCTGCGGAGGCAGATCTGCGCGGTCAGGGCGCGGCTGGCCAGGCCGCTGGGCGCCAAGGCGAACAAGCGCGAAGACCGTGACGTTCGAGGGTGCGCCGGAGCATTGCGCCATGGTGCTGGACCTGACCTGAGTACCGGGCGCCGGGGGCCGATCCGCCGGCGCCGGCGAGCCTTTCGGCCAGGGCCCGCCTCTGGCGGTCCTTCACCGCGTCGTCACCAGCGAACCACGGCTGAACCGGCTGCATGGCCGGGTACGCACTCTGGGGACCCCGACCACCCCCGACACGCTGCGCGCCGCCGCGACCACGCCCGGAATGTCGGAGAGAGGACCCGAGGCAGTTGACCTCGTATCAGGGCGCTATTTCTCACTCCGACTCCGCGAATGGGGTAGCCGCCGGGCAGAGCGTGCGGTGCCAGGGCTGTGCTGACGTCGTCGGCTCAGTCGCGGCCTGACACGAGCGGGGTCTGCCAGTGACAGCCGGGAGACCCCGTCGGATGTGCCGGGCCGGCCTCAGCTCTTGCCGAGCAGGCGCCAGATCTGGTTCCGCTTGGTGTTCAGTGCGCTTGCCGGGTCGCAGGTCCACTGGTGGAGCTTCGCGCCGGGTGCCGTCGAGATCTCACTGACGTCGACGCACTTGCCGCTGTGGACGGCGGCCAGCTGGTAGTCCTGGCCGTTGCCGAGCGCGGTGACGGGGTTGAGGGTGAACTGCTGGTTGGTGCCGCCGGAACAGGTGTACTGGATGACAGCGGCGCCGTCGGCGGTGGAGGCTCCGGAGACGTCCAGGCACTTGCCACTGTGCTGGTTGACCACGGTGTACGTGTTCGGCTTGCCGGCCACCGGCTTGAAGTCGAGCATCTGCTGGTAGCCGCCCTCGCAGTGGTACTGCTGGTACTGCGTGCCGTTGGCCGTGGACCGGTTGGTGTCGTCCAGGCACTGGCTGCTGTGCTGGGCGACCGCGACCGTCGAGATCGCGGTGTTGGACGGCGGGAGCAGGGTGACGGTGTAGCCGTCCCTGGAGTCCGTCCAGGGCACGGTGACCGAAGCGGAGTTGCCGCTGACGGTCAGGGTGTGATCGGAGACGGTGACCGGGCCGGTCACGGCGGCGCCGCCGTTGTTCGGGACGCGCTGCACGACCGCACGGACGCGGCCGTTCTCGACGACGCCCGTGGTGTCCAGGCGGTTGAGGCCGACGGTGATGTTGCCGGTGTTGCCGTTGCTGCCGAGCAGGATCTTCGCGTTCTTGGCGGTGTTGTCCTTGGTGGCCAGGGCGTCGGTGCCGGTGCCCTGGGTGACCTTGACGATGTTGCCGGTCTGCGAACCGTAGTAGCGGTAGAGGAACCACTCCCCCAGCGGCAGGTACTGACTGCCGGTCTTGGTCAGCAGCTTCGCCTGGAAGTCGTGCAGATTGCCGGCGGAGGCCCAGTTCGCGCGCAGGCCGTCCGCCCCCGCCCGCTCCAGACGCGAGATGTACCAGCCGCCACGACCGGGGTTCTGCTCGCTGGTGCTGGCGTACTCGTTGACCTGGAACGGACGGCTCGTCGTCATCGACCGCGCCGACAGCTTCGATCTCACGGCGTTGGCATCGGCGACCGGGTCACCCGGCAGGTCGTGCCAGCTGTAGATGTCCGGCTCGACGTTGTTCGCCTTCACGTAGTCCAGGTACGTGTTCCACCAGGTGGAGCCGTTCGAGGCGGGCTTGAAGGCGCTGCTGGGGCCGACGACGACCGCGCCCGGGATGGCGGCTCGGATCCGCTGGTAGGCGCGCTTCCACATCTCCAGGTACTGGGCCTGGGACCGATCCCAGAAGGGAGTCCAGTCGGGTTCGTTCCAGATGTCCCACTGGACGTCGGTCATGCCGGCCGCCCGCACGTCGGCGATGAGGCGGTCGTAGAAGGAGTCGAAGGCGGACCAGTCGCCGTTGTCACCGGGGAAGGTGGGGCTGGTGGTCCCGTCGGCGCCCCACAGGTCGTGCGGCAGGATGACGAAGGTTCCGCCCAGCTCCTTGGTGCGCTGGTACTGGACGCGGGTGGAGTTCCAGCGGCGGTCGTACTTGCCGGCGACCCAGCCACCGGGGTTGTCCAGCTGGGCACCGCCGGCCCGCATGAACTGCCACTTGATGTCGTCGTAGAAGTGGTCCTGGGGCAGCGAACCGTCCTCGGTCATCCCGTAGATCGTGCCCGAGGCGCCGTAGGCGGGGGCGCCCCCGGCCGTGGCGAAGTCGACGGTGACCGTGGTGTCGGCAGCTTGCGCCGCTGTGCCGGGGAGGGCGACGGCGGCGAGCGACGCGAGCAGTACGGCGAGCGCGGTGGAGGTGCGGAGGCGACGGCCTCCCGCGGTGCCGGTTCTGGGGGTGCGTCTTGGCGGGGGAACGATGCGGGGTGTGGACATGTGCGGGTCTCCTTGGGGGGAGTGCTGCCTGGGCGGGGCGCCCAGGTGGTCTCATCCGCCGGTCGGCGCGGCGTTCGCGGTGCGGCGGAGCTCGTGGGCCTCGGCGAGGAGGAGGTAACTGCTGGCGGTCCAGGTGTAGGCACGGTCGCGCAGGCCCGCCCCGGTCAGGGCGTCGAAGTTCTCCGCGAAGCCGTTCGTCTCGCACAGGGCACGGAAGCGGGCGCTGATCTCGTCCGCCAGACGGACGTGGCCGGCGCGGCGCAGGCCGTCCTCGACGAGAACGGTGGCGGGGGCCCAGATCGGGCCGCGCCAGTAGCCGTCGGGCAGGTAGTGCGGTGAGGTGGGCAGTTCGGTGGCCAGGCCGTACGCGGTCAGGTGTGCCTCGATACGTTCGGCCAGCACGGCGCTGACGCCCTCCGGCAGATGCTCACCCAGCGCGATCGGCATCAGGTCGAGCAGGCTGGAGGTGCTCCAGGTGTCCCCGCTGTGGACTGCGCGGGCGACGAACCGGTCGCCGGTCCACAGCTGGTCGAGCATCGCGGCCTGGGTCGCGTCAGCCGTGCGCGTCCACTGCAGGGCGTCGTCGGAGCGCCCCAACTCGATTGCCAGGGCGGCGAGTTCACGCAGCTGAAGGATGAGGAAGGCGGCCAGGTCGGCGGTGACGATCACCCGCTGGGGGTCGAAGGTCGTGGCGTTGTCCCAGCCGCTGTCGTTGCCGTGCTGGTAGTGCGGCAGGGCGGCGCCGGGTGCGCGCCGGGCGGTGAGCCAGAAGTCGGTCCAGCGTCTCAGCCTGCCGTACGTCTCGGCCAGTTCCGCCTGGTCGAGGGGTTCGGGGAGGCGTCGGCGCAGATGGCCCAGGGTCCAGCCGTGGATGGGCGGTTTGACGAAGTTGTAGAGGACCTCGGAGTGGGTGACCGAGTCGGGCAGCGCCCCGCTGTCGTCCTGGTGGTCGAAGGGCAGCGAGAACTGGTCCCAGGCCAGGTCAGATGAACCGGGGGCCAGCGCAAGGGCGTTGAAGCAGTGGTCCCAGCTCCAGACCTTGTCCATCCAGTGTTTGGACATCAGCACCGCGGGCCGGGTGACCAGGCCCGCCGGGCGCACGGTCGCGGACCACACCACGTACGCGGCGAGTTCGGCGGCCGGCGTGCCCGACGAGCGCCAGGGGGCCACCACGTCGGCGAACTCGGCGAACGAGCGCTGCGCTGCCGCCACGACCTGGTCGAACGTCGCCGAGGAGGTGAAGGGCCGCCGCGCCGAGTCGAACTCCTCGACGGCGATCTCCCAGGCCCCGTCGGCGTCGCCGGAGACGGTGACACCGCGGTCGCCGCTGCCAAGGAGCTCTGTGCCGGACGAGTCGGCCACGGTGCCGGACAGCACGGTGATCCGGTAGCGGCGACCGGTCTCGTAGGAGGTGAACACGTACGCGTCGGCAACCGGGTCGCGGTAGAAGTAGCTGCCGCTGAACGGGGTCAGGGTCTTCGCCGCCGCGGCGACGCGCAGGTCCAGTCCCCCGCCGCGCAGGCGGACGGTGTCCGGTGTCTCGTAGGCGAGGTCGATTCGCCCGCCCGCACCGGTCCAGCTCAGTCGGCTCGGTGTCGCCTCCACGAGGTTCTCCGCCCGGTCACCTGTCGCCGTGTCCAGGGGGACGAAACACAGGACCGCGTGCATGCCGTTCTGGTGGGAGACCAGGTGGAGGTCCTCGGCGTACGTCTTCTCCGCCACCACGGGCGAGATGTCGAACCAGGATCCGTACGTGCTGAACGGGATGTCACGAATGGAGAAGGCCGGTCCGGATCGGGCCGCGGTCATGAGATGTTACTCGTTTCTTCAGCGGTGGGGGTGGAGAGGTGTGCGGTGGCCGGGGAGGAGGTCAGTCCTTGACGGCTCCGGCGGTCACGCCCGCGGCGACGTAGCGCTGGGCGAGGACGAGGATCACCGCGGCGGGCAGCGAGGCCACGACGGCGGTGGCCATGATGGCGTTCCACTCCTGGTTGTTGTTGCCGATGTACTGGTAGATGCCGAGGGTGATCGGTTCGTGGGCGCCGCCGTTGACGAGGGTGCTGGCGAAGATGAAGTCGGACCAGGACCACAGGAACGCGAACAGGGACACCGTGACGATCGAGTTGCGGCTCATGGGCAGGACGATCGACCAGAAGGTGCGCAGGGGTCCGGCTCCGTCCGTCTTCGCGGCCTGGAGCAGTTCGCCGGGGATGCCGGACATGAACGCGGTGAAGATGAGTACGGCGAAGGGGACGGCCAGGGTGGAGTCCGCGACGATGAGTCCGGGTACCGACTGGAGCAGGCCGAGGCTGAGGTAGATCGCGTAGAAGCCCATCGCCATGATGATTCCGGGGATCATCTGGGCGACCAGGAAGAGGAAGCTGAGCACGCCGCCGCCGCGTGGCCGCAGTTTGGCCAGGGCGTAGCCGGCGGGCGCGGCCAGCGCCACGGTCAGCACGACCGTGCCCAGGCCGATGACCAAACTCGTGGCGAGATAGGGAAGTTGCTGGTCGAGGACGGCACGGTAACCGTCCAGCGTTCCGTTCACGGGAAACCAGTCAGGTGGCGACTTGCGCATGTCCTGGTCGCGGGTGAAGGACACGTTCAGCATCCAGTAGACCGGGAAGAGCATGACGGCCGTGAGCGCGAGGCCCGTCGCCGTCTGCCACCAGGTGGTCCGGCCCCGGCCCCGGCCCGGACGGGGGCGCGGTCGTGTTGTGGTCGCGGTGGTCATGAGGCGTACTGCTTTCGCTGGACCCTCAGGTACACCAGGCCGAAGACCAGTGCGGCGACGACGAGCAGGTTGCCGACGGCCGCACCGGGGCCGAAGGCGGGGAGCAGGTTGCCGAAGCCGAGCTGGTACGACCAGGTGGCGAAGGTGGTGGACGAGTCGGCCGGGCCGCCCTTGGTCATGATCCAGATGATGTCGAAGACCTTGAGCGTGTAGACCAGGCCCAGCAGCAGGGTGATGGCGGACACCGGGCGCAGCAGCGGGAAGGTGATGCGCCAGAAGCGTTGCCAGGCGTTCGCGCCGTCGAGAGCCGCCGCCTCGTACAGGCTGGCGGGGATCGACTGCAGACCGCTGTAGAGCACCACCAGGTTGAACGGGACGCCGATCCAGACGTTCGCGAGGATCACGGAGGTCAGCGACCAGGACGGCGAGGTCAGCCAGTTCACCGCGTCGATCCCGACGGCGTGCAGGGCGGCGTTGACGACACCGGAGTCGCTGTTGAGCATCCACGACCAGGTGGAGGCCGACACGATGAGCGGCAGCAGCCACGGTACGAGGAACAGGGCGCGCAGCGTGGCGGAGAGCCGGAAGTGCTGGGTGAAGAAGACCGCGAGGGCCAGGCCGATGGCGTACTGGAAGACCAGCGACACCACCGTGAACACCACGGTGTGCATCAGTGCGGGGGCGAACGTCGGGTCGTCGAAGACCGTCAGGTAGTTCTCCAGGCCCGTGAAGGGCGCGTCGCCCTGGACGAAGGAGCGAACCGTGTAGTTCCTGAGGCTCAGATCGACGTTGCGGTAGAGCGGATAGGCGTAGAAGAGGATGAGGTAGAGGGTCACCGGGGCGAGGAATCCCCAGGCGGCCCACTGCTGGGAGGTGGGACGGCGCCGTGGCGCCGTGCGCGGCGGGGGCGGGGCGGCGGTGGCCGCCCCTTTCCGGTCACGCACGGTCCGACGGTCCGGCAGTTGTGTCGTGCGGTTCATCAACGGGCCCCGGGTTCCGGTTACTTGACGGCGTCCTGCGCCGCGGTGAGCGCGTCCTTCGGCGACTGTGACCCGCTGAGGGCGGACTGGACCGCCTTCCACATCTGCTCGGAGATCTTGGGGTACTTGGTGCCGAGGTCGTCACTGGTACGTCCCTTGGCGGCCTTGACGGCGTCCACCCAGGGCTTCAGCTTCGGGTCGGCCGCGACCTGCTTGTCCTGCACCTCGCCGGTGGGCGCGACGTACGACAGCGTGGTGTCGGTGTCGAGCAGGTTCTGCGAGTTGGTCAGGCAGGAAACGAGCTTCTGCGAGGTGGCGTAGCGGCCGGTCTCGCCCTGCACCGGGATGGTGACGAACTCCCCGCCTGTCGGGGCGGCGGCGCTGCCTCCCTTGGCGGCCGGTACGGGGATGACCCCGTACTCGAAGCCGGCCTTCTCGGCGCCCGCGAGCTGCCAGGTGCCGTTCTCGGCGAAGGCGTAGTCGCCGCTCGCGAACTCCTGCCAGCTGGTGGTCTGGGTGTTGTTGATCACCGAGTTGGGGGCGTAGCCCTTCTTCAGCCAGTCGCTCCACAGCTTCAGCGCCGAGACGCCCTCGGCCGAGTCGAGTTCGGTCAGCTTCGCGTCGGAGCCCCAGAACCACGGCAGGAACTGGAAGCTGCCCTCCTCCGTGCCGATCGCGGAGAAGGTGATGCCCTTCTTGCCCGCCTTGTCGACCTTCGCCAGCGCCGCCGTCAGCGAGTCCCAGTCCTTCACCGAGGCGATGTCCACGCCCGCGGCCTTGAGGACCTCCTTGTTGTAGTACAGGGCCAGGGTGTTGGCGCCGATCGGCGTGCCGTACGTCTTCCCGCCCGTCTGACCGGCCGCGAGGAGGTTCGGGTCCACCTTGGAGGTGTCCAGCTTGTTGTCGTCGGTCGTGGTCAGCACCCCGCCCTCGGCCAGGGTCGACACCACGGGGTTGTCGACGATGAGCACGTCGGCGGAGTTGTCCTGCTGCGCCGCCAGCAGCGCCTTGTTCGTCAGATCGCTCGTGTCGTACGCCGTCCGCTTGATCTTCACACCGGCTTCGGTGCCGCAGCTGTCCAGCAGCTTCGCCCACGCCGAGCTCTTGTCGAACTGCGGGTACGGGTCCCAGACGGTGTACGTACCGCCGTCCGCCGACTCCGCGGACGTGTTGCCGTCGCCGGAGGAGCATGCGGCGGTGGAGGCGGTGAGGGCGACGACGGTCATGGCCGCGGCGGCGAGACGGCGTCCGGTGGATCTGTTCATGGGGCTGTTCCTCTGGTATTTGGCATGGGCGTGCCAGGGAGGGTGATGAGAGGGCTTCAGTCGGCCGATCGGCCGATAAGGGAGTTCGGTAAGGCAGTTCAGGGCGTGCGAGGGGAAGGGTAGGTGGGACGCGGAGGGTGCTACTGGTTACAGGGGCGGGCGTCAGGCGTTCATGCCGGAGCCGGATTCAGCCCGTACGCCGCCGGGTCACCCGGTGCTTGCGGGCCCGGTGCTGGCACGCAGTGAGATCGGCGGCGCGAGCAGGTGATGCCGGGCCGGTGCTTCGGGATGGTCGAGCCGCTCGACCAGCAACTCGACGGCGAGGCGGCCCATCTGTTCCGCAGGGACGTCCGCGGCCGTGAGCTGCGGGGTCACCGTCTCCGCCCACCGGCTGGCGACGACCCCGGTGACGGAGAAGTCGCGCGGCACATGGCGGCCGGCGTTGGCCAGTCCCCGGTAGAGACCGCCCAGCGCGGCCTCGTTCAGCGTGACCAGCGCCGTGGTGGCCGGCTCGTCGTGCAGGATTCGCTCCAGACATGCCTGGCCGGAGGACGCGTCATCCCCGCAGCAGTACGTCCGGCTGGTGACTCCGCGCTCCGCCGCGGCCTTGGTGAAACCTTCGAGACCACGGTGAGCGGATTCGTACCCGGCTCGCAGGAGCTGTTCGGGCCGGTTGACGAAGGCGATCGTGCGGTGCCCGAGGTCCGCGAGGTGATGCACGCAGGCCTCCGCCAGCGCGGTGTGGTCCAGGCCGACCCACCAGCCGTTCTCCGGATGTGCTGTGCGGCCGATGGCGACGGCGGGGAGGCCCACCGAGTCGAGGTGGTCGAACCTGTCGTCCTGGAGCCGGAGTTCCATCAGGATCGCGCCGTCGACCCGGCGTTCACCCAGAAGCCGCTGGAACGAGCGGTCGCTGTCCATACCGCTCGGAGAGAGCAGCACGTCGTAGTCCTTGGCCGCGGCGGCCTCGACGACATTGCCGATGAAATCGAGCTGCATGCCGGTGTAGTGGTTACCGGCCGGCGGGAAGACCAGACCGATGGTGTTGGTCCGGCCGTTGGCCAGGGCGCGCGCACTCGCGTTGGGCTGGTAGCCCAGCTCGTCGATGACCTGCTGGATCTTCTGGCGGGTGCCGTCCGACACCGGCCGTTTGCCGCTCAGCACGTACGACACGGTGCTGCGCGAGACACCGGCCCGCTTGGCGATCTCACCGATGTTCACGGGACTCCTTGCTTGAACCGGTGCGACGGTCTCGGGGAGGAGACCGCCGTCGGCCGCAGGTACTGGGGGCACGATACCGATGGCGACCCGGTATCGAACCGGTTCGCGTGATGTGAAGGTAGGAGGAAGCCGCGGGGGTGTCAATGCCTCCGCCGCACTTCTCGTAACAGCCTGGAAACCTCGTCGCGGTGCACCTGCCCCCGCCCGCACAGCCAGACATCACCTATGACCTGCGAGTCCCGAGGGCTCGCGGCTCGTATCACTTGGCAGCGGGCCGACGCGCCGCAGGTTTCTGTGTCGCGGGTATTGCTGGCTGGTTTTCCTGGGTGCTAGCTTCCCGATCCGGTTAAGCGAACCGGTTCGACCGAACCGGTTCGACCCATCGATGGGCGCATGGATCCGTCCCTGCACGGATTGCCCTGTACGCCGACACCGAGCCGCCGGGCGCCAAAAGACTCCCGTACGCCCGCTCGTACGGCATCGCCGCCCGCCCCACTCTTCCCACTCCCACTCCCACTCCTCTACGAAGCCACGGAGACCCCCTTGCGACCCAGAAGAAGAACGGCGGGAGCCGTTGCCATAGCTGTGGCGGTCCTCGCCTCCACACTTGGCATTTCCGCCGCAGGAGAGGCCGGCGCGGCGGAGCCGGAGAAACTGGTCGTCGACCTCGCCACCGACACCGGTGCCTTCCACGGCGGCGCCAGCGGCAGCCTGTACGGGATCTACGGCGACGGAGCGCCCAGCCGCAACCTCATCGAGGGCATGAACCTGCGCACGGTGTCCACCAAGGCGCAGGACGGTCCGCAGCACCCGGGGGCGGACGCGCTGGAGATCCTGCCGCCGTTCGTGGACTCGGGCGGCAAGGACGTCTACATCTACATGACCGACATCTACCGGGGCTTCCCGTACGAGTGGCCGGGCGCCGACGGTCCCGCGCGGCTCGCCGACTTCAAGGAGAAGCTCAAGAAGCAGGTCCAACAGGTCCTGACCATGGGCGACTACAAGGACAACGTCGTCTACGTCCCCTTCAACGAGCCCGAAGGGAACATGTTCGGCACGGGCAAGTGGAGCTACAACGGCGTCTCCTGGCGTACGAACCCGAAGCCCTACTTCGATGCCTGGAAGGAGGCCTACCACCTCATCAAGGACCTGGACCCGGACGCGCGGATCGCGGGCCCGAACACCTCCACCCTCTACAACGAGGTCAAGGGCTTCCTGCAGTACGCCAAGGCCAATGACGTCGTCCCGGAAGTGATGACCTGGCACGAGCTGTCCAACCCCGCCGTGGTCCGCACGAACGTCGCGAAGTACCGGCAGTGGGAGAAGGAGATCGGGATCGGCCCGCTGCCCATCAACGTCAACGAGTACGGGCACAACTACCACCTCTCCGTGCCCGGCCAGGTCGTCCAGTGGGTCTCGGCGATCGAGGAGTCGAAGATCGACGCCGACCTCGCGTACTGGAACATCGACGGCAACCTCAACGACTCGGCCGTGGAGGCCAACAAGGGCAACGGCCAGTGGTGGCTGTTCAACGCGTACGGCCAGATGTCGGGTCACACGGTGGGAGTGACCGCCCCGCACCCCAACCAGCAGTACACGCTCCAGGGCGTCGCCACGCTGGACGAGGACAAGAAACAGTCCCGGGCGATCTTCGGCGGCAAGAGCGGTGACGCGGACGTCGTCTTCAAGAACATCGACCCGAAGCTGTTCGGCACGGCGGTGCGCGCCAGCGTGCAGGAGATCCCGTGGACCGGGCAGGTCGGTGACTCGGCCCAGCCGCTGCGGCTCGCGGACCAGGAGGTCACGGTCGGCGAGGACGGCACGGTCACGCTCCCGATGACCGGCATGAACGAGATGTCCGCCTACCAGGTCATCCTCTCCCCAGGCGGGAACGGCGGGGAGCCTGCCGATCCCTCCGTCAGCTGGCGCAAGTCCTACGAGGCGGAGAACGCCACGTACACCGGCAGCGGCTATACCAAGAACGGCCCCGAGGGCACACCCTCCAACGTCGGCAAGTTCGCGACCAGCGGCAACTACAACGTCGGCGGCCTGCGCACCGGTTCCGACGGGGTGCTCGCCTTCGACGTGGAGGTGCCGAAGGACGGCACGTACGACCTGAGTGTCTTCGCCAACTCCTACAACCTGTTCGACCGGGTGAAGGAGCAGGGCCCGACCAACGTCTTCCTGCGCGTCGACGGCAAGGACCCGCAGGAACTGCGTCTGCCGCTCGGCTACAAGTGGGTGGTGTGGGGCCACACCGACACCACGGTGAAGCTCACCGCAGGCAAGCACAAGATCACGCTCGCCGCGCAGGACCCGGACCTCGGCGTCACCAAGGGCGACGCGATCATCGACAAGGTCGACCTGTCACTGCGCGACGAGAACGTGACCCGGCCGGCAATCTACGAAGCCGAGTACGCCACCCTCACGGGCACCCTGCCCGGCTACGCCCACCCCGGCGCCTCGGGGCCGGGCGCGGTGCCGCTGCCCAAGGGAGCCTCCGCGACCTTCTGGGTCCACTCCCCCGCCGACGGCGAGGCGACGGTGTCCCTCGACCACCTCGGCGGCGGCAGGGCGAAGGTGGCCCTCAACGGCGAGAAGCTCGACATCCCCAGGGTGGGAGCCGGCAAGAAGGGCACGGACGTCACGCGGATGTTCCTGTCCGGCGGCATCAACAAGATCACCGTCACCGGCACCAAGAAGGAACTGGTCGTCGACCGGCTGCGGGTCACCCCGTCGAGCGGCAACCTGGTGACGAAGGCGTACCAGGCCGAGGACGGCACGCTGAGCGGCGCCGCCAAGGTCACGGAGGCGTACACCTTCGCCACGGGCGGCAAGGCGGTCACCGACATCGGCAACGGAAAGGCGAACGCCCTCACCGTCGACGTCGACGCCAAGCAGGCCGGGCGGCACGCGGTGACCATCCGCTACTCCAACGCCGAACAGGCACCCGCCACCCACTACAACCCCGACCCGATCGCCCGCCACGCCGACCTCTCGGTGAACGGCGAGGCGGCGCGCAGGGTGCTGTTCCCGACCACCTTCCACTTCAACGACTTCCGGGAACTGACGGTCCCGGTGACCCTGAAGAAGGGAACGAACCGGATCAGCTTCACGGCCGAGGAACTGCCCGACTTCGACGGCACCACCTACAACCAGTACGACCAACGATCCCCGTACGCACCGGTGATCGACCGGATCGCCATCACCCCGCTGACGGAGAAATAGCCCTCCGCAATAGCCCTCCGGGCACCTCGCAGTCCACCAGGACGCCGGTCCGCTCCCCCGGGCCGGCGGCCTGGTTGCCGGGCCGAGCCGGGCCTTCCCGTCGCCTTCGGACGTCAAGGACGCTTCGCCGAACGACCGCCCGTGCCGGGACCGGCCGGCCGGCCACAGCGCACGACTGAGTGCCCGCCAGCGGTCATGCTGGAGGGCGCCCAGTGGTTTGGTCTGAATCCGATTGCGTCATCGGTAGACGGGAGGCCGTACCACAAGCTCACGCCGAGGGTGGGCTGACCCGATGAGGTGTTGTGGTGGTTACGCGCCGAAGAAGGCGTTGGGGTCGCCGGTGTACCAGGCGTTGTCGATGTGAATGCGGCGTATGACCCAGCGGTCGCCGTCGCGAACGAGATCGACGTCGTAGGGGTTCTTCAGGAGGGCGTGAACGGTCCGGTCGGCGGTGAGCAGATGCTGGGCTTCGACCAGCGCGGTGAGCCGGGCGGTGTCGCCGTCGATGGCGACGCGCGGGTTGGTGACCTGGTGGGTGGTGTCGACACGGCCGGTGAACATGCTCAGGATGGTGGTGACGATCGTGTCCCTGCCGGACATCAGCGGCGGCTCGGCACCCCATTTGGCCGCCGCCGGGCGGAAGTCCAGTTCGGCGTCGGCGGCGAAGGACGAGGCGAAGAGGTCCCTGTCCTTCAGGTCCTGACCGAGACCGAACCGGTACAGCGCGTCGATGATCTCCGCGCGATCCCTCAGCTCCTGGGCGACTGCTTGGGCGTCTTGGGCCGGGGCGGACAGGGCGTGGTCGTGGACGACGTACATCGTGGGCTCCCATGCGGGTCAGGTGTCAGCGGGCTGGTGAAGCGGTCAGATCTCGTCGAGTAGTTGGAGGAGTCGGTCGACTTCCTGGGTGGTGTTGTAGTGCAGGAAGCCTGCTCGTAGTGCTCCGTGGGGCAGGCCCAGCCGGTTCATGATCTGGGGTGCGTGGAAGTCGCCGGAGCCGACGGCGATTCCTTGTTCGGCCAGCGTCTTGGCGAGGTCGTGGGGGTCGGTGTCGGGGAGTGTCAGGGCGAAGGTGGCGGTGCGGCCTTCAATGTGGGGCAGGCCGTGGAGTTGCCATCGTTCGGGCAGGCCGTCGAGGAAGCGGCGGGCGAGTGCCTGCTCTTGTTCCTGGATGGGTTGCCAGCCGAGCGTGTGGATGTAGTCGAGTGCGGCGGTCAGACCTGCCAGGGATTCGAAGGGCGGTGTGCCGGGCTCGAATCTGGCGGCGGGATGTCCGTGGGCGGCGTGGCCGATCTGGTAGGGCCGCCATTGTTCGAGAAGTTCCCGGCGGGCGTAGAAGACGCCGACGTGGGGTCCGAAGAACTTGTAGGCCGACCCGATCACGACGTCCACGCCCGTCGCGAGGGCGTTCACGGGGCCGTGCGGCAGGTAGTGGGTGGCATCGGCCCAGGCGATGGCTCCGGCGTCGTGCGCGAGGCGTGCCACTTCGGTGGCGTCGACGATGGTGCCGACGGCGTTGTTCGCCCAGGGAAAGGCGACCACGCGGGTCCGCTCGTTGAGCGCGTTCGCCAGGGCGGTCATGTCGAGGCGGCTGTCCGGGCCGGTGCCGACCATGCGGATGATGAGGCCGCGGTCGGCCGCCACTTCGGTCCACGGGGCGATGGCGGCGTCGTGGTCGAGGCGGGTGACCACGATCTCGTCACCGGGCTTGAAATCCCTGGCCGCGCTCCTGCTCAGGTGGAAGTTGATGGCCGTGGCGTTGAGCCCGAAGCCGACCTCGTCGGGATGCGCGCCGAGGAAGTCGGCGGTACGCCGTCTGGCTCGGGTCACGAGGTCTTCTGCGGCGAGGCTGGCCGCGTGGGCGCCGCCCAGGTTGGCGTTGGCCGTGTCCAGGTGCTCAGCCATGGCCTCGATCACCGATCGGTGCATCTGGGCACCCGCGGGTCCGTCGAGGCGGATGGTTCCCTCATCCAGGCCGAGGAACTGACGGCGCAGGTCGGCTATCACGATCGTTCTCCTTGGTGAGGTACTTGAGGGCGCCAAGCTGTTCCGGCACCGGGGCGAGCAGGTGGCAGGGACCGCACCGGTCGGCCCAGAAGTCCACCCGTGCCGGGACGCGGCGGGATGCCGTTCGCCGTGTGGTCGGCGGTGTGGTCGGCGGGTGCCGGTCAGGCTTTGGTGCGGCGGTAGTGGCGGGCGGCGCGGGCTCTGTTGCCGCAGCCCGGGGAACACCATGCGCGGCGGGGGTGGTCCTTGATGAAGAACAGGACGCAGCCGGGTGCGTGGCAGGCGCGCAGGTCGGCCAGTGCCGGACCGGCGAACAGGTCGACCGCGAGCTCGGCGATGCCTGACAGGGTCGCGGTGATGGGGCGTGCGTCGTTGCGTGGTTCGGCCGACGTGCCGTCGTCCCAGCGCAGTTCCCGCCAGGACAGGGCGGTGCGGACGCATCGGTTGAGGGAGTCGAGGGCGGCGGCCGGGGGCGGAGTCCGCTCCACGGCCGCCGCTGCCAGCGTTCTGATGGCGTCGCGGAGTTCCCGGGCCATGACCAGGTCCTGCGGGCCGATGTCGCGCAGGTCGGCGTCGGACGGCGGGAGCGGCAGCCGGGGGCGTACCTGCTCCAGCCAGAAGGCGAGTTGCTCGACCGTTCGCAGCCCGTCCTGGGGGTGGCCTCGGATCGCGTAGGTGGCGTTGGCCAGCTCGATCGGCAGTGGTTCGCCCATCACGGGACCGGTCGTCACGGTCACGGCCGGGTCCCGCGCAGTTCTGCGTTCTCGCGTTCGAGCTCGGCGATCCGCTCGCGCAGTGAATCCAGCGCCTCATGGACCGCGTCGGCCGGGAACAGTTGCGGGATGTGCTGCCGGCAGTTCCAGTCGAGGCCTTCGACGTCGATGACGATCGCTCGTTCCACCTTGGCAGGGTAGCCCTCGACGGACAGCCTTTCGATCAGGTCCGGGTCGTCCTCGACGGCCCGGGCCCTGCCGAGGATCTTCAGTCGGGCCCGGTGGGCGTAGTCCATGAGGAACAGCGACACCCGATCGTCGTGGTCGAGGTTGCCGCGGGTGATGTACTGGCGGTTGCCCCGCAGGTCGCCGAACCCGATCGTGTGTTCGTCGAGCACCTTCAGGAAGCCTCGTGGGCCGCCGCGGTGCTGGATGTACGGCCAGCCGGTCGCGCCGACCGTCGCGAGGTAGAAGCTGTCGCGTTCGCCGAGGAACAGCGTCTCGTCGGGGCCGAGCCGATCGGCCTCCGCGGGCCCTTCGGTCATCCTGCGGTAGGCGCGGTCGCTGCCGTGCTCGCGCTGGTGTCGTTGGACGTCGGGAGTGAACGTGAGCTGCGCGAAGCGGTTGCTCATGGTGTCCCCTTCCGGGGTGCCCGGTGCGGCCGAGGACCGCACCGGACGTGGAATGGATCAGGCGTTGGTGCGGACGACGGGCCAGTCGATATCGGTGTCGGCGGCCTTGTTCAGGTAGTTGGTGAAGACGTTGAGGGCGACGCCCGCGACGACCTCGGTGATCTCACCGTCGGTCAGGCCGGCCTCGCGGGCGGCCTTCAGGTCGGAGTCCTCGACTCCCCCCTTGCTGCGGACGACCGCGGTGGCGAAGGCCAGGATCGCTTCGGTCTTGGCGTCGGAGGCATGGCCGGTGCGGGCGCGGGCGACCTCGTCGGCATCGAGCTTGGCGATGTTGGTGGCGATGTAGGTGTGCGCGGACAGGCAGTAGTCGCAGCCGTTCTCCTCAGCGACCAGGATCGCGATCCGCTCCCGGACCGGGGCGGACAGGGCGCCGCCGCCCAGCGCACCGGAGAAGTCGAGGTAGGCCTTCAGAACCGACGGGCTGTTGGCCATCACCTTGGTCATGTTCGGCGTCACACCCAACGCCTTCTGCACGCCGGCAAGCAGGTCGGCGGCCGCACCGGTCGCGGTCTCGGGCTGGACCAGGGGAAGACGAGACATGAAGAAGCCTTTCAGAGCGTGCTGACAGGGGCGCCGGGTCTCCCACCAAGGATTCCTAACGCTTACGAGCGGTCACAACCATTAGATTCGAGCGACGATTCCCGCTCGGGGAAGTTTTCTTTCGGCCCGTTCGGTGGGGCACGTCTCCAAGGCTAGGGAGCGGATCACCTCACTCGGCGGGGCTGCCCGCGCCAGCAACCGGACTGTTCACGCCAACGGGCAGCAGCGGCGCGTTCGGTCCGCAAGGCGGTGGTTCGCGTCCCGCGACCGGGCCGTCGCCAGGCCGTAGCGTCGGGGACGTTGCGCCGCTGTCCCGGCGGCTGCGTATGAGGAGCGGAAGTCGGGATACGTACCGAGCGGATGGCCTGTCCCAGGCCGGACGGGGTTGTGCTGGCTGGACTGCTGGAGCTGCCCGAGGGACGGCCGCGTGCGGGTGCCCTGTTCATCCACTGCTTCACCTGCGGCAAGGACGTCCACGCCGCCGCGCACATCGCCCGTCGGCCGGCCGCGCTCGGGATCGCGGTGTTCAGATTCGGCTTCACCGGGCTCGGCCAGTCCGGAGGCGACTTCGGCAGCACCGATTTCCTTCGAACATCCAGGACCTGGTCCACGCTGCCGACCACCTGCGGGACATGCCGGCCGCCCCGTCCCTGCTGGTCGGAGTCCGAATCCAGGGCTACGACGCCTTCGACCGGGAGGTGGGCGCCCCGGAGCCCGGCGCTGGTGTGTTCGGGCAGTGTGCGGCGGGGGCGGCACTCAGGTCTCGAGGTGCTTTGCCCTGCCAGCGATGAGCGGCCCGGCGAAGTGTGCGTGCGTCGCTGTAGCCGAGTCGGACGGCGATCGTTTGGAGTGGGAGATCGGTGTCGTGCAGCAAGGCGAGCGCTTGCTCGTGGCGGAGCCTGTCGACCTCTTCTCTCCAGGTCGTACCGTGTTCGGTGAGATGCCGTTGCAGGCTGCGCGGGCTCATCGAGAGGCGCCGTGCGACACCGGCAAGGGACAGGCTGTCGCACTGGAGTGCCGCCGCCAGCGCCTGTCTGAATCGGTCGTGCCGGGTGAGGAGGGGGCGGGAAGCCGCCAGCCGCAGGTCGGCGTACTCGCGGAGCGGCGCGGCAAGTCCCGGCTGGACGCCGGGCAGGGGAGCGACCATGTCATCGATGAGGAAAGTCATCGCATTGCGCCCGGCATCGAAGTCGATATTGGAGGTGCCGAAGAAGTCACCGTAGCGGCGGTAGCACCTGGGCGGGCTGTGCGCGAGACGGACCGACAAGGGAACGATCGGCCTCCCAGTGGCCTCCTGCGCGCGCCGCAGGAACAGCGCGAGCGCCGACAGGTTGACGGTCCCGGCGACCTCGGGAAGGCCAGGCGCGACGGCCTCTTGGAGGGTGAACAGGCGGCCGTTCTCAGACGTCTGGATGGAGTTGTCGGCGTCGCCCACGAGAGGCATGTACTCCAGCGCGGTCTCAAGCGAGGTCCGGAAGTCCGGACCACTGGTGCACAGGTAGTCCCACAGCCCGAAGGTACCGACCCGGGCGGTCCCCATGGCATCCAGTGCGATCGCCGGCCCTTGCTCGGTGGTCGCGAGTCGTTCCCACATCGCCAACACCGCTGTCGTCGGAATCCGCGCGAGGTCGTCGGCGAGATCGCCTGGCGCCAGACCCGGCATCCGCTGAAACCGTTCCACCCCCAAGCCGGATATTCGTATCAACCCAAGAACAAACCGCGCACTATGTGCGGAAACCGTCCACCTGTGCATGAGATTGGATCTTAAGGCGCCGACACATCAACCAAGAAGCCCCGTTTCACCAGCTGAAACACAGTCAGGGAGCCGAGCTGTCCAGGGGATCGTCTCCAGATGCCGAGGTCCAGCTGGCGATGAGGCGGGAGTGTCATGAATCAGGTGTGTACTTCCCCGAAGGAGTCACCCGATGAGTTCGTTCCCGGCTGTGAGATCAGCGCCTTCTGCGGCGGCTTCATCCCCGGCGACATATACAGGGACCGTCTGCGGGCCTGCCATGGCTGCCCCCGACACGTAATGGTGGTCCTGCCTCGGCCCGGCCAGGAGCATCCTCAACGAGTGTCTCCCCCAGGTCGCCGCAACTGTCCGCACGCACTTGGTGCTCGCGTACTCAGAGCACCGTTCAGCGGGTGACGGCGAACATGAGCAGGACGATGAGGAGCGCCAGGGCGCCGAGGGTGGCGCCGATGAGGGATGGGCCGAAGTTCGTGGCGAGGCCCCGCTCGTTGTTCCAGACCCCCAGCCCTCCTAGGAGGAGAGCGAGGAGCCCGAGGGGCCCGGCGACGAAGTCACCGATGACGGGGATGAAGGAACCCACAAGGGCGACAATGCCCATGGTGAGGGAAGTGTCTCCCGGGCCGTTGCGGGGCGCGACCCCGCGGCGTCCGGCGTCCTGATGTGGCATGCCGTCCTCTCGCGCCGGAATTCCGGTACGCCCCCCGAGGGGCCATGTGCCGTACGGCTGCCGGGGCGGCGGGGCGGTCCCCTCCCCGACAGCCAGTGGGGTGACGAACCGCTCTAGGCTGAGCGAACTTTAGTGTGCGTTACAGCCTTTCATCTCCGGTATCCCCACAGCGAAGCTCAAGGCCGGCTCGTCTCCCTGGTCGCTGAGATGGCTTGTCGATCGTGGCAGTTGATCCCGCCTGCATCTCGCCCAAGACTCACCCTTGCTCGCTGATTAGCAGGGACCCACACGCTCGGGCGACGACAGAACGGCCAACAGCCCATCTCGCCGCCCGGAGCAGCGGCTGCATCCGCGTCCGCCACCGGCGACAACCTCACTGGCGAGGGCGAGGGCGACGACGAGTCCGTCAAGGTGAATCTCGCGGCTGTGCCCGCCGAGGTCGACCGGATCGTCTTCCCCGTCTCCATCCACGACGCCGAGAACCGTGGACAGAGCTTCGGCCAGGTCCGGGGCGCCTTCATTCGCGTCGTCAACCAGGCCGGCGGCGCCGAGATCGCCCGCTACGACCTGTCCGAGGACGCCGCCACCGAGACCGCGATGGTCTTCGACGAGCTCTACCGCCACGGCGCCGAGTGGAAGTTCCGCGCGGTGGGCCAGGGTTACGCGTCCGGCCTGGCCGGGATCGCCGCCGACTTCGGCGTGAACGTCTGACACAGGCAGCCCGACGAGGGTGTGCCGGGCCCGCCCCCGGGGATCAGGCCCGGGGGCCACATGGTCTCCTGACGGGTAGAGGGCTTCGGCGTTGCAGGGCTCACTGCCTGGCTCGCTCATCACCGCCGGCTGGATCCTCACTCTCGTCGCGGCCTTGAGCACTCTCATCGCCGTCGCCGCACTGCTGGGCGCGGCGATACGCGGGCGCGGCACCCCCGCGTACCCCGCCCGGCTGGAGCAGGCACGGCTGGACTGGCAGCAGGCCCTGCTGGAGCGCAGCGTGCCGCCGCACCTGGGCCGGCGCGTCGGAGGCGATCCGGCCCTCCGACCCGCGCCGCCCACGCCTCCATTCCCCGCCACCCCCACCACCGACTCCAAGAGCGGCCCATGCTCACCGGCTTGCCGCCGTGCCGGTCCGTGCGACCGAGCAGACGGTCCCGGATAGTTCCCTCAACAGTGCCAAAACCCGAAGGAGAACCAATCCCCATGTCGGTCAACATGACCAAGGGCCAGCAGATCAGCCTGAGCAAGGCCGACGGCAGCGCCCTGACCTCCGTCCGGATGGGCCTGGGCTGGCAAGCCGCACCCCGCAAGGGCTTCCTCGCCAAGCTCACCGGAGGCGGCGACATCGACCTGGACGCCTCAGCCGTCCTCTTCGCCGCCGGCCAACCCACGGACGTCGTCTTCTTCCAGCACCTGGTCAGCGACGACGGCTCCGTCCGGCACACCGGCGACAACCTCACCGGCGGAGCCGGCAGCGGAGGCGACGACGAAGCCATCCTCGTCGACCTGGCCCGCGTCCCCGCGCAGATCGACCAGATCGTCTTCACCGTCAACTCCTTCACCGGCCAGACCTTCGCCCAAGTACAGAACGCCTTCTGCCGCCTGGTCGACGAGACCACCGGAGCCGAACTGGCCCGCTACACCCTCACCGGAGGCGGCAACCACACCGCCCAGATCATGGCCA
Organism: Streptomyces albicerus; assembly: GCF_008905045.1. Lineage (GTDB taxonomy): Bacteria > Actinomycetota > Actinomycetes > Streptomycetales > Streptomycetaceae > Streptomyces > Streptomyces albicerus. Next base: position 20,720 of record NZ_VWMY01000034.1, read on the forward strand.
AGGTCCACCGCACCGGCGGCAACTGGCAGATGAAAGCCATCGGTGAACCCGCCGCCGGCCGCACCTTCCAGGACCTGCTGCCGTCCATCACACCCCACCTGTAGACCGAGGACAGACCGCAGCTCCAGCGGCCACGTGCCGGGCACGGCAACCGATCAGAGACTCAGACGGCGAACACCGCCGCCCCCACGTCCCCGATACGCTCGGCCGTCTCGGCCGTCTCGGCCCGAGCCAAACAGAAGACAGGACCCGCATGTTCGGACTGAGCGAACTCGCCGTCATCCTCATCGTCGTCATAGCCGTCCTCGCCGCCAAGAAGCTTCCCGACCTCGCCCGCTCCGCAGGCAAGTCGGCCCGCATCCTCAAGGCCGAGGCCAGGGCAGCGAAGGAGGAGCAGGCGTCAACCCGGGAGCCGACGACGCCCCGCGTGATCGAGGGAGAGACCGTGACGCCCAGCCCCACCACCGCGCCCGCCGATGCGCCCCGGCCGGCCACGCCGCCGGGCGCCGGAGACTCCCGCGACCAGAGCTGACGCGCGCCGGATCACGCGCCCAGGGCACGCAGCAGCAGAGGCAGGGAGTGGTGCAACTCCCGTTCCCCGTACGCTGGATGGTGAGTGCCGGTGTGAAAGTGGCTGGTCACGGGGGCACGGAGCCGCCGCAGCCGGGCATCCAGGGATCGGGTCAGGTCGTGGATGACGGATTCCGCCGGGTCGTACGCGCTGCCTGGCGGGTCCAGCGGGCCCGGGGTGCCGTCTCCGGTCGAGAGGTAGACGGGGGTGCGGCGCAGGCGCTCGGCCAGGTGGTGCGGGTCGTGCGCCTGCCAGATGGCGCGCTGGGCGTCCTGGTCCCCCCACAGGGCGCCCAGATCGCGGCCGTACGCCTCCTCCATCTGCGGCCAGACCTCGCGCATCCGCGGGTGGAGCAGGTGCACGGGCCCGCTGTAGCTCGCGGCCGCACGGAACAGGTCCGGGCGGCGGGCGGCGTAGGACACCGCGCCGAAACCGCCCATCGACAGGCCGGCCATCGCACGGCGCGTTCCGGCGCCGTAGTGGCGTTCGAGCAACGGGCGCGCCTCGTCCAGATGGAAGGTCTCCCAGGCGGGCGGGCCGCCGGCGCCGTGGTTCCACCAGTTGCTGTAGAAGCCGACCTGGCCGCCCTCCGGCATCACTACCAGGACATCGCGCAGCTCGGGCAGGTCCTCGACGTCGGACTCGCGGGTCCAGGTCTTGTACGTCTCCGGTTCGAAGCCGCCGTGCAGGAGGTACAGGACGGGCCAGGTCTGTCCGGGCCGCCGCCGTTCCCAGCCGTCCGGGGTCAGCAGCCGGACCTTGGCCGTGCCGCCCAGCGCGGGCGAGCGGACGGTGAGGTCGACCTGGCGCGGGCCGACGCGCTCTTCCGCGACAACATCAGGACGGTCGCCGTCAGCTGGATGCAAAGCGTTCAGGAGCATGGGCAGTGAGCGGTGGAACTCGCGTGCCCAGTACGGCGGGGAGTGCGTGCCCGCGTAGAAGTGCGTCGTCACCGGCGTCCCGACCGAGGTCAGGCGGGTGGCCAGTGCCCGGGACTCGCGCTCCATGAGCGTCTCGGTCGGGGAGATCACGTCCTTCGGGAACGGGTCGGACGGGTCCTCCAGTCCGGGGATCTCCGGGTCCGGTTCCGTGCCCGGCGGGTCCAGGACGCCTGCTGTGCCGTCGCCGCCGGAGAGGTGGACGGGCGTGGTGCGCAGCCGGTCAGCCAGGTAATAAGGGTCGTGGGCCTGCCAGTTGGCGCGCTGGGCCATCGGGTCGCCCCACAGCGCCGTCCAGTCCAGGCCCAGGTAGGTCATCGCGGCCCGGATGGCGTGCGGGTGCCGGCTCGGGTGCACGAAGCCGCTGTAGCTCGCCGCGGCCCGGAACAGCCCCGGATGGCGTGCGGCGTAGGAGAGGGCGCCGAACCCGCCCTGCGACTCCCCCGCGGCCGCACGACGGATACCCGCTCCGTAGTGGCGTTCCAACAGCGGGCGCATCTCCTTCAGGTGGAAGGTCTCCACAGCGGGAGGGCCGCCCCGGCCCGCGTTGAACCAGTCGCTGTAGAAGCCGAACAGCGGCATCTCCGGCATCACCACCAGTACGTCGCGCAGCTGGGGCAGGTCCCGGAGGCGGGCGTCGTAGTCCTCGGTCCAGGCTTTGTAGTTGCCGTCGCCGCCGACCAGCAGATACAGCGTCGGCCAGCTCTCACCCGGCCGCCGGTCCTGCCAGCCGTCCGGAGTCAGCAGACGGACCTTCGCGGTGCGGCCCAGGGCCGGTGAGTCGACGGTGAGGTCGACCAGACGCGCTCCCCGCCCTTCCTCGGCGATGACTCGGGCACCGCGCGCCGCGGGAGCGGTCGCCTCGGCGTCCGTACAGGAGACCCCTACCAGCAGCAGGAGGTCGGCGATGGCCAGGGTGAGGAGCAGGCGTAAGCGTCCGTGGCTCCATGGCATGGCTGATTTCCTTTCGCGTCAGGGCAGTTGTCACGCATCTCGGCCGCGCAGCGCTCCGGCTGCGAGCAGGAGCAGCGCCGCCGTGTAGCCCGCGACCAGCAGCAGGGACGGCCAGGGGCCGAGGCTGCCGACCGTTTCCGCAGTCGCGTCCGAGGTCTGGGTGAGCTTCTGCAGGGCGGCCGTCGGCGAGATGCCCGCGACCCAGCGCTGGGCGTCTCCGAAGAGCGGGCCGAGGAGGGACGGCAGGAGCAGGACGCCGATGACGGCGGTGACGGCGCCCGCGGAGTGGCGTACGAGGGTGCCGACCGCCAGGCCGAGCAGCGCGGCCACGGCGAAGGAGGCGGCGATGCCGAACAGGGCGGGCAGCAGCTTGCCTTGGGCGTACCTGCCTTCTTCGAGCAGTGCGTCGCCGACGAGGTAGGCGAGCGCGCAGGAGACCAGGGCCAGGGCGTACGTCAGGCCGGCGAGCAGCGCCGCCTTCGCGGCCAGCACGGTGGCACGGCGCGGGGTGGCGGCGAACGTGGAACGGATGGTGCCACTGCCGTACTCGCCGGTGATCACCAGGGCGCCGACGACCGCGGCGAGTATCTGGGCCACGACGGACAGGCTCAGGCTGCCGCCGAGCACCGTGTCGTCCGGCTGCAGGCTACCCGTCGCCGCGACGAACACCGCACCCAGCACGGGCACGGCGGCGGTTGCGACGGTCGTCAAGACCAGGGAGCGCACGCTGCGGAACTTGATCCACTCATGGGCGAGCGCCTGCGGGAAGCCAGCCCGTGCGTCGGCGAGGGCCGTCATCGCAGGGCCTCCTGCCGGGTCCGGTACTCGGCCGAGTCACGGGAGAGAGCCGTGTAGACCTCCTCCAACGAGGAGTGGGCCGGGGTGAGTTCGTGCAGGGTCAGGCCCTGGTCGCGGGCCAGGTCGCCGATGGCGTTCGCGTCGAGTCCGTCCACCCGCCAGCCGCCCCGGGCGTCCAGTCGTACGCTCGCCCCCTTGGCCTCCAGCAGGTCGCGCAGCTTCTCCGGCTCCGGCGAGCGGACGAGCGTATGGGCGCGGGAGTTGGTCTCGATGAAGTCCCGCATGGTCGTATCGGCCAGCAGCCTGCCGCAGCCGATCACGATCAGGTGGTCGGCGGTCAGCTCCATCTCGCTCATCAGATGGCTGGAGAGGAAGACCGTACGGCCTTGCGCGGCAAGGGACTTCAGCAGCGTGCGGATCCAGCGGATGCCCTCGGTGTCCAGACCGTTGACCGGCTCGTCGAGGATCAGCACCTCCGGGTCGCCGAGCAACGCGGCGGCCATGCCGAGCCGCTGGCTCATGCCGAGCGAGAAGCCCTTCACCCGTCGCCCGGCGACCTCGGTCAGGCCGGTCAGGTCGAGGACGTCCTCGACCCGGTGGCGCGGGATGCGGTTGCCGGCTGCCAGTCCGGTCAGGTGCTGGCGGGCGGTGCGGCCGCCGTGCACGCCCTTGGCGTCCAGCAGCGAGCCGACCGTGCCCAGGGGCGCGGCCAGTTCGGCGTACCGTCGGCCGCCGACCGTGGCCGTGCCCGAGGTGGGGGCGTCCAGGCCGAGGACGAGGCGCAGGGTGGTGGACTTGCCGGCGCCGTTCGGGCCGAGGAAGCCGGTCACCCGTCCGGGGCGAACGGTGAACGTCAGCCCGTCGACGGCGGTCCTGTCCCCGTAACGTTTCGTGAGGTCGCGTGCTTCAATCATGCCGACGACGGTAGGAAGCCCGGACGATCCGGACATCCGCCACGGGGAGTCGGCGGCTACTCCCTCGGGAGTAGCTCCCGTCGAGGCATATCAGGCAACAATTCAAATTTCCCCGGGAATTTCCGGTGCCAGGCCATTTCCGTCATCGCGTTTGTCTCATGGGATTCTCATTCCCGGACCAAGGCGATTCCAGGAGCCGACTGTGCGTCGCCGGGCAGGACAGCCCGGAGGACTCGGCGACCGCGGGTACACAGCCTGCTCGTCGAGCACAGCCGACCAGCGCTCATACCGGAGCCAGGGGCCTGACACGGCAGGAGCCGGACCGCTGCCGCGCCCCTGCCGGGCACGGCCCGGGCGACGCCGCAGCACATTCCGTTCGCCGGCGGAACCACACCGGTATCACTCCCTCAGCCTTCCCCTGCCCTTACCAGTCCCGTCTCGTACGCAAGCACTACCAGCTGTGCCCGGTCCCGTGCCCCGAGCTTGGTCATCGCCCGGCTCACGTGGGTCTTCGCGGTGAGCGGGCTCATGAGCAGTTCCCGACCGATCTGCTCGTTGCTCAGCCCGGCTGCGACCAGCGCCATCACCTCGCGCTCCCGTTCTGTAAGCACCGCCAGCCGCTCGGCACCCGCAGCTTCCGGGCGCCTCAGCCGGGCGAACTCCTCCACCACCGAGCGCGTGACGGCGGGAGCGAGGAGACCCTGCCCGGCCGCGACCGTGCGGATCGCCGCCCGCAGCTCGTCCGGCTCGATGTCCTTCAGCAGGAACCCCGCCGCGCCGTGCCGCAGCGCCTCGAAGACGTACGCGTCGACCTGGTACGTGGTGAGCATGACCACGCGTACGGCGTCCAGGGCAGGGTCGGCTGCGATGCGGCGGGTGGCCTCGATGCCGTCGACGGCGGGCATGCGGATGTCCATGAGGACGACGTCGGGCCGGGTCAGCCGCACCGCCTCCACGGCCTGGGTCCCGTCGGCCGCCTCCGCGACCACGACCAGGTCGTCCGTCAGGTCCAGCAGGGCGCGGAAGCCCGCCCGTACGACGGTCTGGTCGTCCGCGAGGACCACGCGCACCGTCATGATCGCTGCCCTCCGTTGTCGCCGCGGGCCGGGAGTTCGGCCCGCACCCGGAAACCGCCGCCGGGTACCGGCCCGTAGTCGATCGTGCCCCCGGCCGCCGCTGCCCGCTCCCGCATCCCGACCAGCCCGAAGCCGCCTGTTGCCGGTGACGGTGACGGCGGGCCGTCGTCGACGACCTCCACCGTCAGCCGGCCGTCGCCCCGGACGACGGACACCGCCGCGTGCCGGGCCCCGGAGTGCTTTACGACGTTGGTCAGTGCTTCCTGCACGACCCGGTACGCGGCCAGCCCCACCACCGGCGACACACCGTCCGGCTCTCCCTCCCGCCGGAGCGTGATCTCCACATCGCCGCCCGCGAACCGGTCGACCAGCTCTGCGAGTCGCGCGATCCCCGGCGCCGGTTCCACCGGATCGCCCTCCGGCTCGCGCAGCACGGTGACGGTGGCGCGCAGCTCCCGTACCGCTTCCTTACCCGCCTCCCGCACCTGCCGCATCGCCGCCCGGGCCACCTCGGGCTTCACGTCGAACGCGTCCAGCGCCACGCCCGCCTGCACAGTCATCGCCGCGACAGTGTGCGCGACGACGTCGTGCAGCTCGCGGGCGATCCGCACCCGCTCCTCATGCACCCGGCGCGCCGCCTCCCGCTCCCGGTCCTCCTCCGCACGGACGGCCCGGGCGGCGTACTCGGCCTGCAACTGCCGCCGCGTACGCACCACTTCACCCAGCAGCAGCGGCACCAGCGGCCACAGCATCTCCAGCACAGCCAGCCCCTGCGGGTTCACCACGTCGTTGCCCACCCACAGCGCAACTGCACCCGACGTCAGGGAGGCGATCAGCCCGGTCCGCAGGGTGCGGCGACGGTCGCCCTGCACCGCGACCGTGTACAGCGCCACGATCACCGGCAGGTTCAACAGCTCCCCGATGTGCCCGTACAACGCCCAACCCGCACACGCCGCCCCCGTCACCACCGCGACCGCCACCGGCCACCTCCGCCGCCAGAACAGCGCAAGCAGCGACACCGCCAGCAGCAGCCAGGTGAACCAGTCCGCCTGCCGGTACTCCGGTTGGTTCGACGCCGCGTCCAGCCCGGTGAACCACGCGACCACGGCCACCACGAGGAGATCCACGGACCTCGGCGAAAGGTCCCGCAGCCAGGCACTCAGGCGATCGAAGGACATCACCTCCCCACCGTATGAGCGGGGATGCCCGAGCGCGTACGACAGCGGGAGTACCCGCACGCGCCCCGACGCGTCACGCAGGGCCGATCCACGAAGAAGCAGGGGCGGCGTCCAGCCCCAAAGCGGCGTGGGCGAGACTTGCCCGGTGGCAAGCACAGACGAGACCAGCCAGGCCGCCCCGCACGCGTCTGAAATCGACACGCCGCCGAGCCCTCAGCCCCCGCCCGAGCCAGCCCCCGGGCCCGGTGCGCGCATGCCGCGCTGGCTGCCGCGTGCCCTGGTTCTGGCGCTCGCGCTCGTCGCCGTGTTCCAGCTGGCCGGTTGGGCCTTCCACCAGCTCCTCGGCCTGCTGATCAACGTCCTCATCGCGTTCTTCCTCGCCCTCGCGATCGAGCCCGCAGTGAGCTGGATGGCCTCCCGCGGCATGCGCAGGGGGCTGGCCGCCTTCCTGGTCTTCCTCGGCCTCGTGATCGTGACCGCCGGCTTCGTCACGCTGCTCGGCTCCCTGCTCGCCGAGCAGATCATCAAGATCGTCGAGGACTTCCCGGCCTACCTCGACTCCGTCATCAACTGGATCAACACACACTTCGACACCAAGCTGGAGCGCGTGGACGTCCAGGAGGGCCTCCTCCGCTCCGACTGGCTGCGCGACTACGTCCAGAACAGCGCCACCGGCGTCCTGGACGTCTCCACCCAGGTCCTCGGCGGTCTCTTCCAGCTGCTGACGATCACGCTGTTCTCGTTCTACTTCGCCGCCGACGGCCCCCGGCTGCGCCGCGCGCTGTGCTCCGTACTGCCGCCCGCCAAGCAGGCCGAGGTACTGCGCGCGTGGGAGATCGCTGTCAACAAGACCGGCGGCTACATCTACTCGCGCGGACTGATGGCGCTCGTCTCCGGCATCGCGCACTACATCCTGCTGCAAGCACTGGGCGTGTCTTACGCGCCCGTGCTCGCCGTCTGGGTGGGCCTGGTCTCGCAGTTCATCCCCACCATCGGTACGTATCTCGCGGGCGCCCTGCCGATGCTGATCGCCTTCACCGTCGACCCCTGGTACGCGCTGTGGGTGCTGATCTTCGTCGTGGTCTACCAGCAGTTCGAGAACTACGTGCTGCAGCCCAAGCTGACCGCGAAGACCGTGGACATCCACCCCGCGGTCGCCTTCGGCTCGGTCATCGCCGGCACGGCCCTGCTCGGTGCCGTCGGCGCCCTGATCGCCATCCCCGCGGTCGCCACGCTGCAGGCCTTCCTGGGGGCGTACGTGAAGCGGTACGACGTCACAGACGACCCCCGCGTCCAGGGACACCGGAGCAGCAGCTCCAGCACAGGCCTCGTCACGCGCGTCAGCCGGTTGCGAGAGCAGAAGTCCGGAGAGAGGGCAACGGCAGAGTCTGCAGAGGGCTCCTCGTCGGCGGACGGCGGGAAGGAGGAAGCGCCTCACCGCACGGCCGCTTCGGGCCGCGCGTAAGCGACTCCCTGCGGACGCGCGGTCGGCTGCCACTATTCCGCTGTGGTCGACAACAGTTGGTGGATCGGTCTCATCACCGGTGGGACGGCTGTGGTCGCGAGTCGGTCACCGGCCGAAGTGCCACCAGATCCGCGCGGGTGCAGGCCGATGACGGTGGTGACGGCGCCTGCGGAGTGGCGTAAGAGCGCGCCGACCGCCAAGCCGAGGATCAGCCGCATGGTCGTCGGCCTTCCAGCCCCGTTGGGGCCGAGAGAGCCGGTCACCCGGCCGGGCCGGACCGTCAAGGACAGGTGGTCGACAGCGGTCTTGTTGCCGTACCGCTCGACTCATTGGCGAGTCCGGAGTAGCGGATGCGGCACGGACTGCCCGTCGACTCCGGACTGACCGGACTGCGGTTGCGTGCCGCCGACGCGAGCCGAGCGGTTCGTGAGGACCAGTCGGAGGACGATGATCGCGGCGCCGGCGGCCGCCCCGAGGCACACGGCGATGAACGCGTCAGGGACCCAGGTCATCACCTGGCCCAGGCCCATGCGGCCCGCGAGCTGCGTCAGGGCGATCCAGGGCAACACGCCCGCCAGGCACCAGAGGGCGGTCCGGGTGGTGCGGCACAGCGTTGAGGCGGGCGTGGGTGGGCGACGCAGGAGCAGTGCCGAGCGTCCGGCCGCCAGGATCAGGGCTATGGCCAGGGCCGTGACGCCCCAGACGGTCGGGTAGTAGCCGGACGCGGTGACTGCGGGCGGGGCCGGCCGGCCGCGAGTATGCGGACGGCGCCGAGGCCGACCTGCATGACCGCTTCGTCGTGGAGGAGACCGTACAAGTTCTGCTCGAGCACGAGAGCAGTGTTCCGCTCCGGCAGCAGGAACAGCATCGCCGAGTAGCCGGGGGCCGCGCCATGGTCGTCCACGCCGTCGGCGAGCGCGGTCGGTATGCCCCACAGGAGCTGATGGCCTGGGGGCAGATTCCGTTTGCGGGCCGATGCCTGGTCGACGATGGCACCGTTCATGCCCGCCGGGTTGAGCACGGCCTGAGGGGTTCGCCGTGTCGGAACGCTGGTTGCACTGTTCGGTCATCGAGGCAATGAACGTGTGAGATAGCGTGACGCCCGCCGTCGGCGAGGACGAAGGCTCCCCGGTGGCGCCCCGCTCAGGCGGGACACACGGAGGTCCGGCGGCTCGTGCCGACGGCTCCGCTGCCCGTATTCCTTCCTCGGCTCCCCCGCCCGTCACCTGGCCCGGCGCGGGCGTGACCGGATGGCCGCAGGCATGCGATGGCCGAAAGGGGAAAGCGTATCGGCGTCCCCTCACACCAGACGGCTCACGTGACCACACTATGGGCGCCGTGGAGGGACATGGGAGTCCCACTCTGTGCATGCCCTCGCTTCCTGGAAGACTACGGCGGCCGCACGGTGTGGAGCCGCACGAAAGGGAGGTTGCCGTATGGATGATGATGGGGTGGTGCCGATCGCGGAGCTGGTTGATGAGCGTCGGCATCTGCTGGAGGTCGCGCTCCGGCTGCTGGGCAACCGTGGTGACGCGGAGAGCGCCGTGGATGAGACGTACCGGCTGTGGTATGGGCTGTCCGAGGCGCAGCGCGGCGGTATTCAGTCGCCGAGAACTTGGCTGGCGAGGGTTGCCAGCGACGTCTGCCTCACCCGCCTGCCCCCGGCACGCGTCGCCGGAGACACCGGCCCCGACGCGGAAACCGACGAGGAGCAGGCGCGAACAGACGGGAAGCCGGTCGCCGCGGCTGAGGCAGCGACCGAGGACGCGAAGTCGACGAGGCACACGCTGCTGGAGGCGTTGGATTCCCTGTCCCCGGCCGAGCGCACGGCGTTCGCGGTCAACGACGGTCGCGCGGCCCTCCGCGGCACAGTGGCCGACAGTGCGGAACGGACTGGTCGGGAGCACTCCGAGGCCACCGGCCAGGCGCGCCAGAGGATGCGGGAGCGGCGGTCGCAGCCCGCCGCACGCCAGGATCACGATGCCGTGGTGCACTCCGTCCTTCGCGCATGGGAATCCGAGGACGGCGCCGGTCTGGAATCCCTGCTCTCACCGGATGCCACGGCGTACTTCGACGGCGGCGGCAAGGTGAGGGCTCCCACCGCTGCGATCCGCGGCAGCCGCCGGGCGGCCCGCAGCCTGGTGCATCTCCTGCGCCGGCACCCGCACACCACGCTGACCCCCCACTCCATCAACGCCCGGACCGGCCTGGTCGCCCGCTACCACTCACACGTCGCCGCCATCATCATGCTTGGCATCTCCGACCGACGTGTGACACAGATCTGGGTCATCCTCAACCCGGACAAACTCCGTCCGTGGAACCGGGACGTCCAGACCTGACGCAACCGCCCCTTGCCGCATCCGGTCCGGCACAACGTTGTGAGCGCAGGAAGCCCTCATGGCTACGTCACCGTGGCCGGTTCGGTGCACGGTGACCGCGGCGGGTTCCCGACCTCGGCAAGTCCGCACAGTTCTGCATCGGTTGACACGGCGATCACCACGCACCACGGCGCGAGCTGGAGGCGTCGATGGGTGAGATCGCCCAGCGAGCAGGCCTCGCCAACGGCACGGTCTTCCTGCACTTCGGCTCCAAGGAGGACCTGCTCGGGGGCACACTCGCACCAACAGCAAAATGCGCTCTCACCCGGCACGACCGTGTCGTACTGTCCAGCGCCACGCGCAGCCCGCCGAAGTCCTCCGGGCCGCAAGACGACCGGGCCGGCCCGCGGAGCGGAACGTCAGGCGTCGTCATAGGTGTAGAAGCCGCGGCCGCTCTTGCGGCCGAGGTGGCCCGCTGCGACCATGCGGCGCAGCAGGGCGGGCGGGGCGTACAGCGGTTCCTTGAACTCCTCGTACATGGACTCGGCGACCGCTTGGGCGGTGTCGAGGCCGATGAGGTCGAGCAGGCGGAGCGGGCCCATGGGGTGGGCGCAGCCGAGTTCCATGCCCTGGTCGATGTCGTCGGGCCGGGCGGCGCCGGTCTCCACCATGCGTACGGCGCTGAGCAGGTAGGGCACGAGCAGGGCGTTGACGACGAAGCCGGAGCGGTCGGGTGCCTGGATGGCCTGTTTGCCCAGTTGCCCGGCGAAGTCGCGGGTGCGCTGCAGCGTCTGCGCGCTGGTGGTGAGCGCGGGGATGACCTCGACCAGCTGTTGCACGGGCACGGGGTTGAAGAAGTGCATGCCGATGAGCTGCCCGGGCCGCTCGGTGACGACGGCGAGATCGACGATGGGGATCGAGGAGGTGTTGGTGGCCAGGATCGCCGCGGGGTCTTCGACGGACTTGTCCAGGGCCCGAAGGACGTCGGTCTTGATGTCGCGGTTCTCGGCGACGGCCTCGACGACGAACTGGCGGTCGGCCATATCGCTGAGGTCATGGGTGAAGGAGAGCCGGGCCAGGGCCCGGTCTCGCTGTTCTTCGCTGAGCTTGCCGCGCCGTACGCCCCGGTCGAGGGAGGCGGTGAGACGGCGGCGGCCCGCCTCGACGGCGTCGTGGGTGGCTTCGGCGACACGGACGTCGATGCCGCTGCGGACGGCGACTTCGGCGATGCCGGAGCCCATGAGGCCGCAGCCGACGACACCGAGACGGGTGACGGGATCCATCTGAGGTCCTATCTGATGAGTAGCTGCCGGGTGGTTTCCGGGGGCGGGTCAGACGTTGCGGCGGTACTGGCCACCGACCTCGAAGAAGGCCTCGGTGATCTGCTCGAGCGAGCAGACCCGGGCGGCGTCCATGAGGACGGCGAAGACGTTGTGGCCGTTGACCGCCGCGTCCTTGAGGGCGGCCAGGGCGGTGTGCGCCTCGTCCCGGTGGCCGGTCTGGTAGTCCCGCACGCGCTCCAGCTGCGACTGCTTCTCCTCCTCGGTGGCGCGGGCCAGCTCGATGACGCCGGGCTCGGCGGTGTCCGCGTGCGGGTTGCGGAAGGTGTTGACGCCGATGATCGGCAGGGTGCCGTCGTGCTTGCGCTGCTCGTAGAGCATCGACTCGTCCTGGATACGGCCGCGTTGGTAGCCGGTCTCCATGGCGCCGAGCACGCCGCCGCGTTCGCTGATCCGCTCGAACTCGCTGAGCACGGCCTCCTCCACAAGGTCGGTGAGTTGGTCGATGATGAACGAGCCCTGCAGCGGGTTCTCGTTCATGGCCAGGCCCCACTCCCGGTTGATGATCAGCTGGATGGCCAGGGCCCGGCGCACCGACTCCTCGGTGGGGGTGGTCACCGCTTCGTCGTAGGCGTTGGTGTGCAGGCTGTTGCAGTTGTCGTAGATCGCGATCAGCGCCTGGAGCGACGTACGGATGTCGTTGAAGTCCATCTCCTGGGCGTGCAGGGAGCGTCCGGAGGTCTGGACGTGGTACTTCAGCTTCTGGGACCGCTCATTGGCGCCGTACTTCTCCTTCATCGCCACGGCCCAGATGCGGCGGGCGACCCGGCCGAGCACGGAGTACTCGGGGTCCATGCCGTTGGAGAAGAAGAACGACAGGTTCGGGGCGAAGTCGTCGATGTCCATGCCGCGGGCCAGGTAGGCCTCGACGTAGGTGAAGCCGTTGGCCAGGGTGAAGGCGAGCTGGCTGATGGGGTTCGCCCCGGCCTCGGCGATGTGGTAGCCGGAGATGGACACCGAGTAGAAGTTGCGGACCTTGTGCGCGATGAACCACTCCTGGATGTCCGCCATCATCCGCAGGGAGAACTCGGTGGAGAACAGGCAGGTGTTCTGGCCCTGGTCCTCCTTGAGGATGTCGGCCTGCACCGTGCCGCGCACGTTCGCCAGCGCGTACGCCCGCAGCTCGGCCACCTCGTCGGGCGACGGGTCGCGGCCGTCGGCGGCGCGGAACCTTTCGACCTGCTGGTCGACGACGGTGTTGAGGAAGAACGCCAGGATGGCCGGCGCGGGCCCGTTGATCGTCATGGAGACCGACGTCGTCGGCGCGACCAGGTCGAAGCCGTCGTAGAGCGCCTTCATGTCCCCCAGCGTCGCCACGGACACTCCCGAGGTGCCGACCTTCCCGTAGATGTCGGGACGCTCGTCCGGGTCACGGCCGTAGAGGGTGACCGAGTCGAAGGCGGTGGACAGACGGGTGGCCGGCTGGCCTTCGGAGAGCAGCTTGAACCGCCGGTTGGTGCGGAACGGATCGCCCTCACCGGCGAACATCCGCGCCGGGTCCTCGCCGTCGCGCTTGAAGGGGAACACCCCGGCCGTGAACGGGAAGTAGCCGGGCAGGTTCTCCCGACGCCAGAACCGCACCAACTCCCCGTGCTCACTGAACGCCGGCAGCGCCACGCGGGGCACCTTGTTGCCCGACAGCGACTCGCGAGTCAGCTTGGTACGGATCTCCCTGTCCCGGACCTTCACGACCTGCTCGTCGCCGGAGTACGAGGCCACGACGGCGGGCCAGTTCTCGATCTGCTGCCTGACGTCGTGCGGGAGCTGCGTACGGGCGTCCTCCAGCAGCGACGACACGTTCCCGGCGTCGGAGCCGGCCGCGACGAGCTCGCCCTGGACCGCGTCCAGCCGCTGCACCCGCCGGGCCGCCTCGGCCAGCCGCTCGGTCTCGGTGTGGTAGGTGCGGATCGTCTCGGTGATCTCTGCGAGGTAGCGCACCCGGTCCGCGGGCACCACCTGCCGGATACCGGAGGAGTGGCGTACATCGACGGGCGCCAACGTGCCCTCGGAAAGCGTCAGCCCCTTTTCGCCCAGGGCCGTCTGCACGTACTGGTAGAGCGCGGTGACACCGTCGTCGTTGAACGTGGCCGCCGAGGTGCCGAATACGGGCATGTCCTCGGGTTTCATACCGAACGCCTCGCGGTTGCGGACCAGTTGGCGGCCCACGTCGCGCAGCGCGTCCTTGGCGCCGCGCCGCTCGAACTTGTTGATCGCCACGACGTCGGCGAAGTCGAGCATGTCGATCTTCTCCAGCTGCGAGGCGGCGCCGAACTCCGGCGTCATCACGTACAACGAGGTGTCGACGAACGGCACGATCGCCGCGTCGCCCTGGCCGATGCCCGGCGTCTCCACGATCACCAGGTCGAATCCGGCGGCCTTCACCACGTCGATAACGTCGGACAGGTGCTCGGGCAGCTCGCGGCTGCCGCGGGTGGCCAGGCTCCGGAAGAACACCCGGTTCCCGTCGAGGGAGTTCATGCGGATCCGGTCACCGAGCAGCGCACCGCCACCGCGGCGGCGGGTCGGGTCGACCGCGATCACCGCGATGCGCAGCTTGTCCTGCTGGTCCATGCGGAACCGGCGCACCAACTCGTCGGTCAGTGACGACTTCCCCGAGCCGCCGGTGCCGGTGATGCCGAGCACCGGCGTGGCCCGGGCCGTAGCGGCGGCGCGCAGCTGTGCCCCGAGGTCCGCGGGCAGCTTGCCGAGTTCCGCACCGGTGATGGCGCGGGCGATCGCGAACCGGTCGCCGGCGAGGACGGCGGCCGCGTCGGTCGGCTTGCCGTCCCAGAGGTCGAAGTCGCAGTCCTGCACCACGGAGTTGACCATCCCGGCGAGGCCCATCCGCTGGCCGTCCTCCGGGGAGAAGATGGTCACTCCGCTGTTGCGCAGCCTGGCTATCTCCTCGGGCACGATGACGCCGCCTCCGCCGCCCACCACACGAATGTGCTCGGCTCCCTGCTGTCGCAGCGACTCGACCAGGTACTCGAAGTACTCGACGTGTCCGCCCTGGTAGGAGGAGACCGCCACACCGTGTGCGTCCTCCTCGAGCGCCGCGTCCACGACCTCCTGCACCGACCGGTTGTGTCCGAGGTGGATCACCTCGGCACCCTGGGACTGGAAGATCCGTCGCATGATGTTGATCGATGCGTCGTGCCCGTCGAACAGGGCCGACGCGGTGACCAGACGGACAGGGTGCACGGGACGGTGCAGATCGCTCATGGGGGCCTTCCCAGGCAGATCAGGGGAATGCTGGCTCCAGAGATACTAGGACGTCCTAGTAAATTGCAGGAGGTGATGACGGTGTGAGCAGAAGCACAGGGAGGCGTACACGGTCCCGATATTCGAGGGCTTGCCCGCCGGAGCGGCCGACTGACCGTCCATCAGGCCATTGCACTCCCCCAGCCACCACCGGAACTCATCGCACAGTCGGCGGACCAACTCGGCACGACTGCACCGCCCCCGGGAGGACCCGACGACAGAGACCCCGAACGACCATTGCATGATCATGCGTGAAGATGCATACTCTTCCTATGTCTAAGGTCCTCACCTCCCTTCCCGTCGGCGAGCGCGTCGGCATCGCCTTCTCGGGCGGCCTCGACACCTCGGTCGCGGTCGCGTGGATGCGCGACAAGGGCGCCGTCCCGTGCACCTACACCGCCGACATCGGCCAGTACGACGAGCCGGACATCGCCTCGGTGCCCGGCCGCGCGAAGACCTACGGCGCCGAGATCGCGCGCCTGGTCGACTGCCGCGCGGCGCTGGTCGAAGAGGGCCTGGCCGCGCTCACCTGCGGGGCGTTCCACATCCGCTCGGGCGGGCGCGCCTACTTCAACACCACGCCGCTCGGCCGCGCCGTCACCGGCACCCTGCTGGTCCGGGCGATGCTCGAGGACAACGTACAGATCTGGGGCGACGGCTCGACCTTCAAGGGCAACGACATCGAGCGGTTCTACCGCTACGGCCTGCTCGCCAACCCGCACCTGCGGATCTACAAGCCCTGGCTGGACGCGGACTTCGTGACCGAGCTCGGTGGCCGCAAGGAAATGTCGGAGTGGCTGCTCGCCCACGGCCTGCCCTACCGCGACAGCGCGGAGAAGGCGTACTCCACGGACGCCAATATCTGGGGCGCCACCCACGAGGCCAAGACCCTGGAGCACCTGGACACCGGTGTGGAGACCGTGGAGCCGATCATGGGCGTGCGGTTCTGGGACCCGTCGGTCGAGATCCTCACCGAGGACGTGACGATCGGGTTCGACCAGGGCCGCCCGGTGACGATCAACGGCAAAGAGTTCGCCTCCCCCGTCGACCTGGTGATGGAGGCCAACGCCATCGGCGGCCGCCACGGCATGGGCATGTCGGACCAGATCGAGAACCGGATCATCGAGGCCAAGAGCCGCGGCATCTACGAGGCGCCCGGCATGGCCCTGCTGCACGCGGCGTACGAGCGCCTCGTCAACGCGATCCACAACGAGGACACCCTCGCCCAGTACCACAACGAGGGACGGCGCCTGGGCCGGCTGATGTACGAGGGCCGCTGGCTCGACCCGCAGGCGCTGATGGTGCGTGAGGCGCTGCAGCGCTGGGTCGGCGCGGCCGTCACCGGCGAGGTGACGCTGCGGCTGCGGCGCGGCGAGGACTACTCGATCCTCGACACCACGGGCCCGGCGTTCAGCTACCACCCGGACAAGCTGTCCATGGAGCGCACCGAGGACTCCGCGTTCGGCCCGGTGGACCGGATCGGCCAGCTCACCATGCGCAACCTCGACATCGCCGACTCGCGCGCCAAGCTGGAGCAGTACGCCGGGCTCGGCCTGATCGGCACCGCCCATCCCGCCATCGGTGCCGCCCAGGCGGCCGCGACCGGGCTGATCGGCACCATGCCGGAGGGCGGCGCCGAGGCCATCGCCTCCCGCGGCGAGGTCTCCGACGACGACGAGATGCTGGACCGCGCCGCGATGGAGTTCGGCACGGACTGACCGGCTCCGCCGGGCGGAAGACTCGGCGCACCCCTGAGTGGATGCAGCACAGAAAGGGCCGGCTCGGCGCCGACGGTGTCGAACCGGCCTTTCCCGTTATCCAGGGCCGGTGGGCCGTGGGGGGGACGGGAACGTTGACGGAGCGAGGTGTGCCCGCCAGCTCCTGCGTACGGCCAAGTCAAGCCGGGCGCCTTTCCACCGCCGCGCACCGCATGAATGGGCGACCAGGCCGATGACGAGCCGCCGGCTGAGCAGGGAGAGATGAACCCCGGCAAGTCGCGACAGTACCCGGCCGTGACCATCCCGGCCGGGTACACACGTCCCGCTCAGGGCTCGGTGCGTACGGCCCCAGCCGGGCGCCGGTAGGGCGTGCAGGACGGTGGCGCGCGACCGTCAGTCGGCATCGTCGAGGACCTTGCGCAGCTTGCGCGCGAAGGCCTCAGGCTGCCCGGCACAGCCGAATTCGCCCCCGAGGAAGCCGCCGTGGTGGCTCGGGAACACCGTCGCCAGAGGGACGCCGCCGCGGGCGTCGAGCGGACCATCCGCACGTACCCCGACACGGCCACCGCTGCCGGCTCCGACGCGCCCTGCCGCACACGGACCAGGGTCCCCGCCGACCTCGCCGCCGCCTCCCTCACCGCCAGGGACCGCGGCTGACTCTCAGGAACGGGGTGTCGTGGGCAGCCTCACGCTGGCCACGATTGCGGGGGGATCGGGTGAAAACGTAGCTTGAACGCCTGGCCGTTCGGGTCGATGCATGTGAAAGGTGCTCCCGGTGGGACGACGTGAGAAGCCGGTCGACCCCGGCGCCGGTCCCATACAGCGGCTCGCACACGATCTGCGCGTCCTCAGGGAGAAGGCCGGTAAGCCGCCGTACCGGGAGATGGCCGAGCGGGCGGGCTACTCCATCACCGCGATGTCCCAGGCGGCGGCCGGTGATCAGCTGCCTTCCCTTGCGGTGGTGCGGGCGTACGCCGAGGCGCTGGATGCCGACCCGGACGAGTGGGAACGGCGCTGGCGGGAGGCGGACGCCCAGGTCCGGGCGCCCGCGCCGGACGAGAGGCCGCCGTACCGGGGGCTGGCCCGTTTCGAACCGGACGACAGCGATCTGTTCTTCGGCCGGGAGACGCTCGTCACCGAACTGGTGGAGTTGGTGCGTGAGCACCGCTTCGCGGCGGTGTTCGGGCCGTCCGGCAGCGGCAAGTCGTCGCTGCTGCGGGCGGGACTGATTCCGAGGCTGCGGCAGGCGGCCGGGGCGGAGCGGCCGGCGGTGATCCGTGTGCTCACCCCGGGTGAGCGGCCCGCGCGTACGCACGAGAAGGCGCTCGTCCCGCGGGACGGCGACGGGGAAACCTGGGTGATCATCGATCAGTTCGAGGAACTGTTCACCCTGTGCCACGACCGCAAGGAACGCGACCGGTTCCTGGACCTGCTGCTCGCCGCCCGGCGGCCGGAGAGCCGACTGCGCGTGGTGATCGCGGTCCGTGGCGACTTCTACGGGCACTGCGCCGGCCACCGTGAGCTGGCCGAGGCCGTCTCCCGGGCCAATCTGCTGGTCGGGCCGATGACTCCGGACGAGCTGCGCGAGGTGATCACCGGCCCGGCCACCTCCGCCGGTCTGAACGTGGAACGTGCTCTCACCGCCGAGATCATCGGCGAGGTCGTCGACCAGCCGGGCGCGCTGCCCATGCTCTCCCACGCACTGCTGGAGACCTGGCGCCGCCGCCGCGGCCGGTTGCTGACTCTGGCTGCGTACAAGGAGACAGGCGGTGTACGTGGCGCGATCGCCGGCACCGCGGAGCAGGTGTACGGCGGGCTGTCGGCGGAGCAGGGGCGTATCGCCCGGCGCATCCTGCTGCGGCTGATCGCTCCCGGATGGGGGTACACCCGCTCGGGCGAGGTCGAGAGTGGGGGAGGCACGGCCGACACCCGTCGCCCGGCGTCCCGGGCCGAACTCGGCAGCGATGCGCGGGATGTGCTGGAACGTCTCGTCGTCTCCCGTCTGGTCACCCTGGACGGCGACACGGTGGAGCTTGCGCACGAGGCGCTGATCACCGGCTGGCCGCGCCTCGCCGGCTGGATCGAGGAGGGCCGGGACCGACTGCGCGCGCAGCGTCGGCTCGGCGAGGCGGCTCGCGTCTGGGAGGAGCTGGAACGCGACCCCGGGGCGCTCTACCGAGGTACACGGCTGGCCCGGGCCGAGGAGCTGTTCGCGTGGCAGCCGGACGACGGCCTCACGCGGCCGGAGCAGCCGAACGACGACGCCACCCGACACGGGCACCGGAACGACGATCTCGCCCGCGAGCCGAACCAAGGCCTCATCAGGGTGCAGAACCAAGAGTTCACCCGGCAGCCCGACGACGACCTCACTCCGCTGGAGCGGGCCTTCCTCACCGCTTCCCTCGCAGCCCGGGACGCCGAGCGGGAGGCCGAGACCCGCACCGCACGACGGACGCGGTCCCTGGCCGTAGGTCTGTCCGTGTTCCTCGTCCTGGCGCTGGCCGCCGGCCTGATCGCCTGGCAGCGTGACCGGGTGAGTGAGGAAGAAGCCGCCAAGGCCGCCGCCCGCCGCCTGGCCAACGTGGCCGACAGCCTGCGCACCACCGACCCCCGTACCGCCGCCTTGCTCGGCGTCGCGGCGTGGAAGATCGCCCCGCTCACCGAGTCCCGCTCGGCACTGCTGGGAGCTCTGGCGCAACCGGAGCGCGATGCCTTCACCGACCCCCTGGCCGGGAAGGGCGTCCGGCGTTTCCTCGCCGATGGTGGCCGGACCCTGCTCAGTGTCGACGGCACCACGGTGACCGCCCGGAACGTGGCCGACCACAAGGTCACCGCCGCCCACCGCCTGCCGAGCGGTACGGAGGTGGGCGATGTCGGGCCCGACTCCCGGTTCCTCGACGTCATCGGGCCGGACGGGGCCGAAGAGCTGTGGAACCTTCCGCAGGGCAGGTCCGCCGCCGAGTTGGGCGACGCTTCGCTGGAGGCCAGCGCGTCCGACGGGAGCACGTACCTCACCGGGCCCCCGGACGGCCCGGGTACGGTCCGGCTGCACCGTACGGAGGACGGCAAGGCCCTCTTCACCACCGGCCTCACGCGCACGCTCTCCACGGCGGCCGTCGGCCCCGGCGGGCGTCTGCTCGCGCTGTGTCCCGCCGAAGGGCCGCTCGAGCTGTGGGACACCGCGGACGGCAAGCAACTGCCGGGAGACTGGGAGAAAGCGGACAAGACCCTGTGCGGCACCGGCTCCGGCGCGGACAACGGCCCGCGCCTGCTGCGGTTCAGCGCGGACGGCCGACGGCTGGCCGCCGCCTACAGCACGGACGCCCGGATCTGGGACGTCCGCAGTGGACGCGCGCTCGCCGAGTTCGCCAGTGGCGGGATCACCGGCTTCACCCAGGCCGCTCTCTCCCCCGACGGCGAGTTCCTGGCCACCGCGGACGATCACGAACTCTCCGTATGGCGACTGGCCAACGGCGGCACACAGGTCTTTGACCGACCGCTCTCGAAGGATGCGGCCACCGGGCTGACCTGGGACCCGGGCAAGCCTCGGCTCCTGCGCTACCTCGACAGCGCCACGGTCCACACCTTCGACCTGACCGACCGTCTCAGCCCGCGGTGGCAGAGCACTCCGGCCGACGCGAGCGTGCTCAGTCCGGACGGCGCCGCCCTGGCCACCGTCACCCGGTCCGGCGGCGGCTACCGTTTCGAGCTGCGTTCCTCGCGGACGGGCGCGGTCCTCGCCCGCGCGAAGCTCGGCGCGTTGCCGAGCCTTTCCGACGAGGAGATCCCCCGGCTGGCCTTCAGCCCGGACGGCCGTGCACTGGCCGTCGCCGACACCGCGTCCTCGGGCGGCTCGCTGCGGCTGCGCTTCACCGTGTGGGACGTACGGGAACATAAGGTGCGTACGGTCTTCGAGACCTCGGGCGCTGCCGACCGTCCGGTCACCTCCCTCACCCTGGGGCCCACCGGCCGGACACTGCTGGCCGTCCGCTCCGCCACCCACAGCGACAGCTACGGGACGGAGATCTGGGACACCGAGAACCACCGGCGGTCGGGGACCATGCAGGGCTTTTCCGGGGAGGCACTGGCCGCGCGGCCGGACGGAGATCTGCTCGTGGGCTCCGACGACCAGTACGCCGATCCAGGAACCGGAGACGTGACCGGGCGCGCGCTCGCCGACGGCCGCCAGGTCACCGCGCTGACGTTCAGCCCCGACGGCACCCGGCTCGCCGTCGGCGACTCCACCGGGCACGTCACCCTGTGGGACGGCGACATCCGGCACCGTACGGGTGCACTGACCGGTACCTCCGACACGGCCACCCAGGGCGAGCCGGAAGGGGTGGGGGCGCTCGCCTTCTCCTCCGACGACGGCACGCTGGCCGTGGGCGGCGCGGGCGGGACCCTGCGGCTGTGGGACACCGAGGGCCAGCAACTCCTCGGGACGGACCTGCCCACGCCCGGCGACACCATCCGCTCCCTCGCCTTCGCCGAGGACGGCGGCACGGTCTACGCCAGCGGTCCCCAAGTACCACTGCAGCGTCTCCCCGTCGCCCCGGACCGGGCCGTCCGCACCATCTGTGCGCGCACCGGTGGCGGACTGACCGAGGCACAGTGGCGGACCTACGTCCCTGACGCGCCGTACGAGCAGGTGTGCGCCAAACGCAACTGAAGTGTTTGGAAACAGCAGAAAACGACCTTGAACTGATTGTTCAGGGTGGCTCTGCGTGTCGCTGAAAAACGCCTCTGCCCTGAACGATCGATGACCAGAACGACCGCGACGTCCCGTCGGCGACGTCCGCCCATCTCCTCAGTCAGGTTCTGGTCTCATGCGCACTCGCACTCTGCTCCCTTCTCTTCTACTGCTCGGCGCCCTCTCCTTCACGGCGGCCTGCTCGTCCGGATCGGACGGCTCCTCGGGTACCGGATCCGCCGACGGGCGGCCCGGATCCACCCCCGGATCCACCCCCGGTCCCTCGCCGGTCCGCAGCGTCGATCCGTCGAAGATCAAAGGTCTGCAGATCGTCAGCGACAGCAGCGAGCAGAGTTCCTGCCCCTTCGCGACGAGTTATCCGGACGTGCCTGGTGCGGAGGCGATGACGGCCGCGATGAAGAAGGACGTGGAGGAGCGCCTGGCCGGCTTCCGCTCGGGGGTGTGCGAGGACGGATCGGGGGACGCGGAGGGCCGCGAGCTCAACATCAGCCATTACTTCCTGGTCGCCTCCGGTGACGTGCTCGGCGTACGGCTCAGCACGCAGGACCACAGCGGCACCGGGTCAGGGCTGTCGACCAGGACGTACTGGTACGACGGCAAGGCCGGCGCGTACCGCACGGCCCTCGGACTCGTCGCGGAAGGTTCACGGGACGCCTTCGTCGCTGCCTTGAAGGATCAGCTCAAGGGGCGCGAAGGCTTCGACGCCGCCCTCTTCGACGACACGCTCTCCGCCCCGGACTCCCGCACCGCCCTCATGGACGACATGGTCTTCACCGCCGACGGCGGACTGCGGGTGACCTTCGACCGCGGCGAGGTCGGCGTCCCGCCCGCCGGGACCTACGTCGTGTCCCTGTCCAAGGAGACGATCACCCCCTGGCTGTCCGGGTTCGGAAAGCGTGTCCAGCGGCAGACCGTGACGCCCAGCCGTTCGATCGACCTGGGCGCGGCAGACGTCTCCGAGCCCGCCGTCCCCACCCACACCGCTTCCGGCGACGACGACACCGACTGCAAGCAGGTCAAGTGCCTCGCGCTGACCTTCGACGACGGTCCGGCGGCGCCGGAGACCGGGACCCTGCTGACCTACCTGGCGCAGTACAAGGCACGCGCCACCTTCTTCACCACCGGCCAGAACGTCGCAGCCCACCCCGACCTGGTCCGCGCCGAAACGAAAGCCGGCCACGAGGTCGGAAACCACTCCTGGAACCACCCCGACCTCACCAACCTCACCCCCGAGCAGATCGCCTCCCAGCTGAACCGCACCAGCGACGCCATCAAGGCCGCCACCGGCAAGGCCCCCACGCTCTTCCGCCCGCCCTACGGCGCGATCAACGCCCAGGTGAAGGCCGCGACCACGCTCTCGCCGGTGATGTGGGACGTGGACACCGAGGACTGGAAGTACCGCGACGCGGCCAAGGTCGCCCAGACCGTCATCGACAAGGCGCAGCGGAGCGACGTCGTCCTGATGCACGACATCCACTCCACCTCGGTCGCCGCGGTCCCGCAGATCCTGCGCACGCTGACCGCCCAGGGCTACCACTTCGTCACTGTCAGCCATCTGCGCGCCACCCTCTGACCACGTGAGCAGCGCGTGACGGCCGGAGGTGTTCCCCTCAGGGACGTCGCCGAGCCTCAGGTCGGGCTTCAGGCGTCCGCTCGGCTGTGGGCGGCGCCGGATACCACCCCGGGCACACCTTTGTAAACCGATCGGTTTTCATTCCGATGGAATCGAGTTAACCTCGCAGTGTGACCACCAAGGCGAAGCAAAGTCCCCGGGAGCGGCTGCTGGACGCGGCGGCCACGCTCACCTACCGAGACGGTGTCGGCATCGGCGTCGAGGCGCTCTGCAAGGCGGCGGGGGTGTCCAAGCGCTCCATGTACCAGCTGTTCGAGAGCAAGGACGAACTTCTCGCGGCGAGCCTGGAGGAACGCGCCTCCGCCTACGTGGCGAGGGCCCTGCCCCCGGCGGACGACGACCGTTCACCCCGCGAGCGGATCCTGCACGTCTTCGAGCGGGTGGAACTGCAGGCGGCTGCGCCCGAGTTCCAAGGCTGTCGGTACCTGGCTGTGCAGATCGAGCTGAAGGACCAGAGCCACCCTGCGAGCCAGGTGGCACACCGGATCAAGGGAGGGCTGACAGCTTTCTTCCGTTCCGAGGCCGAACAGGGTGGCGCGAGCGACCCCGATCTGCTGGCCCGGCAGCTCAGCCTGGTCTTCGACGGCGCCAGCGCCCGTGCGGGGATCGGAGCCGACAACCTGACGGGGCTCATCGCACCCACGGTGGCCACCCTGCTCGACGCGGCAGGCATGCGCTGACGCATCGCCGTTCCGGGCACCTTCGGTGCCTGATGTGCCCTCCGAGCTGATGCCGGTCTCGGGCAACCGGCACGGACGCTCACCGATCTGATCATCGCCCCGTGCGTCGATGGCTGCCGCGATGACGCATCCCTGCTTGGCAATCGCCTCGGTAGAGGTGCCGTAGTAGCCCTTGAGCGCGAACTCGGCGATCACAGCGCGGGGATGACACTCTCGCGTCTCTCCTGCCTGCTCATCCGGCCCGTGCCGCCATGTTGGCGGGCATCGGTCAGCTCAGCCCGAAGACAGCCGGTGACGTGTGCCCGGCACCAGTTCCCTGCTTGAGCTTGTGGATGGAAACCGATCGGTTTACAGTGAGGCGAGGCGAAGAAACCGATCGGTTTCTCTTGAGTTCGGGAGTGCATGATGACGACAAATCGGCCGGTGGCACTGGTGACAGGTGCGTCATCCGGCATCGGGAAGGAAACCGCGCTCGCGCTGG
>NZ_VWMY01000034.1:44765-133721 GCF_008905045.1 Streptomyces albicerus
TCGGCACAGGCCGCGACACCTCACGCGTTCCCCCGCTCCACGGTGTGACGTTCCTCGACCTCGACGTGGTCAGTGACAAGTCGGTCACCACCGCGGTCCAGCAGGTGATCGAGCGGTTCGGGCGGATCGACGTCCTGGTCAACAACGCCGGCATCGGCTCGATAGGCGCGGCCGAGGAAACCTCCCTCGCGCAGGCCCAGGGCGTCTTCGACATCAACGTATTCGGTGTCATGCGCATGGTGAATGAGGTCCTGCCGCACATGCGCGCCCAGGGACGCGGGCGCATCATCAACCTCTCGTCAGTGCAGGGGTTCATCCCCGCTCCCTACATGGCCGTCTACGGCGCGTCCAAGCATGCGATCGAGGGCTACTCCCAGTCCCTGGACCACGAGGTCCGGGAGTATGGCGTGCGGTCGCTTCTCGTCGAACCCGCCTACACCCGGACCGGATTCGAGGCCAACAGCGCGAAGCCCGACACGCCCCTGCAGATCTACGCGGATCAGCGGCACGTCTTCGACCGCCTGATGGCGGAGGCGATCAAGGACGGCGACGACCCCGCCGTGGTCGCCAAGGCGATCGTCACGGCAGCGACCGACAAGAAGCCGAAACTGCGCTACGCCGCCGGCCCCATGGCCGGACGCGCACGGATGCTCCGCTTCGTTCCCGCCTGGGTCTTGGACAAGCAGATCCGCACGATGAACAAGCTCGCCGGCTGACACCCGCCACCCGCGCATCCCGCCACCCACAAACCCGTTCGCGCCGTTGATACCGGGAGAGACCCGTGTCCGAGACCCTGCACTCCGCCGCCACTACCATCGCGCGCTGGCGCTCCGCCGAGGAACGCGGTGATGTCGAAGCCGCGGTCGCGTGCCTGAGCCCGGACGTCGTGCTCAGCTCGCCGCTCACCGACCAGTTCCCCTTCGAGGGATCTGACCAGCTGCGCGACTTCCTGACCGTGGCGTTCGCGGCGGTCAAGGACGTCCGATACCACACCCAGACCGGCGAGGGCGACAAGTACGCCCTGGTCTACCGGGCGCGGGTGGGTTCCCAGTCGTTCGAGGAGGTGCAGATGCTGCGGCTCGACGACCAAGCACGCATCACGGAGATCACGCTCTTCGGGCGTCCGATGCCGGCCCTCACCGCCCTGATGCACCTCATGGGTCCAGCGCTCGCTCGCCAGCAGGGCCGCCGGGGCCTTGCGACGCTCATGAGCGTCAGCACCGTACCCATTCACGCGATGGTCTCCTCGGGGGACCGCAGCATGGTCGCGAAGACCCGCCCGGCAGCCCGGCGGACCTGAGAGCTCCAGGTCCACCGGCCGTTTGACCCCGTTCCTCTTCCAGGAGTTGGCGGTAGCCGCAGGCGATGTCCTCGGCGGACAGCGCTCCTGGTGGCGCCCTCCACCAGCCACGGCAGTGTCCGGCCATTCCCACCACGCGCCGAGGTGCTGCGGCAACTCGCCGCGCTCTCCAGTGACTTGACCCAAGAGGAGACGCTCTCATGAAACGACGTACGTTCCTTACGGCGACCACCGCGTCGCTGGTCGCCACCCAAATCGCCGGACCCGCCTACGCCTCCGCATCCCCCTCCGGTTCAACAGCCGGTCACTACGAGGTCGTTGCCCGCTTCTGGGGCGCGATGCCGACAGGGGTCACCGTCTCGCGCCGCGGCCGCATCTTCGTCAACTTTCCCCGCTGGGGCGACGACGTCCCGTTCACCGTCGCCGAACTGCGGGGCGGGAAGCCGGTGGCCTACCCCGACGCCGAGGTGAACCGCGAGGACGCCTCCGACCTGGCCGGGCACTTCCAGTCGGTGCAGAGCGTCGTCGTCGACCCGGCCGACCGGCTGTGGATCCTCGACACCGGAAGCCCGCTGTTCGCCGGGTCCTCCTACGGCGGCCCGAAACTCGTGGCGGTCGACCTGCGCACCGACCGCATCGTACGGAAGATCCTCTTCCCGCCCGAGGTGGTGCCTGCGAACAGCTACCCCAACGACGTGCGCTTCGACCTGCGGCGCGGCGCCCAGGGCATGGCGTTCATCACCGACTCGGGCGGCTCCAACGGCGTGATCGTGGTCGACCTCGCCACGGGCCGCTCCTGGCGGCGACTGGCCGGACATCCCTCGGTGCTCGCGGACAAGCAGTTCCTTCCGGTCATCGAGGGCGAGCCCTTCATGGTCCGCCCCGCCGGCGGCGAGCCCACGCACTACGAGACCGGTTCCGACGGCATCGCCCTCAGCGCCGACGGCACGCGCCTCTACTACTGCCCGCTGTCCAGCCGCCGACTGCACAGCGTGTCCACCGACGCCCTCGCCGACCCGGACGCCACGGACGCCGAGGTGGCGGCCACGGTCGAGGACCTCGGGTTCAAGCCGATGGCCGACGGCCTGGAGAGCGACGACAAGGGACGGCTCTACGGCGGCGACCTGGAACACAACTCCCTCTGGCGCAGGAGCCCGAACGGCACCTACCGGACCCTCGTCCAGGGCAGCGACCTGCTCTGGGTCGACACCCTGTCCGTCGCCTCGGACCGCCACCTGTACGCCATCGCCAACCAGCTCAACCGGCTGTCGCCTTTCCACGAGGGCAAGGACCTGCGCCGCAAGCCCTATCTCCTGGTCCGCCTGCCGATCGACGCCGGGCCGGTCAGGCTCGTGTGACCTCTCCGGCTCGCGTCATGTGGCTGCCTGGTCGCTTCCCGGTACCCACCCCAGCCGCGCAGCGGGCGACCTCGACCCGGGCGCTATCCGACCAAGGTCGAAGACACGCAGGCGGACTTCGCTTGCCTGGGGGCGCTCTCCCACCCGGACTCACCGGCGCCGTGGTGATCCGGTCCGGTGACTGCTCGCTGAGACGAGCCGCGCCCGCGTACCGTCGTAGCAGGCTCCGAGGTCTTTACCTACGATCAAGCGCGATGGCAGCGTCCCCGCCTCTACTACCGAGGCTGACCGGAAGGCACGCAGAACATGAGCAGGCAACGCGACCGCTGGGCGGAACTGACAGGCGGACAAGCCGGAGAGCAGTACGCCCAGCGCTTCGCGCGGCTCGCCGAATCGGGCCATGACATCCACGGCGAGGCCGCCTTCTGCGCCGCACTGCTGAAGCCCGCCGCCCGGATCCTCGACGCCGGCTGCGGCACCGGCCGGCTCGCGATCCGGCTCGCCGAGCTGGGCCACCACTGCACCGGCGTGGACACCGACCTTTCCATGCTCACTGTCGCCCGCGGTGCCGCCCCCGCGCTGGAATGGCTCCACGGCGACCTGGCGCACCTGGATGCCCTCGGCCTGAAACCGGGCTTCGACCTGGTGGTTGCCGCCGGGAACGTCATCCCCCTGCTGGCCTCCGGCACCGAGTCAGCCGTCGTCCAGCAACTGGCAGCCGTCCTGCGTCCCGGCGGACTGCTGGTCACGGGCATGGGGCTGGACGCGGCACACCTGCCGCTACCCGAACCTCCAGTGACTCTGCCGGAGTTCGATCACTGGTGCACCCAGGCCGGACTGATCCTGCGCCAGCGCTACGCCACCTGGGCCGGCGAGCCCTACAGTCAAGGCGGCGGCTATGCCGTCAGCGTGCACTCCCGCCCCACCACCTGAATCCTGGGGGCCTCGCCAACTCCGGGATGCTCCGCCACAGCGGACCAAGATCCGGACCGTACACAGGCCAGCGCCGTCGCCCTCCCTCGCCCTCGGCCTTGGCTGTAGTGACTGCTGCGGTATCGGCCGCCAGGTGATCGATGGCCGCCTCAACGGCACCGGGCTGGTTCTCGACGGCCGGCCGGCATCAAGTCACCTGCAGTGGCCAGTCTGCTGCGCGGGTGACCTGGCCTGGTGTGCGGCAACGAGCATGACGATGACGGAGATCAGGACGATGCCGGCGCCGACGTAGAGCGGCGCGGTGTAGCCGAGGCCCGCGGTGATGGCCAGGCCCCCGAGCCAGGCGCCAAGCGCGTTGCCGATGTTGGACGCGGACACGTTCGCGCTGGCGGCCAGCGCCGCCCCGTGGGCGAAGTCGGTGACGCGAGTGATCATGCCGGGCACGCTGGCGAACCCGAACAGCCCCATCAGAAAGACCAGTATCACCGACGCGGTGGCGCTGTCGGCCAGCAGACCGAACACGGCCAAGGTGATGGCAAGTCCGAGCAGCGCGAGGACCAGGGCGCGGTCACGGTCCCGGTCGGCCGCTCGCCCGCCGATCAGGTTCCCGACGACCAGGCCGACGCCGTACACCATCAGCAACCAAGCGACGTCCGCCGAGGAGAAGCCGCCCACCTCGGTGAACGTGTAGGCGAGATAGCTGAACGCACCGAACATGCCGCCGTAGCTGAGCGCGGTGGCCGTCAGGGTCAGCCAGACCTGCCAGGACCGGAACGCGCGGAACTGGGCCCGCAGGCTGCTGGGCGGTATCGGGTCTGACCGGTCCGTGGCTGTCGGCGGCCGTGTCTCTCCCGCGCCGCCGGGGACGAGGGCGATGATTCCCACCAGCGCGAGTACGCCGATTGCGGTGACCGCCCAGAAGGCCGCTCTCCACCCCCAGCGCTCACCGACCAGCGCACCGAACGGCACGCCCAGCACGTTCGCAAGCGTCAGCCCGGCGAACATGACCGCCACCGCGCGGGACTTCTTCTCCGGCGCGACCAGACTGCGAGCGACCAGCGAGCCGATACCGAAGAACGAACCGTGGCACAACGCCGCGACGATCCGACCGAACAGCATCACCGGATAGGTCGACGCGACCGCGGACAACAGATTGCCGATGACGAACAACGCCACCAGGCCGACCAGGATCCCCTTGCGGGGCAGCCGCGCCGTCGCCGCGGTCAGCGCGATCGCGCCGATCGCGACACTCAACGCGTACCCGGAGATCAGCCAGCCGGCGGCCGCCTCGGACACCTCGAAACTCGACGCCACCTGCGGCAGCAGCCCGGCGATCAGGAACTCGGTCAGACCGATGCCGAACCCGCCGAGTGCCAGCGCGATGAGCCCACTCGGCATCCGTCGCTCTCCGATCGACCGCCCAACGAGTCGCGGGGTACGGGACTTTCCGCCGCGGCTTGTGGATCGCCCGGATCACGTACCGCACACGTGTGGCCCCATGCCGGACGGCGCGGCACCGAGGCACCACTATGCCAGCAGGGGTACGGAGTTCGTACGGGCGCCCGAATGACGGCACCCTCGACGACGCGGGCGGCGGTGCGGTGCCGCTGTACGCGGCACGCCGCGACGCTGTTTCGCGAGGAGGTTGTCCGTCCACAGCGGACGACAAAAGGAAAGGCAAGGAGGTCACGCGCTCCTTGCCACTCTTAACTTATAGCGCACCGGGGGGCTTGCGGCAAGGCCCCGGTCGTGCCGCAGAATCTCCGGCCAAGGCCAGAATCTGCGGAAACGGGGAGTCGCAAAGTGCGTGTGTTGTTGTCGACGTATGGGTCGCGCGGGGATGTCCAACCGATGGCGGGACTCGCGGTCCAGTTGCGGGCGCTCGGCGCGGAGGTGCGGGTGTGCGGGCCGGCGGACGAGGAGTTCGCGAAGCTGCTGGCCGGTGTCGGCGTGGAGCTGGTGCCCTTCGGCCCGTCGGCGCGCGCCCTGACGAAGTCGGCGCCGCCACCGTCGTCCTTGCCGGAGCGCGCGGCCGCGGTGGTCGCCAGCCAGTTGGACGTGGTCACCCCCGCCGCCGAGGGCTGCGACGTGCTGGTGGCGACCGGCATGATCTCGGCCGCGGCCGGCGCGCGGTCGGTGGCCGAGAAGCTGGGCATCCCCTCCGTGTCCGTGACCTTCCAACAGCTCACCCTGCCGTCGCCGGACCGCCCGCCGCTGGCGTTTCCGGGTCGGCCACTCCCGCCGGAGGTGACCGACAACAGGGTGCTGTGGGACCTGGACGCGCAGAACATCAACGCGCTGTTCGGTGAGGCGCTCAACACCAACCGGGCGTCGATCGGCCTGCCCCCGGTGGACAGCGTCCGCGACTTCGTCATCGGTGACCGGCCGTGGCTGGCGACGGACCCGACCCTGGACCCGTGGCAGGGGACACCGGATCTCGACGTCGTACAGACCGGGGCGTGGGTCCTGCCGGACGAGCGCCCGCTCCCGGAGGAGCTGGAGGCGTTCCTGGAGGCCGGTGAACCACCGGTGTACGTGGGCTTCGGCAGCATGTCCATGCACGCCTCGGCGGACGCCGCCCAGGTGGCCATCGAGGCGGTCCGCGCGCACGGCCGCCGCGTACTCATCGCCCGCGGCTGGGCCGACCTGGCCCTGATCGACGACGCCGACGACTGCTTCGCCGTCGGCGAGGTCAACCACCAGGCCCTGTTCGGCCGGGTGGCCGCCGTCGTGCACCACGGCGGCGCGGGCACCACGACGACGGCCACCCGGGCCGGCGCGCCTCAGGTGGTGGTACCCCAGATCGCGGACCAGCCGTACTGGGCGGGCCGGGTGGCCGAGTTGGGCATCGGCGCGGCACACGACGGCCCGACCCCGACCTTCGAGTCGCTGTCGGCCGCGCTCGGGACGGCCTTGACCCCCGAGACCCGCGAACGAGCGACCGCCGTGGCCGGCACGATCCGCACCGACGGAGCCACGGTGGCCGCGAAACTGCTGCTCGACGCGGCCGGTTGAGCAAGGCCGCCCGTGTCCGCGTGAACCACGCGGATTCGTCGAGCCAGGCCCCAGAGAACACGAGAACCTGCGAACCCGGACGGCCAGAACCGACAACGGCCACGCGGTCCACATCAGGCGAAGCGTTGCTCGTCATGGCCACCAGGTTCGTTACGCCGGTCCAGACGCCTTGCTGCGCGCCATGGACGCAGCAACCTCACATCGGAGCTGATGACGTGAACCCCCTGACCACCAGGGCGTTTGACCTTCCTGACCACCTCTCCCCCAAGGCCGACCCGACGCTGATCGGCGGCGATGAGCAGCACTTCGCGGCCATCGCGGAGTGCCTCGAGCAGACGATCGCCGAGGTGTCCGACCGCCTCGATGCCGAGCGCAGGGCGCCCGGCGGCATGGGCCGGCAGGCGATGGACCGGGACATGGAGATCCACCGGCTGGCCGCTCGCCTGCGCGCACTGCGTCGCTTCGGTCTGGACCTGTGCCTCGGACACATGGTCAGCGCGGACGATCCCGAGCCCGTGTACGTCGGACGACTTGGCCTTACGGACAGCGCGGGTCGTCGGCTGCTGGTCGACTGGCGCTCCCCCGCGGCTGAGCCGTTCTTCGGAGCCACCCACGCCAACCCGATGGGTCTGGCAAGCCGACGCAGGTATCGCTGGACCCGCGGCCGCATCAGCGACTACTGGGACGAGGTGTTCACCGCGGACGGGTTCGCCGGGCACGCCGCGCTCGACGACCAGTCCGCCTTCATCGCCAGCCTGGGCAGCACCCGGTCGCCGCGGATGCGAGACGTGCTCGGCACCATCCAGGCCGACCAGGACGCCATCATCCGCGCCGGATCCCGCGGCGCTCTCGTCGTCGACGGCGGTCCGGGTACCGGCAAGACCGTCGTCGCCCTGCACCGCTCCGCCTACCTCCTCTACTCCGACCCTCGCCTCGGTCACCGTCGGGGCGGCGTGCTGTTCGTCGGTCCGCACCGGCCCTACCTGGCCTACGTCGCCGACGTCCTCCCCAGCCTCGGAGAGGAGGGCGTGCAGACCTGCACCCTGCGGGACCTCGTCGCCGAAGGAGCCGCGGCAGCGATCGAGACCGACCCGGACGTGGCACTCCTGAAGTCGTCCGCGAACCTGGTGAAGGCGATCGAGACGGCCGTCAGGTTCTACGAGGAGCCGCCCAGCAAGGGGATGACGGTCACGACCCAGTGGTCCGACATCTGGCTGAGCGCCGACGACTGGGCTGTGGCGTTCGAAGCAGCACCCGGTACTCCGCACAACGAGGCGCGCGACCAGATCTGGGAGGAACTGGTCACGATCCTGGTGGACAAGCACGACGGCGACGATGTCTCGCCCGACCTGCTCCGCAAGTCGCTGTCGCGGGACAGGGAGCTGCTCACAGCCTTCAATCGCGCGTGGCCGCTGCTCGAAGCGGCCGACCTCGTCGGGGACCTGTGGTCGGTACCCGCCTATCTGCGGATGTGCGCTCCCTGGCTCAGCCCCGATGACGTTCAGAAGCTGCAGCGCGCGGAGGCCCAGGCCTGGACGGTGTCCGACCTGCCGCTCCTGGACGCGGCACGGCAGCGGCTGGGCGACCCGGAGGCGGCGCGGCGCAAGCGTCGGCACGAGGCCATCCTCGCCGCCCAGCGCGAGCGTACGGCGCAGGTCGTCGACAACCTGATCGAGGCCGCGGCCGACTCCGGTGCCGACGGTGACGACGGCGAAGGCCTGGTGAGGATGCTGCGTGGCGAGGACGCCAAGGTCAGCCTGGTCGACGAGTCCGAGCTGCCCACCGTCGAACCGGACCTGCTCGCCGGCCCGTTCGCGCACGTCGTCGTGGACGAAGCTCAGGAACTCACCGACGCCGAGTGGCAGATGCTGCTGCTCCGCTGCCCGTCCCGGAGCTTCACCATCGTCGGGGACCGCGCCCAGGCCAGGCACGGGTTCACCGAGTCGTGGCAGAAACGCCTCGAGCGGATCGGGCTCGACCGGATCAACCTGGCCTCCCTGAGCATCAACTACCGGACCCCGGAAGAGATCATGGCGGAAGCCGAGCCGGTCATCCGGGCCGTGCTCCCGGACGCCAACGTGCCGACCTCCATCCGCAGCGGCGGCGTCCCCGTCGTACACGGATCCACCTCGGATCTGGACTCGGTCCTCGACACCTGGCTCGCCGCACATGCGGACGGGATCGCCTGTGTCATCGGCGATCCCGCATTCCGGGCGACGTCCCGCGTCCGGTCACTGACCCCGGAGCTGTCGAAGGGACTCGAGTTCGACCTGGTCGTCCTCGTCGACCCGGAGAAGTTCGGCGAGGGCATCGAAGGAGCGGTCGACCACTATGTCGCGATGACCCGGGCGACCCAACAACTCGTCATCCTCACGAGCTCCTGAGGTCGGCCGGACGAACGCCCGCTCCCGGGCGAGTTGGTGGCGTTCCCGGTGGCCGCCACACCACCGGGTACGACGCGTTCACGGCCCGCCTGCGGGCATGCGCGGACTCGACGAGCTTGGAGAACCCCGCCAGTTCAGCGGTGCGGGAGTCGGCCCCGCGGGTGACCTTGGTCCACCGGTGGACGGTCCGATCGGGGGACCTTGCGTGTGTCACCAGGGTGCGCTCAGACGCAGAGCGCAAGGGTGGCCCGCATGAAGAAGATGGTGTTGCGCCTGCTCGCCCTGTCCACCGTTCTCGGCTGCCTGCTCGGCGCCTCCGCCGGCGAACCGAAGGAGGGCGTGCAGTACGTCCGGCTCGCGCACCCGGTCACCGGTGTGGACGCCCGGCAAGTGGCGGAAGTGTTCTGGTACGGCTGCCACCACTCCTATGAGCTCGAACAGCCGTTGGCCGACTGGGCCGCACGGCAGAATCCCCCGGTGAAGGTAGTGCGGATCCCTGCAGTCTGGCCGGACCAGCCCGACATGGTCGCCTACGCCCGCCTCTACTACACACTGGACCGGCTCGGCCTCGCGCAGCGCATGGCGATCCCGGTCTTCCACGCCGTGCACGACCAGCGACTGAACCTCACCACCAAGGCGAACGTCCTGGCCTGGGCAGCCAAGCAGGGCCTCGACGTGAACGCGGTACGAGCCGCCTACGAGTCCAAGAAGGTCACCGACGCCGTCAAGGCGGCCCCTGCGCTCCGTGAGCGCTACCAGGTGGTCGAACAGCCCACCGTGGTGGTGGGCGGGCGTTTCCGCACCTCCCCGTTCCAGGCCGACAGTGTCGCCGGAACCATCCGGGTGCTGGACCACCTCCACCGCACCGCAGCGGCCCGTTGAGCGAGTAGTTGTCCTTCCTGATGCGATGTAGGAGCGGGGTCTCCCGCTGCTACATCGCATCATTCTTGTGGGGGGTGGGATGCCAGCCGGAATCTACGAGGTCACAGCGCTAGCCTCGACCGCGGAGCATCGACAACAGCAGCGCGTGAGTCTCGGCGTCCGCGGCCACTACGAGCCCACGGCCTGCCTGCCCGATCGGAGCGCCGTCGACTCCGGTGACGACGCAGCCGGCGGCCCGGCACAGAGCGACGCCGGCGGCGAAGTGCAAGCTCTCGGTCAGGTCACCGCCATCGGTGAGGTATGCGGCGCGCTTGCCGGCCGCGACCCAGGCCAGCGCCAGCGTCGTGGAGACCACCCGCGGCCGGAACCGTTCGACGAACCCAGGGTGAGCGAGCAAGTCCACGGCCCGGAATCCGGGGGCGCTCGGAAAGGGCGGATCCAGGTTCACGTCCACCAACTGGGTGGCAGCCGTCGGCGCCAGCTTCTCGTCGCCCCCGTCGCGCCGGACCCAAGCGGTCTCACCGTCGGTGAAGAAGACCTCGCCGCTGAACGGATCGGCCACCGCCGCCGGGCCGTTGCGCAGTGCCACGTTGACGGCGACCAGCATGTTGCCGACGGCGTAATTGAGCGTGCCGCACAAGGGGTCCACCAGCCACTGGCGCACTGCGTCGGTCGCACCCTGTTGCCCGCCTTCCTCGCCGAGCACCGCATCCTCGGGCCGGGCGGCACGGATGACGCCGAGGATCGCCTCCTCGGCCGCCACGTCGGCATCAGTGGCGAAGTCCCCGGCACCTTTGTCGATGCGGCTGAGCCGCCGCCCGTACCTGACGCGCACGGCCTCCGCACCGGCACGCGCCGCAGCTATCGCAACCTCAGCGTCGTCAAGGCTCGCAGGTGAGTTGATCACGGCGTGCAGGGTATCGGGGCGAGGCACCTGCCGTATGCGCGGCCGGCCGACGGCTTCCATGCCTCCGCACTCATCAACCCGGCGAACCGATGTGGTCAAGGCACCAGCGCCACCGGATCGTTGACGATGCCCACCGCGCAGAAACGGTTGTCAGCGGACCGCTCGGGAGAACATCCCACAAGCCAAAAGCAGGCCGATGACCGCCCACATCACACTCCCCTCGGGCTCCTGCCAGCTCAACCACACCTCTGTCGGATTCTCACGGTTGTACCGGAGGGTGATCTTCTGGCCGCTGATCATTCCTTCCCCGATGTGCGGGGGCACCCCAAGTCGGCCCGTCACCATTCGGCCGTCAGCCCTGGTGGGAAACTCCACCACAAGCTCGTACACCGGGCCTTCGCCGGTGTCCGCAACCTCGACTTCAACAACCCGCCCGGCGCACACTCCCGCCTGCCAGTACCGCCGCCGCTCCCGAACGAACCCGAGCCAGCTCCCCATAACCATCGCCAACAAGACCAGGCCACCCAGCAGGCACAACACGCGGACCATCCGCCAAGCCTCGGCTCAACTCACCACTGCGTCAATCGAGTCGGCCGAAGTCACCAGAACGCGAAGCACTCTGGCCACGAGCCTTCCGGAGGCACCGCACGGAGCGGTGGTGTCCGGCGCGGGTGTCAGCGGCGGAAGGCAAGAAGCAGCAGGAGGATGACTGCGGACGTGCCCGTCCAGATGCCCAGCAGTGCGAGTCCGGCCCACCACCAGGCGGTGCTCGTCAGGCCGATGAGGAGGCCGAAGGCCAGGGCTCCGTTCACCCATCCGCCCAGAGAGACGGCGTAGTTGACCGGCTCGGGAAAGTCCAGCCGGTCCACGGTCTCGGAGATGCCGTGACCGGTGGCGAGAATGCCGTAGAAGCACCCGAAGACAGCCGGCACCGCGAGAAGCTCGTTCCACTCGGACCACCCGACGGGCAGGCCTTTGGTGAAAAACCCGGCGCAGCCGAACACCGACGCGTAAACCACACAACCGAAGGTGTCGTGGGCCCTGTCGCCTTCGCGTCCCATCGCCATGACGGAGCCCGGAGCCAGCATGGCGAGCAGGGGCAGCCCCACCAACCAGCCGGTCCCCAGCGGTGTCAGCGAGTGGAGCAGGAGCCAGCTCACGCCGGCCGTCACCAGCAGGATCACCGACCACGTCGCGCCGGGCCGCGTGGGACGGCCCAGCGGCGCGGGCGGGCGGCCAGACGCGGTCGGCAGGGCGGCCAGCCGCCGGCGCACGACCTGGGCATCCCGCGGCCGTCGCTCCGGCCGCCAGTCAAGGAGGGCAAGGACCAGTTCGTCCCACCCCTCCGGCAAGCTCGGGCACAGCGCACTCGGCGCTGCCGGCGCGTCCGTCGGGTGCCAGGGGTTGGGGCCGTCGGGAAACGGCTGCCGTCCCGTCAGCAGCTCGTACAGCATGCACCCCAGTGCGTACAGATCGCTGCGCGTGCCCGAGACCGTCGAGTCCCCGGACACGTCCACGACCTCTTCCAGGGCCTGCTCCGGAGCTACGTACGCGAGCGCGTGGGCGGAATCGCTCGTGCGCAGGGCGTGGCTCTGGTGGACAAGCCGCGCGATCTGGAAGTCCAGCACCACGGCCCGGCCGTCCTCGCCGATCATCACGTTCGACGGCTTCAGATGCTCGTGGCTCCCGCCTCGCTCCAGCGCCCGGCAGATTTCCTGCCCCCACCGGGCGATCTCCTCCAGCCCCGGTCGCCGCTCGGCCAGCACCCGGTCCAGGGACCGGCCGCGCACCTCCTCCATCACCACATACAGCACCGTGCGGCCGTCCACCTCTTCGCCCCCGGAGTCGTACACGGCCACAATGTGCGGGTGGGGCCCCAGCTTGGCGGCCGTCCGCGCGGTGCCCTTGAACAACCTGGTGTAGAAGCGCACGGATCGCCGGTGCTGTCTGTGCTCCTCGGGAAGCCCGGTCACGATCCCGGTCAGCGTCTTGACCGCGACGTAGCGCGCGGACTCCTCGTCCCACGCCCGCCACACGGCCTGCGACCCGCCGCCCCCGATCCGCTCCTCCAGCCGGTACCGCCCACCCAGCAGCGTCCCCCGCATGTACGTCACGTCCCCTTCGTCAGCGGTCAGGCGAGGACACACGCATCCTCGCCCGGCGCCTGCGGGACCCCTCCCGTCAGCGGGAGCGCTGAGTGGCTTCATCTTGCGGCACTGGGGGAACCGGACCTCTTGGTCGGGTCGAAGCCACCGCGGTCGTCGCCTAGCCGCGCACGTGCAGCCCGAAACCCGTGCGGCCTGCGGGCTCCAGTCCCTCCTTCAGGTGCAGCGAGGGGATCTCGTAGTCACCGAAGTTCTGCCGCCGGAACCCGATCGGCTCGGTCGACTCCAGGGTGAGCAGGCGCTGCTCCCACGCCTTGGCGACGTCCGCGTAGTCCTCGCCGGTCATCCGGTCGGTGCCGTACAGCACGAACGGCGGCAGCACCTCGATGCCCGGGTAGTAGAGGATGCCGTGGTGGATCGGGAACAGCAGGTCGTCGATGGGGCCGTTGATCCCGCGAACGGCGTAATGCGACTCCGGGCCGCCGGCGGTCACCGACAGCAGAGCCTTCCTGCCCGCGAGGGTGCCTTCGCCGAAGCGCTCGCCGTACCTGGTGTCGCTGTGCTCGCCGACGCCGTACGCGAAGTGGTACGTGAACACCCGGTCCACCCAGCCTTTGAGGATCGCGGGCATCGTGTACCACCACAGCGGGAACTGGAAGATGATCGTGTCGGCCCACAGCAGCTTCTCCTGCTCGGCGAGGACGTCCGGGGTGAGCGTCCCGGCGTCGTAGGCCCGGCCCGAGTCCAGGGCGACCTTCAGCGGACTTGAGGCGTTGGGGCCGTAGTCCGCGGCGTCCACGACCGCCTTCCAGCCCATCGCGTACAGATCGCTCACCCGTACCTCGTGCCCGGCGGTCTCCAACGTGGACACCGCGAGGTCCTTCAGCGAGCTGTTGAGCGACTTCGGCTCCGGGTGGGCGTAGACGATCAGCGTCTTCATGGGAACTCCTTCGGATCGGTGCTTTCGATCCTGGGCGTCGCGGCGCCCGGCGTTCAGGGGCGCCGCTTCCATCGGACGGGACTTCCTGGTATCGGCAGGGCCACCTTCACGGGCACCACCGAGGCCATACTGGGGGCATGGACGATCTTGCGGGTTTCCTGCGGACCCGGCGTTCCCGGGTCGACCCGGCGGCCGTCGACATCCCCACCGACAGCCGTCGCCGGGTCGAGGGGCTGCGCCGCGAAGAGGTCGCGCACCTGTCCGGAGTCAGCGTCGACTACTACGTACGCCTGGAGCAGGGCCGCGCGACCCAGCCCTCCGAGCAGGTCCTCGACGCGCTCGCCCGCGTCCTCGGCCTCGACGAGACCGAACGCGGGCACCTCTACCGGCTCGCCCGGCAGCGCCGCCGCCGCGCGAAGGCCCCTGGCGGGCGGGTCCGGCCGGAGCTGCTGCGCGTCCTCGACCTGGTCACCGACGCACCCGCACTGATCGTGGACCACCGCCTGGACGTGCTCGCCGGGAACCGCCTCGCCGGACTCCTCTACGGCCGGCCGATGCCGGGCCTGAACACCGCCCGGCACATCTTCCTCGAGGAGGCCGAGCGCGGCCTCTACGCGGACTGGGAGAAATGCACCCTCGACGTGGTCGGGCACCTGCGCCTGGCCGCCGGCAAATACCCCGAGGACCCCCGCCTGGCCTCGCTCATCGGCGAGTTGGCGATGGGCAGCGAACGCTTCCGCCGCCTCTGGGCCCGCGCGGACGTGCGCGCCCGCACGCATGGACGCAAGGCGTACCGGCACCCGCTGGTCGGACTGCTGGAACTGCACCAGGAAAACTTCGCGCTACCGGACGAATCGGGCATGGAGCTGCTGGTGCTGTCCGCGGCCCCCGGCAGCCCCGCCGAGGACGGGCTGCGTCTGCTCGCGGGCCTGGG
This sequence comes from Streptomyces albicerus, assembly GCF_008905045.1. Classification (GTDB taxonomy): domain Bacteria; phylum Actinomycetota; class Actinomycetes; order Streptomycetales; family Streptomycetaceae; genus Streptomyces; species Streptomyces albicerus. The sequence goes on from NZ_VWMY01000034.1 coordinate 59,524, forward strand.
CGCGGACAGCGGTGACGCGCATCCCGCAGTGAACGCTCAGGTCCGCGAGTAACTCAACGACGCCCACCCACCGCCGGGAGCACGCCGCCCTCGTCCACTCGCCGGCGTCGGTAGGCCACGGCCAAGGCGACCAACGCGGTCGCCTGCTGGCTGCCGGCCTTGATCTGAATGCCCTCATTCGGGCACGCCCAGGGCCATGGACGTGGGCCAGTCATCATCTGCCGGGTGAACCCTTTTGGGTGTCTGAGCCCCGTGCCCAAGTCGCCACTTTCCGTCACATGGTGCAACAGTCTGTATGTGATCTCGTCACAGAATGCTGAAATGATCAACACTCGTGGCTGCCGCCGCCGTGGGGTCGGAACGGCACTCGTGCTCTTGGCGACCGCCGTGATATCGGGCGTTGCGACGAGAGCGGAGGCCCTGCCCTCCGTTCAGTCCGGGCCTGACTGGGATGCCATCGCTGCGTGTGAGTCCAGCGGCAACTGGAAGGCGAACACCGGCAACGGCCATTACGGCGGCCTGCAGTTCACGCAATCCAGCTGGGCCGCGGCCGGCGGACTCAAGTTCGCCCCGCGGGCCGATCTGGCCACCCGCAAAGAACAGATCGCCGTGGGCAAACGCCTGGCCGCCCTGCAGGGGATGTCGGCGTGGTCCTGCGCGTGAGTGAAGACATCTGTCGGGACGCCGACCAGAGACCCCTGTTCGCCGATTACCCCGCGGCGCACTTCCGTCTCGTCGGGCGCCTCCGACGAGAATCCGCGACTGTGTCACCACCACCGAAGCTGACTGTCCGTCACATCGCGTCGTACGGCCAGGAAGCCCTGGGACTCAGGCGGCTCGTCACCGCGGTAGGTCACCGCGACGCGGTCTCCCGCCGCGGCGAAGTGGCGGGCTGTGGCCAGGCCGATCCCTCTGTTCCCTCCGCTGTTCCCTCCGGTCACGAAAACCGACCGGGCCGCTGCCTGCGCCATCGTGCCGTCCCTCTCCTGCCCAAAGCTTGTCTCGAGACACTTACGCGGTTTCCACGTGGTCGTCCCGCGCCTCTCGTGGTTCTTCCGGCCCTTCCTGAAGGTTCTGCGGGCGCGCTTCCCGTACGCGCAGGCCCACGGCAGACACGGCGAACCCGACGAGGGCCAGGACGGCGGTCCAGAGCGTGGCCGCGTACATCGCGTCGAGGAAGGCGCGGTCGGCCGTCTCCGCCAGCTCCGGCAGTCGCAGTGAATCGGCCAGCGCGCGGGCCGCCTCCGCCGAGGTCCGGGCCTGCTCCTCCGCGCCGGGCGGCAGCCCCTGCGGACCGCCGGGCAGCGTGGCGTCCGCCATCCGCTCCCGGTACACCCCGGAGAGGACCGAGCCGGCCACCGCCACCCCGAGCGTCCCGCCCACCTGCCGGGTGACGCTGTTGACGGCCGATCCGGCGCCCGCGAGATGCTGCGGCACCCCGCTCATCATCACGGCCGTGACCGGCGTGCCGACCAGGCCCATACCGAAACCCTGTACCCACAGCAGCGCGGCGATGGCCACGATCGGCGTCCGCTCGTCGAACCACACATAGCCGACGTACGTGGCGGCGGTGGCGAGGATTCCGGCCGCGACCGTCCACCGGGCCGACAGCAGCCGGCTCATCGCCGGGGACGCCTGACTGCCCAGGACGATGCCGACCGCGGCGGCGATCATCACGGTTCCCGCGTCGGCCGGGGAGAGCCCGCGGGGCCCCTGAAGGTAGAAGGCCGCGTAGAACAGATGCCCGGCCAGCGCCATGAACGCGAGCAGCAGCACCACGCTCCCGGCCGTGAACCCGGGCTGACGGAACAGCCGCAGATCCAGGCTGGGGGACGGTGACCTGCGCTGACCGGCCACGAAGGTGACGAGCAGCGCGCCGCCCAGGAGGAGGGGCAGCAGCACATGCGACCCGTGCCAGGTCTGTCCGTTGCCGAGTTCGATGATCCCGTAGACCACGCCGCCAAGACCGAGCACCGACAGGGCAAGACCCGGCAGATCGAGCACCCGGCGGCGTGCACCGCCCAGGTCGGGTACGAGGGCCACCACCCCGGCCAGACACAGGGCGACGATCGGCACGTTGACCAGGAACACCGAACCCCACCAGAAGTGACTGAGCAGCGCCCCGCCCACGACCGGACCGACGGCCACGCCCAGACCGCTGGACGAGCTCCAGATCGCGATCGCCCGGGTGCGTTTCTCCTCCGGAGTGCTCTGCACGATGACCGACAGCGTCGCGGGCATCAGCAGTGCACTGCCCGCGCCCATGAAGGCGCGCGCCACGATGAGTTGGGCCGGGCTCCCGGCGAAGGCCCCGACGCCGGAGGCGGCGCCGAACAGTGCCAGACCGGCGAGGAGAGTCGTCCGGGGGCCGAAACGGTCGGCCAGCGCGCCGCCCGCGAAGAGAGTGCCGGCGAAGACCAGGGTGTAGGCGCTCGCCACCCACTCCAGTTCGGCGGGCGTCGCGCCCAGGCCCTTCTCCGGGTCGGCCAGGGTGGTGACGGCGACGTTGAGGACCGAGGTGTCCAGCCAGATCAGCATCTGGGCGCAGACCACGACCAGGAGGACGGGCCACGACCGGGACGGGGCGGCTCTCCCTCCGGTGCTGCTGCTCGCCTTGCTCATCGGCTGCCTCCGTGGTCCGTGTTGTCGCCGAGGCGCCCCTGGCTGAGGTCCGTGTGGCTGAGGTCCCCGTATCCGCGCAGCGCCCGGTCGACCAGCGTGTCGGCGGCGCCCGTGTAGCGGGCCGGGTCGAGCAGTTCCGACAGCTGGGCGGGGGTGAACCGGGCCGACAGCTCACGGTGGCCGGACAGCACGTCGCCGATGGTGCGCCCGGTGCCGGCTGCCTCGGCCGATGCTGCGGTCAGCAGCTGCTTGGCCCGTGCCTTGCCGAGCGACGGGGCGAGCACCACCGTGAGCCGCTCGGTGACGATGGCGCCTCCGGTCAGTTCGAGATTCGCGAGCATCCGTTCCGGGTGGACGATCAGCCCCTCCGCGAGCTCGACGGCGGTGTGCGCGGCCCCGCCCGCCAGCCGCAGAGCCTCCCGCAGCGGCTGCCACTCCGCGTGCCACGCCCCGGCGGGCCGCTCGTCCTCGGCGAGCATGCACTGGGCCAGTACGAGGGCATGGGCGGGCACTTGACGGGCGGCCGCCACGATCAGCGTGGCGAGCGCGGGGTTGCGCTTCTGCGGCATCGCCGAAGACGCCCCGCGGCCCGCGGCCGCGGGCTCGGACACCTCACCGATCTCGGTACGGGACAGCGTCTGTACATCGAGTGCGAACTTTCCGAGGGCTCCGGTGACCAGCTGAAGCACCGACCCCAGTTCGGCGACGGGCGTGCGCACGGTGTGCCAGGGCAGCACCGGCTCGGCCAGCCCCAGGGCCTGCGCGAACGGCCGGAGAAGCTCCACCCCGCCCTCTCCCTCCCCACCGTCCAATGCCGCGTACTCGCGGTACGCGGCGAGGGTGCCGGCCGCGCCGCCGAGTTGGGCCGGGAGGGCGCACGCGACCGAACGCACCCGGGCCAGGGCATCGGCCACCAGCTGGAGCCAACCCGCCGCCTTGAGGCCGAGAGTGGTGGGGACCGCGTGCTGGGCGAGGGTGCGTCCGGCCAGGACGGTGTGGCGGTGGGTGTCGGCCAGCGCGGCCAGGGCGGCGCCGGTGCGTTCCAGGTCGGCGGCGATCAGACCGAGCACCCGGCGGGCGATCAGCATGGCCGCCGAGTCGAGGATGTCCTGGCTGGTCGACCCCCGGTGCACATACTCGGCGGCGGCCGCGTCCTTGGCTGCGACCACCTCGGTGAAGGCCGCCACCAGCGCGACCACCGGGTTGGCCGCGGCCCGGGCCGCATGGGCCAGGGCGACCAGGTCCAGCCGCTCCGTACGAGCCGCCGCCGCGATCGCCTCCACCGCGCCGGCGGGCGTCAGCCCGACGGCGTGCTGGGCCCGGGCCAGCGCCACTTCGACATCCAGCATGGCCTGCAGCCATGCCTCGTCGGTCACTTCGGCCGCCGCGGGGGTGCCCGCCCAGGTGGGGGCGAGCAGGCCGGCGTCGGTGCCCACGGACATCCCGTTCACGCTCATCGACTCCCTGTGCCTGATGTCTGATGGGTGGTCACAGCGGCAGCGCGCACCGGCGAATCGGCGTCGTCCAAGCCGTCCAAACCGTCCAAACGAAGTGCCGCTCGCGCGATCGCATCCGAGTCCTCCAGCGTCACGGAGCCGACGCCGGGCCTGATGCCGACCGCCGTCACCCAGCGGACACCCTCCGTCGGTACCCCGAAGGCGAACCGGCGCGGGTGCGCCCGGCCCGCCGCGTCCACCAGCCGGGACGGGCTGCCGGTCACCGCCAGTCCGCCCGTCTCGTGACCGTCCAGCCGGTACGGGCCGCACTGGCCGGCCGTCAGCAGCCCACGCAGCAGCGGATTGGCGCTGTGCCGCAGAGCGACAGCGGGCAGCCGCGCCTCGACCAGCGCGCTCACCAGCACGGGAGGCTCGGACACGAGCTCCGCGTCCACGAGGAAACCGCCCGCGAGCGCCGAGGGCCGTACCCGCATCCCCGGACCGACCACATGCAGCACGTCGGCCTCGATCAGCGCGATCAGCTGCTCGACGCGGAAGGCCGGCGGACCGATCGAGGTGAACGCGTTCAACGGCGTGTACCAGCCGTCCAGTTCGGCACGGTACGACTCTCCGGAGACACCGCCGTGGTCGACCACCAGTCGGATCTCGTTGCGCAGGTCCCGCAGGGCGTCCAGCGCCGCTTTCAGCGGCCCGCTCACATTGCCCAGCCGGGCCTCGGCGACATCCCGCCGCAGGTGGCCCAGCAGCCAGCGCCGGAAGTCGTCACGGCCGGCGAAGGTCCGCTCGCCGTACGGACGCTCGATCCGCCGCCAGTCCCAGCGCTCGCCGGGCGGCACCGCGTACCGGTCGAGCAGGGCCGCTTCCCCGGCTCCGGCGAGACAAGACCGTACGAACTCCTCGGCGGCCCAGGTCCCGTGGACGGCCCGGATCCACGCCTCGTGGTAGACGGTGCGGACCTCCCGGTCGATCAGCGGCCAGATGTCACGGCGAAAGGTGGCGGGATGCCCGCCGTCAGCCCGCCGCCGCAGCCCGGCGATCACGTCCGGGGTCAGGAACCATGGGTGGTGACGGCCGAGCGCGCCCTTCTCGTTCTCGCCCCGGGCGTGGTACGGCACACCGCGCCGCGAACCGGCGTACAGCACCGGCTCGTTGCCGCTCGGGAGGTACACGAGACCGGACTGGCTCTCCTTGAACGTGCCGCCGCGGCCCTCGGTCAGCAGCGCCAGATGGTCGAAGAAGTTCAGCCCTAGACCGCGCAGCGCCACCCGCGTGCCCGGCGGGATCCCGCTCAGATCGACATCGGCGGGGTTGGCCGGCGCCACATAGCCGAGACCGTGCCGGTCGGCGAAGGCGCGCAACTCCCGTTCCTCCGGGCTCGGTACCAGCGCTCCGTGGCCGAGCGCCAGCACCACCGCGTCCATCCCGGCCGGCCCGCCGCCGTCCTCCAGCGTCACCGTCTGCCGCCCGTCCGGGGCGTCGTCCAGCGCGACCGCGGTCCCCCGGTGCGTGTGGACCGTTACCCCGGGAGGCGCGGTGCGTAAGACATGCCGGAACACCCACTCCAGGTAGTGGCCGTGGAACGCCCGGGTCGGATAGGTGTCCGGGCCGAGCAGCCGGGCCTCGTCCAGAACCCGGTCCGGGTAGTCCTCAGCTACCGCTCCGCCGTCGGCGAGCGTGCGCGCCCATTCGTACAGGCTCGGCCCGGGCACCGACGGCCCCGCGCAGTCCACGCTGTCGTCGGTGAACAGGGTCACCTGGGAGGCGACCGTGTTCATCAGCAGCTCGCCCGGCTGGTCGGTACGCCACACCGCGCCCGCCCCGGGCGGGTACGGGTCGACGAGGTGGACCGCGACCGGCCGGCCGGTGCCCTCGGCGTTGGCGCAGATTCGCTCCAGGACCGAGAGTCCGCGCGGACCGGCGCCGATCACACAGACGGCGAGGGCCTGTGCCAGGCGTCGCCCGGCAGGCGCAACTTCCGACAAAGGCCCTCGGGTGTCCTGAGCACCCGGCTCGGTCATTCCTCGCCCAGCCCGTCGCGCCAGCTCGGCCGCAGTGGTTTCCAGCCCAGTGCCGTACGGGCCCGGTCGTTGGCCGCTCCGCGCGCCGCGGTGAGCTGATGGGCCATGAACCAGCCGAGCAGCCGGGGCGCGAGGGCCGCCGGAATCGTGCGCGGGGTCGGGCCGCCGAGGGCACGGGCGTAGTGCGGCAGCCACTGAGCGGCCGCGGCCGGCTCGTCGTCCGTCACGTGGAAGACCCCGGTGGCGTTGGACTCGACTGCCGCCACCGCGGCACCCACGGCGTCCTCCACGTGCAGGAACGACATGATCCCGGACCCGCCTTCGGGCAGCGGGAACCGCCCGGCCAGCACCCTCTCCGCGGTCCCGCCGGTACGGGCGTACGCGGTTCCGGGGCCGTACAGCGTGCCGTACCGCAGTACGACGCCCGCGAGGTCCGGGCCGCTGCCCAGGACCAGCCGCTCGAGCTCGGCGACGGCCCGTACCGTGGCGGCCCAGCCGGGGTCCGGCGCGTCCACGTACAGCGGTGCGTCCTCGTCGAGGACCGGCTCCCCTTCCGGCGCGGCGGCGAAGGCGATGCTCTGCGCGACCAGCCGCCGCGCACCGGCCGCGCGGGCCGCCGCGACCAGGTTGGCGGTGCCCTCGGTACGCAGCCGCGCGGTCAGCGCGAAAGCCTCCGCGGGGTCGTCGCGCAGCAGCCGCAACGCCGACATCTGATGGACGATCACCTCGGGCCGGGCGGCCGACACCGCCGACAGCAGGGCCTCCCGGTCGAGGGCGTCGGCGACCATGACCGCGTCCGCCTCCGGGGCCCGCTCCCGCGACTCCTCACGCACCAGCGCGCTCACCTGGTGCCCCCGCGCCCGCAACGCGCCCACCAGCGGATGTCCGACCACTCCGGTGGCCCCGGCGACAAGCACCCGCACGGCTCAGCCCTCCGCACCGGGAGAGACGGGCACGGCGTCGGTGCCCTCGTCCGCGAGCGGAGTGCGCACCCGCATCAGCAGGCGGCACGCCTTGTCGCCGTCCCGCAGACAGCTCTCGGCCCGGTTCTCCGTCAGGGTCACGCCGAGCCCCTCGGACCAGCCGGCGTGAATGTCGGTGCACGGGCACTGGTAGCCCTCCAGCGAACCGGCCATCCGCACCATGGTGATGGCGAAGTTCCGCCGCAGCGTGAGCACGATCAGATCGTCGTCGACCACTTCGGTGGAGGCGTTGCGCAGTTCCCGCGGGAACATCCGGTCACCGCACGCGTCGTACCGGCGGCGCAGTTCCTCCAGGTCCTTGCCGCTGTCACCGCTGTCGGGGAGCGCGCCGGACCGGCGGGCGACGCGCTGCCCGACGTGGAGCGCGACCTTGCGCAGCGCCTCGGCGTTGATCTCGTTCGCGGCCTGCTGCCCGAACCGCGCGGCCACCCCCTGGTACCAGTGGGCGTCGTGCTGCCACCACAGCCGGTACGCCTCCACCGTTTCGGCGCGGTGGTTGACCCCGTCGCCACCCGTGCCCGTACTCATGCCTGCTCCTTGGCGGCGAAGCGGTCGCGCATCACGCGTTTGAGAACCTTGCCGGTGGCTCCCTTGGCCACGTCGTCGGGCTTCATCCGCAGGGCCCGGGTCACCGGGGGGAATCCGGCAGCTGCCAGGGCGGCGTTGACCCGTCCGGTCCACGCCTCGTCGCCGTCACCACCGCCGTCGCCACCGTCGTCAGCGCCGTCCTCGTCCGCGAGCTGGAGCAGTGCGTAGGCCTCGGCTTCTCCGTCGCCGTCCCAGTCCGCGCGTACGCCCTCGGGGGCCACCCCGACGACGGTGCAGTCGGCCAGCTCGGGCAATTCGGCCAGCAGCAGTTCCTCGGTACGGGTGCTGAAGAGGATCCCCTTCCCGGTCCGGATGGCGTCCGGCGCCCGGTCCAGGTGGTAGAAGTTGCCCTGCTCGTCCTGGTGGGCGAGGTCCCCGGTGAGCCAGTAGCCGCCCAGCCGCATCCGGTTCCAGGTCAGCGAGTCGTTCCAGTAACCGGGGGTGAGCGTCGGCGACTTCAGCCCGAGCCGGCCGATCTCCCCGGGCGGCAGCGGTGTGCCGTCCTCGGCGAGCACGGCGGCCTCGGCGAAGCTGATCGGTTTGCCGACACAGCGCGAGTAGGCCGAGGTGTCCTTGGTGTGCCGGTTGTGGAAGACGGAGTAGCCGGCTTCCGACGAGCCGAGCCCGTCCACGAAGACCGAGCCGTCGACCCGGGTCCGGCGCAGGTCCTTTCCGATCTTCACGTGGCTGCCGTGCTGCACCAGGGCCCGGATGTGTGCCTCGTGCGCCGCGTCCCCGGTGTTGAACCACACCTGCACGCCGGACAGATCACGGGCCGTCAGGTCCTCCGCGGCCATCTCGCCGAAGGTCCCGGCGAAGGCAAGCACCGTGGTCGGCCGGAACTCCTCGATGGCGTCCAGCACATCGGTGCCGCGCTGGCTGGAGAGCAGTTTGATGTCCGTGCGCAGCAGCAGGCAGTACAGCAGCGTCGCCACCATGGCGTTGTGCGCGCCCGGCAACCCCACCAGGGTGCGCTCCATGTCGGTCCCGGTGGAGTAGCGGAGCCGGTGCACCTGCGCGTACATCAGCGTCCGGTGGGTGTGCGGTACGCCCTTGGGCATACCGGTGGTGCCGGAGGAGTGGGAGATGAGCACCGGGTCGGTGGGGTCGTGCCGGTACGGGTATGACGGCGGCAGCAGCTCGCGGTGTTCCGGCCGGATGTCGGCGGCGGTCACGCGGAAGCCGGGCCCCGATCCGGAGAGCACCTGATGGTGCTCCGGGTCCGTGAAGGCGCCCACCGCGCCCTGTCTGCGTATGTACTCCCGGGCGATGTCCGGGGGCAGATTGCCGTTGACGAACGACGGGATGGCGCCGAGCGCCGTCAGTGCCAGGAAGTTCACCGCGAACTCGGCGCTGGAATAGGAGTGGATGGCGACCGGGTCGCGGGGCCGCACGCCCTGGCCGGCGTACCAGCCCGCGTATGTCTCGACCGCCTCGTTCAGTTGACCGAGCGTCAGCGCCTCGGGACGGCGGCCGTCCGGGGCCTGCCAGTTGCCGTCCGTCCACAGCACGGGCTCGTCGAGCGCACGGCCGTACGCCTTCAGCCGCTCCAGGACGTTGCCGGCGCCGAGTTCGGTGTCGGAGCAGATCCGTGCCCGCTCCTGCCTACTGATGAGCATGGGTCTCCGTCTCGCTCCCTGCGATGTGTGCCTGCGTGGGAGCTTCCGTGTCGGTGGTGAGGACGAACGCGGTGGGGCCGCGCCGCGCCTGCGGCTCGGTCACCAGGAGGTGGCTGCCGCCGTCCCGCAGCAGCCGCCGGTGGGCGGCGGCCAGCTCGAACAGGCCCTGGATGCTTCCGTGATGCCAGGCCACCGCGGCGTCCCGTGCGTCATGGCCGGTGTCGTACGTCGTCTCGGCCGACCGGACGGTCACCGGTGCCCCGGTGTCCGGACGGCCGAGGAGCATCGCCGCCGCCAGGCCGGCGCGCGCCGGGAGGACCGGGACCGGACGGCCGCTGCCGGCGGCCAGTTCCCGGTACACGGCGGCCAACCTCCCCCTGGGGGCATCCCCGCTCGAGGGCTGGGGGACCTCGGCCGGGGGGACCGCCGCGTCGCCTCGCTCGTCACCGCCCAGCTCCACGCCGAGCACCAGGACCCGGTCCAGCTCGGGGTCCTCGAGGAGCAGATCCGCCATGGCGAGCAACTCGGTCACCGGGTCGTCGAGGGTGGAGAGGCTGACCATCTGCCCGGTGATGCCGAACTCCCGGCTGGTGTGGCCCAGTACGGAGTTGGCGGTGGCCTGCATGAACAGCAGCGGGTTGTGGACCCGCCCGGACACCATGCGCCGGCTGGCCAGATCCGCGGTGGTCGTGTCACCCATGAGGCCGGCCAGCGCCACGGCGGTACGTGAGCCGTCCCCGGGCCGTTCGGTCAGGCACTGCCTGCTGACCTCGTACGCCAGCGGGCTGAACGCCGACTCCACGAAGCCGGGCAGCCTCGGCAGCGGGATGTCGTCGTCCCGTCCGGTGCCGTGGGTGGCGGTTGCGGTGGCGAGGACGCCGAGGGCCGAGCGCAGCACCGTCTTCTCGGCCTTCTCGGCCTTCTCGCTCTTCTCGGTCTTCTCCGTGTTCTCGGTCGTCGTCACGGCCGCTCCAGGACGAGTGCGGTGTTGGCGCCCCCGAAGGCGGCGTTGATGGTCAGGGCCCGGCGCGGGTCGGCCTGGCGCGGCTGGTTCGGCACGTAGTCGAGGTCGCATTCCGGGTCCGGCCGGGTGAACCCGGCGGTCGGCGGCAGTACGCCGTCCGTCAGGGCCAGCATCGTGATCACGAACTCCACGACGCCCGCCGCCTCCAGGAGATGGCCGGTGGTGCCCTTGGTGGAGCTGACCGGTATCGACTCGGCCCGCTGCGGGAAGGCGGCCCGAAGCCCACGGGTCTCGGCCCCGTCGTTGTACTTGGTGCCGGTGCCGTGGGCGTTGACATAGCCGAGGGCCGCCCCGTCCGGATCACCGGCGAGCCGCAGCGCCTGCCGTGCCGCGCGTGCCAGCCCGACGCCCTCCGGGTGCGGCTGGGCGATGTGGTGGGCGTCCGTGGCCGCGCCCCAGCCCACCACGGTCGCCAGCGGCCGGGCACCGCGGCGCCGGGCGTGCTCGGCGGACTCCAGCACGACGGCCGCCACCCCGTCGCCGAGCAGCAGCCCGCTGCGATCGAGGCTGAACGGGCGCACCATGCCGTCGCGGGACAGCGCCCGGCCGGAGTCGAACTTGCCGAAGGTCTCCTCCTCCACCAGGTAACCGCCCGCGCAGACCGCCACATCGATCCGGCCGGAGGAGATCAGCCGGCAGGCATGGATGATCGCGGCGGCGGAGGCGACACAGGCATTGGTGAAGGTGAGCCGCGGCCCGACCAGCCCGAGGCCTTCGGCCAGCAACTCTGCGAGGTGAGCGGGCACGGCGTCGGCGAGGCGCTCCGCGGCTTCGCCCACGTCCCCACCGGGACGGCCCGTCGGTACGGCGTCGGCAACCTGCTCCGCCGTCCGGTTCGCGTCCGTGCCGGACCCGTGCCCCGGTACAGACGCGGCGGCTGAGCGGAGTCGATCAAACTCGCCGCGGTACCGCGCCCCCTCAGGGGCGCGGGGCTGTGACATTTGTGGCTGCGCCGCGTGGGCGCGACCAGCCACCGACGGCCCGCGGTTTCCGTACGGCATTTCCCGTGGAGCGCTCGGCAGAGAACCCGCGGCGCCCCGCCAGTACCGCGTGACGCTCGTGTGGTCGCCGGCGACGCCGAGCAGGACCGCCGCCTCCGTGCCCGCGGGCAGGCCCGCCATGCCGACGGCGTCCGTGCCGCACTGGGCGAGCGCGTGCCGCAGTGCCCAGTCCTCGACCGCGTCGGGGCCGTCCGGGGCGGCCGCCGCCATCGGCGTACGGTACGGGCCAGTGTCGAACCTCGTGGTGGGCGCGAACGAGGGGACTCCCGCGAAGACCCCGCGCCGCAGGGCCTCGGCTCCCGTGCCGAACGCGGTGCGGACGCCGAATCCGGTCACCGTCACCTCACCGCTCATCGCGGCCGCCCCCCTTCCGCCCGGCCCGACTGGGCGGCGCGCAGCAGTTCGGTGAGCCGCCGGAGCGAGGTCAGTCCGGCGATGTCCTCGTCGGTGGGCTCCACGACCAGGCCGTAGCGCTCCTCCACCACGTGCAGCAGCCACACCAACCCGAGGGAGTCCAGGACCAGTTCGGCGTCCTCGCCGAGGTCGTCGGGCAGCCCCGGGAAGATCTTGCGGTCCGACAGCAGCTCCCGGACGGTGTCGGTGGTGATGGGGGACAACGCGGGGGCGGGGTCCGCGTCGCTCGCCGTGGTTCCCGCGCTCATGCCTTCGCACCGCGTCGGACGACCTCGGCGACGAGTCCGCCGAGGGTCAGGAAGGCCAGGGGTTCGATATCGGTGTCCGGGATCTCCACGCCGAACCGCGACTCCAGCCGCAGGGCGAGCTCGATCAGGCTCAGTGAGTCCACATCCAGCCCGCCGACGGTCACCGGGCTCTCGTCCGTGATGCCGTCGCGGCTCGTCAGGATGTTCATCTCGTCGATGACCGAGGCCAGAACGAACTCGCGGATCTCATCTTCCAGGGTTGACGTACTCATGACCAGAATCTCCATCGAATGGTTCAAGTGAGTCGGACGGCGCCCCCGAAGGGGCGCGGGGAACTGCGCGACCAGCCACAGAAGACCCGCAGACAACGAACAACCGGCAATACCCGGACCTCACCCAGCGGAGCGCTCGCGCTCCCGCAACGCCACGGCCTGCCGCACAAGCTTCCCGTTGGACGTGCGCGGCAGCGCATCCAGCAGCCGGATCACCCGCGGGAGCTTGTAGTCGGCCAGCCGCTCCCGGCACCAGCGCAGCAGTTCCTCCGCGGACGGGCTGTCGGCTCCGGCGGCCACCGCGACGTACGCCTCGGTCACGCCCTCGTGGACCAGGACCGCCTGTTCGACCGCCGGGTGCTCGCGGAGCACGTGCTCGACCTCGGTGAGGTCCACCTTGAGGCCGCCGATCACGACGAGGGAGTCGGCGCGGCCGTGCACCGAGACCGCCCCGGTGGCGTCCACCGTGGCCCGGTCGCGGGTGTGCAGCCAGCCGTCCGCGTACTGCGTACCGCCCGAGTCGAAGAGATACGGCGACTCCCCAAGGGCGACGTCCAGTTCGCCCTTGTGCTCCCGCACCGCCACACCCGGTGCGGCCCGGCCGACCGACGGGCGCAGAGTGCCGCCGACGTCGATGGCGACGATGCCGGTCTCCGTGGTCCCGTACGCCTCGCCGACCGCGACGCCGTAGCGTTCGGCGAACCGTGCCGCGACGTCCGGGGGCATCAACTCGCCGCCCGACACAGCGATCCGCAGGTCGGGCAGTGCGGGGGGATCGACGGCCGCGGCGAGCAGTTCGTAGTGCATCGGCACCCCGAACACGGCGGTGATCCGGTGGTCCACCGCGGTCCGCAGCAGGTCGCGGGCGGAGACGCGGGGTGCGAAGACCACGGAGACACCGGCCGCCAGCGAGTGCAGCAGACCGCCGATCAGGCCGAAGCTGTGCGCCGTCGAGCTGAGCAGCAGCAGCCGGTCGCCCTCGCCCGGCATGCCGGGGACCGTGGCGAAGGCCTCGACCTCGGCGGCGAGCGAGCGGGTGGTCCTGCCGATCACCTTCGGCCGCCCGGTGGAGCCCGAGCTGAACTGGACCAGCCGGTGCCCGGTGATGGCCGGCCGGCCGGTTCCCTGGCACTCGGTGATGACCTCGTACTCGGGCCGGAAGCCGAACGCCGCCCGGACGTTGACACCGGCGCTGACCATGAACTGCGGTCGGCAGACGGCGCAGAGCGCCGCCACCTCGGCCGGTTTGAACCGGAAGTCGAAGAGCAGCACCTGGGCGCCCAGCCGCCACAACGCGAGCAACACCTCGACCTGGGTGAAGCTGGGCGGTGTGCGCAGGCCCACGGTGCTGCCCGCGCCGATGCCGTATCCGGCGAAGACCGCGGCCTGTTTGGCCACTCGCTCCCTCAACTCGCCCCGGGTGACAGTCTCCTGCTGGTGTGTCAGATAGGGCAGGCCGTCGTCCTTCGCGTCGAACAGCCTCTGGACCAGGGAGCTCATCCCGTCATCTGCCGTGTCTGCCACGAGTTCGCCCATGAGGCCTCAGACCTCCTTGCAGAACTCGCCGATGGGCAGGCCGACATGGCGCTTGTCCGCAGCCAGATAGCCGAGCAACTCGTCCCCCGTCTGCAACTCGGTGACGTTGAGGACCTTCCCGCCCGGGCCGAGCACCCGTACGTGCCAGTCGTCCTGCACGGTCAGGCTGACCAGCCGTCCGTCCTCGGCGTGGGTGCGGATCTCAAGGAGCGGCCGGGATTCGAGTTTGGCCCGGCCGACCACGACCCGCCGGGTGCGTCCGTCGGCGCCGACCGCCAGCAGGGGCATTCCGGAGCCCACCTCGCTCAGGTAGCTGGTGCGGTTGTCGGGGCCGAGCGTGTACGAGTGCAGGGCACCGGCGTTGACCCGGAACGGCCGGGTCGGCATGTACGGCAGCGGATGGGTCTCGCTGCAGCAGAGCACGAACCCGGAGGAGTACGAGCCGACGAGGATGCCCTCGTCCTCCTCGAAGTGCGAGCAGGTGTCCACACAGACCCGGTCGCCGAGCCCGACGTGCCGGATGCTCTCCACGGTCAGTGTGGACAGCTCCAGTTGGGGTGTGGTGGCCTCCAGCAGTCGTGCCAGCGCGAACACCTCGTCGGCGCTGCCGGGTGCGTACAGGATGCCGTCCGAGCCGCGCTCCAGGACGTCGAAGACAATCGCGGCCTCCTCCAGGCCGTCCACGACGGTCACCAGCTTGCCCTCGGCGGACTCGGCCGCGGCGAGCACGATCTCCAGCGGGATCTTGGTCGGGTCGGCGAAGTGGATGACGGTGTACGGCAGCGCCATGGCGCCCGCGCACGACAGCTGCAGGGTACGGTCGTCCCGTACGTCGATGAGACCGGCGGCCGGCGTGCCACCGGCGGCACGGTTGTCCGCGGTGAGCGCGTCCAGCTCGTCCTGAGTGGTGAACTTCCGCAGCAGGAGGTCGATTCCGGCTCCGGCCGGGGATGCGAGTGCGGCCGGGGACTCCGACGCCTTCCGGTCCTCGGTGACCTTGGCGGCCTTGGTGTCCTTCGTGTCCCCGGGGTCCTTCACCGCCTTCTCGCCGGGCTTCTTCGCGCCGGCCGTGGCCGGCCCCCCGGGGACCAGCACCCGGGTGACAGTCGGCGGCAGCGTCCCGAGCAGCTCGGCGTCGGTGGACACCACTCCCGCCATCCGGGTGTGGACGGCCGCGTCCACCACCGCCTGGAGCTGCGGTCGGGGGACTTCACGGAGATCGATCCACGCGAACCTCATGCGACACCTGCCACGATCGTCGAGTATTTGGACATGCCCATGTCATCAGCTATCTCTCCCCTGCTCTCGGCTCTGCTCGAGCGGGAGGTGCCCCCATCGCCGTGCACGACCGCGGCGAGGCGGGACACGAGAGAAGCGGGTGAGGGGTCCGAGAAGATCCGGCGGCCGACGGCCAGCCCCTGACAGCCGGAGGCCATCACCGCGGTGCCGTACTCGATGAGGTCGGAGCCGTCCGGCGGACCGCCGGCGGCCAGGACGGGGATGGGGCTGTGGGCCACCACCTCGGCCATCCGGTCAAGCGGCAGCGCGACGGAGGTCTTCACCATGTCGGCACCGAGGTCCGCGGCGACGTTGACCAGATGCGCGAGGAGGGCGGGGTCGCGCGGGTTCTCGATGCGGGGGCCCCGAGGGTAGATCATCGCGATCAGCGGCATACCCCACGCATCGCAGGAGCGGGCCACCGCCCCCAGATCGGCGAGCTGGCGGCCCTCGGTGTCCGAGCCGATGTTCACATGGACGCTGACCGCGTCCGCGCCGAGCCGCAGCGCCTCCTCGACGTCGCCGACCAGCACCTTGGCGTCCACGTCGGCGGAGCAGGCGGTGCTGGCGCTCAGGTGCACCACCAGCGCGCAGTCTTTGAGGATGTCCGGCGCGAGGGCACGGGCACGCCCCTTGTGGACGATGATCCCGTCGGCCCCGCCGGCCACCAGCGCTCGCAGCAGATCGTCCCACTGGCCGGCGGGGGCCACCGGGCCGTCCGACACGGTGTGATCCAGAGGAACGAGCAGGTGCCGGTCATCACCTGCCAAGGACAGTCTTCTTAAGCGCAATGGCTTGCCAGTTTTCAGCATGGGTAATGCGCCTTCCCAGCCAGGAGGCCGCATGGCAAAGGTCCGGCAGCGGCTTCGAGTGAACATTTCAGGAATTCGAACCGCAACATCCCGTCGCGGGCCTCCATGTCCGAAAAACGATGGTCGTAGAACTTTCAAGTTCAGCCGCACATCAGCATTCCCCGAGTGATCGCCCGTTGGCAAGGCGTAATCACCGGCAACTTTTTATGCCATCCGCCGCAAGAATATTGACAGCGATTTGACAGGAATGACGGGGTTGACGGCGTCGAGCAGTGGTGTTCGTGGGCCATTGTGCGGCAAATGGTGAGGTGGCGGATGCGGTGCGGTCTATGCCCATTGAGCCGGTCTGTCCCCACCCATGGCTGCATCGGATACTTTATTGCTGGTGAGACGTGTAAAGAGGCGGCTATTCTTCCGCTAAGCCCCTGCCACCTTGTTCGGTTATTCGGACGAGTCGTCTTCCTTGTCGAAATGGAATTCACGGGATTAGGGTGACAGGCGCACTCCGGTTCGTGTTACATGCGAGTCCGTCCCCTCCCCCACCTTGGCCCGGACCATTCACACGCTCCGGGCCTACCGGAAGTGACCTCCCCATGCCCGAATTACCGTCCAGGACCGCTCCCGAGACCGTCGGCCACAGACCGGCCGCGTCACCACCACCGCCGGCCGGGCGGAGCGAGGCGTCTCGCGTCGCCGTCGCGAGCCTGATCGGCACCACGATCGAGTACTACGACTTCGCCGTGTACGGCACCGCCGCCGCGCTCGTCCTCGGTCCCGCCTTCTTCCCCTCCGGCAACGCCACCCTCTCCTCCCTGGCCGCGTTCCTCACGTTCGCCGCGGCCTTCCTCGCCCGCCCCCTCGGCGTCCTGCTGTTCGGGACGATCGGTGACCGGCTGGGCCGCCGACAGGCCCTGGTCATCTCCCTCTTGCTGATGGGCGTGGCAACGGTCGGCGTCGGACTGCTGCCCACGTACGAGACCGCCGGACTCCTCGCTCCCGTACTGCTGGTGACGCTCCGTCTGCTGCAGGGCGTGAGCATGGGCGGCGAGTGGGGCGGAGCGGTGCTGCTCGCCGCGGAACACGCGCCGCCAGGACGCCGCGCCCTGTACGCGTCCATCCCGCAGGCCGGCCCCTCGCTCGGATTCCTGCTGTCCACCGCCGTCATCCTGCCCACCCTCGAGTTCGCGGGCCGGGACGGTTTCAGGGACGGCGCTTGGCGGATCCCGTTCCTGCTCAGCACCGTGCTCGTGGTGATCGGCCTGTGGGTACGGGCGACGGTCTCCGAGTCACCGGTCTTCACTTCCGCGGCCCGCCGCACCACACAGGCACAGATACAGGCCCAGGCCCAGGCCCAGGCACCGGCACCGGCACCGGCACCGGCACCGGTGTCCCGCTTCCCCCTCGGCGCTCTGGTCAAGGAGTACCCCGGCCGGCTGCTGCTCGGCATCGGTGCGGCGATCGGCGGCTCGGCCGTCTACTACCTGACGATCGTCTACAGCATCTCGTACGGGCCGAAGTCGCTCGGCATCCCCCAGAACACGATGCTGACCGCCGCGAGCATCGGCGCGGCGGCCGGCATCGCCATCACCCTCCCGGTCGCCGCGCTGGCCGACCGGATCGGCCGCCGCCCGGTGATGCTGACCGGAGCCGTCGGCTGCGTCGTGTGGGCGGTGCCCATGTACGCCTCCCTGAGCTCGCGCAACGCCGTGGTGATCACCGGCGCGTACACCGTCGGACTCATGCTGCTGGCGCTGATGTTCTCCCCGGTGGCGGCATTCCTTCCCGAGCTGTTCCCCGCCCGGCTGCGCTACACCGGCGCCTCCGCGGCCTTCATCCTCGCCAACACCCTCAGCGGCGGCTTCGCTCCGAGCATCGCCACCTGGCTGAACAGTCGGTGGGACTCACCGCTCGTGCTCGGCTTCTACACCGGCGGACTCTGCCTGTTGAGCCTCCTGTGCCTGCTGGCCCTGCCGGAGACCCGCGACCACGAATTCGACACCTGACGGTTCCTGCTGGGCGAGCACCTGTTTGTCGGGCGCGTCCTCGTCCGGCGGGGCTGGTGAACCTGGTCGGCTCGGAAGATCTCGTGCATGCGGTCGGCCTCGACTTGATCGGGTTGATCCACCTCAGATGGATCTCCCATCGGCATGGCGTCGGCCGCCGCGTGTGTCACCGGCAACTACGCTTGCTGCCCAGGGTCCTTGACGCCGTAGCGCAGATAGACCACACCATTGCTGAAACGCCGCTCGTCCCACAGCTCGAGATCGACGCGGACGCCGTCCGGGAAGAACGGGTTGCCGCCGCCGACGATCGCCGGTCCCACGAAGAGCTGGTACTCGTCGACGAGCCCGGCGCGGATCGCGTGAGCCGCCAGGCGCGGCCCTTCGACGGTGATGTCGAGGTCGGACTCGGCCTTCAGTTTTCGCACCGCATCCGGGTCGAACGTCCGCTCCAGCCGGGTTCGCGCGCTGGTGACCTCGTCCAGCGTCGTGGAGTAGACGATCTTGTCGGCGGCCCGCCAGATCCGCGCATACTCCAGGATGAAAGGCGGCTGGTCGGGCACCGTGTGCGCCGTCTCCCAGTAGACCATCGTCTCGTACATCCGACGGCCGTACAGGTTCGTGCCGATCGCTCGAAATTTCTCGTTGATGAACTTGTGCACCTCCTCCTCGGGACCACCCCAGCCGAAGTTGCCGTCGGGATCGCTCACGAAGCCGTCGAGTGACGTGGTCATCGAATAGATCAGCTTGCCCATGGGTGCCTCGTCCTTCCGTGGAACTGTTGGCAGTTGAGCTGGAACCGGTCCCCGCTGTCAGTCGTAGTAGCGGCGGACGCTGGAACCCAGTCTGGACACGTCCGTGCCGTAGATGTGCAGGGAGATGGCGGTGGTGGCCGCTTGGTTGCAGACACGGTGGATGTCGCCCGGCGGGGCGAAGCCGCTGACCTCACCGACGTGTTGGGCGTTCTCGCCGACGGGGTTCAGGTTCTCGTCGTACAGGATCTCGTGCTCGACGCCTTGTAATTCGCCGAAGACGCACCAGGTGGTGTGGTCGTGGATACGCGTGCCCTGCCCCGGTCGCCAGACCACCGCCAGCACGGAGAACGAGGAGTCCGGTTCGACGTGCAGTATGTGGCCGCGTGCCCGGTCAGGATCCCCGAGTCGTTGCTCGGGGGTGAGCATGGCGGGCGTCGGAAGTCGTCGGCGGAGCTGGTCGGCGACGAGATCGGCGGTTGTGGCCCAGTCCGCGCGGACTCCGACGGCGTCACGCACCGCGGCCACGAGTTCGTTGAGCGCCGGGTGAAGGCGGCGCAGCGTGTCGGTCACGTCATCTCCTTCGGGACGGGTGAAGCGTCGGTCGGTGAGGGGGTCTCTCCTCGGTTCCGGCCTTCAGCATGCTGGGGAAGCGGTCCGTCGGTAAGGTCCAGTTGCATGCCGATCGAGTGGACCGGTTCGGATCCCGAGCTGCTGTTGAAGCTGGACCGCGGACACGGCGAACCACTGCGTACCCAGCTCGAACGCGCGTTGCGTCAGTCGATCCAGTCGGGCCGCCTGCAGGCCGGGGAGCGGATCCCGTCCACACGGCGGTTGGCAGCCGAACTGGGCATCTCGCGCGGGCTGGTCGTCGACTGCTACGCGCAGCTCGAGGCGGAGGGTTACCTGAGCAGCCGTCCCGGATCGGCGACGCGGGTGGCGGACGGCGCCGGGCGTTCACCCGTGGTCCGGCGGACCGAGGTGGCACCGCTTCTGCAGCCGCTTCCTCCAGGAGCGACCGACTTCCGGCCCGTCCAGCCCGACCTCTCGTACTTCCCGCGACGCGACTGGCTGTGGGCGTTGGGCGAGGCCGCCCGCCGTGCGCCCAGCTCCGAGTTCGGCTACGGCGAAGCCCAGGGCAGCGGCACGCTGCGGGAGGTGGTCGCCGGCTACCTCCGCAGAGTGCGCGGCGCCGTCGCCGAGCCGCAGCTGATGGTGATCAGCAGCGGATTCGCCCAAGGGCTCGCGCTGGTCCTGAGCGCGCTCGCGGCCGAGCGGGTCCGTCGCGTCGCCGTCGAGGAACCCGGTCCGACGTACCGGGACATCGTCACAACGCGGGCGGGGATCGAGGCGGTTCCCGTCCCGGTCGACGAAGGCGGCATCGATGTCGGCGCACTCGCCGCCACCGGCGCGCGCGCCGTCATCCTGACCCCCGCCCATCAGTCCCCCACCGGTGTGGTGCTGACCCCCGAGCGGCGCCACGCCGTTCTGGCCTGGGCACGCGAGCGGGACGCGACGATCGTCGAGGACGACTACGACACGGAGTTCCGCTACGACCGCGAACCCGTCGGAACGCTCCAGGGCCTGGCACCGGAAAGGGTCGTCCTGCTCGGCACGGTGAGCAAGTCGCTGGCTCCCGGACTGCGCCTGGGCTGGGTCCTCAGCCCGCCGCACCTCGTCGCGGCCATCGCCCATGCCAAGCGGTACGCCGACCGGGGGTCACCGACCCTGGACCAACTGGCTCTCGCCACGCTGCTGGAGTCGGGCCGGTACGACCGACACCTGCGCCGCATGCGCAAGGTCTACGCCGGCCGCCGGGCCGCTCTGGTGCGAGCCCTGCAGGACCAGGTGCCACGGGTCGGCGTCGGCGGTCTGGCCGCCGGCCTGCACGCCGTGGCCCACCTTCCCGACGACGTCGACGAACGCCATGTCGTGCGCGAGGCGTGGGCCCGGTCGATCGGCCTGCACGGCATGAGCCACTACCGGATCGACGGTGCCTCCCACCCGCCACAACTCGTGATGGGCTTCGGCCACCTCACAGAGACCGCCATCGCCCGCGGCATCGCCACGATCGCGGACCTCCTCGGCTGACTCCGGCCGTCAGCCGTTCAGCCGGGTACGCAACAGCCGCTTGCCCAGTTCAGCGCCCTTGCGGCTGTCGGCCTGCGCCTTGCGGAACAGTTCGACTACCTCGCTGTCCTTGTCCCGCTCCGCATCCTGGATGTACGTCTCCAGCCGAAGGGCGTTGTTCAGGCACGACTCGACGTACCAGATCAGGTTGTAGTCCTTGTCCTGCGTGCCGGTGATGCCACCGGTTTCGGTGCTGCTTGTCATGGTGGATCTCCTCCGTGTCGTTTGATGAGGCCTTTCGGGGATCAGAGGGGAGTCACCCGCCACGCTTGAAGCGTGGTGATCCTCAGAGCGGCTGACGGGTACCCGAGGAGTCCTGGCACACGCATCCGTGCGCCTCGGAAAGCCGGATAGAAGCACCAGGGCACGACTGGGCACCCACCACGCTCGGCAGGGATGCGCTCACCTCTGCGTGGACAGAGCAGCCAACGAGGCCGCCGCGAGGGAAGCCGCGGAGAGCAGTGCGAAGAGGGTGGAGTATCCCCCGAGTTCGACGGCGAGGGCCGCTCCCGCGAAGGGGGCGAGAGCGCTGGCGACGGTGACGGGTGCGGCTAGGAGGCCGGAGAGACGGCCGTAGTGGGTGGTGCCCCAGCGGTCGGTGACGGCGGTGGCCTGGAGGAGGGTGAGATTGCCGCGGACCATGCCCGCGGAGATGGCCAGGAGGAGCAGGAGCGGATAGGGACCCGGGGTGAGGGCCAGCGCCAGGGTGGTGGCTCCGCCCGCGGCGATCAGCGCGACGGTGCGGGTGGTAACTCCCGTATGGCGGGCGAGGGTTGTGTAGAGGGTGCGGCCGAGGGTCTGGCCCGCACCACCGAGACCGAGAGCCCAGGCCGCCGCGGTGGGGCTCGCGCCACGTTCGGTCAACAGCGGAACGATGGCGATGACGACGGCGTACATCGCGAAGCCGTTGAGCGTGAGCGCGGCGGCGAGCATCAGGAAGGGGCGGCTGCGGATCACCGAGTCGCTGTGGGTGGTGGTCCGGCGAGCGGAGTTCTGCGGGGCCGGTGGCCACGGGGCGCGCAACGCGAGCGCATGCGTCGGGACGGTGACAGCCGCGAGGATCACGGCCAGGGCCGCGTAGGTGGTGCGCCAGCTGAGGTGTTCGGCGAGCGCGGCCGTGAGTGGGGCGAAGGCAGTGGACGCCAGGCCGCCCGCGAGCGTGACGATCGTGAGGGCACGGACCCTGTCCTCTCCCCACCTGGGGGTCCCCCCAGGCCCTTTAGGCACTGGGGGAGGGTGAGCGCGGCGAAGGCGGGCTGGTAGAAGGTGGCGGCCATCGCCACGCCTGCGACCAGCCAGGCGGCGGTGAAGACCGCGAGGTTGGGCGCGTACGCGATGCCCAGCACCGCGGCGACGCCAAGCAGTGAGCCGACGGTCATCACGGCTCGCGGCCCCCGGCGGTCGAGGATGCGTCCGACGGGTATCCCGGCGAGCGCGGAGACGACCAGGGCGCCCGAGAAGGCGCCGGTCGTGGCGGTGGTGGACCAGCCGGTGTCCGCGGTGATGCGGGCGTTGAGGACCGGGAAGGCGTAGTAGACGATGCCCCAGCTGGTGATCTGGGTGGCGCACAGGGCCGGCAGGGCGGCGCGCGGCCGCGACCGGTCGCCCGTTCCGGTCGCGGCCTGACTGGTGTGAAGGTGGGGCATCCGGCGGTCAGCAACAGCCGTCGGCGGCGGGTTCGTTCGCGCCGGTGTCGGCCGCGTCCGGGGCGGCGCAACAGGTGCTGCCCTGCTCCTTGGTCAGCGTGTCGGCGTCGGCCTTGACGACGTACACCTCCCAGGGCTCACGGCCGGGACCGTGCACCCAGACCTTGTCCTGGAGGGCGAAGCAGCACGTGGTGTCGTTCTCCACGTCCGTGGCCAGGCCCGCGTCGGCCAGCCGGGCCGTGGCCGCGTTGACGGCTTCGGTGGATTCGACCTCGACACCCAGGTGATCCATGCGGGTGTCCTCCCCCGCGGCGCTCTCGACGAGGACGAGCTTGAGCGGGGGCTCGGCGATGGCGAAGTTGGCGTAGCCGTCGCGGAGTTTGGCGGGCTCGGTGCCGAAGAGCTTGGTGTAGAAGGCGATGGACGCGGCGAGGTCGGGCACGCGGAGGGCGAGTTGTACGCGGGACATGGCGAACCTCCTTGGATGGGTGGGGTCTCAGCAGCCGCCGGAGGAGACCGGGGCGCCGATGCCGATCTGCAGGGTGGTCGGGGTCGCGCAGCAGCCGCCACCGGCCTGCTCCGCGCTCTCCGGCTCGTCGAAGAGTCCGGCGCCGCCGCACACTCCGGACTCCGGGAGCGTCAACTCGACGCGCTCGGCGGCCTCTTGGTCTCCGGCGAGTGCGGCGCTGATGGAGCGCACCTGCTCGTAGCCGGTCAGCGCGAGGAAGGTGGGCGCCCGGCCGTAGGACTTCATGCCGACCAGGTAGACGTCCTTCTCCGGGTGGGAGAGCTCGCCCACGCCGTGCGGGTAGACGGTGCCGCAGGAGTGCACGTTGGGGTCGATGAGCGGGGCCAGCGCGGTCGGGGCCTGGAGGCGTTCGTCGAGGCCCAGGCGGACCTCGGAGAGGAAGGAGAGGTCGGGGCGGAAGCCGGTCAGGGCGATGACCTCGTCCACCGGGTCGAGACGGCGGCCGTCCTCGGCGACCAGGACCAGGCGGCCGTCGCCGTCCCGCTCGATCGCCTCGGTGCGGAAGCCCGTGACGGCGTCGGCGTGGCCGTTGTCGACGGCGGCCTTGGCGGCCAGGCCGAGGGCGCCGCGGGCGGGCAGCTGATCGGCTTCCCCGCCGCCGAAGGTGGAGCCGCTGATGCCCCGGCGCAGGATCCACAGCGCGCGTGTGCCCGGCTCGTCCTGGGCCAGGTCGGCGAGGGTCGCCAGCGCGGTGAAGGCGGACGCCCCGGAACCGATGACGGCGGTGCGCCGGCCGGCATAGCGGGCGCGTACGGCCGGGTCCTTGAGGTCGGGCACACGGTAGGTGATGCGGTCGGTGGCGGCCCGCTCCCCCAGGGCGGCCAGTCCGCTGCCGCCGGCCGGGCTCGGAGTGGTCCAGGTGCCCGAGGCGTCGATGACCGCCCGGGCGAAGAGGCGCTCCTCGCGGCCGTCCGCGGTGGTGAGGTGAACGACGAGGGACTGGCTGTCGCGGTCGGCGTCCACGATGCGGTCCCGTCCGGCGCGGGAGACGCCGGTGACGGTGGCACCGTAACGGACACGGTCACCGAGGGTGTCGGCGAGGGGCTGCAGGTAGAGCTCGGCCCAGTCGCCGCCGGTGGGGTAGGTCGCCGCGTCGGGGCGGGTCCAGCCGGTGGGAGCGAGCAGCTTCTCGGCGGCGGGATCGGTGACTTCGCCCCAGGTGGAGAACAGCCGGACGTGGGACCAGTCCCGCACCGCGCCGGCCGCCAGCGGACCCGATTCCAGGACCAGGGGCGTCAGTTGCCGCTCGAGCAGGTGGGCCGCGGCGGCCAGACCGACGGGGCCGGCTCCGATGACGACGACGGGCAGATCGTGGGTGGCGGGCACAGTCACGGGACTCTCCTCGACTTCGATGCTTATCGATACGCTGTGGACACCAGCATGCACCTTGAATAGACGTACGTCAACATAGAGGTTCATCGAAATAGCCACTCCGAGGCGGGCGCGAGACTCTCCGCAGTCGAGGCGGAGAAGGTCGCCACTGTCTACGCAAACTCCGCGAAGCGACCCTGCGAGCCCCGGACCGCCCGGCCGGACGGGCGCGCTACTTAGGCAGCTATCGAAACAGCGGATGTTGGCATCTCGGCGAACGAGTGTCAATATAGACACATGTCGAATCTTCAGGAGAAGGTGGCCGTGCTCCCGGCCGAGCCCTGCTGCCCACCCCTGACCGAGAGGGAGCTGACGGCGGAGGAGGCCCAGAGGACCGCCGCCATGTTCAAGGCGCTGGGTGACCCGGTCCGGCTGCGCCTGTTCTCCAAGGTGGCCTCCCACCCGGACAACGAGGCCTGCGTGTGCGACATCGCAGACGTCGGCGTCTCGCAGCCGACCGTCTCCCACCACTTGAAGAAGCTCAAGGAGGCCGGACTGCTCGCCTCCGAGCGGCGCGGGACGTGGGTCTACTACCGCGTCGAGCCGTCCGTGCTCGCCGCCATGGGCCAGCTGCTGTCGTTGGCGCCAGCCCCCGCCAAGGTGGCCTGACCTTCACGGGATCCTGTTCGGCGGCAGGCCGTCGAGGGCCGAGCAGCACGTACGGCCGCCAGGGAGCACCCGGCGGCCGTACGGGATGTCACATGTCGGTGGCGTCCACCACAGCGCCGAGGTCGACGAACTTGAAGCCGGTCGCCGTACGCGTGCCACCCTCGCCGTCCGGCACCGCAGGGGTCTCCTGGCCGTCCTGGACGACGAGCAGGCCGCGCGGGTACCGCGTTCCCAGCGGGGCGTTGAGCACGGCGGCGCCGTCGCTCTCCTCCACGCTGTCGAGCGTCGCCGTGGCGGCCCCGATCCGGAAGCCGCCCTCGTACTCGTTGGCCTCGCTCACCTCGCGGTCGTACAGGGCGAAGGTGTTGTCGCCCTGGCTGGAGGCGAGCAGGTAGCCGTCGCCGTCCTTCTCCTGGAACAGGGTCAGGCCCTCGACGTCGGCCGACAGCCGCGCGCCGCCGTAGCCGGGGTCGGTGCCCGGCGTGCACTCCTCGGTCGCCTCGTCGTAGACGCCGGGGACGCCGTACTCCTTGACCTTGTCCACCAGGACCGGCTTGCCGGTGAGGTCGGCGCTCAGCCGCCAGATGCCGATGTCCTCCTGACCGGCGTAGAGCGTGCCGGTCGCCGGGTCGACGACCATGCCCTCGACCTGCGGGAGTTCGTCGGGCTCCGCGCAGGGGCTCCAGGACGTGCCGTCGGGCAGGCGGAAGGAGGACGGCAGGTCGAGGGCGCGCACCTTGCGGTAGCCGACCCTGCCGCCTGCGGCCGGTACGAGTTCGAGGAGGGCGAGGCGGGTCCGTTCCCGCTGGCTGACCAGGGCGTACGTACGCCCAGTTGCCTTGTCCGTCCAGGTGGCCAGGCCGTACGCGGTCCGCTGGTCGTTGATCGCGGACTGGTCCGCGGAGAACACCGGGGCGGCCGCCGGGTCGGTGATGTCCTTCAGCGGGCCGCCCGGCTGCGACGGGTCGATGCGGTAGATCCGCAGGCGGTCGTTGCCCCGGTCGCTCACCACCGCCACGTCGGCCCGGCCGGCGGACGTGCGCAGGCCGGAGACGAGGTCGACGTTGTTGTAGCGGCCCGGCGCGTCGTCCGCCGTCGGAGGCTGCGGGGCGGACAGCGACTGCACCAGGCGCGCGTCCAGGTCGTAGACCCGCAGGCCGCCCTCCTTGGCGGTGGCCATGACGAGGCTGCGCCCGGGGTCGGCGGCGTTGCGCCAGATCGCCGGGTCGTCCGCGTCGGAGTTGCCGCCCGCCTCGTCGTCGTAGAGGGCGGGAGTCTCGCTGGTGGCGGTCACCACCGGCAGGTCGGCCGCCCCTGAGGGTGCCGCCGCGAGAAGGACCAGGGCGGTGCCGGAGGCGAGGACTGCGGCTCTTCGCTTGGCGTGCTGCGTTCTCACTGACGCTTCCTTAACTGTCGGGGACTGTCGGTGCTGTCGAGGACATGCCGATAGTGCGCGGGGAAGCTTGCGTACAGAGGGCCGCGAACTGTCCATGCCGTCACGGGGAGTACGGAATTACGTCAGCTGAAGTTCGCCTGGCATCGCCCGACCACACGAAGCATCGGCAAGCATCTGTGTTCTGTCCGGGCGACCTGAGGGGACTACGGTGCAGCGCCGACGTGGGGAACGGAAGAGCCGAACAGGCACTCGGGCCGCCGTTGCCGGAGTGGCAGGCATGCCGCCGTCGACAGGCTGCGGACTCGGCGATTCCGGCGATGCCGATGACCGAGCGTCCGCCACACCGATGACGCCTCGCGAACAGCCGTGGACCCATCGACGCGCGACAGCCCTGAGCCGGGCCGGACCAGCGGCAGCGGCAGCGGCAGCGGCAGCGGCAGCGGCAGCGGCGCATGAGTACCGTCTCCACGAGACAGGACGGGGCGGTCGCCTCACATCGGTTGCCAGATGCTGGCGAGCGTTGATGCGGTGAGGAGTTGTTCGGGGTGCCCCTGTCCTGCCAGGTGGCCGTTGCGGAGGAGGAGGCAGGCGTCCGCGGAGCGTGCGGCTTCGAGGTCGTGGGTGGCGTGGACGACGGTCACTCCGTCAGCGACCAGCTCGGTCAGCAGCGCGCCGATCCAGCCCCTCGCCTCGGGGTCGAGTCCCGTGGTCGGTTCGTCCAGGAGGAGCAGGTCCGATTCCTGGGCGAGTCCTTGGGCGATCAGGGCGCGTTGCCTCTGTCCGCCGGATAGTTCTCCGAGTTGGCGGGTGGCGAGGTCGCTGATACCGAGCCTCTCCATGGCCTGGTCCACGGTAATGCGGTCCTGTCGGGTCAGTCGGCGCCACGGTCCGCGTTCGCCCCAGCGCCCCATTTCCACCGTCTGCCTGACCGTCAGCGGCAGTGCGTCCCCGACGGCGCCGCGCTGCGGGACGAACGCCGGTGGCCGGTCACCGTGGTGGTGGAGCTCGCCTGATGTGGGTTGGATCACTCCGGCCAGGACTCCGAGCAGGGTGGACTTCCCGCTTCCGTTCGGGCCGACGAGCGCGGTGGTGGCCAACGCCGGTATCTCCGCGTCCAGTTGGTGGAGGACGGGCCGGCCCGGGTAACCGGCGGACAGCTCGGTGAAGCGGACGCGGGACGTCCTGTCCTCGGCTTGGGCGAAAGAGGGGGATTTTTTGAACATGATTTTCATTGTAATGTGCGCCGCATGGATTGGCTGACGGTTCCCTTCGAGGTGACCTTTGTGCAACGGGCCCTGTGGGGCGGGATGTTGGTGTCGGTGATCTGCGCACTGGCCGGTACGTGGGTCGTGCTCAGGGGGATGGCCTTCCTGGGTGACGCCATGTCCCACGGGCTGCTGCCCGGGGTCGCGCTCGCCGCGCTGCTCGGTGGCAACCTGCTGGTCGGGGCGGTCCTGAGCGCGGTCGTCATGGCCGCCGGTGTCACCGCCCTCGGCCGCACCCCGAAGCTGTCCCAGGACACCGGCATCGGCCTGCTCTTCGTGGGGATGCTGTCCCTCGGCGTCATCATCGTGTCGCGCTCGCAGTCCTTCGCGGTCGACCTGACCGGGTTCCTCTTCGGTGACGTCCTCGCCGTCCGTGAGCAGGACCTGGTGCTGCTGGGTGTGGCGCTGGTGCTGGCACTGGCCGTCTCGGTCCTCGGTCACCGGGCCTTCCTCGCCCTGGCCTTCGACCCGCGCAAGGCCCGAACGCTCGGCCTGCGTCCCCGCCTCACTCACGCCGTGCTGCTCGGCCTGCTGGCCCTCGCCATCGTCGCCTCCTTCCACATCGTGGGGACGCTACTGGTTCTGGGCCTGCTCATCGCCCCGCCCGCAGCCGCGCTGCCCTGGGCACGCAGTGTGCGAGGTGTCATGGCCCTCGCGGCGCTGCTCGGCATCACCGCCACCTTCTGCGGCCTGCTGCTGTCCTGGCACCTGAGCACCGCCGCCGGCGCGACCGTCTCGGCCCTCGCGGTGAGCCTGTTCTTCCTCTCCCACCTGGCATCCGGTCTCCGCCACCACCGCCGTGCGCACCTCGTCGGCGTGCACGTCGCGGCAACCGACTGAAAAGAACCTGAGGCGATCCCCTTGCACGTCCGAAGCAACAGCACCCCTTGGGCGCCTGCCGCGCTCGTGGCCGTCTCCCTGCTCACCACGAGTTGCGCCGGTCAGAACGACGACGCGTCCGCTCCGAAGACCACCACATCGGCCTCCGCACCGCACGGGTACGTCGAAGGGGCACAGGAGAAGGCCGAGCAGCAGTCGCGGCTGCTGCTCAACGACCCGGGGACCGGCAACACCCAGGTGCTCGACCTGATCACAGGGAAGACGCACGAGGTGTCCCGGACGACGGGCACCACCGGACTCACCACGGACGGTCGGTTCGGCTACTTCCACACCTCAGGCGGCACGCACGTCCTCGACGGCGGCGCCTGGATGGTGGATCACGGCGACCACATCCACTACTACCGCGCGGCCATACGTGAGGTGGGCGAACTGCCCGGAGATTCCGGTGCGCGCGTCCGCAGCGACGCCGCGGTGACCGCGGTGACCGACGAGGACGGCCGGGCCAGTGTCTACCGCCGGGCCGAACTGGAGAAGGGCAAGGTCGGCTCGCCCCACGCGCTTCCCGGGACACACGCGGGAGTTGTCGTGCCGTACGCGGAGCACCTGCTCAGCCTCACAGACAGCGGGCAGGACGCCGCGCAGCTCGCGGTGTACGACCGCGAGGGCAAGCGCGTCGCGTCGCCGGACGCGGCGTGCGAGGACCCGCGGGGCGATGCCGTCACCCGGCGCGGAGTCGTCCTGGGCTGCACCGACGGTGCCCTGCTCGTCCGTGAGACCGACGGCGCGTTCACGGCCCAGAGGATCCCGTACGGCGAGGACGTACCCGCGAAGGAACGGGCCACGGTCTTCCGGCACCGGCCCGGCAGCGACACGCTCACGGCGGCGGCCGGTGACCGGGCCGTGTGGGTGCTGGACGTCACCGAGCGGACCTGGACACGGGTGAAGACCGGGCCCGTCGTTTCGGCCAACACCGCGGGTGAGGGCTCCGTCCTGATCGTCCTGGAGACCGACGGATCGCTCCACGGCTACGACATCACCACCGGCAAACAGGTCTCCAAGACGAAGCGGCTTCTGACGGGCGTCCCCAAGTCCGGCACCGAAGGCAACGCGGGACCGGTCATCGAGGTCGACCGCAGCCGCGCCTACCTCAACGACCCCCAAGGCAAACGCGTGTACGAGATCGACTACAACGACAACCTGCGCATCGCGCGCACCTTCGACCTGGACATCGAGCCGGCCCTGATGGTGGAGACCGGACGATGACGAGACAGACACGAGGGGCACGGCCGCTGCGCACCTTCCTGCCGGTCCTGCTCATCCTCGCCCTGGCCGGTGCCGGCAGCGGATGTACGAGCAGCGGCGAGCAGCCCCGGGTAGTCGTGACGACCAACATCCTGGGCGACATCACCCAGGAGATCGTCGGCGACGGGGCCGAAGTGACGGTCCTGATGAAGCCGAACGCCGACCCGCATTCCTTCGGTCTGTCGGCCGTGCAGGCCGCTGAGTTGGAGCGGGCCGACCTGGTGATCTTCAACGGGCTGGGTCTTGAGGAGAACGTACTGCGGCACGTGGAGGCTGCCCGCGAGGCAGGGGTGGCCACCTTCGAGGCCGGCAAGGCGGTGGACCCGCTCGCCTTCCAGGCTCACGACGACGGCGGACCCGAGGAGGAGGCCGGGCAGCCCGACCCGCACTTCTGGACCGACCCCGACCGCGTACGCAAGGCCGCCGGACTGATCGCCGACCAGGTGGTCGAGCACGTGGGCGGCGTCGACGAGACGGCCATCCGCGACAACGCCGACCGCTACGACGACCAACTCGCCGACCTCGCCACCTGGATGGAGAAGTCCTTCGACCGCATACCCGAACAGCGGCGCGCGTTGGTGACCAACCACCACGTCTTCGGCTACCTCGCCGAACGCTTCGACTTCCGGGTGGTGGGCGCGGTCATCCCGAGCGGTACGACGCTGGCCTCGCCCAGCTCCTCCGACCTGCGCTCACTCACCGAGGCGATGCGGAAGGCAGACGTACAAACCGTGTTCGCGGACTCCTCCCAGCCCAAGCGGCTGGCCGAGGTGCTGCGTACGGAGATGGGCGGACAAGTGCGCGTCGTCGAGCTCTACTCCGAATCGCTGACCGAGCAGGGCAAGGGCGCCGGCACCTACCTGCAGATGATGCGCGCCAACACCACCGCCATGACGGACGGCCTGACCGGCGCCTGAACCAGCGCGCCTGACGTGGACACCGGCCGACCGGCCGCTCAAGCACACCCGCACCCACTGCCGCGCCCGCGCGGCACAGAAAGGAACACACCGGTGAACAAGCCGATACGCACCAGAGCCATCACGGGCACGGCCCTTGCTCTGGCGGTCTCCGCTGTCCTGACCGCCTGCGGAGGAGAGGACAACTCCTCGTCGTTCGACTCGAAGGCCAAGGATGCGCCGAGTACCAAGGCCGTAGCGGTCAAGGACCCGCTGGTCGCCACGTTCGACGGCGGCCTGTACGTTCTGGACGGCGAGAGCCTGAAGGTGGCCGACACGATCGAGCTGCCCGGCTTCAACCGCCTCAACCCCGCCGGCGACGACTCCCACGTCATCGTCTCCACCGACTCCGGATTCCGCGTTCTGAGCGCCACCGAACAGACCTTCACCGGCATCGAGTACCAGGGCGCCAAGCCCGGCCACGTCGTACGGCACGCCGGCAAGACCGTGCTGTTCACCGACGGCACCGGAGAGGTCAACGTCTTCGACCCCGAAGACCTCTCGGGCGGCGAGAAGCCGCAGGGCCGCACCTACACCTCCGCCGAGCCGCACCACGGCGTCGCCATCGAACTGAGCAACGGCGAACTCCTCAGCACCCTCGGCACCGAGGAGAAGCGCACCGGTGCCCTTGTCCTGGACAAGAACAACAAGGAGATCAAGCGCAACGAGAAGTGCCCCGGAGTCCACGGCGAGGCCGCGGCCAAGGGCGAGGCCATCGGCATCGGCTGCGAGGACGGCATCCTGATCTACAAGGACGGCAAGTTCACCAAGGTCGACGCCCCCGACGACTACGGCCGCATCGGCAACCAGAGTGGCAGCGACGCGTCGCCCGTCCTCCTGGGCGACTACAAGACCGACCCGGAGGCCGAACTGGAGCGGCCGACCCGCATCTCCCTCATCAACACCGAGACCGGGAAACTGCGCCTCGTCGACCTGGGCACCAGCTACTCCTTCCGCTCACTCGGCCGCGGACCGAACGGCGAAGCACTCCTCCTGGGCACCAACGGCACCCTCCACGTCATCGACCCGGAAACGGGCAAGGTGGACAAGAAGATCCCCGTCGTGGACGCGTGGCAGGAGCCGCTGGACTGGCAGCAGCCCCGGCCCACCCTCTTCGTCCGCGACCACACCGCGTACGTCTCCGAGCCGGGCAAGCGCAAGCTGCACGCGATCGACATCGAATCGGGCAAGAAGGTCACGTCCGTGACCCTGCCGAAGAGCACGAACGAACTGTCCGGCGTCGTCGCCGGCCACTGATCGTCCGACCTCGGCGAGGCCGCTCCGCACCCGGGCCGACGGCCTACGACGGCCCGGGGTGTCGGCGCGCTGCGGCCTCGCCGAGGTTCGTTCGATGCGGGGCCGGCTTCGAGGGCCTGCCGGCCGGCGAAGCGGTCGTGTTGTGAGCGCCGGGACGGTGACCTGCATCGGCACGTCGTTGACCGCCGTCGGCGCGCCCCGGTAGTGCTTGAGAAGCAGGTACTTGGCCGTCTTGGTCTCCTTGATGCGATACGGCCCGTGGTGGCCGTGTTCACTGCGGGGACGGAGCCGGGCTCGAGTTCTCGACATCCCGCCGAGAATTTCTCTGTCGAATTTCAAAGACTCCACGCACTCCGCGGCGCAACGTGGGCGATCCGCCCAACGCGGGCGACCTGGCGGCGCTCAGGCGCGCTGCCGCTCGTCCCGCTGCCGGACCAGTTCCTCGACCGCGCTCGGCAGAGTCGTCTCGAAGTCGATCAGCTTCGCCCATGTCGGGGTCACGACGATCCGGACCATGCCGTCGTAGAGCGAACGCACTTCCGCCTCCCACTCGACCCGTTGCTCGGGCGTCATCTGGTAGGTGCTGTTCGCCTCGAGGTACTCGTCCGGGATGCCGTCGACGACGTCCAGTTCGGCGGATCCGCGGATGAGCAGGATCTTGGGCGGGTGCACCTCGGTGTCGATCGTCAGGGCAACTGCCGGGTTGTTGCGCAGGGCCGCGAGCTTCGGGGCGTTCTTCGAAGTGCACATGACGATCTCCGAGCCGTTCCAGACGAACGCGATCGGGACGTTGCGGGGTGTGCCGTCCTTGGCGACGTAGGCCAAGCGGGTCAGGTCGCGGGCCAGCAGTTCCTGGCTGATCGGTCGGTTCAGAACCTCGGTGATCTCGTTCGGTTGCACGGTCATTCCTCCCCTTGTCGTGATCTCGGTCCGCCCAGCGTCCCATCAGGTGTACGCGCCACTGCGGGGCGCCACACCGGCCTCCCGCAAGAGGATCCGCGTGCGGAACGCGAGGCGGATCGCTCCGCCCGGTCTCCTTGGCCACGGTCTCCGAACCTGAGCCCCCGGCGCAGGCTCGACTCCGGCTCTCCGCCTCCGACTTCGCGGTCCCGAGCCGCCGTGCGGAGCGAGGGCATCGCCGAGATGTTCATCCAACACGCGAGGGTGAAGGCCGAGATGGACGAGGACCACCGGAGTCCGGCCAACGGGTTCCCCGACCGGGTCAGCGTTCCGCCCAAGGAGCCTGTCCGGCCTGGCTAGGCGTGGTCGTGAGGGCTGACGGCGTGAGCGAGGGCGCTCGGGGTTCGGCAGCCGACGATCGCCGGGGCCTCCTGGACGAGCGTGTCGTCGGTGAGCGATTCCACCATGAACAGCGCGAAGTCCACCCGGCGCGTCAAGTTGCTGGCCAGCACCGGGTCGCCCACATGCCGGCTCCACACGGGCAGGCCCTGACTTTCGCCCTCCTCCAGGGTGCTGCCGCGCACCACGGTCCACCGGGTGTCGCTGGCGAACACCCGTCGGCACGCCTCCACCTGGTCGTCGAGCTCGACGGCACGGACGAGCTTGGCCAGCACGGCGGCGATCCGGACAGCCATGGTGAACATCCGCGAGTACGTGTCCTTGCCGTCGCGGGTGATGTGCCAGCCGCAGGAGAAGACCAGGCGCGCGTCCGGCCGTGCGTGGTCGAGCACCGCCTGCGCCGTGCCCGACGCATACTGCTGCACACCCCAGGGCACCAGCACCGTCAACACCCCGTCGCACCCGGCGACCGCCCGCCGGATCACCTCCGGGTCGTTCGTGGGTCCGGGGACGACGGTCATCCGGCCTTCGAACGCGGCCAGCTTCGGCACGCTGCGCTCCCGGCACACGCCGACCACCTCGTAGCCGCGTTCCAGTGCCTGCCCGACCATGTACTGCCCGAGCTTCCCCGAAGCCCCGACGATGCAGACCTTCTTCACACGATCCGTGCCCATGGCACTGCCCCTTCGCCGGTCTGCTCACCTTATGCTGTAAGGCAAGCTAGCCTTATACTGTAAGGCAGTCAAGGAGAGCGAAAGGAGGGGTGGATGCCCCAGGGAGGCAAGGACCGGCGCGGGGCGTCGGCGCGCACCCCGCTCAGTCGCGAGCGTGTGATTCGTACGGCCGTCGCGGTGGCGGACGAGAAGGGGTCGGCCGCGCTCACCATGCGGGCCATCGCCGAACCGCTGGGAGTCGAGGCGATGTCGCTCTATCACCACGTGGCCGGCAGGGAGGACATCCTCGACGGCATGGTCGACGCGGTGTTCGGCGAGATCGACCTGCCACCGTCCGACACGGACTGGAAAAGCGCCATGCGTCACCGCGCGGTCTCCGCCCGTGCCGCCCTCCGGCACCATCCGTGGGCCATCGGGCTCATGGACTCCCGCTCTCAGCCCGGCCCCGCGACCCTGCGCCACCACGACGCTGTCATCGGAGCGTTGCGCGCCGGAGGATTCTCCGTCCCGATGACCGCGCACGCCGTCTCGCTGATCGACAGCTACCTGTACGGCTTCGTGCTCCAGGAGCTGAGCCTGCCGTTCAGGGGCGCGGCGGAGCTGGACGAGGTCGCGGGCGCCATCCTGCGCGACATGCCCGCCGACGCCTACCCCCACCTCACCGAGCTGGCCACCGAGCACGTTCTCAAGCCCGGCTACGACTACACCGACGAGTTCGCCTTCGGCCTCACCCTCATGCTCGACGCCCTCCACCCGGACGAGACCGCGAGCGCCTAGGCGGTCCAGAAAGGTGGTGGCCAAGGACGCTGAAACGGCGTTCGCTGTCCAGGCCCGCGATCGCCCGTTTGCGGCCGGCCGCGACGGCCGAAGCAACCCGCCGGGACCCCGGCCGGCCCGGCGTCCGACTGCACCTGTACGCCGATCTGCGGCAGGGGCTTCCCCGGCCTGATCTCTCGTGCGAGAGGTCGGACCCGTCACCACGGGGGGAGTGACGGGCCCGGCCTGAGTACACGGTGCCATACGGAACCATGGCATGCGCGCACTCCGGTGAAGTCGCCGCGCCCCAGGGCGCGTTCGGGCGCGATGCCGACGGAGCAGCGATCGATGGGCCGCACCCGCGGTCCTGGCCGCTCGGTGCCCGCTGGTGTTCAGTCGGTGGGAGTCGTGGGCGGTGGGGCAGGCGTGTATTGGGTGAGGAGCAGCGCGATGTCGTCGGTGCGGTCCGCCGCGTGGCGGGCGCTGTGCAGGAGGGTGTCGGCGAGGTCGTCGAGGGAGTCGGCGGGGGTGTGGGCCAGTTGGGTGCGCAGCCGGTCGATGCCGACGGTGATGTCGGTGTCGCGGGTCTCGACCAGTCCGTCGGTGTAGAGGACGAGGAGGCAGCCGGGCGTCAGGGTCAGTCGGGTTTGCGGGTAGTGGGCGGGGCGCTCGATGCCCAGGAGCGGGCCGCCGGGCAGCTCCAGGATTTCGGTGTTCCCGTCGGGGTGGTGCAGCAGGGGCGGGCAGTGGCCGGCGCGGACTGCGTGCGCGACGCCTGTGGCGGGGTCGAGCAGGAGGTAGCAGCAGCTGGCGAGCTGGCCGGGGCCGAGGTCGAGGAGCAGGCGGTTGGTGCGGGCGATCACCTCGCCGGGCTCGTGGCCGGCGGTGGCGAAGGCGCGTACCGCGCTGCGCAGTTGGCCCATGGTGGCCGCGGCGGCGACGTTGTGGCCCTCGACGTCGCCGACGACCAGCGCGATGCCGTGGTCGGTGGGGATCGCGTCGTACCAGTCGCCGCCGATGTCCATCCCGCGGGTGGCGGGCAGGTACCGGCCGGCGATCCGGATGCCCGGCAGCGTGGGCAGTTCGTGCGGGAGCAGCGCGTGCTGCAGCCCGTGGGCGAGGGTGCTCTTGGCGTCATAGAGCCGGGCGCGTCCCAGTGCCTGGGCGATCAGGCCGCTCAGCGCGGTCAGCAGACTGCGTTCCTCGCCCGGGAAGGGGTGCGCCTCGTCGAAGCCGAGGACCAAGGCTCCCACGGGGCGGCCGGCGGCGATCAGCGGCAGGAACACCAGGGAGCTGGAGGCGGGCTCGAGCTCGGGGTAGGCGCGCGCGAAGTCTTCTGGGGTCTCGATGAACAGCGGGACCCCACCGGCCAGCGCCCCGGCGACGGGCCCCCAGGTGTGCTGCAGCGGCGTGCCCTCGAACCGGTCCAGGAAGCTCTCCCGGTAGCCGCGCTGGCACAGCAGACGCATGCGCCGCTCCCGCACCACGTAGATCGCCACACGGTGTCCGCCGAAGGCGGGCAGCAGCTGGTCGGCGACCACCTCGCACACCTCGCGCGCGGTGATGGCCTCGGTCAGCGCGCTGCTCAGCTCCAGGACCCGGTACAAGGCGCCCGGGCGTGGCGGCGCGGGCATCGCGGCGGCCGGGGCAGGCACGGCCACCTCCGGGTCAGATGCCGCGGGCTCGGCTCCGGCCGAGACTGGGTCCTGGGCGGGGGCCACCCACCCGGTCAGGCCCTGCGCGTCCGGGCGTAGAGAAAACATCAGCCACTGATCCGG
The DNA here is from genome assembly GCF_008905045.1 of Streptomyces albicerus. GTDB lineage: Bacteria > Actinomycetota > Actinomycetes > Streptomycetales > Streptomycetaceae > Streptomyces > Streptomyces albicerus. The sequence continues at coordinate 95,956 of NZ_VWMY01000034.1, forward strand.
GCCTCGGGCGAGGAAGGAGACGGGCTGCTGGGAGACCCGCGCGGCCCGGAAACGGTCCTCGAAGGCGGGATCGGCCAGACCCGGCAGCACCTCCCAGGGGCGGCGGCCCACGAGGTCGCCGCGCCGCACGTGGGCCAGCTGCACGAGGCGGTGGTTGGCGTAGGTGATCCGCCCCTCCCGGTCGAGCGCGAAGAACCCGTCCGCCAGCCGTTCCAGCGCCGCGACCGCGGCCATCCCGGTCCCCAGATCGAGGACCCCGCCCACCACGTGCGACCGCGCCTGCTGACCGTCGCCGGTGTCGGGGATCCGGCCCCACAGTTCGATGGTGCGGTGGCCGCCGCCGGTCTCCGGGATGCGCAGGCACTGGGCCAGGACATGGCCGTCGCGGATCGCGGCGCGGGCGGCGGCCCGGAAGGCGGGGCGGTCCGCCGGGTGCACCCGGGCCGCCAGCGTGGCCGCCCGCCCGTCGTACTCGTCCGGGGTCAGCCCGAAGGCCGAGCAGACCGTGGCATCCGCGGCGAGCGCCCCGGTGCCCACATCCCAGTCGAACAGGCCCACCCGCACCGCCGAGGCGGCCGGGATCGCGACCTCCACCGGTTCACGCCCCAGGTCGCCCGCCGCGTCGGCGCCGTGCGCACGCAGCCGGGCCAACGAGACGCCGAGGCGGCCGGCCGTGGTGCGCAGATGCCGCCGCTGCGCCTTGGACAGCCCCTGCCCACCCGGCCGGGCCGCCCACACCACCGCAATGACGCCCATGGTCTCCTGCCCCGCCGTGACCGGCGCGGAGGCCGACCCGAACGGGTAAGGCAACGCCGCCGCGAGCTGCGGAAACCGCCGGACGGTCTCCTCGGCGTCGGCCAGATGGACCGTCCGGCCGGTACGGAACGCCTCCGCCACGGGAATGGCACTGCTGGCCGGGATCCGCCGCCAGCCGCCGAGCAGCGAGGGCGGCATCCCCGCCGCCGCGGCCAACACCAGCGTGCTGCCGTCATCGGAGGCCAGGAACACGCTCCCGGCATGCGCCCCGGTCATCTCGACGGCCTTCAGCACCGCGTCGACCAGCGCGTCGTCACGCTCCGCCGCCCTTTCGGCGCTCGTCGTACCGAAGGGGTGCGCACCCAACCTGCTGCCGGTGGACGTCATACTGACCCCGATCACTGCACTGGTGGCGCGACATATGGATCTGAGGCGTCTGTCCAATTCTCGTACGGAATGGGCCGGGGTGAAACCCCAGCGGGCCTCCACCCAGCGGCGCGGAACGACACCATGGCCGCGCGTGGCCGCGAGGCTGAACCGCCAGAGCCCGGGCGCTGTCCGGCAGGTCCCCGCCGGTGCCGGCGGGGACCTGGGATCAGTCGGCGCTCGCTGTGCAGTCCTTCGCCGGTGGCTTGCCATTTCTGGGCCAGGCGTGGCCCACGAAGTCGACGGTCCTGGTCCGGGGGTCGAGCTGGACGACCGCCACGAGCTTGTCGTACGGGTTGCCGTGGTTGTCGAGACAGATCCAACCGCTGGCGCCCTCCACCTTGTTGACTCCGTGCAGCCGCAGCCAGGCGTTGCGCACCTGTTCCAGGCTGGGGATGCCCGAGCCGGTGCCGGAGTTGTTGCGGACAGCAGTGATCGCCGTCCACGCGGCGTCGTAGGTCGTGACGGTCCGCGAATCGGTGAGATCCACCCTGCCGATCGGGCCCACGGGCTTGCCTGCGGCCTCGTCGGCGAGCTCGCTGAGCGTGCGGTACGCCGACGCCGAGCCGCCGGTCGCAGGGGCGTGCGGGCCTGTCCAGGCGTCCGGGTGGGCGACGGAGGCGTACTGGACGGTCACGCCGCTTGTGAGTGCCTTCCAGTGGAGCTTGGTGTCGGAGGCGAGAGTGGAGGCCGCATAGCCGGTGACGACCCGGTACTTCTTCTGGACGCAGGGACGTGCCCCCAGTGCGTTGACGAACTGCCGCAGCTGGACGGGGCGACCGGCGAAGTAGACGGTGTCGGCCGGCGAGATACAGAGGGTGTTGACCATCTGGTGGAAGTCATTTGAGGTGTGGCCCTCCTGGCTGAAGTCCCTCGGAGAGCGGTACTGCTCCGGCGCGCGGGGGGCGTCCTTGGCCAACTCGTGGAAGGCGTTCTTGAGGCTGGTGGTGTAGATGTCGTCCTCGCGGGTGTCCTCAACGACCTGGGTGCGTTTCGGGTCGATGTCCTTGGTGAGAAACGACTGCAGCGCGGACGCCTGGTCCGTCGTGGTGGGCAGGACACGGACGAACCCCCGGTAGGCGTCCGGACGGTGTGCGCTGTTGCCGATGTCATCGGCTGTCACCGCGCCACCGACGACAGGAATGTGCTTGACGTTGGTCAGGTAGCCGATGGCCTTCTCGGTGCGGTCCACGCTGACGTTGAAGCCGACGACCGCCCGCAGATTCTCCAGCGAGGCGGTCCTACGGGCGAGTTGGTCGGAGACCTCCCTCCAGTGGCGGTGGTCGCGTCCGGGATTGGCGAGCAGCAGACGGATCTTGGGGGTCTGGTCGTTGGAGCGGTGGTTGGCGCGGTACTGGGCGAGATACATGCCCTGGACCTCGGTGAGAATCTTCCGGCGTTCGAAGGGCGCGTCGGCCGCCATCGGGATCATGATCGCGACGGAGACATGGCGCTGGTGGACGACACTGTCGTTCTCGACCTTGATCCGCGCGCTGACCTCGTCGAGGCCGTCGTCGAAGCTGTACGCGCCGTCGGTCACGCCAACACACTCCGAGTCGTCCTCGTGTCGGCTGATGCCCTCTGCGCAGCTCAGGTCGGGCTGGAGCGCGTCATGCAGCCTCCAGCCGCCCGTCGCGAGCACCGCCGCCACGACCGCGAGGGCCACTGCTCTCGTGGGCGGGGTCATCGCTGCGATCAGGTATGTGATGCGCTGCTTCATTCTCATCAGCCACGCCCCTCCGGCACCCGCAGGTGGGGCGCACGTACGTGATTTCTCAGCTGCTCGGGCCAGTCCTGCGAGGCGAGGCGGTACGGGGTGTCCTCCTCGGACCGCATGGCCCGGTGCAGGTTCTCCAGGTCCGCGCCGATCGACCTGAGTTACTTGTCGGGCGGCTCGCAGCACAGAGGAGCCGACAGTTTCCACACGTTCTCGACCAGCTGTCTGATCGAGCAGTGCACGTCGTCGGGTCTGCCGTCACCGGGGCAGGCCGGGCATGGTGCCGGGCCGTGTCCGGCCAAGGCGCGAGTTCCTCGCGCAGCCTCGGGGCGGAGCAGAGCAGGTTGACGGAGGCGAGCCACTGCTCTGGCGGCGTGTCCGCGAAGCGGCGGTGCATCGCCTGTGCCACGGGCTTGAGACGGCCCAGCGCGAGGGTGTGGAGGAGATAGCCGTCGGTGTGCCCGGGCGCGTACTCCTCCAGATGGTTCGGGTTGTGGCTGCCCCGAAGGTTGAGGTGGATGTCTGACCAGCGCGGGTCGTCTGCCAGCAGGTTCAGGAGCAGGTCCCGCAGGGCCGGGTCGCCCGTGAGCTGTGCCGCGGCCAGATGGTCCACGGCCTGCTCCATCTCTGCCGCGGCGTCGTCCGGGTGGAAGACGCCCCACAGCCGCGTGGCTGCCGCCCGGTCACCGGCCGCCGCCCAGAACATCAGCCGGTCGTGCAGGTGCGGATCCGGCAACAGGCCTGCCAGCAGCCGCGGCGCGGCGGCGTCGAGCAGGCTTCTGCCGTCGGCGTGCTCGCCGCTGCTTCGCCTCAGCCGCACGGCCTCGTCGGCGAGGACGACGGCGCTGCCGGTGCGCCCGCCGCTGAAGCGCCTGATGAGGACAGGCAGGGTCTTCGGATAGTCCGGTGCCACGTTGAGCATGCACTGCACATCCGAGCCCGTGACCTCCGGGATACCCAGTCGCACCCGAGGCCCCTGCAGCGGCAGCTGCCGGGCGTAGTCACGCAGAGAAGCGTGGTCTGGGCCGCGGCCCAGACAGGCGGCGATGACCGCCGGCCGCTCCGTGCCACCGGCGCCCGCGCCGTACGCGGAGCACAGCAGCTCCCAGAAGCGTTTCCCGGACGCCGCGTGGACGTTGTCGAACAGCAACAGCGGCCGGGGCGCGTTGCACCACGTCTTCACGGGGTCGTAGTGCTGAGCGATGTCATCGAGAAAGGCGGCGATCAGCCGGCCCTCGGCCTCCTGCCGACTGGCTCCGTCCCGCCTGAAGTCCCACACGGAGTCCAACAGCCGTTGCAGTCCGTTCCCGCGAAAGGACGACAGATGATCTCTCCACCAGCGGAGAGCCCCCCTGTCGGGGCGCGTGAGCAGCTCGTCACGCGCGGTCTGCAGCGTTCCCGCGATGATGGCGTCGATCCCCGGGAGGCCGGGCGAGAGGGCTCCCAGATTGCTGATCACCGCGTCGATCCACTGGCGCACCAGGTTGCGCAACCGCCTCGGGTCGGGGTGGTCCTGGGAGATCTGCTGCCGCAGCTTCTCCTGCGCCTGCCACAGCTCCGGCGGACTGAGACCGTCGCCGTCCGGGCGCCAGGCGGTCACGACAAGGAGACCCAGGTGGAGCCGCGGGAACTTCACCGCCCGTTGGAACCTACCGGCCTTCAGGCCCAGCTTGTGGGAGAGCAGATACAGCAGGTTGCTCACCGGCGAGGCGTTCGGCGTCTCCTGCGCGTGGACACCTTCAGCAAGGCCCGGCTCCCCGTATCTGCTGTCCGCGAAGTCGGCCCGGGCCACAGGAGCCAGATCCTTGTACGACTCGAAGAGCGCATCGAGCAGGGCGCTCTTGCCGGTGTCCCGCCCCCCGATCACTTCCACCGCCGGGTTGCCCTCGCGGCAGGCGACGGCACGGACATCGCCGTTGCGCTCGCGGCCGACCAACTCCGGTACGAGACCGTCGAGCAGGGCATCGAGGCCGTACAGACGCCGCTCCATGAGAATCCCCCACATTCACTGCCGTCGGACAGCAGCCGGCGTTGATCACTTTTCCGTCGATCAACTGCCTTCGCGCGGACGGAACTTACTCGAAGCCCTCCGCGCCGAGAGTCGTTCCGGGAGAGAGCCCCCCGATGGTGGCAACCCGCCCTAGCCTCCGGGCATCGTCGCCTTGACGCCGCGGGTGCGCGCGGTTGACGGGACCCTGGGGTTGTCGCTGCTGCCAGGCAATGCGGAATGGTGCCGGGTCCGCGGCGTGGACGACTGCGGCGAGATTGCCGAGGCTCATCGCCTACGCCGACCGGACGAGCGGCAAGCGCAGGTACCCGGAGGCCGTCGCCGGCCTGATGCGCGCGGCGTTGGCCATGCTCGGCGCCCGACGGCCGCTCATCCGGCGCGTGATCGCCGTCGTCAGATCGACTCGTCCGGGGGCTCGTCGGCGGGGAGGGGCAACGCCACGATCCGGTCCACGTCGGTCTTCTTCACGCCGAACATCCGCAGCACGTTCCGCACGGCCTGGTCCGCCCAAGAGCGCAGCAGCATGTCGACCGGCATCTTCACCTGGGCCGAGGCCGAATCCCGCGGCGTAATCGCCGGCACCGACGCCATGACCGAACTCACCTCGTCGGCACCGCCCCAATGAGCCACAACTCGCAACTAATTATTCCGGCCTGTTGACGAAAAAATCTGGTCGTGCTCATGCTGTGTCAGCGTCACAACGCGCCCATCCCCTGGCGTGGTGCCGGGAGCAAGATCTACGAGAATGGAGGACTACATGTTGGAGCCGGGAGAACCGACCGGCGAACGTCCGCCTGACCACCGGGATCCCACCCGTCGGCGACTCTTCGGCCTCGCCGGTGGTGCAGCCCTGCTGCTCACGGGGTACGGCACGGTCCAGGCCGTCGGCTCCGACGGCAGCGGTGCCGGAAGCAGCGACGGCGGCGGTTCCAGCGGCAGCAGCGGGGACGAGCCGCATACCGCCGCACCGCAGGACGTGCTGGGCGCGAACTTCAACGAGGAGCCGCGCGGCATGACCACCGCGGTGCTGGACGACCTGCGCACGCGGTGGGTGCGCGGCTTCGTGGCGATGCCGCAGCTGGACTCGGTGGCGGCCCCCGAACAGCCGGCGATCAAGTCGCTGCTGTCGTTCGCTGCCGCCGGCTACTGCACCGTGCTGTCGCTGAAGTTCCCCTACCAGGACAAGCCCCTGCCGCAGCCGGGCACCAGCGCCATGGACGCCGAACTGGCACGCGTCGACAAGGCGTTGGCTGCCGTGCTCGGCAAGGTCGACATCCTGACCATCGGCAACGAGCCGTTCCTGGAGACCCGCGCGGAGGACCGCGCCAGTCGCCTGAACCCCTTCTACAAGGCCGTGACCGCTCACGTGATCGCCGAGCGCACCAGGCGCTGCGGAAGCGACTGCCGTACCCGCCTGTACATGGGCGCCCTCAACCGCCTGGAGAAACCGGACTGGCGCACCCCGGCCGTCGAGGGCTGGCTGGCCCACGTCAAGGACACCCCCGAGCTGGACGGCGTCGACCTCCATCCGCATGTCGCCGCCATCGAGCATGCCAAGGCGTACACGGACTACGCGCTGCCCCGCATCCGCACCGACCAACGCTTCCTGGCCACCGAGTTCTCGCTGGTGCACTGGTGGAAGGAGCACTGGACCGACCCGATCCCCGGCGCCTACGCCGACCGCTACGGGGTACCGGCCGGCACCCCGTTCTGGGAGGAGGTGCGCAAGGCGGCCGCGACCCCCTTCGCGCAGGCGCGCTGGCGCGACCTGCTGCTGAACAGCACCTGGTTCGCCTCTCGCCAGGACTACCTGACCAACCAGGTCAGGCAATTCCGCGACACGGGCCGCCTGGCGGTGGCCACGTACGGCACGCTCCAGCAGCCCGCCATGATCCGCGACCTCGACCCGGACAAGATGCCGTGGCTGCTCAACAGCCTCTACGCCAACCTCGTGGCCCAGCGCTCCTCCGACGGCTCACTGGCCCACAATCCAGCCTTCTACGACGACTTCCGCGCCCTCCAGGTCGCTGCCAGAGCGTCCTGAACAATGCGGAGCTCCATGAACCCCAACCCGCCGAGGCTGGGTGAGGAGTACGAACCTATGGCGGCCGCTCGCCGGTGGCACTTCACTGCGTCATGCGGCGTCACGAGGACGGTCGGTTCTTTCCGCGATCAGCAAGGCATAGCCCAGGACTCCGTCGGCCACAGCGTCCCGGGCCGCGCGAAAGACGGCTGGGGCCGCGGTCAGGTCGACGCCGGCTGCGGTGAGGCGGGCCGGGGCGGTCAGGCGCAGCAGGTTCAGCCGCGCCTCGATCTGGTCGATCATGCGGCTCATGGCTTGATCGTGGCGTTCGGTACGGACGACACGTAGTCCTGCGCCGTTCAGGATGTCGGCGTACTCGGCGAGCGGGCGGGCATCCGCGATGCAGGCGATCCGGGCGCCGAGCGTGGAGAGCTCGGGCGGCAGTCGGTCCGGGACAGCGGTGACGTCGGTGATGCCGATCCGGCCGCCCGGGCGCAGGACGCGGGCGAACTCGGCGGCGGCCCGTGCCTTGTCGGGGAAGGTGCACAGGGCGCACTCACAGACCACCGCGTCGAACGTCGAGGCAGGACAGGGCAGTTGTTCCGCGTCGCCGGTGACGAACATGGCTCGCTCCGCCAGCCCCGCCGCCTGCGCCGCTCCTTGGGCGAGGGCGGTGTTGGCGGCGGAGTAGTCCACGCCGTCCACCCGCACCCCGTAGGCGTCGGCGAGCAGGAGGGCCGTGGTGCCCCGGCCGGAGGCCACATCCAGGACCCGGCCGTCCTTTGCCAGATGGAGGTGGTCGGCGAGGCGGCGGGTCAGGGCGGTGCCGCCGGGGTGGTAGGAGGCGCCGAGCAGCAGGGCGACGACATCGTTCGCGTAGGCGTCGGCACAGCAGGCCTTGATCTCGTCTGCGTTCATGACGGGTACTCCTGCGCCTCGGTGCGCGCGGTTTTCGAGCCGTACGGTGTCGTGGTGAGCCGGTCCGCGAGCGGCAGGGCGTTCGGCACCACGTCCTCGACGGGCACGCCCGACATCTGGGCCCGTACCTGCTCGCGATAGCCGACCGAGTTGTACGCGCAGAACGGGATGAGGCGCCCGTCGGGGGTGATCTCCTCGACGCAGCACTTCATCAGCTGTTTGACGTTGAGGGTGTAGGGGTCCTGGAAGTCCTGGACCACGATCATGAATGCCTTGTCGCCCAGGTCCTTCACCGCGCTGGGCAGGTCGATGCCGCAGGCGTCGGCGCAGTCCAGGGCTTCGGCGGTGGCACGCAGCTGCTCCTCGGTCGTCTCCGTGCCCATGAACGCGGAGGCCGACCACAGCTTCTCCAGCGCCTCGCGGATCCCGTCGTCGGGCATGACACGGTTCGTGACGTAGTCGAGGTAGTCCTCGACCTGGAGCAGCCGGGGGATGGGGACGACGGTGCGGTGGCCCGGCTCGCCGTCCACCAGCAGGTAGGTGATGGAGCGGCAGGTCGGGAAGCAGCAGGGGACCGGGAAGAAGTCGCCTTTCTGGAACCAGCCGGGCCGCTGCTCATTGATCAGCTTGATCACGTCGGGGTTGGTGAGCCGGTTCAGCGGGTCGAAGGGAACGTGGCGGCCGGAGTGGGTGACGGGCTGGAAGGCCACCGAGCGGACGGCCGAGTGGTCGATGCCGTACTCGATGATCGCGCCCAACTCGTGTTCGTTGAGGCCGCGTTCGACGGCGGCGACGAGGGTGGCGCTCAGTCCGGCCGCGGCGCAGTTGTCGAGGGCCCGCTGCTTGAACGTACGCAGGTCCCGGCCGCGGATCTCCAGGTGGGTGCGCTCGTCGAAGCCGTCGAACTGCAGATAGACGTTCACGGACTTGCCGGGGACCTGGTTGCGTTTGCCCAGTTCGGCGACGAAGTTGGTGTCGGTGGCCAGGCGGATGCCGTTGGTGTTGAGGGTGACGTTCTTGATCGGGCGGCGCTGGGCGAGGTCGATGAAGTCCAGGATGTGTTTGTGGATGGTGGGCTCGCCGCCGGAGAACATCACCACCTCCGCCTCGCCCTCGGATGCGATGAAGGCGTCCAGCATGCGCTCGCACTGTTCGTGGGTGATGGAGTAGCCGTCGCTGTGGTGGCCGGAGTCGGCGAAGCAGATCGGGCAGTCCAGGTTGCACCCGGTGTTGACTTCGATGATGCCCAGGCAGGCATGCTGCTTGTGCTCCGGGCAGAGCCCGCAGTCGCTGGGGCAGCCGTCCTTCACCTCGGTCTGGAAGACCAGCGGGATCGTGCCGGGCTTGTTGAACCGTGCCGAGGACAGGTACTCCTCGGCATCCCCGTACACCAGGGCCTCGAACTCGCCGTGCTCGCGGCAGCGTTTACGCAGATAGACCTTGCTCTCGCGGATGTTGACCTGGGCGTCGACGGGCGTCTTGCACAACGGGCAGATGGACTTGGTGAACTCCACGAACACCTCGTCCCGGTCCACCTTGCGCCGGGGCGCGGGGGCCTGGGGCATCAGGGACTCCTCAGTCGGTCGAGCCGGGCTGTGCGGCACCTCGGCCGTGGACGCCGGCGCCCCGCGGGGCATCTCCACGTCCACGCCCGTACCAGTCCGATCGTCGCAGCCGACGGCGAGGCGCGCGGTTCGGATGGGCGGCAGTCCTCCAGACCAGTGCCCCGGCAACGACGGGCACGGCAGCCCGGCGCACCACATCGCCTTCACCGGCCCGGCCCGGCGACCCGAGCCGTCCACCCGCTGCGGAGTGTTCCCGCACTGCCGACGTCACACGGCCTCCTCGTCGTGGGGCCCGTCCTGGTCGGGGGCGCCGCCCGCCGTCACGGGCGCGGCCGGAGCTCGGCGAGCCGCGCGCAGCAGCAGCCAGGCGTAGAGCAGCAGGAGTGCGTCCTGGACGAGCACGAACCAGCTCAGGCGCTGGGACAGGTAGATCCCGAAGCAGCCGCAGTTGGTGACGGTGAGGCCGCGTGCGTATGCCTGTACGGCCAGCAGTACCCACACCACCGCGACCGCGGTGAACACCCACACCGGCACCATCGCCCGCGACCGTGGCCGGGCCAGGAACCAGGCCCCGCTCACCAGCTCACCCGCGATCAGTGCCACGGCGAGCGCGGTCGCGCCCGCCCCGGAGACCAGCCCGTACGCGGCCAGGATCCCGGGCATCTCCCGCAAGGACGCCAGCTGCCCCGCCGCCATCGCGACGAACAGCGCGCCCAGCACGACCCGCAGCACCATGCTCCGCACGCTATGCCCGTGGCGGGGCCGGGAACCGTAAGCGCGCTCACCGAAAACGCGCTCACGGAGCGGGACCAGACCCGAGGCCCGAGACCCGAAGCCCGAGGCCCGAGGCCCGAGGCCCGAGGCCCGAGCTGATCGTCCGGTTCAGTCCAGGGCGTCGAGGGCGGCGAGGATGTCGGCAGGCTCGGCGCGCTTGGTGTAGTCGGTGTCGACGAAGACCCAGCGGATGGTGCCGTCGCGGTCGATGACGAACGTGGCGGGCAGCGGCAGGGTGCGCGGGTGGCCGGCGTTGACGCGCTGGAGGTCGAAGCCGAGCTTGTCGTATACGGCGGCCAGGTCCTCGGGGAGGTCGAAGGCGAGACCGTATTGCTTGGCGGTGTCGGAGCCGATGTCGCTCAGCACGTCGAAGGTCAGTTCGTGCTTCTCGGACAGCGACAGGGACTCGTCCGGGATCTGCGGGGAGAGGGCCACCAGCCGGGCGCCGCGGACGGTGATGTCGTGGTGGTGCTGCTGCAGGGCCCGCAGGGCGATGTTGCAGTACGGGCACCAGGCGCCGCGGTAGAACGTCAGCACCACCGGCCCGTCGGCGAGCAACCCCTCCAGGGTGACGGTGCGCCCGGTAGCCGACGGCAGACTGAAGCGGGGAGCCCGGGCGCCCACGGTCAGGGCGCGGTCGGCCTGTCCGGACTCGGCGAGGTCCCGGCCGGCCCGGTTCATGATCTCCCGTATCTCGGCCGGGATCTGCTGCCGGCGGGTCTCGTAGAAGGCGCGCAGTTCGGCGTTGAGGGTCATCGGGGTGTTCCTCCTGGGTCGCGACTCATCTCATCTCGGAACGACCGTTCCAAGATAGCGGGAGCGAGGGTATCTTGGAACTCCCATTTCAAGTTGGCGGAGTGAGGCATGCCGGACATCAAGCACTTCGATCCGGACACGGCCCTGGAGACGGTGGTCCGGCTGTTCTGGCGGCAGGGCGCCACATCGACCGGAATCCAGGACGTCGTCACGGCGACGGGGCTCAACCGCTCCAGCCTGTACGCCACCTTCGGCGGAAAGCAGGACCTCTACCGCGCCGCGCTGCGCCGCTACGTCGAGCGCCATTCCCAGCCGGCGTTCCGCCGCCTCGCGGCCGACGAGCGGGGCCTGCCCGCCCTCACCGACTTCTTCGCCGCACTGATCGAGGCGCGGTGCACGGGAGAGTACGCGCGGTGGGGCTGCATGGTCGCCAACGCGCACACCGGTGCCGAGAGCAGCGACCCGGAGATCCGTTCGTTGCTCGACCAGCATCACCAGCAGCTCCGGGACGCCATGCACACGGCACTCGTCACCGCCGAGGCCCACGGGCAGGTGGGCCCGGATACCGACCTCGGCGCCGCGGCCGATCTGCTGGCCCTGCTCGCGTACGGAGTGAATCTGCGCTCCCGGGCCGGGGCCGACGCGCGGACGCTGAGCAGGTCGGTGACCGCGGCGCTCTCCTCGATCGGCGGCCGGGCGGCGCCCTGACAGGGCGAACCGGTCAGCGCCGGGCCCTGCGCTCCGCCTCCTCCTTGACCGAGGCGAGCGACGCGGCGACGGTGCTCTCCCACCGGGCGGCCACCTTCCCGCCCCACCACGCTCCGGCCCGCCACAGATCGGTGCCCAGCTCTCCCTCGTACACCAGACGGCTGCCCGCGGGCCGCTCGGTCAGGGTGAAGGATTCGACGACGTACGGGACCGGCCCGCGCACCAGGCGGAAGTCGACGCGCTCGGGCCGGGTGAAGCGGACCGTCTCCACCGTCACGGCCTTGAACCGGCCGCCGCCCAACGGCGTGTAGTGAGCGGCCAGGGCCATGTCCTGGCCGCGCTCCAGCACCTGGACCTTCTCCCGCATGACCCGGGTAGCACGCCCCAGGTACGGCTGGGCGAGCACGTCGAAGACGACCTCCCGGGGCGCCTCGATGTCCACGGCCTGCGGCCCGAGTCGTCTGACGCGTCGGCCCACGCCCAGGTCGACCGGCAGTGCCCCGCTGACCAGCCCGGCGTACCCGCCGACGGCCACCGCCGCCACGCTCGCCGTCCAGGCTGCCGCCCGGGCCAGGTGACGGCCGTTCACGACACGTTCTCCAGATCCTCCAGGTCCTCCGGATCACCCTCGATCCGCACGCCGTGCCCGAACGCGACACGGTTCTTGATCCGGCGGGCGAGCGGGCTCGGGTGCGGGTAGTACCAGGCCGCGTCCCGGTTGGTCCGTCCGCCCACCGTGACCGTGTAGTAGCGGGCGAGCCCCTTCCAGAAGCACAGCGACCGGGTGCGGCTCTCGGTGAAGTACTGACGATGCAGCGCCTCGGGCGGGAAGTAGTGGTTGCCCTCGACGACCACGGTGCGCGGCGCCTCCGCGATCACCGCGCCGTTCCAAACCGCGCTCAGCATGACCGTGCTCCCTGTCGTGCGTCGCCGTGGGAGGCTCCCGGGCCACTCCCCCGGCACTCCCCCAGTTTCGAATCCGGAACGCTGTGCGCGGGCTAAGCGGATGGTCTTGGCAGTCAGCCCGCCGACGGCGACGAGGTCACCGATGCGCATGCGCCCAGGTTAGTCCTTGACCTTTCACCGCACTGGAAGGGCTACGGTCCACACAGGGATCCCGAAGGATACGGAACCGTCGGCGCAGGGACACAGAGGCCAGCAGAGCGCGCCATGGACCGGCCGTACACGGATGCCTCGCAGCCGCGGGCGAGGCGTAGCACCCGCAGGCCAGGCGTCGTGTCCACGGTGGCACACCCGGCCCGCCACACATCGATGCGGCGGACCGGGGTTTCGTACGGTGCGATCAGGTCCAGCGGTTGCTGCAGCCGGACGACCAGCGGTGGGAACTGATGGCGTTCGACGCACGCGCTCCATTGCCGAAGGTGTTGTCCCTCAGGTCGTCGACGTACAGCTCCCCGCGTGCCAGGCAGCCCGTGCCGCCTCCATAGTTCGCGAACTCGTAGAACTGGACGTTGTTGACGCCGCCGGAGTAGGTGCCGGTGTTCAGCACCGACCAGGCGAAGTTGTCGTCCGCGGCGGTGAAGGGCCCGGCGCTGTCACCCCAGTTGGCATCGTTGCCCGAGGCCGTGCCGAGCAGGTTGTTGCAGTCGGTGAGGAGGTAGGCGCGCATGTTGCCGTCCTCCCGGTGAGCGAAGTACTGGGCGTCGCAGTTGGGCCCCTGGGCGCCGGCCGAATCGGCCTCGGCCGTGGCCGGGAGTGCGGTGCCAAGGGCGACGGCCAGTCCAGCCGCTGCCAGGGCAGCACGAATCTTCCTCATGGCTTCTCCTTGATCGTGAACCTGATACTGATGGACAGTCAGTTCGAAGACGAGATCGTCCGGTTGGCCGCCGTCAGGGCCGCCAACCGCATCCGGGCGCTGGTGGAGATCTCCTCGGAGTAGCGTTTGCGCACCGGAGCGCCGTACTCGCGGTCCAGCCTCTCCACCGTCCTGGCCAGTGCGGATTTCTGAGCACAGGTGCTCTCCGCCACGGCCAGTTCCACTTCGACGGCGTGCGCTTCCGCGCCGCTCAGCCCCTCGGTCCGCTTCGGCAGATCGGTCTGTACGGCGTCAGGGTCGGCGTACGCGCGCCCAGTCGCGCGGCGCATGCAGTCCGACCAGGCCCCGAGCGCGGTGGTGAAACGCTTGTCGCGTACGAGCCTCGGCACATACAACGGTGTGAGATTGGTGGCGATCTTGTCGGCGTGGAAGTACGTCTCGGGGTCGCCGTACAGCTTCCTGCGGGCCTCGAGCTCGCAGCCGCCGACCGCACTGCGGATGGAGCCCCCGGCCGGCAGCCGCACGGAACGGACCGGAGTGTCCGGGCCGCCGTTGAGAGCGGTGAGGTAGCGGGCGCGCTCCGCGCGGGACAGCCGGTTGCGGTAGGCGAGATTGGGGTCGCGCTTCTTGAGCGTGAAGAACTTCCGCTGGATCAGTCCGCCGTACCCGTGTTCGCGCGCCCAGGAGACGTCGTTCCGCACGAACGGATGCGCAAAGGCGCGCAGTTCCTCGGGGCTGAGCGGGGCGAGAACCCAGTAGCGGAAACCCGCATCCGCCATGCATCGTCTGATGAGCCGCTGCTCGGCCTGCTCGACACGGCTTCGTTCGGCCTCGGTCAGTTCACGCGCCGGGCCGGCGGACGAGGACCCGGCAGCCGGCCGGCCGGGCTCGGCAGCCGGACCCACGATCATCGTGCCGACGGCGATGGCCCCGGCAAGTACGGCCCCTGTGACGGTGGCAATGCTGGTGGAGCCTGCTCGCACGGTGATCCCCCTGGCCCGTGGTGTGCCGACCGGCGTTGTGATGCCCCATCAGGCTGTCAACAGCGATGTGGCGCCGCCACACGGTGAAGTTGTGGCTTAAGCGTCGCGACGAACGGGCCGGCCGGTGCCGCAGTGCCCGGTGCGCTCGCCAGGAGGGCCAGCCCGGCGGGAGTGATGGTGTGCAGCACGCTCTTGCTGCGGCGCACGCTCAGCAGCAGACCGGCTTCGCGCAGTACGGCGGTGTGCTGGCTGGCGGCGGGCCTCGAGATGCCGAACCGCCCGGCCAGCTCGCTGGTCGTACGGCCGATCACGACAGCTTCCAGAATGGCGGCACGGGTCCGGCCGATGAGGGCGCCGAGCGGCTCGGCAGAACCGGCGAGAGCCGGCCCGCCGAGCGTGTGCTGCAGGGGGTAGACGAGCGACGGCGTCAGGTTGCTGTCGGCGAGCGTGACGGGCGTGCGGACGCAGAAGAAGGACGGTTGCAGCAGCAGCCCGCGGCCCTCGAGACGGACTTCGCGCTCGACCGGATAGTCGGCTTCCAATACGGGTGGCTGCCAGCGCAGCACGGGTCTGAAGCCCGACAACAGCCTTTCGGTGCCGCCCTCCATCATGGCCCGGGCGCGCAGTGCGAGGTCTGCGTCCACGTGAGCCCGGATGTGCGCCCAGACGGGCACGAGGGCGTGCCGGTGGTACGCACGCAGAGCGGTACCGAGCCTGCGCAGAGCCCCGGATTCCCCCTCGGCCAGGGCGCGGGCCCCGGCGGGAAACGGCCCCGGCCGTTCGGCGGCAAGCTTGGACATGTCCGTCCTCAGCCGGTCGCGGGAGGTGCTGAGTACGGTGTCGAGCGCGCTTTCGAGATCAAAGACCCCGCGGAGATCGGGGGTGAGGAAGTCGGGTGAGTAGCCGCGCGGAGGCAGCAGCACGGCCAGCGGTGCGCAGGCCGGTGGCAGCCCCAGTCGCACCTGGCGCCGCCATGCGGCGAAGCCCGGGATGCCGCGGGGCCCGGCGGCAAGGCTCTGGAAGCTATTGGTGATCTCCCACAAGGGATCGGGGGCCGCCGCAACGCGTACCCGGGCAAGGTCGTCACTGGTGAAGTACACCCGCAGCATGGGGTCTCCGATGGTGGTCGGTCATCGGTCTTCGGTGGACCGCCACAGTTACTGGGGAGCCAGGGCGCGAACAAGGCACCATTCGGACACCTGCGCGTCAATAGTGAGATCCGTCCCGTGATGGGGTTTGCGCGCAACTGATCGCCGTCGGGACTTCAAAGGGAAATCCGATGGAAGGGCGGGTGCAGCGGCCGACCAGCTCCGTCCACTGTTCCCTGGACAGCCCGGCCAGGATGTGTCGGGCTGCCGGCCCCGGGCCGCGGACGGGCTGCCGCGTGAGGGGCACGCGGGAGAGACACGCGGGAGAGACACGATGCCGCCGTCAGGGTGCGCGCTTAACCCGGGTGAGCGCCCCGAATGGTGTGCCGGTGAGGAATGGCTGACGGTGGATCACGTCAAGGCCGGGTCAGGTCAGCTGACGAAACGCCAGCTGCCCGGCTGCGACGGAAGGAATGCCAGATGCACTCTGCCCGCATGCTGCTCGCCACCGCAGCGGCAACGGCTGCCCTCGCGATCGCCGCGCCCGGCGCCTATGCCGATGCGTCGGGCGACCGGGAACACCGGGACCACGATGACTCTTCCTACAGCAAGGAGCACGACAAGGACAGCAGGCACGACTCACCCCGCGGCGGGATGCACACGGGTGGCGGAGCGCTGGCCACGGTGAACGAGGACGAGTGGGGTGTTGCCAAGGACCCGAAGCACGACCCGAGGACCTACAAGGACGAGGGCAGCGGGCACAGCAACGACTCCTGGAGCGGCGATCACGACAAGGATCGCTGGAACGATCACAACAAGGATCACGGGAAGACCGAGCACGACAAGCCGCGCGGCGGGATGCACACCGGAGGCGGCGCGCTCGCCACGCCGGGCGTCACCGCCGGCGGGCTGGCCATGCTGGCGGTGGCCGGTACCGGTCTGTACGCGCTGCGGCGCAAAAAGGCATCAGAAAGCGTGGCCTGACCGATGCCTGACGACATAGCAGCCGGGGCCGCCGCACCTGCCTCGCGTCGCGGCGGCCCGGCTCGCCCTCCCGCGTGTCGTGTCCGCCCCGCTGCCGTGCCCGAAAGAGGTGGTGTCCGATGGCAGCCAGTCCTCCTTCCCCCACCGATGCCGGCCCCGTACCGTCCAAGCGGAGACTCCGCACAGGTGTGACGGTGTTCTGGTGCGTGGCCGCCCTGGTCCTGGTGGTGAGCCTCGTCGTCGGTCATGACGAGTCGTCCGATGCCGCTCGCGTGCCGCATGCTCCGCCGGCCGCCGCCCCGTCCTCGTCCGCCCTGCACCACCCCGGAAAGCATCTGCCGCGATCCAGGCCGACCCGCCTGCTCATCCCCAAAATCTCGGTCGACGCTCCCTTCACCGACCTCGCCATCGGCCGGTCGGGCCGGCTCGAACCCCCTCCGGCCGACGACGTCAACCTCGTCGGCTGGCACGCGAAGGGCGCGGCCCCCGGTGAGGCGGGCACCTCGATCATCGCCGGGCACGTGGACACGGCGACATCTCCGGCCGTCTTCGCGGAGCTCGGCGAGCTGAGGAAGGGCGACCGTTTCCAGGTCGCGCGGGACGACGGTCGCAAGGCGGCCTTCGTGGTCGACAGCGTGGAGACGTTCGACAAGGGAAAATTCCCCGATCAGCGCGTGTACGCCGATACTCCCCAGGCCCAGGTACGGCTCATCACCTGCGCCGGAGACTACGACCGCGCGACCAAGGACTACACCGAGAACCTGGTGGTCTTCGCGCACCTCACCTGAGACATCCCACCTGCCTACGCGTCGTCGGGCTGGATGGGCTGTCCCGGCTTCGTCGCGGCAGCCCGTCCGCCCAACCGGCAGCTCCTGCTACGCCGGGTCGGCAAGCCTGCCGGGGCGCTGCTCCGCTCGTGCAGCGGTGCTCAGGGCAGGGCCTCGGCCGAAGGCAGCAGCGGGGACTGGTAGCCGCCGCTGGCCAGCATTCGTACCTCGCCCGCCGGGCTGATCTCGGCACGGAGGATGCCGGTGGGATCGCAGTAGACCGGGTTTCCGCCCGGTCCGAGGGTGTCGGTTCGTTCGACGACCACCTCGTCCGTGATCGCGCCGGCCCCCGATCGCCCATGGGTGAAGGTCAGCCGGTAGCGGTCCGGGGTCTGGGTTTGCATGACGACCTCCCGCGCGCGAGGTACAAATGCGGATAAATAGAACCCTCCTCCATGATGCGGCCAGATCATGGCGGCGGCAGCTTCCGCGCACTGCGGCGAACCGTCACAGAGCGCGGTCCTCGCGTACGGCCGTCGGCCCCTGAGCCGGGTTCCCGGGCCTCTCCCCCGGCGCCCGGCCACCCCCGCGGGGAGTTCGGCACCCGGCCGAATTCCGCCACTGGTCTGGGCCACGCGGCCCGGGCCGTCGCCTGTCACAACAGGGGGTGCCCCTCGCCTCCGGGCGCCCGGCAGTGTAGACATGGGCTTATGGTCCGTCGCTTGGGTCGATCCTGGACTCAGTCGACCCCCCGCCCCAATGGCCTGCGCGCGCAGCACAGGCGTGACCGCCCTCACCGAGCGCATGGGCGGCGAGCACGGCAGGCACCGCGCCATCCCCTCGATCCGCGGGGGGCGCCCGAGGGCGGCTCCCGGGGCGGGTCCACGGCGGGACTGCGGTCGGCGCTGGGCGGGCGCAGCGTCGCGGGCCAGGTGTTCGTTCTCCAAGTGGTGATCGTGCTGCTGCTGGTCGTGGCCGCGGTCGGGGCGCTGTTCCTACAGGTGCGGCACGACAGCACGCAGGAGGCCCGGAACCGTTCGCTCGCGGTCGCCGAGACGTTCGCCAACGCTCCGGGCACCCGCGAGGCGTTGCGCGCCTCCGATCCCACGGCGGTGCTCCAGCCGCGGGCCGAGGCCGCCCGGAAACAGTCCGAGATCGACTTCATCGTGGTGATGAACACCGACGGGATCCGCTACACCCACCCCAAGCCGGACCGGATCGGCAAGAAGTTCGTCGGGACCCTCGAACCCGCGCTGGAGGGCCGGCCCGTCACCGAGGAGATCACGGGGACCATCGGGCGGCTGGTGCAGGCAGTGGTGCCGATCAAGGCGGACGACGGCACGGTCGTGGGCCTGGTGTCGGCGGGCATCACGACCGAGAACGTGGGCGGTGTCGCGGAGCGGCAGCTGCCGCTGCTGCTGGCCGCCGCGGCCGCCGCGCTGGTCCTGGCGACGGCGGGGACGGCGCTGGTGAGCAGGCGGCTGCTGCGTCAGACGCATGGCCTGGGCCCGTTCGAGATGACCCGGATGTACGAGCACCATGACGCGGTGCTGCACGCGGTCCGGGAGGGAGTGATCATCGCCAGTGGCGAGGGGCGGCTGCTGCTCGCCAACGACGAGGCGCACCGGCTGCTCGACCTTCCCCCGGACGCCGAGGGCCGGCATGTCCTCGAACTCGGCCTGGACACGGACACGGCTGGTCTGTTGGCCTCGGGACGGGTCGCCACGGACGAGGTGCACCTGGTCGGCGACCGGCTCCTGGCGATCAACCAACGGCCCACGGACCTCCAGGGCGGCCCGGCCGGCAGTGTCGCCACACTCCGCGACTCGACCGAGCTGCGTGCGCTGTCCGGCAGGGCCGAGTCGGCCCGGGAGCATCTCAAGCTCCTGTACGACGCAGGGGTGGGCATCGGCACGGGTCTGGACGTGGCCCGCACCGCCGAGGAACTGGCGGAGGTGGCCGTCCCGCGGCTCGCGGACTTCGTCACGGTGGATCTGGCCGACGCCGTGCTGAGCGGGGAAGAGCCGGAAGCGGGCACCGATCTGCGCCGTACGGCGTTCAGCGGGATCCGGAAGGACGCCCCTCTCTATCCGGTGGGCGAGCGGATCAGGTTCGTCGCCTCCTCGCCGCAGGCCCGCAGCCTCGACACGGGCCAGGCCGTGATCGAGCCCGACCTGAGGGAGGCCCCGGGCTGGCTGGCGCAGGATCTCGAGCGGACCGCGCAGGTCGTGGAGTACGGAATCCACTCGCTGATCATCGTTCCGGTGCGGGTCGGGCACCTGATGATGGGCGTGGTGAACTTCTGGCGCTCGGAGAAGCCGGAGCCCTTCGACGAGGAGGAGCTGGCCCTCGCCGAGGAGCTGGTCGCCCGTGCCGCGGTCTCCATCGACAACGCGCGCCGCTACACACGCGAGCACACCATGGCCGTGACGCTGCAGCGCAGTCTGCTGCCGCGCAACCTGCCCGAGCAGAGCGCCCTGGACATCGCCTACCGCTACCTGCCCGCGCAGGCGGGAGTGGGCGGCGACTGGTTCGACGTACTGCCGCTGTCCGGCGCCCGTGTCGCGGTCGTCGTGGGCGACGTCGTCGGCCACGGGCTGCACGCCGCGGCCACCATGGGACGGCTGCGTACGGCGGTCCACAACTTCTCCGCGCTGGACCTGCCGCCGGACGAGCTGCTCGGGCTCCTCGACGAGTTGGTCGGCCGCATCGACCAGGACGAGGCGGCGGACGACAGCAGTGCCGCGATCACCGGCGCCACCTGTCTGTACGCCGTCTACGACCCGACCTCCCGGCAGTGCACCGTCGCCCGGGCCGGGCACCCGCCGCCGGCGGTGGTCCGTCCCGACGGCAGCGTCGAGTTCCCCGACGTGCCCGCCGGTCCGCCGCTCGGTCTCGGCGGTCTCCCCTTCGAGACCGCCGAGCTCAAGCTGGAAGAGGACAGCCGGCTGGTGCTGTACACGGACGGGCTCGTCGAGGACCGGGAACGGGACATCGACGTCGGCCTCGAGATGCTGCGCACCGCGCTGGCCGGGGCCGACCGGTCGCCGGAGGACATCTGTCAGGCCGTTCTCAACAGCCTGCTGCCGGCCCGGCAGAGCGACGACATCGCGCTGATCGTCGCCGGCACCCGTGCGCTCGGTGCCGACCGCATCGCCGAGTGGGAGGTGCCGTCCGACCCGGCGGCCGTCGGCCAGGTGCGTGCCTCGGTCACCCGGCAGCTGACGGAGTGGGGCCTGGAGGACATGGAGTTCACCACGGAGCTGATACTCAGTGAGCTGGTCACCAACGCCATCCGGTACGGCAGTGGCCCCATCCTGGTCCGTGTGCTGCGCGACCGCAGCCTGATCTGTGAGGTCTTCGACGCCAGCAGCACCTCGCCCCATCTGCGGTACGCGGCCACCACGGACGAGGGCGGACGCGGCCTGTTCCTCGTCGCGCAGATCGCCGAGCGCTGGGGCACCCGCTACACCCCCGCGGGGAAGGTCATCTGGGCCGAGCAGCCGCTGCCCTGACGCTCAGTCTCAGTGCCGATCAATGAGACTCCGTGCTGATCAGTGATCAGTGCTGAACAGCCGCTGCCACGAGGCTAGTCGTGCGAGGGAGGATCTTCACGGGGCTCCGGAGGGTCTGACGCCGACTCGCTCACTTCGGCCGCGGTCTCCGGAACGCCTCCGGCCGGTATGCCGGGCATGGCACCGGTGCCCTTCAGGCGTTCCAGGTCGTCGGGGCGTACCTGGATGACGATCACCGCGACCAGGGCGGCCACCACGGCGAAGATGGCGGCGACGATGAACGCGCTCGAGACGCCCGAGGTCAGCACGTGGTCGCTCCAGGGCGCCGGGAGTTCCCCGGTTCTGCGGAACTCCAGCCGCTGGTCCGGGGTCGCCTCCGCCATGAACCGGCGGACCTGATCGGTGGCTTCGTGGCGACTGGCCGTGCCGAAGACCGTGACCAGCACGGACAGACCGAGTGAACCGCCCACCTGCTGGGTGGCGTTGAGGATCCCGGAGGCCGCTCCCGCCTCCTGCGGTGCCACGCCCGACACCGCCATCAGCGTCAGCGACACGAAATTCAGACCCATGCCGAAGCTGAAGATCAGCAGGGGCCCGAGAATGCTGCCCGCATATGTGCTGTCGACTTCGGTCAGGGTCAGCCAGCCGAGTCCGACGGCGGCCAGGATCGCGCCCACCGTCATGAAGGGCTTGGGGCCCCACCTGGGCAGCAGTTGCGAGGCGAATCCCGCGCCCATCGCGATGACCACGCTCACCGGAAGGAACGCGAGACCGGTCCTCAGGGGACTGAAGTCCAGGATGTTCTGCACGAAGAGCGTCAGGAAGAAGAACATCCCGAAGATCGCCGCGGCCAGGCTCAGCATGATCGCGTAGGCGCCCGCGCGGTTGCGGTCGCGGAACATCCAGAGCGGGGTGATGGGCTGTTTCGACCGGCGCTCGATGGTGATGAACACGGCGAGCAGCACGACAGCAACTGCGAAGGCCGCGAGGGTCACCCTGTCGCTCCAGCCGTCCTCCGCAGCACGGATGAACCCGTAGACGAGCGACACCATGCCCACGGTGGCTGTGAGCGCTCCGAAGGCGTCGAAGTGGCCCGGCCGGCGCTCGGACTCCCGGATGTAGCGGGGCGTCGCGAGCGCGATCAGCAGGCCGATGGGCACGTTGACGTAGAGGACCCACCGCCAGTCGAGCCACTCCACGAGCAGTCCGCCCGCGAGCAGCCCGATCGCGCCACCGCCGGCGGACACGGCGGCGAACACACCGAACGCCCTGTTCCGCTCGGGCCCTTCGCGGAACGTCGTGGTGATCAGCGACAGGGCGGTCGGGGAGGCGATGGCGCCGCCGACGCCCTGCAGCGCGCGTGCCGCGAGCAACTGCCAGGCTTCCTGCGAGAGTCCGCCGAGCAGGGAGGCCAGCACGAAGAGCAGGATGCCGAAGATGAAGACTCTGCGGCGGCCGAGGATGTCGCCCAGCCGCCCGCCGAGCAGAAGCAGACCGCCGAAGGTCAGCGTGTAGGCGTTGACCACCCAGGACAGGTTCTCGGTCGAGAAGTCGAGCGAGGTCTGGATGTGCGGGAGGGCGATGTTCACGATGGTGATGTCGAGGACCACCATCAGCTGGCACGAGGCGATGACGAGGAGTGCGATGCCACTGCCTCGGCCCCGCTCCGGGGACTTGGCAGTTTCCGAAGGTGTCGCGTGAGCGTCCGCCATGGCAGTGCCCTGCGTGTCCGACGTAGTGAACGTAGACGTTCGCTACACCGACGTTAGTCCTGAGGGCCCGGCCTGACCAGTCGATCAGCCGACGGCTCGGCCCTTTAGCGGCGCGGTGTCCTCCCCCGCACCGTGGCGCACACCGGCCAGCATCTCCTCCAGGGCCTCCAGGGCGGTGTGTTGGGGGCTCCAGCCCAGTTCGGAGTGCGCCCGCCCGCAGTCCATCAACGGGAGCCGCAGAACGGCGTCGAACAGGTGCGGCGACGCGGGTACGAGGTGAAGTCCCCAGGCAGCCGCGAGTCCGGACCTCGCCACCGGGCCCGGCAGACGCACGGTCCGCGAGTGGAAGAGCTCGCCGAGAACGCCCGCGTCCAGAGGCGGAGCGGCAGCCAGGTTGAACGCGCCGCGCACATCACCGAGCGCCGCCAGGCGATAGGCCTCCGCGGCGTCGTCGGTGTGAAGCGCCTGGAAGCGCAGCCCCGGGATGTCCGGCAGGACGGGCAGCAGCTCCGGCCTCAGCAGCGGGCCGGGCAGGAAGCGCCCACCGAAGATGCGCCGCTGTTCGCTGGCCGACTCCCGCTTGAAGAGGAACGCGGGCCTCATCCGTACGACCCGTATCTCGGGGTGGTCCCGCTCGAAGGTGTCGAGAACGCGTTCCAGATAGGCCTTTTCGCGGGTGTACGAGGCTTCCGGCCAGCCGTGCGTGGGCCAGGACTCGTCCACCGCGCGATGCTCCGGGCCCGGCGAGTACGCGCCCACGGACGAGGCGTGGACCAGGGCCGGGACGCCGGCGTCCGCGACGGCCCGGAAGACCTTGATGCTCCCCAGGACGTTGGTGCGCCAGGTGGCCACGGGGTCCCGGGCCGGCTGCATCTTCCACGCGAGGTGGACCACGGCGTCCGCGCCGCGGAACAGCTCGACCGGGTCGGTGTCCTCGGCCAGGTCCACGTCCTCCCATGTGATTCCGGGCAGTGACCAGTCCGGAATCCTGCGTGCCAGTCCCCGTACGGAATCCACCGCGGGGTCCTCGCTCAGGAGGCGTACCAGGCTGGTGCCCACGTTGCCGGTGGCTCCGGTGACGACGATCTTCTTGCCAGGTGAGTCGGTCACGTCGAGAGTCCTCTCTCGCTCGGAGTGCGGTGGGGCCCGGGCCGCGCCGCCCTCGGGACAGCCGGATGTGCCGTGCTGGCGGAAAGCTTCTATTTGGGAACGCCGGGCAGGTCGAGTTCCCCGGAGGTCCTCCCTCACACGGGCGCGCAGCCGACGCAGCGCCCCGACCGATGCGTCGCACTACCCGCTCTTCGGGAATCACGGCGGATCCGTGCTCACGAGCGCCCTGCGGGCGGGACCGCTGATGTGTCCCGGTCGGCCGGCTGACGTCGTTCGAGCGGGTGGGTCGCGGGTCCCTGGAGGATGTGCCCGTCCGGGTCGAAGCGGGAGCCGTGGCAGGGGCACTCCCAGGCTCGTTCCGCCCGGTTGAAGGCGACCAGACAGCCCAGATGTGTACAGCGGGCGGAGACGGCGTGGAGCTCTCCGTCCTCGTCGCGGTGGACGGCGCAGCGGTGTCCGCCGACGCGGACGATCGCGCCGTCTCCCGGGGCGATGTCGTCCACCGAGCCACCCGGCGACGACGGAAGCCGGTCGCCGACGAAATGCCGGGCGACCTGGGCCTGGTGTTTGAGGAAGGCCGGCGCCTCACGCACGGCGGTGCGCACACGCCGGGGGTCGTACAGCTCACTCCACGGTGGGTTCTGACCGGCGATCAGATCGGCGAGGAGACGGCCCGCCATGATGCCGCCGCTCAGGCCCCAGCCGCCGAAGCCGGTCGCGACGTAGGTGTGACGGCTCCCCGCGTGGAGCGGGCCGACCAGCGGCACCGAGTCGGTGGAGTCGTTGTCCTGCGTGGCCCAGCGGTGGGTGAAGGTGAGCTCTCCGAAGTGTCCGACGGCCCAGTCGGCGAGTCGTCCGAACCGCTCCTCCACGTCACTCGTGCCCGGGGTGAAGTGCTCCCCGGTGACGATCAGCAGCCGTTGTCCGTCCTTGTACGGGGCGGTGCGCAGCGAGCGGGTGCCCTGCTCGGGCGTGATGAACATGCCGTGCGGAGCCAGGCCGGCGTCGAGGGGCGCGACCAGGACGAGTTCGCGCCGCGGGGAGAGTCGGGTGAACAGGAGCGCGCGATCGAAGATCGGGTAGTGCGTGGCGACGACGACGTCCGTGGCGGTCACCGTCACCCCCGCCTCGGTGGTGAGGCGGCACGGCTCGCCCTCCCTGAGACTGACGACCCGCGTGTGCTCGTGGATCCGCGCGCCCTGACGGAGCAGGTCCTCGGCGAGCGCCAGAAGGTATTTCCGTGGATGGAACTGGACCTGTCCCGTCGCCCGGACCGCGCCCGAGACGGGGAACGGCAGGCCCGTCTCGGTCACGTACTCGGCGGGCAGCCCGGCTTCACGGGCGGCCTCCGCCTCGGCCATCACCTCCCCGACACCCTTGGCGTCCTGGGCGTAGGTGAAGGCCTCCGTCTCCTCCCAGTCGCAGTCGATGCCCAGTTCCTCCACGATCGCGGCGGCATGGTGGATCGCCTCGGTCTGGGAACGCCCGTACAGTTTCGCGGCCTCGATCCCACGGATGCGTCGCAGCCGCTCGTAGATGAGGGTGTGCAGGGCACTCAGTTTCGCGGTGGTGTGCCCTGTGACGCCCGTGGCGACCCGGTCGGCTTCCAGCACGGCCACGCCACGGCCGCCGCGAGCCAGCTCCCAGGCAGTGCTGAGTCCGGCGATCCCCGCGCCGATCACAGCGACGTCCACCGTGAGGTCGGCTGCCAGGGACGGGTGAGGCCGGTCCGGGGGTGGTGCTGTCTCGATCCAGTACGACTTCTGGGCGCCTGCGTACGTGTCCATGGGCGCCGAGTTCCCCGGGCTGGTACGACGAAGCGCCATGAACGCGGGCGACGGGTCGGGGCAAGGGTGTCCACCCCATGGCTTTCGCGATCTGTCAGCGCGCTTTGCGGAAGTTCCGGTCCCAGGGGAAGCACCCGCCGTCACTGGTCGGCTCTGGGACCCCGCTCGTAGAACGATGCCGTCTGCAGCTGCTGTGATCTGTCGCGCTGGCCGTCGCGCCGGGCATCGTGTTGGGCCAGCACGGAGAGGAGACCCGCGACCGTCAATCCGGCGTCAGCCGGGTGGCGCAGGATGGTCCCCGGCTCGATGCGGTACTCGTTCGTGCGCCCTTGCCGGGTGTGGGTGAGATAGCCGCCCTCTTCCAGATCGGAAATGATCTTCTGAACGGCGCGCTCGGTCAGCCGGCATCGGGCGGCGATGTCCCGGATGCGGGTGTTCTGGTTCTCGGCGATCGAGGCCAGCACGCGGGCGTGGTTGGTGAGGAACGTCCAGCCGGAATGTGACTCAGGTACTCCACCCATGCGCCCCAGCATATGACCTCGCATTCACGCTTATCAAAGGGTGAAAGAAATTTCATGTATCCCTTGACGTGTGAGGCTCGAGAGCTGAGCCTGGAGGAGGCAGAGACGGGTGAATGCCTCAGGAGCGACTGCCATGCGAGAATCTGCACTTTCTGCGCAGCTCGAGAGCGGGTACGAGCCTGTCTGCGCAGCGTTGTCCGGCTCGGCGAAGGGACACCCGCCGACGTACTTGAAGATCAACGCACACCCCGTCGGTGAGCGGATGGCCGTCCTGGTCGCCGGTGAACTCGACCTCGACACCGACCAAGCGCTGCAGCAGGGTCTGCACAAGGCCCTCGCCGAGTCGGTCAGCGGCGTGGATCTCGATCTGAGCGGAGTCGAGTTCTGCGACTGTTCGGGCCTCAACGTCCTGCTGCACATCCGTCGGCTCGCGTTGAAGGACGGCAAGACAGTCGTCATCCGGGCTGTCGGCCCGGCGGTCCAGAGGGTGCTCGCACTCACCGATACGTCATCGCTGTTCGCGCTTCCGGATGACGTCGCCATGAACTTGGTCCCTCGCGTCCAGGACACACGTCCCGGTGTGACGCACGGCCCCACGGAGGAGGATGCGTTGCCCGGTGATGCCGAGCAGGATCTGCGCATCGAAGTCGTCCAGCTCAAGCGTGCCATGCAGACCCGACCGGTCATCGACCTGGCCCGGGGGGTCCTGATGGCATCCTTCGGGCTGAGCCCCGAGGACGCCTGGAGCGTCCTGGTCGCGGTCTCCCAGCACAGCAACATCAAACTGCACCATCTGGCCCAGGACATGGTGGGCGCCGTCCAAGGGGAGGCGCTTCCCGAGCCGCTGCGGCAGCAACTGGCCGCGGCTGTCACCGAACTCCACACACCTCCACCGGAATCCACCGACCCGGCCCTTGGCGGCGGTGCCGCATCAGAACACGAGGAAATACCCCGAGAAGCGGAGCCGTGAACGGCGCGGGCGCGAGCCAACGCGCAGGGCAGGCGCGCACCGGCCTTGCTCCAGCACGCGAGCAGGGCGGAGCGCCTTCCAACTGCGGTGCGTTCTCAGTCCGTTGACGGCGTCAGAGGGTCAACGCGAGACAGTGTCTCGGACAGCGGCAGCCCCTCCCTGGCGGCCGCGATCCGACGCGCCCGCACTTCGGCGCGCGTACGCGGCCGGTACTTCGGTTCCTTGCCGCACCCGCACACCGGACGCCCCTCATAGCGCAGGCCCGCTCCCAGGACCGCGGCCACGGCAGACCACGCGCGGACGTCACGCCGTGACGGCGGAGCGAAGTCGTGACCAGCGCATACCAGGGGCCGGGCGCAGTTCGGGCAAGGGTGCTCCCGTTCGAGATCCGCATGCCGTTTGAAGCTGACACGGCATGACACGCACGCGTAGTGCAGCTTGTAGTACGTCATGGCGTAGAAGCACATCGGGTGACCGTATCGAGAGGGCCTTCGGCCGGGCCACCTGTTTCGGCCGCCTCGAGGAACGCTTCGTGGTCGTCGGCTCGCATCACAGCGCCTGCGTCACCTCTCGCTGGTAGTCGGTGTACGCGGCACGCAGGGCCGGTGCCGGCCAGTCCTCGGGGAGGAGTTCGTCGGGCAGGACGGGGTCGGTGACCAGGTGGCGGACGATGGCCGCGAAGGTGGCGAAGCGGCCGGCCGGGTGTTCCACCCGGGCCACGTGGGCCAGCAGGGCGCCCGCGGTGGCGGCCCAGTCGTCGAGCGGCCACAGGCTCGCGGCCAGGGCGGTCGCGGGCTGCTCGGGCCGGGCGGAGAAGCGTTGGGTGAGGTCCGACAGGTGGCCGGGCCAGGGCCGTCGCAGGTTGGCCGGCCGGAGCCATACGCCCTCGCGCAGTTCCGCGAGCCGCAGGCCGGACAACTCTGCGCGCAGTTCGGCCCGTTCGGCGGGCCCGCGCCCGGTCGCGGTGACGACGGCGGTCTCCCACGAGCCGTCCCAGGCCCGGGTCCTGGGGTGGACGGCGTCGTCCTGGCGGCGCTGGCGCTCCAGGAGCCGTTCGCTGAGCCGGTAGACCCCCTCGGTGCGCCGCAGATCGCCCGCCGCCACCATCCGGCTGAGGGCCGCCCGCAGCGTCGAACCGGCGATGCCGAAGGGTTCCACGCTGCGGACCAGATCCCGTACCGGAAGCTCGGGCGGGTGCACGCCCAGCAGAAGACTCAGGACGACCGACCGCGCGGACAGCGGGCGCAGTTCGAGGCCGGCCGCCGGGGACAGAGGCGCGTTCATCCGCATGGACGGCATTGTGCCCGGTCAGCGGATCCGAGGCGCAGGCGCGGCAGTGTCACGTACGCGATCGACCGGGCCCCGGGCAAGCGAGGAGCCCCATCCAGAAGCAGCGTGTTACGTTATTGCTGCAACCGCAGGAATGATGCAACACTGGCGGCATGGTCCCGATACTCGCGCCAGAGCAGCCTGAGCAGTCCGCCACGCACGACGTCACCAACCAGGCCCCGCCCCTCGCTCCGTACGACGCGTCCGAGGACGCGGCCCTGTTGGAGGGGCTGCGCCGCGAGGGCGCCGGCTGGGCCGAGGAGGACGTACGGCGTCTGGGCCGCCGGGCCGGCGACGAGGAGGCCCAGCTGTGGGGCGAGCAGGCCAACCGGTACGAGCCGGAGCTGCGTACGCACGACCGCTACGGCAACCGCGTCGACGAGGTCGACTTCCACCCCAGCTGGCACCACCTGATGGGAGTCGCGGTCGCCGAGGGACTGGCCGCCGCGCCCTGGGCCGACGACCGGGCCGGCGCCCATGTCGCCCGCACCGCCGGTGGGCTGGTGTGGGGGCACACCGAGGCCGGACACGGCTGTCCCACCTCGATGACCTACGCGGCCGTACCCGCGCTGCGGCGGCAGCCCGAGCTGGCCGCGGTCTACGAACCCCTGTTGGTCAGCCGGGTCTACGATCCGGGGCTGCGGGTGCCGGGCGACAAGCGCGGGCTGCTGGCGGGCATGGGGATGACCGAGAAGCAGGGCGGCTCGGACGTCCGTACCAACACGACGGCCGCCTCGCCGACCGCCGAGCCGGGCGTGTACACACTGCGCGGGCACAAGTGGTTCACGTCGGCGCCGATGTGCGACGTGTTCCTGGTCCTCGCCCAGGCGCCCGGCGGCCTGTCCTGCTTCCTCGTGCCGCGGATCCTGCCCGACGGCACCCGTAACACGTTCCGCATCCAGCGGCTGAAGGACAAGCTCGGCAACCGTTCGAACGCCTCCTCGGAGCCGGAGTTCGACAACACCGTCGCCTGGCTGGTCGGCCCCGAGGGGCAGGGCGTGAAGACGATCATCGAGATGGTCAACTGCACACGCCTGGACTGCGTGATGATGACCGCGACGCTGATGCGCAAGACCCTCGTCGAGGCGGGCCACCACACGAAGCACCGCGGCGCCTTCGGGGCACCCCTGATCGATCAGCCCCTCATGCGCAATGTGCTGGCCGATCTCGCGCTGGAGTCCGAGGCCGCCACCACGCTCACGCTGCGGCTCGCGGGAGCGGCCGACCGCGCGATCCGCGGCGACGCGCAGGAGACGGCGTTCCGCAGGATCGCCACCGCCGTCGGCAAGTACTGGGTGACCAAGCGCGGCCCGGCCTTCACCGCCGAGGCGCTGGAGTGCCTCGGCGGCAACGGCTACGTGGAGCAGTCCGGCATGCCCCGCCACTACCGCGAGGCTCCCCTGCTCTCCATCTGGGAGGGGTCGGGCAACGTCAACGCGCTCGATGTGCTGCGCGCCCTCGGCCGGGCTCCCGACACCGCCGACGCGCTGTTCGCGGAGCTCGCTCTGGCGCGCGGCGCCGACGCCCGCCTGGACGCGGCCGTGACCCGGCTCAGGGACCAGCTGTCCGACCTGGCGAGCGCCGAGACGGGCGCCCGGCGGCTGGTGGAACGGATGGCGCTGACCCTGCAGGCTTCCCTCCTGGTCCGCCACGCACCGGCCGCGGTAGCCGATGCCTTCTGCGCGACCCGGCTCGGCGGCGACTGGGGCTACGCCTTCGGCACGCTCCCCGCCTCCGCCGACCTGGGTGCGATCCTCACCCGTGCCCTGCCGGACTCGGACTGACACCGAGCACGCTGGCGCTCTTGCCTGTGAGGTCCGGCTGCCTACAGTGGTGCGCCCGGGTAGAACAGCCCGGGCAGAACAGGCAGAAGGTGAGCGCGATGTCCGTCGCCGACGACCCGACGGCCCCCGCGGGAACCAGCCGCAGCACGTCGGCCACGATCCAGCCGAACATCCTGCGCTATCTCACCGTGGTCACCGACCAGCGGGGCATCGACCTGCGGCCGCATCTGAAGCAGGTCGGACTGGATGAGACAGTCATGCACTCGGCGGCCCTGCGCGTCTCCTACCGTCAGGGCAGCGCGGTGATCCGCCGCGCTCTGGAGCTCACCGGCGACGAGCACCTGGGGATGAAGGTCGGAGCGGCGCAGCACCTGACCGCCTGGGGGCTGCTCGGCTTCGCCCTCATGGCCGCCGACACGCTGCGGCAAGCCATCGAAACCGGCGTGAGGTACCAGAATCTGTCCGGGGCGATGATGGTGTGGTCGGCCGGCGAGGAGGACGACGGTTTCGTGCTGCGCGCCGATCTCCCCGATCCCGCCATGGATCCGGCCGTCGCCGTCTTCCTGATCGAGGAGGCGCTGACCTCCGTGCTGACTCTGGCCCGCTTGACCATCGGTCCGGCGTTCGTTCCCCGCGCAGTGGAGTTCGCCTTTCCCGCGCCGCGCCGGAGCGACCCGTACGGTGCCCTCTTCGGCTGTCCGGTCCGCTTCGGTGTCCCGGTCAGCCGCCTGGTCATCGACCCCGTCCGGGCCCGGACAACGATGCCGGGCCGGGATCCGGTGACGTATACCTCGGCGTTGGAGACGCTCGACGCACAGCTGGCCTCGCGCCGCCACCAACAGGAACTGCTGGAGGTGATGGAGATCTCCATCGCGCAGAGCCTCCCGACGATTCCCTCGTTCGCCGAGCAGGCACGTCGGCACGCGGCCAGCGAGCGCACGCTCCGGCGTCGGCTGGCCGACTGCGGCACCACGTACGAGGCACTCGTCGACGGCGTGCGCCGGGAACGCGTCGAACAGCTGCTGCGGCGCCCGGAACTGACCCTGCGTGACATCGCCCACCAAGCCGGCTTCTCCGACCAGCGGACGCTGCGCCGGGCGGTACGCCGCTGGCACGGCACCTCTTCGCAGCGGCTTCGGGAGGAGATGCTGGGCCTCGAGAAGGCGGCCGACAGCTGAGCTTGGTAGTAAGTGATCAAGTTCGGGACACGGCTCAACCCCGCCGCAGAAGCCGTCGCGCCGCCATGTGTGTCCCGACCGTGGCCGCCGCGGCAAGCGCCAGCCCCTGCACGACGTCGCGCGGCCGCGCGGGCTCCAGATCGTGTACAGCCCACGCGGCCAGCAGCCCGAAGGCCACGCCCGCGCCGAGCTCTCCGTCACCCGCAACCGCCCCGTGTCCGCTCATGGGCAGGAAGTCTTTCAGCACACGCCACGCGCCAGGACCGCCCCGGACCGCGAACGTCGCCGCTCCATCGGTCAGCGGCTGCGGATCCAGATGGTCTTCTCCCTGGTCCACTGCTCGAAGGCGTTCGTGGACTTCTCCGCGCCGCCGAATCCTGACTCCTTCCAGCCGCCGAAAGGAGTCGTCATGTCGCCCTCGCTGTACGAGTTGACCGAGACGACCCCCGCCTGGATTCCTCGTGCCAGGCGGAACGCGGCGTCGAGGTCGCGGGTCCATACGGAGGCCGCCAGCCCGTACGCGGTGGCGTTGGCCAGACGTATCGCCTCGGTCTCCGAGGTGAAGGTCTGCAGGGTCACGACGGGTCCGAACAGCTCCTTGGTGAGGGCGTCGCTGTCCTCGGAGGCGTGAGTGATGACGGTCGGCGGGTAGTAGGCGCCGTGCGCGGGCAGACCGTCGGGCAGGCCCGCGGTGTGGATGTGGGCTCCGTCGGCCCGGGCGGCCTCGACGGCTTCCGCGACCCTGGTGAAGGCGGCCCGGTTGATGAGGGGGCCCATCTGGGTCCGGGGCTGGGCGGGGTCGCCGATGACCAACTCCCGTGCGGCGGCCGTGAATCGGACCAGGACCTCGTCGGCGATGCTCTCGTGGACCAGGATGCGGGAGCCGGCGGTGCAGTTCTGGCCCATCGTCAGGAACGCGGCCTCGATCATGCCGTCGATGAGTTCGTCGCCGTAGGCGAGGGCGTCGGCCATCAGCACCTGGGGGCTCTTGCCGCCCATCTCCAGCGAGACGCGCTTGAAGTTGGTCTCGGCCGCGTCCTTGAGGATCCGCCGCCCGGTCGCCGTGGAGCCGGTGAACGACAGGGCCCCTACGAGGGGGCTGCGGGCCAGTGCGGTCCCGGCGACGGAGCCGTGGCCGGGCAGGACCGTGAGGACTCCGTCCGGCAGGCCGGCCTCGGCGGCGAGCCCGGCCAGATGTAGCGCCGAACGCGGTGTCGCCTCGGCGGGCTTGACCAGCAGGCAGTTTCCCGCGGCCAGCGCGGGCCCGACCTTCCACGCGGCCATGGCCAGCGGGTAGTTCCACGGCAGGATCGCCGCGACCACCCCGATGGGCTCGCGGCTCATCAGTCCCAGGCAGTCCGCCCCGGTGGGGGCGACCCGGCCGAAGACCTTGTCGGCCGCCTCGGCGAACCAGCGGATCGACTCGATCGCCCCGGGTATGTCGCCCTCCCGGCACTCGGAGATGGGCTTGCCCGCGTCCTCGCTGTCCAGCTGTGCCAGGAGTTCGGCGTCGCGTTCCATCAGAGCGGCAAGACGCAGCAGCACCGCGCTGCGCTCGCGGACCCGCAACTGGGACCACACCCCGGAGTTGAACACCTGTTGAGCCTGTTCGGCGGCCTTGGCGACGTCCTCGGCCGTCGCGGCGGGCAGTGTGGTGTTCAGCTCCCCCGTCGTCGGGTTGACGACACGCAGTACGGACGGACTCTCCACTGTGGTCATGCTTCCTCCACCAGTTCCCATCGGCCGTCGGTCTGGCGCGCGAGCCCTCGGCTGCGCAGTTCCTGGAGATAGCGGGCCATGCCACGCTCACCGCGCTTGCGGAACAGCGGAAAGACCCGGGGCAGCAGGTTCGGCGCGAGCATCGCGAGCCGGACCAGTCGGGACTCGCCGGGGCGGGGGTATGCCTCCAGGCGGGGCTTGTCGAGCAGACTCACCACGGCTGCCACGACGTCGGCGGGCTGCTGCGGCGGGTCCTGGAACTGCATGGAGTTGCCGCCGTCGACGGCTTCCTGACGCAGCATCCGGGTGTCGGTCGCCGACGGCAGGACCGACCCGGCCAGGATGCCCTTGTTCCTCAGGTCGAGCCCGATGGCGAGCATCGCGCCGCGCAGCCCGAACTTCGAGGCCGTGTAGATCGGTGTCTCGCCCAGCGGGAAGATCCCGCCGAGGGAGACGGTGGTGACCACCCGGGCGTCCCGGGAGGCCTGCAGCAGCGGGATGGCGATCCTGGTCGCGATCAGTGGGGAGGTCAGGTTGAGACCGATCTCCCGCTCGATGCTCTCGACGCTGCGCACGTCGAAACGCTCGGCACTGGTCATGCCGACGTTGTTCACCAGGACGTCCAGACGGCCGTAGTCGGCGGCGACCTGATCGAAGAGAGCCTCCATCTGGGCACGGTCCATCAGATCGCAGCCGATGCCTGTGTGCCCGGCGCCGCGAAGCTCGTCGGCGACCTTTCTGGCGCGTGCCGCGTCGATGTCGACGACGACGCAACGGGCACCCGCGGAGGCGAAGCGACGGCACATGGCGCTGCCGATTCCGCCGGCGCCGCCGGTCACCAGCATGACCTTGTCGGTGAAGTCGAAGCCGCTCACGACACTGCCTCCGCGGGCCGCAGGGACTTCACCGGCGGCGGCTGGCCCTCGGTGCGCCAGCCCATCGCGGCCGCGACCCTGGCCAGGTGCTTCACGAACGTCCCGCTGTCGACGTAGCCGGTGTGGCGGGGCGAGGCGACGAACTTCAGACCACCGGACAGGTCCGGGCGGTCGGTGCGGATCATGCGGGCGAAGCGCTCCGCGTTCGGCCGCTTGTACCGCGCGTCGTGGATGTACCCGGCGATCAGCTGCGCCTGGGCGTCGAACAGCTGGTACGCACCGGAGTTGGTCTCGATGAAGCCGACGCCGAACAGCCCCTGGTGCTCGCGGGAGAACGACGACAGGTACAGGTCGGGGTGCTGCTCGTCGCCGAAGTACTTCTGTGCGACCGGCACCTTGTGCACATAGCCGGTGGCCATCAGGACCAGGTCGAAGTCGTCGCTCGTGCCGTCGGTGAAGTGCACGGTCGTGCCCTCGGCGCGGGCGATCCCCGGCTTGGCCGTGATGTCCCCGTGCTGGAGGTGGTGGATCAGCATCGAGTTGACCGCGGGGTGCGTCTCGAACAGCTTGTGGTCCGGCTTCTGCAGACCCAGGCGCGTCGGGTCGCCGTTGATGATCCGCAGGAGGGCGCCGAAGACACGCTGCTCCAGCCACATCGGCAGCTTCGGTCCGCCGGCGGCGATGGTGTCCACCGGTCGGCCGAACAGGTGCTTGGGGATGAACCAGTAGCCGCGCCGCATGCTGATCACCGCGTGATCCGTGCTCCGCGCCGCGTCACAGGCGATGTCGCAGCCGGAGTTTCCCGCGCCCACGACCAGCACCCGCTTGCCACGCAGTTCCTTGTCGCTGCGGTAGCCGACCGTGTGACGGACCTCGCCCGTGAAGTTCCCCGGCAGCTCGGGGAGGTTGGGGTGCCACTGCGCGCCGGTGCACACCACGACCTGACCGTGCACGCTCGTCTGCCCGTCGGTCCGGGTGACGGTCCAGGTGCCGTCGGCGTTCTTCTCGACGCTCTCGGCCTCGACACCGAACTCGATCCGGTCCGTCAGTCCGTAGGCGTCGGCGAAGGACTGCAGGTACGACAGGATCTGCCGGTGCGGGGGATAGTCGGCGAAGTGGCCGGGCATCGGCCAGCCGCCGTAACCCGACAGGGTCCTGCTGGAGATGAAGTGGGCCGACTCGTACATCGGGCTGCCGGGGTTGTCGATGTCCCAGATCCCGCCGGGCCCGGTGTGCCGCTCGATGTGCGTGTACGGCAGTTTCCTCTCGGCCAGGGCCCTCGCGACCGCCAGCCCGGCAGGTCCCGCCCCGATCACACAGGTGTCGTACTCGGTTTCCTCCACGAGCCCGCCTCCTTTCTCATCGCACTGCGCCGGTGTTGCCGGAAACCTATGCACCGGGCGTCCGGCGGGAACTGGCCCGCGCGGCCACGGAGGGGACCGCAGCGGCCACCGGGCTGCCCTCTAGCGCCCCGACGCCTCAGCACGGACAGCACGACTTGATCGTATGACTAATTCGTGGGACTCAGTCGACATCACGCCGTCATGGCTCATGTCCCAGCGGCCGAGTGCCGCCAGGCCGCGCCGGACGACGCGGGATTCGAGGAGACGCTCAGCGCGCTGGCGTCGGCGCTGTGGCGAACCGTGCGCGAACAGCCCAGCAGCCATCAACTCCTCGCGGAACTGCCCCTGTTCGCGCTCCGCACGCCCCACCTGGCCAAGGCCCTCGAGTGCCACTACCGCGATGTGACCGAGGTGACGGCGAGGCTCGTGACCGAAGTC
The DNA here is from genome assembly GCF_008905045.1 of Streptomyces albicerus. GTDB lineage: Bacteria > Actinomycetota > Actinomycetes > Streptomycetales > Streptomycetaceae > Streptomyces > Streptomyces albicerus. Next base: position 131,487 of record NZ_VWMY01000034.1, read on the forward strand.
GCCGAGCACACCGGGGGCGGCGGTTGTGCTGCCCTCGGCGCTCGATCGGGTATCAGCGGCGGGTTTCGATCTTCAGGTCACCCGCGGTCACATTGCGGATGTGGTCACTGGCGAGCATGTCGTGCGGGAAGCCGAGTCCGATCGCGCTGGCCTCGTCGAGGCGGGCCAGTTGGGAGGCGGTGAGGTCGACCTCCAGGGCGCCCAGATTGTCCTCCAGCTGCGCGGGGGTGCGGGCGCCGATGATCGGTGCCGTCACGCCCGGATTCTGCAGGGTCCAGGCCAGCCCGACCTGGGCGGGTGTGCGGCCCAGTTCCGTGGCCACCTCCTTCACGGCATCAGCAATGGCCAGGTTACGTTCGGTGAGCGTGCCCAGGGCGAAGTTGAAGCTCTTGCGGGTGCCGTCGTGGGATGCGAGGTTCGTCGCCGTCAGGTCGTCTCGGCTGTACTTGCCGGTGAGCACCCCGCCGGCCAGCGGTGAATACGGGATCACACCCAACCCCATCTCACGTGCCATGGGGATCAGGTCACGTTCCCCGGTACGCTCGATCAGGTTGTATTCGATCTCCAGCGCGACCAGCGGCGACCAGCCGCGCAGGTCTGCGATCGCCTGCATGCGCGACACCTGCCAGGCCGGGGCGTTGGAGATGGCCACGTACAAGATCTTTCCCTGCCGGACCAGATCGTCCATGCCGCGCAGGATCTCCTCGACCGGTGTCGTGAAATCCCACACGTGCAGATAGAGCAGATCGATGTAGTCCGTATTCAGCTGTCGCAGACTGGCTTCCACCGACGCGAACAGACTCTTGCGGTGTGAGCCCCCGGAATTCGGGTCGCCGGGTCGGCGCAGCGTCGTGTATTTCGTTGCCAGCACCAGGCTTTCGCGGTTGTCGCGGGTGAATTCTCCCAGCAGACGCTCGGAGCTGCCATTGGTGTAGGTGTTGGCGGTGTCGATGAAGTTGCCGCCGCGCTCGACGTAGAGGTCGAACAGCTTGCGCGCCTCGTCCTGTTCGGCGCCCCAGCCCCAGTCGGTGCCGAAGGTCGCCGCACCCAGCGCCAGCGGTGAGACCCGCAGCCCGGAGCGGCCCAGTAGCCGGTAGGTGTCGAGGGTGAGCGACATCGTGTCCTCCTGTGCTTGTGATCCGTCGTCGAGAACAAGCCTGTGACCGCCGCGAGTCGGGGGTAAGGGATGGAGGTTCCTGGGAACACCAGTCCTACCCTGGCGGTTGGACCGGGCATGACGATCCGCACCGTGGACAGGACACAGGAGCTGGCCGCGTTCCTGCGGACCCGACGCGAGCGCCTGGACCCGCATGAATTTGGCCTGCCGCCGCGTCGGCAGTCCCGGCGGACCCCGGGATTGCGCCGCGAAGAGGTTGCCGAACTCGCCGGGGTGAGCATCGACTACATCGTGCGGCTGGAACAGGCCCGCGGACTGCGGCCCTCAGCGGACGTGGTGGAGGCGCTGGCCCGGGCGCTGCGGCTGACCTCCGACGAACGTGCCTACCTCTTCGACCTGACCCAGCAGCGCCCCCGCAAAGCCGACAGGCCCGCCACCACTGCAGCGCCGCCGCTGGCCCGGCTGGTCGCCGACCTGTCGCCGCTGCCGGCCATGCTGATGAACCACCGCTACGACATCTTGGCCTGGAACAGCGAAATGGCGAGACTGCTATTGGATTTCGACACCCTGCCGCCGTCGCAGCTCAATTCGATGTGGCTGTGTCTGATGCATCCGGAGATACGCGAGTTCTATGTCGACCGCGAACGCGTCGTGCGGGAGGGAATCTCCCACCTGCGTGCTGCGTGGGCCGCGCATCCGGAGGACCAGGCATTGACCAAACTCATCGCCGAATTCACCACTCATGACGAGGAGTTCGCGCGATTGTGGGCCGAGCGGGACGTCAAGGTGAATGGCCGCGGGCACAAGGCGATGCGGCACCCTGACGTCGGTGTGATCGCAGTGCATTTCGAAGTTCTTATGCCACTTCAAGATACGGACCAGCGGTTGATGATCTGCCGTGCAGCGGACGATGAGAGCCAGTCGGCATTGGACCGGTTGTGCGCACGGTGATGTCGAACCGTCCATTCGCGCACTGAGTCGAACCGTCATTCCGGCGTGTTTTTTGGCATCACAAACCCGGAAAACGGTCCTGACCTGACTCTATGAGGGCTGGGGCCCCGTCCTGGTGGCTTCGGAGGACCATCGGTTGTGGATGGTTGGGAACTCGGGGAGGAGGC
>NZ_VWMY01000035.1:0-17485 GCF_008905045.1 Streptomyces albicerus
GCCGGGGGGGGGTGGGGAAACGGCCTGAACGGCCTCGTCCTCAAACGCCGGACGGGCTGATCGTGGTCACGGTTGATATGGCGGCGCCGCCCCCCACGTCCACTTCGGCACCGGCTGCTCCGCCGGGGGCACCGCGTCGGGGCCGGAGAAGTACACGGCCAGCCGAGTCCCCCACTCCGCGTACGCAACGAACGCCGAGCGGAAGTCGGCATCGGTCGGCAGTCCCGCCTCGTCCGCCGCGTCCTGCAGCAGATTGACCCAGCGGCGCCGCTGCACCTCCGTGATGTTCTTGCCGACGTGCTTCGCGACCATGTGCCCATGCCCGCCCTGCGTCTCGGAGTAGGCCGTGGGACCGCCGAAGACCTCACCGAGCCACAGTGCGACAAGGGACGCGTGCTCGGGAGCGAGGCCTTCGAAGACGGGGGCGAGGACGTCGTCCTTGAGGACCTTGTCGTAGAAGACCTCGGTGAGACGGGAGAAGGCCTCGGCGCCCCCCGCCCAGGCGTACAGCGTGGGCACGGACGCCCCCGTGCCCCGTACCGTCGTCGGCTTGTAGTGGCGCATCTCCTCGATCGACCCGACATACGGCTGGATCTCGGCCAGGAAAGCGGAGAAGAGCTCGGACTTGCGGAAGCCCTCGATGTGGTCCTCGGTGGAGGTCCAGGTGATACGGAGGACGAAGTGCTCGAAGTCCTCCTCGCAACGCGCCAGTTCGTAGTCGACACACTGCGGGGCCGCGGCGAGCTGGGCGGCGGCCCGGGTGTAGGCGGCCAGGAACTCCGCCGACTGCTGCTCGGGAATGCGGTACCGGATGTATTCGACGGTGTGGGCAGTCATGGGACCCACGGAAACACGGACGGCCCGCCGGAAGCTGCACTTCCGACGGGCCGTTCGCTAACGGCTCACTTCCCGTAGTACGCGTTGTAGATCGAGATCGTCGACTTGTTGCCCTTCTTGTCGGCGATCTTCGCGTGGAACGAGATGCCCTTGCCCTTGGCCGGGTTCTTCACGCTGATCTTGCCGTTCTTGACGGTGACCTTCTTCCAGGTCTGGCCGTAGTCGTAGGACACGTACACCGACAGCGACTTGAGGTTCTTGCCGGCGGCCGAGCCCTGGACGGTGACCGGGATGGAGACCTTCTTGTCGGCCGGGGCCCTGCTGTCCAGACCGACGGCCGCGTTGAAGCGGACCGAGGAGGCGGGCAGCTTGGCGCTGTCGACCTTCTTGGAGCGGAACGTCCAGCTGGCGTCGATACGGGTGGAGGCCGCCGCGACCTTGACGCTGCGCTTGACCGAGGTGGTCAGCTTGTACGAGGCGTCGCCGGCCGGGACCTTGAAGACGCCTTCCCCGAACAGCGGGTCGTCGTTCGAGCCGACCTTGGTGCCGTTGCGGTAGAGCGTCGTGCTGACCGAGGAGAAGAGCGAGGAGCCGGCGTGGGTCTTGCCGTCGGCGAACAGCGGCACGCTGCCGGAGATCTCGTTGCCGTTGCGGTAGATGCCGAAGCCGGAGCCGAGGCGCGGCCCGAAGACCGCCGTGTTGAAGGTCTTCTCGTAGCTCTTGCCGCCCTTGAAGGACTGCGGGGCGCCGATCGTGTAGAAGGCCTCGGTGACCGGGAAACCGTACTCGTCCGTCCCGCCGTGCTGCTCGAAGTCGAGCTCCCACTTCACCCCGCTCGCGGTGGACAGGTGCAGCGTCCGTGTGCTGGGCAGTGTCTGCGGGATGCCGACCGAGGAGCCCGTGGAGCTGCCGGGCAGCCAGCCGAGAGCGCTGATCGCGCCCTTCTTGCCGCTCGTCGAAGCGCCCAGGCCGACCTTCACCTTGGCCAGTTCGCTCGCCTTGTAGTGCTTGGTGTAGCCGGTGGCGAGCTGCTTGACCTTGCCGCCCGCGACGGTGTCGTACTGATCACCGGGCTTGGCCCAGTGGCCGCCCCACTGCTGGTACAGCGAGCCGTCGGTGATCTGCGGGCCGAGGTGCGCCGTACGGAAGTTGGTGTACGAGTCCAGCCACCAGCCGAACGAGTAGCTGCCGTTCGCCACGTCCACCGTGTAGTCCGGCGACGCGAACTCGGACTTGGCGGCCGCGTCGGGCACCGTGATGTCCACCGGCTTCGCGGTCCGCGCGTCCAGCGTGATCGTGGTGTTCTTGGTGACGCTCAGCTTGGGCTGGGCCACCCAGTCGGCGCCCTTGGTGAAGTCCTCCGGGTCGGCGAAGAACGCCGAGTTGAGGATGTAACCGCCCTTGGGAGCACGGACCTTGACGGTGCCGGACGGGTCGTACGGCGCGAGCGACTTGTCCGTCGCCAGACCGGAGACACCGCTCAGGTCGACGTTGTAGTTCTTCGCCGGGTTGCCGTCACGGTCGATGAGCTTGAGGGTGACGTCGTACGACTCCACCTCGCGCTGCACCGCCGCTGCCGTACGGACGGTCTGGCCGCCGCCGGTCGCGGTCACGTACGCGGAGTACGCGCCGTCGAGGGTGCCGCCCAGCTTGGAGTTGACCGTGAGGTCGGCGGAGGCCTCGCCGCCCGCCGGGACGGTCAGCGTCTTGGCGCCGAGCGTGAAGAAGCCCGCCGGGGCGGCCTGGCCCTTCGGGTTGGTGGCCGTCGCCGTGAGGTTCAGCGTGACGTCGGTCGTGCCGAGGTTCTTGTACGTGATCTTCTCGGTGACCGGAGTGTCGTCGGTGTGCGGCCACTGCTGCACGCCGAAGCTGACGGACACCGGATCGGCGATCACGGTCTGCTTGAGGGCCTTGTCGACCTGGATCCGGCCCGAACCCTGCTGGAACGGCGAGTACTTGCCGCCCTTGGTGGAGCCGGCCAGTGCGCCCTTGAGCTGGGTGTACGTCCACTCCGGGTGCTGCTGCTTCAGGATCGCCGCCGCGCCCGCGACGTGCGGGGTGGCCATCGACGTACCCGAGATCGTCACGTAGCCGGCCGGCTTCTCGCCGACCTCCTGGGCGATGACGCTGCCCTTGGCCGAGGCCGCGGTGGTGTCCACGCCGGGGGCGGTCACGTCGGGCTTGATGGCGCCGTCGAGGCCGGGTCCGGTGCTGGAGAACTCGGCCAGCTTGTCCTTGTCGTCGACGGCACCCACGGTGAGCGCGGCCGCCGCGCTGCCCGGGGAGCCGATGGTCTGCTCGCCGAACTCGCCGGAGTTGCCGGCGGCGATCGCGAAGAGGATGCCCTTTTCCTTGGACAGCTTGTTGACCTGGGCTTCGAGCGGGTCGATTTCCGGAGTGTCGCCGCCGCCCAGGCTGAGGTTCACGACGTCGGCGCCCTGCTCGGCCGCCCAGTCCATACCGGCGAGGATGCCGGAGTCCTCGCCGTAGCCGCCGTCGTCGAGCACCTTGCCGTTGAGCAGCTTGGCCCCGGGCGCGACGCCCTTGTACTTGCCTGCCGACTTGGCGCCCGTACCGGCCGCGATGGACGCGACGTGCGTACCGTGGCCGTACTTGTCGGTCGCGTCGGGCGCGGCGGAGAAGTTCTTCTCCGCGACGACCTGGTCCTTGAGGTCCGGGTGGGTCGCGTCGACGCCGGTGTCCAGTACGGCGATCTTGACGCCCTTGCCGTCGTACCCGGCGGCCCACGCCTTGTCGGCGCCGATCTGCGGAACGGACTTGTCGAGGCTGGCCTTGCGGACGCCGTCGAGCCACACGTGGGCGATGCCGGACGCGGTCTTCGCGTTGCCGCCCTGCGTGTCGGTGACCGCGGACCAGAGGTCGGCCGCGTCGCCCTTGGGCGTCAGCACCGCGTCCGCGTTCAGGGACTTGAGGGTCCTGCGGACCTTCGTGTCCCCGGCGTCGCGGACGTCCGACTTCGCCGTCGCGGCCGCGCCGCGGTAGCCGACGATCAGCTTGAGGCCCTGCTTCTGGGCCTTGCGGTTGGCCGACTTGTTGAGCTCGGTGACGTCGAAGAGCCGCTGGTCGAGCTTGCCGGTGGCGATCAGCCGGGCCGCGTCGGCCGGCACGACGAGGGTGTGCCCGTCGGCCTTGCGGATCTGGACGGGTATCCCCTCACGGCCCTTGGCCCGCTCCAGGCCGACGACGCGGCCCTTGGCGTCGACGGCCACACGGTCGCCGGTGATCAGGGTGATGCGGTGCTTGGGCGTGGTCTGTACGGCCGTGTCACCGGCCGCGCGCTCCGGCTCCGCCGACGCCGGGCTGGTCATGCCCGCCGCCAGGGCCACGGCTGCCGCCGTGGCGATCGTGGCCGCGCATGCTCTCTTCACTTGTCTGCGCAAGTCTCCCCCTGGAGATGCAGGTCCTGGATGAATCCCCATTCATCCGGCCGGGGGATGTCTCGTACGCATGCTCGCGCATGGCCCCCCGGAATACGCAGTATGGCGGGGGGTTAACAGACGCTCAATAGTGGGGCGGCTGTTAAGAGTCCGCGTTCTCCTTGACGGTGATCCTTCCCTTGCGGATCGTGGCGACCCGCGGGGCCTTTTTCGCGATCGCCGAATCGTGCGTAACCATGATGAAAGTGAGCCCGTGCTCCTTCCACATGGTTTCGAGTACGTCCATGATCTCGTCGCGCATGGACTCGTCGAGGTTTCCGGTCGGTTCGTCGGCGAGGAGCACCTTCGGCTGCTTGACCAGCGCACGGGCGATGGCGACGCGCTGCTGCTGGCCGCCGGACAGTTCGGCCGGCAGATGCCCGAGCCGCTCGGCGAGCCCCACGGACTCCAGTGCCGCGGCGGCCCGTTCGCGCCGTTCCTTGGCCTTCAGTTTCAGGGGTACGAGGGCGGTTTCCACGTTCTCCTGGGCGGTGAGCGTGGGAATGAGGTTGAAGCTCTGGAAGACGAAACCGATGTTCTCGCTACGCACCTTGGTGAGTTTGGTCTCGGACAGTTTGGCGAGATCCGTACCGTCGAGTCCGACGCTGCCGGAAGTGGGCCGGTCGAGTCCGCCGAGCATCTGCAGAAGGGTGGACTTGCCGCCGCCGGTGGGGCCCTGGATGACGAGGCGGTCGCCGTCCCCGATGGTCAGGTCGACCCCGTCCAGCGCGTCGACGGTCTCATTGCCCCGCTTGTAGCGCTTGGTGACGCCTCTGAGTTCGTACATGGTGCAGCTCCTGGGATACGTAAGGGGGTTGGCGGTGCGGGGCGCGTACCGCGGCCGAAGTCGGCCGGGCTATTCCACGCGCCGCAGGGCGTCCGCCGGCCGCAGCCGGGAGGCGCGCCAGCCGCCGAAGGCGCCGGCGATCAGGCCGCCGGTGACGGCGAGGCCGACCGCGAGGGCGATGGTGGAGAGGCTGACGGGCGCGGTCAGCGCGACGTCGAGGGCCTTGGACGCCGTCTGCCGGGCCGGACCGCCCATGCCGCCGCCGGGGCCACCGCCGCCGCCGAACGCTCCGCCCGTGGAGCCGACTTCGGCCTGCAGGGTCGGGCTGATCGCGGTGACGACGTACGCCCCGCCGAGCCCGACCGCGATACCGAGGGCGCCGCCGACCAGGCCGTTGACGACGGCCTCTCCGACGACCTGCCGGGTCACCCGGCCCGACTTCCAGCCGAGCGCCTTGAGGGTGCCGAACTCCCGTACGCGGCGGGAGACGGCCGACGAGGTGAGCAGTCCCGCCACCAGGAACGCGGCCACGAGCACCGCGATGGACAGCCACTTGCCCACGTTCGAGGCGAGGTCGGAGGCGGTCGACAGGGAGCCGGAGACCGTGTCGGCGAGGTCGGCGGAGGTGGTGACGGTCGTACCCGAGATGTTCTTCTGGATGGTCGACTTGACGGCACTGATCTGCTGCGAGTCGGACGCCTTGACGTAGATCGTGGTGACCTTGTCCTTGGAGTCGCTGAGCGTCTGCGCCTGCTTGAGCGGGATGTAGAGGTTGGCCGCCGCGTCACCGCTGTCGGGCGTCGCGATGCCGATGACCTTGTACTTGACGCCCTTGATGGTGACGGTGTCGCCGAGCGCGAGCTTCTTCTCCTTGGCGTAGGACTTGTCGGCGACGACGACCTCGGCGTTGGTCTCGGAGGACGTGAAGGTACGGCCGCTGGTGATCTTCGAGGAGGTCAGCGGGCCGAGCTCGGGCTTGCTGACGTCCGTGCCGTAGACGGAGTAGCTGTTGACGTCGAAGTCGGCGCCGCCGCCCTCGACGCGGCCCTGCGGCCCGCCGGTGGGCGCGGCGCCGGACCCGCCCTGCTGGTTGCCGCCGTTCTGCTGGTCCTGCTGGAACTCGCCCTGCCGGAACTGACCGCTGACCTTGATGACCTGGAGGCTGAGTCCGCCGACGGCGTCCGAGACACCCTGCTGCGAACCGACCTTGGAGACCGTGCTCGCGGCCAGGGTCTGGAAGCCCTGGACCATGACGCGGTCGCTGCTCTGTTCTTCGTCGGAGTCGCTGCCCCGGGCGTCGAACCGGAAGCGCGGGCGTTCGCCCGTGTCGGACTCCTGGGCCGCCTTGGTGACCGTCATGTCCGTGCCCAGCCCGTACAGCGACTGGAGGACCTTGCCCTGCGCCTTCTCCATGCCGGACGACACGGAGCTGACCACGATGACCAGGGCGATGCCCAGGGCGAGTCCGGAGGCGACGACGAGCGCCGCCTTTCTGCGGCGGCGCAGTTCGCGCCTCAGGTAGGTGAAGAACATGGCCGAAAGCTAGGGACGGCGCGTGATGGCGGGATAAGCCCCGCATAAGAGAAGGATGAGAACGCCCGCAAAGGCCGACGGCCCGCACCACCCCGAGCGGGTGCGGGCCGTCGGCCGAACTGGCTGTCAAGTGGAAACGACGAGCACAGCAACCATCGATTGAGGAACCCCTACGGCGAGCAACCAGGTCCGCGAGAGCGGCGGCGGTTTAGCCGCAAAGAGGGGCTCAGGCCGCGGAACCGGCCTTCCACGTCGCCCAGTCCATGTTCCAGCCGTTGAGGCCGTTGTCCGGGGCGATGGTCTTGTCGCCGGTGTTCCGCACGTCCACGACGTCACCGACGATCGAGTTGTTGTAGAACCACGCGGCCTCGGTGTTCGGGTCGTTGGCACCCTTGGTGTCGTTCAGGCCGACGCAGCCGTGGCTGGTGTTGACGCTGCCGAAGATGGAGTCGTCGCCCCAGTAGTTGCCGTGGATGAACGTGCCGGAGGTCGACAGACGCATCGCGTGCGGTACGTCCTTGATGTCGTACTCGCCCTTGCCGTCGTCGTCCGTGAAGCCGACCGTCGCGCCGTTCATCCGGGTCTCCTTGAACTTCTCGGAGATCACCATCTCGCCCTGGTACGTCTTGTTCTCGGGCGAACCGGCGGAGATCGGGATGGTCTTGACGGTCTTGCCGTCCTGGGTCACCTTCATCGTCTTCGTCTTGGCGTCGACGATCGAGACCTGGTTGCGGCCGATCTTGAAGGAGACCGTCTTCTGCTGCACGCCGTACACCCCGCTCGCGCCCTCAACGCCGTCGAGGTTCAGCTTGAGGGTGACGGTGGAGCCGCCCTGCCAGTACTCCTCGGGGCGGAAGTCCAGGCGGTTGGGGCTGAACCAGTGGCCGACGACCTCCTGGCCGCTGCTGGCGGAGACGGTGATCCCCTTCTGCACATCGGCCTTGTTCGTGATCGCCTTGTCGAAGTTGATCGAGACCGGCATGCCGACGCCGACGGTGGAACCGTCCTCGGGCGTGAAGTTGCCGATGAAGCTGTTGTCCGGGGAGACCGTCGTGAACGACGCGTTCTCGTGGGCGGCGCGGCCTTCGGAGTCCTCGGCGGTGGCCGTGATCTTGTACGTGGTGGCGCGCTCCAGCTGACCGCTGGGCTTCCAGCTCTTCTTGTCGGCGGATATCTCACCCTCCACGGCCGTGCCGGCCGTGGTCTTCATGGTGACGTCGGTGAGCGAACCCTCGCTCACGGTGACCTTGGCGCCGTTGTTGATGGAGGCGTTGTCGGAGCCGTCCTTGGGTGTGATCTTGATCTGGGCCTCGGAGGTCTTCTCGGCCGCCGCCTCGTCGACCTTGGCCTGCGAGGTGCTGTCACCCCCGCCCTTGGGACTGTCGTCGCCTCCGCTGCACGCAGAGAGCACCAGCACCCCGCCGAGCAGTGCGGACGCGACCGTCAGGCCCTTGCGCCGCTTACTGTCCGTCATCACACGCTTCTCCATCGTCGCCGAATCCCCACAAGCCCAAGAATCCCCGTAACACCTGTAAACGCTACGACCGGTTCGTCCCGTTCCACATCCGTCACGGGTGTGGGGCACACCACGTCGATCGCCATCGATCCACGTCGATCCTCATCGATACCGCTGGTGCGGGTGTCGGTCACTGCGCCCCATGAGACGACAGAACCCCGGGCGGCGGTTGCCACCCGGGGTCACGATTCTCCCAAGCGGCGTCAGCCGGCCTCTTCTTCCTCGTCTCCGGCGTCATCATCCTCGTCGAGGTCCCAATCCGGCGAATCGGGGTCGTAGTCGATCTGCTCGCTGCTCCACGAGGCCTGTGCGAGTTCGACCCCGGGCACCTCGCTGACCAGGTCGAACGGGTCGACGAGATACGCGACGGCCTCGGCAGTGTCTTCCGTCACTGCGTTCTCCGCGTGCGCCCTCTCGTCGCCCGGAATCTCGGGATCCCCGGCGATCTGCCCCAACGCGGCCTTGGTGAGCGCGTTCTCGTCGTCGACTTCGACGATCAATTCAACACGCAACCGTACAAAACGTGATGTCTCAGTAGTGCTCATACGTCGGAGCGTACGGCCCATGGCCACCGTGACTTTCCCGTGACCCGCACCTTTCACTAACATCGCCCCACACGGCCAATTCGCCAGCGTCACAAGGGGATCGATATTCCGTGTCCGCACGTCGATCGTTGTTGACCGCCACCGCCGCGGGAACCCTCCTGGGCGCCCTGTGGTTCGTCCCGTCCGCCAACGCGACGGGAGACGAGCCGGCGGAACACAGAACACAGACATCGACGTCCACGGTCCTGCGGGGCAAGACCGAGACCTCGTCCGAGACCTCCACGCACACCGCCGCCCACACCTCCGCCGACCAGACCCGCCTGGCCGACACGGGCAGCTTCGACACGACCCCGTACGTGGTCGGCGGCACGCTGTGCCTGAGCCTGGGAGCGGGGTTCGTGGTCTATTCGGTACGACGGGAGCGTACGGGCGCGTACTGAGACGGTGGCCCGACAAGCCCTCCTTCGACCATTTCGCGTCATCCTTCGGAAGAAGCTTGGCGTGTGGTCGGTGGGCGCGCTTACAGTCCGTGGAGATCACGCAAGCAGACCGCGTGAACTCCCCCCATGCCTGCGGACTCCAGACCCCACATCCGGTGCCCGCACGTCCGGGCGTCAAGGCATTCCCCTGTCGCTTCTCCGTACTGCCTGAACAGGGACTGCCTCCTTGAAGATCACCTTCCTGCTGCACAACGCCTACGCCATCGGCGGCACGGTCCGCTCGACACTCAACCTGGCCGGTGCGCTGGCCGCGCGGCACGAGGTGGAGATCGTCTCCGTCTTCCGCACCGCGGAGAAGCCCCTGCTCGGGGTGAGCGGCAGGGTCCCGCTCGTCCCGCTCGTCGACGAGCGTCCCGACGCGCCGACGTTCGACGGCGGGCATCCCCTCATGGCGCGGCCCTCCGACGTCGTACCGCCCACAGAGGTCCTCGCCCGCCGCTACACCGCGCTCGCGGACGAGCGGCTCCTCCGCTTCCTCGGTGAGACCGACGCGGACGTAGTCGTGGCGACCCGACCGGCGCTGGTCGTGTTCCTCGCCGAGCACGGCTCGCGCCGTTACCTGCGGATCGGGCAGGAGCACCTGTCGTACGACAACCACGTCCCCGGCGTCCGCGAGGCGCAGAACGCGGCCATCGGGCGCCTGGACGCCTTCGTCACCGTCTCCGCCCAGGACGCCGCGGACCACCGCGAGCGCCTGCCCGGGCTGAAGACGCGGATCACCGGCATCGCGAACGCCGCGCCCCGGCCGAAGGCCGAACCCTCGGACGTACAGGCGCCGTTGGTGGTCGCCGCAGGACGTCTGATGCCGGTCAAGCGCTACGACCTGCTCATCGAGGCCTTCTCCCGGGTCGTCGCCGTCCGACCGGAGTGGCGGCTGCGGATCTACGGTCAGGGACCGGAGCGCGCCCGCCTCCGCGCCGCCGTCGACGGACTCCGGCTGAACGACCACGTGTTCCTCATGGGACCGCACTCGACCATGGAGACGGAGTGGGCCAAGGCCTCGGTCGCCGCGGTGAGTTCGGAGTGGGAGTCCTTCGGCATGACGATCCTGGAGGCCATGCACGCGGGCGTACCGGTGGTGGCGACCGACTGTCCGCACGGCCCCGGCGAGATCATCACCGACGGCTCCGACGGCCTGCTCGTACCGCCGGGAGACCCGGACGCGTTCGCCGCCGGGCTGCTGAAGCTGATCGAGGACGTGGACCAGCGGCGCACGATGGGCCGGTCCGCCAGGACGACCGCCCAGCGGTTCGCTCCTCGATGGATCGCTGACGAGTACGAGCAGTTGATCGGTGAGCTGCGGGAGGCCCGGACATCGACGACAGCGAGGGTCACGCGCCGCGTGCGCCGCGCTCTGGGCACGCTGCTGCCCCTGAGCTCGCGCCCTCGTCGTACGGAAGCGCCACCGGCCACATCGCCGGTCGCGGACGGCCGGCCTCGCGCCCTGCGCCCGAAGGGCGGCTGCACGACCGACTCCACCGGTGGCGTACGCATCGCGGTGAACCCGTCGGGAGTGTCCGGTGAGAGCCTCGCTCTGGTGCTCCGCCACCGGCACGGTGACGACGAGGTCCGCGTTCCGCTGGAGCGGCCGCTCGACACGAAGTCAGCTTGGACGGCACACCTGGCCCACCGTCGACTCGCCTTGGCGGAAGGCCGTTGGGACCTGCACGTCGAGCGGGCCGAGGACGGCGCACGGCGTCGCCTCAAGGCCGGCCTGGTCGAGCAGCGCGGTCTGCTGAGCGCGACACCCGCGGCATCCGCACCGGGCAAGCCCTTCGCCTGGTGGATTCCATACGCGACCAAGGACGGCTACCTGGCCCTGCGAACCTTCCGCCGCTCCGGCCACGCGGAAGCCACGGCCCTCCGTACGTACGACGGCACCCTGGCCCTGGAAGGCACGCTCTACGGTGCCGTACTCGACAAGGACGCGGCGCTGCTCGGCGTCTCCCGTGACGGGAGGGCCCACGACTTCGAGACACCGGCGACGCCCACCGGAGAACGGACGTTCCAGTCCCGCGTGACGTCCTTGCCCCGCCCCACCGACACGGACAAGCCACTCTGGGACCTCTTCTTACGCCCCGCCGAAGCCGCCGAACCCATCCGAGTGGGCCGCATCATCGGCGACATCGTGGACCGCAAGACAACGGACAAGTACCCGAACACCGCCTTGAACACCACAACAGGCGACTCAACCGAGGCCCGCTTCTTCTTCACAATCACCAACGACCTGGCGATCAGCGCCCCTTAAGGGGCGCGGGGAACGGCGCGATCAGCCACCAACAACCCGCAGCCGCCCAACCACACTCCCCGCCGAGCTCTCAGGCGGACCGACGCCCGCCCCCTTGACCTCCGCGAGCACGAGCACCCGCACCCGTACCCGCACCGGAACCCCCGCGTCCACGCGAACTCACACCGGACCGAGCACTCGCCGCCGCGGCCCCGCGCCCGCCGCCACCGCCACGCCGCCCCCGGGACTGCGCCTTGGGCTGAGCGACAACCGGCTCAGGCACGGGAATGACCACCGGCACCCCGGACGGCTCCTTCGCCCCCGTGATCCGCACAAGCTCCTCGTCGCTCGACTTGATCCGAACCGTCCGAGGACTGATCCCCGCATCGGCCATCAGCCGAGTCATCTCCCGCTTCTGCTCCGGCAGAACGAGCGTGACCACGCTCCCGGACTCCCCCGCGCGAGCGGTACGCCCGCCCCGGTGGAGATAGTCCTTGTGATCGGTCGGCGGATCGATGTTCACGACGAGGTCGAGGTCGTCCACATGGATGCCACGAGCCGCCACGTTCGTGGCGACGAGCGCGGTCACCAGCCCGGTCTTGAACTGGTCGAGCGTCCGGTTGCGCTGAGGCTGCGACCGGCCACCGTGCAGCGCGGAGGCCCGCACACCACTCGCGAGCAGCCGCTTGGCGAAGCGGTCCGCCGAGCGCTTGGTGTCGACGAAGAGAATCACGCGCCCGTCACGGGCGGCGATCCGCAGCGCGACGGCCTTCTTGTCGGTCTCGTCGGCGACGTGCAGCACGTGGTGCTCCATCGTCGTCACCGCACCGGCCGAGGGGTCGACGGAGTGCACCACGGGATCCGTGAGGAACATCCGTACGAGCTTGTCGATGTTCTTGTCCAGCGTCGCCGAGAACAGCATCCGCTGCCCGTCCGGCTCGACCTGCTGGAGCAGCGCCGTGACCTGGGGCATGAACCCCATGTCGGCCATCTGGTCGGCCTCGTCGAGGACGGTGATCCCCACCCGTGCGAGGGTGCAGTCACCGCGGTCTATCAGGTCCTTGAGCCGCCCGGGCGTGGCCACGAGCACCTCGGCACCGCGCCGCAGCAGGCCCGACTGCTTGCCGATGGACAGCCCGCCTACGACGGTCGCAAGACGCAGGTTCACGGCCGTGGCGTACGGCGTGAGCGCGTCGGTGACCTGCTGCGCGAGCTCGCGCGTGGGCACCAGGACGAGGGCGAGCGGCGCCTTGGGCTCGGCGCGCCGGCCGGCCGTGCGGGCGAGCAGCGCGAGGCCGAAGGCGAGGGTCTTGCCCGAGCCGGTACGGCCCCGGCCGAGGATGTCGCGCCCGGCGAGGGAGTTGGGGAGCGTCGCGCCCTGGATCGGGAACGGCTCGGTCACCCCCTGGGCGGTGAGGGTCTTGGTCAGCGCGGCCGGCATGTCCAGCGCGTCGAAGGACTCGACGGCGGGCAGCGCGGGCGTGAGCGTCTGCGGCAGGGTGAACTCCCGCGGCGCCGTGGACTGTTGGGACGGCTTCTTGCGTACGTTCCGGCTGCCGCCGTTGACGGAAGCCGCCGGGGCTCCGCCGCGCGCACCACGAGAGCCTCGGGAACCCCGGGAATTCGCCGGGCGTTGGCCGGCGGGTCGTTCAGGACGTTCGGATCGAGTCATGCTGGATCTGGAATTCCTTCCTGGGCCTCACGGTTTCCCGTGCTCAAGGACACACGGACAGCACAAGCCGGGGCCCACACCCGAAGGTGCGGGCCCCGGCTCGCGTGGTGCGCGTCCCGGAATTAGGCGGGGACGATGTTCTCCGCCTGCGGGCCCTTCTGGCCCTGCGTGACGTCGAAGGAGACCTTCTGGCCCTCCTGCAGCTCACGGAAGCCCGAGGTGGCAATGTTGGAGTAGTGGGCGAAGACGTCGGCGCCGCCGCCGTCCTGCTCGATGAAGCCGAAGCCCTTTTCCGCGTTGAACCACTTCACGGTGCCAGTTGCCATGTCATTCCCTTTAGATAGGTGGCTCCCATCCGGAAATGACCGGAAAAACAAAACGCGCCTGAGAGAGGATTCCTTTCAGGCGCACAAAGTTAATGGGTACCAAAAACGTTTCGTTATGAACCCTAGCACAGGTTTTGACGGGGGCGTCGTCGACCGACGGCGCCCCCGTCCGCGTACACCCGAAACGACCTACGCCAGGGGGCCCGTCACGGGCTCCACCGCCGCGAGGAGATGACCGCCGCGCACGAAGGCGTCCGCGGCCGCCAGGTCCGGGGCGAGGAAGCGGTCCGGGCCGGGGCCCGCCACTCCGGCGGCGCGGGCGGCGGCGATCACGGCCTGCGAGGCCGGGGCCGGGGTGAGGCCGCTGCGCAGCTCGATGGCGCGCGTGGCGGCGTACAGCTCGATGGCGACGATCCGGGTCAGGTTGTCGACGGCCGTACGCAGCTTGCGGGCGGCCGACCACCCCATCGAGACGTGGTCCTCCTGCATCGCGGAGGACGGGATCGAGTCGGCGGAGGCCGGAACGGCGAGCCGCTTCATCTCACTGACCAGGGCGGCCTGCGTGTACTGGGCGATCATCAGGCCCGAGTCGACGCCCGCGTCGCCCGCGAGGAACGGCGGGAGGCCGTGGCTGCGGTTCTTGTCGAGGAGCCGGTCCGTGCGGCGCTCGGCGATGGAGCCGAGGTCGGCGGCGGCGATGGCGAGGAAGTCGAGGACGTACGCGACCGGGGCGCCGTGGAAGTTGCCGTTCGACTCCACGCGGCCGTCCGGGAGGACGACGGGGTTGTCGACCGCCGACGCCAGCTCGCGGTCGGCGACCAGGCGGGCGTGGGTCATGGTGTCGCGGCCGGCGCCCGCGACCTGGGGGGCGCAGCGCACGGAGTACGCGTCCTGGACGCGCGGGGCGTCGTCCTGGTGGTGCCCGGTGAGGGCGGAACCCTTCAGCACGGCGAGCATGTTGGCGGCGCTCGCGGCCTGGCCCGGGTGGGGGCGGATGGCGTGCAGTTCGGGGGCGAGGACCTTGTCCGTGCCGAGGAGCGCTTCGAGGCTGAGGGCCGCGGTGATGTCGGCGGACTTGTAGAGGGTGTCGAGGTCGGCGAGGGCCATGACCAGCATGCCGAGCATGCCGTCGGTGCCGTTGAGGAGGGCCAGGCCCTCCTTCTCGCGGAGCTCGACCGGCTCGATGCCGTGCGCCGCGAGGAGTTCACCGGCCGGGCGGACCGTGCCGTCCGGGCCTTCGGCCTCCCCCTCGCCCATGAGTGTCAGGGCGCAGTGGGAGAGCGGCGCGAGGTCGCCGGAGCAGCCGAGGGAGCCGAACTCGTGGACGACCGGGGTGATGCCGGCGTTCAGGATGTCGGCCATGGTCTGGGCGACGGACGGGCGTACGCCGGTGCGGCCCGAACAGACGGTCTTCAGCCGCAGGAACATCAACGCGCGCACGACCTCGCGCTCGACGCGCGGGCCCATCCCGGCGGCGTGCGACCGCACGATGTTGCGCTGCAGCTGAGCGCGCATCTCCGGGCTGATGTGCCGGGTCGCGAGGGCCCCGAAGCCGGTGGAGACCCCGTACACGGGGTCGGGCTTGGCCGCGAGGGCGTCCACGATCTCGCGGGCCGCGTGGAGCGCCGACACCGCCTCGTCGGAGAGCTCGATCCGGGCGCCGCCGCGCGCCACGGCGAGAACGTCGGACGCGGTGACACCGGTCGTCCCCACCACCACAGTGTGCATATCCATATTCAGGAGCGTACGCAGTGAATGCGGCGATGTCACTAGTGGGTGGCGGGTTGGGTCCTTACCTGCGCGGACGCGAGGGCCGCCGCCTACGGCTACCTTCGGCCGCGGAACCTCCGGCGTTCGGCCGCCGCGGGCTGTGGTGCGTCGGCGAGGCGCACGACGGGGTCGTCCGGGCCCTCACGGCCGGCGACGACGGGCTTTTCGGCGCGTACGGCCTTGGCGCGGTACTGGGCCGCGTCGGCGAGGCGGAAGAGGCGGCGGGCCGAGCGAACGGGTCCGAGCGGGTCCTCGGTCGAGGCGACACCACACGCGACGCCCTCGCCGAGCTCCAACTCGGCGGCGCGGCGACACAGTTCGTCGGCGACGCGCACGACCTCGTCGGCGGCCGGGCCCACCGCGAGCAGGCAGAACTCGTCGCCGCCGAGGCGGGCGGCGAGCGTGCCCGGGAGCATCGCGCCGCACAGGGAGAGGACGGACCCGAAGCGCTCCAGGAGCCGGTCGCCGACGGCGTGGCCCCGGGTGTCGTTGACGTGCTTGAGCCCGTTGAGGTCGCACACGACGAGGCTGACGACCACGCCCTGGGCGCGGTGACACTCGATGGCCTCCTCCAGGCGTACGTCCACCGCGCGGCGGTTCGCGAGGCCGGTGAGGGCGTCGGTGAAGGCGAGGCGGCGGGCCTCCTCCAGGCGCTCGGTCTGCGCGATCCCGGCGGCGACCACGGAGGCGAGGACGGTCGCGAAGTCGGCGTCGGCACGGTCGAAGACGGGGGCGCCGGCCGGGCGGGCGACGTACAACTCCCCCCAAGCCCGGCCGTGCAGGACGATCGGCGCGACGACACAACACCCCCGCCCGCGCCGCCGGAGCGCGGCGACCCGCTGATGGCAGTACTCGGCGCGCCCCGCGGCCGGCCCGTCCGCCGTCTCCACCCAGGCGTTGGGCCCGCCGCCACCGACCCAGCGCTCGTGCAGGAACTCCGTGATCTCCGGGAACTGGTGCACGGGGTACGCCTCGTTCTCCGGGAACTCCTCCTCGTCCCGGGCCCGCTCCCCCACGTTCGCCAGGACACGCAGTCGCCCCAGCTCCCGCTCCCACACGGACAGCGCGGCGAAGCTCCCGCCCAGTGCCCGGCAGGCCCCGGCCGCCGCCGCGCGCCACGACTCGCGCGGGGTGTGCGCGGCGGCCATACCCTGCGCCAACGCCACCACGGCCCTCAGCCGCACATCGTCACCGCCCATCACTCCAGGTTAGGTAGCTTTGGGATGTTTTGGGACATTGATGCGGCGAACAGGGGCTCGGGGTGGATCCGGGCGAATGCAGGGTGCGCCTTTCCCCGAGCACGACCTGCTGGAATGATCGGGACGACGGAAGTTAACCCACGTTAACGTCGATCGGGAGGGTGTCATGGCTGAGCAGGGCGCGGAGCAGCGGTTCGGGGAGTACGTCGCGGTACGGCGCCATGAGTCGTACGTCGCGGAGCTCGTCCTGGACCGGCCCAAGGCCATGAACGCCGTGTCGACGGAGATGGCACGCTCGATCGCCGCGGCGTGCGGGGCGCTGGCCGCCGACCGGGATGTACGGGCGGTCGTACTCACCTCCACCCACGAGCGGGCCTTCTGCGTCGGGGCCGACCTCAAGGAGCGCAACTCCCTCACGGATGCCGAGCTGGTCCGCCAGCGGCCGGTCGCGCGGGCCGCCTACACCGGCGTGCTGGAGCTGCCGATGCCCACCGTCGCCGCCGTACACGGTTTCGCGCTGGGCGGTGGCTTCGAGCTGGCCCTGTCCTGCGATCTGATCGTGGCGGACGGTACGGCCGTGGTGGGGCTGCCCGAGGTGTCGGTGGGGGTCATTCCGGGAGGCGGCGGTACGCAGTTGCTGCCGCGGCGGGTGGGTGCGGCGCGGGCCGCCGAGCTGATCTTCTCGGCGCGTCGCGTGGAGGCCGCGGAGGCCCGGGAGTTGGGCCTGATCGACGCGTTGGTCCCCAAGGGGGAGGCACGTGCGGAGGCTCTCGCGCTGGCCTCTCGCATCGCCGCGAACTCCCCCGTCGGCCTTCGTGCCGCCAAGCGCGCCCTTCGCCTCGGGCACGGTCTCGATCTCCGCGCGGGCCTGGAGATCGAGGACGCCGCCTGGCGCTCGGTCGCCTTCTCCGGCGACCGGGCGGAGGGGGTCGCAGCGTTCAACGAGAAGCGCCGTCCGGAGTGGCCGGGCGAGTAGGGTTCCGCCCCCCCCGCTCCTCGGTGGCGCTGCCCCCGAACCCCCGCTCCTCAAACGCCGGACGGGCTGATCTTCAGCCCGTCCGGCGTTTGAGGACGAGGCCGCCAGGCCGATAGCGGGGGTCTGGGGGCGCAGCCCCCAGGGATGGGACGGGTAGGGG
>NZ_VWMY01000035.1:17587-64397 GCF_008905045.1 Streptomyces albicerus
GAAACCCCCGGCGGCAGACAACTCCCCAATCGAGTGACACCCAGCCCCACTCCCCCCGAATCGCCCCAGAGGGCGCATAACCTGCGCTCCGCGACAACGCGCCGGGGGGCGCCCTCGCACCGGGGAGGGATCCGCATGCCGGACACGGCAACAAAGTCAGCGACGGTCACAGCGGCACAGACGGCGCCCGAGCCCACCCTCGGCCGCCCCCGCGGACGGCACCGCAAACCCCGCCCCCGCCGCACGCTGTTCGCGGTCGGAGGGCTCGCCCTGGCCGCGGGGGCGCTGAGCCTGCTGCGCCTGGCACCCCAGCCGTCGGGCGGAAGCGTGGAGGCCACCGATATCGAGCCCAGCGCGGTCAGCTCCACGGAGGAGACGGTTCAGGACAACTCCGGGGCAGTGGCCGAGGGCGACGTGCCCACGGCGAGTGCGTCGCCCTCGGCCACGACGAAGACGGGGAGCCCCAAAGCGACATCGCCCTCAGGGTCGAGAGGAGGCGCAGGACCGGCCATCGCCCACCCCGCGCCCACACCTTCAGGGACCCTCCAGGAATCGCGGCCACCGAGCGCCACCACCCCACCCGCACACTCGGCCCGACAGCCGGCGGCCCCCAAGCCCCCCGCCGCCACACCCTCGGCACCGGCCCCCACCCTCACCGGCACGCCCCAGAACCCCGCGCACCCGGCCCAAGACCTGTGCGTACCCATCGTGGGCCTCTGCCTCGACGAGGACTGAAACGGAAACGGGGACGGGAACGAGAACAGGGACGGAAACGGGAACGGGAACGAAGACCCCTAGTTCCTGCGGCTCATGAGCCACGGCTCGACCACACCCAGCCCCCGCACCGCCCGCTGCCACATCGGCTGGAGCGCGAAGCGGTACACCGGCGGCTCCTCGCCCTCCTTCTCCGCGGCGGCAGCCTCCTCCGCGGCCTCGGCCTCCGAGGCGGGCGCGTCGCCCGTCCGCGTGAGCTCCTCGGCGAAGGCCCCGTCGACCAGGACAGCATCCTTGGGGGCTATCGAGGTCAGCCGGGACGCGAGATTCACGGTCGTGCCGAAGACGTCGCCCATCCGAGTGGTCACCGTGCCGAAGGCGATACCGACGCGCAGTTCGGGCATCGTCTCGTCGTTGGCCATGGTCTCGATGAGGCGGAGGGCGATCTCGGCGGCGACGCCGGCGTCATCGGCGGCGTACAGGACCTCGTCGCCCAGGGTCTTGATGAGGCGGCCCCCGTGCGCGGCCACCAGATCCGCCGCCGTGGTCTCGAAGGCCTCGACGAGCTCGCCGAGTTCCTCCTCCTCCATACGGCGCGTGAGGCGCGTGAACCCGACGAGGTCGGCGAAGCCGACGGCCAGCCGACGGTCGACCATCTCCTCGTCGTCCGCCGCCTGCACGACGCGGCCGGTCGCGGCGGCGAGCTGACGCCGCCAGACATAGACGAGGAACTCCTCCAGCTCGGGCAGGAGCAGCTCGACGAGGGGGTATGTCACCTCGGTGCGCGTCATGCCCGGTTCCGGGGGCTCGGTCAGGCCCTCCAGGAAGGAGTCGATCTGCCACTCGGCCAGCCGGGCGGTGGTCTGACCGGTGGAGCGGGCCACCTGGACCGCCATCGCCTCGCTCAGCAGCCCGGCCTCCACCAGACCGGCGAGACGCCGCAGCGCCAGCACGTCCGCCTCCGTGAGGGCCTTGGCCTGGCCGATGTCGGCGAAGCCCATGGCCCGCCAGAAGCGGGACGCCAGCTCCATGGAGACGCCCGCGCTACGAGCCGCTTGGAAGGGGGTGTAACGCCGCTCGGCGCCGAGGATGAGCTGTTCGAGCCGGAGCGCCAGCGGATCGTCACCGGAGTCGTCGGCGTACACGTCCGTCCGGCTCTGCGCGTCCGTCCGGCTCTGCCTGTCCGTCCGGTCCGGCGCCTCCGTCCGGTCCCGCCGACCGTCCTGCGCGTCCACTCGGTCCTGCTCCTCCACCCGCGCGTGCGCCTCGGTCCTGCCGACGCGCGCGGCCGCCGTGTCGGCGACAGACCCGGCGGTACGCCCCGGCTCACCGTCGGAGGCGGGGTTACCCGTGCCGGAGCCGGTGTCGTCGACGGTCACGCCTGCTGCCCTTCCGATCTGCCGCGGTCAGGTATCGACCGGCCTCAACTCTACGGCAGGTGTGCTGTGGCTCACTCCCGAGTGCCGAGGCCGGACGGCCGGTGGCCCGCTCCTCGCGCGTACGTCCGGCGGCCCACTCCCTGTCGTACGGCCTGTACGTGCCCCTTGCTCACCATCAGGCACGAAGTACCCCGCGTACCCCTCTCATCACATCGGATCGCATCCATCACATCCGTCACGCGTCCCCCGAGGACCCCGCCGGCCGCAGATGCACGATGTCGCCCGCCCCCACGGGCCGCTGCACGCCTTCCTCCGTGGCCAGCACCAGACGTCCGTCGCCGTCCACGGCCACCGCCTCGCCGGTGACCGACTGGCCGCCGGGCAGCTCGGCCCGCACCACCAGTCCGAGCGTCGCGCACCCGGCGGCGTATGTCTCCTGGAGGCCGGAGGCGTCGGGGTCGCCCGCCGCGCCCCGCCACTTCACGTACCACTGCTCCAGGGAGCGGAGGACAGCGCGCAGGATCGTGTCACGGTCCGTGGTCGCCGCTCCCGCGAGGGCGAGCGAGCCGGCGCCCGGCACGGGCAGCTCGTCCGCACGGAGCGTGACGTTGATGCCGATGCCGACGACGACCGCGTCGGAGCCCGCGCGCTCGGCGAGGATGCCGCCGGCCTTGCGTTCCTCATCGCCGACCGTCACCAGCAGGTCGTTGGGCCACTTGAGTGCCGTGTCCACGCCGGCCGCCCGCGAGAGACCCGTGGCCACCGCGACCCCGGTGAGCAGCGGCAGCCAGCCCCAGCGCTCGACGGGGACCTCGGCCGGCTTCAGCAGGACGGAGAAGAAGAGGCCGGAGCGGGCGGGCGCCGTCCACTGACGGTCGAGGCGACCCCGCCCGGCGTCCTGCTCCTCGGCGACGAGGACCGCGCCCTCCTCCGCCTTACCCTCCGTGGCGAGGGCGACGAGATCGGAGTTGGTGGACCCGGTGCGGGCCACCACCTGGAAGTCGGACCAGAGCCCGCCGTCCCGTACGAGCGCGCGGCGCAGCGCCGCCGCGTTGAGCGGCGGACGGTCCAGGTCGGACCACCGATTGCTGTTCGCGTCTGAGTCATCTCGCGGCGTCATGCAACCCAGCCTAGGTGTGGTAAACGCCGCACTGCCGAACGGTAGGCACGCCATTACGCTACGGATGAGTAGCCACCCCCCCTTCTGAGCAGCACGTAACAGCCTTCGATACAACCTTCAATACCTCTGAATCACCCTGAATCGTCCCCCGAAGTACCTCTGAGCACCTCACCCTCACGTCCCCACTGAGCAGGCAGGGAGCCGCATCCCGATGTCCGAGCCGGAACAGCAGCATGAGATCGACATCCACACCACCGCGGGCAAGCTCGCGGACCTGCGGCGCCGTATCGAGGAGGCGACGCACGCCGGCTCGGCGCGCGCGGTCGAAAAGCAGCACGCCAAGGGCAAGTTGACGGCCCGTGAGCGGATCGAGCTGCTCATGGACGAGGGCTCCTTCGTCGAGTTCGACGAGTTCGCACAGCACCGCTCGACGGACTTCGGCCTGGAGAACAACCGCCCGTACGGGGACGGGGTCGTGACCGGCTACGGCACAGTGGACGAACGTCCGGTCGCCGTGTTCTCGCAGGACTTCACGGTGTTCGGCGGGGCGCTCGGCGAGGTCTTCGGCCAGAAGATCATGAAGGTGATGGACTTCGCGCTGAAGACCGGCTGTCCGGTCATCGGCATCAACGACTCGGGCGGCGCCCGCATCCAGGAAGGTGTCTCGGCGCTCGGCATGTACGGCGAGATCTTCCGCCGCAACACCCACGCCTCCGGCGTCATTCCGCAGATCAGCCTGGTCGTCGGCCCCTGCGCGGGCGGCGCGGTCTACTCCCCCGCGATCACCGACTTCACGGTGATGGTCGACCAGACCTCGCACATGTTCATCACCGGGCCCGACGTGATCAAGACGGTCACCGGCGAGGACGTCGGCTTCGAGGAGCTGGGCGGCGCGCGCACGCACAACGCGGTGTCGGGCGTGGCCCATCACATGGCGGGCGACGAGAAGGACGCGATCGAGTACGTCAAGTCCCTGCTCTCCTACCTCCCGTCGAACAACCTCAGCGAGCCGCCCGCCTTCCCTGAGGAGGCGGACCTGGCGCTGACGGACGAGGACCGCGAACTTGACACGCTGATCCCGGACAGCGCCAACCAGCCGTACGACATGCACACGGTGATCGAACACATCCTGGACGACGCCGAGTTCTTCGAGACCCAGCCGCTGTTCGCGCCGAACATCCTCACCGGTTTCGGCCGCGTCGAGGGCCACCCGGTGGGCATCGTCGCCAACCAGCCGATGCAGTTCGCGGGCTGTCTGGACATCGACGCGAGCGAGAAGGCGGCCCGCTTCGTCCGTACCTGCGACGCGTTCAACGTCCCGGTGATCACCTTCGTGGACGTGCCGGGCTTCCTCCCCGGCGTCGACCAGGAGCACACGGGCATCATCCGCCGCGGCGCCAAACTGATCTACGCGTACGCGGAAGCCACCGTCCCCCTCATCACGGTCATCACCCGCAAGGCCTTCGGCGGCGCGTACGACGTCATGGGCTCCAAGCACCTGGGCGCCGACCTCAACCTCGCCTGGCCGACCGCCCAGATCGCCGTGATGGGCGCACAGGGCGCGGTGAACATCCTGCACCGCCGCACCATCGCGGCGGCCCCCGCGGAGGAGCAGGACGCCACCCGGGCCCGCCTGATCCAGGAGTACGAGGACACGCTCCTCAACCCCTACACGGCGGCCGAGCGCGGCTACATCGACGGCGTGATCCTGCCGTCCGACACCCGCTCCCACGTCGTACGCGGTCTGCGGTCGCTGCGTTCGAAGCGGGAGTCCCTGCCGCCGAAGAAGCACGGCAACATCCCTCTGTAGGACGCCAGTCGAGAGCGGGAGCGGTCATGATCAAGGTCATACGGGGCAACCCGACCCCGGAGGAGCTGGCCGCCGCACTGGCGGTGGTCCAGGCACGCGCCGCGGCGGCGGCCACGACTCCGCCCGGCGCAACACAGGAAAGGGACGCGTGGTCCGACCCGTCCCGGGTGGCCGCGAGGCGCCTACCGACCCCGGGCCCGAGGACTTGGGCCCGCACCTTCTGGCCGAGTTGAACCTGCGCCCCGCAAGGGGCGCGGGGAACCGCGCGACCAGCCACAACGGGCCCGCAGTCAAAGAACCGCGGCGACGACTTCGGCCATCACTTGGTACCCGTCATCATTCGGGTGCAGGTGATCGCCGAAGTCATACGCGCCGCACAGCACATCCGAATCGGCAGGATCGGCAAGCGCACGACTGAGGTCGGCCACCGCGTCGTACTCCCCCGAGCAACGAATCCACTCGTTGAACTCATGGCTCACCTTCGCCGCCCGCTCCCCCCAGTGATCGGAGCCACCGAAGGGAAGCAGGGTCGCACCGACGACCCGCACCCCCCGAGCCCGTGCCTGCCGTATCAACTCCCGATGCCCCGCAATGAGTTCACCCACCTCAACACGCGGCGCGGGCCGATACGTAGGCTGCTCGTCCGTCTCACTGAAGCCGATGTCATTGAGCCCGAGCAGAACGACAAGGGTGTCGACGCTCGCGTAAGCGAGCACATCCCGGTCCAGACGACGGACGCCCTTCTCCCCGTACCAAGCGGAGTCGTTGAGCAGCAGATTCCCACCGATGCCCGCATTGAGCACGGGCCGCCCCGTGCGCTCGAGGAGGGCATCGGACCAACGCCGGTTCATACCTTGCGTGGACCCGAACCCGTCGGTGATCGAGTCGCCGAAGAGCGCCACACCGTCCGTACGCCCTGCGGAGACATCGACGCCCGACAGGAAGTACCAGGACTCGGTGACCTCGTCGAAGCCCTCGCCTCCGGCATCCTCCAGGAGATCCCCCGCGCCTCGATAACTGGTCGCGAAGGCCTGCGCATGGAAGGTCGCGGGCCCGGTGACGGCATCGAGATGAAGCGTGATGGTCACCGACTCCCTTGATTCCAGGGCGAGTTCGACGGCGTCGCTGATCAGCTCCCCGCGCGCGGGGATCGCCACGGACCGAGATCCCCCGAACGTCAGCCGCCTCAGTGAACCGGCCTCGACGACGGCTCCCGTGACCGTACGGGCCACCGTCGCGCCCGCGACCCGAAGCGGCGAGGCCCCGTACGCGTTCGAGAGCCGGATACGGACCCGCTCGCCACCCGCGCCGAGCCGGACGACCTGACGGAGGGACTGACGCCAGAAGCCCTCCTGGGACCAGTTGGGAGTGAAGCCCTCGCTGGGGCGCTGGGGTGAGGCGGTCCAGACGGTGGTGAACACGGCACTTCCCTTCCTAATGGGATCAAAGTCCCTTTAGTGATGCCTGGAAAGGTAGCAGGAGTGTGCGCACTAATGAAACGTCAGACCCTTTTACTCAAGATGAGTACGCATACTCAGGCGTCCGGGACGGCCGCGGAGTCACGATCGTTGACATGCTGTGGTCCGACCCGGAGAACGAGCCTCCGAAAGAACTGCGTGACATGCAGGACATGTTGCGGCGGCTGGGCGTTCTCATGGCGCTGGCCATGGTGCTCGCGATGATCGTGCTCGGCGTGATGTGAGCCGCCGCGGCCCCGCCGATAGTCTGGCCGCATGACTGATCAGCCGCGTCGCCGACTCGTCCTCGCCTCCAAGTCCCCCGCCCGGCTCGGACTGCTGCGCCAGGCGGGACTCGCCCCCGAGGTCATCGTCAGCGGGGTCGACGAGGACGCCGTGACCGCCCCGACCCCCGCCGAGCTGGCGCTCGCCCTCGCCGAGGCGAAGGCGTCCGTGGTGGCGGCGAAGCCGGAGGTCAAGGGGGCTCTGGTGATCGGCTGCGACTCGGTGCTCGACCTGGACGGCGTGGCACTCGGCAAGCCCGCCGACGCCGAGGAGGCGACCGCGCGCTGGAAGTCGATGCGCGGCCGTGCGGGCACGCTGCAGACCGGGCACTGCGTGTGGGACACGGTGGCCGGGCGGTACGCGTCGGGGGTCGCGTCCACCGTGGTCCGCTTCGGCGAGCCGACCGACGCCGAGATCGCCGCGTACGTCGCTTCGGGCGAGCCCCTCCACGTCGCCGGGGCCTTCACGCTCGACGGCCGGTCGGCCCCGTTCATCGACGGCATCGACGGCGACCACGGCAACGTCATCGGGATCTCGCTGCCGCTGGTGCGCCGCCTGCTGGCCGAACTGGGCGTCGGAATCACGGAGTTGTGGACGCCGCCCGAGAAGTGATCACGAGGGGCGCCACTGCTCGGAGAGGCACCGTCGTTCAGGGGGTCGAGGGCGCAGGGGGTGCGACCGGGGCTCCCTCGTTGCCGTTGTCGCCCTTGCCGTCGCCGTTCGTCGGGCCACCGTCCCCGTCCGGCTTCGCGTCGGACACGGCTGCCTCCGGGCGGTCGTACGCCATGAAGACGAGCACGATCAGCCCGAGCACCACCATCATGAAGGCGAACGCGCCCCAGCCCACCAGCCCGACCGTGAACGCGCCTAGCAGGCCGTGCACCACCGCGGCGCTGAGCAGCAGGATGCGGCCGAGGCCGGCCGGGGCGCGGTCGCGCAGGGCGACGCGCAGCGCGACAAGGCCGCAGAGCGCGAAGTAGAGGCCGAAGACCAGGCCCGCGACCTTCGAGGACGTGGACATCACGTCCGAGTCGAGCCCCGCCAGGGACATGTCCTGCCGGTCGACGACGACCCCCAGGAACCAGTTGACCAGCGCGATGCCGACCGCCTCCACGAAGAGCACGATCGCGGTCACCCACGCCACCGGTCTGCGTACCACCGGTTCCCCACCCACTTTCGACTGCCGTCCGAGCAAAGCGCCTGTTACCTCAAGTACGTTCGAGACATCGCGCACGCTACTAACGGGTAAACCCGGAGACAAGGGATCCGTGGAGGGCAAAGAATCGTTGGGCCATTCGTAGGGACTCCACAAAGAAACGGAGTGGGCCGCAGCACGCTCTCACAGAGACCTTGACCACATCGGGGGACTAGGGTTCATGGGAAGCCCCCTGCGTACCGCGGTGCGACAAGGGATTTCGCGGGCGAGCGGGCCTCGTATCACGCTCCGTGTGGGCAAGCTCACCACCGGGGACGGGTCGAAACGTCGTGTCGGCAGTCCCTAAACTCGGCTTGTTTCAAGGAGAGGGAGCCAACGTGCGCAAGGTGTTGATCGCCAACCGTGGCGAAATCGCTGTTCGTGTCGCCCGGGCGTGCCGCGACGCCCAGATCGCGAGCGTGGCGGTGTACGCCGACCCGGACCGGGACGCGCTGCATGTGCGGGCCGCGGACGAGGCGTTCGCCCTGGGCGGTGACACCCCGGCCACCAGCTACCTGGACATCACCAAGGTGCTCCAGGCGGCCAAGGACTCCGGGGCGGACGCCATCCACCCCGGCTACGGCTTTCTCTCGGAGAACGCGGACTTCGCGCAGGCGGTGCTGGACGCCGGCCTGATCTGGATCGGCCCGCCCCCGCAGGCGATCCGCGACCTGGGTGACAAGGTCGCCGCCCGGCACATCGCGCAGCGCGCGGGCGCCCCACTGGTCGCGGGCACCCCGGACCCGGTGAGCGGCGCCGAGGAGGTCGTGACCTTCGCCGAGGAGCACGGCCTGCCGATCGCGATCAAGGCGGCGTTCGGCGGCGGCGGCCGCGGTCTGAAGGTGGCCCGCACCCTTGAAGAGGTCCCCGAGCTGTACGACTCCGCGGTGCGCGAGGCGGTGGCGGCCTTCGGGCGCGGCGAGTGCTTCGTGGAGCGCTACCTGGACAAGCCCCGGCATGTGGAGACCCAGTGCCTGGCCGACCAGCACGGCAATGTCGTGGTCGTCTCGACCCGTGACTGCTCGCTGCAGCGCCGCCACCAGAAGCTGGTCGAGGAGGCCCCGGCGCCGTTCCTCACGGACGAGCAGAACAAGCAGCTGTACGCGGCCTCGAAGGCGATCCTCAAGGAGGCCGGGTACGTCGGTGCCGGCACCGTGGAGTTCCTGGTGGGCGTGGACGGCACGATCTCCTTCCTGGAGGTCAACACCCGCCTGCAGGTGGAGCACCCGGTCACCGAGGAGGTCACCGGCATCGACCTGGTCCGCGAGATGTTCCGCATCGCCGACGGCGAGGAACTGGGCTACGACGACCCGGCGATCCGCGGCCATTCCTTCGAGTTCCGCATCAACGGCGAGGACCCGGGCCGCAACTTCCTGCCCGCCCCCGGCACGGTCACGACCTTCGCCCCGCCGTCCGGTCCGGGCGTGCGCCTGGACGCGGGTGTGGAGTCCGGCGCGGTGATCGGTCCGGCCTGGGACTCGCTGCTGGCCAAGCTGATCGTCACCGGTGCGAGCCGGGAGCAGGCGCTGCAGCGGGCGGCCCGGGCGCTGGCCGAGTTCACCGTGGAGGGGATGGCCACCGCCATCCCGTTCCACCGGGCGGTGGTCGCGGACCCGGCGTTCACCAGCAATCCGTTCCGGGTGCACACCCGGTGGATCGAGACCGAGTTCGTCAACGAGATCACGCCGTTCGCCGCGCCCACCGATGCCGCGGAGGCGGACGAGGAGCCGGGCCGCGAGACGGTGGTGGTCGAGGTCGGCGGCAAGCGCCTGGAGGTCTCGCTGCCCTCCAGTCTGGGCATGTCGCTGGCCCGGACCGGGCTGGCGGCCGGGGCTAGGCCCAAGCGGCGGGCGGCGAAGAAGTCCGGCCCGGCGGCCTCCGGCGACACGCTGGCCTCGCCGATGCAGGGCACCATCGTCAAGGTCGCCGTGGAGGAGGGCCAGCAGGTCACCGAGGGCGACCTGGTCGTGGTCCTGGAAGCGATGAAGATGGAACAGCCGCTGAACGCACACCGCTCCGGCACCATCAAAAGCCTCGCCGCCGAGATCGGCGCCTCCGTCACCTCCGGCGCCCTCATCTGCGAAATCAAGGACTGACCTACAAGGCATCCGCCGCGCATCCAGAGGCGCCCGACGGCCAGGAACAGCCTGCCGGCCGGGCGCCTCTGGGCACGGCGCCCCGCTAGGGGCGCAGCCCATTAGGGGCGCGGGGAACTGCGCGACCAGCCACAGCGGTCCCGCAGCGCCCGGACGGCGGTCATGGGGCAGACGAGAAGGCCGTGGGCCAGCCACATCCCGGCCCACGGCACGCAAAAGAGGCGAGGTGAAACCCATGGCCAAGCCGCCGGCAGGCATGCGTGCTGACGCCCGCCGCAACCACGAGCGGCTGGTCTCGGAGGCGCGGGCCGCGTTCGCCGAGTACGGCGCTGACGCGTCCCTGGAGGACGTGGCCAGACGGGCCGGCGTCGGCATCGGCACGCTGTACCGGCACTTCCCGAACCGGCACGCGCTGCTGAGCGCGGTCTTCGCGGACGCGGTGAGCGATCTGCTGGACCTCTCGAGCGAACTGCTCGACGACCCGCAACCGTGCACGGCGCTCGTGGCATGGCTGCGCGCCATCATCACCCATGCGGGTGAGTACCGCGGGCTGTCGCGTGCGCTCATGGCGGCCTCGCACGACGAAGCCTCGGCGCTCGCCCGGTGCAGCGGGCCGATGCGTGAGGCGGGCAGTCGCCTGCTCGCGCGTGCGCAGCAAGCGGGCGCCGTACGCCCCGATGTCTCCATCGTGGACCTGCTCCAGCTGACCAACGCGATCGCGCTGGCCGCCGAAGAGACCCCGGGCGACCCGGAGTTGGCCGACCGCCTGCTGACACTGACCCTGCGGGGCCTCAAGATCTGAAGTCCCGCACACCGGACGTACGTACAGCCTGATGACCATCCGTCCGGCCGCCCGACTTGACTGCCGGCCGTCCGGCCTGCGTGCCTGCCCGCCCGCGTGCCTGCCTGCCTGCCTGCCTGACGTACGAACTGGACCGCCGTCCGTCAGAGCCGACCGCCGATGGCTGGCGACCGATGACCGGCCACCGACTGCCCGTCAGCGTCGGCGCAGGTCCGCGACCCGCGCCCGCTCGCTCTGGGGCTGTTCCCCCAGAACCGCGGCCGCACTGCGCAACTGCGGTCCTCCGCCCGGGACTTGGCCGCGGCGAGGGCCCGGGAGCGGCACGTCCCGGCGTGGCGGCTGGCGCCCCGCCGGGACCGTATCTCCGCCCGCACCGCCGGCTCCGGCCACCGCGATCTGTACACCCTGATCGGCCAGGGCCTGCAGTTCGGTGGCCGCGCGGTCGTCGTGGGCGGGCGGCTCGTCGGTGACGAGCCGGGTGATGACATCCGTCGGCACCGTCTGGAACATGGTGTCGGTGCCGAGCTTGGTGTGGTCGGCGAGGACGACGACCTCCGCGGCCGCCTGCACCAGCGCGCGGTCGACGGACGCCGACAGCATGTTGGAGGTGGACAGACCGCGCTCGGCGGTCAGTCCGCTCCCCGACAGGAAGGCCCGGGAGACCCGCAGCCCCTGGAGGGACTGCTCGGCCCCGCTGCCCACCAGGGCGTAGTTGGAACCGCGCAGGGTGCCGCCGGTCATCACGACCTCCACGCGGTTGGCATGGGCCAACGCCTGGGCCACCAGCAGGGAGTTGGTGACGACGGTCAGGCCGGGCACCCGCGCGAGCCGGCGAGCCAGCTCCTGTGTGGTGGTACCCGCCCCCACCACAATGGCCTCGCCCTCTTCGACGAGACCCGCGGCGAGATCGGCGATGGCCGTCTTCTCCGCGGTCGCGAGATGAGATTTCTGCGGAAAGCCGGACTCCCGCGTGAACCCGCCCGGCAATACCGCACCGCCGTGCCGGCGGTCGAGGAGTCCTTCTGCCTCCAGTGCGCGCACGTCCCGCCGTACGGTCACTTCGGAGGTCTGGACGACGCGGGCGAGCTCACGGAGCGACACGGCTCCATTCGCTCGCACCATTTCGAGGATCAATTGGCGACGTTCTGCAGCGAACACGAAACTGACAGTAACCCCAACGACCGTCTGCTTTCAGCAGTTTGCGCCGAATAACAGAAGTTGTTCGCACGGCAGGGCAGGAAGTGGTATACGCGCCTAATCGCGTTGCCTATGCCGTACGAATGGTCGGCCACTCAACGTGACCGCACTCCGGGTGACCAGCGGGAAGTGCCTTTCGCCGTCAGGCGTCGCCCGCGGTCTTCCGGGTGTGCAGCTGCCGTGCCACCTCGGCGATCGAGCCCGACAGGGAGGGGTACACGGTGAAGGCGTTCGCGATCTGTTCGACGGTCAGGTTGTTGTCGACCGCGATCGAGATGGGGTGGATCAGTTCCGAGGCGCGCGGCGCGACCACGACACCGCCGACGATGATCCCGGTGCCCGGGCGGCAGAAGATCTTCACGAAGCCGTCCCGGATGCCCTGCATCTTGGCGCGCGGGTTGCGCAGCAGGGGCAGCTTCACGACCCGGGCGTCGATGACGCCGCCGTCCACGTCCGCCTGCGAATAGCCGACGGTGGCGATCTCGGGGTCGGTGAAGACGTTCGAGGACACCGTCTTCAGGTTCAGCGGGGCGACCGCGTCACCGAGGAAGTGGTACATGGCGATACGGCCCTGCATGGCGGCCACCGAGGCGAGCGCGAAGACACCGGTCACGTCACCGGCGGCGTACACACCGGGAGCCGTGGTCCTGGAGACCCTGTCGGTCCAGATGTGCCCGGACTCCTGGACCTTGACCCCGGCCTCCTCGAGGCCCATGCCCTGGCTGTTGGGGATGGCGCCGACGGCCATCAGGCAGTGCGAGCCGGAGATGACACGGCCGTCGGCGAGCGTCACCTCGACGCGGTCGCCGACCCGCTTGGCGGACTGGGCGCGCGAGCGCGCCAGAACGTTCATGCCGCGCCGCCGGAACACGTCCTCCAGTACGCCCGCCGCGTCCGAGTCCTCGCCCGGCAGCACGCGGTCGCGGCTGGAGACGAGGGTGACCCGCGAGCCGAGCGCCTGGTAGGCACCGGCGAACTCGGCGCCGGTGACACCCGACCCGACCACGATGAGCTCGTCGGGCAGCTCGTCGAGGTCGTAGACCTGGGTCCAGTTGAGGATCCGCTCCCCGTCCGGCTGTGCGTCGGGCAGCTCACGGGGATGGCCACCGGTGGCGATGAGCACGGCGTCCGCGACGAGCGTCTCCTCGCTCCCGTCCGCGGCCCGTACGACGACCTTGCGCGACCCGTCCAGGGCCTGCATGCCTTCGAGCCGCCCGCGTCCGCGCAGCACCCGGGCGCCGGCGCGTGTGACGGACGCCGTGATGTCGTGGGACTGGGCGAGCGCGAGCCGCTTCACACGGCGGTTGACCTTGCCGAGATCCACACCGACCACCCGCGCGGGCGTGTCGACGTGAGGAGTGTCATCGGCGACGATGATCCCTAGCTCCTCGTAGGACGAGTCGAAGGTGGTCATCACCTCGGCCGTCGCGATCAGGGTCTTCGACGGCACGCAGTCGGTGAGCACCGACGCACCGCCCAGACCGTCGCAGTCGACGACGGTCACCTCCGCGCCGAGCTGGGCGGCCACCAGGGCCGCTTCGTATCCGCCGGGTCCGCCACCAATGATCACGATCCGAGTCACGTACTCCATTGTCCCGCACGCCCCAGGGTGCTCCCGCCCCGGGGGGACCCGCCGGATGCCTCCGGTACGGGATCCGGTGCTCCCGGTACGGCATCGGGCCCTCCGCGGTACGGGGATCGGGTGCTGCTGTTGCGGGAGAGGCGCACGCGTTCGCTGCCGTACCCTCGGTCCCATGTCGCTCTACGCCGCGTACGCCGGCAATCTCGACCCGCGGCTCATGACGCGCCGCGCCCCGCACTCGCCGCTGCGCGCCACCGGGTGGCTGAACGGCTGGCGGCTGACCTTCGGCGGCGAGCACATGGGCTGGGAGGGCGCACTCGCGACCATCGTCGAGGCCCCGCGCTCGCAGGTCTTCGTCGCCCTCTACGACATCGCTCCCCCGGACGAGGAGTCCATGGACCGCTGGGAGGGCGTCGGCCTCGACGTCTACCGGCGGATGCGGGTCCGGATCCACACGCTGGAGGGCGAGGAGTCGGCGTGGCTGTACGTCCTCAACGGTTACGAGGGAGGGCTCCCCTCGGCCCGCTACCTCGGTGAGATCGCGGACGCGGCGGAGTCGGCGGGGGCCCCGCACGACTATGTGATGGAGCTGCGCAAGCGCCCCTGCTGACCCATGGGAGACGTACTGACTCACAGGGCAGTACGGCACCCCCGTTCCCTCCTTCGGCGGTCGTCGGCGGTCTTCGGCGGAAACAACAAGACAACGATCGCAAACCCGTGACCATCAACATCTACGCGCGTAGGCCCAGACCGGCTACCCTCGTGCGCGTGAACGCATCTCTTCTTCCGGACGACATCCAGGGCGACCCTTACGCCGCCGCCGACGCCGCCGCCGCGCGCCTGCGGGAACTCACGGGCGCCGAGACCCACGACGTCGCCCTCGTGATGGGCTCCGGCTGGGCGCCGGCCGTGGAGGCCCTCGGTGACCCCGAGACCGAGTTCCAGGTCACCGAGCTGCCCGGTTTCCCGCCGCCGGCGGTCGAGGGCCACGGCGGCAAGGTCCGCTCGTACCAGATCGGCGACAAGCGCGCGCTCGTCTTCCTGGGCCGCACCCACTACTACGAGGGCCGCGGGGTCGCCGCCGTCGCCCATGGCGTCCGTACGGCCGTGGCCGCCGGCTGCAAGACCATCGTGCTGACCAATGGCTGCGGCGGCCTGCGCGAGGGCATGCGTCCCGGCCAGCCGGTCCTCATCAGCGACCACATCAACCTGACGGCGGCCTCCCCGATCGTCGGCGCGAACTTCGTCGATCTCACGGATCTGTACTCGCCCCGTCTGCGTGCGCTGTGCAAGGAGATCGACGAGACCCTTGAGGAGGGCGTGTACGCGCAGTTCCCCGGCCCGCACTACGAGACGCCGGCCGAGATCCGGATGGCTCGCGTCATCGGTGCGGATCTGGTGGGCATGTCGACCACCCTCGAGGCCATCGCCGCGCGCGAGGCCGGTGCGGAGGTTCTCGGTATCTCCCTGGTGACCAACCTCGCCGCGGGGATGACCGGCGAGCCCCTCAACCACGAGGAGGTCCTCCAGGCGGGCCGCGACTCCGCCACGCACATGGGCGCGCTGCTGACGCAGGTCTTGGACCGGCTGTAGGTTTTCGCCCCCGCCGCCCCTACCCGTTCCCGTCCCCTGGGGCTCCGCCCCAGACCCCGCTCCTCAAACGCCGGAGGGGCTGGATTTTGCTCAGCTTTCCAGCCCAGTCCAGGCACTCTCAGCCCGTCCGGCGTTTGAGGACGATGCCGTTCAGGCCGATAGCGGGGGTCTGGGGGCGCAGCCCCCAGGGATGGGACGGGTAGGGGCGGCGGGGGCGACATCCCGGGGTACACGGCAACCCAGGACACAGCGAAACAAAGAGAGAGGTTGACCCGACGTGCAGGACGAACTCATCGCACGGGCCAAGGCGTGGCTGGCCGAGGACCCCGACGCGGAAACCCGTGAGGAACTCGCCAAGCTCATCGACGCCGAGGACACAGCGGAGCTCACCGCACGCTTCAGCGGCACCCTCCAGTTCGGCACAGCGGGCCTGCGGGGCGAGCTGGGCGCGGGCCCGATGCGGATGAACCGCTCGGTGGTCATCCGCGCGGCCGCCGGCCTCGCCGCGTACCTGAAGTCGAAGGGCCGGACCGACGGCCTCGTGGTCATCGGATACGACGCCCGCCACAAGTCCGCCGACTTCGCCCGGGACACGGCAGCGGTCATGACGGGCGCGGGCCTGCGCGCGGCCCTCCTCCCCCGCCCCCTCCCCACCCCCGTACTCGCCTACGCCATAAGGCACTTGGGCGCTGCGGCAGGCGTGGAGGTGACGGCCAGCCACAACCCCCCGCGCGACAACGGCTACAAGGTCTACCTGGGCGACGGCTCCCAGATCGTCCCGCCGGCGGACGCGGAGATCGCGGCGGAGATCGACGCGATCGCGAGCCTGGCCGACGTACCCCGTCCGGACGCCGGCTGGGAAACACTCGACGACGGCGTCCTGAACGCCTACCTGGCGCGCACGGACGCGGTACTGGCCCCCCGCTCCCCCCGTACCGCCCGCACCGTCTACACGGCGATGCACGGCGTGGGCAAGGAAACCCTTCTCGCGGCCTTCGCCCGAGCCGGCTTCCCCGCACCCGTCCTCGTCGCCGAGCAGGCGGACCCGGACCCGGACTTCCCGACGGTCGCGTTCCCGAACCCGGAGGAGCCGGGCGCGATGGACCTGGCCTTCGCGAAGGCTCTCGAGACGGACCCGGACCTGATCATCGCGAACGACCCGGACGCGGACCGCTGCGCGGCGGCGGTCAAGGACGCCGACGGCTGGCGCATGCTGCGCGGCGACGAGGTGGGAGCCCTCCTCGCGGCGCACCTGGTGCGCCGGGGCGCGCGGGGCACGTTCGCGGAGTCGATCGTCTCGTCCTCCCTGCTCGGCAGGATCGCCGAGAAGGCGGGCCTCCCGTACGAGGAGACCCTGACGGGCTTCAAGTGGATCGCCCGGGTGGAGGGTCTGCGGTACGGCTACGAGGAGGCGCTGGGCTACTGCGTGGATCCCGAGGGCGTACGGGACAAGGACGGCATCACGGCGGCTCTCCTGATCACGGAGCTGGCCTCCGAGCTCAAGTCCCAGAACCGCACCCTCCTCGACCTCCTCGACGACCTCGCGGTCGAGCACGGCCTGCACGCCACGGACCAGCTCTCGGCCCGGGTGGACGACCTCTCGCTCATCTCCGACGCGATGCGCCGCCTGCGCGAACGGCCGCCCGCCCGGCTCGCCGGCCTGCCCGTCACGAAGGCCGAGGACCTGACGAAGGGCACGGACAGGCTCCCGCCCACGGACGGCCTGCGCTACACGCTGGACGGCGCCCGCGTCATCGTCCGCCCCAGCGGTACGGAGCCGAAGCTGAAGTGCTACCTGGAGGTCGTGGTGCCGGTCGGTACCCACGACGACCTCCCGGCGGCCCGCGCGAAGGCGACGGACCTGTTGTCGACGATCAAGCGGGACCTGTCGGCGGCAGCGGGGATCTAAGCAGGTCGGGTGAGGTCAGCTGCGGTTCGGCAGCGTCCCAAAGGGGCGCGGGGAACTGCGCGACCGGCCCCGACGGGCCCGCAGAAGACCGACGGCACATCGCGGCACTTCCAGCGGAGCGTTTAGCCCCAGCGGGTATCCGATGACGGCAGCAGCTATCCGATGACACCACTGGGTCTCCGATGACATATCCGGGCTCGGATACCGGCCCGGAGGCACCCCATCGGGTGATTTCCGCGCGGCAGTTGACGCAGCGCTCCGGTGCGCCACCGGTCGGCCGAGGAACGGTTGACCGGTAGCGCACCGCCGAGCCCTGGAGCCGCCGCCGTGTCCCCGACCGCATTCCGGCCGACACCCCGAGCGACCGAAGCCCCGGAACCCCGCGACACCTCCGACGGACACCCCCCGGCCTCCCCACACCCCGGCCGCCCCGCGGCTCCCCGCACCACCCCACCGCTCTCCGTACGCGCCCGCCGCGCCCTGCGCCGCGCCGCCCCCGCCCTGCTCGCCTACGTCGCCGTACGCCTCACCGGCCTGCTCGTCCTCACCGTCTGGGCCCACCGCCGCCACCATGGCGTCTGGCCGACCCTGGCAACCCAGTGGGACGCGGACTGGTACCTGGGCATCGCGGACCACGGGTACACCCGCGAACTGGGCACCGCGTACGACGCGAACAACCTCGCCTTCTTCCCGCTCTACCCGGTCCTGGTGAAGGCGGTCGCCGCGTTCACCCCCGGCACACGCGCCACAACGGGCCTGGTCCTCGCGGTCATCAGCTCGCTCTTCGCCGCCTGGGGCATCTACGCGATCGGCAACCGCCTGTACGGCCACCGCGCCGGCGTCATCCTGACCGTCCTCTGGGCCGCCCTCCCGGTGGGCCTGGTCCAGTGGATGGGCTACACGGAGTCCTTGTTCACGGCGCTGGCAGCCTGGTCCCTCTACGCGGTACTGACGGGCCGCTGGCTCTGGGCGGGTTCCCTGGCCACGCTCGCGGGCCTGACCCGCCCGACGGGCATCGCCGTGGCGGCCGCGGTCACGGTGACAGCGCTACTGGCCCTCCGTCGCCGCGTCTGCGCCCGCCTCCTCGCGGCCGCCCTCCTCGCCCCGCTGGGCTGGTTCGCGTACGTCGGCTGGGTGGGCCTGCGTCTGAACCGCTGGGACGGCTACTTCGCCGTACAGGAGATGTGGCACAACGACTGGGACGGCGGCGCCCAGACGCTCCGCTTCCTCCGCGAGTACCTCGCGCGGGACTCGACACCTGAACTGTTCCTGGTGATGGTCACCCTGACCCTCCTGGCCTCGGTCGCCCTCTTCGCCGTAACCATCTGGGACCGCCACCCCCTCCCCCTCCTGATCTTCACCGCAGCCCTCCTGACCATCGTCCTGGGCAGCGGCGGCGTCTACTTCCCCCGAGCGCGCTTCCTCCTCCCGGCCTTCCCGCTCCTCCTCCCCCTGGCCGCGCACTTGTCCCGAGCCTCGGGCCGCCTCCTCATCCTCACCGTGACGACGGCGGCCCTGAGCTCGGCGTACTGCGGGGCGTACATGGTGCTGGTGTGGCCTAGCGCGCCCTGATCGGCTGCCCCGGGCCGCGACCCGGGCGCGCAAGGCCGACGCCGCCGTCAGATCCCGTACCGCCCCTTCAGATGCCGCCAGAAGTCCCGCAGCATCCACTTGTCGAACTCCGTGATCTGCGCGGCGCTGCCCGCTTTCATGAGGAAGCAGCACTGGCCGGTCGGGGTCCAGTCGTAGAAGTCGTCGAGGCCGAAGGTGTGGCCGACCTCGTGCAGGTAGATATGGATGTTCTCCTGGGTCAGGGCGCCCGTGAAGTACTCCTGGCCCACGCGCTGGCCCCAGTCGCCGCCGGCGCCGCCCTGGAAGCCCTTGGTCAGCCAGAGGGACTGGTCGTAGTGGCGGGCCGCGCCGCCCGGGCAGCGGGAGTAGTCGCCGTCCTGGTGGAAGAAGCGGCCGCAGTCCGGGGCGCACTGCGGGGCGCCGCCGCCGTCGAGGTTGCCGGCGTAGATGTCGACGGAGTTGTCCGTCCACTGGAGGGTCGAGCGGTTCTTCACCGCCCAGCCGACGATGTTGACCGGCACGTTCGTGTACGGCCAGGCGTTGTGGCCCGTGCCGTTGTCCACCATCGCCGACATCCACTTGCCGAACTGCTTCTTCAGCGCGGTGTGGATCCGGTCGCGCAGGTCCGCGCTGACCGGAGTGTCGGACTCCCAGCGGACGCAGTAGTTGACGCTTCCTCTGTTGGCCATGACCTGGTCCCAGCCGTAGTTGCGGAAGCCGTAGAGGTCGGGGTACGTGGACGAGACGTGGTTCCACACCTCGTTCAGCGGCTGCACCAGGTTCGCGGGCGGGTTCCACTCTTCGGCGGCCTGCGCCGGGGACGCCGTCGTACCCGGCGCGAGGACCAGCGCGAACAGGGCGGCGAGGACTGTGGCCAGACGTGCGAGATGTCTGTGCACGGTGAACTCCCTTTGTGGGGGACGGGATTTCACCCTCAGGTCGCCGCCGACCCCCGCGCGGGTTGCCTGCCGTGCGCGAGCAACTCCCGCTGCGTCAGGGCTACTTCACCCCCACACCACCAGCACCGCGGCCCATACCAGCGCCAGCACCAGGGCCAACGGCCACAGCGGGCGCCCGCGTTCGGGCGCGGTGCTCTCTCCGGTGGGCCGCAGGGCGGGATCCGTACGCATGGCCGTGAGTTCGGCGGCCAGGGCGTCGTACGGATGGATCAGGCCCTGGCGGCGCTCGAACCACGCCCACCGCGGCGCCGCGACCGACCAGTCGTCGCCCCGCCAGCGCAGCTTCAGCTCGAATGACCGGCGGCGTACGGAGCGGATGTCGTCCCAGGGGACGTGCCGCGGGCCGCGCAGCCCGGTGACCCAGAGGCCCGAGCGGTCGGCAGTGATGCGCCAGGCGAGCTTCACCGGGACGCGGACGGCTCCGTAGAGGCCGAGTACGCCGACGACGGCCAGCTTCCACAGGGGCATGTCGGACTCGGTGAACGAGGCCCAGAAGAGCCAGACGCCCCACTGCACCAGCAGCACCGCCGCCACCCAGTCCAGCCAGCCCGCACGCCAGCGGCGCACCGGGACGGGCGGCCGGTCGACGACCAACTCCCTTGCCTGCTCCTCCAGTTGGCGGCTCTGCTCCTCCCTGGCCTTCTCCTTGGCGATACGCCGCATCCCGGCGCTCGGCGACAACGGGCGGACCGGTCCCGCCGACCATTCCGTCAGGGGCGGCTGTTCCGGGTCCTCGTCGGCGCTGACGACCACGATCTCGGCGCCGTCGAAGGGGGCGCCGTAGAGGACGGCTTCGCGGACCGGCCCGGGGGTGTCGTCGTCCACCGCGTCGAGGAGCCGCTCCAGTTCCTCGTCCGTCTCCGCGTCGTCGTCGTCATCGTCGTCGTCCTCGTCGCCTTCTTCGGAGGCACCGTCGTACGAGGTCAGGTCGACGGTGAACAGCGGCCGCATCGCCGCGAGGTCGTCCGCCGCGTACACCTCCGTGGAGCCCTGCGCGTCGTCACGTACGAGGACGCGCAGTACGGGCGCGGCGGCCCGGCGCAGCGCGACGGACCGGTGGCGGCCCAGCCACGCGGAGGCAAGGGCGGTCACGGCGAGCCCGGCCAGGTAGAAGGCCATGACCCAGGCGCCCCGGCGGTCGTCGACCGTGCCCCACAGTTCCGAGGTGGCGCCGGTGAGCACGGCCAGCCCGAGCACCACGAGGCCGAGCGGGAGCAGGAAACTGCCGCGCCGCACCCGTGCGTCCGCGTCCGGGACCCGCGCCGTGCCGTCCGCGGCGGCCTCCAGCGCCTGGTCGAGCTGGGCGCTCCGGGCCCGCAGGCGTACCGCGACGGCGGCCCAGGAGACCACCACGACGAACGCCCCGACGGCGGTCACACCCCACGGCTGCGACGGCGCCTCCACCGCGAGCGCGAGGAGCAGCCCCGGCGCCCCGACCCAGACCAGCTCGGGCCGCGCGAGCGCCCAGAGGGCGTACACCGCGAACCCCGCCGCGACGAACGGCCACAGTCCGCCGAGCATCGCGGCCCAGGCGCCCGCGCACAGTGCGAGCGTGGTCACGGCGGCCGCGATCGACCTGCGCACCCTCAGGAACGTCCAGCGCGGCGGCAGCGCGGCCGACCAGCCGGCCGCACCCCCGGCGGTCCAGTCCCGGCAGCCGTCGGGTATCGCGGCCGCGGGCAACCGCAGCGGCTCGTCGTACGACACATGCACTCCTGGATCGCGTGGGAACGCCGGTGTGACACCGGCGTCGGCACCGGTGGTGGGTGACAGTAGCGACCGGACGCCCCCGCCTCGGCCACCGGACACCTCTGCCTCCGACGAAGGTGCCACCCTCTCGTACGGCCGGACGTGCCCATCGCCTCAAGCGCGCGAAGACGTCAAGTCGTGGGAAACCGCGAGAAGGCGTGCCCTCACCCCACCGCCAGCAGCACCGCCAGCAGCACCGCCCCGGCCACCGCCGGCCCCACGATCTCGTACGCCCACCGCACCGACACCTCGCCCTGTGCCCGCGGGTCCTTGCCGCGGGCCTCCAGCAGCTCACCCAAATCGTGCATGATCTGGTCGGTCTGGGCGCGCACGGGCCCGTCCGTCACGGCCGAAGGACCGCGGGACCGGCCACCGGACGGACCGCCGCGGCCCGCCGCCGTGTCTCCCCGGGCCCCTCGGGCCTCCCGAGCTTCCCGGGCCTCCCCGCGGGCCTCCCTCCGCGCCGCTCGCTTACGAGCCCGCAGCGAGACGGGCACGGCCCACACCTGGTACTTGGTGCCGGCCTTGTCGAGCACCTCGTTCGAGTAGCCGGACCTGAACGCCTCGACCGTCCCCCAGGGCAGCACGATCACCCGGAAGGGGTTACGGATACGCATGCGCTGCTCGTTCGCAAAGACGGCCGGGCGCAGCGTGAAGGCGACGACCAGCGGGACCAGGAGGATCAGCACGGCCAGCGCCACCCACGGTGCACGGCCCTCGCCCGTGACCAGGGCGTCGATGCCGAGCCAGCCCGCGATGGCGAGCAGCAGCACACCGCCCGCGATACTGGAGGGTGACCGGTAGATCCGGTCCTTGAACTGGGGTTCCGGTGTGTCCGGTGCGGGTGGCTGGTGGTCCGGGGTCGTCATGCTCCCGATTCTGCCCGACGCCCCCGACACCGCTCCCGGGCGGTGCCCCGGCTCGTCGGGTCAAGCACACTGAGAACACGGGACGAGTACCGGGGAACACGGGACGAGTCCGGGCTGACTACCCCGATGAACCTCGGGGGTGTACAGCCGCTACGCGCGTAGATATGCTCGGCTGGTGACCATGCCCACCACAGCAAACGCTGCACACGCACTCGGCGACGTAACCGCGTCCGACAGCACGCTGCGCCGCTTCCTCCACGGGCTGCCAGGCGTCGACACGGTCGGCCTGGAGGCGCGCGCCGCCTCGCTCGGCACCCGTTCCATCAAGACCACCGCGAAGGCGTACGCCATCGACCTCGCCATCTCGATGGTCGACCTGACGACGCTGGAAGGCGCGGACACCCCGGGCAAGGTCCGGGCGCTCGGCGCCAAGGCCGTCCGCCCGGACCCCACGGACCGTACGACCCCGACGACCGCCGCCGTCTGCGTCTACCCCGACATGGTGGCCGTCGCCAAGGAGGCCGTCGCCGGCTCCGGCGTCAAGGTCGCCTCGGTCGCGACCGCCTTCCCGGCGGGCCGCGCCGCCCTGGGCGTCAAGCTGGCCGACGTGCGGGACGCCGTCGCCGCGGGCGCCGACGAGATCGACATGGTCATCGACCGCGGGGCGTTCCTCGCGGGCAACTACATGAAGGTGTACGACGAGATCATCGCCGTGAAGGAGGCCTCGGGCGCCGCCCGCCTGAAGGTCATCTTCGAGACCGGCGAGCTGTCGACGTACGACAACATCCGGCGCGCGAGCTGGCTCGGCATGCTGGCGGGCGCGGACTTCATCAAGACCTCGACGGGCAAGGTCGCCGTCAACGCGACGCCCGCGAACACCCTCCTCATGCTGGAAGCCGTGCGCGACTTCCGCGCGCAGACCGGGGTACAGGTCGGTGTGAAGCCCGCCGGCGGCATCCGCACCACCAAGGACGCCATCAAGTTCCTGGTCCTGGTCAACGAGACCGCGGGCGAGGACTGGCTGGACAACCACTGGTTCCGCTTCGGCGCGTCCTCGCTCCTGAACGACTTGCTGATGCAGCGTCAGAAGCTGGCCACCGGCCGCTACTCCGGCCCCGACTACGTGACGGTGGACTGATCACCATGGCTTCCGCATTCGAGTACGCACCGGCGCCCGAGTCCCGCGCCGTCGTCGACATCGCACCCTCCTACGGCCTGTTCATCGACGGCGAGTTCACCGAGGCCGCCGACGGCAGGGTCTTCAAGACCGTCAGCCCGAGCACCGAAGAGGTCCTCTCCGAGGTCGCCCAGGCGGGTACCGAGGACGTCGACCGCGCGGTGAGGGCCGCCCGCAAGGCCTTCGAGAAGTGGTCCGCTCTCCCCGGCTCCGAGCGCGCCAAGTACCTGTTCCGCATCGCCCGCATCATCCAGGAGCGCAGCCGCGAACTGGCCGTCCTGGAGACGCTGGACAACGGAAAGCCCATCAAGGAGACGAGGGACGCCGACCTCCCCCTCGTGGCCGCGCACTTCTTCTACTACGCGGGCTGGGCCGACAAGCTCGACCACGCCGGCTTCGGGGCGAACCCGCGGCCGCTGGGCGTCGCGGGCCAGGTCATCCCCTGGAACTTCCCGCTGCTGATGCTGGCGTGGAAGATCGCCCCGGCGCTCGCCACCGGCAACACGGTCGTCCTGAAGCCCGCCGAGACCACCCCCCTCTCGGCCCTGTTCTTCGCGGACATCTGCCGCCAGGCGGGCCTCCCGAAGGGCGTCGTCAACATCCTTCCGGGATACGGCGACACGGGCGCGGCCCTCGTCGAGCACCCCGACGTGAACAAGGTCGCCTTCACCGGCTCGACGGCGGTCGGCAAGGCCATCGCGCGCCAGGTGGCGGGCACGAAGAAGAAGGTCACCCTCGAGCTCGGCGGCAAGGGCGCCAACATCGTCTTCGACGACGCCCCCATCGACCAGGCCGTCGAGGGCATCGTCACCGGAATCTTCTTCAACCAGGGCCAGGTCTGCTGCGCGGGCTCCCGCCTGCTGGTCCAGGAGTCGATCCAGGACGAGCTCCTCGACTCCCTGAAGCGCCGCCTCTCGACCCTCCGCCTCGGCGACCCGCTCGACAAGAACACGGACATCGGCGCGATCAACTCCGCCGAACAGCTCTCGCGCATCACCTCGCTCGTCGAGCGGGGCGAGGCCGAGGGCGCCGAGCGCTGGTCCCCGGCCTGTGAACTCCCGTCCGCCGGCTACTGGTTCGCCCCGACGCTCTTCACGAACGTCACCCAGGCGCACACCATCGCCCGCGACGAGATCTTCGGCCCGGTGCTCTCCGTCCTCACCTTCCGCACTCCGGACGAGGCGGTCGCCAAGGCCAACAACAGCCAGTACGGCCTCTCGGCGGGCATCTGGACCGAGAAGGGTTCCCGGATCCTGGCCGTGGCGAACAAGCTCCGCGCGGGCGTCGTCTGGTCCAACACGTTCAACAAGTTCGACCCGACCTCGCCGTTCGGCGGCTACAAGGAGTCGGGCTTCGGCCGCGAGGGCGGTCGTCACGGCCTGGAGGCGTACCTCGATGTCTGAGAAGACCGAGAAGACCGAACAGCGGCGTCTGAGCGTCTTCAAGACCTACAAGCTGTACGTGGGCGGGAAGTTCCCGCGTTCCGAGAGCGGCAGGGTGTACGAGGTGACGGACTCGAAGGGCGAGTGGCTGGCCAACGCGCCGCTTTCCTCGCGCAAGGACGCCCGCGACGCCGTGGTGGCCGCCCGCAAGGCCTTCGGCGGCTGGTCCGGCGCGACCGCGTACAACCGCGGCCAGATCCTCTACCGCGTCGCGGAGATGCTGGAG
Organism: Streptomyces albicerus; assembly: GCF_008905045.1. Lineage (GTDB taxonomy): Bacteria > Actinomycetota > Actinomycetes > Streptomycetales > Streptomycetaceae > Streptomyces > Streptomyces albicerus. The sequence continues at coordinate 42,721 of NZ_VWMY01000035.1, forward strand.
GGCCGCAAGGACCAGTTCGTACGGGAGGTCGCGGACGCGGAGGGTCTGTCAAAGTCGAAGGCGGCCGTCCAGGTGGACGCGGCCATCGATCGCTGGGTCTGGTACGCGGGCTGGACCGACAAGATCGCCCAGGTGGTCGGCGGCGGCAACCCGGTCGCGGGCCCGTTCTTCAACCTGTCGACCCCGGAGCCGACGGGAGTGGTCGTCGTACTGGCCCCCCAGAAGTCGTCCTTCCTGGGCCTGGTCTCGGTGGTCGCCCCGGTGATCGCGACCGGCAACACGGTGATCGTGATCGCGAGCGAGAAGTCCCCGCTCCCGGCGCTGTCACTGGGCGAGGTGCTGGCCACGTCCGACCTCCCGGGCGGCGTCGTCAACGTCCTCTCCGGGAAGACGGCGGAAATCGCGACACCCCTCGCCGCGCACCAGGACGTCAACGCGATCGACCTCGCCGGCGCCGACGACGTACTCGCGAAGGAACTGGAGATCGCGGCCGCGGACAATCTCAAGCGGGTCGTTCGCCCACAGGCTGTGGATAACGCGGACTACTTTGCGAATCCCGGCATCGAGCGCCTGACGGCCTTCCTGGAGACGAAGACGGTCTGGCACCCGACGGGCGCACTGGGCGCCTCCGGCTCGTCGTACTGACGGCCGCCGAAGACGGGAGAGCCGCGCTTCCCCTCCGTCCGGGGGAGGCGCGGCTTTCTCTTCCGTTCCGTCTTCGTACGACTCGCTTCCGAGATGTGATGCACGTTCCAAAGGCGACCCGAGGGGTCGGCCGGGGGCGCGCGATGCGTCAGACTGGTGTCTCGTGAGTTCCCATGCCCCGAATTCCGCGATAACCGCCCGTGTCGTGCTGCTGTGCGGCCCCTCCGGCTCCGGCAAGTCCCTCCTCGCGGCCCGCTCCGGCCTTCCGGTGCTGCGGCTCGACGACTTCTACAAGGAGGGTGACGACCCGACGTTGCCGCAGGTGGCGGGGAGTTCGGACATCGACTGGGATCATCCGCTGTCCTGGGACGCGGACGGGGCCGTCGCGGCGATCTCGGAGTTGTGCCGGACCGGGCGTACGAGTGTTCCGGTGTACGACATCTCGCTGAGCGCGCGGACCGGTGAAGAGGCCGTTGATTTCGCGGGGGCGCCTGCCTTCATCGCCGAGGGCATCTTCGCCGCGGAGATTGTGGGGCGGTGCCGGGAGGCCGGCGTTCTGGCCGACGCGCTGTGTCTGAGCCGGGGGGCGGTGACCACGTTTCGTCGGCGGTTCCTGCGGGATCTGCGCGAGGGGCGTAAGTCCGTGCCGTTTCTGGTTCGGCGGGGGTGGCGCTTGATGCGGGACGAGTCGTCGATCGTGGCTCGTCAGACCGCGCTTGGCGCTTACGCGTGTGATCGGGATGAGGCTTTGGGGCGACTGGCCGCTGCGGAGCGCTCCGCGCGGGAAGTCGTTGATGACGTGCGGGTGCGTAGGGGCTGGTCGTGCCCCGCGGCGGAGCCGCATGACGTCACGGCCCCGCGCCCCTGAGGGGCGCGCCCACGCCCGGCCCCACTCACAAGGGAACCCGTGCACACGAAGAAGCGGGACTGGATGGACCCCCCGGCCCTCCAGTCCCGCTCTCCTTTGTGCTCCCCCGTGCGCTTCCCCCGTGGTCCCCCGTGACCCCGTTGGTTCCCCCCGGTAGTGCTCCCCCGTGCTGTCCGCTACCTCCCCCCGGAGTGACGGACATCCCCCCACAGCCTTCAGGCGACAAGCTCCCCGAAGGACTCTTCCTCGTCACGGCCGAAGCTGAGGACCTCGTCCTCGCGCAGCCGGCGGAGTGACCGCCAGATGCTGGACTTCACCGTGCCGACACTGATGTCGAGGATTTCCGCGATCTCCGGGTCCGTGCGGCCCTCGTAGTAGCGGAGGACCAGCATGGTGCGCTGGAGTTCGGGGAGCCGGGCGAGCGCCTGCCACAGGACGGCGCGCAGTTCGGTGCCGCGCATCGCGTCCGTGTCGCCGGCGGTCTCCGGCAGCTCCTCGGTCGGGTACTCGTTCAGCTTGCGGCGGCGCCACGCGCTGATGTGCAGGTTCGTCATGGTGCGGCGGAGGTAGCCCCCGACCGCGGCCTTGTCGCTGATCCGGTCCCACGCCTTGTACGTCGAGAAGAGGGCGCTCTGCAGCAGGTCCTCGGCCTCGAAGCGGTCACCGGTCAGGTGGTAGGCGGTTGCGTACAGGGAGGCGCGGCGCTCCTGGACGTAGGCGGTGAACTCCGCCTCCGACACCGAACGACGCTCCCCCGTGGCCTCCCCGTACGCTGCTCCCCCGTACGTTCCCCCGTTGGTCCCCCCCAGATGTGCGTCAACCACCGTCATGTACGACCCGGTGTGCTGACGCCCGGTGCCGCGAGCGCACCCCCGCCCGCTCACGGCACCGGACTTCTCCGTGCCCCTCGTGACGTCGTGGAGACGCGTGACAACTGCGCCAGTGCTGGTGCTGTGCAGCGTGTTCATCTCGCGCCCCCCGTCGTGGAGTTCCGGTTCTGCGGTGTTTCCTTGCCTGTGACGAAAAGCTTGCCGCGGCCACTTCATGACGGTGTCCGCCGACTGTCACAGACCTGTCACAGGGGTAGGGCCCAGTCACGGCACAGGACGATCACAGAGAAGCGTCGTACGGCTACTCATACGACACACTCGCCACGCACTCGCACGCGGACATGTGTGGGAGCGCTCCAACAGTCGATACACGTCCACGTCATGGGACAGAATGACGTCCGTGCCTTCCCTGTTGCTGATCGAGGACGACGACGCCATCCGGACGGCCCTGGAGCTCTCTCTGACGCGCCAGGGACACCGGGTGGCCACCGCTGCCACCGGCGAGGACGGTCTGAAGCTGTTGCGCGAGCAGCGGCCCGATCTGATCGTCCTCGATGTGATGCTGCCGGGCATCGACGGGTTCGAGGTGTGCCGGCGCATCCGGCGCACGGACCAGCTGCCGATCATTCTGCTGACCGCGCGCAGTGACGACATCGATGTGGTGGTCGGGCTCGAGTCCGGCGCCGACGACTATGTCGTGAAACCCGTGCAGGGACGGGTGCTCGACGCCCGGATCCGGGCCGTGCTGCGGCGCGGCGAGCGCGAGGCGAACGACTCGGCGACGTTCGGCTCGCTGGTCATCGACCGTGCGGCGATGACCGTGACGAAGAACGGCGAGGATCTTCAGCTGACGCCCACCGAGCTGCGGCTGCTGCTCGAGCTGAGCCGGCGGCCCGGGCAGGCGCTGTCCCGTCAGCAGTTGCTGCGTCTGGTGTGGGAGCACGACTACCTGGGCGACTCGCGGCTCGTCGACGCGTGTGTGCAGCGGCTGCGCGCGAAGGTCGAGGACGTGCCGTCCTCGCCCACCCTGATCCGTACCGTCCGCGGAGTCGGCTACCGGCTGGACAGTCCTCAGTGACCAAACCGCAGGACAAGCTCCGTGGCTGGGCCGCGGCACGCAAGACCATACTGGCGGGTCTGCGCTTCACCAGTCTGCGACTGCGCCTGGTCGTGGTGTTCGGCCTCGTGGCGCTCACCGCGGCCGTGTCGGCGTCCGGGATCGCGTACTGGCTGAACCGCGAGGCCGTGCTCACCCGCACGCAGGACGCGGTGCTCGGCGACTTCCAGCAGGCGATGCAGACCCGCGCCAGCACGCTGCGGCCGCATCCCACGCAGGGCGAACTGCAGCGCGCCGCCGGGCAGATGGCGAACAGCAGCCAGCGCTTCAGCGTGCTGCTGATCGCTCAGGACGAGAACGGCAACACCGTCCGCGGGAACTCCGACCTGGACACCTTCACGCTGGAGGACGTACCGAAGTCCCTCCAGAAGGCGGTGAACAAGGAGCAGGAGCTCTCCTCGAACAACAAGTACGCGTACCACCTGTACTGGCAGCGGATAGTGCAGGGCGACAAGCCGTATCTCGTGGGCGGCGCGAAGGTCATCGGCGGTGGGCCGACCGGGTACATGCTCAAGTCGCTGGAGCCGGAGGCGAAGGACCTCAACTCCCTCGCCTGGTCGCTGGGTATCGCGACCGGGCTCGCGCTGATCGGCTCGGCGCTGCTCGCGCAGGCCGCCGCGGGCACCGTCCTGAAGCCGGTGCACCGCCTGGGGGTCGCGGCCCGCAGGCTCGGCGAGGGCAAGCTTGACACCCGGCTGCGGGTGTCGGGCACGGACGAACTCGCGGATCTGTCACGGACGTTCAACCGCACGGCGGAGGCGTTGGAGAAACGGGTCGCGGACATGAGCGCCCGCGACGAGGCGTCCCGGCGCTTCGTGGCGGACATGTCGCACGAGCTGCGGACACCGCTGACCGCGATCACCGCCGTGACCGAGGTCCTCGAGGAGGAGCTCGACGCGGAGACCGGCAGCGTCGACCCGATGATCGAGCCCGCGGTCCGGCTCGTCGTCAGCGAGACCCGGCGGCTGAACAACCTCGTGGAGAACCTCATGGAGGTCACCCGCTTCGACGCGGGCACGGCCCGGCTCGTCCTCGACAACGTCGACATCGCCGACCAGATCACCGCCTGCATCGACGCGCGTGCCTGGCTGGACGCGGTGGACCTGGACGCCGAGCGCGGCATCACGGCCCGCCTCGACCCGCGCCGCCTCGACGTCATCCTGGCGAACCTGATCGGCAACGCCCTCAAGCACGGCGGCTCCCCGGTGCGCGTGTCCGTGCGTGATGAGGGCGACGCCCTGGTCATCGAGGTCCAGGACCACGGCCCCGGCATCCCCGAGGACGTCCTGCCGCACGTCTTCGACCGCTTCTACAAGGCGAGCGCCTCCCGGCCGCGCTCCGAGGGCAGCGGCCTCGGCCTGTCCATCGCCCAGGAGAACGCCCATATCCACGGCGGCGAGATCACCGCCGCGAACTCGCCCAAGGGCGGCGCCGTCTTCACCCTGCGCCTGCCGCGCGACGCCTCCGAGCTCAAGGACCCCGAGGACCCGGAGAACCCCGAGCACGCCGACGACACCGACAAGCCCGACGAGGGCGACCGCACCGAGGGGGGCGCGTGATGTCCGTACGCGACTCATGGGGCGTACGCCTGACGCGCGCCGGGCGCGGCATGCCCGTCGTACGTAGGACGCGTGCCGTGCGCCGGACGCGTGCGGCTCGTCTCGCCCTCGCCGTGCCGTTGCTCGCCGTGGCACTCGCCGGGTGCGGGATCCGCGCGACGGAGGTGCCGACGGACTTCGGGCCCGCGCCCTCCCGGGTGCCGTGCGCGCTGACCGGTCCCGACATCACCACGCAGTCCTCGCGCGGCATCCTCGTCCAGGTCTTCCTGCTCTGCTCCTCGCAGCTGGCGCCGGTCGACCGGACCGTGCGCATCGAGGCCGGGCCGGCGGAGACGGACCGCGTACGCGCCGCGCAGGCGCTCCTCGACGAGCTCTCCGAGCCCCCCTCGGACGCCGAGAAGCAGGCGAACTACACGACGGGCGTGCCGCAAGGTCTGACGGTGAGCGGCCCGAACAGCGGCGACCCGGACGACACGCTCCGCCTGAGCACACCGCCCGCGAGGCTGCCGTCGTACGCGCGGGCCCAGATCATCTGCACCTTCAGCGACTCGGAGGCCGCCTCCGACGACGGCACGGTGACCCTGGGCGGTCCCGGCACGGACGTCCCGCGCCGCTACGAGTGCACGGAGGAGGTCCGCTCCCGGCCGGGCACGGAGACCCCGCCGTCGACGGAGGCCGAGGGGACCTGAGGCCCCCGGCGGGACCCCGTCTGTGGCGCACGCCTCACCCGTGCGGACCACGCGCCGCCCACACACGGAACCGATCCTGCCGAAGGCCGCGTCTTGGGGGGCGTGCAGCGTCAAGGCTCAAACGGCGGCAGCGCCGCGATCCGCTTCCGTGCGGCGGGGGGTGTCCTCCTCGTCGCACATCTCGCGCTTGTTGCCTGGCTCACGCTGCGGCCCCTGGACGTGCCCTGGGTGAGCGCCGCGAACCTCCGTCCGTTCGCGAGTATCAGGGCCGATCTGGCGCTGGGCCCCGAGGCGGCCGCTCGCAGTATCGGCAAGGGCCTGCTGCTGCTCGCCCCCCTCGGAGTGCTGCTGCCCATGGCGGGCGGCAGGCTCGCCGTCTCGCCGCTGCTGTCCCTGCTCCGTACGGTCGCCGCCGGCGCGCTGCTCTCGCTGGGCATCGAGCTCCTGCAGACCGGGGTGCCCGGGCAGGTCGTGGACGTCGACTCGCTGCTGCTGAACACGGTGGGCGTGACGCTGGCCCACCTCGCCGTCGTGCCGGCCGCCAGGGCCGGCCTGCGCCGCCGGGCCGAGACGCGGCGCCGGGCCGCCGTCCTCCGCAGGAAGGGGGAAGCGGCCGAGGAAGCGACTCAGGGTCGGACCCCGACGATTCCCAGGGTCGGGATCGCCCCCTAGAGCGACGCTTTGCCCCCTTCGTGGCCGTAGCGTGGACGTCAGATGAGGCAGCCCGCACGGGAGGCCTCATAGCGAAACCACTGACTACCGAACGCTCACGAGGGAGACGTAAATGAACCGCCTTGCCCGCCCCACCAACGGCCGGATGATCGGCGGAGTGTGCGCAGCGCTGGCTCGGCGCTTCGACAAGTCCCCGACCACGATCCGGGTGATCTTCCTGCTGTCCTGCCTGCTGCCGGGCCCGCAGTTCCTGCTCTACATAGCGCTGTGGATCCTGTTCCCCTCCGAGGGCAAGGCGGCTCGTACGGCCTGGTGACGCGCACACCGCACGCACAGACGCCGATGGGGCGCACCCGACCGGGGGTGCGCCCCATCGGCGCGTACGGGGGAAGTGCTCGCGGTGGTGCTCAGCCCAGCGGAATCCCGTTCACCGGCAGGCCCTGCGTGGGCAGGCCCTGGACCGGCAGGCCGCCGAGCATGCCGGAGGCCGGCCCGGCCGACCCTCCGGAGAGGCCCTTCGCGATGGCCGGCTGAGCGGCGGCAAGGCCACGGCCCAGCGCGTTCGGGCCCTGGGCGAGCGACTTGTCGGCGCCGGGCAGGGTCCTGGTGACCCCGTCCGTCGGCAGCGCGCTGGTGGCGGTGCCGAGCGCGGAGGAGGCGCCCGGGACCGCGGGGGCCTCCGGGGCCGCGTTGGCGGCGCCGGCGCCGGCAGCGGCGAAGGCGGCACCGAGAGCGGCGACACCGAGGGTCTTGGCAGCAGACTGCTTCATCTTCGTCCTTGCGTGCGGTGACGGGGATTTGCGCGGTCCAAAACGGTAATCACGTTCGAGCTCGCCCCGCAAACATCGGAAAGCGGCCGAGCAGACATCACCCGGCCGCTTTCCGTCTCTCGCATTCAGCCCTCTTCGCTCACAGAACCGCTGGTGGAAGAGGTCTGCTGGAACAGCCATTCGGACTTCAGTTCCGCATAACGCGGCTTGATCACGTCATTGATCATCGCCAGTCGTTCATCGAAAGGAATGAATGCTGATTTCATCGCATTGACAGTGAACCACTGCATGTCGTCGAGCGAATAACCGAAAGCGTCGACAAGGTGCTCGAATTCCCGGCTCATGCTGGTGCCGGACATCAGGCGGTTGTCGGTGTTCACGGTCGCCCGGAAATGCAGGCGGCGCAGGAGGCCGATGGGGTGGTCGGCGTACGAGTCGGCGGCGCCCGTCTGGAGGTTGGAGCTGGGGCACAGCTCCAGCGGGATGCGCTTGTCGCGTACATAGGAGGCGAGACGGCCGAGCTTCACCGAGCCGTCCTCGTGCACCTGGATGTCGTCGATGATCCGCACGCCGTGGCCGAGCCGGTCGGCGCCGCACCACTGCAGGGCCTGCCAGATGGACGGGAGTCCGAAGGCCTCGCCCGCGTGGATCGTGAAGTGGTTGTTCTCCCGCTTCATGTACTCGAAGGCGTCCAGGTGACGGGTGGGCGGGAAGCCGGCCTCGGCGCCCGCGATGTCGAAGCCGACGACGCCCAGGTCGCGGTAGCGGTTGGCGAGTTCGGCGATCTCCAGGGCGCGGGCCGCGTGCCGCATGGCGGTCAGGAGGGCGCCGACGCGGATCCGCTGGCCGTTCTCACGGGCCAGCCGCTCACCCTCCCGGAAGCCTTCGTTGACGGCCTCGACGACCTCTTCGAGGGTGAGCCCGGCTTCGAGGTGCTGCTCGGGCGCATAGCGCACCTCGGCGTACACGACACCGTCCTCGGCGAGGTCCTCGGCGCACTCGGCGGCGACCCGGACCAGCGCCTCGCGGGTCTGCATGACGGCGCAGGTGTGCGCGAAGGTCTCCAAGTACCGCTCCAGGGAACCGGAGTCGGCGGCCTCACGGAACCAGACGCCGAGCTTGTCGGGGTCCGTCTCGGGGAGGTTGGCATAGCCCGACTCGCGGGCGAGATCCACGATCGTCCCGGGGCGCAGGCCCCCGTCGAGGTGATCGTGCAGCAGGACCTTCGGCGCCCGGCGGATCTGCTCCGAGCTCGGGGTGTTCTTGGTCTGGCTCGTCATCTCCGCACTCTAACGCCTACGCGCGTAGATCTCCCGTTGTACGGATCCGTCGATACGTAACGGTGACCGTGTGGATGGATGGCGTACACCATGGCTTCTGACACTGTTCTGTCATGGCACAGCAAGCGACGCCGGTTCGCAGAGCCCGGCTGGGGCGGGCACTCGGTACGGAGCCGACGGCGGTGAGCGGCGTGGTGCTGCTGCTGCCGGGCGGCGAGGAGGCCTCTGCCCGCAGGCCGTCACCGATGCTGGCGACCGCGTCCGTACGGGCGTTGGGGCGCCGGCTTGTCCGCGCCGGGCGGGCGGAGGGGCTGGTCGTGCACGTGGTGCACTATCGCTTTCGCGGCTGGAACGGCACGGAGGCGGATCTGGCGCGGGACGCGTCCTGGGCCGCCGATGAGGTCGTGCGGCGGTACGGGGACGTGCCCGTGTGTCTTGCCGGGGTGGACATGGGCGGGCGGGCCGCCCTGCACGCGGGCGGGCACACGGCCGTGAACTCCGTGCTGGCGATGTCTCCTTGGCTGCCCGAGGAGGATGTCGCTGCGCCCGCCGAGCCGGTGAAGCAGCTGGTGGGGCGGCGAGTCCTGATCGTGCACGGGACCAATGACGAGCGGACCGATCCTGAGTTGTCGTTTCGGCTCGCCTCGCGGGTGAAGAAGGCGAACCGGGATGTCTGTCGGTTCGAGGTTCATTCCGATGGGCATGCGCTGAGTCAGCATCGGGAGGAAGTGCTGGCGCTCGCGGAGGACTTTGTGATGGGGACGTTGTTCGGCCGGGCTTTCTCCCGGCCCGTTGAGGATGCGTTGGCGGCTCCGCCGCCGTTGGGGTTGCGTATGCCGCTTGCCTCCGGGTTTGGGAGGTCCCTTCGCCGCTGAGGGTTGGGTTCGGTGGTGGGGTGCGGGTTCGTTGTGGCTGGTCGCGCAGTTCCCCGCGCCCCTAAAACGGCGCGCCCCTGTGGGACTCAGTTGGCAAAGAACCCTCAGTCGGGGAGCAGGTTTCCCCTCTTTGACAGAAGGAACCTCTTGAAAGCCGCCACCGGAGGTGTGTCCGGGTGGCCGTCCAGCCAAGCCACGCCGATTTCTCTTGCCGCCCTCGGAGCCGTGACCGTCAGTTCCACAACTCCTGGGCGGGGTACGGCCGGTGGCGGGAGGAGGGCCACCCCCAGGCCCGCCGCCACCAGACCCCGCAGGGTCTCCGCCTCCTCGCCCTCGAAGGCCACCCTGGGGCGGAAGCCCGCCTGTTGGCAGAGGTCGTCCGTGATGCGGCGGAGACCGTAGCCGGGTTCGAGGGTGACGAAGGTTTCGTCGGCGGCCTCGGCCAGGCGGATGCGGCGGCGGGAGGCCAGGCGGTGATCGGCCGGGACCACCAGGCGGAGTTTCTGTTCGTCGAGGCGGCGGGACACCAGGTCGGGGGCGTCCGGGACGGGGGACGTGAGGCAGAGGTCCAGTTCGCCGGAGCGGAGGCGTTCGATCATGGCCTCGCCGTAGTTCTGGACGAGGCTGAAGCGGACGCGGGGGTGGTCGGCGCGGAAGGCGCGGATCAGGCCGGGGACCGTCTCGGAGCCCATGGTGTGGAGGAAGCCGAAGGCGACCTTGCCGGTGGTCGGGTCGGCGTCGGCGCGTACCTCGTCGGCGGCGCGCTCGATCTCGGCGAGGGCCCGCTCCACGGAGGACAGGAATGTGCGCCCGGCGGGGGTGAGGGAAACCGTGCGGCCTCTGCGGGCGAACAGGTCGACGCCCAGGTCCTGCTCGAGGCGGACCATCGCACGGGACAAGGTGGACTGCGGAACCTGCATCTCCTGCGCGGCCCGGGTGACGTGCTCGGTGCGGGCGACCCCGGCGAAGTACGCGAGGCGCGGCGCGAGGATCGCGACGATGTCTTCTGTGTCACTGGACGGTGACAGGTGAGGCTCTGACCTCTGCTGATGCATCACAGGAACGATTATGGCAATTCCATGCATTGGACGGATGAAGGGGAGGTCTTTAGGTTCGAAACATGCCTTCCGTCAGTACCGGGGCGTCCACCACCGTGGGCGCCTCCCCCGCCGCTTCCGTCGTCTCCTCCGCCGCCTCCGTCGCCTCCTCCGCTCCTTCCGACTCCCGTATGGTCCCGGGCGGGCCCGGCTACCGCCGGATGAGCCTCGCACTCTTCCTCGCGGGTGTCGCGACCTTCGCGCTCCTCTACTCCACACAGGCCCTGCTCCCGCTGATCTCCGGCGACTTCGGGGTGACGGCGAGCACGGCGAGCTGGACGGTGTCGGCGGCGACCGGCGCGCTGGCGCTGTTCGTCCTGCCGCTGAGCGCGCTGTCGGAGCGGTTCGGGCGGCGTACGTTGATGACGGCGTCCCTGGCGATCGCGGTGACCGTCGGGCTGCTGGTGCCCTTCGCCCCGTCGGTCGGCTGGCTGATCGCGCTGCGGGCCGTGCAGGGCGCGGCGCTGGCCGGGCTGCCGGCCTCGGCGACGGCGTACCTGGCCGAGGAAGTACGGCCGAAGGCGCTGATCACGGCGATCGGTCTGTTCGTCGCGGGCAACAGCGTCGGCGGGATGAGCGGCCGGGTCATCACCGGCTGGGTCGCGCAGGAGTGGGGCTGGCGCGTGGCGGTCGGCGTGATCGGCCTGATCGCGATGGGCTGCGCGGTGGCCTTCCGGCTGCTGCTCCCGGCGCCGAAGCACTTCAAGACCGGTTCGCTGCGGCCCGCGGTGCTGGTCCGCACGGTCCGCGACCACCTCTCGAACCCGCTGCTGCGCAGGCTGTACGCGATCGGCGCGCTCTTCATGACGGTGTTCGGCGCCGTCTACACGGTGATCGGCTACCGCCTCACGGACGCCCCGTTCTCGCTGCCGCAGGGCATCATCGGGTCGATCTTCCTCGTCTACCTGGTCGGCACCGTCTCGGCGTCGACGGCCGGGCGGCTGGTGGGCCGGCTCGGGCGGCGTGGCTCCCTGTATCTGGCGGGCGGTACGACGACCTCCGGGCTGCTGCTGTCGCTGGCCGACTTCCTGCCGCTCGTGCTGCTGGGCCTGGTCCTGATCACCGCGGGCTTCTTCGCGGGCCACGCCGTCGCGTCCTCCTCGGTCAGCCACACCGCCAAGGAGGGGCGCGCCCAGGCCTCGGCGCTCTACCAGTCCGCCTACTACGTCGGCTCCAGCGCGGGCAGCACGCTCGGCGCGATCGCCTTCCACTCGGGCGGCTGGGCCGGGACGGTCGCGCTCGGCCTGCTGGCGGTGGCCGGGGTCGTGACGATCACGGTGGTCGGGTCGCACGCGGCCCGGGTGGAGCGGCGACTGGTGGCCGTGCAGCACTGAGTCACCGGGGGTCGGCTTCCGAACGTACGGGTGCAGGTCAGGACAGCAACTGTTCTGACCTGCACCTTTTTCGTCTCGGGGGGCCGTTGTCAGTGCCGTGCGGTAGCTTCCGAAGTGCTGGCGCGCAACGGCGCGTGCGACGAAATCAGCCACAGGGGTGGGTTGGCCATGAGCGACGGTACGGCGACGGCGGAAGACCTCGACGTCCGGCTGGAGAAGCACCGGGTCGAGCTGACGGGGTACTGCTACCGGATGCTCGGCTCGTCCTTCGAGGCGGAGGACGCGGTTCAGGACACGCTGGTGCGCGCCTGGCGCAGCTACGACAAGTTCGAGGGCCGCTCCTCGATGCGCTCGTGGCTGTACCGGATCGCGACGAACGTATGCCTGGACATGCTGACGGCGGGCAACAAACGGGCCCGTCCGATGGACCTGACGGAGTCGACGCCGCTCGCGCAGGCGGCGCTGAACCCGCGCCCGGACAACACGTGGCTGGAGCCGATGCCGGACGCGCGCGTGCTCCCGACGGTCGGCGACCCGGCCGAGGCGGCGGTGGCCAAGGAGTCGGTGCGCCTCGCCTTCATGGCCGCCCTGCAGCAACTGCCGGCCAAGCAGCGGGCCGTGCTGATCCTGCGCGAGGTCCTCGCATGGAAGGCGAGCGAGGTCGCCGAGCTGCTCGGCACGACGGTCGCCTCGGTGAACAGCGCGCTCCAGCGGGCCCGTGCGACGCTCGCCGAGAGCGACGGCACCGCGGCCCGGGCCGCCACCTCCGACCCGCTCGACGAGGACCAGCAGAAGCTCCTCGAGCGCTATGTGGCGGCCTTCGAGGGGTACGACATGACGGCGCTCACGGCACTGCTGCACGAGGACGCCGTGATGACGATGCCTCCTTTCGACCTGTGGCTGTCCGGCCCCGAGGACATCACGGGCTTCATGACGACACTCGGCGCCCCCTGTGCGAACTCCCGCCTGATACCGGTCGCGGTGAACGGCCTGCCGGGCTTCGCCCAGTACAAGCCGGATCCGGACAAGGGCGGCTACACGCCGTGGGCCGTGCAGGTCCTCGAGACGTCAGAGGGCCGGATCACCGGGTTCCACTGCTTCCTCGACACGCAGCGGTGGTTCCCGCTCTTCGGGCTGCCCCTCCACCTCGAAGCGGAGGCCGACGAGACCGAGTAGCGCGCGCAGGGCCGGATCGGGGTCGCGCAGTCTGATCCGTCCCCCCGCGCGGCGGGCGGCGAGCTGCATCCTGGCCAGCGCGTCGACGGTGGTCAGGCCTGGTGGTCCGAGACCGGCGACGTCGCAGACCACGACACCGGCTCCGCTGCTCTCCAGCCGTGCGCGCACGTCCTCGCACAGCCTCGGCACCTCGTCTCGGGCGACGGGGCCGGGCAGTACGAGTACAGCGGGTGTCATGGCGTCCACGAGCGGTAGACCGGGCGGCGGCGCGGAACTCATCGCTGGGCGGTCACCGAGCCGTCGCAGAGCGCTCGGTGCGTGTTCGCGACGCCCAGAGATCCAGACGCCGCAGAGATCCATCAGATGCCCCCCAAGTCCCGTCGGTCAAAGTCACATTGACCAGGGACTGCCCTACCCAAGAGGGTTGGGTGTATGCCCCACGAATCATCGCCCGCCGCACGAATACCCGACCGCCTCCTCGCCTCCGGCCACCCCCGGGCGCGCGTGGAGGTGCCGTGCAGGGGGTGCTGAACGGCTTCGCGGTCATCGCCGTCGTCATCGGCGTCGGCTACCTGATCGGACGCCGCGGCTATCTCGGGGACAACGGCCGGGAGGTCCTGACCAAACTCGCCTTCCACGTCGCCACACCCGCCCTTCTCTTCACCACCCTCGCGCAGGCCGACCTGTCGGTGATCCTGTCCAGCCGGCTGCTGGTGACGGCGATCAGTACGTTCGCGGTGGCCGGGGTGTTCGTCGCGGTCGGTGCCGTACGCCGCTGGGGAGTGGGCCGGACGACGATCGGCGCGCTGTGCTCGAGCTACGTCAACGCGGGCAATCTGGGTATTCCGATCGCCGTGTACGTCCTCGGTGACGCCTCGCTCGTGGCTCCGGTGCTCCTGTTCCAGCAGATCGTGATGACCCCCGTCGCGCTGACGATCCTCGACCTGTCGGGCCCGGGCGAGAAGGGCTCGGTGTGGCGGCGGGTGACCGCCCCCGTCCGCAACCCCGTCGGCATCGGTTCCCTGTCCGGGGTCGCGGTCTCGGCGAGCGGCCTGACGGTTCCGGGCCCGGTCCTCGACCCGCTGACCCTGATCGGGAACATGTCGGTCCCGGCCGTCCTCCTGGCCTTCGGCATCTCGCTCTGCGGCAGCACCATGCCGGGCCGGGGCCCCGACCGGACCCCTGTGCTGCTCTCGGTCGCCCTGAAGTCGGTGGGCCAGCCCCTGGCGGCCTGGGCCCTGGCGGCAGGCGTCTTCGGCCTGCGCGGGGCCCCACTGCTCGACGTCGTCGTCACCTCGGCCCTGCCCGCCGCGCAGAACCTCTTCACGTACGCCTCGCGCTACCGCGTCGGCGAGGTGCTGGCCCGTGAGTCGATCCTGCTGTCGACGATGCTGGCGGTCCCGGTGCTGGTGGTGGTCGCGGCGACCCTCGGCTGAGGTCGGCCCCCAGGACATCGCCCGAGGACAGGTGATCGGCTCCCCTGGACAGGTGAAAGGGGCCGGCGGGTGTCGCCGGCCCCTTTCCCTTCACTTCACCTGTGTGTGGTTCAGGCGATGCGCTCCAGCACGATCGGGTTCGCCGTGAAGTCCGTTCCCCGTGCCGCGACGTCGTACGAGCCCTCGACCGCCTCAAGGGCGTACTCGAAGCGTTCCGGGGTGTCCGTGTGGAGGGTGAGGAGGGGCTGGCCCTCGGTCACCGTGTCGCCCGGCTTGGCGTGCATCTCCAAGCCCGCGGCCGCCTGGACCGGGTCCTCCTTGCGGGCGCGGCCCGCGCCGAGGCGCCAGGCGGCGATGCCGATGTCGTACGCGTCGAGGCGGGTCAGGACGCCCGACGAGGGGGCCTTCACCACATGCTGCTCGCGGGACGTGGGCAGCGGGGCGTCCGGGTCGCCGCCCTGGGCCGCGATCATGCGGCGCCACGCGTCCATCGCCGAACCGTCCGCCAGCGCCTTCGCCGGGTCGGCGTCCTTCACGCCGGCCGCGTCGAGCATCTCGCGGGCCAGGGCGAGGGTCAGTTCGACGACATCGGACGGGCCGCCGCCGGCCAGGACCTCCACCGACTCACGTACCTCGAGCGCGTTGCCCGCCGTCAGGCCCAGCGGGGTCGACATGTCTGTGAGGAGCGCGACGGTCCTGACGCCGTGGTCCGTGCCCAACCCGACCATCGTGGACGCCAGTTCGCGCGCGTCCTCGATCGTCTTCATGAAGGCGCCGGTGCCCACCTTCACGTCCAGGACCAGGGAGCCCGTACCCTCCGCGATCTTCTTCGACATGATGGAGGAGGCGATCAGCGGGATCGCCTCCACCGTGCCCGTCACGTCCCGCAGCGCGTACAGCTTCTTGTCCGCCGGAGCCAGACCGTCACCTGCCGCGCAGATCACCGCGCCGACCTCGTCCAGTACGGAGAGCATCTCCTCGTTCGACAGGAGCGCGCGCCAGCCCGGGATCGACTCCAGCTTGTCGAGGGTGCCGCCGGTGTGGCCGAGGCCGCGGCCCGAGAGCTGCGGTACCGCCGCACCACAGGCCGCCACGAGCGGGGCCAGGGGAAGGGTGATCTTGTCGCCGACGCCGCCCGTCGAGTGCTTGTCGGCCGTCGGACGGGACAGGGACGAGAAGTCCATGCGCTCGCCGGAGGCGATCATCGCGGCCGTCCAGCGGGAGATCTCGCGGCGGTTCATGCCGTTGAGCAGGATCGCCATGTTCAGGGCGGCCATCTGGTAGTCGGCCACCTCGCCGCGCGTGTACGCGTCGATGACCCAGTCGATCTGCTCGTCGCTGAACTCGCCGCGGTCCCGCTTGGTGCGGATGACGGAGATGGCGTCCATGGCCATGGCTTTGGCTTTCCTTCCGAAGAGCAGGCGTTACTTGGTGAGATGCCCCGGCCCGAAGGCCTGCGGCAGCATCTCGGAGAGCGGCAGGAGCCCGGCCGGCGTCTCCAGGATGAGATCGGGGCCGCCGAACTCGTACAGCAGCTGCCGGCAGCGGCCGCACGGCACGAGGATCTCGCCGCGGCCGTCCACGCAGGTGAAGTGCGTGAGCCGCCCGCCCCCGGTGTTCTGCAGCTCCGAGACCAGGCCGCACTCGGCGCACAGCCCGAGCCCGTACGAGGCGTTCTCGACGTTGCACCCGGAGACCACCCGGCCGTCGTCGACGAGGGCCGCGACGCCGACCGGGTAGCCCGAATACGGGGCGTACGCACGGGACATGGCCTCCCGGGCCACCTCCCGCAGGGCCTCCCAGTCGACGGTCGCGGCCTCGTCGGACGTCACTTGCCCTGCCCCCGCCGATACGGCATGCCGTCCGCCTTCGGCATCCGCAGGCGCTGCGCGGACAGCGAGAGGACGAGCAGCGTGATGACGTACGGCGTGGCGGAGACGACCTGGTTCGGCACCTCGTCGGTGAGGGAGTACCAGGTGAACACCAGCGCGCCGACGGCCAGGGTGATCACGGCGGGCACGTACTTCTTCTTGACCACCAGCCAGATCGCGCCGATGACCAGCAGGATGGCGCCGAGCAGCAGCAGCGCGTGGACGTTCGCGGCGCCGCCGCGCAGGTTGAGGCTGTCGGTGTAGCCGAACAGGCCCGCGCCGATGGCGAGTCCGCCCGGCATCCAGTTGCCGAAGATCATCGCGGCGAGGCCGATGTAGCCGCGGCCGCTGACCTGGCCCTCCAGGTAGAAGGGGTTGGCCACGATGGACAGGAAGACACCGCCGAGGCCGGCCAGGCCGCCGGAGATGATCACGGCCAGGTACTTGTACTTGTAGACGTTGACGCCGAGCGACTCGGCCGCGACCGGGTTCTCGCCGCAGGACCGCAGGCGCAGGCCGAAGGCGGTGCGCCACAGGATCCACCAGGTGGCGGGGATCAGCGCGACGGCGATCAGGGTCAGCCAGGAGACGTTGGTGACCAGGCCGCCGAGCAGGCCCGCGACGTCGGAGAGGAAGAACCAGCCCTTGTCGTTGAGGTCGGCGAGTCCGTCGGAGAGTCCTGGCACCGTGAAGTTGCCGAGCGACTCGACCGGCGGGGACTGCTTGGCCGAGCCGCCCTGGGTGCCCTCGAAGGCGAGCGGCGCGAGGTAGCGGGTGGCGCCGAGGGCCAGGATGTTGATGGCCACACCGGAGACGATGTGGTTGACGTTGAAGGTGACGGTGACGATCGCGTGCAGAAGACCGCCGACGCAGCCGCCGATGATGCCGACGAGGACGCCGGTCCACGGGCCCCACTGATAGCCGGCCCAGGCGCCGAACCAGGTGCCGAGGATCATCATGCCCTCGAGGCCGATGTTGACGACGCCCGCGCGCTCGGCCCACAGACCGCCGAGACCGGCCAGGCCGATCGGGATGGCCAGCTGGAGCGCGGTGGACATCTGGCTGACGTTGGTGATGCCGTCGGCGCCCGTGATGATGCGGACGATCGAGGTCAGCGCCAGGGCGCCCGCGATGACCAGCAGGAGGACGGGGAGCGTCATCCGGCGGCTGCGGGGTGCGGCGGGCTGCAGCGTGGGCTGGTTGAGGTCGGTCACGGTGGTCATCGGCCTGCCACCTCCTTCGAAGTGTTGTTGTCGGAGGTGCCTGCGTTGGCGCCGAGGACGTGGCCCGCGGCGAGTTCCGCGCCGACGCGGCGCTGCTGGCGGCGCAGACCCCACTCACGGACGGCCTCGTACGAGACGACGACCGCGATCACGATCAGGCCCTGCATGATGACCGCGATCTCCTTGTCGTACCCGTGGAAGTCGAGCTCGGGCGAGGCCTTGTCCAGCCAGGCCCACAGCAGGGCCGCGAAGGCGATGCCCGTCGGGTTGTTGCGGCCGAGCAGGGCGATGCCGATGCCGAGGAAGCCGATACCGGTCGGGAAGTTCAGGCTGTACGTGTGCGAGTCGCCGAGCAGGATCGGCAGGCCCGCGAGACCGGCCAGGCCGCCGGAGAGCAGCATGGCGGTGAGCACCATGCGCTTGGGGTTCACACCGCTGGCCGCGGCGGCGGTCTCCGAGGCGCCGGAGGCGCGCAGGTCGAAGCCGAAGCGGGTGCGGTTGAGGACCACCCAGTAGCCGATGCCGAGCAGGGCCGCGAGGACCACGAGGCCGTAGATCTCGCCGGCCGCGCCCATGTCGAAGCCGGGAATCCAGCCGGACTCGTGCATCTCGCCGGTGGTGTTGTTGTTGCCGACCTTGACGCCGAAGACGCTGGGCAGCCAGAAGTAGGCGATGACGGAGGTCGCGATCGCGTTGAGCATGATCGTCGCGACGACCTCGCTGACACCGCGGGTGACCTTGAGGACACCGGCGATGCCGGACCAGAAGGCGCCGGTGAACACCGCGGTGAGGAGCAGCAGCGGAACCTGCAGGACCGCCGGCAGGTTGGCGTGGGCGCCGACGACCGCGGCCATCATGGCGGCGAGCTGGTACTGGCCGTCCACACCGATGTTGAACAGGTTCATCCGGAAGCCGATGGCCACCGCGAGCGCCGCGATGTAGTACAGCGAGGCCTGATTGATGATCAGGACCTGGATGTCGGAGAACGAGGCCTGCTCGAACATGATCGTGTACGGCTCGATCGGGTTCTTCCCCGAGGCGATCAGCACGACCGAGGTCAGTGCCACGGCCACGACGAGCGCGATGACCGGCCCGGCCACCGCGAGGAGCAGTCGCTCCTTGTCGAACTTCTTCATCAGCGGGCCTCGTCTTCCGGGGCGTCTGCCTGCTCTTCGAGCTGCTCTACGAGCTCTTCGTTCTCGAGGTGGCCGGAGGCGGCGCCGGTCATGGCCGAACCGAGCTCCTCCGGAGTGATGGTCGCCGGATCGGCGTCCGCGACCAGTTTGCCGTTGTAGATCACCCGGAGGGTGTCGGAAAGGCCGATCAGCTCGTCCAGGTCGGCGGAGATCAGCAGGACGGCCAGGCCCTCGCGGCGGGCTTCACGGATGAGGTCCCAGATCGCGGCCTGCGCGCCGACGTCCACACCGCGGGTGGGGTGGGCGGCGATCAGGAAGCGCGGCTTGTGGATCATCTCGCGGCCGACGATCAGCTTCTGCTGGTTTCCGCCGGACAGGGAGGCCGCGGTGACGTCGATGCCGGGCGTGCGGACGTCGTACGCCTCGACGATCCGGCGCGTGTCCTCCTGGGCGCCCTTGATGTCGAGCCAGACGCCCTTCGCGTTGGGCTTCTCGGTGACGTGGCCGAGGATGCGGTTCTCCCAGAGCGGGGCTTCCAGGAGCAGGCCGTGGCGGTGGCGGTCCTCGGGGATGTAGCCGATGCCCTGCTCGCGGCGCCTGCGGGTGCCCCAGGAGGTGATCTCCTCCTCGGCCAGCGTGATGGTGCCGGAGTCGGCGCCCTTGAGGCCGATGAGCGCCTCGATCAGCTCGGTCTGGCCGTTGCCCTCGACGCCGGCCAGGCCCAGAACCTCGCCCTCGTGGATGGTGAAGCTGATGTCGTCGAGGAGTGCCTTGCCGCCCGGGGCGACCAGGCGCAGGTCCTCGACGGCCAGCACCGGCCGGTCGGTGACCGTCGACTCGGCGGTCTCCGGGGTGGGCAGCTCGCTGCCGACCATCAGCTCGGCGAGCTGGCGTGGGCTGGTCTCGGCCGGGATGGCGGTGCCGACCGTCGTGCCGCGGCGGATGACCGTGATCTCGTCGGCGACCGAGAGCACCTCGCCCAGCTTGTGCGAGATGAAGATGACCGACAGGCCCTCGGCCCTGAGCTCGCGCAGGTTGGCGAAGAGCGCGTCGACCTCCTGCGGGACGAGGACCGCGGTGGGCTCGTCGAGGATGAGGATCCGAGCGCCGCGGTAGAGGACCTTGAGGATCTCCACGCGCTGACGGTCGGCGACGCCGAGTTCCTCGACCAGGGCGTCGGGGCGCGCGCCGAGGCCGTACCGCTCGGAGAGCTCCACGATCTTGCGGCGGGCCCTGCCGCCGATGCCGTACAGCTTCTCGCTGCCCAGGACGACGTTCTCCAGGACCGTGAGGTTGTCGGCGAGCATGAAGTGCTGGTGGACCATGCCGATGCCGCGGCCGATGGCGTCGGCGGGACTGTGGAAGGTCACCTGCTCGCCCTCGACGGCGATGGTTCCCTCGTCCGGCTTCTGCATGCCGTAGAGGATCTTCATCAGCGTCGACTTGCCGGCACCGTTCTCGCCGACGAGGGCGTGGACCGTGCCCTTGCGGACGCTGAGGTGGATGTCGTGGTTGGCCACGACGCCGGGGAATCGCTTGGTGATCCCGGCGAGTTCGACTGCGGTCACCTGACCGTTGACCGCGCCGGCCGGAGGGCTGCTGGACGCGTTGATGGCGCACTCTCCTGAGGAAAGGGGGTCGTCTACGCGCGTAGCGCCCCTACGGCAACATGAGGGGCGGCGTCTCGCGAGAACGGGGCACAAGGAGCCAGGCTCCCTGTACCCCGTTGAGCGGACGTAACCCCGCGGTTACTAAGCGGCTCCGGGGAAGTACCGGCGACGTGGCGGCGTGCCTGAACTTCCCCGGATTCGCCTGGCTGCTCTTGAGGTACTGCTGTCAGCTGCTCTTGACCTTGATCTCGCCGCTGATGATCTTCTCCTTGGCCGCCTCGACGGCTTCCTGGATCGCGGTGTCGTTCTTGAACTTCGGGTTGGAGTCCGCGAGGCCGACCTCACCGGACTTCAAGTCGCCCCTGACGATACCGCTCTCGGGCTTGCCGTCCTCGACCGACTTCGCGAGGTTGTACACCGCCTTCGCGACATCCTTCGTCGCGGAGGTCAGGATGGAGGCCTTGTACTTGCTCAGGGCTTCCTGCTGGTACTGGTCGGAGTCGACACCGATCGCCCACACCTTGTTGGCGGACGCGGCCTCGATGACACCCTGACCGGACAGACCGGCCGCCGCGTACACGACGTCGGCCTTCTTCTCCAGCTGGCCTTCGGCAGCCGTCTTGCCCTTGTCGGGGCTGGAGAAGCCACCCTCCTCGGCGGTCTGCGTCAGGTACTGCGACAGGACCTTGACACCGGGCTCGGTGTCCTTGACGCCCTGCTCGAAGCCCGCCCCGAACTTGTGGATGAGCGGGATGTCCACACCGCCGACGAAGCCGACGGTGTTGGTCTTGGTGGCCTTGGCGGCGGCGACACCGGCGAGGTACGAGGCCTCCTGCTCGGAGAAGACCAGGTCCGCGACGTTCTCCGCCTCGATCGTGGCGTCGTCGACGATGCCGAAGGTGGTGTCGGGGTACTTCTCCGCGGCGGCCTTGACGGCCGGCGCGTAGGCGTAGCCGATACCGATGACCGGGTTGTGGCCCTGCTTGGCCAGCGAGACAAGACGCTGTTCCTTGTCGGCGTCGGTCTCGCCGTCGGTGGGCTCGATGTCGGCGGTCTCGTAGCCGAACTCGCTCTTCGCCTGCTTCAGGCCTTCGTACGCGGCGTCGTTGAAGGACTGGTCGCCCCTGCCGCCGACGTCGTACGCGATGGCGAGGCCCTTGTCGCCCTTCGACTCCGACGAGCCGGAGGAGGTCGAGGTACCGCCACAGGCGGAGAGGACGAGGGCGAAAGAGGCGGCCGCCGCGCCTGCGAGCGCGATGCGGGGAACCCGGCGCATGTGTTGTGCTCCTGTCGTACTAGCGCCTGTCGGACACCTTCGGCGCTGGCTTCGCCGCAGAGTAACGCGCGTAGACCCTCCTGGAGAACCCCTTCTGTTCACCTTGTTATGCGCCTGTGCCCGAGGCCTCCTGCCGGCCGGGCGGGGGCTTGCCGACCGCAAAGGTCCGGGGGCGGCGGGTGACCTGCGCAGAAGGCAAGAGAGCGGGCGGGC
>NZ_VWMY01000035.1:64565-133534 GCF_008905045.1 Streptomyces albicerus
TGACGGGCATCAGCCCGTCGTCCGGTCCCGCCTACTCGGTCTTGACCTTGATGGTGCCGTCGATGATGGCCGCCTTGGCCTTGGCCACGTCGTCGGTGAGGCCGGCGATCTCCGCCATCTTCGGGTTGCTGTCGGCGAGGCCGACGCCGTTCACCTTCAGGTCGAAGGTCTGCACACCGGCCAGCGGCTTGCCGTCCTCAACCGACTTGGCGAGCGAGTACACCGCACCGCCGACGTCCTTGAGCGCCGAGGTCAGGATGTAGTCCTTGTACGCGGCCAGCGCCTCCTGCTTGTACTGGTCGGAGTCGACGCCGATCGCCCACTTCTTCTCCTTGGCGGCGGCCTCGATCACGCCCTGGCCGGACAGGCCGGCGGCCTGGTAGATGACGTCCGCCTTCTTCTCCAGCTGGCCCTCGGCCGCGGCCTTGCCCTTGTCGGGGCTGGAGAAGCCGCCCTCTTCGGCGGTCTGCGTCAGGTACTGCGACAGGACCTTGACGCTGGGCTTGGTGTCCTTGACGCCCTGCGTGTAACCCGCCTCGAACTTGTGGATCAGCGGGATGTCCACGCCGCCGACGAAGCCGACGGTGTTGGTCTTGGTGGCCTTGGCGGCGGCGACACCGGCGAGGTACGAGGCCTCCTGCTCGGCGAAGACGAGCGACGCCACGTTGTCGCCCTCGACCACGGAGTCCACGATGCCGAAGGTGACCTTCGGGTACTTCTTGGAAGCGGCCTCCAGCGCGGGACCGTAGGCGAAGCCGACACCGATGACCGGGTTGTAACCCTGCTTGGCCAGCGAGACGAGCCGCTGTTCCTTGTCGGCGTCGGTCTCGCCCTCGGTGGGCTCGATGTCGGCGGTCTCGTAGCCGAACTCCTTCTTCGCCTTCTCCAGACCCGAGTACGCGGCGTCGTTGAAGGACTGGTCGCCCTTGCCGCCGACGTCGTAGGCGATGGCAAGACCCTTGCCACCCTCAGTGGTCTCGCTGCTGCCACTGCCCTCGTCACTGGTGCCGCCGCAGGCTGTAGCCGCGAGTGCGAGCGACGCGACCCCCACCGCGACGCGGGTCAGGCTGGATATCCGACGCATCTGAAGTTCCCCATTCTCCAAGCCCCGCAGTGGGTGCTGAGTTCGGCGCACATTAACGCGCGTAGACCCGTGAGGGAACGGGGTTACGCGTTGCCGTTATCCATTCGTGCCGATGGCCGGTTACGTCCTTGTGAACCACGGGACCGAAAGGTGCACTTGGGGATACAGCGCCCACGACGGATGTCACGCTCCGCAGTGAGACGGTGGAGTCTGCGTGACGACACAGGTGGTTGATGACAGGGCACCACGCTACTGGGGAGGGGTGCGCGGCGCGACCCGAGCGGCCTGCCGCGCCCGCCTTCAGACCCCGGCGTCGAGGAGGGCCGCCGCGGTGAAGAGCTCCACCCCCACGGTGATCGCCGACTCGTCCGCGTCGAAGTCGCCCTGATGCAGATCCCGCACGGTCCGCTCCCCCGGCGTACGCACCCCGAGCCGGGCCATGGCACCGGGCACGTGCTCCAGATACCAGGAGAAGTCCTCCCCGCCGAGACTCTGCTCGGTGTCCTCGACGGACTGGACCCCACGCCGAGCGGCCATCGCGTCGCGCAGCAGATCGGTCGTGTCGGGGTCGTTCACAACCGGCGGCACGCCACGTACGTAATTGATCTCGGACTTGGCCCGATAGAGATTGGCGATCTCGTCGATGGCGGCATGCACCAGATCGGGCGCGGCCCGCCAGGAGGCAAGATCCAGACACCGCACGGTCCCGGAGAGCTCGGCATGTTGCGGAATCACGTTGCAGGCATGCCCCGACTCGATCCGCCCCCAGGTCACGGCAAGCCCGCTGCGGGCGTCCACTCGCCGGGCGACCAGCGCGGGTACGTCAATGGCGACCCGGGCGGCGGCCGTGACCAGGTCCGTGGTGAGGTGAGGGCGCGCGGTGTGGCCGCCCGGGCCGTCGAGCGCGACCTCGAGCCGGTCACAGGCAGAGGTGATGGGCCCGTGCCGCAGCCCGATCCGCCCGGCATCGACCTTCGGATCGCAGTGCACGCCCACGATCCGCCCGACGCCCTCCAGCGCCCCGCACTCGATGACATCCGGAGCACCACCGGGCAGCACTTCCTCCGCAGGCTGGAAGATCAGCCGCACGGCCCGCTTGAGCAGCCCTTTCTCATGCAACTGGGCGAGGACGAGCCCGGCCCCCAGCACCACGGTCGTATGCACGTCGTGCCCGCAGGCATGGGCCCGGTCGGGCACGGTCGACCGATAGGCGCACTCGGTCTTGGTGTCCGGGATGGGCAGACCATCGATATCGGCACGCAGGGCGAGCATCGGATGCGCGGGGTCCGGCTCGCCGATGTCACAGATGAGCCCGGTCCCGATGGCGAGCACACGGGGCTGAAGGCCGGCCCGCTCCAACCGCGCCTTGATCGCGGCGGTGGTACGGAACTCCTGGTTGCCCAGCTCAGGGTGCATGTGCATGTCGCGTCGAAACGCAACGAGTTCGGCGCGCAGCGCCTCGGGCAGCGCGCCGGGAAGCACGGCTTCTCCAGGCGTATCGGCCTCGGGCTCTCGGGACATCAGTTGGTTCACCCTCTGAAGGGTAGGGCGACGCGACGGCCAACTGACCCACGATCAACAAAACTTCAACCCGTTTGGGGAAGAAATCCTGGCCGCGTGGCGCATAGTTTTTGACTGTGATGGGTACACTCGCCCGGCTTTCCGACCGACTGGCCCTCAACCCGACGGACTGGACACTGCCCCAGCTTGCCGACCCGAGATCCAGGCTCACTCGAGAGAACCTCGGATCGACGACACCCATTCCCGCCTCACCAAAGACAGGCTCTCTACGCATACCACGCATACGCACCCCCGGCCGGTTCTACTCACCAACCGGACGACCGCGGTCGAGGCGGGGCCGGGCGGGGCGGGGCGGGGCGGCAGCGATTGGAAGGTTTGGGACACCTCCTCAGACCCGGACCTGGCCCTCTCGACCCCACCCCTGTCCCAAACCTTCCACTCACCCCCACAGGCGCCCCCGAGCGACCGCGGCTCACCCGAGCGCGCCCACCCACCGGCCACCACGCACCCACCGTCCGCCAGCCGTCAGCCGTCAGCCGTCAGCCGTCAGCCGTCAGCCGCCAAGCCGACCCGGCGTGCAGGCGAGACGCGACCGCGCCCGCAAGCCCCGGCCCGCCGCCAAACCCACCCCCACCCGCAGGCCCACCCCAGGACCCCACCCTTCCGGGCCGCCCGCTCGCTTCTCACCCGTGCTGGAGCGGGCCGAGTCAAGGGTGGAGCGCAGCGGAATCGGCGTAGCCGACGCGACCGGAGGGAGTGCCCTTTACTCGGCCCGCGGAAGCACGACACTGACCAAGAAGCGGGCGGCCCGAACTCGTACGGGCTGGCGGTCCGAACTCGTACTGAACGGCGGTCCGAACCCATACGGAATAAGGGAGAGGTCAACCTGCAGCCGACAGCGACCGCGACCTCCGTCAGGTCGCCGAAGAAACCGCCGAGAGCCGATGCACATCCCGTGCCGTCCCCGTGACCCCCGACAGGAACCCCTGAGCCCGCGGTGAGGCGCTCGCCGTCAGCCAGGCCGGGTCGATGTCGCAGACGGCGACCTTGACCTCCGTACCGGCCAGGGCCAGCGGCAGCGTGTGTACGACGGTCGACGGGAAGCTCAGGATCGTCCGGCCGATGGGGCCGCGCCGGGCGATCAGCTCGAGAGGAAGATCGGGCCGGACGATTTCCAGCCCGGTCTCGACGGCCAGCCGGTGCAGCTTCTCCGGGCTCTCCCTCCGGTGGGCGAAGTACCGGGTGGCACCGTACGTCCGGGCGAGCCCTTTCACCGCCTCCAGGTACCGGTCGGGGTCCACGACTCCCGTCTCCACCAAGGACGTTCCGACCAGGTCGGCGCCCTTCGTGAGGCGGGGCGGACCGAACCGGGCCCGGGTCCAGGCGAAGTCGTTGGCCGTGATGCGGACGCCCTCGGGCGTCTCGCTTATCGGCATGGAGGAGAAGACCTCCACACGCCGTCCGGCCCCGGGGGTGAGGCGGCGCCGGGCCCGGGCGGAGACCGGCGCGAAGACCAGGTCCCGGGCTCCGGGACGCCCGCCGCGCCGGTGCCAGCGCACCAGCCGTTCACCCTTGGCGAGCTGGGAGACGAACTCCATCGTCGCGGTCCCGTCGTCCACGACGACGAGATCGCGGGCCCGGGTGATGGTGAGCAGCAGTTGTACGTAACGCGAGAACGGGTCGCCCATCACGATCCGCTCGGCCCGCCGCAGCAGCGGCGCGAGCCCGCCGACCGTGTGGAAGGGCGCGGTCGTACCGCCCCGCGCCTCCTCCCACCGCACCTCGTACCCCTCGTCACGGGCCAGCTCGGCCATGCGCCGCAGCTGCCCCCGGGTCATCGGGTCGGTGGGCGAGAGCACGACGAGCGTGAGCCCCGCACCGGCCCTGGACCCACCGGACCCGCCGGGCCTACTGGGCCCAGCGGACATTCCGGTACCAGCGGAGACTCCGGACCCAGCGGACGCTCCGACCCCGCCAGACCCCCCGCCCCCCAGCTCCGGACCCGGTGGTCCGGAGGACTCCCCGGCACCCCCGGCCGTCCTGAGGGCATGGGCATGCGCCCACTCCAGGACGTTGAGGAGCTGCACCGGGCTCTCGACGAAGGCCAGAGTGGCGGGTGCGGGTGACTGGGG
This sequence comes from Streptomyces albicerus, assembly GCF_008905045.1. GTDB lineage: Bacteria > Actinomycetota > Actinomycetes > Streptomycetales > Streptomycetaceae > Streptomyces > Streptomyces albicerus. The sequence goes on from NZ_VWMY01000035.1 coordinate 69,303, forward strand.
GCCGGTGGACCCGGCGCGGGGACTCATCGACGTACGACCGTCGCTTCCCTGGATTCGGAAGGGTTGGAGTGGCTCAGACCGCGACCGGCTCGCCCGCCGCCGCCGCGATCTCGGCCTCGGCGACGACACCCTGAACGCGGCGCAGCTTCTTCATCGGGCCGAGCTCGGACTCGTACACCTTCTTGACGCCGTCGCCGAGCGAGGCCTCGATGGTGCGGATGTCACGGACGAGGCGCGTGAGGCCCTGCGGCTCCACCGACGCGGCCTGGTCCGAACCCCACATCGCGCGGTCCAGCGTGATGTGGCGCTCGACGAACGTCGCGCCGAGGGCGACCGCGGCCAGCGTCGTCTGCAGGCCGGTCTCGTGACCGGAGTAGCCGATCGGGACGTTCGGGTACTCGGCCTGGAGGGTGTTGATGACGCGGAGGTTGAGCTCCTCGGCCTTCGCCGGGTACGTCGAAGTGGCGTGGCAGAGAAGGATGTTGTCCGAGCCGAGGACCTCGACCGCGTGGCGGATCTGCTTCGGCGTCGACATGCCGGTGGAGAGGATGACCGTGCGGCCGGTGGAGCGCAGCGAGCGCAGCAGCTCGTCGTCGGTCAGGGACGCGGAGGCGACCTTGTGGGCCGGGACGTCGAACTTCTCGAGGAAGGCGACGGCCTCGGTGTCCCACGGGGAGGCGAACCAGGCGATGCCCTTTTCCTTGGAGTACTCGTCGATCTGGCGGTACTCGTCCTCGCCGAACTCCACGCGGTGGCGGTAGTCGATGTAGGTCATGCGGCCCCAAGGGGTGTCGCGCTCGATGTCCCACTGGTCGCGCGGGGTGCAGATCTCGGGCGTGCGCTTCTGGAACTTGACCGCGTCGCAGCCGGCCTCGGCGGCCGCGTCGATGAGCTTGAACGCGTTCTCGAGCTCGCCGTTGTGGTTGATGCCGATCTCGCCGACGACGTAGACGGGGTGGCCCGGGCCGGCGGTCTTCGAACCGAAGGTGCGCAGACGGGAGTTGGTGCTCATGGTGGAGAAGTTCCTTACTTGTCGAGGGAGTCGAGAGAAGGACCGAGGATCCAGCTGGCGATCTCTCGGATCGCGCCGTCGCCACCGGGGACGGTGGTGACCGCGCGTGCGGCGCCGCGCACGACGTCGTGGGCGCTCGCGACCGCCACGGGCCAGCCCACGAGGGCGAAGCACGGGAGGTCGTTGACGTCGTTGCCGACGTAGAGCACGCGCTCAGGCGCTATGCCCTGCTCCTCGCACCACTGCTTCAGTGCGAGGTCTTTCCGGTCGATGCCGTGGAGCACCGGGATCTGCAGCTTCCGGGCTCTGGCGGCGACGACCGGGTTCTGTTCCGTGGACAGGATCAGCATCGTGAGGCCGCTCTTGCGGAGGGCCGCGATGCCGAGTCCGTCGCCGCGGTGCACGGAGACGAACTCCCGTCCGTCGGAGTCGATCAGCACCCTGTCGTCGGTCTGGGTGCCGTCGAAGTCGAGGACGACCGCGTCGATGTCGGCGGCGGTCGGGAGGGCGCCGGGGCGGTTCGCGTCGAACAGCGGCGCGAGGGCCCGGGCGCGGGCGAGGTCGTGCGGGTCGTCGATCTCCAACACCCGGGCGGGGTCGGTGCGGACGAGCTCCGTACGGCCGAAGAAGCGGTGCTTGTGCTCGCGCAGGCCGGCGGCGTCCATGGCGTACGCGGCGCCGGTCTCCAGGAGGTCCTGGGGGCGGTCCTGGCGGCGCGGGCGGAAGGACTTGTCGTGGTTGACGCCGTAACCGCCGTCCGTGGCCGTGGTGTTGGCGACGGCCGTGCCACCGCCGACCGCCCGGGTGCGCTCTGTGTCGACCACGGCCGGGTCGTCGTCGGCGTCCCGCCAGATGAAGCCGTGGAAGGGCGCCACGGTCAGCGCGGTGTCCGCACCGTTCTCCACGACCGCGCCCGCGACCCCGTCGATGTCCTCGCGGACGATGAACGGGCTGGTGCACTGCACGAGGAGTACGGCGTCGACGGCGGAGCCGTGCAGCGCCTCGTGGGCGTCCATGGCGTGCAGGACGGCCGCCTCGGAGGTGGCGGTGTCGCCGGCGATGGCGGCGGGGCGGAGCACGACTTCCGCGCCGGCCTCTCGGGCGGCGGCGGCGATCGCCTGGTCGTCGGTGGAGACCACGACGTCCGTCACCAGCCGGGCAGCGCGGCACTCGCGCACGGCGCGGGCGACCAGCGGTACGCCCCCGACGGGGAGGAGGTTCTTGGCGGGGACGCCCTTGGAGCCGCCCCGCGCGGGGATCACCGCGAGCACGCGGCGCACCGGCTTCACCCGGCCCGCTGTCGCTTGGTCCGCTTCCGAGTTGGTCATTGGCTGTACTCCTTGATTAGCGGTCGCGGGGAAGTGCGGGTGTGTTCCCGCGTCGTTCGGTGCGTGCTCTCGGCGTGCCGGACGAAGGTCCTCGTAGCGGAGCTACCTGGGCCTTTGGCCGGTGCGGCGAGAGTGCGTGCCGGGCGGCGTGGGGGCGTGCCTGCACTTCCCCGCGACCGCTCAGGGTTCGGGACGCCCGCGGCTCGCTCGTCCGTCGGGAGGGCACTCACAGCTCGCCCATGCGCCGGATGACGGGCGCCACGCGCTGCACGCCGTGCCGGTAGGCGCCGCGCGCCGCCCGGCGCACGATCTGCCGGACCGGGCCCGGCTCCTTGTCGGCGTCGGGGGCGCCGGGCAGCGGGCTGCCGTCCGGGCCGAGGTGGTGGCGGGCGAGGATGCCGGGCAGATAGCCGGGCGCGGTGGCGGGGGTGTAGTAGGGGGTGAGGGCGGGGAGTTCGCCCCGGCCGAGCAGCTTCGCGATGCGCTCGCGGGCCGCGTCGAAGGCCGTCTCGTACGAACCGTCGGCGGCGACGCCCTGCCGGGCCACCCACTGCTCGTCGGGCAACGGCCGGTGCCCGGCGTCGAGTTGGTCCCAGGAGGCGAGGCACCCGGAGCCGACGAAGTGGTGGTTGCCGAGCGACTCGCGCACACCCAGGTCGGTGAGGACGACGGTGGGGATGCGGCGGTGCAGGGACTCCAGGGCCGCCGTGGAGCTGATGGTGACCAGCAGGTCCGTACGGTCGAGGACCTCGCCCATGTGGCCGTACACGAGGCGGAAGTTGGCGGGCAGCCCGCCCGGGATCCGCTCCGCGAGCCGCTGGTACGGCTGCTCCTCGATGTGCGTGGTGTGCTCGCCCGGCTTGGAGCGCAGCTTCAGCAGGACCTCGCAGTCCGGGTGCAGCCGGGCGTGCTTGACCAGCCGGTTCAGCAGGTAGGTACGGTCCTTGCGGCTCTCCGGCACGGAGGGCTGCGCGGCGAAGACCACCGTGTACGGGTCGTTCTCGGTGTAGGCGTCCCCGCCGAGGAACGGCAGCGCCACCTCCGTCACCGACGAGGCGTCGGCGCCCACTCCCTCGTACACGGCGGTGAACCGCTCCGCGTCCTGGCGGGAGTTGGCGAGGACGAGATCCGCGCCGTGCCGCAGCAGCAGCCCGTCGGCGAGCTTCTCGTAGACGACGCCGACATAGCCGGTGACGACCACGGGCCGCTCCGAACGCCCCGGTCCGAAGCGCTCCCGCCACTGGTACGAGAGTCCGTGCAGCATCGCCTGGACGGCACCGCCGACGAGGGAGAGCACGACCACGTCGTACGTGGTCTCCTCGCGGGACATCTCCCGCAGGAATTCGACCGCGGTGACCTCCCGCAGGGAGTCCGCGCGCACGCCGACTTCTTCGAGCTGACGGGCGGTGGGGGTCGCACGGCCGCGCAGGAGATAGCCGTCGAGCCGGATGTCCGAATCAGCCGGTGCGATACGGTTCGCGGTGAGCGCGCCCCATTTCCACCGGGTATCGGAATCGGCGAGTACGGCAACTCGCAGGGACTTCGTGGTACTTGCTGGCACGTCCAAGACGCTAGGAAGCGATTCGGATGCGCGGCCCAACCAGAAAGCAACAAAGGGTTAACAGCACATCTCCGAATGGCGAATCAGGCTCGGATCGGCGCACAATAAGGCTGGGTTCACGAATCCGCCACGTGTCGTTCACCTGACATCTCACCGGCGGTCAAGACGAATGACGGGCCGCCGCCTAACGTCACGTGGGTGGTCAAGCTCTCCGTCATCGTGCCGTTCTACAACGTGCAGCAATATGCGCCCGACACCCTGAAGAGCCTGCGTGCGAACGCACGCGAGGACTTCGAATTCATTCTCGTCGACGACTGCTCGCGCGACGAGACACCGGACATCCTCGCGCGCGCGGAGCGCGAGCTCCCGGGTGCGGTGCATGTCAGACACGAGACGAACGGGGGGCTGGCCACCGCGCGCAACACGGGCATCGACGCGGCGCGCGGCGAATACCTCACGTTCCTCGACGGGGACGACTGGCTCGCCCCCGGATACTACGAGCAACTTCTGGGCGCCATCGAGGACTTGGGGTGTGACTTCGTGCGCACCGACCATGTCCAGTGCACCGCGCGGGCCCGGTCCATCCACCGAGTGCCGTACGGCAGGCGCGGAGTCGTGCTGAATCCGCGCGAGGCGATCCTGCCCGCCGACCGTTCCACCTCCGTCGACTACGCGTACGCCTGGGCGGGCATCTACCACCGGCGGCTGGTCGACCGGGGTCTGCTGCACTTCACCGACGGGCTGCGCACGGCTGAGGACCGGCCGTGGATCTGGAAGCTGCACCGGGAGGCCGAGTCGTTCGCCACGGTGGGGCTCCTCGGGGTGTTCTACCGGCGCGGCGTCTCGTCCTCGCTGACGCAGATCGGCGACGTACGGCAGCTGGATTTCATTCGCGCGTTCGACCAGGTGGTCAGGGAAACGGCGGAAGACCGGGAGGCCGATAAACTCCTCCCGAAGGCCGTGCGGACTTACTGTGCGATTATTTCCCATCATCTGGGATCCATCGAAAGGTTCGAGCCACCCGTGGCACGGAAACTGAAGTCGATGAGTGCCGTCGCATTGCGGCGTATGCCGCAGGACGTCCTCGATGACGCCCTCGACTCCATGGACATACAGCGCGCGACGCGACTGCGCCGACTGCGCCGCCGTCCGGTCGCCGCGGGGGTGACGGCGTGACCACCCAGATCTTCATGGCGTCGACGCTGTACGGCACGGCCACGCTCGCCGCGGCCGTCGACGCCGACTGCTTCCGGCCGGCCGCCCGGCGCGTCCTGCTGGTCTCCAACAACTCGGCGACTCCCGAGACGACGCCCGCCGTGGACGAGATGCCCGGGTTCGAGCAGCTGCGCGGCCGGTTCGACGACGTGATCTCGTGGAACGACACCATCTCCCCTTTCCACCCGGGCGGTTGGGCCCCGCGGATCGACGACGTACCGCTGTGGGAGCGGCATCTGCGGCTCGCCTGGGGCCTCGGTGACGACGACGTCGAGCTGGCCGTCGAGTCGATCCAGGTCAACCCGGCACTCGGCCTCACCCAGATCTTCACGGGCGCGCCCGTCACGGTCTACGCGGACGGCCTGATGAGCTACGGCCCGACCCGCAGCAAGATCGACCCGCTGGTCGGCACGCGCATCGACCGCCTCCTCCACCTCGACCTGGTGCCGGGCCTGACACCTCTTCTGCTCACCGAGTTCGGCGTCGAGCCGGAGATCGTGCCGACGGACGCCTTCACGAAGGTCCTCGCCGAACTCGTGAAAACGGGCGACGAGTTGCCCGCCATCGACGAACCTGCCCTGCTCCTCGGCCAGTACCTCTCCGCCCTGGGCATCCTCTCCACCGAGGAAGAGGAGGACATGCACGTACGGATGCTCAAGGGTGCTGTCCAACTCGGCCACAACCGCGTGGTGTTCAAGCCCCACCCCAGCGCCCCGGCCCGCTGGTCGCGCGCCCTGGAGAAGGAGGCCGAGAAGATCGGCGCCGACCTCACGGTGCTCGACACACCGGTCCTCGCCGAGGTGCTCTACCAGCGGATGCGTCCCGCGCTGGTCGTCGGCTGCTTCTCCACCGCACTGCTCACCGCCTCCGCGCTGTACGGCCTGCCGGTCGCCCGCATCGGTACGGAGTCGCTCCTCGAACGCCTCACGCCGTACGAGAACAGCAACCGCGTCCCGGTCACGATCGTGGACGCCCTGCTCCCCGAACTGTCGGACCGGGTCGCGGTCACCGAGCAGCGCCAGGGCATGAGCCCGGACGAACTGACCGAGCTGGTACGGGCCGTGGGCTACGCCATGCAGTCCAAGATCTACCCGGACATGCGGCCGGCCGCCGAGCGGTATCTGACGCGGCATCTGAACAACCGCACCTGGCGCTACTTCAAGCGCCGCCGCCTCACCTCGCTGGCCCTGCCCGGCGCGGTGCCGGCACAGCTCTCCTTCATCCCCCGCAATGCGACCGTACGCCGCGTGGCCCGCCGCGCCCGATCCTTCAAGAGGGCCACACTCGGATGAGTTCTGTGCAAACGACGCCCGTTCCGACATCCACACCGGAGGCGGGCGCCGGTGGCACCCCGCCCCGGATAATCCCCCGAGCGCACGCGCCACGCCTGCGTGCGCTCGACGGGCTGCGGCTGATCGCCGCACTCATGGTCGCCGCGTACCACTACGGCGGCCGGGGCGGGGAGGTCACCGGGTCCTGGGGCAGCTCCGCGAAGTTCCAGTTCCCCACACTGCACGAGTGGTTCGCGTACGGCTGCCTGGGTGTGCAGGTCTTCTTCGTCATCAGCGGCTTCGTGATCTGCATGAGCGGGTGGGGGCGAACCCTGCGCTCGTTCTTCGCCTCGCGAGCCTCGCGGCTGCTGCCCTCGTACTGGGCGGCGGTGATCATCGTGACGGCGGTCTTCGCACTGCCGGTGGTCGCCTACAAGGCCGTCTCGCCCAGCGACGCGCTGGTGAACCTGACCATGCTGCAGCAACCGCTGGGCGCGGACCGGGTGTTGGGGGTCTGCTGGACACTCTGGGCGGAGGTCCGCTTCTACGCGCTGTTCGCGCTGTGCATCGTCATGCCGGGCGCGACCCGGCAGCGAGTGATCCTCTTCTGCGCCGGCTGGACGCTGGCCGCGGCGATCGCCCAGGCGGCGAACGAGCCGCTGCTCGACCTCGTCCTGATGCCCGAGTACGCGCCGTTCTTCATCGGCGGCATCGGCCTCTACCTCGTCCACCGGGACCGGAGCGACTCGTACGCCTGGGGCATCGTCGGTGTCAGCTGGCTGATCGGCCAGTACCAGGCGGTGGCGCAGCTGTGGCACGCGCCCAACCCCGACTTCTTCTCGTACCGCACCTCGAGCGGCATCATCCTGGTCGTCACCTTCGGCTTCGTCGCGGTCACCGCGATCGCCCTGGGCTGGCTGAACTGGGCGAACTGGCGCTGGCTGTCGGTGGCCGGAGCGCTGACATACCCCTTCTACCTGGTCCACGAGCACCTGGGCTGGGTCGCCATCGAGGCATACCACCAGGAGCTGGGCCTCTCGGCGTACTCGACGCTCCTGCTGACGGTCGCGACGATGCTGGCTCTGGCGTGGCTGCTGAACCACTACGTCGAGGACCGGCTGGCCCCACGGCTGCGCTCGGCACTATCAAAACCGCGCTGAGCGCTCCGCTGGAAGCACAGTGATGAACCCGCGGGCCGGTGGGGGCTGGTCGCGCAGTTCCCCGCGCCCCTACGGGGCGCGCCGGACCCCGCGTCTGCGGCATGATCCGCCGGACCGGTCCTAACCCCGCTGACCTCGCTGAACGCCTTCCAGGATCTCGCCCAGCGCCTCGCCGGCCTCCTCGATGAGGTCGGCGAGTTCGGTCATGCGGCGGGCGAGTTCGGCGCGGGCGGCGGGGTCGGTGACGAAGCCGGTCAACGGGTCGGCCTGCGCGTCCGCGTCGGCTGATTCCGCGTCGGCTGATGCCGCTCCGGCCGGTTCCGTCTCGGCCGGTTCCGGCTCAGTTGATTCCGGCTCAGTTGATTCCATTCCGGTCTGTTCCGGCTCAGTTGATTCCATAGCGCGCCTCGATTCCGGTCAGCACCACCAGTAGCCCTTCCTCGAAGCGCTCGTCGTAGTCCTCGAAGATCTCCGGTCCGGCGGCCGCCGACAGGGGGAACTCGGCGAGCAGTTCGGCGCGTTCGGCCACGTCGTAGCCCTCGCGGCGCTCCCCCGGCACGGGCTGCACGCCCTGCTCCTCGGTGACGAAGCCGAGCGTGAAGAGGTACGCCGTCGTGGTGGCGCGTACCGCCTGCTGGAGGGTGAACCCGGCGGCCACGAAGGCGCGCAGGTTCTCCTCCATCTGCACGGCGTGCTCGGTGCCGGTGAAGCGGGAGCCGCTGAAGACCTTCGCGCCGTCGCGGTAGCTCAAGAGCGCGGCACGCAGACCGCGGTTGGCCACGAGGAGCCGCTCCCGCCAGGTGGCGTCGGGCTCGATCGGGGCACCTGCGACCATCCGGCGGTACATCTCCGTCGCCATCTCGTCCAGCAGCGCCTGCTTGTCCTTGAAGTGCCAGTACAGGGCGGGCGCCTTGACGTCCAGCTCCTTGGCGATGGCACGGAGGGAGAGGCCTTCGAGGCCGACCTCGTTCAGCAGGCGCAGCGCGGTGTCGGCCACCAGCGCTCGGTCGATCTTCCCTACAGCCACGGTCGCACCCTATCCGGCGGTTTTCCCTTGACAACTTAACACCGTTAAGGAGACTCTCGAGGCATGGAACTTAACGACGTTAAGGAAGCGGTGACCGTGGACACGGATGGCACCGGCACAAGGGCCGACGTCCTGATCGTGGGCGCCGGGGCCACCGGGCTCACCCTCGCCGTCGACCTCGCACGGCGCGGGGTGCGCGGGATGGTCGTCGAGCGGGCCGACGGGCTCTTCCCGGGCTCGCGCGGCAAGGGGATCCAGCCCCGGACCATGGAGGTCTTCGACGACCTCGGCGTGCTGGACGCGATCCGGGCGAAGGGCGGCACGTATCCCGTCGGGATGATCTGGCAGGACGGGCGGCGGCAGGGCGAGCACCGGATGTTCGACGAGACCGAGGCGACGGAGGCCGAGCCGTACGCGGGCGGTCCGTGGATGGTGCCGCAGTGGCGGACGCAGGAGATCCTGTCCGCGCGCCTGGAGGAGCTGGGCGGGAGCGTCGAAATCGGGCGGGAGCTGGTGGGCATCGCGCAGGACGCCGACGGCGTGAAGGCGAGCTTCGCCTCCGGCGCCCCGGTCCGCGCCCGCTACGCCGTCGCCGCGGACGGCGGCCGCTCGGCCGTGCGCCGCGCGCTCGGCATCGGCATGACCGGGGAGACCGTGGACCCGGCTCCGACGCTGGTCGCGGACCTCCGTATCAGCGGGCTCGACCGCGACAACTGGCATGTCTTCCCGCCCACCGACGGCCAGGGCTTCCTGGCGATCTGCCCGCTGCCGCACACGCAGGACTTCCAGCTGGTGGGCAACTTCACGGACCCGGCAGCGGAGCCGGACCTGTCCCTCGACGGCATCCGGAAGCTGGTCGCCACGCGGACGCACCTCACGCCCGACGACGTGACCGAGGTCCGCTGGGCCTCGGACTTCCGGCCACGGGCCGCGATGGCGGACCGCTTCCGGGAAGGTCGGGTCTTCCTCGCGGGTGACGCGGCGCACGTCCATTCACCGGCGGGCGGCCAGGGTCTGAACACCAGCGTCCAGGACGCGTACAACCTGGGCTGGAAGCTCGCGGCCGTGCTGCGGGACGGCAGCCCGGACTCCCTCCTCGACTCGTACGAGGAGGAGCGGCTGCCCGTGGCCGCCGCCATGCTCGGCCTGTCGACCCGGGTCCACCGGGGCGAGGTCCGGCGCGGCACGGCCACGCAGCAGTTGGGCCTCGGCTACCGGGACTCCACGCTCACGGTGGAGACCCGGGAGGACCTGCCGTCCGACGCCCTGCACGCGGGCGACCGCGCCCCGGACGGCACCCGCGGCGGCGTACGCCTCTTCGACGCGTTCCGGGGCCCGCACTGGACACTGCTGACGGTGGGCAGGGACGCGGACCCGGCAGACCTGTCGGATCCGTCGGACCTGGCGGGCTTCTCCGCCGTCCGCACGGTCCGGATTCCGTCGTACGAGGCGTACGGCACCGGGGTCTTCCTCGTACGGCCCGACGGTTACGTGGGCTGGGCGGGCGAGTCGGTGGAGGGGCTGGCGGGGTACGCGGCCAATGCGGGAATCGCTTAGGCCGAACTCGACAGCGACAGCTTCACGGCGAAGCCGAGAAAGAGGGCGCCGGCGGCGGAGGTAGCCCCCGCGGAGAGCCGCCTGCGTCGTCGGAAGGCCGCCGCCAGTTTCGTACCGCTGAATATCAGCGCGCTGAGGTAGAGGAAGCTCGCCAGCTGGGCGAAGGTGCCGAGCACGACGAAGGAGAGGGCGGGATACGCGTACCCCGGGTCCACGAACTGCACGAAGAAGGCGACGAAGAACAGGATCGCCTTGGGGTTGAACAGACTGATGACCAGTGCCCGTCGGAAGGGCCGCTCTTCGGTGACCGACGATGAGGCTTCCTCGGCCTCGGCCCGCTCCCGCCGGGTCCGCCACATCGCCCACGCGGCCCGCAGCATCCCGATCGCGAGCCAGGTCAGATAGCCGGCCCCCGCGTACTTCACGATCCCGAACAGCAGCGCGTTCGCCTGCAGCAGCGAGGCGACTCCGGCCGCGGAGAGCGTCATCAACACGGCGTCACCACACCAGACGCCCGCGGCGGCCTGGTAACCGGTCCGTATGCCTCGCCTTGCGGCAACGGACAGCACGTAGAGGGAGTTCGGCCCGGGCAGCAGGACGATCAGGACCAGGCCGACGAGGTAGGTGGGGAGGTCGGTTATGCCAAGCATGAGGTGGAGTGTCGCACGGGGGTACGACACTCCGCCTCGTGGTTTTCAGAGGGCGGGACGGTCAGTCGTCGTCACCGTCGAGGAGACGGTCTGCCGAGAGTTCCACGGTGACGCCGATGGATGAAGGCAGGGGCACAGTGGTGCCTCGTTTGTACGGCGTGACTGTGGCGTACTTGTCGCCTTCAGGGCCCGAGTGCACCACTACCAGGTCGTGCTTACGATCCACGACGACGTAGGCAGGGATTCCCGAGTTGGCATAGCACTCGACCTTCATGAGAGTGTCATCGGCCCAGTTCGAGGAGGTGACTTCCAGCACCAGGCGGAAGACATTCGGCGCGTAGCAGTTCTTCTGAACGTGGGCATCCATGAAGTCGGCGTCGACCACCGCGAAGTCCGGGACCGCGTAATCATCTGGCCCCGAAGACAGCCACAGCCCGATGGCCTGCCCATACCGGACACCCGCCCGCCGCGCTCCCGCGTCGTGGAACTCACCCATGAGCCAGGTCAGCGACATGGCATGCGCACCATCAGGCGGCGGCGTCACAATCATGCTCCCCTTGAGGATCTCCACGCGGTGCCCGGGCAACCAGCTGGAAACGCGATCTGCAGCGTCGGCAATCGTCATCTCGTCCTGTATCACAGCCACGGCAACCTCCTTTCGGGAGTCCACTGTCCACGAGCGTAACCGCCACCGCCGATGTTTCGCTCGTGATCACTCGTTCGGGGACAAGACCTCAGAACGCATCGCTAGGAACATACGTCCCCCAAACCTCCCGCAGCGCGTTGCACACCTCGCCCACCGTGGCCCGGGCCCGCAGCGCGTCCTTCATCGGGTACAGCACGTTGTCGTCACCCTCGGCGGCCTTCTTCATGGCGGCCAGGGCCGCGTCCACCGCCGGCTGGTCGCGCTCGGCCCGCAGCTTCGCCAGCCGTTCGGCCTGCTGGGCCTCGATGGCCGGGTCGACGCGCAGCGGCTCGTACGGCTCCTCCTCATCCAGCTGGTAGCGGTTGACGCCCACCACCACCCGCTCGCCGGAGTCGGTCTCCTGCGCGATGCGGTACGCGCTGCGCTCGATCTCGCCCTTCTGGAAGCCGTGCTCGATCGCGTTGACCGCGCCGCCCAGGTCCTCGACCTTGGCCATCAGCTCGATGGCGGCCGCCTCGACGTCGTCCGTCATCTTCTCGATGACGTACGAGCCGGCGAACGGGTCGACCGTCGCCGTCACGTCGGTCTCGTAGGCCAGCACCTGCTGGGTGCGGAGGGCCAGGCGGGCGCTCTTGTCCGTCGGGAGCGCGATCGCCTCGTCGAAGGAGTTCGTGTGGAGGGACTGGGTGCCGCCGAGGACCGCGGCCAGGCCCTGTACCGCGACGCGGACCAGGTTCACCTCGGGCTGCTGGGCCGTCAGCTGCACCCCGGCCGTCTGCGTGTGGAAGCGCAGCATCAGCGACTTCGGGTTCTTCGCGCCGAACTCGTCCTTCATCACACGGGCCCAGATCCTGCGCGCCGCCCGGAACTTGGCGACTTCCTCCAGCAGCGTCGTGCGGGACACGAAGAAGAACGACAGCCGCGGCGCGAAGTCGTCCACATCCATCCCCGCGGCCACCGCGGTGCGTACGTACTCGATGCCGTCCGCCAGCGTGAACGCGATCTCCTGCGCCGGCGAGGCACCCGCCTCCGCCATGTGGTAGCCGGATATCGAGATGGTGTTCCACTTCGGGATCTCGGCCTTGCAGTACTTGAAGATGTCCGCGATCAGCCGCAGCGAGGGCTTGGGCGGGAAGATGTAGGTGCCGCGGGCGATGTACTCCTTGAGCACGTCGTTCTGGATCGTGCCGGTCAACTGATCGGCACGCGCGCCCTGTTCCTCGCCGACCAGCTGGTACATCAGCAGCAGCAGTGCCGCCGGCGCGTTGATCGTCATCGATGTGGAGACCTTGTCCAGCGGGATCCCGCCGAACAGGATGCGCATGTCGTCGATCGAGTCGATGGCGACGCCGACCTTGCCGACCTCGCCCGAGGCGATCGGGGCGTCGCTGTCGTGGCCCATCTGGGTGGGCAGGTCGAAGGCGACCGACAGCCCCATCGTGCCGTTCGCGATCAGCTGCTTGTACCGGGCGTTGGACTCCACCGCGGTACCGAACCCGGCGTACTGCCGCATCGTCCACGGCCGGCCCGTGTACATCGACGGGTAAACGCCCCGGGTGAAGGGATATCCGCCGGGCTCCCCCAGCTTCTCCGCCGGGTCCCAGCCCTCCAGGGCGGCCGGCCCGTAGACCGGTTCGATGGGCAGTCCGGACTCCGACTCGCGCGCCATGGTGTTGTTGCCTCCCGCTGAGCTGTTACTCGCCAGTACAGACCGACCCTCGCCACGGACTGTAGCGGCGGCCGTGCGGCCGGTGGAGAGGCCCCGGCTGGGAGCTTGCTCACAACCCGGACGAGACCGCGCTCACAACAATGCCGCGTAGTTCGCAACCAGGCACGTGCGGGAAACATCTCAGGGGCACTACCGGACATCGGGGATCGGTGAGCAACGGGGGATTCGGATGCGTACCACAGCCGTGTGGAGATCAGTCGCAGCGATGGCGGCGCTCGCCGCGGTCAGCGGCTGCACCGTCCAGGTCACGGGTACGGCGCCCGGGAAGGCGCCCGCCCGTACGTCACCGGCGCCGAGCCGTGCCCCCGACGACGCCAAGCCCTCGGCCAAGTCGTCGGCCGAGCCCACGAAGCCCGCCGAGCCGCCCGCACCCGCGCCCGAGGTCCTGTGGTCGAGGGGCGACCGCGGCAAGGACGTACGGGAGCTGCAGGCCCGGTTGCGCCAGGTCCTCTGGCTCTTCGAGGGGCCGACCGGGACGTACGACACCCCGACGGTCACCGCGGTGAAGGGTTTTCAGGGCAAGCGGGGGCTGCCGCAGACCGGGAAGACGGACTCCGTGACCTGGCAGCGGCTGCTGAAGATGACGCGCGAGCCGGGCAAGTGGGAGCTGTACGCGTCGGGCGGCCAGCCGGCCGCGAAGCCGGACCCGCGCTGCATGACGGGCCGGGTGCTGTGCGTCAGCAAGACGAGCCGCACGCTGCGCTGGATGATCGACGGCCGGACGGTCTCGACGATGGACGTGCGCTTCGGCTCGCAGTACACGCCCACTCGGGAAGGTGTCTTCAGCGTCTACTTCAAGTCGCGCCACCATGTGTCGACGCTCTACGACTCGCCCATGCCGTACGCGATGTTCTTCAGCGGCGGCCAGGCGGTCCACTACTCCTCGGACTTCGCGGCCACGGGCTACTACGGAGCCTCGCACGGCTGCGTGAACGTACGGGACGAGGGGAAGATCGCGGCGCTGTTCTCGCAGGTGAGGAACGGCGACAAGGTCGTCGTCTACTGGTGAGTGCCTGACGGCTAGGAGAGTTCACGGGCGCGGGCGGGACCGGGGGAACGTGTCCCGCCCGCGCCTCTGTGCACGGAGCCGTGGGTACGGGGGGAACCCCGGCTCGTGCGACAGCCGATGACCAGTCGGCTCGCTTACTACTGCGTCAGGGCGGCTGAAAATGTCACACCCGGCCGACAAGAGCGTGACAGCGGCACGAAACCGCAGGTCAGGAGGGTTACGAGGGTGAGGGAAGCTGCCGCTGGGCCTGCGGGGCAGAGGCCGCGGGCCGGGGTGGGGCGGACATCGCGGGGGCCACGGAAGCCGTGGTCCGCGCAAGGGCGCTGACGTCGGGCGTCGGCTCCGGGGCCCGCGGCGGAGTCCCGGTCGCCGCAGGCAGGGCGGGGGCGAAGGGCTTGGTCTCGGCCGAGTCGCCGCCGGGGTGGACCGGGCTGTCGCCGCGGTGGACCGGGCCGTCGTCTCCCCGGAACATGCCCGGGCCTATGTGAGGGCCGTCGTCGTCCTCGTCGTCGTGGCCCGTACCCGTGTTGCCTCTGCCCGGCCCGCCCTTGCCGTTCCCGTGACCGTCCCGGTCGTCGCCGGCGTCGCTGCCGTGCCAGTTCTTCAGGATGCCCTTGCAGTACTTCTTCACCTGCTCGGCACCGTTCGCCGCGTCCTCGAGGCTGCGTCTGCGGTCGGAGTCCAGGTGCTTGCCGTCGCGGTGGTCGCGGCAGGCCGAGGCGAGCCCGGGCCACCCATGACCGGGTCGCCTCTCGGGCCGGGCGTCGTCGGAGCCGGGGTGTGTGCCCGCGTCCGCGTCGCCGCGTGCCTCGCCGCGCGGGGCGGAGCCCTCAGCGGTCGGGCCGCCCGTGCTGCCGTCGGGCTTCGGGGTGTCTGCGCCGCCGCCCGGCGTCTTCTCGGGGGACGGCGAGAGGAACGGACGGTCCGGTGTGACGGCGACCGTCGCGGAGGCGGCGGGTTCCGGTTCGTCGCCGCCGAACGGCAGGACGTCGGAGGTCGCTGTCACCGCGACCCCGCCGATCATCCCGGCGGTCAGCGCGGCGGCGAGTCCGTAGCGCATCGGGCGGCCCCAGCCGGAGGGGGCGCGACGGTTCGCGGCGGAGCGGCCGAGACGGATCAGGCCGGCGTCGGTGGAGTTGGCGGTGGGCGAGGTCGAGGGCGCGGAGTGCGTACGGGTGCGGAGGCTTGCCTGCTCGACGTTCTTGCCGGTGTGCGCCTTGCGGAAGGCGGCCAGCGCGGCGGCCTCACCGGGGAGTTCCGTGCTGGTCGGAGCAGGTTCGGCGGTCAGCGCGCCCAGTGCGTCGAGAGCTTCGGCGAGTCGGTCGGCCTGGTCGCGGGTGTCGGCGTCGACGGTTTCGAGCGGCTCTCCGCGCAGCAGTCGTTCCGCCGCGTCGCGGTCCAACCACCTGTACTGCTCGTCGGCCATCACATGTCCTTCTGCGTCCGCGAACGCGTATGCGTCACACCGGCGGACGTCACCGCGCGGGTACGCGGTTCTCCGTGTGGGGGTCTTTGTGGGGGTACGGAACTCAGGGAGCCGACCGATTCCGGATCCGCGCCGAGCAGCTCCGCGAGCCGCTTCAGACCGCGGTGCGCGGCCGTGCGGACGGCGCCCGGCCGCTTGCCCAGCGTGTCGGCGGCGGTCTTCGCGTCGAGGCCGACGACGACGCGCAGCACGACGGCCTCCGCCTGGTCCTGCGGGAGCTGGGCGATGAGGGAGAGGGTGTTGCCGGTGGCGAGGGCCTCGATGGCCTCACCCGCGGTGTCGGACTCGGCGGCCTTGCCGGTGAGCTCGGTCTCGTCGCCGCCGATCGCGGGGCGGCGGCCGCGCATGCGTATGTGGTCGAGCGCGCGGTTGCGGGCGATCCGGGCCGCCCAGCCGCGGAACCGGTCCGCGTCTCCGCTGAACCGTTCGAGATCGCGGGCGATCTGCAGCCAGGCCTCGGATGTGACGTCCTCGGCGTCCGGGTCGCCGACCAGCGTCCGCACGTACCCCAGGAGCCGTGGTTGCACGGCTCGGTACACAGTCCGGAACGCGGTCTCGTCTCCGTCCTGTGCCGCAAGCACCGCGGCGGTCAGCTCCGCGTCGTCCCCCAGCACCGCGCCCCTTTTGCGCCTAAGCCGGCGCCGCTCTCGCGGACCGGGTTCTCGCCGTCGTGGTTCCTCAATTGATGGTTGCGGTCATGGACCTTTGTGGGAGCAGTGGTCCTCCGGTCCTCCGCAGTCCGGCGCGAATGGCACGTTACGGCGTGAAACCGCTCCCCGTCCATGTCCGTACAACGTGCAACCAACTCGATTCGGCGTGGGGTGTGACACAAAACGCACCTCGGACGCTGAAGAGAGTACGGGCCGCCGCGCGGCCCGTGCCGCGCGACGGCCGGGGCCTCTCCTGTGGGGGGTGGCGGCCCCGGCCGTTGCCATCGGCAGAGCCGTGGCATTCGACAGAGCCGCGGTATTCGGCACAGCTGTGGCGCTCGACCCGGCCAGTCGGCTTGATCAGCCGGCCTTGCCCTTTGCCCCGTTTGTACTTTTCGCGCCCGGCGCGTCCTGCACAGAACCTTTACCGGGAGAGCCCCCGGGGGAGTCCCCGGAAGAGTTCCCAGAGGAGTTTCCAGCCGTGGCCGAAGGTACGGGCGATTTGCCCGGCTTGGCCTTGTCGGCACCGTTCCGCTCTTCCGCCTCGGTCAACTGCCGGGCGCAGTACGCCTCGACGTCCTTCTCGCCGCCCGCGGCCTCCACCAGGCGCTGCCAGGCCGCCGAGTCGAGGACCTGACCGCGATCCTTGACGGACTCGTACGCACGGCACTGGGCCTCGGTGTCCTGAGCGGACGAGGGGCGGTCCGAAGGACCGTCGGCGTGACCCGGCGCGGACGAACCGGGCGCCGCAGTGGTCGCGGTGTCCGGAGCGCTGCTCGACGGCCGGGTCCTGCCCCGCTCGTCGTTGTCGTCCCGCGCGCCTCCGCCCGTTCCGATGGCGGCGACCGCTACACCGCCGAGCGTCACACTGGCCGTCAAGGCGACCAGGGCCGCCCGCACCGACCACCGGCGCGACCGCTCGCCCTCCGGCCGCCAGTCGTCCCGCCGCCGGGTACGCGCCACCCCGTGCGCTCCCTCGTCCCGCGCCGCCCTGAAGGCGGCGAGGACCCGCCCCTCGGCTTCGGGGTCGACCGTGTCGACGCGCACGGCAGCGGCCAGCAGGGCACTGAGATCAGGCGGATTCGCCCCACCGCCGGCCCCACCGCCAGGAGGCGCCACGTAACGAGGGGGCCTGCCACCGCTGCCCTCCGGGCGCGCGGAACGATGGTTCGGGCGGCCGTCGGGGTCGTGTCGTTCAGGCATGTCCGAATCCACCCTCGCCGCCCAAGGATTGCTTGCCGTTCATCTCGACTCCCCCAGCGTCCGGGGCCCGTCATCCGTCACACCTTCCGCACTCAGCTGGCGGGCGAGGCTTTTCAGGCCCCGGTACGCGGCGGTACGTACCGCTCCGGGGCGTTTGCCGAGGACGCGCGCGGCGGCGGGGCCGTCGAGGCCGACGACGACGCGCAGCAGTACGGCCTCGGCCTGGTCGCGCGGAAGCCGCGAGACGAGTTCGAGGGCGTACTCCGTCGAGAGGGCCTCCAGGGCCTGCTCGTGCGTGCTGTGCGTGCCGGGCAGGTCGAGCATGTCCTGTTCGAGCGCGGACGCCCGCGGCCGCACCTTCTGCCGCCGCAGGTGATCGAGCGCCCGGTGCCGCGCGATGGTCGCGGTCCAGCCGCGGAAGCCCGCGCCGTCCCCGCGGAACCGCCCCAGATCCCGGGCGATCTCCAGCCACGCGTCCGACGCCACGTCCTCCGCCTCGTCCCCTACAAGACCCCGCAGATATCCCAACAACCCTGGTTGCACGATCCGGTACGCGACCGCGAAGGCGGCCTCGTCCCCCTCCTGGGCCCGCGCGACGGCCATGCCCAGTTCCCCGTCGGACGACTGCCCGCGGCGGGGTTCCCCTCCCTGGCCCAACACTGTCCTCGTTCGCACCGAGTTCGTACCGAATGCGCATCACGCGCCACGGATTGCCGTGCCCGCGCACCCCTCAAGGTCATCAGCGCCGCGCGGCACGGAAGTGTCACATCCCGTCAGCCGCCCCACCCGCCTCGGCGAGCCCGGACAGCCCCGCCCGCGCCCTCCCGTGCAACTGCAGATAGAGCGTCCGCAGCGATTCCCGCTCCCCCGCCTCGAACCGCTTCACGACCTTCCCCAGCGGATTCCACACCCGCCCGTCCGGCATCCGTACGCCCACCGGCTGGCCGAACAACTCCCGCTGCGCCTCGTCGAATTCGACCCACACGGCACCGGCCCGCCGTACGAGCACCTCACCGGCGTACACCCCGAGCCCGAACAGCACATGCCGCACGGCGGAGTGGTCCCGGCCGCTCTTGCGCAGCCCGTCGACGATGAAGTCGACGACGCGCAGGCTCGCGACGGAGTAGTCCAGCGGCAGCCTGTTGCGGGCCGTGACGTCCCGTACGAACTCCGCCGCATGACGCCTCATCCGCAGGTCGGCCGGCAGCCTCACGCCCGTCCCCGCGCGCGTGTGTGCCCGCGCCCCCGCACTCGTCCCCTCCACCGCTTCCGCCCCCTCGTTCGGTCACGTCCGGACCGCGAGTGACACAGCCGGTCCGCAAGACCAAGCGGGGCGGACGCCCGGAACATCACACGTCACCACAGTGACATGGATCACGCACCAAGTCGCCGAAACCCGTACAACCATCCACCCGTCCCAGACGTCTGCGCGGCCCTGAAGTGACGTACCCCACACCCCTGTTGGGTGATGTTTAACCTCGTCTTACCGCTGAATTAAGAGCCACCCCAGTGACGGGTGGGTTTTTTGTGAGGCTTTTCTAGGGGTGGGGTATTTGAGTCGCCGGACGAGCCATGCCTACAAACCGCTGAGTCTGAAGCGGAGAGCGTGGCTGACGATAGGGGCCGTGGTGCTGGGCGGGGCGGGCGCCGTGACGTATGCCGTCGCGGACCCGAGCGCGGACCCGGCCGTGGACGCCGCGCGCGGCAAGCGGCCCGTGAAGGTGCACGAGCTGGCGATGAAGAGCGACGGCTCGGGCCGACGCAAGGTCGAGCGGACGAGCACCCGGCAGTTCTCGCTGCTCGGCCTCACCTGGACCGGTTCGAAGACCGAGCTCGACGGCACCGCCCAGGTGCGGACCCGCGACCTGGCGACGGGCGAGTGGACCGGCTGGCAGAACCTGGACCTGGAGCCGCATCCGGTCGACAAGGCCGAGCCGGACGCCAAGGAGGCGCGTGGCGCGTCCGATCCGCTGTGGGTGGGCCCGAGCGACGGCGTCGAGGCGCGTGTCGTGGCCGCCGACGGTTCGGCGAGTTCCGGTCTGCCGAAGGGACTCGAGGTCACCCTGGTCGACCCGGGCGTGACCTCCGCCGAGGCCAAGAACAAGGCGCTCGGCACGACCGCCGGCACCTCCATGGAGAACGCCGCCTTCGTCGCCGAGGACCCGACCGGCTCCCCGACCCCGACCGACCCGGCCTCGGGGTCCCCGTCCCCGACGGACTCCCCCAGCACGGAGCCCACGACCGGCGCCCCGGCGTCGCCGACGGCGAGCACCACAGAGAGCTCGTCGCCCTCGGCCTCCGCCTCGCCGACGCCCGACCCGGTGCCGTCCCCGCCGCCGTCCACCGTGACGCAGCCGCCGGTCATCTCGCGCGCCCAGTGGGGTGCCGACGAGTCGACGGTCCAGGACCCGCCCGAGTACATCGACAAGGTCAGCGCGGTCTTCGTCCACCACACGGTCGGTACGAACGACTACAGCTGTGCCGAGTCCCCGGCGCTGGCGCGCGGCATCATGGCGTACCACGTGCAGGGCAAGGAGTGGAACGACCTCGGCTACAACTTCCTGGTCGACAAGTGCGGCCGGATCTTCGAGGGCCGCGCGGGCGGCATCGACCTGCCGGTGCGCGGCGCCCACACGTACGGCTTCAACGGCGACTCGGCGGGCATCGCCGTCCTCGGTGACTTCGAGGGCGCGCCCGCCACCGCCACCACTCCGGCGAAGCCCGCGGGCAAGCCGACCCGGGCCACCCTGGAGTCCGTGGCGCGCGTCGCCGCGTGGAAGCTGGGCCAGTACGGCGGCAACCCGAGCGGCCAGGTCACTCTGACCGCCGGCGCCGACACGGGTGTCTACAAGGCGGGCGAGCAGGCCACGCTCAACACGATCTCCGGCCACCGCGACGGCTTCGCCACCGAGTGCCCCGGCAAGAACCTCTACTCGAAGCTGAGCGAGATCCGCCGGTACGCCTCGAGCCCCGGCAAGAACTCCGCGATCCCGACGGCCGACTTCAACCGTGACGGCATCACAGACCTCGCCGCCGGTGTGCCGAAGGCGTCCAGCGACGTCGGCAACGTCGTGATCGTGCCGGGCGGTCTGAACGGCCCGGTCTCCGCGAGCAAGGTGAAGCTCACGCAGTCCAGCGCGGGTGTCCCCGGTGTCTCCGAGAAGGGCGACCTGTGGGGCGCGGCCACCGCCTGGGGCGACATCAACGGCGACGGCCACGCCGACCTCGCGATCGGCGCGCCCGGCGAGGACGACGGCTCCGGCCATGCGGACCGCGGCGCGGTGACGATCCTGTACGGCCCGAAGTTCGACACCGGAGCCGACACCATGGCGCTGGGCGACGACTACGAGGCCAGTGGCGCGAAGTTCGGCGCGACGGTCGCGGTGGGCGACTTCAACGCCGACGGCAAGGCGGACGTCTTCACGGCGGCCACCGGCACGGGCGGCAACTGGGCGGCCCGCTTCAACGACGGCCACGAGGTCGCGGGCGACCTCACCACCGCCTCCGGCGCCCTCGCGTACGCGGACGCCACGACCGGCGACTTCAACCGGGACGGCTACGCGGACGTGGCGCTCAACTACCGCGACGCGTCCGGCATCGGCAAGGTCACCTGGTTCAAGGGCTCCAGGTCGCTGGGCCTGTCGAAGGTGTCCACGCTCTCCGTGAAGGGCGGCCGCTCCATCGCCGCGGGCGACGTGAACGGCAACGGCTACGACGACATCGTCATCGGCCAGCCGTACACGTCCGAGTCCGGCGCCAAGGCCGGCGGCCAGGTCACCATGGTCCCGGGCACGTCGACCGGCTTCACCGCCACCGGCATGACGACCGTCCACCAGAGCACCACGGGTGTCGCGGGCGCCGCCGAGGCGGGCGACGCGATGGGCTGGTCGGTCTCGACCGGCGACCTCAACGCCGACGGCTACGCGGACGTCCTCACCGGCGCCCCGAACGAGGACATCACCCGCAGCGGCACCAACCGCTCCAACGCGGGCGCGGTCTGGCTCTTCAAGGGCACCTCGTCCGGTCTCACCGGCACCGGTTCGCTCTCCTACTCCCAGGACACGACCGGCATCCCCGGCTCCACGGAGAAGGACGACAAGCTGGGCTCGTCCGTCTCGCTGACGGACTACTCCGGCCACGGCCGCGCCCACCTGCTCATCGGCACGGAGGGCGAGGACACGGGCAACGGCACGCTGCTGTACCTGCCGAGCACGGCCTCGGGCGTCTCCGTCACCAAGGCGGCGTACTACGGCCTCACCCAGCTGGGCACGCCGACGGCCGCGCGCCTGGGCCAGGTACTGACCCCATAGCAGGCACGTAACCACCGCACTGCGAACGAAGGCTGGGGCCCTGCGAGAACAGGGCCCCAGCCTTCGTTCGTACCTCCGCGGTGTCATCCTGTGGCGTCCCGGCACAGCAGCCGCAGCGACCCGTCCCCCTCGAAGCACCGCCGCGCCTCCCCCACCGGATCCCAGAGCCGGCCGTCGGGGGTACGCAGCACCGGGCCGCCGTCCGACTCCAGCCACTCGGCGCCCGTGTGACGGGCGATCACCTCACCCGCGTACGCCCCGAAACCGCGCAGCACGGTCTCGACGGCGGCGAACGGCGCTCCGTCCCGGCGTATCTCCTCGATCGTCCGGTCGACGCTCCACAGACTCTGCGCCGAGTGGTCGAGCCGGAGCCGGGCTCCTTCGCGCATGGTCGAGACCGCGTCCGACGCCCACCGAAGGGGCTTCGCCGCAGCTGGGGGCCTGGTTGTCCGCGTTGCGTTCACACTCGGGAGAGCGCTGCCCGTGCGGGATCCGTCACACCGACTCGTGGGGGTACGCCGGACCGCCGCAGGACCATCGCGGGGCCCTCGCAGAGCGCCCCCGGGACGGTCACCGGACGGCCACAGGAACGCCGTGACCTGTCCGGCGGACAGAGTCCTAGACGCGCCCGCGGGCCCGTCGCGACACGACCGCGCGCAGGACGCGCCGGCCCTCGGTCGACAGGTCGAGCGCCTGGCGCAGACCGGCCGGGCCGTGGGTCGACAGCAGCTCCAGGATGGCGATCTGGCGGCGCAGTTCGGCGGCGACGAGGGGCGACATGTCCTGCGTACGGCCCTCGCGGCGGGCCGTCACCGAGGAGGCGCCGTCGGTCGCGGCGTCGAGGAGGCGGTGGATCTGGAGCGCGGCGACCGAGCAGGCGTCGGCCCACTCGCGGAGGTTCGCGGCGGTGCGCTCCACGGGGACGGCGCCGAGCATGCGGTGCGCGAGCACGGCGGCCTCGCCCTCGGCGGGAACGTCGCCCTCCGGGACCTCGGGGACGTCGAGCTTGGCGCGCGCCTGCTCGACACGCTCGCCCCAGTCCTCGCCCCACCGCTCGCCCTCGGCGAGGCTCGCCCACAGCGGCCGCAGGATCTCGTCGTCACCGCCCAACAGGGGCAAGCACCGGTCCAGACACGCCAGACCGCTGGCCGCCAGACCACGCTCGTCGGCCTGAGCGATCAGTTCCACCAGGCTCATTCACGCCTCCCTCGGTGGGGCCGTCTCTGGTAACGGAGCCCGCACTTCCCCTTACTGCGTGCACAGTGGCCGGAACGTCACACTGCGAGATGGCCGAAATCTACATGGGGATGACGCCGAGCCGGTCCAGGAACCGGAAGAAAAGCATCTCCGCGGACGGGTCCGCGTCCGCGGTGAGTACATCGAGGAGGGGTTCCTCGGGGACGGTACGGCCCGACTCGGCGGCCCAGGCGACGGCCCGTCCGACCGCGTCGTGCGGTTCGAGGAAGAAGTCGTCGACGGCAAGACCGTCCTCGTTCCCGCCGAGGTATCCGGCCATCGCCTCCCTGTTCAGGCACGTCGTCCACGCGCCGCTCTCGGGCCCGGCCGCCTCGACGACCACGCAGTCGCTGTCCATGACGTACCCGAAGAGCGCCGGCGCGCCCGTCTCCTCGGCCAGGGCGTTCATGTTCCCGACGTCGCCCTTGGCGGGGTCGTCGGGGGAGTTCGGGTACTCCCACACCTGCCAGCCGTCATCCGCCGTCTGATGCAACGTCATGCCCGACGCGCTCGACAGCGCGTCCGACTCCGCGAGTGGCTGCTCGCTTCTGCCCACGACGAAATATCCCCAGTAGCCCATCCCGCTCCCCCCGGTGTATCGGTTCGACCAGCGTCAAATCCATCACAGACGCACAGCAGTTCGCCACCGAAATGGTCAAGCCGCCGCGAACTACGCCGCGGCAGGCAGCGGTCCGCGGTGGGCCTTTTCGTCCTGCATGCGGGTGAGGCGGAGGACGACGAGGATGGCCAGGACGGCGGCCACCAAGTCGACGATGTCCGCGAACATCACCTGGCCGGCGGCGTCCCGGATCTCCTCGGCCGTCTCGGCCTTGCGGTACGAGTTGTAGCCGGCCCGGCCTGCGACCATCGAGATGATCCACAGCGTCCACCAGCCGTTGACCAGGCCGTGCGGCGCGCGACCGGCGGGGCTGCTCGCATCCCAGATGTCCACCATGATCCGGCGCGGGAACCACAGGTTGACGATGGGCACGAACCAGCTCCAGCAGGTCCAGCCGCGCTTCATCCGGTGCCCGAACGGGTTGAACACCTCGGCGTTGACCCGAGCCCGCTGGAACCAGACCAGGAAGACGACGATGGCCGCGATCAGGGCAGCTGTCTGGACGATCCCGGTCACGGTGTACAGCGAGTCCGCCGCCTCGGCATCCCGCTGAATGGCCTCGCTGTAGTCGCCGCCGGCCAGCCTGTCGGTGACGTCGTACATCGTGAAGTCGGCCCAGACCGCGAACAGGTCGGTGGCGATGACCACCCCGAGCAGCACGGCGGCCGCCTTCCCGAGCCCGACGGGCGAACGCAGCCAGGCGGGGCCGTGCGGCTGGTGCATGGGAGGCGCGCCGTACGCCCCCGGTGCGGGGCCGAAGCCCTGCGCCGGATATGCGGGCGCGGGCGCGGTCCCGGTCCCGGCGGTGAACGGCGGGGCCGTGGGCAAGGCGCCCTGCGGGGCCGTGGGCACGGGACCCGGCGGGGCCGTCTGTGTCATGGCGGTGGCACAGTTCTGGCAGAGCGTGCCGCCGGGCGTCGCGGCGAACTGTCGGCAATGGGTGCAGAGCATGGCTGAGCGGCCCCCCGAAGGTGCGTGAACGGAAAAGCCGCGCGCGCCCCTCCCCAGAGGCCCCGCGCGGCCTCCGGAACATACGGTTCACCGGCCCCGCCCGTCCACTCCGAATCAGCCGCAGCCCGAGTCGACCGCCCGGCACCCGCCGGTCAGCCCAGCTTGTCCGCGAGGCCCTTGAACTCCGCCCAGGACAGCCCCGGCTTCCGCGGATCCCACAGCTTCTGCGTCAGCGCCCGCAGCGGCATGCGGACCCCCGCCGCCACCTGGTCCTGCGTCTGCGAGCCCGCGAGGTCGCACCAGACGGCGAAGGACCCGCCGAGGATCTGGTCGTCGTACTCCCGGGACACCGGCGTGGTGCCGCGCACGACGAGCGGGGTCCACTGCTCGTAGATGCGCTGGCCGGTCGGGTAGACGAAGGCGTTGGGCTGCCCGAGCACGTAGTAGAGGTACTCGTCGTTGTAGTTGACCAGCTCACGCCCGGCCCGCAGATACTCGGCCGGCTGCCGCGCGCCGATCTCCTTGCCCGTCCAGTACGCGACCTGGATGTCGTCGTCGGCCTGCACGACTCCGCCGGAGAAGAACCCGTCGTTCCAGGCCCGCAGTGTCCGGTCGTGGCCCCTCATCGTGCCGGCCCGGTCGTTGAGCCAGCCCGTCGCCAGGTCCGCGATCCCGGCACCCGAGCCGTACTTCTCCTTCGCGGCGGCGGCCAGCTGCGGATACGAGGCCGCCGGGTTCGACACCATCAGCGCCCGGTACTCGTCGGCGCCGAGATGCCAGTACCGCCCGGGGAAGAGATCCGCGTACTCGTTCAGCAGGTCGTCCACGATCTCCGCGGACCCGGGCTTGGAGATGTCGAGCGAGCCCCGGGAGACGACGCCCTGCGTGTTGCGCAGCTGCAGGTCCGGATGGGCGTCGAGCACCGCGCCCAGATGCCCCGGCGAGTCGATCTCGGGCACGACGGTGATGTGCCGGCTCGCCGCGAGGGCGAGGATGCGGCGCACCTCCGCCTTCGTCAGATGCTCCTTCGACACGACCTCGGGATGCGAGTCGGAGGCGATCCGGAAGCCCTGGTCGTCGGAGAAGTGCAGCCCGAGCTGGTTGTACTTCAGGTCCCCCAGCTCACGGATCCGGTCCTCGATCCACGCGGCCGTGAAGTGCT
The DNA here is from genome assembly GCF_008905045.1 of Streptomyces albicerus. GTDB lineage: Bacteria > Actinomycetota > Actinomycetes > Streptomycetales > Streptomycetaceae > Streptomyces > Streptomyces albicerus. The sequence goes on from NZ_VWMY01000035.1 coordinate 95,085, forward strand.
TGCGCGCGATGTCCAGCATGAACCCGCGCTGAGGCTTGGCCGGCGAGTCCCGTACGACGCCCTCCGGCGCCGTACCCTCACCCCGCACCTCCTGCTTGAGCGTGCGCGTCCCGTAGAAGACGCCCGCCTCGGCCGTACCGCTGATCCGCACCCGACCGTCCTTCACGGTCAGCGTGTACGACTCGGCGTTCGCGTCCTCGTCTGTGAGGGCGAGCTGTATGTCCCCGGCGCGCGCACCGCCCGAGCCCGCGTACGTCAGCCCCAGCTCGCCGGCGAGCAGCCGCCCCTCGTCCGCGAGGCCGCCGTCGTTCACGACCACCCGCCCGCCCTTCGCGGGACGCCAGCCGGGCCCGCGGGCGGGGGTGTGCTCCCGTACGGCCGGGATCGTCCGAGGAGTCTTCGACAGCGGATACGTCCGACTGGGTGACGGAGTCGGTGTCGGGGACGGCGTCGGAGCCAGGGCGGTTCTCCCTCCGGAGGGCCGCTCGGTCGAGGGCGCGCCGGAATCTCCGCTCGGCCAGAGCCCGACGGTCAGCGCGGTACCCGCCACGACCGCCACGCTCGCGCCCATCAGCAGGGGCCGCCTGCCGACCGACACCGGTATCGGCGCCCTGCGCCTACGCCCGTTCACCACAGACCACTCACCCTCACCTTCGTACGACCCACCCTCATACAAGCGGACCTCATAAGCCGCGCCTCCGCATACGCTGCACCTCCGTATACGCCGTGCCTGCGCATACGCTGCGCCTCCCATGCGAACCTAAGCCCCGCCACCCCACGCCACTGTCCACCCCAGATTCCGAAACTCTCCCTTGCGGGTGAAATTCGGGCATCCGTCGGACAGCTCACGTCAAGCCTCGATAGCGTGATGACACATCTCTCACTTGACCCCCTGCCGAACCACGCATGGCGCACACCGGAGCGTCACCGAATCGCCGAGGAACCCACGCTGCCCGCGCACCGTCCTTCCCGCCTCCCCGGCCAGGCCGTCGCCATACCGGAGCGTCCCGAGTCGCCGGATCTGCCCGAGCAGATCCGCTCGGCACCGGATTCCACCGGACCCCGTCCCACCCCTCCGACCGGCCTGGAGCGGTTCAACACCGTGCCCGCCGACGAGGCCGAGCGCGCCCTCCTCACCTGCTGCGGCAGCTACCGCTGGGCCCGCCGCGTCGCAGCCCACCGCCCCTACCCCGACCTGGACTCCCTGCTGGCCGCGGCCGACGAGGCGGCGTACGACCTGACCCCCGGCGACCTCGCCGAGGCCCTGGCCTGCGAATCCCTCACCCTCCTCCCGGCCGGCGCGTACTCCGCGGCCCACACCGCCCTGAGCGCCGCCCACGCCGCATACGAAAGCCGCTTCGGCCACGTCTTCGTCATCTGCCTCGACGACACGGCCCCCGAGGAGTCCCTCGACCAGGTCCTGGCCGAAATCCGATCACGATTGACAAACGATCCGGACGAGGAACGAGTCCAGTCAGCGGAGGAACTCCGCCGCCTGGCAAGAGGCCGCTTGTCCCGCCTGTGCTTTTAGGGGCGCGGGTTGTGACATGTGGCAGGCGCGCAGAGCCAAGTCTCTTCAGGGGCGCGGGACTGACTCTTTTAGGGGCGCGGGGAACTGCGCGACCAGCCACAACGAACCCGCACCCGGCAAACCACACAAACCCCACCCCCGTAGCCGCCCTCCCAATAGCCCGTCCGAGCCTCATTGACTGCCGGTTCGATCACATCAGCAGGCCCGCCGTAAGCGCCGCAGGCACACGTCGCTACGATGGCCAGGGCCGGTGGACCGTACCCGGCCGGGCCCGACCGACACAGAAGCCGGCGCGGCCCCAATCCCCGCTCCCGGAGGGTCTTCCGTGCCGGCTGGAACGCTGTACCGCGGCCGGGAAGGAATGTGGTCATGGGTGGCTCACCGAGTCACCGGCGTCCTCATCTTCTTCTTCCTGTTCGTACACGTGCTGGACACCGCTCTCGTCCGTGTCTCCCCCGAGGACTACGACAAGGTCGTAGCCACCTACAAGACGCCGATCGTCGCGCTGCTGGAGTACGGCCTCGTCGCCGCCATCCTCTTCCACGCGCTCAACGGCCTGCGTGTCATCGCCGTCGACTTCTGGTCGAAGGGCCCGCGCTACCAGAAGCAGATGCTCTGGACCGTGGTCGGCATCTGGGTCGTGCTGATGATCGGGGCCCTGTACCCCGTCCTCGGCCACGCCGCTCGTGAAGTCTTCGGGAGCTGACACCAATGTCCACCACTGAGAAGACCGCCGCTTCCGGCATCGGCCCCGTCGAGGGCGAGTCCCTCTACAGCGTCGACAACCCGGCGCCCCTGATCGAGGCCCCGCGCAAGCGCACGAAGAAGACCCCCAAGGCGACCCGCGGCAACTTCGAGATGGCCGCGTGGCTCTTCATGCGCCTGTCCGGCGTGGTCCTCGTCGTCCTCGTCATCGGCCACCTGCTCATCCAGCTCGTCCTCGACGGCGGCGTCTCCAAGATCGGCTTCGCGTTCGTGGCGGGCCGCTGGGCGTCCCCGTTCTGGCAGACCTGGGACCTGCTGATGCTGTGGCTGGCGATGCTGCACGGCGCCAACGGCCTGCGCACGGTCATCAACGACTACGCGGAGCGCGCGAACACCCGGCTGTGGCTCAAGGGCCTGCTCTACACCGCCACGGTGTTCACCATCCTGCTGGGCACGCTGGTGATCTTCACCTTCGACCCGAACATCCGCTAGATCCGGGGCTACGAGAATCATGAAGATCCACAAGTACGACACCGTCATCGTCGGCGCGGGCGGCGCCGGCATGCGCGCCGCGATCGAAGCGACGAAGCGCAGCCGTACCGCCGTGCTCACGAAGCTCTACCCCACCCGCTCCCACACGGGCGCCGCGCAGGGCGGCATGGCCGCCGCGCTGGCCAACGTGGAGGAGGACAACTGGGAGTGGCACACCTTCGACACGGTCAAGGGCGGCGACTACCTGGTCGACCAGGACGCCGCGGAGATCCTGGCGAAGGAGGCCATCGACTCGGTCCTCGACCTGGAGAAGATGGGCCTGCCGTTCAACCGCACGCCCGACGGGACGATCGACCAGCGCCGGTTCGGCGGTCACAGCCGCAACCACGGCGAGGCCCCGGTCCGCCGGTCCTGCTACGCGGCCGACCGCACCGGCCACATGATCCTTCAGACGCTGTACCAGAACTGCGTGAAGGAGGGCGTGGAGTTCTTCAACGAGTTCTACGTCCTCGACCAGCTGATCACCGAGGTCGACGGGGTCAAGCACTCGGCCGGTGTCGTCGCGTACGAACTGGCGACCGGCGAGATCCACGTCTTCCAGTCGAAGGCCGTGATCTACGCGTCCGGCGGCACCGGCAAGTTCTTCAAGGTGACGTCCAACGCGCACACGCTGACCGGTGACGGCCAGGCCGCCGTCTACCGTCGCGGGCTGCCGCTGGAGGACATGGAGTTCTTCCAGTTCCATCCGACCGGCATCTGGCGCATGGGCATCCTGCTGACGGAGGGCGCCCGCGGTGAGGGCGGCATCCTCCGCAACAAGGACGGCGAGCGCTTCATGGAGAAGTACGCGCCGGTCATGAAGGACCTCGCGTCCCGAGACGTCGTGTCGCGCTCCATCTACACGGAGATCCGCGAGGGCCGTGGCTGCGGTCCCGAGGGCGACCACGTCTACCTGGACCTGACGCACCTCCCGCCGGAGCAGCTGGACGCGAAGCTCCCGGACATCACGGAGTTCGCCCGCACCTACCTGGGCATCGAGCCGTACACGGACCCGATCCCGATCCAGCCCACCGCGCACTACGCGATGGGCGGCATCCCGACGAACGTCGAGGGTGAGGTGCTGCGCGACAACACGACCGTGGTGCCGGGCCTGTACGCCGCCGGTGAGGTCGCCTGTGTGTCGGTCCACGGCGCGAACCGGCTGGGCACGAACTCCCTCCTGGACATCAATGTGTTCGGGAAGCGCGCGGGTATCGCGGCGGCGGAGTACTCCGCGAGGACCGCCTCGCACGTCGAGCTGCCCGAGGACCCGGCCTCGCTGGTCGTCGAGCAGATCGAGCGGCTGCGGTCGGGCACGGGCAACGAGCGCGTGGCGGACATCCGCCGCGAGCTGCAGGAGACCATGGACGCCAACGTCATGGTGTTCCGCACCGAGCAGACGATCAAGACGGCGGTGGAGAAGATCGCGGAACTCCGCGAGCGCTACAAGAACGTCTCGATCCAGGACAAGGGCAAGCGGTTCAACACCGACCTCCTGGAGGCCGTCGAGCTGGGCAACCTGCTCGACCTGGCCGAGGTCATGGCGGTGTCGGCCCTGGCTCGCAAGGAGTCCCGCGGCGGTCACTACCGCGAGGACTACCCGAACCGCGACGACGTCAACTTCATGCGCCACACCATGGCGTACCGCGAGGTCGGCGACGACGGCGCCGAGTCCATCCGTCTCGACTACAAGCCGGTCGTCCAGACCCGCTACCAGCCGATGGAGCGTAAGTACTGATGGCTACTCCCACCCTGGACAAGGCGGACGGCGCCGGCAAGCCGGAGGCCGGCTTCGCCGACTCCCCGTACATCACCGCCACGTTCCGCATCCGCCGCTTCAACTCCGAGGTCTCGGCGGAAGCGGCCTGGGAAGACTTCCAGCTGGAGATCGACCCCAAGGAGCGTGTCCTCGACGCGCTGCACAAGATCAAGTGGGACCAGGACGGCACGCTGACGTTCCGCCGGTCCTGCGCGCACGGCATCTGCGGCTCGGACGCCATGCGGATCAACGGCAAGAACCGCCTGGCCTGCAAGACGCTGATCAAGGACCTCAACCCTGAGAAGCCCATCACGGTCGAGCCCATAAAGGGCCTGACGGTCCTGAAGGACCTGGTCGTGGACATGGAGCCGTTCTTCCAGGCGTTCCGCGACGTGATGCCGTTCCTGATCACCAAGGACACGAACGAGCCCACCCGGGAACGCCTCCAGTCGGCGGAGGACCGCGAGCGCTTCGACGACACGACGAAGTGCATCCTCTGCGCCGCCTGCACCTCCTCGTGCCCGGTGTTCTGGAACGACGGCCAGTACTTCGGCCCGGCCGCGATCGTGAACGCCCACCGCTTCATCTTCGACTCGCGCGACGAAGCCGGCGAGCAGCGCCTGGAGATCCTCAACGACAAGGACGGCGTGTGGCGTTGCCGCACCACGTTCAACTGCACGGACGCCTGCCCGCGCGGCATCGAGGTCACGAAGGCGATCCAGGAAGTGAAGAGGGCGCTGATCACGCGTCGCTTCTGATCTTCTTGGCCGTACGTGGACGAGGGCCCCGACTTTCCGGAATTCCGGAGGCGAGGCCCTCGTCGCGTACATGCTGTGCGCACAAGGGAGTTGGCTGCATACTCGTTCCACCTACGTGGGGCGGGGGTGGTCATGGCGCGGGGAAGACCTGGTCGCACCGGGCTGGGGCTGCGGCTGCTTGTTCTGTGGTGGGTTTCGGTGGCCGATCAGAGCCATCCGTCCGGTTCCTACGGCCAACCCACTCCGTCCCCGGGTTGGTTCGTCCACGCATGTCCCAACAGCGCGTGTGAGGAGCCCACACGCCTGCGATCCGGCTCGGCCGGCACGATCCCCGTGTGCGCGTGCGAAACGACCATGGTCACACGGACGATTCTGTCCGGTATGAACCTCAAGGCGCTCCCCATCGGCCAGATCATCTGGGTCTGCGTCAGATGCGAGACCAAGCCCGTCCGTACCGGAGCCACCGCACCGCTCTGTGCTTGTGGACACCTCATGAAACGCTTCTCCAAATAGGAGCCGAGCCACCGATGTTGCGAGGTCTGATCGAGGCGGGTGGCAAGGCCCTCGGCGGGGCGCGGTTCAGCCTGCTGAGTATTCTGCCCAGCGTTCTGGTGATCGCTGTGATTGCCACTCTGATACGCGCGCACCTGTACGAGCCCGGTGCGCGTGTGGACTTCGGTGCGGTGCTGCCGGGGAAGGGGGACGCGGCGGCCTTGGCGCTCGGCACCGTCTTCATCTTCGTGGGCGGGGTGATCCTGCGTCCCTTCGAAGCCGCACTGGTCCAACTCCTCGAAGGCTATTGGACACGTCCCTCCCCGTTGGCGCCTCTGCGCGGTGCCGCGACCGAACGGCACCGGCGCCGCAGAAACCGCGCGATCGCGACGATCGAACTCGCCGAACCGGCTACGCCCGCCAACGTCACCCCGCAGGCGGCCGTGGCCCGTCCGCTGCACACGCTGACCGCGGAAGCCAAAGCGGCGGCAAAACGGCGGCGCCGGGTGAGCCAGGCACGCCGCGTCCGGGGCAGGTATCCGACCGAGGTCCGGGAGCTGGAACTGCCGGGCAATGTCTGGCGGGACAAACACGGCGAGTTGATGGCCACCGAGCTCGGCAACGCCCTGTTGCGGGCCGAGCGTCTCTCGGGGGACCGCTACGGGCTGGACATCATGCGCACGTACCCGCGGATCTATCCCTTCGTGTCCGAGCGGCTCAACAGCGCCGTCACCCAGCAGATGGACCTCATCGCCTCGACAGCCTCCCTCTGCGTCTCGCTGGCGATCTGCACGGTGGCCACCCTGCCGCTGGTCCTTCGGCTCGATGTCTGGTCCTTGCTCCCTCTGCTCCCGGCCGTCATGGCTGTCCTCGCCTACCGCGGCGCTGTCGCCGCCGCTCTGTACCACGCGGAACTGCTGTGCGCGGTCTTCGATCTGCACCGATTCGACCTGGTCAAAGCGTTCCACTACAAGCCGGAAACCAACGCTCTGGAGTTCGTGCAGATGAATGAGCAGATCTCGCAGTTCCTGGCCCAGGACGACAGCCGGTTCGACAACGGCGGCCTCAAGGACGAGCCCATGGACCACTCGGTGGAGCCACCGGGAAGCACCGGGAACTCCGCTTCACAAGGAACGAATGGCAACGGATCCCCCTAGCCCCAGCACGTTGAGCAGAACCCGGCGGGGCACCACCCCGCCCACCGCCGTTCGATAGGTGTCCGTGTCCGCATACACGGCGACGCGGTCGGCGTAGTGAACGGCCAGGGTGTTCTCCACACTGCCGCGCACAACGGCGCAGCGCGGAGGCAGGACGAGTTCGACCCTGCCGAAGCAGACCATGACATCGACCTCAAGCAGCTTGTACCCCCCGTCGGGCGGGAGATCGCTGGTGAACTCTGCTCCTGAGAGATCGATCCGTGCGTCCCCGAACCAGGAGCTCACCGCCACGTTCCGCAGCGGCACCGCATCCGCGGCAACGCGCTTGCGCACAGGGAGCAGCACGCTGCGATAGCGCCTGAACGGCAGTTCATCCTCCACGGCGGCGGGCCGAGGCCGCACGCCGAGCGCGAGCGTGGCCCCCAGGGCGATCACGAGGCCGGGCCACACCTTGCCCGAGGACACCCCTCCCAGATACCCCGCGTCATACGCCGCCCACAGCCCGCCACCGGCGATGAGAACGAGCGGTGCGGCGAGCAGCCCCCTTGGCACCGCCGCCCGGAGCACCAGCAGCAGTCCCAGGGCGACCAGTACGTACGGCAACGCCGACAGCGCCCAGCGACCGCCCGACCGCACGGTCGATCCCCCGCCCGACAGCCAGACCGTGCCGACGACAACCACCAGCAGCCCGAAGGCAACTCGCACACGGCCCACCGGCGTCCCCTCCCCCAATCAGCCTGAAGAGTACTGAAGCCTTCATGACAGGTCCCGTGGAGGGCAGGGGCGGCCGGGAGTGCGGGCGGGGCACGTCCGGGTGGCGCGGTATCCGCACGATCAAGGGCTTTACGCCGGGAGAGTGGGATGATCAGCTGTGCCGGACCAGGAACGAAGCAGCCTCTGGGGAGGGGCTGAGGGAAAGGGAGGGCGCCCGGTGCGCACCACCGTCGGGGACACGACGCAGCCATGCCCGCAGTGCGGGACCGAGGTTCACGCGGACGGCCGGTTCACCACCTGGTGCGCCGCCTGCGACTGGAACGTGGATCCCGAGCAGCCCGAAGAGGAGCCGGGAAGGCTGGAGAGACGGCGGCGAAGACTCGCCCGTCGTCACGGCGAAAGGCTGCTGGCCGAAGTGGCTGCCGGAGGCGTACTGCGTCCGCGGCGTGACGCCGCGGGCGTGGCGGCATACCTGATCTCACTCGCGGTGCACGGTGTCACCGCGACGCTGGCCGTCGGCGCGGTGTGGTTCGTCGTGACGGGGTGGGGCGGCGCGGGGGTGGTGCTCGGCTGCTTCCTTGGGTTGCTGGCGTGGACCCTGCGGCCACGGTTTCCCGGGCTGCCCGACGACAAGCCCCTTCTGCGCCGGACCGATGCGCCAGATCTCTTCGCGCTGATCGACGAGGTCGCCGCCGTCGTGGGCACCCGAGGGGTGGACACAGTGGCCGTCAGCACGGAGGCCAACGCAAGCGTGACGACGTACGGGATACGCGGCCGTCGACTGCTGACGCTCGGCCTTCCGCTCTGGGAGATCCTCACTCCTCAGCAGCGGATCGCCCTCCTCGGCCATGAACTCGGCCACTACAGCAACGGGGACACACGGCACGGACTGGTCATCGGAAACGCGCTCCGTTCCCTCACCACCTGGCGCTATTACATCGCCCCGGCCTCAAACCCCAACCTGGTGGAGGCGTTCATCAATCTGGTGTACGCGTTGCCGCGCTCCCTGATCCAGGGCCTGCTGATGGTTCTCGACCGGCTGACCTTGCGTGCCACGCAGCGCGCCGAGTATCTCGCCGATTCGCTGGCCGCCCGTGCCGGGTCCACCGAGGCGGCCGCAGCGGTCATGAACCGCCTTCTCGTCGTCTCCTCCGCCGTGAGCATGCTGCAACGCGAGGCCAACGCCCAGCAGGTCGGCCGGCACGGCACCACCGACCAGGAGCCCTGGCACGGGCTGTGGGAACGTCTCGGCGCCCACATGGAGTCGATCCCGGAGAGCGAGTACGAGCGTCAGCGACGGATTGCGGCCCTCCGCGGACACAGCGTCGACTCGACTCACCCGCCGACCCACTTGCGACGTCAATGCCTCCTCGCGGGGACACCGCTCTCCGCGGCCGTCGTGGCGGCCAGCGGCAGAGAGTCCGGGATCGCCGCCGAACTGTCCGAACCGCGCAGGGAGTTGGCGCGACGAGTCGTGAAGCACGGGCTCGGCCACTAACCCGGGGCATTCGACCATGCACGCTGGGATGGGTGGCGCGGAGTTCGGCCTCGGCATCCGGATTGTCGCCCACCTCCGAGCGATCGAGACATACTTGAGGACTCAATCAGCCATATCGCCACGTGACTCATGTGACAGATGAGGTTCCGGTCGGAGACTGGCCCCATGGCCCTCCTGAGGAAAGCCGCCGCCGTGCTGTCAGCCGCTGCCGTGCAGCTCGCGATACCCCCCGCCGCTTCTGCGGCGCCCGCCCCACAGGGGACCGCCCCGCAGGGATACGGCACGTTCGTGCGGGAGAGTTTCGACCGGCTGCCTCTCGGGCCGGTCACCGCGGGCCAGGGCTGGACCACTGACACCGCCAGCGGCTCGCTGACCGTCGAGCCGAGCAGTTCCGGCGGGCCAGGCCGCGAGCTCCGCATCCGCACCGAGGGCAACGGCCGCGCCTTCCTCGTCCTCCCCGATCTCGCCCTGCCCGGCAACAGCGTCTGGGCCCGCCTGCGCCTGCGCGTGGCCGAGTTCCCCACCGCCCCCGACTGGGCGCACTGGACCATCGCGGAGGCCTCCGGCTCCGACTCCCCCACGCTGGTCCGTCCGCTGGGCGGCCAGTACGCGCCCACCGACAAGGGCAACTTCTGGGGCGTCGGCTCCGACCTGGGCGACACGGGCGACTGGACCGCCTGGAAGACCTCCGCGCCGGCCGCCGCCGCGAAGTGGCAGTGCGTCGAGTTCCACCTCGACGCCACCGACAACCGCGTGACCGTCTACCTGGACGGCGTCGAGCAGTCCGACCTGACGGTCTCCACGAAACAGCACGGCGGCACGGCGGACGACTTCGTCTTCCCCGCCTTCGACAAGCTCAAGCTGGGCTGGCAGCTCTACCAGGCCGACCCCACCCCGTCGTCGTACGACGTCCGCATGGACGACATCGCGCTCAGCACGCGACGGGTGGGCGGCTGCGCGTCCTGACAGCCCGCTGATCCTCAGAGCTGGCTGAGGATCGTCGGGTCCGTGATCTCCGTGTCCTTGGCCAGCATCGTCGCCTTGCTGAGGATGACGGCGAGCGTGCGGTCGCCCTCGTACGGGAGGTAGCCGCTCTGCGGGGTGGCGGGGTTCGACTTCGGGACGATGCACAGGTACTGGTCGTTCGGGCTCATGAGGATGTTGCCCGAGCCGAGGTGGATCTTGTACGTGTGGCGCTCGCCCTTCACGTGCAGGAAGCGGCCCTCCAGGGTGCAGCGGTCGGCTATCGCCAGGCGGGGGATCAGGCGGTCGAGGAGGGCCCGGCGGGTCTCGGCGCTCTGGTTCAGCTCGCCGAAGCCGTACGACGTCCAGTACTCCCGGAAGCGGCCGCCGGGCCCGCCGTCCTGCCAGGTCGGGTCGTTGCCGACGCTCGCCACGCCCACGAACAGGTCGACGTCGCGCAGGACTTCGGAGAGCACGAGGGGCGGAATCTCGCTGAGGGGCAGGGGCTCGACCGGGTCCGCTCCGTCCCGCAGCCACATGCGGTACTCGCCGCCGCAGCAGTGCGCCGAGTTCTCCGGGGCGTCGATCGGGTAGAAACGGACCTGGTCGGTGCGCAGCCGGAGATAGCTGCCGGACTCGGTGGTGTCCTCGCCGTACGCCTCCCCGTCGCCCTCGATCCAGTACTCGGCGCGCAGCCCCCACTGCGGCAGCTCGCGGCTGGCGGGCGGGGCCTCGTCGTCGACGCACAGGCGGAGCTTGTTGCGCCAGCCCCGGATCGCGGCGAGGGAGTTGAACTGGTGCTGGCGCAGGATGTGCGCCGCGAACCTGTTCGAGTACGTGCCCGTGGCGCGCTCGGCGTCGGTGAGCAGATACACCTCGCGGTGGGCCTGCTTGAACGGCTGGGTGATCGCGTGCCGCTCCAGCCAGTCGCGCCAGGCCACGATCTCGGCGGGTTCCCGTCCGACGGGGTGCCAGAGCTCGACCTCGGCACCCGTGCTGACAGGGCCGTCGGTGAGCGTACGCAGCTCTCCGTCGGCGAACCCCACGGGCGTGCCGTCCACCGTCCAGAGGAGCCGTCGGGCGAGGGTCCCCACCAGGGGATGGTCGAGGTACCGCTCGCGCCAGGCGTCGTACGCCCACGTGCGCCGGGCGAGGAACTGCCGGTCGAGCCGCTCCGCCTGCGCCGACAGCATCTTGTCGATGTCCTTGACGGCCGCCTTGAGGTCTTTGAGCTCGTCGGCATGATCCCGCTTCACGGCGGCGGGCACACTCTTGACGGCCTTGCCGGCCGCGTTGCGCCAGCTGAGCACGGCTCTGGAGCCGTGGATGTCGAGCAGAGCGGTGACGTCCCCGAGTCGGTGCCGCGCCTGGCCGACCTCGGTGAGCCCGTACGCCGGGACGGCGAGCTCCTCGATCTCCTCACGGCTCAGTCCGAGCGCGGTGGCGCGTGCCTCCAGCGCACCGTCCAGCAGCTTCGCCGTGTTCTTGTACGTCACCCGGGTGGCGAGGCGTGCGAGTTCGGCGAGGGCCGCCTCGCTGTCGAGGCGGGAGAGCGCGATGACACCCGCGTTGGCGACCTTCGGGTTGCGCGGGCCGAGTCCGGAGACCTTCTTGAGGGAGGTCTCGACGAGCGTGCCGAGGGATCGGGCCGTGTCCGGGTGCGGCGGGAGGAGGGACAGCAGCCAGGCCAGGCCGCGCAGGGCGTTGGCGTTGTAGGGGTCGTACGCGTTGTTGATGTCCGGCTCGTACGTCTGGCGCTCCAGCGGGAAGGTGCGCGGGCGGCCGACGAGGGTGAGCCAGGCCAACGCTGTTTCCCTGACCCGGTCCGCTCCGATGGCCTCGATGAGGCCGTGGGCCTGCTTGTCCCACTTGGCGGTGGGCTTGGAGGCGGTGGCCGTGGTGACGTGCCGGAGCAGGTCCCGCCAGGACTCGCCCGCCGGCCCGTCGACGCTGTCCATGGCGCACTCGGCCCACTCCTCGCCGACGTTGAGGACGGGGTCGGTGAGCTTCTTGGCCAGGTCGGCGAGGGTGTCCGAGCGATAGGCGTCCAGGGCGGTGCGGCGGAAGACGGCCACGACGGCGGGCGCGAGCTGCCTGCCGGAGGCCAGCTCCGCCTCGGCCAGGACGTCGAGACGGGCCGCGTACCAGAAGGAGTGCCTGGCGCCGAGCTTCTCGAGCTCCGCCAGCCGCTCGGTGGGGAGGAAGAAGTCGTCGGGCAGGTCACGGGCGATGAGGCCGAGCAGCGTCAGCACGCTCTGCCGGGCCTCCGACTCCGGGCCGAGCGACTGGAAGCGCTCGGCGAGCGCGTGGGCAAGACGTCGGCGCTCGTCCAGGGGCAGGTCCCGCAGAATTTCGAGGAGGTCGTGCCAGCCTCCGCCCCAGTAGCCGTTGTTGGCGGCAGCGGCCTTTAGGGCCTCATCGGCGAGCTTGCCCATGTTGCCGGCGGCGACCTGGTTCCGGATCTTCTGCGTGAGTGATCGAGGCGACGTCATCATCCCCCCACCAGCGCGACAAGCTTCAGGAACGTGACCTCCGTGCCGAGCGTCAGCTCGATCTCCTCGTCGAGGTCGGTGATCTGCCGGTCCCCCACGAGCACCAGAAACCCGTTCCCGGCGAAGGCCTTGAGGGCCAGCTCGGTCTGCGCCTCGGGATCTATCCGGCGCGGCGTCCTGAGCGCGTATCCGTTCAGCACCCGCTCGGTGTCCTCCGGCTGCACCAGCCCCTGGAACACCCGCGGCGTGCGCGCGTTGTACTCGGCGACCTCCTGAAAGACCCGTCGCCGGATCAGCTCGCGCAACGCGAGCCTCTCCTCGGCGATCTCCAGCCCCCACCCCGCATCGCGGCGGTCCCCGCTTGTCGTCTCGTCGACGAACGTCACCATTGCCATGCCGACGACATTACGAGCCACCACTGACAATCAGTCATGGGGACGAGACAGGCTGCTCGACGAACGTCAGAGGAGCGAGTCGGCTCCGCAAGCTGCCGGCAGACCCGTATCGCCATCGGGTGACATCCGTCGGCAGAGGCAGTCGCCTCCCCCGGCACTCTCGACCGGCGACCTAATCTGACGCCATGTCAGGTGATGAGTCGTACGAACTGCTCGGTTTCGACAACGTGCTCCTTCTGGTGGGCGATCTCGACGAAGCCGTGGACTTCTACAAGCGGGCCGGGTTCACCCTCGGGTTCCGGCTGGACGAGGCCGGGATCGCGCTGCTGAAGGTCGGGAGCGAGACGCCCGGGGTGCTGCTGCGCCTGGAGGAGGAGCTCGGACATCGGCCGCCGTCATGGGGGGCGCCTCGGGTGTGGCTGGAGGTGCGGGACGCCCGGGGAGTCGCCATCGCCCTCACCGCCGCCGGCGTCCAACCCCTCGACGCCCCCCTCTCCGTGGCCACCGGATGGACCGTCGAAGTCGCGGACCCCTGGGGCAACATCATCGGCTTCACGGACTACAGCAAGCGGCCGGAACTGGGCCGCCCCACCTGACCCGCCTCGCCTGACCCGCGTCGCCCGACCCGCGTCGCCCGGCCCACGTCAGCCGAATGACGGCGCCCGAGCCGCACCCCCGGAGACCCACCTCACACAGGAGACCCTCGACTTCCGGCTTGAACGTGTTCAAAAACAGGTCTACATTCTTCCTCGACAGCGTTTTTGAACGCGTTCAAGAAGTCGAGAAAGGGTGGGGAACATGGACCTCACGGTCGTCGCGTATGTCATCTATCTGCTGGTCAGCGTGGCGCTGACGATCTGGGTGGCACGGACGCTCAGCAAGAACGGGCGGATCTTTCTGGCCGATGTGCTGCACGGGAACGAGAAGCTCGCGGACGCCGTCAACCACCTGCTGGTGGTGGGCTTCTACCTGGTGAACCTGGGCTTCGTGGCGCTCTACCTGAGCCAGGAGGACGAGATCGCCGACGCCCGCGGGGTCTTCGAGGCCCTGTCGACGAAGCTCGGCGTGGTCCTGCTGGTGCTCGGCGCCATGCACCTGGGCAACGTGTACGTGCTGAACAAGATCCGGCGCCGGGGTGTCATGGACCGCGAGCAGCAGCCGCCCGTGCCGCCGCAGGACTGGGTCGCTCCCGCGGTCGGGGCGTGACCGCGATGGCCACCGCCGCCGCCCAGGACCGGGACGCCGCACGCGTCCCGGTTCGCGGGCTGACCGTCCTGTACGACGCGCAGTGCTCGCTCTGCGCCCACCTGCGCGACTGGCTGGTACGACAGCGCCAGTTGGTGCCGCTGGAGCTGATGCCCGCCGGATCGGAGACCGCCCGGCGCCGTTTCCCCGGGATCGACCACGCGGCGACGCTCGACGAGATCACCGTGGTCGGCGACTCCGGCCAGGTCTACCGGGGCACCGCCGCCTGGATCGTCACCCTGTGGGCACTCGCCGAGCACCGCCCGATGGCCCACCGGCTCAGCACTCCGGCCGGGGCGCGTCTCGCGCGGGGCGCGGTCCTCGCCGCGGCCAAGTGGCGTGAAGCGCAGTCAGCGCGGCAGCAGGGGCGTTGGCGTCGGGGTGGGAATGCCTATTACGGAGCTCACGGGTGGACGTACGACCCGGCCGCGGGCTGGACCTACAACGCGCCCGCGTGCGACAGCGGCACCTGCGCGCCTCGTTAGGCTCTTCCCGTGCCAGCAGCGAAAGACAGTTCCCGTAGTCCGGACGGCCCCGCCGAACCCGAGGGGCCCGGGCCGTCGCGTGCGCCGGCCAAGAGCGAGCAGACCCGGGCCCTGATCCTGGAGACGGCGATGCGCCTGTTCCAGGAGCGGGGCTACGAGAAGACGACGATGCGCGCCATCGCCAAGGAGGCCGGGGTCTCCGTAGGGAACGCGTACTACTACTTCGCCGGCAAGGAACACCTGATCCAGGGCTTCTACGACCGGCTCGCCGCCGAGCACCGGGTGGCGGTCCGTGAAGTCCTGGACCGGGAGACGGATCTGGAGGCCCGGATCGCCGGGGTCCTGAAGACGTGGCTGGATGTGGCGACGCCGTACCACGAGTTCGCGGTGCAGTTCTTCAAGAACGCCGCCGATCCGGACAGTCCGCTCAGCCCGTTCTCGGCCGAGTCGGAGCACGCGCGCGTGGAGGCCATCGGCATCTGCGCCGAGGTGCTCGCCGGTTCCAAGGCGAAGATCCCGGAGGAACTCCGGGAGGTGCTCCCCGAGTTGCTGTGGCTCTCCCAGATGGGTCTCGTCCTGTACTGGATCTTCGACCGCACGGAGGGCCGCGAGCGCAGCTACCGTCTCGCCGAGCGCGGCGCCCGCCTCACGTCCCTGGGCGTCTCACTGGCCCGCTTCCGCGTGCTGAGGCCCCTGGTCCGCGAGGTCCACTCGCTGTTCACGGACTTCCTCCCGGGGATGACGAACGCACTGCCCGACCCCAAGAGGAAGCCCGCGAAATAGCACTCGACGTACTCCGCGCGGTCAGTTCACCGCGTCCACCTCGTCCTCCGCCAGCTCCACGTCGTACACCAGCGGCTCCGCGCCGACCGTCACGTGCTTGGCGCGGGACGGGTGCCCGTTGGCCGTCGCGGCCAGCAGGTACGCCCCCGGCGACGGCACCGAGACGATGTACGAGCCGTCGGCGAGGGAGGTCACCCGGTCGAGCTGACGGCCGCCCTTGGAGAGCAGGGTGAGCGCGGCGCCGTCGACGGGTTCGCCGTCCGGGGTGCGGACGAAGCCGTGGATGACCGTGGAGGAGCCGCCGTCCTCGTCGGGCACGCGCGCGTGAGGCTCGGAAACCTCCTCCTCCCGGGGCTCCACCGCCAGATGCGGCAGCCGCTTCTCGAGCCCGGCCGGGAGCCACCAGTTGGAGTTCCCCAGGAGGTGCATCGCGGCCGGCACCAGTGCCGTACGCAGGATGAACGCGTCCAGTGCGACCGCCGCCGCGAGCCCGATGCCCGCCATCGCGCCCTCCATGTCGCCGCTGAGGACGAACGCGGAGAAGACGCAGATCATGATCAGGGCCGCGCAGTTGATGACCCGGCTGGTCTCGGCGAGGCCGACCCGGACCGCCCGCGCGTTGTCCTTCGTGTGCACCCATTCCTCGTGCATACGGCTCACCAGGAACACCTGGTAGTCCATCGAGAGCCCGAAGAGCAGCGACAGCATGATGACCGGCAGGAAGGCGGTGATCGGCCCCTCCTTGCCGATGCCGAGCAGTTCCGTGCCCCAGCCCCACTGGAAGATCGCGACCAGGACGCCGAAGGACGCGGCGGCCGCGATCAGGTTCATCAGGGCGGCCGTCAGCGGCACCACCAGCGAGCGGAACGCCACGAGGAGGAGCAGGAAGCCGAGCGTGATGATCGCCGCGATGAAGTACGGCAGCCGGTCGCCGGTCACGGCCGCGAAGTCCTTGAAGGTGGCGGTCACTCCGCCCACATGGGCCTCGGCCCCGGACTCCGGGATCACGCCGTCCCTCAGCCGGTCGATCAGCTGGTCCGTCTGCTCGGACTGCGGCGACGTGGTCGGCACGACCTGGATCACCGTGATGCCCTGGGCGGGCGGCGCGGCGGCGACCTGGGCGACACCCTCCGTCGACCGGATGGTCGAGACGAGCGCGTCCGCGTCGCCGCGCTCCACGACCACCTGGAGCGGACCGTTGAAGCCGGGCCCGAAGCCCTCGGCGAGCAGGTCGTACGCCTGTCGCGTGGTCGTCGAGTCCTGGTGGTTGCCCTGGTCGGTGGCACCGAGCCGGATCGACAGGACCGGCAGCGCCAGCACCATCATCACGACCAGCGCCATGACGGCGACCGAGCGCGGCCGCCGCTCCACGTACGAGGACCAGCGTGCCGCGAGCCCGCTCGCCTCCGCCGACTCCGGTCCCGTCGCGGCGAGCCGGCGCCGCTGCCGGCGGCTGAGGACGCGCATGCCGAGCAGGCCGAGGAGCGCGGGCAGCAGGGTGATCGCGGCGAGGACGCTCAGGACGACCGTCAGCGAGGTCGCGATGACCACGCCGTCCAGGAAGCGCATGTTCATCACCAGCATTCCGGCGAGCGCGATGCACACCGTGCCGCCTGCGAACAGCACGGCCCGGCCCGAGGTGTTGAGGGCCGTGACGGCTGACTCCTCGGGCTTCATGCCGCGCAGGATGCCCCGCCGGTGCCGCGTCACGATGAACAGCGCGTAGTCGATACCGACGCCGAGACCGATCAACGAGCCGAGCAGCGGGGCGACTTCGGGTACGTCCGTGACATGGCTGAGCAGCGAGGTCGCCATCAGGCCGGTGCCCAGGGCCGCGATCGCCACGACGAGCGGCAGCAGCATCGCGAAGACCGAGCCGAAGGCGAGGAAGAGGACGACGGCCGCGGCCACGATGCCGACCATCTCGGCGATGCCGGTGGGCGGCTCCTGGGTCCGGGTGATCGCCTGCCCGCCCAGCTCCACCTGGAGACCGGCGCGCTCGGCGTCCTGCGCCGTGTCGACGACGTCCTCCACCAGCTCCTTGGGCACACCGTTCGCCTGCTCGGTGAAGGTGACCTGGGCGTACGCGATCCGCCCGTTCTCACTGATCTGCGCGGCCCCCTGCGCGGCGTACGGGCTGCTGACCTCGCCAACGCCCTCCATGCGCCCGATCGACTCGAGCGCGGGCTCGATCCGGGAGCGTACGGACTCGTCCCGCACGGTTCCGTCGTCGACCTTCCACACCACCGTGTCGGTGTCGCCCGACCGCTCCGGGAAGGCCTTCTGCATCAGGTTGTACGCGCGCGTGGAGTCCGTGTTCGGAAGGGTGAAGGTGTCCGCGTAGTTCGTGCCCGCGGCGGATCCCGCGAAGCCCAGCCCCAACAACGTCCCCACCCACAGAAACAGGACCACCAGCCGGTGCCGATAGCACCACCGTGCCAATGTCGTCACGCCTCAACGCTCCTTAGTCGGTCGTCGGTTGGTCCCCCAGGTCCTGCGGCTCAGCATCGGGGCGGCGCGCGGGTGAGGACACGAATCGGCCATGACTCTCAAGGAACTCCAAGGCGCGACCCGGCCCCGTTGTCAGTGCCCGCGCCGATACTGGGGACATGACCGCTCATGAGGGTGCGACCGTCCTGGTCGTCGAGGACGAGCCGAGCATCGTGGACGTCCTGGCCATCGCCCTGCGCTACCACCGCTTCGAGGTGATGACGGCGGGGACCGTCCGCCAGGCGCTGACGCTGGCCGAGCGCACGCGCCCGGACGCCGCGCTCCTCGACGTGATGCTCCCGGACGGCGACGGCCGGGCGCTGGGCCACGAACTGCGCGCGAAGCAACCGGACCTGGCGCTGGTGTTCCTCACCGCGCGGGACGCGCCCACCGAAATCGTGGGCGCGCTCGCCTTCGGCGACGACTACATCACCAAGCCGTTCAACATCGACGAGGTGATCGCCCGGATCACCGCGGTCCTGCGCCGCACCCGCCCGGCCGATGTCCTCCCCGAGCGCCCGCCGCTGCGCTACGGAGACCTGGAGCTGGACGAGACGACGTACTCGGTGCACCGCGCGGGCCGCTCGGTCGAGCTCACACCCACCGAGTACGCGCTCCTGCGCTTCCTCGTGCGCAACGGCGGGCGGATCGTCCCCAAGGAGCAGCTCCTGCGCCATGTCTGGCAGTACGAGCACTCGGCGGAGTCGACCGTCGTGGAGACGTACATCAGCTATCTGCGGCGCAAGCTCGACGCCCTCGGCGCTCCTGTGATCACGACGCGGCGCGGCGTCGGATACGGGCTCGCATGAGCGTGCGCCGCCGCTGCCACAGGGGCATCCACTCGCTGCGCGGCCAGCTGACGCTGGCGAACGTGGCGCTGCTGGCCCTCGGCATCATCGTGGCGACGGCGGTGAGCCTCATGGGCATGCGGTACTACCTGCTCGACCAGATCGACTCGCAGCTCCTCAAGACGCGGGATTCGCTGGGGAGCACGCAGATCACCACCCGGCAGATCGACTCCCTGAGCGCGCTGGCACTCGTCCGCAACGGCCAGGTCCCGGAAACACAGGGCCCGCCGAATTCGGACTCTCTCTTCGCGGCGGTCGACAAGAAGGGGCAGGCCATCACGATCGGCCGCTTCGAGCCGACGAAGAACCAGAACGCCCTGGCCGCCGCGGTGGACGACCCTCGTGCGCTCACCGGTGACACCGAGCCGCGCGACGTGACGGTGGGCGGTGATCCGTACCGGGTCACCGCTGTCTCCCTCACGGACGGCACGACCATCCTGCTGGCCACCTCGACGGACGCGCTGCACAAGGGCATCGCCAAAGCGCTCAAGCTCGACCTGGCCTTCGGAGTACTGCTGTTGGGACTGCTCGCCGTACTCACGATGCTCAGCGTGAGCCGCCGGATGCGCCCCCTTGAGGACATGGTGGAGACCTCGTCGGCGATCGCCGAGGGGGACCTGGCCCGCCGTGTGCCCTCCAACCACCACCCCACCCAGGAGGTCGAGCAGCTGCGGCTCGCCCTCAACTCGATGCTCCACCAGGTCGAGTCGGCGTACCGCACTCGCGAGCACAGCGCCGCCCAGCTGCGCCGCTTCGTCGCGGACGCCTCCCACGAGCTGCGTACTCCGCTGTCGGCGATCCGCGGCTATCTCCAGCTGTACGACAAGGGCATGCTGCGCGAGCCGGCCGAGCGCAAGCGCGCCTGGGACCGGATGACCGGCGAGGCCGACCGCATGGGGCGTCTCGTCGACGAGCTGCTCACCCTGGCCCGCCTCGACCAGCAGCCCGAACTGCGCTTCAAGAACGTCGACCTGAGCCGCCTCGTACGGGACGCGGCCGAGGACCTACGGGCCCAGCAGCCCGAGCGCCCGGTGTCCGTGGGCGCCGACGGTGCCCTCCTCATACACGCCGACGAGTCTGGCCTGCGCCAGATCCTGGGCAACCTCGTGGCGAACCTCCGCACGCACACGCCCCCCGACGTCCCGGTCACCCTCGACCTTGAGCGGGTGGACGGAGTCGTACGCCTCTGCGTCGCCGACGAGGGCCCGGGCCTCGACGAGGAGGACGCCACCCGCATCTTCGACCGCTTCTTCCGAGCCGGCGGCGGCGCGGGCAGCGGCCTGGGCCTGGCCATCGTCCAGGGCGTGGCAACCGCCCACGGCGGCGACGTAACGGTACGCACGTCCCCGGGCAAGGGCTTGGCGATAACGGTGACGCTGCCTGCAGAGGCATGCGGTAGTTGATCTCTTCAAGGGCATGCGGTAGTTGATCTCTTCGCCGGGCGCACGCCTGAGCGCCCCGTAAAGGGCGCGTGGCTGAGCGTCTGGTCATGCCCGCGCCGAAGCGCCCCTTCAGGGGCGCGGGGAACTGCGCGACAAGCCCTCACCCGCCCGCAGCCAACAACACACAGCACCCACCCCACCCGCCCAACCGGCGGAGCTACGGCGCAGAGACCAACGCCCAGACCGTCTTCCCGTGCCTCCCCCGACTCCACACCCCCCAGGCGGTCGTGAGGTTCTCCACCAGACGCAACCCCCGCCCGGACTCCTCGTCGTACTCCCCGACCACCCGCAACCGAGGCTGGACAGGACTCTCGTCGGAAACCTCGATAAGACAGGACCCGTCCGCGAGCGCGGTCACCGCAACCTCGAACTCCCGCTCCAGCAGCGGCCCGTGCCGCACCGCGTTCGTCGCCAGCTCGGACACCAGCAGCACGACGTCCTCGAATGCCGGCTCACCCGCGCTGTGCCCCCAGTTCGACAGATGGTCGCGCACCCGGCGCCGGGCAAGCCCGACCGAAGCCGGATGCCGGGGCAACCGGAAGGAGTTGCGTCTCAACACGTTTGCTCCTCACCCCGCGCACACCTCTGTCACATGGTCTGCGTGAAGTGAGCCCATCGCGTCACTCGCGCGATCGTCAACCCCGCGTGAACGCGTCAGTTCCGCGGGGTTCCGCCTCAGGCCTGCCTGGAGGCGAGCTCCACGACCGTGATGTCGGACGGCGCACCCACCCTGGTCGGCGGCCCCCAGGCACCCGCGCCCCGCGAGACGTACAACTGCGTGTCCCCGTAACGCTCCAGACCGGCCACGGTCGGATTGGCAAGACCCGCGAGGAAGTTCCCGGGCCACAACTGGCCCCCGTGGCTGTGCCCGGAGAGCTGAAGATCCACCCCGTGGTCGACGGCGTCATGAATCTGCACGGGCTGATGAGCGAGCAGCACACACGCCCGCGCCCGGTCCCGGTCCCCGAGCGCCTTCGCGAAGTCGGGCCCCTGCCCCTCGTCCTCGCCCGCGATGTCATTGACGCCAGCGAGGTCGAAATCAGCCAACTCCGTACGGGCGTTCTCCAGCGGCCGCAGCCCCAGTTCCCGTACGTGCGAGACCCACTCCTCGGCCCCGGAGAAGTACTCGTGGTTACCCGTGACGAAGAACGATCCGTGCCGCGCCTTCAGCTGGGCGAGCGGCGCGGCGGCGGGCCCGAGGTCCTTCACGCTGCCGTCGACGAGGTCCCCCACGACGGCAATGAGGTCGGGCTGCGTCGAGTTGATCGTGTCGACGACCTTCTGGGCGAACCCACGCCCGAGCACAGGCCCGAGGTGAATGTCGCTGACGACGGCGATCCGATACCCGTGTGCGGCCCTCGGGAGCTTCGCCAGGGGCACGGTGACCCGTTTCACCTTGGGGCCCCTCAGGACGCCGTACGTCCCGTATCCGACCGTTCCCACCGCGGCAGCCGCGGCGGCCCCACCCACGACGCGGGAGACGAAGAGACGGCGCGAGGGGCCGGTGGCCGCGGGCACCGGCTTCTCGGTGTCCTCGGGCTGGGCTTCGGGGGAGGACTGGGCTTCAGAAGAGGGCTCGGCTTCGGGGGAGGACTCGGCTTCCAGGGCGGGAGCACCCGCGGGTACGGGTGCGACCTCGCGTACGCCCACCGTCGCCGCGTCGGTCGCCGCCCGCCGCTCCAGGATCCGCCTCAGCAGCGGCCGTACGACCTCCCCGACCAGCAGTGCCAGCAGGAGATAGATGGACAGCGCCATCCACAGGAACCCTGGCCAGGTCAGCACCTGCTGCAGCCAGAACGGCGCTCCCGCCCGCTCGGAGGCGACCCCCGCGAACATGAGGACCGGTCCGACGACGACCACGACCGTACCCACACGCCGGGCAAGCCCCGGCCGGGCCGTCGTGTCACGGACCAGCCGACGCCACAGGTACCAGTGCAGCCCGCCGAACACGGCGAGGGCCAGGACCAGAAACACGATGACCACGCGGTGACTCTCCCGTTATGACGTGTGACGCATGGCTCGAACACCGCGCAACCCGATGCCCCCGACGACCGTCCCCAAGACAAAGGAGACAACGGCGAGCGTCAGGTGCACCCAGAAGTACCCGGTCGGATCGCCCGCGTCGTCGAAGGCGAGCCCGCTGCCGTCCTTCCACAGGTTCTTGACGAAAGTGATCCAGATGACCCAGCTCCACACTCCGAAGGCGAGCAGGAACCAGGAGACGGGACGGCTGAGCTTCATACGTTCAGTATCACCGCCGTCGAACGGAACCGGCGCCCGGGGTGGAGAGCACGGCGGCCACGACGGCGGGGAGGGCCGCGGGACTTCCCGCCCACGGCCATGTACGTTCTCGACCGTGTCCGCCATGAAAAAGACCACCAAGTCATCCTTGCTGGTCACCTCCGCCACTCTGTTGTCCTTCTCGCTCGCGCTCACGGCGACCGCCACCGCGCCGGCCTTCGCGGACGACAAGCCGACATCAACCCCGTCGGCGACTCCGTCGACAACTCCGTCGACGTCGGGCTCGCCGTCGACGTCGCCGTCGGGCTCGGCGTCCGCCAGTCCGTCGGCCACACCCCCGGCGGACATGTCGACCGTGGGCGGCGCCCAGCTCGGCCGGCCCGGCACCCAGGCGAACCTCGGGACCGGCGCCCCGGTCCTCCCGAAGGATCTGAGCGCCCGTTCCTGGGTCGTCGCGGACGCCGAGTCCGGCGATGTCCTGGCCGCGCACAACGCGCACTGGCGGCTGCCCCCGGCGAGCACCCTGAAGATGCTGTTCGCCGACACCCTGCTGCCCAAGTTCCCGAAGACGCAGAAGCACAAGGTCGTACCCACCGATCTGGCGGGCATCGGCTCGGGCTCCAGCATGGTGGGCGTCAAGGAGGACGAGACGTACACGGTCCACGATCTGTGGCTCGGTGTCTTCCTTCGCTCCGGCAACGACGCCGTCCACGTGCTGTCCGCGATGAACGGCGGCGTCGACCCGACCGTCAAGGACATGAACGCGCACGCCGAGGAGCTCCAGGCCCTCGACACCAACGTCGTCAGCCCGGACGGCTACGACGAGAAGGGGCAGGTGTCGTCGGCGTACGACCTGACCCTGATCGCCCGCTCCGGCCTGCAGAAGAAGGACTTCCGGGAGTACTGCTCGACGGTCCGCGCGCAGTTCCCGGGCGAGACCAAGAAGAACAAGAAGGGCAAGACGACCCGCAAGTCCTTCGAGATCCAGAACACCAACCGGCTGCTGACCGGCGACTACGGACTCGACTCCTACAAAGGCATCGCGGGTGTGAAGAACGGCAACACCACGAACGCGGGCTCGACCTTCACGGGCGTCGCCGAACGCGACGGCAAGGTGCTGCTCGTCACGGTCATGAACCCGGAGAAGGACGAGCACGACCAGGTCTACAAGGAGACCGCCAAGCTCCTCGACTGGGGCTTCCAGGCGGCCGGCAAGGTCGACCCGGTGGGCGAGCTGGTGCCGCCGAAGAGCGCGGACACGAGCGCGCAGCCGGGCGCGAACGCCTCCGGCGAGGCGGGCGGTTCCGGTGACGGGAAGCCTTCGACGAAGCCCGTGGCCTCCTCTGCGGAGGCGGGTTCGAGCGGCATCGGCATCGCCCTGGCGATCACCGGCGGCGTCCTCGTCCTCCTCGCGGCCGGTGTCTTCGTGATCAACCGCCGCTGGCCGCTGCCCGACCTGATGCGCCGCCGCCGCTGACTCCGGCGGATCTGCTTGCTCCGGCGGACTTGCCCGATCCGGTGGTCTTGCCGGACGCGGCGGACTCGTCGGCGGATCCGGCCGGTTCATCGGACCCGGCCGGTTCATCGGGCCCGGCCGGTCCGTCCGACTCGGCGGACTCGTCGTGCTGCGTCGCCGTCCAGGCGGCGCAGAACAGCAGCAGCTTGGCCGTGAAGTTGATCCACAGCAGCAAGGCGATGGGCACCCCGAACGCCCCGTACATGCTCTTCGACGCGACACCCTGCATATAGCCGCTGAGCAGCAGCTTCAGCAGTTCGAACCCGGCGGCGCCGATCAGTGCGGCGACGACCAGCCGCCGCCGCGCCGGCTGCACGCCGGGCAGCAGCGTCAGGATGTACAGGAGCAGCAGGAAGTCCGCGAGGACGGCCACGGCGAACGCGGCGATCCGCAGCAGCACCCCGCCCCAGCCACCCTCGTCGATACCGAGCTGCCGGGCCGTCCAGCCCACCGCGGTCGACGCGACGGTGGACGCGGCGATCGTGACGAGCACGGCGCCGCCGAGGCCGACGAGTACGCCGCCGTCCTTGAGCTTGCGCAGGACGGGGTTCTCCTCGTCGTCCGGCAGCTCCCAGACCGCACGCAGGCATTCGCGCATCGAACCGACCCAGCCGATGCCGGTGAACAGCAGCAGCGCGCCCGCGATGATGCCGACCGTGCCGGCGTTGTCGACGAGACCGCCGATGTCGAGCTGGTCGGAGATGCCCGGCACCTGCTCGGCGATCTTGTCCTCGAGTGTCCGCTGCCCCTTCTCGTCGAGCGTCGCGGCGGCGATGGCGGCGGCGACGGTGATCAGCGGGAACAGCGCGACGAAGCTGATGAAGGTCATCGCCGCGGCGAGCCGGGTCCACTTCACCCGGTCCAGTCGTTCGTACGAGCGCCACGCGTGCGTGGCCATCAGCCGCGTGACCAACGGGCCCACGCCGGGGAGCTTTTTCAGCCAGTCCATGATCCGACTCTGCCCTCGCCTCGGAAAACCAATGTGCGGGTACCCCAAAAGCGCAGGACAGTGGCGAGCGCCATACCGATTCCGGCGCCCGACACGGTGTCCGCGCGCGGGGAGGTGAACCCGAGGCCGTAGTGGCTGACGAGGATGCACAGCAGCTGCACGAGGGCGCCGGCGATGTTCACTGCGAAGAAGATCCCGTACTGGCGCGGGCCTCGCGTCGTCGTGTGCCGGTAGGTGCCGAGCGCGTTGCCCGCGTACGCGACCGAGCAGCCCGCCACGAACGACAGGGCCTTGGCGGTCAGCGGGTCCAGGCCGACGGGGCCGCGCAGCCACACGAAGAGCGCGAGGTCGGCCGCGTACGCGAGGAGCCCGGCCGTGGCGAAGCCGAGCAGTTCCCGGGCTCCGGGGCGCCGGGTCCGCGGCCGACGGGCCTTCAACTGCTGCACGTGACTCACCAGTCGGCCACCGCCAAGCCGTACATCGCCAGCCACGCCACGCCGATGAGGGCGAGGGCGCGGTCGCGCAGGACCACGTCCTCGGGTTCACCGGCGGTGCCGCGGTCGGCGAAGACCGCGTACCGCAGGACCGCGAGGATGAAGGGGACCATCGACAGCTGCCGCCAGGGCAGCACGCTGGTGTGCGGTACACCGCCCTCCTCCAGGGCCCACAGGCAGTAGCCGAGGACGGCGACTCCGGCCGCGAGCTGCCAGACGAAGCGCAGGTAGCCGGTGGTGTATTCGGTGAGCAACGCGCGCGTGGCGCCCGCTTTCCCGGCCATCTGCACGGCTTCGGAGTAGCGCTTGGCGGAGACCATGAACAGCGCGCCGAAGCCCGTCGTGATGAGGAACCAGCGCGACAGCGGAATCCCCAGCGCGAGCCCGCCGATCATGGCCCGCATCAGGAACCCGGTGGTCACCACGACGAGATCGACGACGAGGACGTGCTTGAGGCTGACGCAGTACGCGAGCTGCATGCCCAGGTAGGCGGTCAGCAGCGCCGAGGTGAGCGGGGAACACAGGAGCGCGGCCGCGGTGGGGGCGACGACGGCGAGCACGATCCCCACGGAGTAGGCGACCGGAACGGGCACCTCGCCGGCGGCGACCGGACGGTGGCGCTTGACCGGGTGGGCGCGGTCGGCTTCGGCGTCCCGCGCGTCGTTGACCAGGTAGACGCCGGCGGCGCAGGCCGTGAACAGTACGAAGACGAGCGCGATCTGGGTGAGCGCGTGGCGTGAGAAGAGCTCGCCCGCCGCTGCCGGAGCGGCGATCACCAGGACGTTTTTGACCCACTGTTTTGGACGGGCGGTCCTGATCAGCCCTCTTAGGAGGCCACTTTTCCCGGGGGCGCGCTGTTTCCGCTGTGTCCTCTCCAGGAGGGCCGTTTCAGCCATGGTCGCGGCCTCCTGTCATCCAGTGGGCCCCGAGACGGGCCGTCGCCGCGCCGAGGGCCGCGCCAGCCGCCACGTCCGAGGGGTAGTGGACGCCGACGACCAGCCGCGAGACGCACATCGCGGCGGCCAGCGGTGGCACCACGCGCGCGCCCAGCGCCCCATAGGCCACGGCGGCGGCCGCCGCGGACGTGGCGTGGGAACTGGGGAAGGAGTGCCGGCCGACAGTGCGGACCAGCGGCTCGACGTGTCCTGGGCGCGGGCGGCGTACGAGCCGTTTGACGCCCATGCTGGCGAGGTGCGCGCCCGCGGTCAGGGCCGTACCGCGCAGCCAGGCGCGACGCCGCGGCCGGTCCGTGGCGGCACCCGCGAGACCGGCCGCGAGCCACAGCGCGCCGTGTTCCCCCACCCAGGACAGGGTGCGTGCGGCCGCCGCGACACGTGGGTCCGTGGCGCAGTCGCGGAGGGCTGACAGGAGTCGGCGGTCCATGTCGTCGAGGTCGTCCATGTGGACTCACTGTTCACGTCGGCGCCGCAGGAAGTCCGGCAATATTGAGCGACATCCCATTAATCACCCATTTCGGGGAGAGGATGGGCGTTAGCGAACTAACGCCCATTCATGGGCGATACGGTCACTGGCATGCCTGCCGACACCGTCTCCGTCACGGGGTGGGGCCGCACCGCCCCCACCGCCGCCCGTCTGGTCCGCCCACGCACGTACGAGGAGGCCGTCGCCGCCGTCCGGGAGTGCGGGGCCCGCGGGGGCATCCCAAGGGGCCTGGGGCGGGCGTACGGGGACGCGGCGCAGAACGCGGGCGGGGCCGTGTTCGACATGACGGGCCTTGACCGCATCCACGCGATCGACGCCGACGGCGGGACCGTGCTGTGCGACGCCGGGGTGTCGCTGCACCGGCTCATGGAAGTCCTGCTGCCACTGGGCTGGTTCGTGCCGGTGACGCCCGGGACCCGCTATGTGACGGTCGGCGGGGCGATCGGCGCGGACATCCACGGCAAGAACCACCATGTGTCGGGCTCGTTCGCCCGTCATGTGCTCTCTTTCGAGCTGCTGACGGCGGACGGCGAGATCCGTACGGTGAGCTGCGGCACACCCCTCTTCGACGCCACGGCCGGCGGCATGGGCCTGACGGGCGCCATCCTCACGGCAACCGTCCGACTGCAGCCCGTCGAGACCTCGTTGATGTCCGTCGACACCGAACGCGCCACGGACCTGGACGACTTGATGGCCCGTCTCACGGCCACCGACCACCGCTACCGCTACTCGGTCGCCTGGATCGATCTGCTGGCCCGCGGCACGTCCATGGGGCGCTCCGTGCTGACCCGGGGCGATCACGCTCCCCTGGAGGCGCTGTCCAACGGCACGCGCGCGCGTAGAGCCCCATTGGAGTTCCGCCCCGGCCGCTTTCCCGCCGCTCCCTCCTTCGTACCCGAAGGCCTGCTCGGCCGTAGGGCGGTCGGCCTCTTCAATGAGCTCTGGTACCGGAAGGCGCCACGCGCGCGTGCCGGCGAACTGCAGAAGATCTCCACCTTCTTCCACCCGCTCGACGGTGTGCCGCACTGGAACCGCGTCTACGGGCGGGGCGGTTTCGTGCAGTACCAGTTCGTCGTCGGATACGGCCGGGAGGACGCCCTGCGCCGGATCGTGCACCGCATCTCGCAGCGCCGCTGCCCCTCCTTCCTCGCCGTCCTGAAGCGGTTCGGGGAGGGCGACCCGGGCTGGCTGTCCTTCCCGATGCCCGGCTGGACGCTCGCGCTGGACATCCCCGCGAACCTGCCGGGGCTCGGCGGCTTCCTGGACGAGCTGGACGAGGAGGTAGCCGCTGCCGACGGGCGTGTCTACCTCGCCAAGGACTCCCGGCTGCGGCCCGAACTGCTCGCGGCGATGTATCCGCGGCTCGCCGAATTCCGGGCGCTGCGCGGGGAGTTGGACCCGGGCGGGGCGTTCACCTCGGACCTGTCCCGGCGCCTCGGCCTCTGACGTGAGCCACTCGCGAGTTTGGTTTTCCTACCCTCTCTATAGGAGTTCGGTTTCATGAAGGACGCCTTCGGTGCTCCCCAGTCCCTGCTCGTCCTCGGCGGCACGTCCGAGATCGCGCTCGCCACCGCGCGGCGGCTGATCGTCCGCCGTACCCGCACAGTGTGGCTCGCGGGGCGCCCCTCCCCCGCCCTGGAAACGGCCGCCTCGGGGTTGCGCGAACTCGGCGCGGACGTCCGTACCGTCGCCTTCGACGCGCTCGACCCCGACGCCCACGAGAGAGCGCTCGGCAAGGTCTTCGCCGAGGGCGACATCGACATGGTGCTGCTCGCGTTCGGCGTCCTCGGCGACCAGTCGCGCGACGAGAACGAGCCCGGCTCGGCGGTCCGTGTCGCCCAGACCAACTACACGGGCGCGGTGTCGTCCGGGCTGGTGTGCGCCCGGGCACTCCAGGCCCAGGGACACGGCTCCCTGGTCGTACTCTCCTCGGTGGCCGGCGAGCGTGCCCGCCGCGCCAACTTCATCTACGGGTCGAGCAAGGCGGGCCTCGACGCCTTCGCCCAGGGCCTGGGCGACGCCCTCCACGGCACAGGCGTCCACGTCATGGTCGTACGCCCCGGCTTCGTCCGCTCGAAGATGACGACGGGGCTACCGGAAGCACCGCTCGCAACGACCCCGGAGGCAGTCGCCACAGCCATCGAAACGGGCCTACGCCGACGCTCCGAGACGGTGTGGGTGCCGGGGACCCTGCGGCTGGTCATGTCGGCGCTGAGGAATGTGCCGCGGGGGGTGTTCCGACGGCTGCCGATGTAGGGATGCGGGGTGCGCTCCGGCGGCTGCCGATTGAGGGATACGGGGGCTGTTCCGGCAGCTGCCGATCCGGGCCGCAGGGCCGTTCCGGCGACTGTGGTTGCTCCGGCGGCTGCCATCCCGGGCCGCGGCCGGGCGCCCCGTAAGGGGCGCGGGGAACTGCGCGCTCAGCCCAAACCAACCCGCACCGAACACACCACCCCGGACCCCCACCCCCAAGCGCTCCAGACCGGTCAGCGGGCCGGAAGCGGGCCCCGCTCCGCATGGGTCGCCTGCGGCGGCACGACCGCGCCCCCGAAGACGAAGTCGCGCAGCCTGCGCCACACGCCGTCGGCCCCCTGTTCGTAGAGCGCGAAGCCGGTGCACGGCCACTCGGCCGCGTACTCCGCGAGCTCCTCGAACGCCCGGTCCATCGCCTCGTCCTCGATGCCGTGCGCCACCGTCACATGCGGGTGGTACGGGAACTGCAGCTCGCGCGCCACGGGCCCGGACGCGTCCCTGACCTGCTTCTGCAGCCAGGTGCAGGCCTCGGCCCCCTCGACGACCTGCACGTACACAACGGGAGACAGCGGACGGAACGTGCCCGTCCCGGACAGCCGCATCGGGAAGGGGCGGCCGGCGGCCGCGACCTCGACGAGATGCGCTTCGATCGCGGGCAGCGCCGAGTCCTCGACCTCGGTCGGCGGCAGCAGTGTGACGTGCGTGGGGATGCCGGAAGCCGCGGGGTCACCGAAGCCCGCGCGCCGCTCCTGGAGCAGGCTGCCGTGTGGCTCCGGGACCGCGATCGACACACCGATCGTTACGGTCCCCACGTCGTCTCCTGTCGTTGTGTCGGTATTCCGTCGTGTTGGTGCTGCGTTGTGTTGGTGTTCTTCGCGGCAGGGGTTGCTGCCGGTTCGGCTATCGACTGTACGGCCGTGCGGCCCCGTACCGGCTGTCGTGCCGGTGTTGCCCTGGTCTCGTACTGACTGCCGCGCCCTGGCTGTCGTCCCGGCAGTCAGTGCTTGGCAGGCAGGAAACCCACCCTGTCGTACGTCTGGGAGAGCGTCTCCGCGGCGACGGCGCGGGCCTTCTCCGCACCCTTGGCCAGGATCGAGTCGAGCGTCTCCGGGTCGTCCAGATACTGCTGGGTGCGCTCCCGGAACGGCGTCACGAAGTCGACCATGACCTCGGCGAGCTCCGTCTTGAGCGCACCGTAGCCCTTGCCGACGTACTTCTGCTCCAGTTCCGGGATACCGGTCCCGGTGAGGGTGGAGTAGATGGTCAGCAGGTTGCTGATGCCCGGCTTGTTCTCGGCGTCGTACCTGATCACCGTGTCCGTGTCGGTGACCGCGCTCCTGACCTTCTTGGCGGTGGCCTTCGGCTCGTCGAGGAGGTTGATGAGGCCCTTCGGAGTCGACGCCGACTTGCTCATCTTGATCGTCGGGTCCTGAAGATCGAAGATCTTCGCCGTCTCCTTGAGGATGTACGGCTTCGGCACGGTGAACGTCTCCCCGAAGCGGCCGTTGAACCGCTCGGCGAGGTCACGCGTCAGCTCGATGTGCTGGCGCTGGTCCTCACCCACGGGGACCTCGTTGGCCTGGTACAGCAGGATGTCCGCGACCTGCAGGATCGGGTACGTGAAGAGGCCGACCGAGGCACGGTCGGCGCCCTGCCTGGCGGACTTGTCCTTGAACTGGGTCATGCGGGACGCCTCGCCGAAACCGGTGAGGCAGTTCATGATCCAGGCGAGCTGCGCGTGCTCGGGGACATGGCTCTGGACGAAGAGCGTGCAGCGCTCCGGGTCGAGGCCCGCGGCCAGCAGCTGGGCGGCGGCGAGCCTGGTGTTGGCGCGCAGGTCCGCGGGGTCCTGCGGCATGGTGATCGCGTGCAGGTCGACGACCATGTAGAACGCGTCGTGGGACTCCTGCAGAGCCACCCACTGGCGGACGGCGCCGAGGTAGTTGCCGAGGTGGAACGAGCCTGCGGTGGGCTGGATTCCGGAGAGCACGCGGGGACGGTCTGAAGCCATACTCACCATTCTCTCAGGTGTCGGGGGCCGCTCCGGAACTGGTCGGAAACAGATGTGACACAGGTGGGAACCGATCCGTCTCCGGCGGTGTAACAAGAGTGTGAGGACGCGGGAGGGGGGCCGCATCGTCGATGAGGCCGCGGTAATCGCACGTGTACGCGCCGGAGAGCCGGAGGCGTATGCGGAGCTGGTGCGTGCCCATACGGGCCTCGCGCTCAGGGCGGCCGCGGCACTGGGGGCGGGTGCGGACGCGGAGGACGTGGTGCAGCAGGCCTTCTTCAAGGCCTACTGCTCCTTGGGGCGCTTTCGGGACGGCGCGGCATTCAAGCCATGGCTGCTCTCGATCGTCGCCAATGAGACGAGGAACACAGTGCGGACGGCGGTGCGCCAGCGGACCCTGGCCGGCCGCGAGGCCGCACTCGTGGAGGCGGAGCCGCTGATACCGGAATCGGCGGACCCCGCGGTCGCGGCGCTGGAGGTCGAGCGCAGGGCGGCGCTGCTGGCCGCTCTGGAAAGACTGAACGAGGAGCACCGCCTGGTCGTCACCTACCGCTATCTGCTGGAGATGGACGAGTCGGAGACGGCCCAGGCCCTGGGCTGGCCACGCGGGACGGTGAAATCCCGGCTCAACCGCGCGCTGCGGAAGCTGGGCAGACTGCTGCCGGACTTCGAGCCACAGGAACCTCGAGGACCTCAGGAAGGAGGTGATGAGCATGAGTGAGTCGTACGAGGAGGGGGGCGGGGAGCCCTCCGGCGACCGGAGCCGGCGTGAGC
The DNA here is from genome assembly GCF_008905045.1 of Streptomyces albicerus. GTDB lineage: Bacteria > Actinomycetota > Actinomycetes > Streptomycetales > Streptomycetaceae > Streptomyces > Streptomyces albicerus. Next base: position 127,054 of record NZ_VWMY01000035.1, read on the forward strand.
GTGAGGGTGCCTCGCGGCTGCCCGAGGAGTTGCGGGCGCTCGGGCGGTCGCTGGACCGGCCCGGGGCGGCCGGAAGCGAGTCGATGGTCGAGCGGGTGCTGGAGCAGATACTCGCCGAGCGGGTGCCGGTCCCCGTGGCCGAGCCGCTGGGACCTGGCGAGCGGCTGAGGGCGGTGCGCCGCTGGGCGCGGCTGCGCCGGCGCGCGCTGACCGCGGGGCTGTGCGGGCTGCTGACGGTCCTCGTGCTCACGCCTCCGGTGCGTGCCGCGGTCATCGACTGGTTCGACTTCGGCGGGGTCGAGGTGCGGTACGACCCGTCGGCGACGCCCTCGCCAGGGGCCGAGGTGCCCGGGTGCGGCGGCCCTTCTCTCACACTCGCCGAGGCCGAGCGGCGGGCCGGGTTCGCGCCGTTCACGCCCCCTGCCCTGGGGACACCGGAGGCGGTGACGGTGACCCGTGAGCCGCAGGGGCGGTTCCTGATCAGCCTGTGCTGGCGCGAGCAGGGGCACACCGTCCGGCTGGACGAGTATCCGGCGGCGTTGAGTCCCGGCTTCACCAAGCTCGTGCAGGAGCCGTGGAAGGACGTGCCGCTGAGCGGGGACGCGGACGCCGTCGAGCGCAGGGCGCTGTGGTTCCCCAAGCCTCATCTCCTGCAGCTCTGGCTGGTGGACGGGGACGGCGACTTCACCCGCTCCGAGCGGACCGCGGGGCCCACGCTGCTGTGGATGCACGAGGGTGACATGACGCTCCGGCTGGAAGGTGTGGCGTCCCAGGACCGTGCGGTGGAGATCGCGAAGTCGCTGAACTAGCGGCAGCTTTGGTCGATGCCGAAGCGATGCCGGGATGGATTTTTTTGGTCGCCGCAGAGTGGGAACCCCGGTGGGTCGAGCGGTGTACCAGAAGTGACACACGGGTGCGGGCGGGCCGCACCGGGACCGGTTGGGGGGTGTCGGATGCGCAGGGTTCGTGCACTGGCGACGGGGATGTGGGGATGGACGGGGATCGGAATCACGGGATGGCTGATGGCGCTCGGCCTGGTGGTGCTGAGCGCGCCCACCGCGACGGCCGGCGGCCCGACGAGTGTGCTGGTGGTCTCGCCGGAGAGCGCGCAGAGCGCGGCGCTCTACAACTCCAACAAGGAGTACGGGGAGTTGGAGCGCCTCCTCGGCAAGCCGGGCACCGGCACCCGTGAGGAACCGCCGGGTCTTGGTATAGGCAGCGGCCGACAGATCAATGTCACCTGGATGGCCCATGACGTGTGGCCCTGGCGGGTCGACCGCGTCTACCCGGACACACCTGACACCAAGGAGGTCTGGATACACACGGCGACCAACGTTCCGGAGACCATGAACGGCTACTGGCACAAGGCCGAGCAACCGGACGCCGTGCGGGCGCTGTTGAAGCAACTCGGCGTGTTGGGCGAGCTGACCGGTGACGGCGCCGGGGCCATCTATCCGGCGCCCTGGGAGGCGACGGAGGGCGCCTCCGCGGCACCTGCGCCGGTGCCTGCGGAGCAGTCCCGCACGGCGACCGCAGCGGCGGCGGACGACGGCACCGACTGGTGGTGGGCGATACCAGGACTGGTGACCGGGGCTGTGCTGGCGCTGGCACTGCGGCCGTTCGTCATGCGGTCGCCGAGGGTGCGGCAACTGGGCCGGTGGAGGGAGCGGGAGGCGGGGCCTCGACAGGAGCTGAGGGATGTCTGAGGGGGATTCTTCGTGGGGGATGCGTTGCGGGGGGAGTTACGGCCGGCGGGGCTTGTGAGGGGGAACCGTGAGGCGGGAGTCATGAAAGTGCGGGCCGGACGAGTGAGGGCTGCCCGAACCGTTGCCCTGGGCGGCGGGGTGCCTGCCCGAGGCGTGTTCGCCGTGGCCGCGCTCGTCATCGCGGCTCTCGCGGGAGTCGGGGTGCCTCGAGCGCACGCCGCGCCGGTCGCCGCCCCGGGGCCGGGTCCCGACGCCCCGAATCTGGCGGTCGTCATGGCGGGCGACGGTACGGGGCGGACGACGAGCGTGCGCTCCGGGGATTCGGACTTCGCGAGGCTCTGGCAGTTGCTGAGGCCGTCCGCGACGGACATGGAGAAGGTTCCGCAGGACTGGATCGAGGGCCGCTTCCCTGCCGTGCGGGCCACCGTGATCTGGGGAACGACCGGTGTGGGTGGCTGGCCGGAGACGGACAGTGCGCCCGGGGGCGACACTTACCTGGGGCGCCAGGACCAGGTGCTCCTCGCGGAGGACGGCACGCCCTGGATACGGAGCGACCCGGCACTCGACGTGAACGACGACGACATCCGCTGGCATCGGGCACCGCGGTCGGTCTACGACCAGTTGGAGCGGAGCGAGCTGTTCGGCTCCCGGCCCACGGCGGACGGCGGATCCCGTTCCGCGGACGGCGCGTGGTGGGCGATACCGGGACTCGCGGCGGGCCTCGCCCTCGGCTCGGGCGGCACCCTGCTGATACGCCGCGCGGCGGCCGGGCGTGAGCCGTGGCCGCCGCGGGAGTCACGACAGGAATTGATCGACTTGTGAGGCGACTCCGGCCGAGCCCGGGCCCGAACCCGAGCGGGACCGGAGCCGGACCCGGACCGGAACCGGAGCCCGGACCGGAGCGGGAGCCGGAGTATCGGATCGCGGCCTCGGGCGGTGCGGCTTCAGGGTCTGCGGTCTCGGGGCCCACGGTCTCAGAGTCCGCGGTCTCTGGGCCCGCAGTCCATGAGCCCACTGCCCTGAGCCCACAGTCTCTGAGCCCGCAGTCTCTGGGCCCGTGGTCTCTGGGCCCGTGGTCTCTGGGCCCGTGGTCTCTGGGCCCGTGGTCTCTGGGCCCGTGGTCTCTGGGCCCGTGGTCTCAGCCGAGGTCGATCTCCGGGTAGAGCGGGAAGCCGGTCAGGAGGTCGGTGGCCCGGTGGGAGATCTCGTCCGCGATCTTCGGGTCCAGGACGTGCTGGGCCTTGGAGGGGGCGCCCTTGGCGGTCGTGCCGGGTTCCGTGGTGGCGAGGACGCGGTCGATCAGGCCGGCGATCTCGTCCATCTCGGCGGCGCCGAGGCCGCGGGTGGTCAGCGCGGGCGTGCCGATGCGGATGCCCGAGGTGTACCAGGCGCCGTTGGGGTCGGCCGGGATGGCGTTGCGGTTGGTGACGATGCCCGAGTCGAGCAGGGCGGACTCGGCCTGGCGGCCGGTGAGGCCATAGGAGGAGGCGACGTCGATGAGGTTGATGTGGTTGTCGGTGCCACCGGTGACCAGCGTGGCGCCGCGGCGCATCAGGCCCTCGGCGAGGGCGCGGGAGTTGTCGACGACGGCCTGGGCGTAGTCGCGGAACTCGGGACGGCGGGCCTCGGCGAGCGCGACCGCCTTGGCGGCCATGACGTGCGGGAGGGGGCCACCGAGAACCATCGGGCAGCCGCGGTCGACCTGGTCGGCGAGCGAGGAGTCGCACAGGACCATGCCGCCGCGCGGGCCGCGCAGCGACTTGTGGGTGGTCGTGGTGACGATCTGGGCGTGCGGGATCGGGTCGAAGTCGCCGGTGAGGACCTTGCCGGCGACGAGACCGGCGAAGTGCGCCATGTCGACCATGAGCGTGGCACCGACCTCGTCGGCGATCTCGCGCATGATCCGGAAGTTCACGAGACGGGGGTAGGCGGAGTAGCCGGCGACGATGATCAGGGGCTTGAAATCACGGGCGGAGGTGCGCAGGGCCTCGTAGTCGATGAGGCCGGTGGCGGGGTCGGTGCCGTAGGAGCGCTGGTCGAACATCTTGCCGGAGATGTTCGGGCGGAAGCCGTGGGTGAGGTGGCCGCCGGCGTCCAGGGACATGCCGAGCATGCGCTGGTTGCCGAAGGCCTGGCGCAGCTCGGCCCAGTCGGCCTCGGAGAGGTCGTTTACGTTGCGGACGCCGGCCTTCTGGAGGGCGGGGGCCTCGACGCGCTGGGCGAGGACGGCCCAGAAGGCGACGAGGTTGGCGTCGATGCCGGAGTGCGGCTGTGCGTAGGCGTGCTCGGCGCCGAAGAGCTCGCGGGCGTGCTCGGCGGCGAGGGCCTCGACGGTGTCCACGTTGCGGCAGCCGGCGTAGAAGCGGCGGCCGATGGTGCCTTCGGCGTACTTGTCGCTGAACCAGTTGCCCATCGCGAGGAGGGTGGCCGGGGAGGCGTAGTTCTCGGAGGCGATCAGCTTGAGCATCTCGCGCTGGTCGGCGACTTCCTGGCCGATGGCGTCGGCGACCCGGGGCTCGACGGCGCGGATCACTTCGAGGGCGCTGCGGAAGGCGGTGGATTCGGTGGAGAGGGGCTCTGGCATGACGGCCTCCGGACGTGGCGTTCGGCGTTCACGGTTCGGCCCAGGCGCACGGCACTCGGTCGCCACGACTCCTCGCACGGACACTCCGGTCCCTCGGCGGACCTGTCGTCCGGCCGGAGATCCGGGGGTTGTCCCCCGAGAAAGCACAGCGCGGGCCGCTCCCCGATGGTCGGTCCCATCCCAGCGCGCCAGTCACGGCCCGTGGATCAGCGTACCGGCCGCGCCGGATCATCGGGTTCCCCCGTCCACCATGCGAGCGACGATAGGAAATAGGCCACAAGCCCGCCCGGCGCCGCATGGAACCCGCAGGAAACCATATGGAACCTGCATGAAACGGAGATGCCGTGACCGCTACGGAAGAACTCATCGCCTCGGCCGAAGCCCACAGCGCGCACAACTACCACCCGCTGCCGGTCGTGGTGGCGACGGCTGACGGTGCGTGGATGACGGATGTCGAGGGGCGCCGCTATCTGGATCTGCTGGCCGGGTACTCGGCGCTCAATTTCGGACACGGCAACAGACGGCTGATCGAGGCGGCCAAGGCGCAGCTGGAGAGGGTGACGCTGACGTCGCGGGCGTTCCATCACGACCGGTTCGCCGAGTTCTGCAAGCGGCTGGCCGAGCTGTGCGGCATGGAGATGGTGCTGCCGATGAACACGGGCGCGGAGGCGGTCGAGTCGGCCGTGAAGACCGCGCGGAAGTGGGGGTACCGGGTCAAGGGCGTGCCCGCCGGGATGGCGAAGATCGTCGTGGCGGGCAACAACTTCCACGGGCGTACGACGACGATCATCAGCTTCTCGACGGATCCGGAGGCGCGGGCGGACTTCGGGCCGTACACGCCGGGCTTCGAGATCGTGCCGTACGGGGACCTGACGGCGATGCGAGCGGCGGTCACGGAGAACACGGTGGCCGTGCTGCTGGAGCCCATTCAGGGTGAGGCGGGGGTGCTGGTGCCGCCTGCCGGTTATCTCGCGGGTGTGCGGGAGTTGACGCGCGAGCGGAACGTGCTGTTCGTGGCGGACGAGATCCAGTCGGGCCTCGGCCGGACGGGGCGGACGTTCGCGTGTGAGCACGAGGGGGTCGTGCCGGACATGTATGTGCTGGGCAAGGCGCTCGGGGGCGGGGTCGTGCCGGTGTCGGCGGTGGTGTCGTCGAGCGAGGTCCTCGGGGTGTTCCGGCCGGGTGAGCACGGGTCGACGTTCGGCGGGAATCCGCTGGCCTGTGCGGTGGCGCTGGAGGTGATCGCGATGCTGCGGTCGGGCGAGTACCAGCGGCGTGCGGCCGAGCTGGGCGAGCATCTGCACCGCGAGCTGGGGCTGTTGGCAGGCACGGGCAGGGTGACGCAGGTGCGGGGGCGTGGGCTGTGGGCGGGGGTCGACATCGATCCGGCGTACGGCACGGGCCGGGAGATCTCCGAGAAGCTGATGGACCGGGGTGTGCTGGTCAAGGACACCCACGGGTTCACGGTTCGGATCGCACCGCCGCTCGTGATCGGGAAGGAGGACCTGGACTGGGGGCTCGCGCAGCTGCGGGAGGTTCTGGGCGCGTAGCCGTCGGGCCTCGACGCACCTGAGCGTCGGCGCCACGGACCCAGCGAGCCGCGCCGCATGCCGTCACGGCGTCAAAGGACCACGTGAGGCAGGAAGCGGGCGTACTCGTCTGTGATCAGGCCGGAGGATTCGCGGATGCCGAGACCCGCCGACTCGTTCTCGACGACCCAGGTGCCAAGGACGACGCGATTGCCGTCGAAGGACGGGAGGGGAGCCAACTCCTGGTAGCAGCAGGGTTCTTGGCGCGCGACAGGGGCGGAGCCCGGCTCGTGGACGGTGACGCCGGCGCCCTCGCGGCCGAGGAGGGGTTTGGCGACGTACCCCTTCGTCGACGCCAGGTCGCGCGGGCTGTCGAGGTAGGCCGGGAGGAGGTTCGGGTGGTTCGGGTGGAGTTCCCAGAGGATGGCGAGGAGGGCCTTGTTGGAGAGGAGCATCTTCCAGGCCGGCTCGATCCACATCGTCGTACCCGTGCCGCCGCCGTTGTCGAGGGTGGCGAGGACGTGCGGGGCGAAGCGGTCGGTGGTGAGCCATTCCCAGGGCAACTTCAGGCTGACTTAGACCGTGTCCTACGTGGTGAGGCGGACGAGTCTCTTGTAACAGCACAGGGCTGCGGCGAGTCCGAGAAATGCCAGGTAGTTGCG
>NZ_VWMY01000036.1 GCF_008905045.1 Streptomyces albicerus
AGTTCTCAAGGAACGGACGCTTCCTTCGTACTCACCCGAGAGACTCTCTCGCGGCTTTCCTCCGGGCGCTTCCCTTCGGTGTTTCCAAACTCTATCAGGGTTTTTCCGTCTCTCTGACCATGGTCCTGCAGGCATGCAGAACCAGACCCCGAGATAGGATCTGACAAGTTGGGTGCTGCCAGGCAAGGACGCTTGGTCGCGTCGCTCAGCCTCAAGCAGGGGTACGACTCTACATCGGGCTCCGGAGCGGGCGCAAATCGTTTGTGCTGTGCTCTACGGCCGTCAACCGGGTCGTCTCGTGCGGAACCGGCACTTCTTATGACTTACGCTGCTGAACAGTGCGCCGTCCGGGACAGGCAGTGACGGCCCATATGAATCTCCACCCCTGGGAGGCTTCCCATGACCACCGTGACGTCCCCTCTTGCAGGACGCACCATCGGACTCACCGCTGTACCTGATCCAGTCTTCTCTGGAGCCATGGTAGGCCCCGGTACCGCGATCGATCCCGTCCGGGAGGCCTCGGAGGCCGTTGCTCCCGTCGACGGTGTCATTGTGTCGCTCCACCCGCACGCCTTCGTCGTAGTCGACGACCAGGGGCATGGTGTGCTGACGCACCTTGGTATCGACACTGTTCAGCTCAATGGCGAGGGCTTCGAGCTGCTCGTCAACAAGGGCGACACTGTGCAGCGCGGCCAGGCCGTGGTGCGCTGGGACCCGGCCGCCGTCGAGGCCGCCGGCAAGTCCCCGATCTGCCCCATCGTGGCACTCGAGGCCACGGCTGAGTCCCTCTCCGATGTCAACGTTGACGGCGATGTGAAGGCTGGCGACGCTCTCTTCAGCTGGCACTGAGCTTCAGCGCCGTCATGGACGGCAGGCACGACAACCATCGCGGCGGCGGGACCCGCCGCACTATCGGAGACGGGTGACATGGAGACAACGCTGCGAGGCGTCGGTGTGAGCCATGGTGTGGCCATCGGCGAGGTTCGGCACATGGGGACGGCGGTGCTCGAGCCGCCTGCCAAGCAGATACCGACGGAGGACGCGGAGCGCGAACAGGGGCGCGCCCGCAAGGCCGTGGAAGCCGTGGCGGCCGACCTCATGGCGCGAGGCAATCTGGCGGGCGGCGAAGCTCAGGCCGTTCTCGAGGCCCAGGCCATGATGGCCCAGGACCCGGAGCTCATGGCCGATGTCGAGCGGCGTATCGCAGTCGGGAGCACGGCGGAGCGCGGCGTGTACGACGCGTTCGCCGCATACCGCGCCCTGCTGGCGAATGCCGGTGAGTACCTCGCCGGACGCGTGGCGGACCTCGACGACGTGCGGAACCGTATCGTCGCCCGGCTTCTCGGTGTTCCGATGCCCGGTGTCCCGGACAGCGACGAGCCGTACGTCCTTATTGCTCGTGACCTCGCGCCCGCCGACACCGCTCTGCTGGACCCCACGCTGGTCCTCGGTTTCGTCACCGAGGAGGGCGGTCCGACCAGCCACAGCGCGATCCTGGCGCGGGCGCTCGGTGTTCCCGCCGTGGTGGCGCTGCCGGGTGCGGGTGAGCTCGCCGAGGGCACGGTGATCGCCGTGGACGGCAGTACCGGTGAGATCTTCGTGAATCCGAGTGCGGAGAAGAAGGCCGAGATGGCGGCCGCGGCCGCAGCGCGGAAGGCTGCGCTGGCCGCGTCCACCGGGCCCGGTGCCACCTCCGACGGGCACAAGGTCCCGCTGCTGGCCAATGTCGGTGGTCCCGCGGACGTTCCGGCGGCGGTCGAGGCCGGCGCTGAGGGAGTGGGTCTGTTCCGTACCGAGTTCCTCTTCCTTGACGACAGCAAGAACGCGCCGTCCGAGGAGAAGCAGGTCGAGGCGTATCGCAAGGTGCTCGAGGCCTTCCCTGAGGGGCGGGTCGTGGTGCGGGTGCTCGACGCGGGCGCCGACAAGCCGCTCGACTTCCTGACGCCGGCCGACGAGCCGAACCCGGCGCTTGGCGTGCGCGGTCTGCGGACCCTGCTCGACCACCCCGAGGTGCTGCGTACGCAGCTGACGGCGCTCGCGAAGGCTTCCGAGGGGCTGCCTGTCTACCTCGAGGTGATGGCGCCGATGGTCGCGGACCGTGCCGACGCCAAGGCGTTCGCCGACGCGTGCCGTGAGGCGGGTCTGCAGGCGAAGTTCGGTGCCATGGTCGAGATTCCGTCGGCCGCTCTGCGGGCGCGGTCGATCCTGCAGGAGGTCGAGTTCCTCTCGCTGGGGACCAACGACCTCGCGCAGTACACCTTCGCCGCCGACCGCCAGGTGGGCGCCGTGTCGCGGCTCCAGGATCCGTGGCAGCCCGCGCTGCTCGACCTGGTCGCGCTGTCCGCCGAGGCGGCCAAGGCCGAGGGCAAGAGCTGTGGTGTCTGCGGTGAGGCCGCCTCGGACCCGCTGCTCGCGTGTGTGCTGACCGGTCTGGGTGTCACCTCTCTCTCCATGGGCGCGGCGTCGATTCCCTATGTCCGGGGGACGCTGGCCAAGTACACGCTGGCGCAGTGCGAGCGTGCCGCGGCGGCCGCGCGTGCCTCCGACAGTGCCGAGGAGGCGCGTACGGCGGCTCAGGCGGTGCTGTCCGGCGAGTAGTCGAGTAGTCGGCGTGCCCTGCGCCGCTGTCGCTGATCGGCTGTGATCGAGGGGCGCTCCGCCTGAGGGTGGGGCGCCCCTCGAGTGTTCAGTGCGTGTGCCCCGTCGTTGGCCCGTCGTCTCCCAGGTCCGGGGGTACGCAGTAGTCGACGCCCGACTCCGGGGAGACGAGGTCGCCGGACTCGACGTCGGTGCAGTAGGCGTCGAAGACCTCTCCGGCGGTGAGCGGTTCCAGGCCCTCGCCGCGCAGCCGCCAGCCGAAGACACGGTCGGTCGTGTCGGGGGAGCTGGTGCGCATGACGAGTCCTCCGGCGCTCTGGGTTGCGATGCCCAGGGCGAGGACGGTGGTGAACTCGAGGGCCTCGGCCTCGTCCAGCTGGGGTGTTCCGTGGTGGTCGTCGTCGGCCCGGAGGACGGCGACGAGTGTTTCGGGCTGCGTGGAAACGCTGCACACGAGGTGACGCTCGCCGGGGCCCGAGGCGTTGAGGATGCGGACGAGCAGGTCGGAGGCGCGCACGAAGGCCGCGCGGCCGATGTCCTCGCCGCAGGAGGCGCAGGTGCCGATGCGGGCCAGGAGTGTCGTCGCGTACTCCCAAGTGGCCTGTCGGACGGCTTCGTCGATGAGGTTCGGGACGAGGTCGTCGAGGGGCTGGCCCTCGTACGGGACGGTCGCGCCTGTCGCGGCGAGTTCCGCTGTGAAGCGGGTGCGGCTGGATGGGGTGTCGGGTTCCAGGTCGTTCTCGGCGCAGAACTCCGCGTACTCCTCGGGGTCGAAGAGTGCCACCGTGGTGTGGCTGCCCTGGGATGCGAGTGTCCGGAGCAGGGCTTCCACCTGCTGGAGATAGCTCGCGTGGTCGTTGAAGGCGAAGGTGCGGTAGCGCCGCCGCATTGCGGTGAAGTCCTGCTCGTCGGTCAACAGACCGATCGTGCCGGCGATTTCGCGGCGCAGGACGCGTCGCATGGTCTGGTGCTGGGTGTGCGCCATCATTTCCCCCTGTGCGCAGTCGATCAATGCTCACTCACCGTAACCGGCGGCACTGACAATGCCTGTCGGCTGAGCGCAGCAAGGCACGAGACGGCGCCGGAAGACGCAGGTCAGAGCGATGGCGGTACCGAAGACGGCCCAGTCGGCCGGGGCCGGTGCAGAGCTCGGCCGCGGAACTCGCACCGGCCGACGCGGCGCGGCCGGCCTCGGAACTTCGTCGCCGTGGGGGCGAAGTCCGAGGCCGGCCGCGTGGGTTGATCAGGCGCGTTTGCGGGCCAGTTCCTCGTAGAAGCGGAGCAGGTCGAGGTTGTCGATGGAGCCTGGGTTGACCGCCTTCTCCAACGGGGTGCCTTGGAGAAGGCGTTTGACCGGGACCTCGATGCGCTTGCCGGTGAGGGTGTGCGGGACTCCGGGTACTTCGATGACCTCGTCGGGGACGTGGCGTGGGGAGAGTTGTTCGCGGATGGTCTGCTTGATGCGTCCCAGAAGGGCGTCGTCGAGTACGGCTCCCGGAGCGAGGTGGACGAAGAGCGGCATCCAGTAGCCGCCGTCGGGCTGTTCGATGCCGATGACGAGGGATTCGCGGATCTCGGGGAGGCGTTCGACGGCTTCGTAGATGTCGGCCGAACCCATGCGTACGCCCTGGCGGTTGAGAGTGGAGTCCGAGCGGCCGTGGATGACGACCGAGCCGCGCGATGTGACGGTGATCCAGTCGCCGTGGCGCCACACTCCGGGGTACGTGTCGAAGTAGCTGTCGTGGTAGCGGCTGCCGTCGGGGTCGTTCCAGAAACGGATGGGCATCGACGGCATGGGGTTGGTGACGACGAGTTCGCCGACTTCGTCGGTGAGGGGTTTGCCGCTCGGGTCCCAGGACTGGAGGTCGGTGCCGAGGCCGGGGGCCTGGAGTTCGCCGATGTACACGGGAAGGGTGGGTACCGCTCCTGCGAAGCAGGAGCACACGTCCGTGCCGCCGCTGACGGAGGCGATCCACAGGTCGTCGCGGACCTCGTCGTGCAGCCAGCGGAATCCGTCGGGCGGCAGGGGCGAGCCGGTGGTGGCGACGCACTGGACGCGCGAGAGGTCGAAGTCGCGGGAGGGGTGGACGCCTGCCTTGCGGCAGGCCATGACGTACGCCGCCGAGGTGCCGAAGAGGGTGGCGCCCGTACGCTCGGCGATGCGCCACTGGGCGCCGGTGTCCGGGTAGCCCGGGCTGCCGTCGTACAGGACGATCGTGGTGCCCGTCAGGAGGCCGGAGACGAGGAAGTTCCACATCATCCAGCCGGTGGACGTGTACCAGAAGAAGCGGTCCTCGGAGCCCAGGTCGCAGTGCAGGCCGAGTTGTTTGAAGTGCTCGACGAGGATGCCGCCCTGGGACTGGACGATGGCCTTGGGGAGGCCCGTCGTGCCGGAGGAGTAGAGCACCCACAGCGGATGGTCGAAGGGGACCTCTTCGTAGACGGGCGCCACGTCCGCGGAGGTGAGGGCGGACCATTCCAGGGCGCCCTCCGGCGGCTCGGTGCCGAGCAACGGAATGTGGACGACGGCGCGCAGGGTGGGCAGCTCGCGGCGCAGTTCGGCGACGGTGTCGCGGCGGTCGTGTTCCTTTCCGCCGTAGCGGTAGCCGTCGACGGTGAAGAGCACGACGGGTTCGACCTGCTGGAAGCGGTCGAGGACGCTGCGGGCACCGAAATCGGGGGCGCAGGACGTCCATACGCCGCCGACGGCCGCGGTGGCGAGGAGGGCGACCACGGCCTGCGGAACGTTCGGGAGGTAGCCGCTGACCCGGTCCCCCGGGCGTACGCCGAGGGTACGGAGCTCGGCGGCCAGGGAGCCGACCTGACGGCGGAGTTCGGACCAGCTGACCGGCTGCGGCTCGTGGGTCTCGTCGACGTACAGGAGGGCCGGTTCGTCCGCTCGGGTGTCGGCCGCCCGCAGGGCATGTTCGGCGTAGTTGAGGGTGGCTCCGGGAAACCACTGGGCGCCCGGCATCGAGCGGTCGCCGAGCACGCGCGCGTAGGGGGTCGAAAACCGTACGTCGAACCACTCGGTGACGGCTTTCCAGAACGTGTCCAGTTCGTCCACGGACCAGCGGTGCAGGGCGGCGTAGCCACCCTCGGAGGGGGCTCCGTGGTGCTCGGCCGCCCAGGCCTGGAATCGGGTGATCTGTGCCTGGGCGATGCGTTCCCGGTCTGGCTGCCAGAGCGGCGAGGGGTTCGCTGAGGTCATGGGGCGGCTCCCGGACTGTGCGCGTCGTGTGCGTGTACCGCGCACGGACCAGGGTGTGCGCGTTACGCGGCTGACACGGACGATGCCATGTGATCGACTTCCGCACCAGGGTTGGCCCCACATAGTCCGTGTCGTGAAGATGTGGTCCTGCCACGGGTGAACGGAAGTTGAACGACTCACACTTCCGGCGGTGTCAATGGCAGGCTGAGCAGCATGGACGGTCGTGACCTGGTGCGTTCGGTGAAGGCGGTCGGCTCGGCGGGGGCGGCCCAGGGCTTGCGTACCGTGCTGGCCGCGTGGCGCAGGAGGCGTGCCGACGCCGCCGGGCTGCCGGTGCGGGGCGCCGAGCGCGCGCGGGTACCCGGGCCGGTGCTGGCCGTGGAGCCGGGTCCCGGCGGCGGAGTCGTCCGGTTCACCCGGTCGGAGCTGCGGATCACCGTCACCGTCAACGGAGCCGTCTACTGGGGCTGGGACGGAGCCCGGCCCGAGCCGTCCTACGCGCTCGACGGCCGCGCTCCCGAACCGGACCCCCGGGCCGTTCTGGAGCCGGACAAGGACGGCGCCTGGCGGGTGGTGGCAGAGCGCCTGACGGTCGTCGTCTCGCGGCACGGCGCCGTGGAGGTGCGCACACCGGGCGGGGTGACCCTGCGGCGCGATCTGCCGCCCCGGTGGTGGGAGCCGGCGGGCGGTGGGGAGGCGCGCTGGATGCAGCGGTCCGAAGTGGCCGCGGACGCGCGGTTCTTCGGCCTGGGCGGACGCGCGTCGGGGCCCCGGCTGCGCGACGGGACGTACCGGCTGTGGAACACCGATCCCGGGCACGCCTTCGGTCCCGGTGACGACCCCCTGTACATCACGATGCCGGTGCAGATGGTGGTGGCCGATGCGGCCACCCACCTCGTGTTCCACGACAGCACCTGGGACGGCAGCGTGATCTTGCGCGAGGGCGAGGAGGGCGCCGGGTCCGGGCACGACCGCGCGGGGACGAGCGAGCTGCGGATGGACGGCGGGCCGCTGCGCTGCTGGGTCCTGGTGGGCACTCCCGCGCGCGTGCTGCACACCTGGGCGTCGCTCACCGGAGCCGCCGCGCTCCCGCCGGTCTGGGCCCTGGGGCACCATCACGCGCGGTGGGGCTTCGGCGACGAACAGGAAGTACGGCGGATCGTCGGCGGGTACCACGAGCGCGGGCTGCCGCTGGACGCCGTGCACCTCGACATCGACCACTTCGACGCCCATCAGGTGTTCACGGTCGACCGGGACCGCTTCCCGAAGCTGCCGGTGCTCGCCGAGGAGCTGCGCCGGGACGGGATCCGGCTGGTGTCGATCGTGGATCCGGCGATCAAGGCCGCGCCCGGGAACGCCGTGTACGACAGCGGAACCGCCGAGGACGCCTTCGTGCGGGACTCCGCCGGGCCGGTGGCGCGCGGCGTCGTCTGGCCGGGTGAGGCGGTCTATCCGGACTTCACGCGCGCGCGTGTGCGCCAGTGGTGGGGCGGGCTCTACGAAGAGCGTCTCTCGCAGGGGTTCGCGGGCTTCTGGCACGACATGAACGAGCCGGTGTCCTTCACCGCCTTCGGAGAGTCGACGCTGCCCCGTTCGGCGCGGCACGACCTGGAGGGCCGCGGCGGCGACCATCGCGAGGCGCACAACGTGTACGCGCTCGGAATGGCGCGGGCGGGCTACCAAGGGCTGCGCGAACTGACGCCCCAGGAGCGGCCGTTCCTCTTCTCGCGCTCCGGGTGGGCCGGAATGCAGCGCTACGGAGGTACCTGGTCCGGGGACGTGGCTACAGGGTGGCCGGGGTTGCGGGCGTCACTGTCGCTGGTGCTGGGCCTCGGGCTGTGCGGGGTGCCGTATTCGGGTCCCGATGTGGGCGGTTACGACGGGAGCCCCTCCCCCGAGCTGTATCTGCGGTGGTTCCAGCTGGGCGCGTATCTGCCGCTGTTCCGTACGCACGCGAGCATTCGGGCGGGGCGCAGGGAGCCCTGGGAGTTCGGTGACGAGGTCCTCGATCACGCGCGCGTGGCGCTCGTCGAGCGGCGGCGGCTGCTGCCGTACTTCATGACGCTGGCGCATCTGGCACGCCGTACGGGAGCGCCCTATGTGCGACCGATGTGGTGGGGCGCGCCGGAGGACAGGGCACTGCGCGACTGCGAGGACGCCTTCCTGCTCGGTGACTGTCTCCTGGTGGCGCCGGTGCTGGACCCGGGCGCGGACCGGCGTGCGGTGCAGCTGCCGCGGGGGCGCTGGTACGACACGGTCACCGAGGAGGCGTACGAAGGGCCCGGCCAAGTGCTGGTCGACGCCCCCTTGTCGCGGATTCCGGTGCTCGCCCGCGCGGGCGCCGTCCTGCCGGTGCGCGGCCGCGACGGTGGTCTGGAGCTGGAGGTGTGGGCGCCCGCCCCCGGACGGACCGGGGGCGGGCTGGTGGTGGCGGATTCGGGTGAAGGCTGGGAGGAGCTGGAGATCGAGCGCTACGTGACGCGCTGGGAAGGGAAGCGGGTGGTCGTGGAGCGGGACGGGGAGGACGGCCCGGACGAGCCGTCCCTTCCGGTGCGGGTGCGGGGGCTGGGGGCGTGGTGACACGCCCCTGAAACGGCCTCGCAGCCCCGATGGGAGCTCGTCGGCGGTCAGCCCGCCGGGGCCCCTCAGGGCCCTGAGGAACCTCGAGGCCCCTCAGAGCCCAGAGGAACCCTCAGACGTACCGCCCCTCGAACCACGCCCGTGCCGCCAAGGTGTGCAGCGGGAAGGCGAGTTCGGACGCCCTGCGCAGCAGCTGCCAGCCCTCGGTCTCGTCCGTCGCGGCGGACGGCGGCAGGTCGGCTGCCGGGCGCTCCGGGAGGGCTCCGAAGAGCAGCAGGTGGCCGTCGGGGGAGCTCATCGCGTCGACGAGCCGTACGTCGCGGCTCGCCGCGGCGATGCCCGTCTCCTCCTTGAGCTCGCGGACGACGGCCTGCCGCCAGTCCTCCCGGTGGTCGATGAACCCTCCGGGCAGAGCGATACCCCCGCGCGCGGGGGCGATGGTTCGGGTGATGACGACCAGGGCTGTGCCCTTCGTGTCGTACACGGGCTGCAGGGCCACTGCCACCGGCAGTGGGTTGCGGTAGGCCACGGTTCCGCAGGAGGCGCAGGTGCGGGGCCAGCCGGAGACGCCCTCTCCGTAGGGCGCTCCGCAGCTCGAACAGTGGGAGTCCGGCGCGGAGTTGGCGGACGTGATCAGGGATGGAGACACGCCCGGGACTGTATCCGATCATCACATGGACGTCTCCGCGGGCCGCCTCAGTGGGACGGGACGAGGGATTTCATCGACACCGGGAAGTCGAAATAGGTGTCGGGGTACGGCTCCGGCTTGTACGTGAAGTGCCACCACTCCTCTGCCAGGTTCACGAAACCGAGGCCTTCGAGGGTGTCCTTCAGGAGTAGTCGGTTGGTGCGCTGCTCGCCCTGGATGCGCGGGTCCAGCGTGTGCGAGAGGGTGTCGAAGCAGTCGAAGCCGGTGCCCATGTCCACGGAGTTGTCCGGGAAACGCTCGTCCTGGGGCGCGTAACAGGGCACGAGGGGCTCTCCTGGGACGTACGGCCGGGTCGGTTTCGCCGGCAGCTTCACGAGCGTGAGGTCCATCGTCGAGCCGCGGCTGTGGCCGGACTTCTCGGCGATGTAACCGTCCTCGAAGAGGCGGGTCTTGTCGACGTTCGGGTAGAACTCGCCCTTCATGGCCTGGTCGTCGAGGTCCTCGGCCCAGCGGACGAAGTGGTCCACGGCACGCTGGGGCCGGTAGCAGTCGTACACCTTCAGGGAGTAGCCCTGGCTCAGCAGCCGCCGCTGGGCCTTGTGGAGGGCCTCGGCGGCGGGCCTGGTGAGGATGCAGAGCGGCTGCCGGTAGCCGTCGATGCGTTCGCCCACGAAGTTGTGCGGGGTGAAGTAGCGCATCTCCTCGATGATCGTGCGGTCCACGGACCTCAGGGCGACGAAGTCTTCGGGGGCCTTCGGCTCGGGTGTCGCCCGGGCAGTGGCGGAGGCGGCGGTGACGGCGAGCAGGGCGGCGAGCGCGGCGACGAGGCCGCGTACCGCCATCGAAAGTCGTGTCATGCCCCCTGCGTCTATCAGGCGCGGGTTCCGTCGGGAAGCGATTGGATACAGTCCGCGCCCGATCAGGCGACCAGGGTCGGCCCGGCATCACCCACGGACAGTGGGCCGCCGGCACTCCCGAACGAGGAACGGCCGGAACCACCCCCGTGGGCCCCGGCCGTCCCTACCGATACTCCGACGCTCAGGAGGCCCGGGCGGTTCTCCGTGACGTAGGGCGACGTACTGCCCAATCGGCGCGGCCCGTGGCACACTTCTGACGTTCCGTCAGATCCAGTGTCGTGGAGGGGTCTTGTCGCGCACCCGTACACCCGTGGTCACCGGCTGGTTCACCGGCGAGGGAGGCGAGTTCAGACTCCTCGGAACGCGCTGCTCGGCCTGCGCGTCCGTGTTCTTCCCCCGCGAGGACGCCTTCTGCCGCAATCCGGCCTGCCCAGGCGGCGACCTGGAGGAGGTCCCGCTGTCGCGGCGCGGCCGCGTGTGGTCGTACACGGACAGCCGGTACCGGCCGCCGTCACCGTACGTGTCCGATCCGGAACTCGAATGGCGGCCCTACGCGTTGATCGCTGTGGAACTGGAATCCGAGCGCCTCGTGGTGCTCGGACAGACGGTTCCCGGGGTCACCGTCGCCGATCTGACGGTGGGCATGGAGGTGGAGGTCGTCCCGGGCGTGCTGAACGAGGACGCGGAGACGACCTGGACGACCTGGCACTGGCGGCCGACGGGGGTGACGGAATGACGGGCGAGGTGGCGGTGCTCGGCGCGGGCATGCACCCCTGGGGCAAGTGGGGGCGCGGCTTCGTGGAGTACGGGACGGTGGCCGCGCGCGCGGCGCTGGCCGACGCCGGGGTCGACTGGCGGGACGTCGGCTCGATCGTCGGCGCGGACACGGTCCGCGGCGGATATCCGGGGTATGTGGCGGGGGCGACGTTCGCCAGGGCGCTGGGCTGGCAGGGAGCCCGGGTGGCGAGCGTGTACGCGGCGTGCGCGTCGGGGGCACAGGCCGTCAACACGGCACGGGCGCAGATCCTTTCGGGCCTCGCGGACGTGGTCCTGGTGGTGGGCGCGGACGCGGCGCCGAAGGGGTTCTTCCGGCCCGCGGGCGGGGACCGGCCCGACGATCCGGACTGGCTGCGGTTCCGGGTCCTGGGGGCGACGAATCCGACGTACTTCGGGCTGTACGCGCGGCGGCGGATGGCCGTCCACGGGGACACCCTGGAGGACTTCGCGCAGGTCAAGGTGAAGAACGCGGCCCTGGGGGCGCTGAATCCGAACGCGCGCTACCGCAAGCGGGTCACGGCCGAGGAGGTCGCCGCCTCGGCCGTGGTGGCCGATCCACTGCGGCTGCTCGACATCTGCGCGACCTCGGACGGCGCGGCGGCGCTCGTGCTGTCCAGCATGGAGTTCGCTCGCCGCCACGGGGCGGCGGATGCCGTGCGGATCCGGGCGGTGTCCACGGTGACGCCGCGCTATCCCAACACGGTGCTCGATCTGCCGGACATCGCGACGGACTCCGCGGTCGCGGCGGAGCCGGCGGCCGACACGTTCCGGGCGTCGATCGCGCGGGCTGCGTACGAGGAGGCGGGGACAGGCCCGGAGGATCTCTCACTCGCCGAGGTCTACGACCTGTCCACGGCCCTGGAGTTGCAGTGGTACGAGGATCTGGGGCTGTGCGGCGAGGGCGAGGCGGCCAAGCTGTTGCGGGAGGGCGCGACGGCGCTTGGAGGCCGCATACCCGTCAACGCCAGCGGCGGACTCGCCTCCTTCGGAGAGGCCGTTCCGGCACAGGCCATCGCCCAAGTCTGTGAGCTGACCTGGCAGTTGCGGGGCGCGGCGGGTGACCGGCAGGTCGCGGGGGCCCGGGTGGGGATCACCGCGAACCAGGGGCTGTTCGGGCACGGGTCGTCTGTGATCGCCGTCAGGTGAGGCGTGAGGCGTCTGCCCGGCGGGAACCTCGGGGCCCGTCCTGCGGGGGCCGCGCGCACGCTGTGTGATCGGCCCGGAATCCTGCGTGAACAGCTCGTGAACTGCGCCTGGGCGTACGAAAGGAGCGCCATTATGCTTCCGTGCCCTCCTGGACGGATACTCTCCGCTTCGCCTTCCAACCGGTCGTCAATCTGACGACCGGAGGGGTCGCGGCGCTGGAGATACTCGCCCGTCCGGAGAGCGGTGACGTCCTCGCTCAGGCCCGCCGGGATCCCGAACTCGACGGTCGGCTGGCCGCGTTGGCGATCCGGGCGGCAGCCCGTCAGGAGACACTGCTGCCGCTCCACGTCAATGTGTTCGCCGGGACCCTCGCCGATCTCGGAGGGCTCGCCGCGCTGCGTGACGCGGTGCGCGAGGCCGGGCGCATGCCCTGGGAGCTGACCGTCGACGTCGGCCCGCCCTTCACGCACGTACCGCATCAGGCGCTGCTCGAGGCGGTGACCGCGCTCCGGGACGAGGGTTTCCGGATCTGCGCGGACGGCATCGGCGACGGTGACGTACCCCTCCGGGTGCTCGCGGATCTCGCGCCCGACCTGGTGAAGCTGGACGCGTCGCTGTTGTCGCGGCCGGCCGTGGTGCGGGCGATGCGGACCCTGTGCGAGCAGCTCGGTGCGCTGCTGTCCGTGGAGGGCGTGGAGACGGAGCTGCAGTGCGCGGCGGCGCTGTCCGCGGGTGCGCAGCTGGCGCAGGGTGCGTTGTTCGCGCCTCCGGCGCGGCGGCCCGCGGCGGATGTGTACGTTCCGTCCCTCGCCCCCGTGGCCGCGGCGGCGCCGCCCTACGGGCCGCCCGTGCGACAGTTCGTACGGCCTGCCGCGCTGTTGCCCGCAACCGCGTCCGCGGGACAGGTGCGGGCGCTGCTGACAGGGTCGCCCGAGGTGTCCGGGGTGGTGCTCGTGGACACCGCCGGGGTTCCGGTGCGGTCGGTGCACCGCTCGCGGTTCCTGCTGTCGTTGTCGGGGCGTTACGGCCATGCGCTGTACGCCGACCGGCCTGCCGCGAGGCTCGGCGATCCGCCGCGTACGGTCGGGGTCGACGCCACCGCGTGGGAGGTCCTCGACGTGGTGGCGGACGGAGAGCGTGACCGTACGTCGGACGATGTCGCGGTCGTCGACCGGCTGGGGCGCTGCGTGGGCGTCGTACGGCTGGCGGATCTCGTAAGGGCGCTGGCGGAGAGCCGGGTCGAGGAGGCCGTCGGGCTCAATCCGCTGACGCGGCTGCCCGGTTCGGACGCCATCACCGGGGAGGTGGACCGCCGGATCGCCGACGGGCGGGTGTTCGCGCTGAGCTGGCTGGACGTCGACGGCTTCAAGCAGGTCAACGACGGGGCGGGGTTCGCGGCGGGCGACGAGCTGATTCGCGCGGTGGGGCGGGCACTGCAGGCGGCCGCGTCCGGGGCCACGCGGGTCGGGCACATCGGCGGTGACGACTTCCTGGTCCTGGCGGATCCGGAGGGGCTCGATCCGCTGGCCACATCCGTGCTCGACACGCCCTGGTCGGCCGGGGGGCTCGCGGTCACGCTGTCCCTCGCCACCGTGCTGTGCGCCCCGGGCACCGTGACCGACCACCGCCAGGCCGCCGCGTGTCTGGCACCCCTCAAGCAGGCCGCGAAATCCCTTCGGGGGGCCAGCTGGGTGCTGGGCCGTGCGGGCTTTCCGGGCCATGAGATCCGGCGCGGGTCGGGGGCGGCACCTGCGCCGGCCGGCAGTTGGGCGGGAGGGTCCGGGCGGGGGTGAGTGGCTCCTCGGCGTCGGACGACCGGAGTTGAAAAGCTTCTGCTGCACTGAATCGGCCAGGGCTCTGGGGCCCGGTCGCGCTGTGTCGGCCGCACATGGGGCACGGCTGCGACGGCGTCGGCCAGGACGCCGGGACGCGACGGAGCTCCGCCGGGGTGGACGGGGGTCGACGCCGACCCACCTCGGCACCGGCGACATTCCCCGCGCCCCCGGGTGGGGTGGAAGGCGGCCCGGCGCGGGAGGCGGGCGCTGAACGGATACCACGCGGCCCACCCAGCCGGGCGACCGAGGAGTCCCGTGCCCGCCACCTGGCCGGGCGCCAGGAAGCCCCAGGCCGTCCTCTGCGCCGAGCCCGTCGCCCCGGTGCCCCCGCCGTCGTACGCCCGTCTCGGAGCCCCTACGGCGGCGTACCGGCGTATGCGCGGGCCCGAACCGTTGTCGCCCGCGACCTTGACGCTCCCACAGTGCCGGTGAACACTTCCGGTGTCAGTCGGCATCGCCGCATTCCGGCGTATTCAGGCACTGCGCCGCGCGGGCCCTCGCCTGCGTCAACGGGCCGTCCCCCACGGGCGATTCGGCTGCGACGGCACGCTCGTCACGGACGCCGGGCGGGGCGCGGGACCCTCCCTGCCTTCGGCTGAAGTAGCCAGAAGTAGCCGTGGGAAACGCACCCTGCACGGTGGACCGGGGCGGACCGCCCCGGGCGAGGGCCTAGGAGCCGCCATGAGCAACGGAGACATCTTCGTCGGTGAAGTCATCGGCACAGCGATCCTGATCCTCTTCGGCGCCGGCGTGGTCGCCGCCGTCGTACTGAACTATTCCAAGGCGAAGGACGCCGGCTGGGTCGTCATCGCGTTCGGCTGGGGCTTCGGCGTCATGGCCGGCGCGTACACCGCCGCCCCGCTGTCCGGCGGGCACCTCAACCCGGCGGTGACGGTCGGCATCGCCATCGACACCGGGGACTGGGACAAGGTCCACATCTACGTCGCCGGGCAGATGGTCGGAGCCTTCCTGGGCGCGATCCTGTGCTGGCTGGTCTACTTCGCGCAGTTCCAGGCCAACTCCGAAGAGGACAAGGCGCAGCCGACGCTCGGGATCTTCTCCACCGCGCCGGCGATCCGCAATCCCGTGGCGAACCTCATCACCGAGATCATCGCGACGATCGGTCTGGTCCTGCCGATCCTGGCCTTCGGACTCACCAAGGGGCTCGGCGAGTCCGGCACCGCGATTCTGATCGTCGCGTTCCTGGTGGTCGGCATCGGTCTGTCGCTCGGCGGTCCGACGGGGTACGCCATCAACCCGGCCCGAGACCTGGGCCCGCGTATCGCCCACGCCGTCCTTCCGATCCCCAACAAGGGGACCTCGGACTGGAGTTACTCGTGGATCCCGGTGGTGGGGCCGCTCATCGGCGGAGTGCTGTCCGGGCTCATCTTCAACGCAGCCTTCTAAACGCAGCCTTCCGAAGAATCCGACGAAGGGGACGTCATGACGGACAAGTTCGTCGCCGCAATCGACCAGGGCACCACGTCCAGCCGCTGCATCATCTTCAACCAGGACGGTGCGATCGTCGCCGTCGACCAGCGTGAGCACCGCCAGATCTTCCCCAAGCCCGGCTGGGTGGAGCACGATGCCACCGAGATCTGGTCGAAGGTGCAGGCCGTGGTCGCGGGCGCGATCGCGAAAGCCGGGCTCCGCGCCGACCAGCTCAGCGCGCTGGGGATCACCAACCAGCGCGAGACGACGGTCCTCTGGGACCGCGCCACGGGCAAGCCCGTGCACAACGCGATCGTCTGGCAGGACACCCGCACCTCCGCGCTCTGCAACGAACTCGGCGGCTCGGACGGGCAGGACCGTTTCCGCGAGCAGACCGGACTCCCGCTGGCCAGCTACTTCTCCGGGCCCAAGGCGGCCTGGCTGCTCGACAACGTGCCGGGGCTGCGAGCGCGCGCCGAACGCGGCGAGATCGCCTTCGGCACGATCGACTCCTGGCTGATCTGGAACCTCACCGGCGGCACCGACGGCGGACATCACGTCACCGACGTCACCAACGCCGGGCGCACCATGCTGATGAACCTCGAGACGCTCCAGTGGGATCAGTCCATCCTCTCCGCGATGAACGTCCCCGAGGCGATCCTCCCCGAGATCAAGTCCTCGTCCGAGGTGTACGGGACCGCCGTGGGCCAGCTCTCCGGGGTGCCCGTCGCGTCGGCGCTGGGCGACCAGCAGGCGGCGGTGTTCGGACAGGCCTGCTACGACGTGGGAACGGCCAAGAACACATACGGCACGGGCAGCTTCCTGCTGCTCAACACCGGGAACCGGCCCGTGCCTTCGAAGAGCGGGCTGCTGACCACGATGGGGTACAAGATCGGCACGGAGGCGCCGGTCTACTGCCTCGAAGGGTCGATCGCGATCACCGGCGCGCTGGTGCAGTGGTTCCGCGACCAGCTCGGCATCATCCGTACCTCCGACGAGATCGAGACCCTGGCGGCGAGTGTCGAGGACAACGGCGGCGCGTACATCGTGCCCGCGTTCTCGGGCCTGTTCGCGCCCTACTGGCGTTCCGACGCGCGCGGTGTCGTCACGGGCCTGACCCGGTACGTCACGAAGGGGCACCTCGCGCGGGCCGTCCTGGAAGCGACGAGCTGGCAGACGCGTGAGGTCGTCGACGCCATGTACCAGGACTCCGGGGTGCACATCACGATCCTGAAGGTCGACGGCGGCATGACCAAGAACAATCTGCTGATGCAGCACCAGGCGGATGTGCTCGGCGTGCCGGTGGTCCGCCCGAAGGTCTCCGAGACGACCTGCCTGGGCGCGGCGTACGCGGCCGGGCTCGCGACCGGGGTGTGGAACGACCTCGACGAGCTGAAGTCGCACTGGCAGAAGGACGTCGAGTGGACGCCCGCCATGGAGGCCTCGGTCCGCGACCGCGAGTACCACAACTGGCACAAGGCCGTGGAGAAGAGCTTCGGCTGGCACGAGGACGGCGCGGGCTGACCCGCGTTTTCGGGGTCCACGCGCGCGTGGCCCGTGAGCACCACCTGAGGACTACGGCCCGTACCCCGGTCGGCGGGGGTACGGGTCGTACTCGTGCCGGTGCGGCGCTGCGGCCGGATGCTTTCTGGCAGTGGCTGTCCGGGGACGACCGGGTGCGTCAGGTCGTGACGGTCTGGCGGCGGTCGGCCGCGTACGCCATCGCGTGCTGGACGACCTTGATGAGGACCTCCTTGACCGACTCCCGGTCGCGCGCGTCGCACAGGACGACGGGGACTCCGGGGTCGAGGTCGAGGGCCTGGCGGACGTCCTCGTTCGGGTAACGGGCCGCGCCCTCGAAGCAGTTGACGCCCACCACGAAGGGTATGGAGCGCCGCTCGAAGTAGTCGACGGCGGCGAAGCAGTCCTCCAGGCGGCGCGTGTCGGCGAGCACGACTGCGCCCAGCGCGCCGGTGGCGAGCTCGTCCCACAGGAACCAGAAGCGGTCCTGACCGGGCGTCCCGAAGAGGTACAGCACGAGGTCCTCGCGGAGCGTGATCCGGCCGAAGTCCATGGCGACCGTGGTGGTGTGCTTGCCCTCCACGCCGCTGGTGTCGTCCACGGGACGGCCCGCCTCGGTCAGCAGCTCCTCGGTGCGCAGCGGCTTGATCTCGCTGACGGCGCCGACCATGGTGGTCTTGCCCACGCCGAAGCCGCCCGCCACGAGGATCTTGAGCGTGACGGGCTCGACGGGGGCCTTGCCGCGCTCAGTGCGCCCGAAGATCATCGATCTCTTCTCCTGCTTCAGTGGTGTCGGGCGGTGGCGGACCGTATCCGCCCCCGCCGGGGGTTTCGATGACCAGGACGTCGTCGGGGCCGACGTCCGCCGCGTCGCTTCCGCCGAGTTCGGTGACCGTGCCGTCCGCCCGCTCCACGCGGTTGGCACCCAGTGCGCCGGGCTCGCCGCCCGCCATACCGTAGGGCGGGACTCTGCGGTGCTGGGAGAGCGTGGAGACGGTCATCGGCTCGTGGAACCGGATGCGGCGTACGGCACCGTCGCCGCCCCGCCACCGGCCGGCCCCGCCGCTGCCGCGTCGTACGGCGAACTCGTCCAGCTGGACGGGCAGCCGCCACTCCAGGACCTCGGGGTCGGTGAGCCGCGAATTGGTCATGTGGGTCTGTACGACGGGCGCGCCGGGGAAGCCGTCGCCCGCGCCGGACCCGGAGGCCACGGTCTCGTAGTACTGGTACCGCTCGTTGCCGAAGGTGACGTTGTTCATGGTGCCGGAGCCCTCGGCCTGCACTCCGAGGGCACCGTACAGGGCTCCGGTGATCGCCTGCGAGGTCTCCACATTGCCCGCCACCACGGCGGCCGGGGGTTCGGGGGCCAGCATCGAGCGGGGCGGCACGACGATGTCGAGGGGGCGCAGGCAGCCGTCGTTGAGCGGGATGTCGTCGGCCACCAGGGTGCGGAAGACGTACAGGACGGCCGCGTTGACCACCGAGAACGGCGCGTTGAAGTTGGTGGCGAGCTGCGGGGACGTTCCCGTGAAGTCGATGGTCGCGGACCGTTTTTCGCGGTCTACGGAGACGCGGACCCGGATGATCGCCCCGGAGTCGGTCTCGTAGGCGAACTCACCGTCTTCAAGGGCGTCGACAACGCGTCGTACCGCTTCTTCGGCGTTGTCCTGGACGTGTTTCATGTATGCCTGGACGACGTCGAGCCCGAAGTTCTGGATCATGCGGGCGACTTCGTCGACGCCCTTCTGGTTGGCGGCGATCTGGGCGCGCAGGTCGGCGAGGTTGGTCTTCGGGTTGCGTGAGGGGTAGGGCGCCTCGGTGAGGAGGCGCCGGGTCTCCGCCTCCCGGAAGCGGCCGCCCTCCACGAGCAGCCAGTTGTCGAAGAGGATGCCCTCCTCCTCGATGGTGCGGCTGTTGGCGGGCATGGAGCCGGGGGCGATGCCGCCGATCTCGGCGTGGTGGCCACGGGATGCGACGTAGAAGAGGATCTGCTCACCCTGCGTGTCGAAGACCGGGGTGATCACGGTGACGTCGGGGAGGTGGGTGCCGCCGTGATACGGGTCGTTGACCGCGTACGTGTCGCCGGGGCGCATGCCGTCGCCGCGGCGGCGGATGACCTCTTTGACGCTGGTGCCCATCGACCCCAAGTGCACCGGAATATGGGGGGCGTTGGCGACCAGGTTGCCGTCGGGGTCGAAGAGCGCGCAGGAGAAGTCCAGGCGCTCCTTGATGTTGACCGACTGGGCGGTGGACTCCAGACGGGCGCCCATCTGTTCGGCGATGGACATGAAGAGGTTGTTGAAGACCTCGAGGAGAACGGGGTCGGCTTCCGTGCCGAGATCGGAACTCTCCGTGACCGCGACGCGTTCCATGACCAGATGCCCGTCGTCGGTCATGGCCGCCTGCCAGCCGTCGTCGACGACGGTCGTCGCGCTGGCCTCGGTGATGATCGCGGGGCCGGTGACGGTTTCGCTGGAGGGCAGTTCCTCGCGGCGGTGCAGGGGTACGTCGCGCCAGGTGCCGCCGGTGTGGAGGCGGACCGTCTCCGGGGCGCCCGGCGTGGAGTGCGGGGTGGCGAGGGCGGAGAGATCGGGAGGTTCGGTGAGACCGGTGGCTTCCACGGAGAGGGCTTCGACGACGACCGGACGGTCGAGGGTGAAGGAGTAGGTGGCGCGATGGCGGTCTTCGAAGGTGCGGGTCATGGTGTCGGGCTCGGTCAGCTCGACGGTGAGTGCCGTGTCCGTGCCGTCATAGCGCAGCTGGGCCCGGCGGATGACCCGGATCCGGTCCTCGGGGATGTCCTCGGCGAGGAGTTCGCCGCGGGCCGCGCCCTCCAGGTCGTCGGCGGTCTTCAGGATGCCCGGCATCGCGGACGCCTCCAGGGGCGCCTCCACGGACTGTTCCCGCATGGCCGTGGTGTCGGCGAGCCCGATGCCGAGCGCGGAGAGCACACCGGCCATGGGCGGGACGAGGACGGTGCGGATGCCGAGCGAGTCGGCGACCATGCACGCGTGCTGGCCGCCCGCGCCGCCGAAGGTGGTCAGCGCGTACCGGGTGACGTCGTGGCCCTTCTGGACCGAGATGCGCTTCACGGCGTTGGCGATGTTGGCCACGGCGATCTGGAGGTAGCCCTCGGCGACCTGCTCGGGAGTGCGGTCGTCGCCGGTCCGGTCGCGGATCTCACGGGCCAGGGCGTCGAAGCGGTCGCGGACCAGGACGTCGTCGAGCGACTCGTCGCCGTCGGGGCCGAACACCCTGGGGAAATAGGCGGGTTGGATCCGGCCGAGAGCCACATTGGCGTCGGTGACGGTGAGCGGACCACCGCCCCGGTAGCAGGCCGGGCCCGGATCCGCGCCCGCCGAGTCCGGCCCTACGCGGTAGCGGGAGCCGTCAAAGTGCAGGACGGAGCCGCCGCCGGCCGCGACGGTGTGGATGTCCAGCATGGGCGCGCGCAGCCGGACTCCGGCGATCTGGGTGGTGAAGACGCGTTCGTACTCGCCCGCGAAGTGCGAGACGTCCGTGGACGTGCCGCCCATGTCGAAGCCGATGACCCGGTCGAAGCCGGCGAGCTGCGACATCCGCGCCATGCCGACGATGCCGCCCGCGGGCCCGGACAGGATGGCGTCCTTGCCACGGAACTGTCCGGCCTCGGCGAGGCCTCCGTTGGACTGCATGAACATCAGCCGTACGCCGCGGAGTTCATCGGCGACGTGCTGGACGTAGCGGCGCAGGACGGGCGACAGATAGGCGTCGACGACGGCCGTGTCGCCGCGCGGGACGAGCTTCATGAGGGGGCTGACCTCGCTGGAGAGCGAGATCTGCGAGAAACCGGTGCGGGCGGCCAGCTCGCCGATGGCCTGTTCGTGGGCGGGGTGGAGGTGGCTGTGCATACAGACGACGGCGACGGCACGGATCCCGGCGTCGTACGCCTCCTGGAGCGGACCGGCGAGGGCGTCCAGGTCGGGGGCGCGCAGGACGGTGCCGTCGGCGGCGATGCGTTCGTCGGCCTCGATGACGCGTTCGTGGAGCAGGTCGGGGAGTTCGATCTCGCGGGCGAAGATCCGGGGGCGGTTCTGATAGGCGATGCGCAGCGCGTCGCGAAAGCCGCGGGTGACGACGAGGAGGGTGCGTTCGCCCTTGCGTTCCAGGAGGGCGTTGGTGGCGACGGTGGTGCCCATGCGGACGGAATCCACCGGTAGGCCGTTCTGGTGGCCGGGTTCCTGATCGGATCCCCCTGCGGAACCTCGTGCGGGTTCCGGTCCGGGTCCTTGTCCGAGTTCCGGTCCTGGTGGCCGGCCCGTTAAGGCATCGCCGGCTTCGGCGAGGAGCTCCCGGATGCCTGCCACGGCGGCGTCGGCGTACCGGGCCGGGTTGTCCGAGAGGAGCTTGCGGGTGAGCAGCCGGCCGTCGGGGCGCTGCGCGACGACATCGGTGAAGGTGCCGCCGCGGTCGACCCAGAACTGCCAGCCGTTCACGTCTGTCTCCCCGATGTCGCGCTGCTCCGACCCTGAGCCGGAGGTGCCGGTCGACGATCGGTCAGATCATAACGGGGTCCGGTGCCCCGGCGTCCGCTCCGGAGCGGGCGTCGCTTCCTGGCGCAGGCCAAGGGGCGCTCCTCGGCGTCGTCCGAATGGGGTACGGCCCGGTAGCCCGCCATGCCGGGGCCGCGGGCCGTGGCGGACGCGCCCCGCAAGCGGCCGCCCCGCCCTGTGAAGACGGCACGCGCGTGGGCCGGGTCCTCCCTTGCCCCGGTCGTCGGACACGGAGGACCGGATCGCCCCGGCCTCCGGGTCACAGGGCCCGGAGGCCGCTGATCACGTCGCGCAGGATGCTCTCGTCCGGCAGCTCGGCAGGAGGTACCGGACGCGTCACATGGACCAGCTCATCGTCCACGAGGTCGCCTATGAGGACACGTACGACCCCGATCGGCAGGTCGAGTTCGGCGGCGAGTTCGGCGACCGACTGCGGAGCGTCCCGGCAGAGTTCGACGATGTCCACGTGCTCCGGGGACAGCGTGTTGTCCGCCTCCGGGTCGTCGGCATACTGCTCCGTCACGACCACCGCGATCAGGTCGAGGCGGTGCTGGGCCGCACTGGTGGTGCGGCCGCGTGTCATGGCATACGGACGGACCACCGGTCCGGCCTCGTCGTCGAACCAGTGGGACATCCCCTGACCGTCTCCGCTCATGCCATCCCACTACCCGCCCGAGGGCAGTTCGGTGCGCGGAGCGGCGGCCAGATGTGCGCCGACCCTTTTCACCAGCAGGGTCATCTCGTACGCGACCTGCCCGACGTCCGAGTCGGCGTCCGAGAGGACGGCGAGAGCGCTGCCGTCGCCCGCGGCCGTGACGAACAGGAAAGCCTCATCCAGTTCGACGACCGTCTGCCGGACGTTGCCCGCCTCGAAGTGACGGCCGACGCCCTTGGCGAGGCTGTGGAATCCGGAGGCGACTGCCGCCAGATGCTCGCTGTCCTCCCTCGTCAGGTCACTGGAGACCCCCGTGGGAAGACCGTCCCCGGAGAGCACGAGTGCCTTGCGGATGCTGGCGACGCGCTCCACCAGGTCGTCGAGCAGCCAGTTGAGTTCCCCCGTCGCCGTGCTGGCCGTGGTGTGACCGGTGGCCTTCGGTGCGGTCATCGACCGTCCCCCTTAGTCGTTCCTGGTGCTGGGCCGCTCTGGGCCTCGTCGCCCGCGGCGTTCTCGTCGCGGCCGCGCTGCCAGCCGCGCTGGAGCGAGGCCATGCGGTTGCGTACTTCGTCGGCGTCGCGCTCCGTGGGATCCGTCGGGCGGGCCGTGTCGCGCTCGGTGCGCCGGTCGGGGCCGTCCTTCAGCTGCGGAGCCAGATTGGCCTGCCGTACGCGGCGGGGCAGCGGGCCGGTGCCGCCGCCCGCGGCCGGGGTGCCCGGGCGGGTTCCGCCGCCTCCGGCCGGGATACCGGGACGGGTACCGCTCGGCTCGATGCCGCGCCGCGCCGCGCGCTGGGGAAGGGCCGGGGCTGCGCCGTCCCGACGGCCTTCCGTGGCCTCCGGTCCGCGCGCGAGTGCCTCGCCCGGCTCGGAGCCACGGCCTGAAGAACCGGCGCGCTCGGCGCCATGGCCCAGGGCCGGACGACGCTCCGTGCCACCGTCGGCCGAGTCGGTACCCGCGGGCCAGTCGTCGGCGGGGCCACGGCGGGCGCCGGGCGCGTCACCGGCCTCTCGGCGCGCCGGCCCTCGCCTGGCGCCCCTGGACCGCTTCGGCAGTTCCTCGAGCATGCCGGGCCGCTCGGGCGAGTCCTGGGCCTGGGGCAGTCCCGCCGCCTCGTCGGCGTCCGCACGGTCCGTCGCCTCGTCGCGGCGCGCCTTGGTCTGGGTCACGGGGCGCCCGTGGGAGCTGACGAGCTTCGGGGTCCGACGGCGTGGAAGCGGCACGGGCGCACCGGACCTGTCGTCGCCGTCGGGGGACGAGGGCTCGTGTTCCTGCTGCTGGTCGTCCGGCACCCCGGCGATGGAGCGGCGCGGGCGGAAGATGCCGCCGCGTTCGCTGTCCTCGTCGTCGAGGCCGCCCGGGAAGTCGTCGAGGGCGTCCAGGTCGACGGGTGCCTCCAGTTCGACCGGCCCGTCCAGGATCGAGGCCGACAGGCCGGGCAGCGTGACCGGCACCTGGGACAGCGCCTTGCGGCCCTCGTCGTCTTCCTTTGAGTTCGTCGAGTTCTTCGAGGGGAGCGCCCGGTCGAGCCGGAACCCCGTGCCGTTCGTGTCGGGCACGTCGTCCGAGAGGAGCGCGTCGGGGATGAAGACCACGGCGGTGGTGCCGCCGTACGGGGACGGCTGCAGGGAGACGCGTACGTTCTGCCGCTGGGCGAGCCGGCTGACGACGAAGAGACCGAGCCGGTCGGTGTCGGAGAGCTCGAACTCCGGGGTCTCGGCGAGTCGCAGGTTCGCGTCGAGGAGCGCTTCCGCGGCCATACCGAGGCCGCGGTCGTGGATCTCCAGTGTGAAGCCGTTGGCGACGCGCTCGCCGAGTACCTGCACGGCCGTGTGCGGCGGCGAGAACACCGTGGCGTTCTCCAGGAGTTCGGCCACGAGGTGGGTGAGGTCGGCGACGGCGGACCCGGTGACGGCCATCCGCGGCAGCCGCCGCACCTCGATGCGCTCGTAGTCCTCGACCTCGGCGACGGCGGCGCGTACGACGTCCATCAGCTGGACGGGTTTGCGCCACTGCCGGGACGGGGCCGCGCCGGAGAGGATCACCAGGCCCTCGGCGTGCCGGCGCATGCGGGTGGTCAGGTGGTCGAGGCGGAACAGGTCGGCGAGTTCGTCGGTGTCCTCGGTCCTGCGCTCCATGGTGTCGAGCAGGGTGAGCTGCTTGTGCAGCAGGACCTGGCTGCGGCGGGCGAGGTTCACGAAGACCTCGGAGACGCCGCTGCGCAGCTCGGACTGCTTGACGGCGGCCTCGACGGCCGACCGCTGGAGGATGTTGAGGGCCTGGCTGACTTCGCCGATCTCGTTCTTCTCGTACTCCAGGCGCGGGACTTCGGTCTCCACGTCGACCTGTTCGCCCGCGGAGAGGCGGCGCATCACGCTGGGCAGCCGGACCCCGGCCGTCTCGTGGGCCTCCTGGCGGAGCCGGCGCAGGTCGCGGATGAGGCTGCGGCCGATGCGTACGGACATGAAGAGCGAGACCAGCAGCGCGGCCAGGCCGAGCACGCCGGCGATGGCGGCCTTGACGATGACGCCGACCGCGATGGGGCGGACGCGGTCCTGGAACCGGTCGCTCGCCTGTGTGTTGAGCTTGTCGAGCCCGTCGAGGACCTGGTCCGCGACGCCGTCCCAGCTCTTCGCGGTGACTCCGCCGGGTGCCCCTGGGGCGGAGGCGATGACGGACTGCTCGGCCACGCGCAGCGGCGCGGTGACGGCGTTCTTCCAGTACCGGTCGAAGCGTGCGCGCTCGGCGGAGGGCAGCAGCGGCAGGCTGGTGTCGTACAGAAGCGTGCGCTGGGCGACGAGGTCGGAGACCTCACGGCCCTCCTCACGGGTGACTCGGCCGACGACGAGGGCGGAGCCGAGCAGGGCGTCCTCGCGGGCGAGCAGCTCACGGGCGCGCGACATGTTGACCAGGGCACGGCTCTGCTTGTCCACGTCCACGTTGTCGAGGACCTGGAGGTTGGCCATGAGGGTGTAACAGGGGTCCACCAGGCGGTTGTAGTGGTCGAGGGTCTGGGCTCGGGTGACCGTGCCGTCCTCGACGCTCCGGCGCAGCGGACCGACGCCGTCGAAGGCGTCCAGGACCGCGGTGAGGCGCTCGGCGGTGTCCGGCCCCATCTCGTCCCGCACGTCGCTGTTCTTGGCGTTCTTGCGGATCTTCGCGACGACCTCGTCCGTGGCGGTCCGGGTGCGCCGCAGGTCGGCGAGGGCGTCGGAGGCTCGGGGGTCGGCGAGGTAGACGAGGGTCTGGCGGCGCTCGTCCTGCAGGACGCTGACGACGTCCTCGGTGGGGTAGCCGATCTTCTGGACGATGAACGTCGTGTCGAACAGCTGATTGACCTCACGGCCCGTCAGGACGGTGGCGAAGCCCCAGATAGCGGTCAGGGAAACCAGCGGCACGAGGAGCAGCGCCACGATCTTCCGGCGGATGGACTTCCCGCGAAAGCGCATGGCCTCCCCCAGCTCGGCCCCCACCGGTCGGGGGCACACATGTGCGTCAACAAACGGCGTGAGCCTACTACCGACACACCGGTATCTCGAAGGCCTGTCCGGACCGACTCGGTCCGCGGTGGGAACAAGACATCCGCAGTTGTCCGTTCATTGCGGGAGATTGTCTCCCCGAATCCGAGACGGGGCAGCGGGCGCCATCCGGTCCGCATAGTGGATCAGTTGGCCGGAATTTTTCGGTCGCTGGGAATCTTCGGCTTACGTCGATCGTCTGTCTGTATGGAAGTTGGAGGCGGAATCGGCAGCAGGTGCCGCATGCCGCGCCCAGGGGGCGTAAAACAGCGCAAGCCGGGCAGCCAATGGGGAGCCGGGGTCTCAGGACACCGGAGCGAGCGGCTGTCGGGCGGTGGGGAGTGACGAGTTGATGGGCACGGCGGAGCGGCATGGGGCAGCCGGGACGGGCGTCGCGGTAATCGCGGAGGCACAGCGGGGTCCACAGGCACCGGATCACGACATTCCGGCCGAGAGTCCGGCGATGGAGGTCGAGACCGAGGCAGACACCAAGGCCGAGACGGACTCCAAAACCGAGAGGGACACCGAGGCCGAGGCGTACACCGAGGCCGAAGAGCAGGAGTACTACCGGCCGTTGTGGATCGAGGAGCCTGAGGGCAGGCGCCGGCTGCCCGATCCCGTGCGCGCGTCCGCAGTGCGGGCCGTCATCATCATCGCCATCACCCTGATCCAGGCGATGGTCGCCTTCCTGTGCACGCTGGCCGGTTCCTGGCTCGCGTTCCCCATGGTGCTGAGCAGCGTGGCGAGCACGGTGGTGGCCACCTGGGGCGCACTGGACGTGTGGGTGACCCGGCAGGTGTGGAACCAGCGGAACGGCGTGGTGTCGGTGCCGAGCAGCACCGCCCGGGCCCTGCGGCGCGAGCGGCGGAGGGCCCGGCGCCACGAGCGGGCGACGGAGCGGGCCAAGGAGCGGATACGCCGACAGGGCGGCGGCGCAGGGCAGTTGTCCCACTCCTAGGAGGCGGCTCCCGGTCGGGCCAGAGCGCTGCCTTTGCACGACGATCCACCCCGAACTCACCGACGTACTCACGGAGTTCGCGGAGGGCTACACCGCCCAGCACCACGTGGGCCACGGCGCCGCGTTCGGCGAGGCGGGCAAGGGCTTCACGGTCGACGGCAGCGAGGGCTGCGGGAAACTACCCGCGGTCGCCGAGGAGCAAGACCGTCGTTACTATGCGATAACGGTCAAACCCACCGTGTTCATCAATCACGTCCCCGACCATGTCATCCTGCACCGCATGTTCCCCCTCGCCGAAGACCTGACGATCGTCGAGTGCGACTGGCTCTACGCACCCGAGGTCGTCGAGTCGGGCGCCGATGTGTCGAAGTCCGTGGAACTCTTCCACCGGGTCACCGCCCAGGACTTCAAGGCCTGCGAACGTACGCAGCCGACGATGGCGTCCCGCGCCGACCGGCGAGGCAGGGTGCTGGTGCCCACCGAGCACCACATCGGGATTTCCACGAGTGGCTCATAGGCATGCTGGGAGGCATGGATGGCTGATCTCTATATCGGCGGTACGTGGACGAGCGCGCGGGAGAAGAGAACCCGCGAGATCCGTTGCCCGGCCGACGGTTCGCTCGTCGCCGTCGTGGACGAGGCGGGCGGACAGGACACGGCCGACGCGTCCGCGGCCGCGCGCCGTGCCTTCGACGAGGGCCCCTGGCCGCGGACGCCCGCGAACGAGCGCGGCGATCTGCTCCTGCGGGTCGCCGACCTCCTCGTACGCGACAAGGACGTACTCGCCCGTGAGGAGTCCCTCGACACCGGCAAACGCCTGGTGGAGAGCGAGTACGACATCGACGACATCGAGAACTGCTTCCGCTACTTCGGCCGGCTCGTCGCGAGCGAGACCGGCCGGGTCGTGGACACGGGCACGGAGGGCGTCGACAGCCGGGTCGTGTACGAACCGGTCGGTGTCTGTGCGCTGATCACGCCTTGGAACTATCCGCTGCTCCAGACGGCGTGGAAGGTCGCCCCGGCGCTCGCCGCGGGCAACACCTTCGTCCTCAAGCCGAGCGAGCTGACCCCGCACACCGCGATCCATCTGATGCGGCTCCTGGAGGAGGCCGGGCTGCCCGCGGGTGTGGGCAATCTGATCCTCGGCGCCGGGCCCGAGGCCGGCGCGCCTCTGAGCGACCATCCGGACGTGGACCTCGTCTCCTTCACCGGCGGTCTGCAGACCGGCCGCAGGCTCATGGCCGCGGCGGCCGGGACGGTGAAGAAGGTCGCCCTCGAACTGGGCGGCAAGAACCCGAACATCGTCTTCGCCGACGCCGACTTCGAGACCGCCGTCGACATGGCGTTGACGGCCGTCTTCCTGCATTCCGGGCAGGTCTGCTCAGCCGGGGCCCGGCTCCTGGTCGAGGATTCACTGCACGACCGGTTCGTCGACGAGGTCGTCCGCAGGGCCCAACTGATCAGGCTGGGCGGGCCGTTCGACGAGCGGGCGCAGACCGGTCCGCTGATCTCGGCGGCGCACCGGGCGAAGGTCGAGGCGTACGTCGCCAAGGGCCGTGCGGAGGGCGCGGTCCTGCGCTGCGGCGGGGAGCGGCCCGCCGATCCTCCGCACCCGGAGGGCTTCTACTACCCGCCGACCGTCCTCGACGAGTGCTCCGCCGGGATGTCCGTCGTCCAGGAGGAATCCTTCGGCCCGGTGCTGACCGTGGAGCGGTTCACGGACGAGGCGGAGGCGGTGCGGCTGGCCAACGACACGATCTACGGTCTGGCCGGCGGGATCTTCACCTCCGACGAGGCCAAGGCCAACCGTGTGGCGTCCGCGCTGCGCATCGGCACCGTGTGGATCAACGACTTCCACCCGTACGTCCCGCAGGCCGAGTGGGGCGGTTACAAGCAGTCCGGGTTCGGGCGGGAGCTCGGTCCTGCCGGTCTCGCCGAGTACCGCGAGACCAAGCACATCTGGCGCACGACCAACCCGAGTCCACAGGGCTGGTTCGCCTGATCCATCGCAGGATCCACCGCACTTCACCGTGAGATCCTGCGCTCTTCACCGCAAGATCCGGCACTCGTCGCCGTAAGATCCGGGACCCGCTGACCAGCGTACGATCCGGCGTCCGCCGATCAGCCCGATGATCCAGCACCCGCTCACCAACGACCCCGCACGAGCCGCACTCCCCTCCCGCCAGGGACAACTCACCCGTGGGCCCCAGGTCGTGCTGGAGACGAACGGCACGGGCACGGGCCAGCCCGCCGGTTACCTCAGCGCCTTCCTGATCGCCTCGCTCGCGTCCGCGTACGTGATGTACGGATTCGACACGGCCTCGTCGCTCGGCGAGGAGTGTCTCGACCCGTCACGCAACGCGCCGCGCGCCATCATCCGCGCCATCGTCGCGTCGTTCCTCCTCGGCGGACTCATCCTGCTGCTCGCGCTGATGAGCGTGTCCAGCCTGAAGGGTGAGCAGCTGTCCACGGACGGCCTGCAGTACGTCGTCCTCGACGTGCTCGGTCAGGACGCGGGCAAGGCGATGCTGTGGTGTGTGCTGATCGCGGTCACGGTGTGCGCCCTGGCGGTGCACACGGCGGCGATCCGGCTGGCCTTCGCGATGGCCCGCGACAACAACCTGCCCGCCTCGTCCAAACTGGCCAAGGTCAACCCGCGCTTCCAGACCCCGGTACTGCCGACCGTGATCATCGGCATCCTGGCGCTGGCGATCCTGGTGGTCAACATCCGCCAGCCGCAGATCTTCACGGTGGTCACCAGTATCGGCATCATCATGATCTACATCGCGTATCTGATGGTCACCGGGCCCATGCTGGTGGTCAGGCTGCGCGGCAAGTGGCGGCCCGCGGGCGACGGCAAGTTCTCGCTCGGCCGCTGGGGCCTGCTCGTCAACATCGTCGCCGTGGCGTGGGGCACGGCCATGACGATCAACCTGATCTGGCCGCGCCGCGGTCTACAACGCGGCCGCCCCGTACCACTGGTATCTGCGCTGGGGTGCCGTCCTCTTCGTCGGCATCGTGATGGCCGGCGGCTTCGCCTACTACTGGTTCGTGCAGCGGCACCGGACCGGGGTGCTGGCCGAGCACCAGCTCCAGACCTCGGCGGACGCGTCCGTACCGCCCACCTCGCCCACGGCCGCTCCGGCGGCCGACTGAGCCCTGACCCGAAGGCTCGAGAACCCAAGAACCAAAGGACCTAAGTACTCAAGGAACCACGAACTCAAGGACTCTATGGGTCGCTGCGGGTTGGCTGTAGCTGATCGCGCCCCGCGGCGGAGCCGCATATCGACACAGCCCCGCGCCCCTTAGGGGGCGCTGGTTGCCGGCCGCTTGTACATGCGAGTGGCTGTGATCTCGCTGTGCACCGACTCTCCCTCGCCGGCCGGGGTCTGCTGCGGCAGTCCCGGCCGGAGGTGTTCCTCCACGCTGATGTACTTCAGGCCGGCCCGGAGGTCGGCGTCGTTGCGGAGGCGGATGACGAGCGGGAACTCGGCGAGCGCGGTCGTGTCGAACAGGCCGGTGGTGTAGAGGAGTTGGACGCCAAGGGCGTCCGAGACGGCCCGTTGCAGCTCCAGCAGATACGTCGCGTTGGCGCGCCCGATGGGGTTGTCCAGGAACAGCGTGCCGGCGTGCCGGTGCTTGTCGCGGCCCCGGTCGTTGGAGCGCAGGGCCGCCATCGTGCAGTACAGCGCGATCGCGGCGGTGAGCAGCTGGCCGCCGGAGAACACGTCACCCATCTGTCCGACGGGGACGCGCTCGGCACGCAGTACGGCGTCCGGCTTGAGGATCTCGACGGCGACGCCCTTCGGCTGAAGTGCTGCGCTGACCCCTCGGAGCAGCAGGGACATACCGTCCCGGCGCAGGTCGGAGTTCTTCTTGACGGCCGCCCGGGTCGCCTCGTCGACGACCTCGCCGAGCCGTTCGGCGAGCGTGGCCTGGTCGGGCTCCTCGAAGCGGATGCGCAGGAACTCCTGCCCGGACCACTCGCCGAGCCCTTCCGGGAGACGGGACAGCCGCTGGGCCGACCTGAGCGTGGCGAGCGCGGACTCCACGAGCCCGCGCAGCCGGTCCACGATCGAGTCCCGGTTGCGCTCCAGCTGCTCCAACTCGTCGGTGAGGACCCGGAGTCGGGGCGCGAAGGCGTCCGCCCACTTCTGTGCGTGCTCGGGCAGCGTGGACGCGGGGAGCTCACGGATCTGCTGACGCGCGGGGGTGCGCACCTGCTCGTACCGCGTGGAGTTGGCGTGCCGTACGAGGATGTCGCTGGCCTCGCGCACGGCCGCCTCGGCGGCGGACAGGTCGGCCGCGCAGCCGCGCAGGGAACGGCGGGCCTCGGCGGCCGACTGCCGGGCCTCTTCGAGGGTGCCGGGGTAGGGCTCGGGCTCCTCCTGCTCCTCGTCCGAGTGCTCCCTGAGGAGGTCCCGGAGCAGGGCGGCCGTCTCGTCGAAGCCGCCGGCCGCGTCCTCGGCGGAGCGGTGGGCGTCCAGCAGCTCGGCGTGGGCTTCGCGCGCCTGACTCAACGCCTCGGTGCGGGAGGCGAGTTCGGCCGTGGCGGTGCGCAGCAGGCTCCGCGCGTGCTCGGCGTCGCGCGGTACCAGGTCCTCGGGCAGCTCGGTGTGCGCCTCGCCGTCCTCGGGCGCGTGCCGCTCGGCCTCGCCGCGCAGCCGTCCGAGCTGCTCGCTCGCGGTCGATGCCCGGCTTTCGAGGAGCTGGACCAGCTCCTCGGCGCGCGCGGCGGCGGCTTGCCGGGACGGCCCGTCGGAGCCGTCGGTGGACTCCAGGAGCTGCGCGGCGCGCGTGCGCACCTTGTTGCTCAGCCGGTCCAGTTCCGCGAGCGCCGCGCTCTCGTCGCTCTCGGCCCGGGCCTGCTCAGCCCGCAGGTCGGCGCCGACGCCGACCTTCTCGTACAGCTGGGAGGCGGCGCGATAGGCCTCGCGGAGGGCGGGCAGCGACGACTTCGCGGCGGCCGGATCGGCCTCCGGTACGTCGTCGGGGGCGCCCGCGATCTCCGCGCGCTCGGCGCGCAGCGCACGGGCCGTGCGGCGGGCGTCGTCGGCGGCGCGCTGGGCGCCGCGCCGGTCCTCGTCGGCGGCGCGGGCGCGCTCCAGGCAGGACTGGGCGCGGGCCTCCGACTCGGCTGCCTCATCGGCGAGTTCACGCAGTTTGACCTGCCAGCCGGCGCGCTCGCGCAGCCGGAAGGCGAGTCCGGCGAGCGCGTCAGCGGCGCGCCGGGCCCGCTGCGCGGCCTCCTGCCGCTCGTCCCGTACGAGGGCCGCCTCGGCCGCCGCCTCGTCGGCCTCGGCCCGGACCGTACGCGCCTCGGCGAGCTCGGTCTCGGTCTCCTCAGCGAACGCGCGCGCGTCCCGGGCCGCCGTGGCGAGCTCGGCGAGCCGCCCCGCCGGGCAGCCTGTGCGCCAGGAGGCGAGCCGTGCGGCCAGCTCGCGGTCCTTGGCGAGCCGCGCCGCCAACTCCCGGATCTCCTCGTCCCGTTCGCCCGCACGTGTCCGCAGCGCCTGCCGCTCCTCGTCGGCGGCGTGCTCGTCGTGCATGGCCGGGTTCGGCGGTACGAGGAAGACGCCTCCGTCGTCGGCATCCGGAGCCGGGGTCGGGGCGAGCAGCGCGGCGGCCGTGCCGACGGCCACGGCGGACCGCGGGAGCAGCGCGGCGTCGACGAGGGCTTCCCGTGCGCGCGCGTGCGTGTCCGGATCCGTGATGATCACGCCGTCGACCAGCTCGGGCCGCGCGGCCAGCACGCGCGCGTGGTCGACGGGGTCGACGGCCTGCGCGAGGTAACGCCAGCCGGGGAGTGCGGGGATGCCGTGCTCGCCCAGGTACTCCACGGTGGCCAGCACATCGGGTCCGGGCGGCAGCAACCCGCCGTCTCCGAGCGCGCCGAGGATCCGGGCGTCGTCGGCCGCGGCGGTCCGCAGCTCGAAGAGCTGCCGCTCGGCGGCGGCGACTCCGTCGTCGAGCAGCTGCCGGAGCTCGTCGGCGTAGGGGTCCAACTCCTCGGCGGACAACGGCACTTCGCCGTCGGACCAGGGGTCGGCGGCCGGGCCGCCGTGCCCTCGGCGGGCGCCTGCCGCGTCACTGCCGCGCATACCGGGCGCGGGCTCGGTATCGCCGCCGGAGTGGGCTCCCGAGCCGCGGCCCGCCGCGTGCCCCTGCCCGGCTCCGGCCGCTCCCCCGTGTCCCGCGTCGCCGCCCGCACTCGCGGCGCCCTCGCCGGAAGCCATCCCGGCGCCCTGTCGCTGCTGCGGCAAACCCGAGCGCCCGGAGCCCCCCGAACCGCCGGAGGCCCCCGGCAGACTCAGCAGCTCGGCCAGCCGCTCCTCCCCCGCCAGAGCCTCCGCGGTGCGCCGCTCAGCGTCGTACGCACGCTCGGCCGCCGTCGCGGCATCGGCCGCACGGGCCGCCGTGAGCTCGGCGCGGGACTCGTTGGACGCCGCCTCGCGGGCGTGCTCCGTGGTGCGGCGGGACGCCTCGCGCGCGGTGTCCCACGCGGCTACGGCGGTCTTCTCGGCATCGCTGGCGGCGAGCGCGGCACGGGCCGGGTCGGCGTCCGGAGCCGTGTCGTCGAGCCATCCGGCGCGCACCGCCTCGGCGGTCTCCTGCTCGACCTCACTGAGGCGCTGACGCAGATGGCCGACCTCGCTGCGGGCACGCTGCGCCTCGGTGGCCGCGGCGGTCGAGTCCTGGTAGGCCGCCTGGCTCACCTCCTGGAGCGCGGCGGACCGCTCCTCCTCCTCGTTGGCGACGGTCTCGGCCCCTTCGGCGGCGCCGTGCAGGGCGCGTACGAGGTCGACGGCGGCCTTGGCACGCGCGGCGAGCGCGGGCGCGGCGTCCCGCTCGGCCTCGCGGATCGCGGCGGACACGCGCGCGGAGCGGTCGGCGGCGGCACGGTGGCGCAGCACGAGCTCGGCTGCCTGCCACGCGGAGTGCAGCGTACGCGCGTCGGCGAGTTCCCGCTTCTGGGCGGCCGCGCTCTTCTCGGCTCCGGCGAGCGCCAACGAGGCGTGCCGGTAAGCGAGTTCGGCCGCGATCAGTGCGCTGCGCTGCCGGGAGCTCTCGGCCTCGGTGACCCGGTGCGCGGCGGCGGTGACCTGCTGGGCGAGGTCGCCGGTGCGGCCACGCTCCTGCACGGCGCGCGCGGAGAGCCGCCGGGCCAGCGTGCGCGTACGCCGCTCGGCGCCCGCGTGGATGTCACGCGCGCGTGCCCTCGCCCCGGCGGCCTCCACGATCCGCCCGAGCAGGTCCACGGATCCGGCGGTGAACTCCCGCTCGGCGATCAGCTCGGCCCGCCGCCCGAGCTTGTTGCCGAACCCGCCCACCAGGTCGGCGAGCCCGTCGGTGTCCCTGGTGTCGGTGACCGCGCGCAGCAGCAGATCGGTGAAGTCGGAGTCCTTCTTGACCGCGAAGAGACCGGCGGCCTCGCCCTCGTCCGCGTTCATCTCCCGCTGGTAGCGGAAGAGTTCGGGGTCGAGGCCCAGGTCACCGAGGTGCTCGTTCCAGCGGTCGTGGATCTCCTCCCAGTGCACTTCGAGGTGCGGGTACGCCTTGCCCGCCTCGGTGATCGCGTCCCGGAAGCCCTTCATGGTGCGCCGCCGCCCCTGCGCTCCGGAGACACCCTCCACGGACGGTCGCACCGCGGTGGCCTCGGCGACCGGCAGGTTGTCCAGGCTGAGCCCGGGTCCGGGCCGGAAGGAGTACCAGGCCTCGGCGAACTTCCGCGGGTCGTTGGAGACCTGCCGCCCCCGCCACTCGCTGACCTTGCCGACCACGACGCACTCACCGGTCAGCGTGTGCTGCCACTCCAAGGCCACGTGCCCGCAGTCGTCCGCGAGCAGGAACTTCCGCAGTACACCGGAGCTGGCACCGCCCAGCGTGTTCCGGTGGCCCGGCAGCATCACCGAGAAGATCAGCTTGAGCAGGACCGACTTGCCGCCGCCGTTCTCCAGGAAGAGCACGCCGGCGGGCGCGGGGCGGCGCGGCGGTCCGACGGGCTCCTCCTCGAAGAACTCCGCCTGTGTGGGCGCGGGGTCGGGCACGGGCTCGCCCACATCCCGCAGGTCCAGCACGGTGTCGGCATAGCGCGCACCGGCCGGCCCGATGGAGTAGAGGCGGACCCGGGACAGCTCGTACATGGCGGCGGACTCTCGTAGTCGTAAAGGAAGTTGAGGCGGTCAGTCGGTCAGTGGATCGGCCGGTCGGCGGATCGGCCGTCGGTCACGAGTGGAAGGGCAGCCCGGCGTCGGCGGCAAGCTCCAGATCGTCGGTGTCCTCGGCGGGCAGCAGGCTCGCCGTGCCGTCGGTGACCGGCACGATGCCCAGCTCCAGCAGCTCGGCCATCGCGGCGCTGCCCGCCATGTCCCGCACCTGGAGCTGATAGCGGGCGGTCGTCCGGTACGTCCCTCCGGCGTCGTCCCCGGTGCGCTGCAGGAACCCGGAGTCTGTGAGGAACGCGACGGCCTTCCCGACGATGCCGGTGGTCGAACCGGCGAGTCTTCGCGCGTCCTTGGTGGCCCCGGCGGCACTGCGCCGCGCCCAGATCCGCCAGGCGGCCTCAAGACCCGGGGCGTCCGTCGCCGGGTCGGTGTTCTCGCCCTGCACCTCGGCCCGCTCCTCGAGACGCCGGCAGGCCTGTCGTACGAACGCGTCGACGCCGTTGACCGATACCCGCCCGATGTATCCGTCG
Organism: Streptomyces albicerus; assembly: GCF_008905045.1. Classification (GTDB taxonomy): domain Bacteria; phylum Actinomycetota; class Actinomycetes; order Streptomycetales; family Streptomycetaceae; genus Streptomyces; species Streptomyces albicerus. The sequence goes on from NZ_VWMY01000036.1 coordinate 34,964, forward strand.
TCCGCGAGATCCTCGGGCCGCGGAAATGCCATGGCGGCGACAGCGAGATGCGCGAGCCCGTGCAGAAAGCGGTCCCCCGAATCGGCGGACGCCCGCCGCGCGTAATCCCCCATACGCACGGCGAACACCGAGTCCTCGGCAGCGGTCACCGCCATCCCGGCCCGCGAGGACACCTCCAGCACGATGAGCCCGAGCCCGGCGGCCACGGCGTCGGCAAGCCGCGCGAAGGGCGGGTCCTCGCGGTACCGGCGCAGCAACTCGGCGTACTCCTGGTCCCGCGCGGGCTGAAGCTTGGGCTGCAGCCCGAAAGCGACAAGCCGAGCAGCATCGGCAGCGTCGGCGGGTGTGACGGCGGCACTCACCGGCACGGTGGCGGGCTCCGGCTCACTCCACTCGACGTGCTCGGTCACAGCCAGGGCTCCTTGTTCAGAGGTACGGGGACGAAGGCGCCCCCATAAGGGGCGCGGGGCTGTGTCGATATGCGGCTCCGCCGCGGGGCGCGACCAGCCACAGCCGACCCGCAGCCGAACAACAGCCTGTGGGACATCACGCCGCCTCCGTTCGGCCGGCAGCCATCCCGACCGCATCCAGCAGAGCCATCCCCACGATGAGGTCGGCCCCGCCGAACTCCGGATCGTCCAACTCGGTCCCGTCATCCACGGCGAACAGCAACTTCTCCTCGCCCTGCCGATAGGCGGTCCCGACCGGCGGACTGGCCGCGTGAACCGCCAACAGGGCCACCAGATAAGGCAGTTCGGGATCCTGCCGACGCGCGTCGGCAAGCAGTCCGGACAGCCGCCGCGGCGCGTCGGACGGCAGGTCGAGCAACTCCATGGCCCGGCCGAGCTGCTCCTCGCTGAACCGACTGTCGTCAGGCGTGGCGATCAGATCGGGCTCAGGCATCTCCGCCCCGAGATGTTCCCGCTCCATCGGCGGCGTCAGCAGTATGTCGACAAGATCCCCGACCCGGACGGACACGGGCGTCCGCAACCCGGTCCCGCGGGCGAAGAACGCATCCGTCACCCGCAACGCCTGCTCCACGGGCAGCGGCAGCACGGGCGCCACAAGATGCCCGTACAGGTCGATCCCCGACGTCGTCATGGGCGTGGCGAAGGCCTGCCGGTCCTGCTCCGCCCGGAACAGCGGCCCGGCCTCCAGCAGCCGGGACTGCAGCTGCGTATGCCGCCGGATGCAGTCCTTGACGATGTCGACGAGCTCTGCGGCCCGCCGCTTCTGCTCGGGATCCTCCGACTCGTCACGCGCCTTGCGGATGTTCGTGAGGATCGCGTTCTCGTGCCGATACCGGTCGGCCACATGATCAAGGGCCTCCGCGATCATGTCGGGCACGGCCTGCAGCCAGTCCACCGCCCGTACGTTGCGCCGGGTCGCGTCCAGGGCCCTGCGGAGCGTCTCCGAGTACTGCACGGTCCGGTAGCGGGCCTGCTCGGCGGCGAGCTGCGCGTCCGCGAGGCGGCCGCGGCTGATCAGCACCTCCAGCTTGACCTCGGCGGCGATCTGGGCGCTGGTGACGTCGGTGTCGAGGGCGCCTACGAGGACGTTGACCGCCTCGTCCGTCGTACGGAGATACACGCTCCCCCCGTAGCCGGGCACCTCCTCGATCAGCTTGAAGTCGTAGTCCCGGCGCACGTAGGAACCGTCGGGCGCGAACGTGCCGTATACGGCCCGGAAGCCTCGGTCGACGCTGCCGACGTTGATCAGGTTCTCCAGGACCCAGCGGGCGACGCGCTCGTGCTCGGCGACCGGCCGCCGCGGGGCCTGGGCGGCGATGCGCGGGATGAGCCTGGCCACTATCTGGTCGTGGTCGGCGCCCGTGTCGAAGTCCATGTTCAGTGTGACGAGGTCGATGGCGGCGAGGGCCACCTCCGCCATCCCGTACACCGAGTACTCACCGGCGAGGTTCGCCTTGCGTACGTCCAGGTCGTGCAGCGGCGCGGTGCAGGCGAGCGCGCGCAGCCGCCGCGCCAGTCCCTCGTCGGCGGCCGGGCCCGGTGCGGGGCGCGGCCCCGCGCTGAGCTGGGGCGGAACACTGTCCGTCGATGCAGGCGAAGTCACGATGCACAGACTAGGTCCTCGGTCTGACAACGACCCAAACAGCGCGAAGCGCTCCGCTGGGATCGCCGGGGTACTGCGGGTTGTCTGTTGCCTGCGGGTTGACTTTGGCTGGTCGCGCCCCGCGGCGGAGCCGCATATCGACACAGCCCCGCGCCCCCTTTGGGGACGCTCCCTCTGCTCAGTCGTCCTCCGCCACCCTGCGCCCGTAGACCTCCACGACCCTCTTCCTTGAGTCGTCGAGGTATATCGCGAGCAGGGTTTCCGCCTCCTGGCGGTCGCCGTCCTGCAGGGCCTGCAGTATCTGGCCGTTGCGGGCGAGATACGGCTCGTGCAGGCGCTTCGGGTCGTCCACGAGGTGGAAGGCGAGCCGCAGTTCGGCGAAGACGCTGCGCATCAGCTCGTCGGTGCGGACGCTGCCGGCCAGCGCGACCAGCTCCCGGTGGAAGTGGATGTTGGCGGTGCCCAGGCCTTTCCAGTCACTTTCGCGTGCCGCCCGCCGCCCGTCGGCGACGGCCTCGGCGAGACCGTCCAGGGCGTACGGCGGCTTGCCGAGTCCACGTACGACGGCGCATTCGACGAGGCCGCGGGTGCGGTAGATGTCCTCGACGTCCTCGACGCTCAGGACCCGTACGAAGACGCCCCGGTTGAGCTCGTGGACCAGCAGCCGCTCGTGCGTGAGCAGCCGGAACGCCTCACGCAGCGTGTTGCGCGAGACGCCGAGCGCCCCGCCGATGCTGTCCTCGGACAGGCGCGTACCGGGCGGGAAGTACCCCTCGGCGATCCGGCTCCTGAGGATGTCCGAGACCCGCTCGGCGGTGCTGGTGCGGCCCAGCAGCGCGCGGTCGTCCGCCAGTCCGTTCAGTTCGGCCACGCCCGAATTCAATCGCAGATACAAGAACGAAACAACATGGGTATTGAGGGATCGTTCAACGATCCTCTACCTTGCTAGTCAGGCACCGACCGCTCACTCCGGAGCCGACGGCTTCCGCACGCCACAGTTCGGCCCTTCACGCTCGGTACTTCAAGCGCTCCCGCACGGCACGGCTCAGTCCCCAGCACCCTCCCGTCCCACAACTGCGAGGTGCCCATGAGCACGACCCCTCCACCGCAGGCACTGACCACCGACACGCGCCCCGGAGCGGGTGAACCCACCGCCGACGAGGGCGCGTTCGCCTGGCTGCGGGCCCTGGGTCCGCGTGGCCGCCGTGCCTTCGGCGGCGCGTTCGGCGGCTATGCCCTGGACTCGTACGACTACTTCACGCTGCCGCTGAGCATGGTGGCCCTGGCCGCGTACTTCGGTCTCAACAGCGGCCAGACCGGGCTGTTCACGACCGTCACGCTGGTGGTGTCCGCGATCGGCGGCGCGGCCGCGGGTGTGATCGCGGACCGGATCGGGCGCGTCAAGGCGCTGATGATCACGGTCATCACGTACGCGGTCTTCACCGTGGCCTGCGGCTTCGCGCCCAACTACGAGACCCTGCTGGTTTTCCGGGCGCTTCAGGGGCTCGGTTTCGGCGGTGAGTGGGCGGTCGGCGCGATCCTGGTCGCCGAGTACGCGAGCCCCAAGCACCGGGGCCGTACGCTCGGCGCGATCCAGAGCTCCTGGGCCGTCGGCTGGGGACTCGCCGTGATCGTCTACACGATGGTCTTCCAGTTCCTGGACGACGACATCGCCTGGCGCGTGATGTTCTGGACCGGGGCGCTGCCGGCCCTGCTGGTCGTCTGGGTGCGCCGCAGCGTGCAGGACGCCCCGGAAGCGGCCGAGCGCCGCAAGAAGAGCCCCCAGAAGGGCTCGTTCACGGCCATCTTCAGGCCGGGCACCGCCGAGGCGCCGGGACTGCTGCGGACGACGATCTTCGCGGTCCTGCTCTCCACGGGCGTCCAGGGCGGCTACTACACGCTGGCCACCTGGGTTCCGACGTACCTGAAGACGGACCGCGGGCTGTCCGTCGTCGGCACCGGCGGCTACCTCACGTTCCTGATCTCGGGAGCCTTCATCGGCTACCTGACCGGCGGTTATCTCACCGACAGGCTGGGCCGCAAGCGCAACATCCTGCTCTTCGCGATCCTCTCGGCGATCTGCATCCTGGCCTACGCGAACATCCCGAGCGGCGCCAACACCCTTGTCCTCGTGCTCGGTTTCCCGCTCGGCTTCTGTATGTCGGCGATCTTCAGCGGCTTCGGCTCGTTCCTCAGCGAGTTGTACCCGACGGCAGTGCGCGGCACCGGGCAGGGCTTCACGTACAACACGGGCCGTGCCGTGGGCGCGGTCTTCCCGACGCTGGTCGGTTTCCTCGCCGACAGCTGGGGTGTCGGGGGCGCGCTGGTCTTCGGCGCGATCGGCTACGGTCTCGCGGCACTGGCTCTGATCGGTCTGCCCGAGACCCGTGGGAAGGAGCTTCTGTGAACCCGCCACCGAGTACACGGCACCGCGCCCTGAACCTCCTCGACGACCACGCGCACGCGTGGAGCCCGGCAGAGGCCCGCTCCCGCTTCCGTTCGGGCGTGTCGGGCCCCACGGCGGGCTGCGCGGCGGGCCACACCCAGGCGAACCTGATCTCGGTGCCCGCCGACTGGGCGTACGACATGCTGCTGTTCTGCCAGCGCAACCCGAAGCCCTGTCCGGTGCTCGACGTCACCGACGCCGGTTCCTGGACGACCGTCCTCGCCGACGGCGCCGATCTGCGCACCGATCTGCCGAGCTACCGGGTCTGGGAGCACGGCGAGTTGGTGGAGGAGCCCACGGACGTGGTGGCCCACTGGCGCGACGACCTCGTGTCGTTCCTCATCGGGTGCAGCTTCACCTTCGAGTGGGCGCTGACCGGGGCGGGCGTGCCGATGCGCCACATCGAGCAGGGGCGCAACGTCTCCATGTACGTGACGAGTCGTCAGTGCCGTCCCGCGGGGCGGCTGCACGGTCCCATGGTGGTGTCGATGCGCCCGGTGCCGCCCGAGCACCTGCCCGCCGCGATCCGGGAGACCAGCCTGCTGCCCGCGGTGCACGGCAGCCCGGTGTACTGCGGCGACCCGGGCGGCCTCGGCATCGAGGACCTCGGACGCCCCGATTTCGGCGATGCCGTGGACGTCGAACCGGACGACATCCCGGTGTTCTGGGCCTGCGGTGTGACGCCGCAGGCCGCGGTGATGGCTTCGCGCCCACCGTTCGCGATCACCCACGCGCCGGGCCAGATGTTCATCACCGACGCCCGCGACGAGCAGTACCGCGTCGCCTGACCGGAGGAACCAACACTCCATGACCCCGATCGATCTCAACGCCGACCTGGGCGAGGGCTTCGGCCGCTGGCACCTCACCGACGACGAACAGCTGCTGTCCGTCGTCACCAGCGCCAATGTGGCCTGCGGCTTCCACGCCGGGGACGCTGTCACCATGCGGCGGGTGTGCGAGCTGGCGGCCGAACGCGGCGTACGGATCGGCGCGCAGGTCTCCTACCGGGACCTGGCGGGCTTCGGGCGACGCGCGATGGACGTGCCGCCCGACGAGCTGGCGGCCGAAGTGGCGTACCAGATCGGCGCCTTGGAGGTCTTCACGCGCGCGGCGGGCGCGCGCGTCGCGTACGTCAAGCCGCACGGCGCGCTCTACAACCGCGTCGTGCACGACGAGGAGCAGGCGGGGGCGGTGGTCGACGGGGTGCTGCTCGCGGACGCCACGCTCCCCGTCCTCGGGCTGCCCGGCTCGCGCCTCCTCGACGTGGCCGAGAAGGCCGGACTCCCGGTCGTCACCGAGGCGTTCACGGACCGCGCTTACACGGACGAGGGCACGCTCGTGCCGCGCGGTGAGGAGGGTGCGGTGATCACCGACCCCGGCGCGGTCGTCGAGCGTTCCATGAGCCTCGCCCGCTTCGGTGTCGTCACGGCCCACTCCGGGCGTGACATCGCGGTACGGGCCCGCTCCTTGTGCCTGCACGGCGACACGCCCGGCGCGGTGGACCTGGCCCGCCAGGTCCGTGCGCGGCTCGAGGAGTCGGGCGTCCGGGTGGAGGCGTTCGTATGAGGGCACTGCCGGTCGGTGACCGTGCCCTGCTCGTCGAGGTGTCCACGGACGAGGAGGCCCAGGCCCTGCACGCGGACCTGCTGCGCCGCCGCTCGGAAGGCTCCCTCTCGGTGCGCGAGATCGTCCCCGCGGCCCGTACGGTCCTCCTGGACGGCATCGACGACCCCGCCCGACTCGCCGCGCAACTGACCACATCAAAGCTGCCGTCCGCTCTCCCGCGCGCGGCAGAGGTCGTGGAGATCCCCGTCCGCTACGACGGCCCGGACCTGGCTGACGTGGCCGAGCACTGGGACGTGTCGCCGGACGAGGTGGCGCGGATCCACGCGGCGGCCGAGTTCCGGGTCGCCTTCTGCGGGTTCGCGCCGGGTTTCGGCTATCTGACCGGGCTCCCGGCCCGCTACGGCGTGCCCCGGCACGCGACGCCCCGCACGACCGTTCCGGCGGGCTCCGTGGGGCTGGCGGGCCCGTACACGGGCGTGTACCCGCGCTCGTCACCAGGCGGTTGGCAGTTGATCGGCACGACGGACGCGGTGCTGTGGGACCACGCGCGCGTGCCGGCCGCGCTGCTGTCGCCGGGCACGCCGGTCCGCTTCGTGCCGGTGGGCTCCCGATGACGGACCGCGCGCTCGTCGTCGTACGCGCCGGGGCGCTGACCACCGTGCAGGACCAGGGGCGGCCCGGCCACGCGCACCTGGGCGTACCGCGCTCCGGCGCACTGGACGCGCCCGCCGCCGCCCTGGTCAACCGGCTCGTCGGCAATCCGCCCGAGGCGGCCCTCCTGGAGACCACGCTCAACGGCTGTGACGTACGGCCGCGTTCAGCGGTGACCGTCGCCCTCGGCGGTGCCCCGTGTCCGGTCTCCGTGGACGGACGCCCGGTCGCCTGGGGCGCGCCGGTGCGCGTGCCGGCCGGGGCGCTGCTGTCCGTGGGGACCGCGGTCTCCGGAGTACGCAGTTATGTGGGCGTGTCGGGCGGAGTGACCGTCGAGCCGGTGCTCGGCAGCCGGTCGACGGATCTGCTGTCCGGCCTCGGCCCGCCGCCGCTCACCGACGGAATGGTGCTCCCCCTGGGGAGGCCGATCGGCCCCCACGCGCGCGTGGACGTCGTTCCGCAGCCGCGCCCTCCGGTCGAACTCGTCCTACGAGTGATGCTCGGCCCGCGCGACGACTGGTTCACCGCCGCGGCCGTGCACACCCTCACCACGCACACCTACCGGGTGTCCTCGGCGAGCAACCGCATCGGCCTGCGCACGGAGGGGCCCGCTCTGGAGCGGGCGCTTCCGGGCGAACTGCCCAGCGAAGGAATGGTGTTGGGTGCCATCCAAGTTCCCCCGGACGGCAGACCCGTCGTGTTCCTCGCCGACCACCCGACCACCGGGGGGTACCCGGTCATCGCGGTGACCCACCCCGCGGACCTACCCGCCACCGCCCAGGCCGTACCGGGGACGCCGGTGCGGTTCGTGGCAGTACGCAATCGAACGCGCTGAGCCGCGCCCCGTAAGGGGCGCGGGGCTGTATCCGATGTGCGGCTCCGCCGCGTGGGCGCGCCCAGCCACAACAAACCCGCACCCAACAACGGCCCAACCCGCGGAGCGCTACGCCGCGTCAGGCTGCTCCGTCACCGACAGCGCCGCCAGCGCCGCCGCCACCGCGTGGGACGCGCTGAGGTCGAGGCGGGCGCTGGTGCCCCGGGCGCGGTGACGGATCTCGTCGGCGGCCAGGGTGAGGAGTTGGGGCAGCAGGTCGGTGCAGCGGCGGGCCACCCACCCGGTCCCGGCGGTGGCCAGCCACCACAGGCTCGCCGACCGGGTGGGCTCGGGGAACTCGGGCTCGGGGGACGGCACGGCTCCCGTGGCGATGTCCTCGCGCGCGAGGAGCCCGTGGAAGTGCAGGGCGAGCTGCCGGTGCCCCCGCTCGCCCGGGTGCAGCCGGTCCGCGCTCCACATGGCCCGGTCGGTGACCCAGTCCCCTTCCGCGGCGTGCAGATGAACCGCGCCGTACCGCTCGGACAGCGCGTGCACGACCGCGTTGACGGCCCGCTGACGCCGTGCGAGCGGCCGGGCCAGCGCCCCGGGCAGTCCCAGCATCGCGCCCGGGTCGGGCAGGCACGCGGTCAGCAGGACCGCGCCCTGCCCGGTGAAGGCCGCGTACACCTCGTCGAGCCGTTCGGCCACGGCGCGGATGTCGAAGGTGCAGCGCAGGGTGTCGTTGACGCCGATGACGACCGAGGCGATGTCCGGCCGTTCGGCCAGCGCGGCCGGGGTCTGGCGTTCCAGGACGTCACGCGTCTGGGCGCCGCTGACCGCGAAGTTGACGAACTCCACGGGCGCGTCGGCCGGAGCGATCCCGGCGGCGAGCAGCGCGGCCCAGCCGCGCCACCCCTCGCCCACCGGATCGCCCACCCCTTCCGTGAGGGAGTCACCCAGCGCCACGAACCGCAGGGGTCTCATCCGACGCCCTCCCGAGCCCGTTCCACGGGGCGGGCGGCCGCGGGCGACTCGGACCGCCCCACGCGGACCGGGGCGTCGTGCGCGGTGAGGAACGCCTCGACGGCGGCCGGCCAGCCGAAACACGCCGCACGCGCGCGTGCCGCCTCCCGCCGCTCACTCTCGGGACGGTCCAGCAGCATCCGTACGGCGTCCGCGAAGGCCTCTCCGTTGTCCGCGGCGGTGGCTCCGGCGGAGCCGATGACCTCGGGGAGGGCGGAGGAGGCGCTGGCGACGACGGGCGTGCCGCAGGCCATCGCCTCCAGGGCGGCGAGCCCGAAGGTCTCGGCAGGTCCAGGAGCCAGGCACACGTCGGCGGAGGCCTGCAGACCGCCGAGGAGTGCCCGGTCGGAGACATGTCCGAGGAAGGTGACCGGCAACCGCCGTTCACGCGCCCGCTGTTCGAGCCTGGCCCGCAGCGGCCCGTCACCGGCCACGACGAGCACGGCGCGCTGCCCGCGACGCAGCAGCGCCTCCAGGGCGTCCAGCGCCGTACCGGGCCGCTTCTCGACGGACAGCCGCGAGCACATCACCAGCAGCACCTCGTCCACGCGCGCGTGCCGGGCGCGCAGCCCCGGGTCCCGCAGCGAGGGGTGCCGGCCCTCCATGTCGACGCCCAGCGGGGCGCGTACGACATTGCGCGCCCCGATGCGGACGAACTCACGCTCCGCGAACTCGGTCGTGCACACCACCCGTGAATAGTGGTGTGCGGTACGGAGGTTGAGGGCGTCCGAGGCCCGCCGGGCCATGCCCTCCGACAGGCCCCAGGTGCGCAGCACGCCGTCGGCGGTCTCGTGCGAGACCATCACCGCGGGCACACGGGCACGCCGCGCCCAGACGCCGGTCCAGCGCAGCGTCGTACGGTCGGAGACCTCGAGCCGGTCGGGCGCGAGGGCCTCCAGGAGACCGGCCACGCGTCGCTTGTCGGTGAGGACGCGGTAGCCGCCGGTGCCGGGCAGCAGCGGACCCGGCAGGGTGATCACCCGCCCCTGCTCGGTCTCGCGGTCCGAGCCGCGCTCGCCGGGCACGATCAGCACGGGCTCGTGCCCGGCCGCCCGGTATCCGGCGCCGAGTTCGCGCAGCGCGGTCCGCAGTCCGCCCGAGGCGGGGGCGACGAAGTTGGCGAGCCGGACGATCCGCAGGGAGCCGCTCATGCCGCCACCACCGTCCGTCCGGCGAGCACGTCGGCGTAGTGCCCGATGAGCTGGTCCCCGACGGCCGCCCAGGTGCGGCCCTCGACGGTACGGCGCGCTTCGGCGCCGTACGCGGCCCGCAGCGCGGGATCGGAGGCGAGCGACCACACCGCGTCGCGCACGGCGGCCGCGTCGCGCGGCGGGACGAGCAGTCCGGTCCGCCCGTGCGCCACCAGGTCGAGCGGACCGCCCGCGGCGGGGGCGACGACCGGGACGCCGCTGGCCATCGCCTCCTGAACGGTCTGGCAGAAGGTCTCGAACGGCCCGGTGTGCACGAAGACGTCCAACGAGGCGAAGATCCGGGCGAGTTCGTCGCCGGTGCGCCGGCCCAGGAAGACGGCTCCGGGGAGCGCCTGGGTCAGGCTGGGCTGGCTCGGGCCGTCACCCACGACGACCACGCGTACGCCGTCCAGGGCGCAGGCTCCGGCGAGGAGTTCGACCTGCTTCTCGGGGGCGAGCCGGCCGACGTAGCCGACGATCAGCTCGCCGTTGGGGGCGAGTTCACGGCGAAGAGTGTCGTCCCGGTGTTCTGGCCGGAAACGGACGGTGTCGACTCCGCGCGGCCACAGGCGCACCCGGGGCACACCGTGTGCCTCCAGGTCGTGCAGGGCCGCGCTGGACGGGGCGAGGGTGATGTCGGCGGCGGCGTGGACCGAGCGGATACGGCGCCAGGCGGCCGCCTCGCCGGCGTGTACGTAGGTGCGGGCGTATCCGGCGAGGTCGGTCTGGTAGACGGCCACGGCCGGGATGCCGAGCCGGGTGGCGGCGGCCATGCCGCGGACGCCGAGGATGAAGGGGCTGGCCAGGTGGACCATGTCGGCGCGGTGTTCGACGATCGCCGCGGCGACGCGTCGGCTGGGGAGGGCGACGCGGACCTGGGGGTAGCCGGGGAGCGGTAGGGAGGGGACACGGACGACGGGGCACGGCGCGAGGGCGTCGGGCCCGTTCCCGGCGGCGGTGGCCGGGGCGACGACGATGGGGGCGTGACCGCGATCGACGAGGTGCCGGGCGGTCTGGAGCGCGCAGTGGGCCACGCCGTTCACATCGGGGGGAAAGGATTCGGTCACGATGACGACACGCATACCGGTGTTGTCGCCGTACTGGACGTGGCCGCGTCAACGTGGATCTTTCCGAACGAGGAACGTCCCATGAGCGTTGCGCTCCGCGCGCCCCCTCATCACGGACCGGTCACGCTCCGGCGTCCGGGCCCGTACCAACGGGATACGGGCCGGCGACGGAACTCTCACACAGGGGTCGCATCCGGGTTCGCGCGGTGCGCCCTCCCGGCCTCACACGGCGGACGCGTCCGGCCCGATCCGACTGCGTACCGCGGTCTGTACGTCGGCCTCCTCGGCCGGATCGGCGGCGAGCCGCCGGAGCTGGTCGACCACCCGGGCGTCCCCGGTCTCGGCGTGCCTCGCGGCGACCTCGCGCGTGGACTCCTCGCAGTCCCAGAGGCACTCGACGGCGAATCCGGCCGGGAAGGAGGGATCGGTGGCGGCCAGCGCACGGGCCGCGCGCCCGCGCAGATGGGACGAGGCTGTCTCCCGGTACACATGCCGCAGTACGGGAGCGGCGTTGGCGATGCCGAGCCGTCCGGCGCCGTCGACGAGGGTCCACAGGGTCGGCGCGTCCGGCCCCTCGCCCCGTACGGCCTCGCGGAGAGCGCCCAGGACGAGCTCGCTGTCCTGTGCGCCGCCCCGGCAGGCGAGGACGCGCCCGGCGGCCTCTCCGAGGGCGTCGGGCCGGTGGGCCCAGCCGCGCGCCCGCTCCACGGCGGCGATGGACCGCATCCGCTCGAACGCGTCCACGGCGGCGTCCACGACGAGCCGTGAGCCGGAGGCCTGGGCGGCCTCGATCAGATCGAGTGCGTCGGGATCGTGGCTGTCGGCGAGATAGCGCAGCGCCGTACAGCGGGCGCCGTCGTCTCCGGTCCGGGCTGCCTCGACGATCTCGGGGCGGTCCTCGGGTCCGGCGACGGCCGTGAGACAGCGCGCGGCCGGGACATGCAGTGCGGCTCCGCGCTCGATGCCCTGTTGGGCCCATTCGAAGACGGCACGCACGCTCCACCCCGGGCGGGGCCCGGACGGTCGCATCTGCCGTTGCCATCGGTCGAAGGAGCCTGCCTCCTGGGCGCCGCGCACGCGTGCGCCGATGGATTCGCGGGGATCGTCGGCCCACAGCCGCCAGGGCCGGGGTTCGAAGGAGTCCCGTACGACCGCGGCCAGTTCGGCCTCGCCTTCGGGATCGGCGGGGAACCTGGCGAGGACGGGAGCCGCGAGGGCGCGCAGACCGGCGTCGTCGTCGCGAAGCGCCAGTTCGTCGAGGGCCCAGGCCCAGTTGGCGCCGCAGGCGGCGTATCGCCTGAGCAGTTCGAGGGCGTCCCGCCTGCCGTACGAGGCGAGATGGCCGAGGACCGCAAGCGAGAGGCCCGTGCGTGACTCGTCCGTGTCGAGGACGTCCTCGGCGTCGAAGAGGTGCGCCTCGATCTCGTCGAGCTCACCGTTCAGGTCGAGGACAAGACGGGCGTAGTAGAGGGAGCGGTTCTCCACCTGCCAGTCGTGGCGGGGGTCGCGCAGCACACAGTGGTTCAGCGCCGCGAGCGCTTCGGCGCGCGGTGCGGTGAGCGCGTGCAGCGTGCCGTCGCCGCGGCCCCTCTGGAGCAGGCCGAGCAGCGTACCGCTGGGCGCTATGACCGGATCGAACATGGGAAACAGCCTCACATCAAGCGTCGACGCAACCGGGGATCCTGCTTTACCTGGCCGCGTGACAACACGTCGGGGCGCCCGCCGTTTCCTGCTTGCTGTAGACCATCTTCCTCTGCCTCTCGTCGGTGGCCCGTGCGGGCCGCATCACGGTCCGCGCGGTGCGGCAACACCTGCCCAGCCATCGCGTCCGTGAATCACGACGTCATGATGACCCAGCGGTTCTCGCTGCCGCGACCGCATTTCCGGCGGCCCCGTACCGCCTCCCCCAAAATTGTTGTTTCGCCTGGTCAGGGCGGTCGGTTCAGTACGCGCCGAACAGGTCGAGCAATTCGGCCTTGCCGAACATACGAGCTGTGTCGACGGCGGAGGGCGTGCCCGCGGAGGGGTCGGCGCCCGCGTCCAGCAGGGCCCGGATCACCTCGTCCTCCCCCTTGAAGACGGCTCCGGCGAGCGGGGTCTGGCCCCGGTCGTTGATGCGGTCGGCCTCGGCGCCGCGCTCCAGGAGGGCGCGTACGGCGTCGGCGTGGCCGTGGTAGGCGGCGAGCATCACGAGCGAGTCGCCACGGTCGTTGGTGAGGTTGGCCGGAACGCCCGCGTCGACGTACGCCACAAGCGCCTCGGTCTGCCCCTGCCGGGCCAGATCGAAGATCTTGGTCGCCAGCTCCACGACCTCGGGGTCGGGGGCTTCACTCATCGGCCGGACCGCCTCTCACTGCGAGAACACTGCGACAACGAACGGGACTGCGAGAACGTGCGGCCGTCAGCGGTGCGGCCGTACGAGTGAATCGCCAGCGTACTGGCTCCGCGGGCACATGACCGGGCCCGACCGAGGCAAAGATCACCACGAATGCGGCAAACCGTCGAGCGACCGCCCTGGTGGCCCAGCAGGACAGAGCCACCAGGATGAAATAAGTGGAAATTCACTCAGTTGCACCTTTTATCGTATGGATACATGCTGTGAGCCTGGAAGTACTCATGGTGACTGTCCCCATCGACCAGGAGAACTCTCATGATCCTCTCCATCTCAGGTGTAGTCCTGCTCGGCGTCATCGTCTTCCTCTTCTTCCGCAAGGACGGCCTCAAGGCCTCGCACGCGCTGGTCTGCGCCCTCTTCGGGTTCTACCTCGCCGGCACGGCCATCGCACCGAGCATCCAGGCCGGCGGCGCGAGCCTGGCCAGCCTGCTCGGCGGGATCAAGTTCTGACCCCCAGCCCGCTCGCACGCACCTCCAGGAGACAGCAGTGGCCCGGCGCCCTCTCCCCCGCATCGTGAGTACCGGCAGCGCACACATCGCCCGTAGCCGGGACCTGGCCCGGACGGCCGCCGACAGTGCCACCGACGTCCTCCACCCGCTGATCACGGTCACTCGTGGACTGCGCCGACTGGCAGCCGCCGGGCGGCGCAAGTGGGCGGACACCCCCAAGGACCGACGCGGGCCCCTGCTGTTCCTGGTGGCCTCGGTCGTCCTGGTCGTGGCCCTCGTGCCGTACGGACCGCTGCTCGCCGTCATCGCCCTGATGGGGGCAGCCGCGTGGCGGGGCCGGGACCGCACGCCCGGGCCGACGGGGCCCGACGAGGCGCAGACCAAGCGCCTGGAATCGCTCTACGAAGCGCTCGTCCCGTACTTCTCGGTCCCCGAGGATCCAGAGCCCCTCTACGCCCACGGCGGGGACTGGGCGAAGGCCTTCGCCTCGTACGAGTTCGACGGCACCGGCCGTGTCTCACACCTCTCGATCCGCTACCCCGCGTACTTCACGGACGGGGAGGCGGACGCCCGAGCCCGTATCGAACAGCTGCTGCACGCCAAGTCGGGCCGCGGGCGCGAGTACCGCTTCGAGTGGGACGAGGAGGGCAACCAGCTCACCGTGACGGTCCTGCCGCCGCTGCCCACCGACGTCGCCGCCCAGCGATTCGTCACGGCTCCCGGCGAGACCGTCCTCGGCTTCACCGACCCGGCCGGCGTCCAGCGCACGCTCCCGCTCACCTTCGGCGAGGAGCGGCGGGACGTCCCGCCGGTCGTCTGGCGCACCGGCGTGCGCTCGACCGAGCCGCACCTGCTCGCGATCGGCGGACCCGGCAGCGGCACGACCACCCTCCTGCGCTCCGTGGCGCTCCAGGCCCTCCAGCACGGCGACGTACTGATCGTCGAGGGCGGCGGCACCGGCGAGTTCGCGTGTCTCACGGGCCGCGACGGCGTGCTGGCCGTCGAATGCGGTCTGGCGGGTGCGCTGGCCGGCCTGGAGTGGGCGGCGCACGAGACGGAGCGCCGCCTCATCGCCGCGAACCGGGCCCGGCAGGCGGGCCTCACCCCGCCGGAGGACACGAGGCGTCCCCTCTGGCTCCTCCTGGACCGCCCGACCGCGCTCGGCCACCTCGCGGCGGCCGACAACCGCCAGGACCCGCAGGCCCTCCTCCAGGTGCCGCTGCGTCACGGCCGCGCCGCCGGTGTGACGGTGGTGGTGGCCGAGCAGTTCGACGCCATGGAGTCCCTGAGTGACGCGGTACGGGGGCACACGCGCGCGCGTGTCGTCCTCGGCCCGGCGTCGACGGATCAGCTCGAAGCGGTCCTCGGGTCGCGCCCGCCCACCACTCCGACGCACGACGTGCCGCCGGGCCGCGGCTACGCCCGGCTGGGCGCGGGCCCGGTCCACCGCCTCCAGGTACCGGCGACCCCGGACCCTTACGACGAGGCGACGAGCGAGACCCACCGCCGGGCGGTGCTCGGTCTGCTGCCGGGGCGCACGACTCCGGCGGCCGCGGCACCGGCGGACACAGCCCCGGAAGACTCCGTGGACACAGCCCCCGCACACCCCGTAAGGATCACCTCGCCAGGCCCGGTGGGCGTCCCCGCGGAAGGCTGAGCGCGGGGCCCCACGCCGT
Source organism: Streptomyces albicerus (assembly GCF_008905045.1). Taxonomy (GTDB): domain Bacteria; phylum Actinomycetota; class Actinomycetes; order Streptomycetales; family Streptomycetaceae; genus Streptomyces; species Streptomyces albicerus. The sequence continues at coordinate 50,315 of NZ_VWMY01000036.1, forward strand.
GAACCACGCGGGCCGCCGCCACGCCTCGAACCACACGGGCGCGGGGGCACCACGCCACGAACCACGCGAGCAAGGGGGACTCATCGCGACGCGAACAGCGCAGGGCGTCACGCCACGAACGTGCGCGGCGTCTGTGTCCCTCCGTTCCCTCCCGCCTCCACCAGCCGGGCCGCTGCGGCCAGTCGCGCGGCGGCTTCGTCGGCCACCGCGCCACCGACGGTGAACGGCAGCCGCACATAGCCTTCGAAGGCCCCGTCCACTCCGAAGCGCGGTCCCGACGGCACACGCACGCCCACCCGCTCGCCGGCCTCGGCCAGCCGCGAACCGGACAGGCCCCCGGTACGCACCCACAGGGTGAGCCCGCCGCGCGGCACGTCGAACTCCCAGCCGGGCAGCTCGCGGCGGATGGCCGCCACGAGCGCGTCGCGGTTCTCGCGGGCCTGGGTCCGCCGGATGTCCACGGCCTGCTCCCATCCACCTGTGCTGAGCAGCCAGTTCACGGCGAGCTGCTCCAGGACGGGGGTGCCGAGGTCGGCGTACGCGCGCGCGGAGACCAGACTGCGTATGACGTCGGGCGCGGCCCGTACCCAACCGATCCGCATGCCCGCCCAGAACGCCTTGCTGGCCGAGCCGACCGTGATGACCGTGGAGCCGGCCGGGTCGAACCCGCAGACGGGGCGCGGCAGTTCGGGCCCGTCGTCCAGATGCAGCTCGCTCATGGTCTCGTCCACGACCAGCACGGTGCCGGCGGACCGCGCCGCGTCGACGAGTCGCCGCCGCTGGTCCTCGTCGGCGAGCGCGCCTGTCGGGTTGTGGAAGTCCGCGACGACGTACGCGAGCCGGGGTGCCGCGTCGCGCAACACCTGCCGCCAGCGGTCCATGTCCCAGCCCGTGAGGCCCTCGGCCATGGCGACGGGCACCAGACGGGCCCCGGCCTCACGCATCAGCTGGAGGATGTTGGCGTACGAGGGCGACTCGACGGCGATGCGCTCGCCGCGCCCGGCGAAGAGGTGGCAGATGGCGTCGATGGCGCCCATGGCTCCCGTGGTCACCATGATCTGCTCGGGCATGGTCGGAATGCCGCGCGCGGTGTACCGCTCGGCGAGCATCTCGCGCAGTGCGGGCAGCCCGGCCGGATAGTCGCCGTGCGTGTGGGCGTACGGCGGGAGCTCCTCGAGCGCGCCCTGGACGGCGCGCGTCAGCCAGGGTTCGGGCGCGGGCAGGGCCGCGCAGCCGAGGTCGATCATGGAGCCGAGGGCCTCGGGCGGCAGGGGTTCCAGGCCGCGCGCGGGCAGCGGGTTCCCGGCCGGTACGGCGGTCCAGCTGCCCGCTCCTCTGCGGGACTCCAGGAACCCCTCGGCGCGCAGCGCTTCGTAGGCGGCCGCCACGGTGGTGCGGCTGACGGAGAGGGAGAGGGCCAGCTCGCGCTCGGCGGGCAGCCGCGCGGCGACGGGGACGCGTCCTTCGAGGACGAGCAGCCGGATGCCGTCGGCGAGGGCGCGGTAGGCGGGCGGGCGGCGCGTGCCGGGGCCCGCCGGGCGCTCCTGCTGGGAGTTGAGCAGCCGGGCGAGCTGAGCGGCACCCACTGCCGAGGTCCACTGCGCCATGATTTCCAGTCCACCTTCCCCGAATTGGCCATGGAAGAGGTTTCTTCTCAAGCCACAGAGTGTCACGAGTCAGGCCACTACCACCACACGGGGGCACATCTTGTCCACGCCGCCAGCGGGGCGCCTCCCCCGCCGACTGCTTCAGCTGTACTTGGGCCTGGCTCTGTACGGCGCGAGTTCGGCCCTCCTCGTGGAGGCGGGCCTGGGGCTTGAACCCTGGGGCGTACTTCACCAGGGTCTCGCCGAGCTCACCGGGCTGACGATCGGCGTGGTGTCGATCATCGTGGGCGCCGCGGTCCTGCTCCTGTGGATTCCGCTGCGTCAGCGCCCTGGCCTCGGCACGGTCTCCAACGTCTTCGTGATCGGCATCGCCATGGACGGCACGCTCGCCCTGGTCCCGGACGCGCACCCCCTTGCCGTCCGTATCCCTTTGCTGGTGGCGGGCATCCTGCTGAACGGCGTGGCGACCGGCCTCTACATAGCGGCCGTCTTCGGTCCGGGCCCGCGCGACGGGCTGATGACAGGGCTGCACCGGCGCACGGGCCGCTCGATCCGCCTGGTCCGCACGGCCCTCGAACTGGCGGTCGTGGCCACGGGCTTCGTCCTCGGCGGCACGGTCGGCGTGGGCACGGTCCTGTACGCGGTCGCCATCGGCCCCCTCGCCCAGCTCTTCCTGCGCGTGTTCGCCGTCCCCCCGGCATCACCGAGCGGCAGCACGGTTGTTGCCGCCGGGCAACCGGAGCGAGCGATACTGCGCAGGTGACCAGCCGTATACGCCACCCCTATCTCGACCATCCCGGCCCGATCCCCTTCGCCCACCGGGGCGGAGCGGCGGACGGCCTGGAGAACACCGTGGCCCAGTTCCGGCGCGCGGTCGAGGCGGGCTATCGATACATCGAGACCGATGTACACGCCACGGCGGACGGAAAACTCGTCGCCTTCCACGACGCGACCCTGGACCGGGTGACCGACGGGGCGGGCCGGATAGCGGACCTCCCCTGGGACGACATACGGCACGCGCGCGTGGCGGGCGCCGAACCGGTGCCCCTCTTCGAGGAGCTGCTCGAGACGTTCCCGGACGTGCGCTGGAACGTCGACGTCAAGGCGGAGCCCGCGCTGCATCCCCTGCTCGACCTGATCGGCCGCACCGAGTCCTGGGACCGCGTCTGCGTCGGCTCCTTCTCCGAGGCGCGCGTGGCTCGTGCACAGCAGCTGGCAGGGCCGCGGCTGGCGACCTCGTACGGCACCCGGGGTGTACTGGGGCTGCGGCTTCGCTCGTGGGGCATGCCCGCCGCACTGCGCCGCTCGGCGGTCTGCGCCCAGGTGCCGGAGTCCCAGTCGGGTGTCCCGGTGGTCGACCACCGCTTCGTGCGCGCAGCCCACGCGCGCGGGCTGCAGGTCCACGTGTGGACGATCAACGAACCCGAGCGGATGCACCGTCTTCTGGACCTGGGAGTCGATGGCATCATGACCGATCACATCGAGACGCTGCGCGGGGTCCTCAAGGACCGCGGCACCTGGGTCTGACGGCCCGTCGCCCCATGCGCACGTCCGCTCACGGGGACTGCGACGGGGAAGCGAGGGCACGGGTGGGCACCGACACCGTGCGGGAACGGGCGGCCGACGAGACGGCCGAGCGGCGGCGCGAACAACGCGGCTGGTACTTCTACGACTGGGCCTGCTCCGTCTACTCGACGAGCGTGCTCACCGTCTTCCTCGGCCCCTATCTGACGTCGGTGGCCAAGGCGGCCGCGGACGCGGACGGGTTCGTGCACCCGATGGGGATCCCGCTGCGCGCCGGCTCCTTCTTCGCGTACTGCGTGTCCGCGTCCGTGATCCTGTCGATCTTCGTGATGCCGCTGGCGGGCGCGGCGGCCGACCGCACGGGCCGCAAGAAGCCTCTCCTCGCGGTCGCCGCCTACCTGGGCGCCGCGGCCACCACGGGCATGTTCTTCCTGGACGGCGACCGCTATCTGCTCGGCGGCCTCCTGCTGATCGTGGCCAATGCCTCGTTGGCCGTCTCGATGGTGCTCTACAACTCCTATCTGCCGCAGATCGCCCCGCCCGAGGAGCGCGATGCCGTCTCGTCGAGGGGCTGGGCCTTCGGATACGCATCCGGCGCGCTGGTCCTGGTGGCGAACCTGGTGCTCTACACGGCCCATGACAGCTTCGGCGTCTCGGAGGCGACGGCGGTTCGCATCTGTCTCGCCTCGGCGGGCATCTGGTGGGGCGCCTTCACACTCATACCGCTCAAGCGGCTGCGCGACCGCCGTACGACGGCATCCCCTTCGGGGACATCCGTGCATGGCTGGCGGCAACTGGCCGCGACGGTGCGGGACATGCGCCGCCAACCGCTGACGCTCGCGTTCCTGCTGGCCTACCTCGTCTACAACGACGGCATCCAGACGGTCATCTCACAGGCCTCCGTATACGGCTCCGAGGAACTGGGCCTCGGCCAGTCGACACTGATCGTCGCCGTACTGCTGGTCCAGCTGCTCGCGGTGGCCGGGGCCCTCGGGATGGGCCGGCTCGCCCGGACGTACGGCGCCAAGCGGACCATCCTCGGCTCACTGATCGCCTGGACCCTCACGCTGGCCGCCGGTTTCTTCCTGCCCGCGGGCGCCCCCGTCTGGTTCTTCGTCCTCGCCGCCGGGATCGGACTCGTCCTCGGCGGCAGCCAGGCGCTGTCCCGCTCCTTGTTCTCGCATCTGGTGCCGCCGGGCAAGGAGGCCGAGTACTTCTCGGCGTACGAAATGAGCGACCGCGGCATGAGCTGGCTGGGTCCGCTTCTGTTCGGTCTGACATACCAGCTAACCGGAAGTTATCGGGACGCGATCATCTCGCTCGTGGCCTTCTTCGTACTGGGATTCGTGCTGCTCGCGCGGGTTCCGGTGCGGCAGGCGGTGCGCGCCGCGGGCAATCCCGTTCCGGACAGGATTTAGCGCCCGAGGCCAAAGGCCGGTAGTGTACGCGTTTGGCCTGCCAGGCGTACCGTTACTGCGCGTCAAAGATGCCGAAACGGTGGGTTACATCTGCTCCCAGATGTGACAAACCGGACGCAGGTGGGTACAACAAGGGGCGGCTACGACGGCGACGCATGACCCGGAACGGGAATCTTTACCGCCGACCGGACGTTGACCGGATGACGACGACAGCGACACCTGTCCTGTGGGCGACAAGCCCGGGAGGCACGATTCATGAGTGAGCGAGCTCTTCGCGGCACGCGCCTCGTGGTGACCAGCTACGAGACGGACCGCGGCATCGACCTGGCCCCGCGCCAGGCCGTGGAGTACGCATGCGAGAAGGGTCATCGATTCGAGATGCCCTTCTCGGTGGAGGCGGAGATCCCGCCGGAGTGGGAGTGCAAGGTCTGCGGGGCCCAGGCACTCCTGGTGGACGGCGACGGCCCTGAGGAAAAGAAGGCCAAGCCCGCGCGTACGCATTGGGACATGCTGATGGAGCGGCGTACGCGGGAGGAGCTCGAAGAGGTCCTCGAAGAGCGTTTGGCCGTGCTTCGCTCTGGGGCGATGAACATCGCGGTCCATCCGCGGGACAGCCGCAAGTCCGCGTAGCCCCTCCGGGGGCTGGGCGGCATACAACGCACGCACGCGACCGCGGGTGCCGTACTTCTGAGTACGGTCCCTGCGGTTTTGTGCGTGCGGATGTCTTTTCGGCCTGAACCGCCACGTCCTCAAACGCGAAAATCCAGCCCCCTGGGGGCGCCTCCCAGTGGTAGCTGGGGGAGTTTGAGGAGCGGGGTCTGGGGCGGAGCCCCAGAGGATGGGACGGGTAGGGGCGGCGGGGGCGAGAAACCTCCGGCCTCAGCCGTTCAACGGACGCCTCGGCCCCGCGTCCCCCTCATATCCCCGCGGCTCGTCATCCCGGATCACCTCGCCCTGGACCACCTTGCCGTCGGGGCGGTGAATGCGGGCCTGCTGGAAAGCGTCACCGAGGGTCCCCGGCGTCGCCTCACGCATCTTGCGCTCGAACGTGCGCTCCGCATAGCGGCTGAGGGCCTTCTGGAGCGGCGGAATCAGCAGAAGCAGGCCGAGCGCGTCGGAGATCAGGCCAGGCAGCATCAGGAGGAGGCCGCCCAGCATCATCAGGCCGTTGCCCTCGGAATTGCCCCCGCCCTGCGGCAGCACCCCGCTCTGCTGCTGTTGCAGCGCCTCGCTCAGGGCGCGAAAGGCCCGGCGTCCGGCGCGCTTGATGACCACGGAGCCGAGCACGAAACCGGCGACCAGCAGCAGGAAGACGGTGAGCCCGCTCGCCGCGCCCGCCACCACGATCAGCAGCCAGATCTCCAGCACCAGCCATGCGGCGATGCCGAGCGGCAGGAACCTGAGCAGCGGGGAGCGCCGGGGCCGGGCGGGGTGGGGCGGAGTCGAAGCGCCAGTCGTCATGCGTCCAGTGTGCCTGGGCACGGCTCAGTACGGCATAAACAGGTGGTCAGCGATGCCTGTGGATCAGATCCGAACCCGGCTCAGGACTTGTCGCGTCGCTCAGGACCCCACACATCGCTCAGGACGCCTTACGCCTTACGCCGCTCAGGACGTCTCGCGTCACTTCTTCCGCCCCAGGATCCGTCCGGCCCGCTCCCCCACACCCCACGTGGTCACCCGCCACAGGGCCTCCACCAGGATGTCGCGGCTCATCTTGGAGTCGCCCAGCTCGCGCTCGACGAAGGTGATGGGCACCTCGACCACGTGGAAGCCGGCCTTGACGGCCCGCCGCGCCAGGTCGACCTGGAAGCAGTAGCCCTGCGAGGACACGTCGCCGAGGCCGAGGCCCTCGAGGGTCTCGCGGCGGAAGGCCCGGTAGCCGCCCGTGACGTCGCGGAGCGGTACATCGAGCAGGACGCGCGAGTACAGGCTCCCGCCGCGCGAGATGAACTCACGGGACTTGGGCCAGTTCACCACGCGCCCGCCCGGCACCCAGCGGGAACCGAGCACCAGATCGGCGCCCTTGAGCGCGGTGAGCAGCCGGGGCAGCTCCTCCGGCTGGTGCGAACCGTCGGCGTCCATCTCGACCAGGACGCCGTATCCGTGCTCCAGGCCCCAGCGGAAGCCCGCGAGGTAGGCGGCGCCGAGGCCTTCCTTGCCCTTGCGGTGCAGCACGTGGATGTGGTCGTCCTCGATGGTCAGCTCGTCGGCGAGCTTGCCGGTGCCGTCGGGGCTGTTGTCGTCGGCGATCAGGACGTGTGCGGCGGGCACGGCGGCCCGCACCCGGCCGACGATCGCCTTGATGTTCTCCGCCTCGTTGAAGGTCGGGATGATCACCAAGGTCGTGCCGAGCGGACCGAACCGTCGCCCACCGCCGTCGTTCACAGCTTCCCCTTAAGACTTCCGTGCAGGGGCTCCACCATAGCGAGCACCGCTCTTCACGCTGGTGAGGCGTTGGCCTGAAGGCTCCGAGAGGGAGGTGTGGGACTGCGGATCGGGGCCCGGCGCCCTTCGGGCCGACCTGGGACCCGCTGGCTGCGGGTCGACCGAAAGCCGTTGTCTACTGAGCGTCCGGGCCCCACCCGGGTCACACCATCCGGCCGGAACGTTCCCTCGCCCCGTGGCGCGGGCGCTGGGCCTGGCTCCCAGTGGTGGTGCGCCGGTGCGGCACACCACCCCTGACCCAACTGCGCTGCGGCGACTGCGCGGAAGTTCACCGGTCGGACGTCCGGTGGTGGACCCGGCCGAACCTACCGGCCACCTGCCGTTGGCTGTCAACAGCCGTTTGATCTGCGGGTTTTGCATCAAACGCCTGGTCAGTGCGGAGGATGCCCAGGTCGCACGACAGGGCGACGGACGATGATCCGTATCGCGCCACCCCGGGACATCACTCGTCCGGCCGTACGAATACGGTCCGGCCGCCCACCACGGTTCGCAGGCAGACCGGGAGGTGCGCACCGGGCGTCAGGTCGGGCAGTCCGGGGGTGCCGGAGCGGGGGTCGGTCGACCAGCGGGCGACCCGGTCGTCCGGGGCCTGCACGACGAGTTCGTCGGTGCGCCACAGCGCGTAGTCCGCGGGCGCTCCCGGTACCAGGACCCCCGCGTCGTCCCGCCCGACCGCACGCCAGCCGCCCCGCGTGTGCGCCGTGAACGCGGCGCGCACGGACACCCGGTGCTCGGGAGTGCGGTGGAAGGCCGCGGCACGGACGGTGCCCCACGGATCGAGCGGAGTGACGGGGCTGTCGGAGCCGAAGGCGAGCGGCACGCCGGCGCGCAGCAGGCCGGCGAAGGGGTTGAGCGTACGAGCCCGCTCGGCGCCCAGACGCTGGACGTACATGCCGTCCTCGCCGCCCCACAGCGCGTCGAAGGCGGGCTGGACGGAGGCGGTGAGACCGAGTTCGGCGAAGCCGGCGATCGTCTCGGGGGTGAGCATCTCGGCGTGCTCGACGCGGTGCCGGGCGGCGCGTACACGGGCCAGGCCGACCTTCTCCGCCGCGACGCGCACTCCGTCGACCACGGAGGTCACGGCGGCGTCCCCGATGGCGTGGAAGCCCGCCTGGAGGCCCGCCTCGGTACAGGCCACCACATGGGCGGCGACGGCGGCGGAGTCCAGGTAGGCGGTGCCGCTGTGGTCGGCGTCGGCGTACGGGTGGTGCAGGCAGGCCGTGTGCGAGCCGAGGGCGCCGTCCACGAAGAGGTCGCCCGCGGCTCCGATCGCCCCCAGGGCGCGGGCCTTCTCGACATCCTGCTCGGCCCAGTAGCCGAGGACTCTGGGCCCGGCCTCCTCGGCGGCGAGCCTCAGCAGCCCGGTGAAGTCGTCCTCTGAGGAGATGTCCGGGCCCGCGCACTCGTGGACGGAGCCGATGCCGAGCGAGGCCGCGTGCCGCAGGGCGGCTCGCTGGGCCTCCGTGCGCTGCTCCGGGGTCACGGCCGCGAACGCGGCGGCGCGTACGGCGTGATGGGCGTCGCGGGTGAGCGGAGCGCGGTCCTGGAAGCCGGCCGCCTCGCGCACGCCCGGCGCCATGTCCAGCAGGGCCGTGGTGACGACGGCCGAGTGGACGTCGATCCGGCTGAGGTAGAGGGGGCGTCCGCCGGTGACCTCATCGAGCTCGTCCCGCCTCGGCGGCCGCTGCTCGGGCCAGCGGGAGGCGTCCCAGCCATGGCCGAGGAGCACCCGGTCGGAGGGGCGGCCGGCCGCGAAGTCCCGTACGAGAGTCAGCGCCTCGTCGAGGGTGCGGGCGTCGGACAGGTCGAGACCGGTGAGGGCGAATCCGGTGGCCGTGGAGTGCACGTGCGCGTCGGTGAAGGCAGGGGTGACGAGCGCTCCTTCGAGGTCCACCACCTCGTCGACGCCGTCCGCGAACGCGTCGGCCGCGCCCTCGGAACCGACCCAGGCGACCTGCCCGCGTTCCACCACCATCGCGGTGGCGAACGGATCGGCGGGGCTGTGGACTTCCCCGCCGCGCAGCAACACGGTCCGGGAGGTGGCGGTGCTCTCACTCATGGGGAACAGTCTCGCCCCTCGGCGCGCCCGCCCCGTGCGCGGGGCGGTAATGCGCGGCACAGCCGCAGAAGGGTCCGGCCTCAGATCCTCGGCGGCCGGGCTCAGATCCTCGGCGGCCGGCCTCAGATCCTCGGCGGCTGGGCTCAGATCTTCGGCGGCCGGGCCTCGTACGGCGTGGAGAGAACCACCGTCGTACGCGTCGATACGCCCGCCAGCGTGCGCAGGTGCGTGAGGAGCTCCTCCAGCTCGTGCGGGGTCGAGACGCGGACCTTGAGGATGTAGTTCTCGTCGCCGGCGACGCTGTGGCAGGCCTCGATCTCCTGGACGTCGGCCAGGCGCTCGGCGATGTCGTCCGGGGCGCTGGGGTCGAACGGTTTCACCGAGATGAAGGCTGTCAGCGGCAGCCCGACGGCCTCCGGGTCGACGACCGCGGCATAGCCGCGGATGACGCCGCGCTGTTCCAGCCGGCGCACCCGCTGGTGCACGGCCGACGTGGACAGGCCCGTAGCCTTGCCCAGGTCGGTGTAGCTCATCCGCCCGTCTTCGACGAGCAGCTGCACGATGTGGCGGTCCAGCTCCTCCATGGCGGAGAACCTACAGTGCCCTTGATCTCCTCGGGTACTCTGCGGCGCAGGTCATACCCGGTTTGTGATGTGGCCCGGAGAAGCCGGTGTGCCACGTGGGGGACAAAACCGCCGCGTCGGGCACCTGCGGGCGGCATGTGACGAACGCCACATGGCGGCGATCGGTTCCGTGATGTTCTCGTGATTACCGCAGAGACGGGGCGGGAAGTGCTTGCTGTGGTCGAGGTCGCAGTGCCTTGTCGGCCCACCCGAGGGGGAGTAGCCCATGCAGAGTCTGAAGCGCCCTGGTCGCACCGCGCCCAAGCGGCAGCAGCCCGTCGTCGAGCCCGAGCCGGAGGGCGTCGAACCGGACGCCGTTGACGGCGAGGAGCTCGACGCGTACGACACCTTCGAGATGTACCGGGTGGTCTGCCCGGACTGCGCGCAGCCCATCGCGCTCCTTGCGGACGAGGAGGTCCTGCCGGAGCACGCGCTGTGCGCGACGCCGTGGAACCCGTTCGGGCTCACGGTCTGCGCCGGTACGGGCCGCACGGCGGCCGACGCCCGGCCCGCCGACGAGTCGATGGAGGCCCAGGAGCAGGACACCGCCCTGCTGTTGACGCTCCCTCAGGGACTCGACTGGCGCACCCAGCCGTTCTCGCACGTGGGTGGCCCCGGCTCGCGCCCCATGCAGGTGCCGGTGATGCGCCGCCAGGCCGCCTGAGCACCAAGCCGGCCGGTTCCCGCCCGAGAAGCGGTCTTCAGTCCCAGTAACTGCCCTGCACCATGGCTCGCAGGCTGTCGTGGTGCAGGATCAGTGTGTCCGGATCCGCCGGGACGGCGGCCTCGCCGAAGTGCACTTGGCGGTAGGCGACACGCAGCATGACGACGGCGTGCCGCAGTGCCGCGTACAGGGTGTGGAAGTCCATGTCCCGCGGTGTGTGGCCGGTGAGTTGGGCGTAGCGCCGCTCCACCCGGTCGCGGCGCAGGAAGTCGGGCAGTCCGGGCTGTCCGAAGCTCATGGTGAGGTCCTGGAAGAAGCGGTGCAGGTAGATCATCCAGCCGAGGTCGACCTCGCGCGGGGCCAGGGCCGCCATCTCCCAGTCGAGGACGGCGGCGGGTTCGAAGCCGTCGTAGATGACGTTCCCGATGCGCGCGTCACCCCAGTTGAGGACCGTCTCGCCCTCGTCGTGCGGCCAGAGCGCGTCGAGCCGGTCGAAGGCGTCTTCGATGAGGGGTGAGCGTGACAGTCCGTCAATCACCCATTCGTAGTAGGCGCGTTGGGCGGCGACATGACGCCGCAGCGCGCTGCCGTCGCCCGGTGCCGCGAGGAAATCAGCCTCGCGCACCGGGACTTGGTCGTGCAGCCGGGCGAGGAGTGCGACCGAGGCGGCCTCCAGCCGCTCACGCTCGGCGTCGCTCGCCGCGTGCAGCCAGTTCCCCTCGTACGTGTAGGGCATGACGTCCGGCGGTACGCGCCCCTCGACGCGCTCCATGACGAAGAAGGGCGCCCCGAGCGGCCCCGGATCCTCCTCCAGCCACAGCACACGCGGCATCGGAAGGTCGGCGCGGTCCGCCACCAGCCGCATGGTGCGGTACTGGCGCGGCAGGTCGTAGACCGGGAAGACGGTGTACGCCGCCGGGTCCGCCGCGAGTCTCAACGCGCAGGCGCGGACCGGGGGTTCGGGGTTCTCGATGTCGAAGAGCAGGGTCTCGCTGGACAGTCCGTTGGACTCGGGGACGCGGACGTCGACCGCCTTGGCGCCGGGCAGTCGCACGCCGAGCCAGGCGGTCAGCCGCTGCGCGAGTTCCTCCGGATCACGTGTGGTCGTACGCGGACGGGGTGCTGTAGCCATAACCCCACTCCCTCCCTCTCCCTCTCTCCGAACTCCCTCAAGGCGCGACCGAGTCGAAGCCGGTGAACCCGCTCGGGTCGTGCCGCCCGAACGAGCCGTGCTCGAAGATCCCGTGCCCGGTCTGTCCGTCGAGCGTGAAGCGGGCCGCGTGGTCGGTCACTCCGTACGCGGCGAGCGGGTGAGCGGCCGGGTCGGACAGGTCGTACGTACGGCGGTCGGTCCAGCCGCGTCCTCGCCAGGTGCCGTGCTGCCAGTCGTCGGCGGGCGGGTATCCGGCACCGACGGCGAGCGGGGAGGAGGCGAGGATCTCGACGCCGAGTTCCGACGGTTTGAGGAAGTCGCCGAGGTGGACGACCGCGCGTTCCGGGTGGCGGGTGCCGCTCCGGTACGTGATCTCGGCCTGGGGCCAGCCGAGTTGGCGGTCGCGCTCTCCGTCGCGTACGAGCGTCGCGTCGTTGAGGGTCCGGTAGCCGTCGGCGTCCTCCTGGGTGATGACCATCAGGAAGCGGTCCTCGAAGCGGACGGGGCACCAGAGCCAGTGGAAGCCCTCGGTCCGGTGCTCCTCGGCGAGGCGGCCGCCCTCCTCGCCGGGTAGGGGGCGCGTGCCCCAGCTGCGGTCGCGGGTGCCGGTCCAGCCGTCGGCGGACAGCCGTATCTCCTCCCCCGCGACCCGGATCCAGCCGTCGCAGCGGCCCGCCTGGACGAAGCGCCGGCCCTCCAACGTGAGGCGGGCGCCCCGGCGTTGGAGGTGATGCGGCTCCCACAACGCGGGAAAGTCCGCCGACCAGTTGATCTCGTACGACAGTCCGTCCGGGTCGTCGGGGTCGGCCGCACAGCTCAGGACGAAGTCCTTCAGCGGTCGCTCGACGAGAATCCGGAGGGGGCCGACGGCCATCTTCATCCGGGTGTCGTCGTCCAGCGCGTCGGAGGCCCGTACGGCGTGCAGGGTGTCGCCGAGACGGAGGGTGGCGTACGCGTCGATCACCCCGACGTTCGGGTACACCCCGAGTCCCAGGATGAGCAGCGCCCGGCCCTGGTGGTCGAAGACATGGAAGATGCACCGGTCGTAGGCGTTCCGGTCCCCTGTCGCCACATGCTTCATCGAGAGGGGGACCTGGTGCACGGGGTACTCGTCGAGTGCTACGGGGCGGTCGTCGGGCATCTGCTGCCTCCCGGTGCGCGCGGCAGGTGACGTCACCCGGAGGGGTGCGGCCCCCGGCGGCGGAGTTGACGGTACGTCAGAAGACCTGCCGGGGCCAGGGGTTGTCCGGCGCGAACCGCCGGACAGCCCTCGGGCCGGGGATGCCCCTCGTACGGGCCCGTCGCGAACTGACGGGCGAATGCGCGAGCCGGTGACCTGTCCGCCAGTGGACCCGTTGGCCCCGGTATGACCTCCACGTATGCAGAGACAAGCCGTCGCCGCCGGATCCTCCTTCCCGCGCCCGCAGAATCGGTTTCGCAGGGGCCACAGGAGGCACAGAGGACGCAAGTGACACAGCGGGCGCAGGCGACTCAAGCGACTCAAACGACGCAGAGGGCACAGCCGACGCCGGGGTTTCATGGACCCCAACAGCCTCTGGATCCCCCCATCTACCGCGCTCTGATCCGCACCTGGGCCGACCGCGGCCGGGCCCTGCCGGGCCGACACGACCCGGAGTGGGCCCGGCTCACGGCACCCTCGGCCATCTACGGGTACGGGCAGCTCAGCGCGACTCGGGACCCGCGAGGTGACGGGCGATGACCATCCGCTGGATCTGATTGGTGCCCTCGACGATCTGCAGCACCTTGGCCTCGCGCATGAACCGCTCGACGGCGAAGTCCGCGGTGTAGCCGTACCCGCCGAGCACCTGGACGGCGTCCGTGGTGACCTTCATCGCGGTGTCGGTGCAGTGCAGCTTCGCCATGGCTGCCTGCTTGGCGAACGGCCGTCCCGCGTCACGCAGCCGGGCCGCGGCGAGGTAGAGCGCCCGGCCCGCCTCGATCTGGGTCGCCATGTCCGCGAGCATGAAGCGCAGACCCTGGAAGTCGGCGATCCGCCGGCCGAACTGCTCGCGCCCTGTGGCGTACGAGACCGCCTCGTCGAGAGCCGCCTGGGCCACGCCGGTCGCGCAGGCCGCGATGCCGAGCCGCCCGGAGTCGAGCGCGGACAGGGCGATCGCGAAGCCCTGGCCCTCATCGCCGATGCGCCGGTCGTCGGAGATCCGCACCCCGTCGAAGTGGACCTGGGCGGTGGGCGAGCCCTTCATGCCCATCTTCTTCTCGGGCGCCGCCGCGCTCAGTCCCTCGGCGTCGCCGGGCACCAGGAACGCCGTGATGCCCCGCGCCCCCTCGCCGCCGGTGCGCGCGAGCACGGTGTAGAAGTCGGCCACTCCGCCGTGCGTGATCCAGGCCTTGGTGCCGGTGATCACCCAGTCGTCATCGTCCCGCACGGCCTTCGTGCGCAGCGACGCGGCATCGGAACCGGACGACGGTTCGGAGAGACAGTAGGCGCCCAGGAGGCCGCCGCCGAGCATGTCCGGCAGGTGCTCGACCTGCTGTTCCTTGGTTCCGTAGTTCGCGAGGGCGTGACAGGCGAGCGAGTGCACGCTGACGCCGAGGCCGACGGTGAGGCGGGCCGCGGCCAGCTCTTCGAGGACCTGGAGGTAGACCTCGTACGGCTGGTCTCCGCCGCCGTACTCGGAGTCGTACGGAAGGCCGAGCAGCCCCGATTCCGAGAGCAGCGTGAAGACCTCGCGCGGGAAGTGCCCGGCGTCCTCCTCCTCGGCCGCCTTCGGGGCGATCTCGCGCTGCGCGATGTCGCGGACGAGCGAGATCAGATCCCGGGCCTCGTCCGTGGGCAGCTGACGATCCACCGGCTGCGTGGCGCGGTCGGGCATGGCGACACTCTCCTCCCTGTCGGGCACTACGACGGTCACACCGGGGTGAGGTGGCTCCGCCGGGTCTTTCCGGGCCCCGACCGATGCTGCCCTTCCGGGTTTCGGAACGGGCTGACCAGCGGCTGTGGCGCTGTGAGTATGCCCGATCGGAGGCAGTCCGTCACCAGTTAACGACCGTTTATTACGACACATCCGAGGTGCGTCGAAATTGGTCCGAACCATTGACGCACTGGTCTAGTCCTCCTACTGTGCGCTCAGCGCCTCAACGCGTTCATGCCAAACGGCGCCGGCAGGTCCAGGCACCACTTCCCCCACGCTCCCCTCCCCCACGAGGAGACACGATGCTCAGACCGCACCGCCCTCGCACCCCCATCCGGATGCTCCTCTCCGCCGCGTGCTGTGCCGTTCTCGGTGCGGGCCTGCTCGCCGGCGCGGGCTCCGCCGGCGCGGCCGACAGGGCCGAACCGGCCGCCACCCCCAAGGCGGCCGGCTCCAAGGTCGTCGGCTACTTCACCGAATGGGGCACGTACGACCGCAAGTACCTGGTCAAGAACATCCAGACGTCCGGTTCGGCGGCGAAACTGACGCACATCAACTACGCCTTCGGCAACGTCACCGGCGGCAAGTGCGCGATGGGCGACGCCTACGCGGCGACCGAGCGGACGCACACCGCGGCCGAGTCGGTGGACGGGGTCGCCGACACCTGGGACCAGCCGCTGCGCGGTAACTTCAACCAGCTGCGCGAGCTCAAGAAGCTCCACCCGAACCTCAAGATCCTCTGGTCCTTCGGCGGTTGGACCTGGTCGGCGGGCTTCACCGAGGCCGCCAGGAACCCGGCGGCCTTCGCCCAGTCCTGCTACGACCTGGTGGAGAACTCGAAGTGGGCGGACGTCTTCGACGGGATCGACATCGACTGGGAGTACCCGAACGCGTGCGGCGCCACCTGTGACACCAGCGGGAGGGCGGCGTACAAGAACCTGATGTCGGCGGTGCGCGCGAAGTTCGGCGGCTCCGCGCTGGTCACCTCGGCGATCCCGGCCGACGCCTCCGCGGGCGGCAAGCTCGACGCGGCGGACTACGCGGGGGCCGCCCAGTACGTCAACTGGTACAACCCGATGACGTACGACTTCTTCGGCGCCTGGGACGCGACCGGTCCCACGGCTCCGCACTCGCCGCTGAACTCCTACACCGGGATTCCGAAGGCGGGTTTCCACTCCTCCGCGACGATCGCCAAGCTCAAGGGCATGGGCATCCCGGCCTCGAAGCTGCTGCTCGGTATCGGCTTCTACGGGCGCGGCTGGACCGGTGTCACCCAGGCGGCGCCCGGCGGCACGGCCACCGGTCCTGCGGCGGGCACGTACGAGCAGGGCATCGACGACTACAAGGTGCTCAAGACGAAGTGTCCGGCGACCGGCACGGTCGGCGGCACGGCGTACGGCAAGTGCGGGAACAACTGGTGGAGTTACGACACCCCGTCGACCATCGCCGGGAAGATGAGCTACAAGAACGCGCAGGGCCTGGGCGGCACGTTCTTCTGGGAGCTGAGCGGTGACACGTCCAACGGTGAGCTGATCAAGGCGATCAACTAGCTTGCCTCGTAGGGCACTTGGGGCGGGGGTCGGTCGGCGCGGACTCCCGTCCCTCGCTCATGCGTCCCGGCGGGCGGCCCGTGGAGCCGGGTAGGAGGCGTCAAGCTCCTCGATGGCGCGCATCGTGCCGCCGAGCATCTTCACCAGCAGCTCGCGCATGAGGTCGCGCGGGAGGCCGTAGTGGTCGATCCAGTCGAGCGTGGCCCCCTCGACGCTGCACAGCCAGCCGAGCAGCGCCGTCCGGGGCAGCGGGGCGATCTTCCGTCGCCCGTACGCCCCTTCGGCGATGGTCTCGATGATGGCCTCCCGCACGCTCTCCCGGATGGCGTGCACCTCGGCGTCGAAGCCGACGCCGCCGCTGATGATCGTGCGGTACGCGGCCTGGTTGTGCTCGGCGTAGCACAGATAGCCGTCGATGGTGCGGTGCACCCGCTCCTCGGGGGGCAGTTCGAGACCGCCGGCCGCCCGGGAGATCAGATCGGCCACCGAGTCCTGGACGATCGCCAGGTAGTAGCCGCGCTTGGACTTGAAGTAGTAGTAGATCAATCCCTTGGCGACATGCGCCTGCTTCGCGATGTCGTCCATCGACAGGGCGTCGTACGACGTGTCGGCGAATAACTTCCGCCCGATGGCGATGAGTTCGGCACGGCGCGCTAAGGAACGGTCGGTACCGCGCGCCCCGGGGCGGTCGACACCGCGCTGGTGGCTGTTACTCAATTCCGGACCTGGTCTCCAACTGCGGGCGGGACATCCGCAGTATGGCAGAGCCGCGCGACCAGCCTGTTCGACTCTCTTCGACGACCAGCGTCAGACCAGGCCGAGCTGCGTCACGAACATCGCGAGCACGACCACGAACGTCCAGCCCACGACGTGTTCGAGGATCTTCGGCCCGTCGTCCTTGGGGCCGCCCGTGCGGGCCCGGACGCGTCCGGCGGTGGCTGAGGTCGTGGTCATGGCAGCTCGCTCACGTTCGTCCTGCGGTGGAATCCCCCCGTCGAGCTGTCCACCTTGCCACCGGATCGGGCTTTTGCGGGAGAGAGCTTGGTCACGCGCAGAGGGCTGCTGTGGCACACGCCACAGCAGCCGTGCTCAGCGAATGCCCACCTCTGCCAGCGCCTTCCGCTGGTCGGCTGTGGGATGGGCCGGGAAGTAGAGGTAGCAGACCCCGCCGGTGCCGGAGACGACCTTCCCGGAGGCGTTGTACCTCTTGGTACGGAGCCAGATGTTCTCCCACTCGCGCCGCTGGTAGACGCGCCGTACCGCGTTGTTGTCGGGCGAGGCCGGGTCATTGGCGATCACGTCGCCGGCGGCGGTGAAGCCGATGACCGTCATCAGATGCCCCGCGGTGCCGTACCCCGCGCCCGTCAGCTCGGTCTTGAGGAACGACTGGGACGTTATGGCCGGGATGCCGGCGGCGATCAGCGTCTCCAGGTCGGTGAGCGAACCGAGCCGCGTGACCACGCCCTGGAGGTCCTTGTACGTCGCGGCGTACGCGGCGTTGAAGGGCCAGTTGCCGCAGCCGGCGTACTGGTAGTCGTAGGTGAACCGGGCGGCATGGCACACCTGCGGATCCGCGTACGCCGGGTTGACCCACGCCAGAGCCTCGGCCGTGGGCTTCCGCCCCCAGTACTCGATGATCATCTGGGAGGAGGTGGGGCTGCACCAGGCCTCGCCGCCGTTGTCGTACTCGGGGTACTGGCCGACGTGGATCTCCTGCGAGTAGCGCGGCACCGTCAGCTCCCGCGCGAGACCGGGCGTCGAGGCCGGGACGGTGAAGCGGTCCGGGATGTCGGAGCCCATCGCGCCGAGCCGCCACACGGTCGGCGTGCTCTTGGTGCCGGGCCTGCGGTACAGGGTCAGCCGCAGCCGGTACGACACCAGGCGCAGGCCCGAGGCGGCGTCGTCGATGGAGAAAGTGTCCGTCCAGATGCTGCTCCTGCCGTCGCTCTGGTCGTCCACCGAGGTCCGCCGGATGTCCTGATCGCCGGCTGCCCAGCGGCCCATCACGTACCAGGGCGTGTCCGTGCCGTCGGAGTACGTGCCCGTCAGCTCGACCTGGAGCCAGGTGCCCGCCGGGGTCCGCGCGTTCCAGGAGGCGATGACCTCGGCCGACGGGACGGCGAGGCGGTGCACGGGCGAGGTCCAGCGCGCGTACTCCCAGGTTGCGGTCGTGCCGGTGTGCGGGTCCCGGTAGTCGGTACGCCCCTCGGGGGTCGCGATCACCAGGCCCGGGCGCGCACCCGGCACGGCCCGGGTGCCTTCCGCGGTGCCGCCGCACCAGTCGGTGTACGAGAGCCAGGCACGGTTGTCCACGAGGCCGGAGGGAGCTTTCGACGGGGCGGCGGTCCGGGCGTTCAGGGGGCGGGCCGACGAGTCGGCGGCGGCCGCCGGACTCACGGCGCCCGCCGCGGCCGCGGTCACCGCCGCGGCCAGGAGGCTTCTGCGGGACGGCTGTTCAGATCTGGTCATGGGTGGGTGACCCCCAGGTGTCCGGAACGGGCTGGTCCGATGCGCGTGTGCGCCAACTATGGTTCCCGATCACGGCTTCTGCCAGCACTTCGCGCGTCGCGGCGCCGACCAATATTGGTCAGGACCTCTGGAGCGACGGGCGGCCCAAGGGCTTCGACGCGGATGCGCCCCGGCCGCCCCTCACGGCCGCGGCACCTTCCATCCATTCACCCGCTTTAGGCACCATCCGCCCGATATGGAAATCGGTAGAGTGTTCCTCCGGAATACGTACGCGCCGCACCGCACCCAGGGATCCCCCATTCACCTCCACGCCCTCGCCTCCCAGCTGCACCGACTGCCGCCCTCCTGCGGACCGGTCCGGCTCGTCGGCGTCGACGGGCACGCGGGCTCCGGGAAGACCACCTTCGCGGCGCGGCTGGCCGAGGCGCTGGGCGGCGCCCCCGTACTGCACCTGGACGACATCGCCACCCACGAGGAGCTCTTCGCGTGGACCGGGCGACTGCTCCAGGAGGTCGTCGAGCCGCTGAGCCGCGGCGAGAGCGCGCACTACCGGCCGTACGACTGGCACGCACGCGACTTCGGGCCGGCCCGCGCCCTGCCGCCCACGCCCGCGATCGTCCTCGAAGGGGTCGGCGCGGGACGCCGCGCACTGCGGCCGCATCTGGCGCGGCTGCTGTGGATGGAGCTGGCGCACGAGGACGCGTGGGCGCGCGGGCGGCAGCGGGACGGTTCGGCCCAGAGCGAGTTCTGGGAAGGGTGGGTCCACGCTGAACGCCGGCACTTCGCCGAGGACCCCTCAAAGCCGTTCGCCGATCTTCTGGTACGGCAGTTTTCAGAGGGATATGAGGTACTGCCGGGACCTGCTGAGACCTCAGCAACGGAACTCACCGTCACGGACCGTGACGGTCCAGCGCCTGTGTGCTGAACTTGTGAAGACCCCTGTCGGGGAAGTTCCCCGAGTGCTCCAACTCGGCTTGACCGGGGGGCCGTACAGGACTTACGTTCTCAATGTGCGGCCTTTCGAGGCCGCCCTGCAGACGCGAAGCCCCCGGTTGTTCCCCCGTGATCGGGGGCTTCGTTCTGCCCTCAACCATTTTCCGGACGCTCCGAGGCGTGATTCGCTCACCCTCGGTCACCATGCGCGGTGCACCCCATCTGCTCCCACCTCGAAGAACCCGTCGTGCGGCACCCTTCGGCCCGGTGCTCCCCCGCAGGTACGATGCCTCTCGGTGCGACCTTCGGACGGCTGCTCTCCGCACCGAACGCAACTCCCGTCCGCGGCACAGCGGTTCGACGAAGACTGCCGACGGGCACCGGCCCGCCCGGCGATCAACGGGGGCACGGTTTGTGGGGGACGTGATGGACTTCGGCACGCAGGGCCCCGAGGCCCCGGCCGACCTCGCCTGGCTGCGAGGTGTGGACGCCTACACGATGGGGGCCTATCCGCAGGCGGAGGAGGAGTTCCGCGCCGCGGTCCGGATGGACCCGGGGATGGCCGACGGCTGGCTCGGGCTGCACGCGCTGCGCATCGACACGACGACCGCGCTGCTGCGGATGTTCCGGCACCGGGAACGCTTCGGGGAACAGCGCGCCCGCCACCGGCGCACGCTCAACTCCTGGTACTGGCTGGGCTGGTGGGTGCAGCCGGTCCTGGAGTCGCCGCGTGATCTGCTGCTCGCGCACGCCTCGCACTGGCTCGACGGACGCCATGTCCCGGAGCTGGACCGGGCGCTCGCGAGCCTGCCGCCCGTGGACACCGATCCACAGGTGCGGTTCCTGCACGCCTGCCGCGCCTATCTCGTCAAGGACTGGGAGCAGCTGGTCCGGCACACGGATCCGCTGATCGACGATCCGATGCTGGGCATCGAGGCCGGCCTGTTCGGCGGCATGGCGCGGGTACGGCTGGAGATGTACGGGCAGGCCGAGCCGCTTCTGTCGTCCGCGCTGATGCGCTGCCGCAGCGAGCAGCCGCAGCGCAAGGAGCTGCGGTACTGGCTGGCGCGGGCGCACGAGGGCACGGGCCGCTCCGCGGCGGCGCTCCCCCTGTACCGGGCGGTGCACCGGGTCGACCCGGCGTTCATGGACACCTCGGCACGGCTCGCCGCGATCGCCGAGGGCGACGGGTACGACGACACGGCCGACCTCGCGGCGATCACGCTCACCGGTGTCGGGCAGGACATGCTGGACGGCCCGGACGGCGTCGATCCGCTGTTCGGCGGAGAGGGCCGTGACCTCAAGCTGTCGGAGCCCGAGCTGCCGCCGCCGGGCGCGCTGCCGTCCGAGAGCGACCGGGTCCGGGAGAAGGCCATCGTGCCGGTGCGGCCGCCGCATCTGCCGACCGGGCCCACCGACCCCGCCCTGTTGGAGGAGGCGCTCGCCGAGCTGGAGCGCATGGTCGGTCTGGAGCCGGTGAAGCGCCAGGTGAAGGCGCTGTCCGCGCAGTTGAACATGGCACGGCTGCGCGCCGGGCAGGGCCTCCCGGTCCAGCCGCCGAAGCGGCACTTCGTGTTCTCCGGCCCCTCCGGCACCGGCAAGACCACCGTGGCCCGCATCCTGGGCCGGGTCTTCTACGCGCTCGGCCTGCTCGGCGGCGACCATCTCGTCGAGGCGCAACGTGCCGACCTGGTGGGTGAATACCTCGGTCAGACCGCAGTGAAGGCCAACGAACTGATCGACTCCGCGATCGGCGGCGTCCTCTTCGTCGACGAGGCGTACTCGCTCTCCAACTCCGGTTACGGAAAGGGCGACGCCTACGGCGACGAGGCGCTGCAGGTCCTGCTCAAGCGCGCCGAGGACAACCGCGACCATCTGGTGGTGATCCTCGCGGGCTACCCGGAGGGCATGGACCGTCTCCTCGCCGCCAACCCCGGCCTGTCGTCCCGCTTCACCACCCGCGTCGACTTCCCCTCGTACCGTCCCCTCGAACTCACCTCGATCGGCGAGGTGCTGGCCGCGGAGAACGGTGACGTGTGGGACGAGGAGGCCCTCGACGAGCTGCGGTCCATCAGCGGGCACGTTGTCGACCAGGGCTGGATCGATGAGCTCGGCAACGGCCGGTTTTTGCGCACGCTGTACGAGAAGAGCTGCGCCTATCGCGATCTGCGGCTGTCGGGCTATGCGGGTGCGCTGAGCCGGGATGACCTTTCCACACTGCGGCTGCCGGATCTTATGCAGGCGTATGGAGAGGTTTTGTCGGGGCGGGGGCCGCAGGATCCTTCGGGGTTGTGAGCTGCGCCCACGAGCTCGGTCCCTTGTTGACGTCTCGCGGGTGCGGGTTCGTCGTGGCTTGTCGCGCCCCGCGGCGGAGCCGCAAATGTCACAGCCCCGCGCCCCCCAAAAGAAGGGGCGCGGGGCTTCTGCATCAGCTCGCCAGTGCCTGTTCCGTCGCCTCCGGGCCCAGGGCCGGATCCGGCGACTCCTTGCGCGGCTCGCTGACCCGCACCGTCGAAGCCTCCCGGTGCGCCGGATCGCGTACCTCGCCGACCAGCAGCTCCAGCACGTCCTCCATGGCGACGAGCCCGAGCACCTTCCCCGACGCGTCGGCCACCTGCGCGAGGTGTGTCGCGGCACGGCGCATCACGGTCAGGGCGTCGTCCAGCGGGAGTTCGGACCTCAGGGTCGTCATGGGGCGCCAGACCTGCTGCGGCACGGCCCGCTCGGACTCCTCCAGGTCGAGTACGTCCTTCACGTGCAGATAGCCCATGAAGGCGCCGTTCTCGGCGGCCACCGGGAAGCGCGAGTACCCGGTGCGGGCAGTGAGTGCGACGACCTGGCCCGGAGTGACCGAGGGGCCGACGGTCACCAGGGACTCCCGGTCCAGGAGCACGTCCGTGACCGGGCGGGAGCCCAGCTCCAGGGCGTCTTCCAGGCGCTCCTGCTCCTCGGGGTCGAGGAAGCCCGCCTGGCCGGCGTCCTCGACGAGCCGGTTGAGCTGCTCGCTGGTGAAGACGGCCTCGACCTCGTCCTTGGGCTCGACACGGAAGAGCCTCAGGATGACGCGGGCGCAGGCACCGAGGCCCACGGTGACCGGCTTGCACAGCCGGGCGAAGGCGACCAGGCCGGGGCTGAGCCACAGCGCGGTCTTCTCAGGGGCCGCCATCGCCAGGTTCTTCGGCAGCATCTCTCCGACGACGAGGTGGAGGAAGACGACCGCGGCGAGCGCTATGACGTACCCGAGCGGGTGAATCACGCCCTCGGGAAGGTGCACGGCGTGGAAGACCGGCTCCAGGAGATGCGCCACGGTGGGCTCGGCGACCGCGCCGAGCGTCAGTGAGCAGACGGTGATGCCGAACTGCGCGGCGGCCATCATCTGCGGCAGGTTCTCCAGGCCGTACATGACCTGCCGGGCCCGTGTCGTGCCGAGCGGTTCGATCTGGCTGCGGCGTACGGAGACCAGCGCGAACTCGGCGCCGACGAAGAATCCGTTGGCGAGCACGAGCAGGGCCGCGAAGAGAAGTTGGAGCACGCTCATCGGACGGCCTCCACCGCGGCTGCGGCGTCGGCGGTCCTGACGAGACGGACCCGCTCGGCCCGGTAGTGCCCGACCTGGCGCACCGACAGCCGCCAGCCCGGGAGCTCGGCCCTGTCACCGGCGGCGGGGATACGGCCGAGCAGATCGGCGACGAGGCCCGCGACCGTCTCGTACGGACCCTCGGGGACCTCCAGGCCTATGCGCTGCAGGATGTCGACGCGGCAGCTGCCGTCGGCGTCCCAGGCGGGCCGGCCGTCCTCGGGCGGGGCGGCGGCGAGTTCGGGCACGTCGTGGCCGTCGTGCTCGTCGCGGACCTCGCCGACGAGTTCCTCGACGATGTCCTCCAGGGTGACGACACCGGCCGTGCCGCCGTACTCGTCGACGACGACGGCGATGGGCTGTTCGTTGCGCAGCCGCTCCAGGAGGGGCTGCACGGGCAGCGTCTCCGGGACGAGCAGCGGGGCCTGGGCGATCCTGGTGACGGGGGTGCGCAGCCGGTCGTGCGAGGGCACCGCGAGGGCGTCCTTGAGGTGGACCATGCCGACGATCTCGTCGATCCGCTCCCGGTAGACGGGGAAGCGGGAGAGGCCGGTGGCACGGGTGAGGTTGACGACGTCCTCGGCGGTCGCGGAGGACTGGAGGGCGCTGACCTTCACGCGCGGGGTCATGACGTGCTGTGCGGTGAGGTCGGCCAGCGAGAGCGTACGGACGAACAGGTCGGCGGTGTCCTGCTCCAGGGCGCCGGCCTGGGCCGAGTGCCGGGCGAGGGAAACGAGTTCGCCGGGGGTGCGGGCGGAGGCCAGTTCCGCGGTGGGCTCGACGCCGAGAGTGCGGACGAGCCGGTTGGCGACCGCGTTCAGACCGGCGATCACCGGCCGGAAGAGAGTCGAGAAGGCGTGCTGCGGGCCCGCGACGAACCGCGCGACCTGCATGGGCCTGGACACCGCCCAGTTCTTGGGCACGAGTTCGCCGATCACCATCTGCACGGCCGAGGCCAGCAGCATGCCGACGACCACGGCGACACCGGGGACGGCGCCTTCGGGGATACCGACCGCGGTGAAGGGGCCGCCCAGCAGCTCGGCGAGCGCCGGTTCGGCGAGCATGCCGACGACGAGCGAGGTGATGGTGATGCCGAGCTGGGTGCCGGAGAGCTGGAAGG
Organism: Streptomyces albicerus; assembly: GCF_008905045.1. Taxonomy (GTDB): domain Bacteria; phylum Actinomycetota; class Actinomycetes; order Streptomycetales; family Streptomycetaceae; genus Streptomyces; species Streptomyces albicerus. The sequence continues at coordinate 74,351 of NZ_VWMY01000036.1, forward strand.
ACAGCTCCTTGAGCGAGTTGACGACCGTACGGGCTCGTCGGTCGCCCTCGGCGGCGGCCTTCTCGGCGTCGGGGCGCTCCACCGTGACGAGGCCGAACTCGGCCGCCACGAAGAAGCCGTTGGCGAGAATCAACAAGAACGCCGCCCCGAGGAGCAGCAGGGGGATGGTCATGCCGCCGCCTCGATATGTCGGGAGGGGGCGGCGCAGGTACTACAGGACGATCCGTCCATCGCTGGAGGGAGTCACTCCTCGAATAGCAGGGGCCACTGAATTCCGGGTGGAGAGTCAGCGGCGGAGGCGCAACGAAAACGCCTCCGCCAACAGATTAATCAAGACATGGGCCCGTACGGCAGGGTAGCCGCCCAGAGTCAGCCGTGATGTTCGTCGTGCCGCCCGCCGGGCTCCCGGATGGAGCGGGCTTCGGCGAGTGCGCGCAGCGTACGGGCGTCGCTGATCGCGCGCTGCTTGGCGATGCCCGGCTGGATGCCGAGCGCGGGCAGGCTGGTGCCGTCGCTGAGGTTGAGGAACACCCACGGGTCGCCCGGGCGCAGGTTGACCTGCAGGATCTCCTCCCAGGCGAGCTTCCGCCGACCGGCGATGTTCACGACCGTGACGCCGGATTCGTCGGCGACGACTTTCGGCCGCGAGAGCAGCACGAGCACCCCAGTCAGCAGCGCCCCGGTGAAGACGAAACTGAGGCGCTCCGCCGGGCTGAGTGTTTCGAGCAGCATCGCGACCGTCGTGATCACCACGAAGATCGTGACACCGGCGGTCAGCAGGACGGCACGGGTACGGCCCGGCCGGAAAGTGACGGGCAGGGCGGGCAGCTCTGGTGCATCGGACATGGCGAGCGGTCCTCAGAGGCGGCAGGCGTGGATGGCCGTGGTCAGGATGGCCCGCGCGCCCAGGTCGTACAGGTCGTCCATGATCCGCTGGGCCTCCTTGGCCGGGACCATGGCGCGCACGGCGACCCAGCCCTCGTTGTGCAGCGGCGAGACGGTCGGCGACTCCAGGCCCGGCGTGAGGGCGACGGCCTTCTCCAGCTGCTCGACGCGGCAGTCGTAGTCCATCATCACGTACGTCCGCGCGACGAGGACGCCCTGGAGGCGGCGCAGGAACTGCTGGACCTTGGGTTCCTCGGCGTCCGCGCCGGTGCGGCGGATGACGACGGCCTCGGACTTCATGATCGGGTCGCCGAAGACCTCGAGCCCCGCGTTGCGCAGCGAGGTGCCGGTCTCGACGACGTCCGCGATGACCTCGGCGACGCCGAGTTCGATGGCCGTCTCGACGGCGCCGTCAAGGTGGACGACGGACGCGTCGACGCCCTGGTCGGCGAGGTGCTTGTCGACGATGCCCTCGTACGAGGTGGCGACGGTCATGCCGACCAGGTCCTCGACGGCCTTGGCCGTGCCGGGCTTGGTCGCGAAGCGGAAGGTGGAGCGGGCGAAGCCGAGCGGGAGGATCTCCTCCGCGTTGGCGCCCGAGTCGATGAGCAGGTCGCGGCCGGTGATGCCGATGTCGAGCTTGCCGGAGGAGACGTAGATCGCGATGTCGCGGGGGCGGAGGTAGAAGAACTCGACCTCGTTCTCCGGGTCGACGATCCTGAGCTCCTTGGACTCCCGGCGCTGCTGGTAGCCGGCCTCATGCAGCATCTCCGCCGCAGGGCCTGACAGGGAACCCTTGTTGGGGACGGCGATGCGCAGCATGAGGTCGGCTTCCTTCGTTCGTGCTTACGGGTGCGGGTTGCTGGTGCTCAGAGGTGGGCGTACACGTCGTCCAGGGAGATGCCGCGGGCGACCATCATCACCTGGACGTGGTACAGCAGCTGCGAGATCTCCTCGGCGGCCGCTTCCTTGCCCTCGTACTCGGCGGCCATCCAGACCTCGGCGGCCTCTTCGACGACCTTCTTGCCGATGGCATGGACCCCCTTGCCGACCAGCTCTGCGGTGCGGGAAGTGGTGGGGTCGCCGTTGGCGGCCTTCTGCTGGAGCTCGGTGAAGAGCTCCTCGAACGTCTTCTTGGACATGGTGGCGCCCACTTTACGCGTTGTGTCAGCCCGCCTGACGCCACGGTTCAGATACTGAGCGGAGGGTGGCCGCGGTCGCCACGGCCGCCGTCACCGCCTCGTGTCCCTTGTCCTCGTTCGAGCCCTCGATGCCCGCACGGTCCAGGGCCTGTTCCTCGGTGTCGCAGGTCAGCACGCCGAAGCCGACGGGGACGCCGGTGTCGATCGAGACCTGAGTGAGGCCCTGGGTGACGCCCTGGCACACGTATTCGAAGTGTGGGGTGCCGCCGCGGATGACGACGCCGAGCGCGACGATCGCGTCGTAGCCGCGGCCCGCGAGGACCTTCGCGACGACGGGCAGCTCGAAGCTGCCGGGGACCCGAAGGAGGGTCGGCTCGTCGATTCCCAGCTCGTGCAGGGCGCGCAGCGCGCCGTCGACGAGTCCGTCCATCACCTTCTCGTGCCACTGTGCCGCGATGACGGCGACCCTCAGGTCGCTGCAGTTGCGTACGGACAGTTCGGGTGCACCCTTGCCGCTCACGTGTCTCCTCGTGCTTTCCGTTACTGGTTGCCGCAGGCGGACACGGTGGTCGTGTCCAGCCAGGGCAGGTCGTGCCCCATCCGGTCCCGCTTGGTGCGCAGGTACCGGAGGTTGTGCTCGCCCGCCTGTACGGGCATCGGCTCGCGGTCGGTGACCTTGAGGCCGTGGCGGACGAGCGCGTCGGTCTTGTCGGGGTTGTTGGTCATCAGCCGCACGCTGCCGACGCCGAGGTCCTCCAGGATCTGCGCGCCGGCCGCGTAGTCGCGGGCGTCGGCGGGCAGCCCCAGCTCGAGGTTGGCGTCGAGGGTGTCGCGGCCGCGCTCCTGGAGTTCGTACGCGCGCAGTTTGGACAGGAGCCCGATGCCGCGTCCCTCGTGGCCGCGCAGGTAGACGACGATGCCGCGGCCCTCGGCCTGGATGCGCTGCAGGGAGGCCTCGAGCTGGGGACCGCAGTCGCAGCGCAGGGAGTGGAAGACGTCGCCGGTGAGGCATTCGGAGTGGATGCGCACGAGAACGTCCTCGCCGTCGCCGATCTCGCCGTGGGCCAGGGCGACGTGTTCGACGCCGTCGACGGTGGAGCGGTAGCCGAACGCCGTGAACTCGCCGAAGGCGGTGGGCAGATGGGTCTCGGCCTCGCGGCGGACCGTGGGCTCGGCGGTGCGGCGGTAGGCGATCAGGTCCTCGATGGAGATGATCGTCAGGCCGTGCTTGCGGGCGAACGGGATCAGCTCGGGGAGCCGGAGCATCCGCCCGTCCTCCCCCGCGATCTCGACGATGGCTCCGGCCGGGCGCAGGCCCGCGAGCCGGGCGAGGTCGACGGCGGCCTCGGTGTGGCCGTTGCGGACCAGGACGCCGCCGGGCTTGGCGCGCAGCGGGAAGATGTGGCCGGGGCGCACGAAGTCGGTGGCCTCGGCCTCTCCCCCGGCGAGGAGTTGGAGCGTGGTGGCGCGGTCGGCGGCGGAGATGCCGGTGGTCACGCCGTACGCGGGGCCCGCGTCGACGGAGACCGTGAAGGCCGTGCGCATCGACTCGGTGTTGTTCTCGACCATCTGCGGGAGCTGGAGGCGGTCGAGCTCGTCGCCCTCCATGGGCGCGCAGATCAGGCCGCGGCACTCGCTCATCATGAAGGCGACGACCTCCGGGGTCGCCTTCTCGGCGGCGATGACGAGATCGCCCTCGTTCTCGCGGTCCTCGTCGTCGACGACCACGACCGGGCGGCCCGCGGCGATGTCCGCGATGGCCTGCTCGACCGGGTCGAGGGCGAAGTCCGAAGCGTCTTGATCGTGCCCCGTGCTGTACCAAACCGGCGCTGTGGTCATGCCGGCGCTCCTTCCAGGACGGGCTGCCCGGCCTTGCGGGAGCGCAGCCACCAGTCGCGCATGCCCCACAGGACGAGCGCGCCGTAGATGATGTAGACGAAGCCGGAGAAGGCGAAGCCGTTGGCGAAGTTGAGCGGCACGCCCACCAGGTCGACCAGCAGCCAGGCGAACCAGAACTCGACCATGCCGTGTGCCTGGGCGTACATGGCGACGATGGTGCCGACGAAGATGTAGGCATCCGGCCAGGGGTCCCATGACAGGGTCGGGTACGCCTTGAAGAGCAGGGCCACCGCGATCGTGCCGACGGCGGCGGCGCCGACCATCGCCGCGCGCTCGCGCCAGGTGGCGAAGCGTGGGGTGATCTGGCCGTCCTTGGACTGGTTCCTGCCGCGGTTCCACTGCCACCAGCCGTACGACGCGACGACGATCACGACGACCTGCTTGCCGGCGCTGCCGGTCAGGTGGCCGAAGAAGGCGGCGAAGAGGATGAGGCCGGAGAGGAACTGCACGGGCCAGGTCCATATGGAGCGCCGCCAGCCGAGGGCGAGAGCGGCCAGTCCGAAGATGTTGCCGACCATGTCCGACCAGATGATGTGCTGGCCGAAGAGGACGAACGCCTCGGAGTTGAGCCAGTTCACCGCGCCGCCCCCTGGGTGCCGAGCAGCCGCTCGACATACTTGGCGATCACGTCGACCTCGAGGTTGACCGGGTCGCCGGGCTGCTTGAGGCCGAGCGTGGTCAGGTCGAGGGTCGTCGGGATGAGGCTGACGGTGAAGTAGTCGGGGCCCGCCTCGACGACGGTCAGGCTGATGCCGTCGACGGTGATGGAGCCCTTTTCGACGACATAGCGCGCGAGGTCCGCGGGGAGCGAGATCTTCACGATCTCCCAGTTCTCGGACGGCTTGCGCTCGATGACCTCGCCCGTGCCGTCCACGTGGCCCTGCACGATGTGCCCGCCGAGGCGCTCGCCGACGGCCATGGGGCGTTCGAGGTTGACGCGGGAGCCGACGGCGAGGACGCCGAGGCTGGAGCGGTTCAGGGTCTCCGCCATCACGTCGGCGGTGAACTCGTCGCCTTCGTGGTCGACGACCGTCAGACAGACGCCGTTGACGGCGATGGAGTCTCCGTGGCGTGCGCCTTCGGTGACCACGGGCCCACGAAGCCGGAAACGTGAGGCGTCGCCGAGGTTCTCGACGGCGGTGATTTCGCCCAGCTCTTCGACGATTCCGGTGAACACTTCCCGGGTCCTCCCTCTTCGGGCACGGACTCCGGGGCCTGTCGATGACGACAGATATGAACGGGTCGGAACACCGGGGGCGACGCCGTGTGAGACCTGTCCCGTGGGACACGTCGAAACAGACGGCGACGCGCACGAATGCCCGCCCGCCGCGCACTGCCTCCCATCCGGACTTTAACCGTCGGTCCAGGAATTTCACCTGGTCAACCGGCCGCTGGAAGCGACCGGGTCGCGGACTGTAACCGCCGGTTCGGACTTTCACCGACCCCGGAGTGCGCTGCTTCTGGTACAGACTCAGTGTGCCACGCCTGATCGACGCCCATGCGGGCGAATGCTGTGGGGTGGCTCACAAGGTGTGCGGATGGACTTCACGGGACACTCGTGTCGGACCAACTTCCGCGCGGGCACAGCGCCTTACTATGGAACCTCACTATTGGTCCATACCTATTGACGCTGTGGTCTAGTCCTCTTTAGGGTCTGCGTTCACCGACTCCTCTGCGGGGTCCGCGTTCACCGGCCCGCCCCAAGAGCGACCCGGCGGCGGTGACGGAGGCCCTTGCCCCGCCGCCGGGTCTTCACTTCCGGTCGAAACCTCCGGTCGAACCGGCCGTCTCATCGGGCCGGGGGCGCGAACAGCTCGTCCTGAGCCCCGTCCCGCGCCATCAGCAGCGCCCCGCGGAGCACGGCGCCGCCGCCCAGGGCGCCGGCCCGCACCTCGACGGGCAGCGGCGACATCCGGCCGAGCCGCTCCCGCACCCTGGCGGCCAGCGCCTCGCCGCCCGCCCGGCCGATCTCGCCGGCGAGAACCACGCATCCCGGGTCCAGGACGGCGATCACGGACGCGGCACCGATGGCGACGCGATCGGCGAGCGCGTCGAGGAAGCCGGAGGCCAAGGGCTCCCCGGCGTCGACCGCGAGCCGTGCCACCGCCTCCCGGACCAGCGCCGCCGCATGCGGTTCATGGGGTTCGGCGGGCGCCACGACCCCGTGCCGTGCTGCCAGTTCGGTGATCGCGGCGGCGCCCGCGAGGGAGTGGAAACCGCCGTCGCAGCCCGTCGCGGACGGCAGGCCGTCCGTGCCCGGCACCGGCAGGAAACCGATCTCGCCCGTGCCGCCGGAGGCGCCCCGGCGCAGCACACCGTCGAGGACCACGGCGGCGCCGATGCCGTGACCGAACCACATCAGCACGAACGTGTCGCGGTCGCGGGCCGCGCCGTCACGCTGCTCGGCCAGCGCCGCGAGGTTGGTCTCGTTCTCGACGAGGACACGCGCCGGCAGCCGCTCCTGAAGGGCGGCGGCGAGGCGGCGGTGCCATTCCGGCAGGCCGGAGGAGTTGCGGAGTTCGCCGGTGGCCGGGTCGATCAGGCCCGGAGCCCCGATGCCGATGGTGTGCAGCCGCTCTGCGCCCGCCTCCTTGGCCGTACGTTCGACCAGCGCGACCGCCTGCTCCACGGCCGGCCCGGTGTCCGTCTCGTCCCCGATCGGCACCGACGCCTCGGCCAGCACCGAACCCAGCAGGTCGGACACGACGACGGCCACACCCTCGGTACGGACGTCCAGCGCGGCCAGATGCGCCCGATCGGCGACGATCCCGTACACACGGGCGTTCGGGCCGCGCCGCTGCTCTCCGGACTCGCCCACCACGCCTATCAGCCCGGCCTCGGTGAGGCGTTCCACGAGGTCGGCGACCGAGGGCCGGGACAGGCCGGTGAGCTGCTTCAACTGCCCTGCCGTCAGAGGACCTTGCTGCTGCAGCAGTCGCAGGGCGAGCCGGTCGTTGATGGCCCGGGCGGTGCTCGGTGATGCGGGCATGCCGGGATCCTTCCAGATCAGGGGCGCCATGGCGGCGGGGCCCGATAAACGCCTATCTATCAGGCAGGCTTCCTGATAGTTTACGGCGGCAGGACGGTAGAGGCACGGGGAGGGGCCGGGCAGTATGAGCGCAGTGGTCTACGACAAGCGTGAGCTGAAGCGCGCCCGGTACGCCGTGGCGACGGTCTTCGCCGTGCACGGCGCCGTGACCGGTTCGTTCGCGACCCGTGTCCCGTGGATCCAGGACCACGCGTCGGTGAGCGCGGGTCAGCTCGGCCTGGCGCTCGCGTTCCCGGCGATCGGCGCCTCTCTGGCGATGCCGCTCGCGGGCAGTGTCAGCCACCGCTTCGGCGCCCGCGCGGCCCTGCGCGGCCTGCTCTCGCTGTGGACGCTCGCCCTCGTCCTCCCCGCTCTCGCGCCGAACCTGCTCACCCTGTGCGTGGCCCTCTTCGTCTACGGCGCGACGGCGGGCATGTCCGACGTGGCGATGAACGCGCTGGGCGTCGAGGTCGAGAACCGGATGGACAAGTCGATCATGTCCGGGCTGCACGGTATGTGGAGCGCGGGCGCCCTGATCGGCTCGGCGGCGGGCACGCTCGCCGCCCATCTGGGCTCGGACGCCCGTCTGCACCACGCGCTCGCGGCCGTGGCGCTCACGCTGATCGGTGTGGCCGCCTGTCAGGGCGTACTGGATCTGCGTCCCACCGAGGACGACGAGCCGCCTCCGCGTTTCGCGCTGCCGCCCAGATCGGCGCTGCTCATCGGCGCGATCGGCTTCTGCGCCGTATTCGCGGAGGGGGCGAGCCTGGACTGGTCGGCGGTCTATCTGCGCGACGTTCTCGACAGTTCCGCCGGGGTCGCGGCCGCGTCCACGACGGGCTTCACGCTCACCATGGCGATCGCCCGGATCGCGGGCGACGCGGTGGTGGACCGCTTCGGCCCGGTCCGCACCGTGCGCGTCGGCGGGCTCTTCGCGACCCTGGGCGGACTGCTCGTCGTGGTGTCGGGAAACGCGGCGGTGGCGATGACGGGCTTCGCGCTGCTGGGCCTGGGCATAGCCGTCGTCGTCCCCCTCTGCTTCGCGGCGGCCGGTCGCAGCGGACCCAACCCCTCGCAGGCCATCGCGGGCGTCGCCACCATCACGTACACCTCCGGCCTCATCGCACCGTCCCTGATCGGCACGGTGGCGGACGCGACGAGCCTGGTGACGTCCTTCGTCCTGGTGACGGTGCTGGCCTTCGGCCTCACCGCGTTCGCGGGCGTGCTGCGGGCCAGCGGCCGCCAGAGCGGCGGAAAGGTCAGCGCCCCGGACGCGACGGTCCCGGATCCCAGGCCCTGAACCGCCCGCTCCAGCGGCTCCGCCCTGGGAGCCTCTGCTCGAACGGCCCCAGGAACCGCCGCTCGACGAGGGCGCTTCCTCGTACGGCTCCGCAGCCGAAGCCGCGGCCGAAACCCGAGCCACATCCGCAGCCGCGGCCGCGGCCGGTCAGCGTGCCAAGTCGTAGGCGTAGTCGGGCGTGAACGTCCCCGGAGCGGCCTTGCAGCCGTCGGACTCGCCGGGCAGCTTCACCCAGAGGTAGGCGTCGATCCGCGCCTCTCCGGTGGTCAGCGTCGGCGCCTGCCCGAGCTTCCGGCCCGCGGGGTCGCACCACTCGCCGTCGGGCGGGGCGCCGTTGCCGTTCCGGCTGGTGTCGATCACGGCGCCCAGACTCGCGGGGCCGCCGAGGGCATCGAGGGTCCGGCGGACGTAGGTGATCTCGTCGCCCGTCCGGTTGAAGTTCGAGACGTTGCTGAAGACGCCGTCCGAGGAGGCGGCGGACGCGGCACCGGCCTGGCGCAGCAGCCCGGCCTGTTTCTCCGGGGTGTTCCAGTCGGAGTGGCCCGCGTCGAAGTAGACCCGCGCCTTCGGGTTCGCCGCCTTGAGGACGCGGCCCGCGCGGGCCAGCGAGGCGAAGCGGGCGCCCCGGTCGCCCTCGGAGAGGCAGTCGGACTGGGCGATCGCGTCGGGCTCCAGGACCACGATGACCTCGCCGGAGCCGAGGCCGGCCGCGAACTTGTCGATCCACCCGTCGTACGCGCCGAGGTCCGGCGCACCGCCCTGCGAGGGGCCGCCGCAGTCCCGGTTCGATATCGCGTACGGCACGACGATCGGGACCCTGCCGTTCGCCGAGCCGGCCGAAGTGATCGCCCTGACGCGGGAGGTGATGTTCGACGGGGTGTAGTCCGCGAACCACACCGCGGCCGGACGGTCCGCTATCCGGGACTCGATGAGCGGGCGGCGCGGGTCGTCGCGGTTGGCACGGACCCACTCGAGAACGTTGGACTCGGGGTGGCGGTACAGCTGTACGGACGCGGGCTGGGTCTTCGGCTTCGTCGTGGTCTCGCTCTTCGAGGGCTTGGGACTCGGTTTGGCCTTGGACGGGGAGGGCGACGGCGACGGCGAGGCGGACGTCTTCGAGGGCGAAGGGGTGGGCACGGCGGGCAGCGGCTCAAGGAACGGTGAACTGGTCACGTCGGGGCGCGCCTCGTCGGTGCCGCGCCCGTCGTCGAGCGCGGACATCATGCCCGTCACGGTGCCGACCACGACGACGGCGGACGCCACCGCCACCATGGCGCCACGCCGGGAGGCGCGCCTGCGCTCGGCCCTCCGGGCAGCCAGGCGCTGGGCACGTTGGCCTGACACGTGGTGCTCCCCCCTCCTCCGGGTCCCACGTGTTCCCCCGTTCTGGGGAAGCGCTCGGCCCGGCGGCCCTTCGAACAGCCTAGGCCTGGGACCCTGCCCCCATGGTGCGGTTGGAACGCTTTGTGGAAAACACGCTTCCCGTGCACGCGGTCGACACGGTGGTGCGCCGGATGCGCGCGCTCGATGCGGCCTGGCCCGAGCGGGACGGCGTCGCGGTCTTCAACCGTGTCTACCTAGCCGTCACCGAGGAGGTCGACCGGCGCCTGGACGCGGGGCACTTCTCCGACGCACCTGCCGCGATCACCCTGGACGAGCGGTTCGCGGAGCGTTACCTGGCGGCCGTCGAGGCGGTCGCGGCCGACCGGCGTCCGCCCGCCTGCTGGCGACCGCTGTTCCAGTTCCGGCGTCATCCCGGCGTACGCCCGCTGCAGTTCGCGCTCGCGGGCATCAATGCGCACATCGGGCACGACTTGGCGCTCGCGGTGGTGGACGCCTGTCGTACGCTCGACTGCGAACCGGCCGAACTGGAGGACGAGTTCGACCGCGTGGGCGAGGTCCTCCTCACGCTGGAGGAGCGCATCCGCGAAGACCTGATGCCGGGCCCCGACCTCCTCCAGATCGCCGACCCGCTGACCCATCTGCTCGGCGCGTGGAGCCTGGAGCGGGCCCGGGACGGAGCATGGTCGGCGGCCCGCGCGCTCTGGGCCCTGCGCGCACTGCCCGACCTCGCCGACGAGTTCGTCCGCCGCCTGGATGCGGCGGTCGGCCTCGCGGGCCGGATGCTGCTCACTCCGCTGCCGGATTGATCCGGCCACACGGGCTCGTGCAGCGTCGAATCGGGGTACGGGCGCGTTAGGTTGACTGTTGAACAGCCCGACGCGAACCGACGCAAAGGAGCGTACTCATGGCCACTAGGTTGGGCCTCAGTCTTCCTCAGGCGGGGCAGTACAACATCGGGCGGGACGTACCCGACGTGGCGCGCACCGCCGAGCAGATCGGCTACGAGAGCTTGTGGGTGTACGAGCGCGCCCTGTTCCCGGAGCCCGCGACGCAGGGGCTGTACGGTGTCCCGGGCCTGCCCTGGCCCGAGCACTACCGCAATGTCCCCGACCCCCTGGTCACACTGACGCTGGCGGTCACGGCCACCGAGCGGGTCCGGCTCGGCACGGGTGTCCTGGTCGCCCCGTTGCACGGCCCGTTCCAGCTGGCCAAGACGCTCGGGACGCTGGACGCGGCGAGTGGCGGCCGGGTGGTGGCCGGCTTCGGCACGGGCTGGTCGCTGGACGAGTACGCGGCCGCGGGCGTCGCGCCGTTCGAGGAGCGCGGCAAGGTCCTGGACGAGGTTCTCGACGTGTGCGAGGCGGTTTGGGGACCGGACCCGGTGGTGTACGACGGCCGCCTCACCAAGATCGCGTCGTCCGTGGTCGGGCCCAAGCCCGCCCGGACGATCCCGATCCTGCTGCCCGCCAACAGCAAGAAGGCACTGACCCGGCTCGTCGACCGCGCCGACGGCTGGATGCCGATCGCCATGGGAGCCGAGCAACTCGCCGCGCAGTGGCGGCAGGTGCAGGACCTGACGGCCGAGCGCGGCCGTACGAGGCCGATCGAGACGGCCGTACGGGTGAACAACGTGCAGTACACGGCGAAGGCATACGACGGCGCCGACCGCGCCCCGTTCCAGGGCAACGTCGAGCAGATCGTGACGGACCTCAAGGCCCACACGGACATCGGCCTCGACGAGTTCTTCCTCGACATCCAGGCCTCGACGCGGGATGCCCAGGAGCTCAAGGACGTGGCCGCCGAGGTGTACACGGCGGCGCGGGCGGCCGGGATCTGACCTTCTCGACGGCGACTGCCGACCCGGTCAGGGATTCTCAGTCCTCGGCTCTCAGTCCTCGGGCAGCTCCACCGGCGCGATCTCGTCGTAGACGTCGCCGGGCCCGGGGTTGGCCGGGTCGGTCTCGCCGCCGAAGTGGTGCATGACGCCCCACACGGCGTTGAGCGCGGTCTGTACGGCGCCCTCGGCCCAGCCGGCCGTCCAGGAGATGTCGTCGCCCGCGAGGAAGATGCCCCGCTTGTCCTCGGGCAGCCGGTCCTGCATGAAGTGCGTGAACAGGCGCCGCTGGTAGCGGTAGTGGCCGGGCAGGTTTGCCTTGAACGCACCCATGAAATAGGGCTCGTTCTCCCAGGACACGGTCACCGGGTTGCCGATGATGTGCTTCCTGATGTCGACCTTCGGGTAGATCTCGCCGAGCGACTTCAGCATCACCTCCATCCGCTCGTTCGCGGACAGCGGCAGCCACTTCAGGCTGTCGTCACACCACGTGTAGGAGAGGCAGATGACGGCCGGCCTGTCCGGCCCGTTGTCGAGGAGGTAAGTGCCGCGCGTCATACGGTCGGTGAGCGTCATCGACATGACGTCCCGCCCGGTTGCTTCGTCCTTGTCCAGCCAGAAGGGCCGGTCGACGGGCACGAAGAGCTTGCTCGACTCCATGTAGTGGGTCCGCTCGATCGCCGTCCAGTGGTCGATCGGGAAGAGCCCGTCGTCACAGGCGACCTTGGAGAGCAGCATCCAGGACTGGGCGGTGAAGATCGCCGCCTTGTAGGTACGGATGTCACCGGAGGCGTCGGTGACCGTGATCCGATTGCCGGCCGTGCGGTGCAGGCGGGTCACGGCGGGCTTCGGTGCCCCGTCGTGCAGCTTCGCCAGCGAGGTCCCGTACGCCCAGTGCACGATCTTCTCCGGCTCGCGCTCCCACAGGCGCAGCGGGAGCTGCTGGCTGCCGCCGACGATGCCGCGGTGGTGGTCGTCGGCCTCGGTGTAGACGACGCGCAGGATCTCCAGGATGGAGTTCGGGAAGTCGGTGTCCCAGCCGCCCGTGCCGAAGCCGACCTGGCCGAAGATCTCGCGGTGCCGGAAGGACTTGAAGGCCTCCGACTCGCAGAGGAAGCCGTAGAAGGTCTGGTTGTCGAGCTTCTCGACGAGCTTCGCCCAGATCTCGCGGATGCGCGGCACGTCGCGCTCGCGCATCGCCCGGTTCATGTCGGAGAAGTCGGCGCCCTCTTCGAGACAGGCGTTCCAGGCCTTCGCCACGTCCCGGTAGACCTGCGGCAGGTCGTCGAGCGTCTCCGCGTAGTGCGACTCGCCCTTGAGGTCGACGACGGTCGAAGGAGTCGCCTCGGCCAGGGGGTTGGGGAACGGCTCGGTCCGCAGCCCCACCAGGTCGATGTAGTGCTGGAGCGCCGTGGAGGACGGCGGGAAGCGCATCGCGCCCATCTCAGCGGTGAGGGAGGGATCGCATCCGTCGAAGCCCACCGTCCGCAGCCGCCCGCCGATCCGGTCGGCCTCGTAGACGACGGGCTTGAGGCCCATCTTCATCAGCTCGTACGCGGCCACGATGCCGGAGAGCCCGCCGCCGATGACGGCGACCTCGGTGCCGAGCTCGGTCGCCGGTATCCGGCCCAGGCCCGCGGGGTGCGCGAGGAAGTCGTCGTACGCGTACGGGAAGTCCGGACCGAACATGGTGATCGGCGGCTGCGCGTCGGTGTGCGGGACGGCGGGGGGCACCGTGGACGTCATGGGGTACGGACTCCTTGCACGAAAAGCTCTGGTGAGACCTGGTGGGACTGGGGGTTCAGATGAGGGATCCGTAGAGGCCGGGGCGGCGGTCCTTCAGATACGGGTTCTCCTCGCGCGAGGAGGCGAGGAAGGCGGGGTCCACGTCACCGAGGACGAGCTCCTCCCCGCGGCCCGCGCGGGCCCGGGCACCACCGTCGGGGCCGGCCAGCGTGGAGAGCCCGACGAACTCGAACTCCCCTTCCGTACCGACCCGGTTGACGTACGCGACGTACATCTGGTTCTCGAAGGCGCGCACCGGGACGACGCACTCGGCGACGAACTGGAACGGGTGCATCTGGGCCGTGGGCACCACGAGGAGGTCGGTGCCGGCGAGGGCGTGCGCGCGGACGTTCTCCGGGAACTCCACGTCGTAGCAGATCATCAGGCCGACCCGGAGGCCGTCCAGCTCGGCCTGGACAACCGGTTCGTCGCCGGGGGTGAACCACTCCTGCTCGAAGCAGCCGAAGAGGTGCGTCTTGCGGTAGTTGGCGAGGCGCGTGCCGTCGGAGGAGATCAGCTGGGCCGAGTTGAAGACGCTCTCGCCGACGCGCTCCGGGTAGCCGTAGACGATCGCCACGGCGTGTCGGGAGGCGATCTCGGCGACCGCGTCCGCGGAGTCGCCGTCGGCGGGCTCGGCGAGCCGGTGCACGCCGTCGCCGATCGCGTAGCCCGTCAGGAACATCTCGGGGGCGACCAGCAGCCCGGCGCCCGCGGCGGCGGCACGGCCCGCGGCCTCGTCGAGGACCTTGAGGTTCTCGACGACGGAGCCGGGACGGCCGGAGCTCTGGAGCAGGGCGGTGCGCATGCGTGTTCCTCACCGGGACGGACGGGGGGTTCGGGGGCCAGATAGACGGTACGGTCCGGGGTTCGGCCCGGACAAGACGGAGCCGTTGCGCGCTCGCGGACGAATCGTTGCGTGGCTCACGGCCTCGGCGGCGATTCGTTGCGCGCCCTGGGACGTAGGGCGGGTCCTGCTCGAGTCGCAGGTCATCGGTGTACGCCCCCGCCGGGCGGCGGAGGGGTGTCCCGCCTCCGGCGCGATGTGCCGCACGGCCGGTCCGCGAGACCGTGATCGGGCTCGGACGGACCGGGCATGCACGGTGACGAGGGGATCGATCATGAGCCGTATCACGCGTACGGGCGCCGTCGGAGCGGCGCTCCTGATCGCGGCCGGGGCCGCCGCCACAACCGCCACAACGGCAACCGCCGACGGACACGCCACCGGGAAGCGCGAGGCCGCCGCGCTGACCGGTACTGCGAAGCTCTACCGGTCGGCGGGGGACGACATCACGTTCTCCTTCGACGCGCATCTCGCGGCGAAGGACAACGACAACCCGCTGAAGGCCACCGGCACCTTCCGCTTCAGCCACTACGGGGCGAACGGCGAGGGCGGCTGGGCGAAGGCGAAGGTCGACTGCCTCCTCACCGGCGGCAAGGTGGCCGTCGTCTCCGGGGTCATCACCGCCACGGACCTCGATGGCGTCAAGGGTCACCGTGTGGGCATCACGGTCCACGACACCGGCCGCACCGACCGGCTCGGCTACAGCTGGGCCGGGTCCGAGGACATGGGCCCGAAGGACCTGCCCAAGTGCGTCGGCTCCGCGCCCTTCGAGAAGGTGAAGAAGGGCACGGGCGACTTCACGGTCGTGCCGTGGAACCCGAAGTTCTAGCCGCCCCCTTCGTGGCGGCCGTCACCAGCGCTGTCACGAGGTAGGGCACCGCGAACAGGGAGAAGGCGATGCCATGCGTGGTCGCCGTCCCGGCCGCCGCGTAGGCGCCGTACACGGCGATGGTGGTCAGGTCGGTGCCCACTCCGGCCACGGAGGTCAGAGTGGCCCGGCCCGTTCCGCCGATGCGTTCCTGGAGGCGGGCGTCGGCCAGCACGCTCGCCAGCTGGAAGCCGCAGAAGGCGAGGGCCACCAGTCCGATGCCGGCCGGAGTCCGCGCCGACGCTCCCGCGGCCAGGGCCAGCGCGGAGCCGGCCAGGAGCCCGGCGAACCCGCCCGTGCCCAGCCGCTGTCCCGCACCGGCCAGCAGTCCGCCGACCGTCGCGCCCGCCCAGATCAGCAACAGCCAGTGCGGGACGGCGCTTTCCGCGACACCGGTGTCACGCACGAGCAGCGGTGTGTACTCGTCGAGCGCGCCCCACACCGCGGTGACGGCCGGGACGAGCAGCAGGGCGCCTCGGACGGACGGCTCGTGGCGGGCCTCGGCGAGTCCGTTACGCAGCGTCCGGGCCCACCCGTCGCCGGGCTCGTCGGCGGAGGCCGGGGCCCGGTGCTCCGGGAACCGCGCCGCGGTGACCGCCGTCAGCAGACAGGCCAGCACACTGGCGAGCCCCACGGCCGGGTAGCCGCCGAACGCGAACACCGGCCCGGCCAGACCCATCGCCGCCATCACGGCCACCAGCCCGGCCGCGCGGGCCCGGCCCATGACGCGTGCGTACCGGTCGGCCGCGCCGAGCCGGTCGAGTTCCTCGTACACCAGCGCCTCAAGGGCGCCGGAGCCGAGCGCCCCCTTGGCGCCCCAGAGCACGAAGCCGAGGGCGAACGCCCAGTACGACGGGGTGAGCACCCACAGCGCGAAGCCGCCCGCGGTGAGCAACGGCCCGAGCCACAGCAGCACGCGCCGCGAGACGGCGTCGGCCCAGGCACCGGACGGAATCTCCAGCAGGACACCGCTCAGCGACCACAGGATGAACAGCGAGGAGATCTGCCAGACCGTGAGACCGGTGTCGCGGAACAGCAGCGCGTACACCGGGTAGAGCAGCACCAGGTCGTCAAGGAACGCATAGCCGTACAACGTGGCCGTCAGCCGCCGGACAGCGGAGCCGGTGCCACTGCCGGGCACACGCGCAGGTGAAAGTGTCATGAGGCCTTCCCGAAGGAACCGCAGGGACAATTCGGACGCCGGATGTACGGCGCCCGAGGCGGCCCTCGGGAGGCACGGCTGGTGGATCAATGTCGCCAGGTCATGGCATCGATGCTAGACGGGACCGTCCGTCCGGCCCAGCGAATAAGTCGTGAGCGCAAAGGTCGTGATCACCGCCGCATGGTCCGAGGGCCAGTCGTTCTCCTCGACGTCGGGCCAGGAACGGGGATTGCCGGTGACGAGGGTCCGGGAGTCGAGCACGCGCAGCCCGTCGCCCGCGTACAGGACGTAGTCGATCCGGTCCTGCGGTTCCGGGCGCCCGCTGCCGTCCTCGTGCTCGGCGTGGACCGGTGACCAGGTGACACCGGGTTCCTCGAGCGGATCGGGGTGCGCCTCGCGGTAGGAGTCACGCAGGCCCGCCTCCTCGGCGGCCTTCGTCACGGGCCACTCGGCGTCGGCGCGGTCCAGGTGGGAGGGAGCGTTGAAGTCACCGACGAGGAGGACCGGAGTGGTGTCACGGGCGGCGAGATCCGGGGCCATCGCGTCCAGGATCTCCCGCAACTGGCCGAGCCGCCCCGACTCGTGGGCCACGAGGTCGGGCGCCGCGAGCCCGTCGAAGGAGGCCTCGTACGGGCCGTACGGCGTGTAGTCGAGGTGGGCGCTCCACAGCACGACCTCTTGCCGTCCGCCCAGCCGGATCCGCACGCCGGTCGCCCCGTAGAAGCCGGGGTCGGGCGCGCCCAGCCGGCCGGTGATCGGATACCGGCTGATGACGCCGAGGTTCTCCCCCGCCTGGTGGTACTCCCAGCCGAGGGCGTCGGCGAGTTCGCGGGCGGAGGTGCCGTGCGTCTCCTGGAGGCCGACCACGTCTGCGCCCGCCGCCAGGATGATCTTGAGCTGCTTCTCGCGGTGGTGGGCGACCTTCGTGCCGCCGTACCAGAGGTTCCAGCTCATCACGCGCAGTTCGCGGGGCGTGATCATCTCGCGCAGTCGGGCCGGGGTCACGTCCTCCAGGCTGTCGAGGACCGTGCGGCCGGGCGCGGCGGCGATCGGCGCCAGCGACGGAACGGCGAGCACCGCGCAGCCCGCCGCTTCGGCGGAGGAGACACCGGTCTGGGTATCTTCGACGGCCACGCAGGCGGCGGGCTCGACCCCGAGGGCGCGGCAGCCCGCGAGGTACGGGTCGGGGGCGGGCTTCGTGCGCGGGGTGTCGTCGGCGGTGACGGTGACCGCGAAGCGTCCGGCGCCCAGGGTCTCGACCACGAGGTCCGCGATGGCGCGCGAGGACGCGGTCACCAGGGCGATGGGCACGCCGTCCGCCGCCAGCGCGTCCAGGAGCCGGAGTGCGCCGGGCCGGGCCACGATCCCCGAGCGCACCCGGACCGCGAACTCCCGGTGCAGGTCCGCCGCGACCTCGGCGAACGGGGCGCCCGTGGCCCGGCTCAGCACCTCGGCGGTGTGCTCGACGGGGCGCCCGAGGACGTCCGCCGCATCGGTCTGCGCCGGCGAACGGCCGAGCCCCGCCGCCACCTGCTCGACCGCCTCCCACCACAGTCGCTCGGTGTCCACGAGGGTGCCGTCCATGTCGAACAGGACGGCCTGGAGCGGCTGTTGGGGAAGCTCGGGAGGGGCCTGCGGAGTGTGGGGGGACACGTGACTCTCTCTCATACGCGTTCGGCGACCAGGACGGGGCGCTCCGGCAGGCTGACGGTCACGGCCGAGCCCGCGCCCAGCGCCGCGGCCTCGTGGGTCGGCAGGTCGGCCTTCACCTCGGTGCCGTGGGCGAGCCGAACGGTGACGCGCGTGGCCGCGCCGAGGAAGGCGGAGGCGACGACCCGGGCGTCCCCCGTGTCGTCGGCCCGCACCCGCACCGCCTCGGGCCGTACGAGCACGTCCACCTCCGGCGCGCCGGGAGCGTCGCCGTCGACGGGCAGTCGCTGGCCGAGCACCTCGACGGTCCCGTCGGCCACCCGCCCCGGAATACGACTCATCGTCCCGACGAACTCGGCGACGAAGGCGGTGGCGGGTCGCCCGTACAACTCCGCCGGAGCCGCGCACTGTTCGAGCCGTCCGGCGCGCATGACCGCGACCCGGTCCGCCATCGACAGCGCCTCTTCCTGATCGTGCGTCACGAACAGGGTGGTGATCCCGAGCTCCTGCTGGAGTCGGCGGATCTCCTCGCGCAGGGTGAGCCGCACCTTGGCGTCGAGCGCCGAGAGCGGTTCGTCGAGGAGCAGCACGCGTGGCCGCAGAGCGAGTGCGCGGGCCAGCGCGACGCGCTGCTGCTGGCCGCCGGAGAGCTGGTGGGGGAAGCTGCCGCCCTTGTCGCCGAGCCCGACGAGGTCGAGCAACTCGGCGGCCCTGGCCCGCCGTTCGGCCGTACGCACCTTGCGCATCCGCAGCCCGAAGGCCACGTTGTCGAGGGCGCTGAGGTGCGGGAAGAGACTGTACGACTGGAAGACCATGCCGGCATCGCGCCGGTGGGCCGGGACGCGCGTGACGTCCTCGCCGTCGACCAGCACCTCGCCGGAGTCGGGGTGCTCGAACCCGGCCAGCATCCGCAGGGCGGTGGTCTTGCCGCAGCCGGACGGGCCGAGCAGGGCGAGGAGTTCGCCGGGCCGTGCGGTCAGGTCGAGTCCGTCGAGAGCGACGGTCGGGCCGAACTCCCGGCGCAGGCCCCGGAATTCGACGGTCGCGGCCGAGACGGCGGCTTTATCGAGCGTGGTGGCGGTCATGGTTCATCCCCGGGGAGCGGTACGGGAGCGCCCGCCGAACCCGGCGAGCGCGAGAAGGAGTGCCCAGGTGACCAGCAGGCTGAGCACGGAGACGGCGACGGAGAGCTGGGCCTGCGAGCCGCTGACGTTGACGATCCACACGGCGAACGGCTGGAAGCCCAGCAGCTGGGCGACGGTGAACTCGCCGAGCACCAGGGCCAGCGTGAGGAACGAGGCGTTCAGCAGCGCCCCGCGCAGGTTCGGCAGCACGGCTTGGACGAGCGCCTGCGGCCAGCCCGCGCCACAGCTGCGGGCGGCCTCGACGAGGGTGCGTACGTCCATCGCGCGCAGTCCGGCGTCCAGCGCCCGGTACACGAACGGCAGCGCCATCACGACGTACGCGAGGACGAGCACGAACGGGAAGTCGGGGTTCTGGATCGCCGTGAACGTCTGGAACAGCGGGGTGCGCGAGAGGTGTTCGGGCCCCCACTTCAGGACCGTGCCGATCCCGGCGACGAACGCGATCGGCGGGACGACGAGCGGCAGCGAGCAGACCACCTCGACGACCGGCCGCAGTTTCGGTGCGCCGAGCCGCAGCGCGACCATGGCGGGCACCATCAGCAGCAGCACGATCGCGATGGTGGCGGCGGCCAGCTCCAGCGAGAGCAGCAGACTGGAGACGAAGCCGTCGGTGCCGAAGATCCGGGTGTACGCGTCGAAGGTGACGCCCTCTCCGGGCACGTCGACCGTGAAGATCACGGATGCGGCCAGCGGCACCAGGAAGTAGAGCGCGGCACCGGCGAGGACGACCCCGCGCCAAGGACGTACGCGTACGGGCTTGTTGAGGCCCCGAGCCGACGTGTTCGTGCTCGGCGCGGAGGTGTTCATGCTTCCAGCCATCGCGCGCTCCGTCGTTGCAGGGGCAGGTACACGGCCATCACCAGGCCCGCGACGAGGACCATGTCGAGGCTGAGGGCGAGCGCCACGTTCCCCTGGCCGACCAGGACGTTCCCGGAGATGGCGTCGGCGATCTGCAGAGTGACCAGCGGGACCGAACTGCCCACCATGGCCGCGGCGGTGGCGTACGCGGCGAAGGCACTGCCGAAGAGCAGCACGAACCCGCCGAGGAGCGAGGGCGCGAGGACGGGCAGGGCGACGTGCCGCCAGTACTGGACGGCGGTGGCGCCGTTGTTCCGCGCGGCCTCGCGCCACTGGGAGCGCAGGCCGTCGAGGGCGGGGGTGATGGTGAGGACCATCAGCGGGATCAGGAAGTACAGGTAGACGATCACCAGTCCCCAGAAGCTGTAGAGGTCCCAGCCCTTGTCCGCCAGGCCCAGGTACCGGGTCAGGACACCGGAGTTGCCGAGGGTGGCGACGAACGCGAAGGCCAGCGGGACGCCGCCGAAGTTGGCGAGGACGCCGGACGCGGTGAGCACGGCCTCGCGCAGCGCGCGGAAGCGGGAGGTCACCACGGCCTGGGCGAGCAGGAGGCCGAGCACGGCCGCGACGACCGCCGAGACGGCGGAGAGCTTGACGCTGCCGAGCAGGGCGGTGAGGTACGCGCCCTTCAGCGAGGCCGTCAGGTTGGCCGTGGTGTACGAACTCGCCCCGGTGGCCGGATCCTTGACGGTGAACGCGCCGTTCAGCATGGCCACGGCGGGGATCCCGAAGGCGAGCGCCACGAAGGCGAGCAGCGGGACGACGGCGAGCCAGCCGGGCGCGTGGCGCCGCCGCTTCGGAGAAGCGACCGGCGGCGCCACGTCGACGCGTGTGAGGGTCGCGGTCACCCGGAGACCGCCTTGCCCCAGCCCTGCCCGAGGACTTCCTTGGCCTTGCTCTGCTGGGCCTCGGTCGGGAACTCCGGAGTGCCGGAGACCTCGGGGAGCTTGGCGGCGGCGGTCTTGTCGAGCGTGCCGGCCTTCTCCATGGCGGTCATCAGGGCCGGGCGGGCGAACCCCTCGAGCCAGAGGTTCTGGCCCTCGGCGCTGTAGAGGTACTCCTGCCACAGGCGGGCGGCCGCGGGGTGCGGGGCATCCTTGTTGACGGCCTGCGAGTAGTACTGGGAGAACTTGCCGTCGGACGGGACGGAGACCTTCCAGTCAAGCCCCTTGGACTTGAACTCGGTGGCGTACCCGGCGTTGAGGTAGTCCCAGTCGATGCTGATCGGGGTCTCGCCCTTCTCGACCGTGGCGGGAGTCGACTCGACGGGCGTGTAGTTGCCGTTCTTCTTCAGCTTGGCGAAGAAGTCGAGGCCGGGCTGGATGTCGTCGAAGGAGCCGCCGCTCGCGAGGGACGCGGCCCAGACGCCGCCGAACGCCGAACCGGACTTGGTGGGGTTGCCGTTGAGCGCGACCTGGCCCTTGTACTGCGGCTTGAGCAGATCGGCGAAGGTCGCCGGACAGGTCTTCACGCGCTTGGCGTCGCAGCCGATGGAGATGTACCCGCCGTAGTCGTTGTACCAGCGGCCCTGTGCGTCCTTCTGCCCCTCGGGGATGTCGGCGAACGCCTCGACCTTGTACGGCGCGAGCAGCCCCTGCTGGGCGGCGCTCAATGCGAAGGAACTGCCCAGGTCGAGTACGTCGGGGGCGCGGTCCTGGCCCTTGCGGGAGGTGACGGCGTTGATCTCGTCCTGGCTGCTGCCGTCGGGGTTCTCGACCTCGATCTTGATGCCGTACTTCTTCTCGAACCCGTCGATCAGCGCGCCATAGTTGGCCCAGTCGCGGGGCAGCGCGATCGCCTGCAGCGTGCCCTCCTTCTTGGCCGCCTTCACGAGCGCGTCCATGCCGCCGAAGGCCTCGGCCGAGGTCGCGGTGGCGGCGCTCTTGCCGTCGGTGGTGGTGGACGCGTCGTCGGGGGCCGCGCCACAGGCACTCAGAGCGAGTGCGGCGGCGCCGACGAAGACGGCTGTTCTCGGCAGGGACACGGTCACGGTCTTCTCCAGGGGTGCGCTCAGGGGTCACACGAGACTGAGAACTCGTCAGCGGAACTTGTCTGAACAAGTTGGCCTCAGTAGGCCCGCCGTTGATGTCCTGTTCGTAAACTCTGGAAAAACCATGGCCCTTGATTCTCCGGCCACTCGCCGGGCTCACGTGTCACCGCAGCTCATCGTCTACGCTGGTCAAGGGGCACACACCTGCGCACAGAGGGGGAGCATGGCGGCACGACACGAGGAGATCGCCGAGGCGCTGAGGCGGGCGATCGACCGCGAGGAGTACACCGTGGGCAGTCGACTGCCAGCCGAGACCGACCTCGCGGCCCGTTACGGCGTCTCGCGCGGTACCGTCCGCCAGGCCGTCGCCGCCCTCACCTCCGAGGGGCTCATCGGCTCCCGGCAGGGCGCGCGCCGCGTGGTCCTCGCCGGCCGCCGCAGCCAGAGCTTCGAGGAGCTGCGCAGCTTCGCCCAGTGGGCGCGGGCGATGGGGCGCGAGGCGACGGGACGTGTGGTGTCGAGCGCGTACCGCCCGGCCACACCCGAGGACTCCGTTCGTCTCCAACTGGCCGCGGGCACCCCGGTGTTGCACGTCCTGCGCGTACGCGGCCTGGACGGCGAGCCCGTGCTCCTGGAGAGGACGGTGTACGCGGACTGGATCTCCCCCGCCGTCGAGGCCATCGAGCCGGACTGCCCCTCGGTCACCCAGCGCCTGTACGAGGACACGGGCCTGGTCTTCGCCTACGGCGAACATCTGATCGACGCGGTCGCGGCGAGCGCACAGGACGCCGAACTGCTGGGGGTACGCCGCACCAGCCCCCTCCTGCGCGTCCGCCGGGTCACCACGACCCGCGAAGGCCGCCCGGTCGAGTGGTCCGACGACCGCTACCGCCCGGACGCCGTCAGCTTCAGCGTCCACAACTCCATAGCCAACAACGCCCTGGCAAGACAGCCGTCGGACAGCGCCCCGTAAGGGGCGCGGGGAACTGCGCGCTCAACCCCCACGACCGGCACATCACAGACGGACAGGTGCGCCCCAGAAGGGGCGCGGGGAACTGCGCGACCAGCCCCCACCAACCCGCACACACCCACCAACCCCAGCCACCCCCGCCCACCCGCGGAGCGCTACGTAGGCGACCCCGAAGAAAACCTCCGCAGCAACGGCGAAAGCACCAGCACGGACTTGGTCCGCTCCACGAACGGCTCCCCCGCGATCCGCTCCAGCACCCGCTCGAAATGCCGCATGTCAGAGGCGAAGACCTGCACGACCGCATCCGCCTCCCCCGTGACGGTCGACGCGGCCACGACCTCCTGATACCGCTCGAGCCCACGCTGAATGGTCTCGGGCGAGGTGTTGCTACGGCAGTAGATCTCGACGAACCCCTCGGTCTCCCAGCCGAGCGCCGCCGGGTCCACGCGCACCGTGAACCCGGTGATGGCCCCGGTCGCCCGCAACCGGTCCACCCGCCGCTTCACCGCGGGCGCGGACAGCCCGACCTCCTGCCCGATGTCGGCGTAGGAGCGCCGAGCGTCCTCGGCAAGGGCGTGCACGATGCGTTCGTCGAGATCGTTCAGCACTGCGGGTGGATCACTTTTCTGAGGTGGCGAGACGGGAGCGGCGATAGCCGTAACTGAAGTAGAACACGAGCCCGACGGCCATCCAGACCCCGAAGACGACCCAGGTCACGGTGTCGAGGCTGCCCATCATCCACACGCAGAAGCCGAATCCCAGCGCGGGCAGCACCGGCGACAGCGGCACCCGGAACGTGCGCGGCATCTCGGGCCGCGTACGCCGCAGCACCACGACGGCCACATTGACCAGCGCGAAGGCGAAGAGCGTACCGATGCTGGTCGCGTCGGCGAGCTGCCCGAGCGGAATCGCGGCGGCGAGGACACCGCAGAACAGGGACACGATGACCGTGTTGACGCGCGGCGTGCCGGTCTTGGCGTGGACGCGCGAGAAGGCCTTGGGCACGAGCCCGTCGCGGGACATCGCGAAGAGGATGCGGGTCTGCCCGTAGAGCACGGTCAGGACGACACTGGCGATGGCGACGACCGCACCGGCCGCGAGCAGCGTGCCCCAGAAGGCGTCCCCGGTGACGTCCTTCATGATCCCGGCGAGCGCGGCCTCCGAGCCGGTGAACCGCTGCCAGGGCTTCGCGCCGATGGCGACGGCCGCGACGAGCACGTACAGCGCGGTCACGATGATCAGGGAGAGCATGATGGCGCGCGGCAGGTCACGCTGGGCGTTCTTCGCTTCTTCGCCCGCGGTGGAGGCCGCGTCGAACCCGATGTACGAGAAGAAGAGGGTTGCTCCGGCGGCGCTGACGCCCGCCATGCCGAGCGGCATGAAGTTCTCGTAGTTGCCGGAGCGGAAGCCCTGGACGCCGATCGCGCAGAACAGCAGCAGCGCGGCGATCTTCACGACAACCATGACGGTGTTGGCACGTGCGGACTCGCGGGCGCCGCCGAGCAGGAACGCCATGGCGAGCAGTACGACGATCAGCGCGGGCAGGTTGAAGACGCCCCCGTCGCCGGGCGGCGCGGAGAGCGCGTCCGGGATGGTGACGCCGATCGTGCCGTCGAGCAGTTCGTTCAGGTACTCGCCCCAGCCGACGGCGACGGCCGCGACGGAGACGCCGTACTCCAGGACGAGACACCAGCCGCAGATCCAGGCGACGAGCTCGCCCATGGTTGCGTACGCATACGAGTACGAGGACCCGGAGACCGGAATCGTGCCCGCCAGCTCGGCGTAGGAGAGGGCGGAGAAGAGCGCCGTGAGGCCTGCGATCACGAAGGAGAGGGTGACGGCCGGACCGGCCTTGGGGACGGCCTCGCCGAGGACGACGAAGATGCCGGTGCCGAGCGTGGCGCCGATGCTGATCATCGTCAGCTGCCACAGGCCGAGGGAGCGCCGCAGGGTGCCGCCCTCGCCCTGGCCACCCTCCGCGACCAGGCTCTCCACGGGCTTGCGGCGCATCAGACGCGCGCCGGGGCCCGGGGGCGGAGGGTTGGGGTGACTGCGGGACTGCGGGGGTGCGCCGTGGTCGAGCACGCGGCTTGGCTCCTTCATCGCTGCCGGTCAGAGCGGCGCGGCCCCACAGCGGCCCGAAGGAAGGGACCCACCGTGCACGGGGTCCCCGCCACACTTCGTTCAGCGCATGACTCTATGAGTCCGGCCTTTCCGGCCGTAATGCAGCAACCTTGCGCGTCTCCGCAAGATCGTTGCGTTCATCGCGGGCAGGCGCGTGTTCGTTGCGTGGGGCCTTTCGACCATTGCGCAAGCCCCCGGGGAGCAGTTGCGCGAGCCTCTGGGGAGCCGATGCGCAAGCCTCTGGGGAACTGTTGCGCAAGCCATCGGGGAGCAGCGGACGAAGGCCCCGCACGGCCGCCGCTGAGGGACCGTTCAAGGACCCTCCGGCTCCCCCGCGATCGCCCGCGCCTCGGCCACGTCGTCCTCGTCGAAGCCCATCTGCCCAAGCTGCCCGTGGGCCGCCGCCTGCTCGTCGATCCACCGGTTGTGAGCCTCCCAGGCGGCCTGCTTGCTCGTCCCGAGGGCGGCTCCGATCTGCGACCAGGAGGCCCCGGCCTCCCGCGCCGCCCGCACACTGAGCTGCCGCCCGTACGCGGCCTTGCGGGCGACCACCTCACTCAGCGCGAGCAGTTCGAGCAACTCGCCCCGGTCGAGGGCTTCCTCGTCACTCCCGGCCCCGGCCAGCGACTCCCGGACCCGCAACTCGTCGAGACGGGCCACGGCGGTCAGCAGCGTGTACTGGGGCTCGATGCTCTGCGGTGTCGTCATGCCTCCAGCGTTCCGTCAAGTCACCTTGACGTCAAGTGGGCCTGACGACAGCTTCTTGGCCAGGACTACGCAGGGGCTTGACCAGGAACACGCAGGGGTCGGCGCACTCCTGGCGCTCGCCATCCAGGTCCAGGTAGGCCCAGCGGTCGACGTACGTCACGGCGGGTCGGTAGCCGAGCCGCGCGTAGAGCGCCGCGGCCCGTGGGTTGTCGTCGCCGACGCCGAGTCCCATGAGTCCGGTTCCGCGTGCGATCGCCAGTTCCTCGGCGGCGCGGACCAGTGCCGTGCCGATGCCCCGCGAACGCAGTGACTCGGGCCAGACGAACAGCCCGTTGAGCTCCGGACAGCCCGGCTGCGCGGCCCGCACCTCGGGAGCCGCGCACCCGGTCCAGCGGACCTCGGCGTGACCGACGGGCCGGCCGTCGGACCAGGGGATCAGATAGGTGCTGTCGCCCGCCTCCTGCCGCGCGAAGCGCGCCCCGTGACTCCCGTCCACGCTGTGCGAGGGCAGGAACTGCTCCAGAACCGCGATGTCCTCGGCCCGGCAGGCGTCGATTCTCATCCGACCGACCCTAAGCGGTCTCCGGATGCGAAACGGCCCCCGTTCTCCCGGCGGACGGGACAACGGGGGCCGTACAGACGGAAGTTGCGTCAGCTCCAGCTGGCGTGCAGCGGCTGGCCCTCCGCATAGCCCGCGGCGCTCTGGATGCCGACGACGGCCCGCTCGGCGAACTCCTCCAGGGAGCCCGCGCCCGCGTAGGTGCAGGAGGACCGGACACCCGCGATGATCGAGTCGATCAGGTCCTCGACACCCGGCCGGGCCGGGTCGAGGAACATACGGGAGGTCGAGATGCCCTCCTCGAACAGCCCCTTGCGGGCCCGGTCGTACGCCGACTCCTCCGACGTACGGTTGCGCACCGCGCGCGCGGACGCCATGCCGAACGACTCCTTGTAGGGGCGCCCGTTGGCGTCGTGCTGGAGGTCGCCCGGCGACTCGTACGTACCGGCGAACCAGGAGCCGACCATGACGTTCGACGCGCCCGCGGCCAGCGCCATGGCGACGTCGCGCGGGTGCCGGACGCCGCCGTCGGCCCAGACGTGCTTGCCGTACTTCTTCGCCTCGGCGGCGCATTCCAGGACGGCCGAGAACTGCGGGCGGCCCACCCCGGTCATCATGCGGGTGGTGCACATGGCGCCGGGGCCCACGCCCACCTTGATGATGTCGGCGCCGGCCTCGACCAGATCGCGTACGCCCTCGGCGGCGACGATGTTGCCCGCGACGATCGGCACCTGCGGGTCGAGCGCGCGGACGGCCTTCACCGCGGCGATCATCGACTCCTGGTGGCCGTGCGCGGTGTCCACGACGAGCGTGTCGATGCCCGCGGCGAGGAGCTGCTTGGCCTTGCCCGCGACATCGCCGTTGATACCGACGGCGGCGGCGATGCGCAGCTTGCCGTCGGCGTCGGTGGCCGGGGTGTAGAGCGTGGCGCGCAGGGCGCCCTTGCGGGTGAGGATGCCGGCGAGCTTGCCGTCCTTGTCCACGGCGGGGGCGTAGCGGCGGTTGGCGTGGTCGAGCCTGTTGAACGCCTCGCGCGGCTCGATGTCCGCGTCGAGCAGCAGCAGATCCCGGGACATGACCTCGGACAGCTGCGTGAACCGGTCGACCCCGCTCAGGTCGGCGTCGGTGACCACACCGACCGGCCGGCCGGCCTCGTCCACCACGACTCCGGCGTTGTGCGCGCGCTTCGGCAGCAGGGACAGCGCGTCGGCGACCGTCTGGTGCGGGGCGAGCACGATCGGGGTGTCCAGGACGAGATGACGGCCCTTGACCCAGGAGACGACCTCGGTGACGACCTCGATCGGGATGTCCTGCGGGATGACGACGAGTCCGCCGCGGCGGGCCACGGTCTCGGCCATACGGCGGCCCGCGATCGCCGTCATATTGGCGACCACCAGCGGAATCGTGGTGCCGCTGCCGTCCGGCGAAGCCAGGTCGACGTCCTGCCGCGAGACGACCGCGGAGCGGCTCGGCACCATGAAGACGTCGTCGTACGTCAGGTCGTAGGGCACCGGAGCGGATTCGACGGGACGCCCTGTACCGGGTTCAAGAAAACGCATGAGTCTCACATTTTCACGCGAAACGGCGCAGGTCACTCCCACAAGGACACAGCAAAACGCCCCCGCGTTCGTGTGTTCCTCCAACGAGGTGCGGGGGCTCCGGTGCCAGGCAGTGGAACCTGCCTTACCCCGAGAGCTTACCCGAACACGCCTGACTGGCGTCCGGAGCGCGGCCGCCCAGATCGCCGAGGCGCCGTCCTGAGGATGCCGGCTACCGGGACTCGGCCAGCACCATCACGACGACCAGCGGGGTGTCCGTCTCCCGCCAGTGCGCCGCCGCGTCGGCGAAGATCTCCTGGAGGACGCGCCAGTCCGCCGGACTGGCCGCCGCGTATTCCTGCCAGTCCCGTACGAGCACCAGTCGGCCTCGTCCGGCGGGCCACCACTCGAGGTCGCCGAGGCAGTCGGCCAGGGCGTCCCAGTTGGCGCCGAACCAGTCCGGCAGCCGCAGCGCGTCGGCACACGCCGCCATGAGCCCGGCCTTGTCGGAGACACCTGCGAGGTCCAGTGCGCCGGTCTCCCAGCCCGCCGCACGAGCGGCTTCGAGCGCACGCTCCGTCGGCAGCCGGGCCGGCCAGGAAAGGACACCGGCAGGCGCGCTGCCGTCGAGCACCGGCGCGAGCGGATCGTCCGTCATCTCAGCACCGCCCTGAACGACTTGTAATGATCATCGGTGTAGTAGACCTCGCCGCCCTGCCCCGTGACAATGCGCCGGGCTCCGCGGTCCCGCTCGCCGGGCGTCCGCACCGTGTACTCGCGGTAGTAGCCGCGCTCGTGCCGCGGCAGCTCGCGCTCGAAGTTGCCGAACACGGCGCCGTCCTTGGCGTACGGGAAGGGGCCGCCCCGGTCGATGAGGGCGAGTGTCCGACGGGCCTCGGCAGGAAGCCCTGCCTCCTCGACGGTCTCCATGCCGGCGGCCCAGGCGGGAGCCGAAGCGCTCGTGGCCGCCCTGGTGCCCGCGCTCGTGTCCGTCTTCGTGTCTGCCGACGAGCAGCCGGTCAACAGCACCGCGAGGCAGACGAACAGCCCCGCGACCAGGCGAGGGACGGACCGGAGCAGCATGTCGCCGATGCTGCCACAGCCGCCCCCGGGCGGCGCGTTGCCGAACCCCCGGCCGGGCCTCCCGTCAGGCCTTCAGAAGATCACGGCCCGTCGGGGTCCGACCGATTGAGGGCAGGACGCGGCGTCGGCCCCGCCGTCATCAGGTAGTCCGCGGCCGCCGTGTCCGTCACCAGGCTGGTGACCAGGCCGGAGCGCAGCACCGCGTCGATGGCGGCCGCCTTGCGCTGCCCGCCGGCGATCGCGACGACCTCGGGGATACGCCGCAGCCGGTCGGCCTCGACGGTGATGCACCGCTCCCCCAGGTCCCGCCCGACCCGGCGGCCCTCGGAGTCGAAGAGGTGCGCGGACATCTCGGCGGCGACACCGAGAGTCGCGTAGTGGGCGCGCTCCTCCTCGGTGAGCATGTCGTGCACCGTCGAGATGCCCGCCTCCCAGGAGCCGATCGACACGCAGGCGACCGTGACCTTGTCGAAGTACTCGAAGGCGCGGGCGATCCCCGTCTGGTTGCGCAGCGCGGCCGCCGTGGCCGTGTCCGGCAGCAGCATCGGCGCGTAGATGGGGTGGGCCTCGCCGCCGGAGACCTGGGCGGCCCGGCGGACGGCCTCTACCGAGCCGCGCTCGGCCGTCCCGGCGTCGTAGACACCCGTCAGCTGCACCACCGTGCACGGGGGCAGCCGGTCGAGGGCGGCCGCCATGTGGATGGTGGAGCGGCCCCAGGCGAGGCCGAGCACATCGCCCTCGGCGACCAGTTCACCGAGCAGGTCCGCGGCCACCTCGCCGAGGTTCTCCGGGTCGGGCGACTCCTCGGCCTCGGCCGGGGACTCGACGACGACGGCATGCCGCAGGCCGTAGCGGGCGCGCAGCGCGTCCGAGCGCTCCGCGTCCAACTCGGCGGGGACACGGATCTCGATCCTCACGAGATCCCGTTCGAGAGCGGTCTCCAGGACCCGGGCCACCTTGAAGCGGCTGACGCCGAACTCCTCGGCGATCTGGATCTTGGATTTGCCCTCGAGGTAGAAGCGGCGGGCCATGGCCGCCGCCTGCACCAGCTCAGCGGGTCCCATCCGCATGGCTGACCGGCCCGCCGACATACCCGACACGGCGATCTCCTCACTGCTGTTCACACTCTGGATTCGCCGTTCATCCTTGCAGATCCGGCGTACTTGATCAGCCCTGAAGGGCGGCGTTCACGTTCCCTTGGCTCAGTGGTTGCACGCCCAGCCCGCCTGGGCCGTCGCCTCCTCCGCCTGGGTGCGCAATGCACGTACCGCCTGCGAGGGGTCGGCCGCCCCGTACACCGCCGAACCCGCGACGAAGACGTCGGCGCCCGCCTCGGCGCAGCGCTCGATGGTGGAGGCCGAGACACCGCCGTCGACCTGCAGCCACAGCTCAAGACCGTGCTTGCTGATCAACTCGCGGGTGCGCCGAATCTTCGGGAGCATGATGTCGAGGAAGGCCTGGCCTCCGAAGCCCGGCTCCACGGTCATGATCAGCAACATGTCGAGTTCGGGGAGCAGATCCTCGTACGGCTCGATGGGAGTCGCGGGCTTGAGCGCCATGGAGGCACGGGCGCCCTTGGCCCGGATCTCGCGGGCGAGTCGCACGGGTGCGGCGGCCGCCTCGACATGGAAGGTGACGGAACCGGCACCCGCTTCTACGTACTGGGGCGCCCATCGATCGGCGTTCTCGATCATCAGATGGCAGTCCAGCGGCGTGTCCGTAGCACGCGCCAGCGACTCTACGACCGGCACACCGAGCGTGAGGTTCGGGACAAAATGGTTGTCCATCACATCGACATGGAGCCAGTCGGCCCCTTCCACCGCCTTTGCCTCCTCGGCAAGGCGGGAGAAGTCGGCGGACAGGATGCTGGGGTTGATCTGCACGGCCATGCACCAAGCCTGCCATGCCCTCCGGGGAACGCGGGCGTCGGTCCCGGGTGGGAAGGGTGGTACGTCGGCTGCGGGTGGTCCGTGGCCGGTCGCGCCCACGCGGCGGAGCCGCATGCGTCACGGCCCCGCGCCCCTTACGGGTCGCCTTCGCTCATGCCATGCTTGGCCGCCCACAGGGTCCAGATACGGCTGCGGGGGTGGCCATGACGGACGTAGGAAACCGGCCGAAACAAGGCGTCGCACACTTGGTCTGCGGACGCCGGGCCAAGTGGCTCGTGGTGGGACTGTGGCTGGTGCTGCTGGTCCTCACGGCGCCCTTCGCCCAGAAGCTCACCGACGCCCAGGACAACGACGCGTCGTCCTGGCTGCCCGGCTCCGCCGAGTCCACCCAAGTCCTGGAGATCTCCGAGGACTTCAGGCCGGAACAGATCCCCGCGATCGTCGTGTACGCCCGTGACGGCGGCCTCACGGCACAGGACCGGGCGCAGATCACCGAGGACGTACGGCAGCTCAAGGAACTGAGCGACCACGGCATCCGCGGCGCTGAGACCCGCGGCCCCGTCTACGACCGGCAGGCGGACCCTCGGGCGGCCCAGGTCTTCGTCCCGATCACGATGGACGAGAAGGGCTGGGAGCGCATCGCGCCCGCGGTGGACTCGATCCGTGATGACGTCGGCGAGGGCGGCGACGGGCTCGCGGTGCACATCACCGGCCCGGGCGGTACGTCCGCGGACTTCTCCGAGGCCTTCGAGGGCATCGACTCCACCCTGCTGTTCTCGGCGATGACCGTCGTCATCGTGATGCTGCTGCTCACCTACCGCAGTCCGAGCCTGCTGCTGGTCCCGCTGCTCGGCGTGGTCGCCGCGCTGTTCACCGCGCAGGCGCTGATCTATCTCCTCGCCGAACACGCGGGCCTGACAGTCAACGGCCAGAGCGCGGGCATCCTGACGGTCCTCGTCTTCGGCGCGGGGACCGACTATGCCCTGCTCCTGGTCGCCCGCTACCGGGAGGAGCTGCGCCGCCACGAGGACCGCCACGAGGCGATGGCGCTGGCCCTGCACCGGGCGGGCCCCGCGGTGCTCGCGTCCGGCGCGACCGTCGTCCTGAGCATGCTGGTGCTGCTCGCCGCCGAGATGAACTCGACGCGCGGCCTCGGCCCGGTCGCCGCCATCGGCGTCGCGGTCGCCCTGGCCGCGATGATGACCCTCTTCCCGGCCCTGCTGGTGATCTTCGGCCGCTGGATCTTCTGGCCGGTGATCCCGCACTTCGGCGCCCCCGACCCGACCGAGCGAGGCCTCTGGGCGCGGATGGGCCGCCGTATCTCCCGTCGCCCGCGGATGATCTGGGGCGTCACGGCGGCGGCACTCGCGCTGCTCTCGCTGGGCCTGATCCAGCTCCGCGCGGAGGGGCTCAGCAACGCCGACGCCTTCACCGACAAACCCGACTCGATCGTCGGTCAGGAGGTGTCCGCGAGGTACTTCCCCGCGGGCAGCGGCGATCCGCTCGTCGTCATCAGCAACCGCGCCCAGGCCGAGGACGTCGGCCAGGCGGTCGCGGCCACCCCCGGCGTCGTACCGGATTCTCTCGGCCTGCCGCCCGGCACGAAACCCGAGTTCGAGGGCAAGGTCCTCTTCGAGGCCACCATGACCGCCCCCGCGGACAGCGAGGCCGCGAAACAGACGGTGGACCGGGTACGGGACGCCGTGCACGCGGTACCGGACGCGGACGCGCAGGTGGGTGGCGGTACGGCGGCGCTGCTGGACATGGACGAGGCGACGACGCACGACAACATCCTGATCATCCCGCTGGTGCTGATCGTCGTGCTGTTGATCCTCGGCGTGCTGCTCCGCGCCCTGATCGCCCCGCTGCTGCTGATCGGCACGGTGGTGTTGTCCTTCGCCGCCGCGCTCGGCATCAGTGCGCTCGCGTTCCGTTATCTCTTCGACTACGCGGGCGAGTCGACGGACTTCCCGCTGTTCGTCTTCGTCTTCCTGGTGGCCCTGGGCATCGACTACAACATCTTCCTGACGACCCGCATCCGCGAGGAGGCGGGCCACCAGGGCACCCGCAAGGGCGTGGTGACGGGTCTGGCCGCGACCGGCGCGGTCATCACCTCGGCGGGCCTGGTCCTCGCCGGCACCTTCGCCGCCCTCGGCACCCTCCCGATGGTCGCCTTCGCCGAGATCGGCTTCGCGGTGGCCCTGGGCGTGCTGCTCGACACGTTCATCGTGCGGTCGGTGCTCGTGACGTCCCTGTTCCTGGACGTGGGCCCGAAGGTGTGGTGGCCGCACCGGCTGGCCCACGAGGACGGGGGCGCGGCGCGGCCGACGGCGAGGGCGGAGGAACCGGAGCCGGCGTCGAGGCCGGGCGGCCCGTCGGAGTAGCCCCGCAGTCAGGCCCGTCGGAGCGGCTCGCCCGCAGCCGGGCCCGTCGGAGCAGCTCGCAGTGTCGGACTGGTTCGCAGCCGGGAAGGAGTTCAGCCCGTCCGGCGGATCAGCGCCAGATACATCGCGTCCGTCCCGTGGACATGCGGCCACAGCTGTACGTCGGGGCCGTCGCCCAGGGCCGGTACGCCCGGGAAGTGCGGGCGGGCGTCGAGGAGTTCGGCGTCGTGGTGCTTGAGCACGTCGTCGACCACGGCGCGGGTCTCAGCGAGGTGCGGCGAGCAGGTGGCGTACCCGACGACACCGCCGACCCGCACCGAGTCGAGCGCCGTGCGCAGCAGCCCGCGCTGCAGTGGCGCGAAGCCGTCCAGGTCGTCGGGGCGGCGCCGCCAGCGGGCCTCGGGACGGCGGCGCAGGGCACCCAGTCCCGTGCACGGCACGTCCATCAGTACCCGGTCGAAGGTCCCCGAACGCCACGGCGGCCGGGTCCCGTCGGCGGCGATGACCTGGTAGGGCCCCGGATTCCCTGCGAGCGCCTTCGCGACCAGACCGGCCCGGTGCGGCTGCTTCTCGGCGGCGAGCAGTAGGGCCCCGCGCTCCGCGGCGAGTCCGGCGAGCATGGCCGCCTTGCCGCCGGGTCCGGCGCAGCCGTCGAGCCACGCCTTGTCGGGTCCGTCGAGGGGCGCGTTGGCGAGGGCGAGTGCCACGAGCTGGCTGCCCTCGTCCTGGACGCCGGCCCGGCCTTCGCGCACGGCCTCGATGGCACCCGGCTCACCGCCCTCGGACAGCCGCACGGCGTACGGCGACCAGCGCCCGGGCAGCGCGGCCTCTTCGCCGAGCGCGCCGAGGAGTTCGCCGGCGGTGGAGCGTCCGGGCCGGGCGACGAGGGTCACCTCGGGCCGCTCGTTGTCGGCCTCGAGCAGGTCCTCGATCCCGGCGCGCCCACCCCCGAGCGAGTCCCACAGCGCCGAGACGATCCACCGCGGATGCGAGTGCACCACGGCGAGATGGTCCTCAGGATCCTCGTCGTACGGCGGCGCGACCTGTTCGAGCCACCCGTCAAGATCATGCCGCGCGATCTTCCGCAGCACGGCGTTGACGAACTTGGCCCGCCCGTCGCCGAGGACGACCCTCGCCAGCTCGACGGACGCGGACACGGCCGCGTGCGTCGGGATGCGCGTCCCGAGCAGCTGATGCGCACCGAGACTGAGCACGTCCAGCACGGGTGGGTCGACCTCGCGCAACGGCCGGTCCACACATGCGGCGATGACGGCGTCGTACGTCCCCTGCCGGCGCAGCGTCCCGTACACCAGCTCCGTGGCCAGCGCCGCGTCCCGCCCGTCGAAGTCGCCCTTCTCCCGCGCCTTCCGCAGCAGCGGCGGCAGCACGAGATTCGCGTACGCATCCCTCTCGTCCACCGCCCGCAACGCCTCGAAGGCGAGCATCCGCACGGGATCCTTCTTGGGACGACGGTAGGGCTTGCCCTGCTGACGGGGCCGACGGTCCTGCTCGTTCACGTAAAAGGTGCTCCGCATCGTGGAAGAGGTACGGGTCCAGCGTACGTCGCGGGGCTGACTGCGCTCCTTTTCAGGGCGGGGGGGAAGGCGGGTTCTTGGAGACGCGGGGAACGCAGGCTTCTTGGGGTGCGGGGAAAGGGCGCGCGCTTTGGGCTCGGGGAACCACGCACACTCTGGGGCTCGGCGAACAGCAGGCTTCTAGGGGCGCGGGGAACTGCGCGACCAGCCCACCACGACCCGCACGTCACAACCCACAACTCACGCCCCACCCACACCGCACCAACCGTCGAACCAAACCGCTCAGCCCCCCACCACCTCGCCGGAGGCAATCCGTACCCCTCGCGCCCAGTCCGCCGCCCGCATCGGCTTCTTCCCCTGAGCCTGCACCCACAACAACTCGACGGCATACGAACCAGTGCCGACATACACATTGTTCTTGCCGACAGCCAACGCCCCCGGCGCAAGATCCGTCCGCTCGGGAACCGACGCGACCTGGATCAACTTGAGCCGCTCCCCACGGAAAACGGTCCACGCACCCGGCGCGGGCGTGCACCCCCGCACGACCCGGTCGACACGCAACGCGGGCGCGGTCCAGTCCACGTGAGCGTCCTCGACGGCGATCTTCGGCGCCATGGTGATGCCGTCCGTCGACTGCGGTACGGCCTTCAGCGTGCCGTCCTCGATCCCGTCCATGGTCGCGGCGAGCAGCCCCGCCCCCGCGAAGGCCAGCCGCGTCAACAGATCTCCGCTGGTGTCGGTGGGCCGTACCTCCTCGGTGACGGTCCCGTAGACGGGCCCGGAGTCGAGCCCCTCCTCGATGAGGAAGGTGGAGGCACCGGTGATCTCGTCCCCCGCCATGATCGCGTGCTGCACGGGCGCCGCCCCGCGCCAGGCGGGCAGCAGCGAGAAGTGCAGATTGACCCAGCCATGGGCGGGGATGTCGAGCGCGACCCGGGGCAGCAGCGCACCGTAGGCGACCACGGGGCAGCAGTCCGGCGCGATCTCCCTCAGCCGCGCGAGAAACGCCTCGTCCCGAGGCTTCACCGGCTTCAGCACCTCGATCCCGGACTCCTCCGCCCGCTCGGCGACGGGACTCGCGACGAGCCTCCGCCCCCGCCCCGCCGGAGCGTCCGGCCGGGTGACAACGGCGGCCACCTCGTGCCGCCCGGAGGCGATCAGGGCATCCAGAGCGGGAACGGCGACCTCGGGGGTGCCTGCGAAGACAAGCTTCATGGGTGGCAGTCGGCCTCTCGGGCGAATTACATGACGGGCAGCGCACCAGTCTATGGGCCGTCAGGCCGTACGGGGCCTGCGCCCGCCGGTGGCCCTATGCGCCGTCAGGCCATACGGCCAGGCACCAGCCGGCAGCAACGGCCAAGCAGAACGCACCCCACGAGAACCCGCACCCGCCAACTCGCCCGCACGAGCGGTGCGGGCAGTGCGGGCGGTGCGGGCGGTGCTGGCAATGCGGCCGGGAAACACTCACCAGGCGGAAGGCCGAGGCGAGCGCACGCCCAACCGCCGGGGGCGTACGCATATGCCCCCACGCCCCTGAAGCGTGACCACTCACCCCGAAACGCGTTGGTCAAGAAAGAGTTGACCAAAACGGGCCGCAATCGCGGCCCGGTCCTTTTCAACGCCGGTTCGAGAGGCTTGTTCATGGCCGACCACGCAACCCACGACGCCCAGGCTCGGGCCAGCCTGCACTTGCTGGTGCGGGACATCGAGCGGGTCCGCCGGCAGGTGGACGCACTGCGCACGCTGACAGCCCAGCTGGGCAACGTCTACCGCCCGCGCCGCTCCGGCCCGTCCACGGGCTTCGTCGTCTACGGGCGCGCTCCCGCCCCGACCGTCCGCCTCGCCCAGGAGCTGCGGGACAGTGTCGAGACCCTGGTCACGGCCGCCGTGGACTTCGACCGCTCACTGGGCTTCTCGTGGGACGCGGTGGGCTCGGCACTCGGGGTCACCAAACAGGCGGTGCACCGCCGTTACGGCGCCCGCCGAGCCGCGGCCCAGGCCGCCGCCGAGGCCGAGCGCGCCACGGAACCGTCGGGTTCCCGCGCGGTCGCCGTCAACACCGGCATCCCCACGGTCCCCGCGGCCCGTTCCACGCCGATGCCGATGCCGATGCCCACCCAGCCGACGGCCGGCAGTTCCACCCTCCGCGAGGAGCTCAGGCCAAGCGCCTTCCCGGGCCCGCGCAACGGCTGACACACGCACTCACCTGCCTGCCCCCGCCCGTCTGCCCCCGACAAGGCTCGGGGGCAGACTCGTACGCCCAAACAAGTAACCGCCCGCATCCGCCCCCTCCCCCGTCAGAGAACACCCACTCACCCGCCCCGACCGGTCACCCGATATCCGGCGGATCAACCCGAATCCGCACAGCCTCACTCCCCCCGCTCCCCGCACTGCCCCCACGCGCCATCCGAGCCGCCTGCGCACTCTTCAGCGCGGACGCCAACGCGGCCCCCCTCCCCGGCGGCACCCGGATCAACGCACGCTCCCACTGCTCACCGACCGGCGGTGCCCCCGCCCGCCGAGGCCGCCCCGGATCCGCCGGAGGCACCGGCACGGGCCCCAACACCTCGGCCTCACCCGGCAGTTCGACCGCGGCGAGGAAGCCGGCGAGCGCCTCTGCCGTCCCGGACACGGCCGCCATCCGCGACACGGGCGGAAACCCGAGTTCGGCCCGCTCGGCCAGCTCACGGACGGCATGCCCGACGGGGTCCCACCGCACCAGCGCCTGCACGGGCCGCAGCGTCGGCTCGGCGACGATCACCACGGTCCCGCCGTCCCGCTGCCCCCGCACCAGCGCCGCCGCCCCGATCCACCGCCGCAACGCGTCCTCACCGGCCCGCAGATCGGGCCGCCCGAGCATCGCCCAGCCGTCGAGCAGCAACGCGGCCGCGTAGCCGCCCTCGGCCACGGGCTCCGCGCCGGGCGTACTGACGACGAGCGCGGGCGCCCCCGGCACCGTGTCCAGCACCTGCTCGCGCCCCGAGGTCCGCACGGGCACGGCCGGAAACGCGCGCCCCAGCTCCTCGGCGGTCCGCCGCGCCCCGACGACCTGCGCCCGCAGCCGGAACCCACCGCACTCCGAACAGTGCCAGCTCGCCTCGTCGCGCCCGCACCACCCGCACCGCAGCCCTCCGGCGTCCTGTCCCTCCAGCGGCCCGGCACAATGCCGACACCGCGCTGGCGCCCGGCACTGCGCACAGGCCATCCGCGGTACGTAACCACGCCGCGGCACCTGCACGAGCACAGGCCCCTGCCGCAGCCCCTCCCGTACGACCTGCCAGGCGAGGGTGGGCAGCCGCGCGGCCCGGGCCGCCTCGTCGCGCGCGAGATCCCCGTCGCCCACCGTCCGGACGAGCGGAGCCGCCGCCCGTACCTGCTCCCGCTCGGCGACGATCGGAGCCGCCCAGCCGCTCTCCACGAGCTGCGCGGCCTCGACGGTGCAGCTCCAACTCCCCAGCAGGAACGCGCACTTGTCATGGGCGGCCCGTAGCAGCAGCACTTCCCGCGCATGCGGCTGAGGCGCGTGCAGTTCGCTGTGGCTGCCGTCCCCGTCGTCCCAAATGGCCACGAGCCCCAGGTCCCGCACGGGCGCGAACATCGCGGCCCGGGTCCCCACCACAGCCCGTACGGACCCACGCCGTACCGCGAGCCACTGCCGGTACCGCTTCTCGGGCCCGACCTCGGCGGTGAGCACGGCATGCCGCCCCTCCCCCAGCACCGAGGTCAGTGCGGCATCGACCCGGCTGACGGCCCGCCCGTCCGGCACGACGACCAGCGCGCCACGCCCCGAGGCGAGCGTCGCCCCCACGGCCCGCGCCAACTCCTCGGCCCAGCCGGGCCCCGGCAGCGCGTTCCACACGGCCCGAGGCGCCCCGCCCGCCGCGAGCGACTCCACGAAGGCGGCCCCGCGTGAGTACCGAGCCCAGGACCCGACCTCAGGCGCACCGGGAACCGGCAACGGCTCAGCCGAAGCCGTACCCTCCGCGCGGGCATTGCGCGGCGGCACGGCCAACTGCAGAACGTCGGCCAGACTTCCCGCATACCGGTCGGCGACGGCCCGCGCGAGCCCGAGCAACTCCTCGCTCAACACCGGCTCGGGCGAAACGACTTGAGCAAGCGCGGCAAGGGGCCCCGAGTAATCGGACTCGGCAAGCCGCTCGACAAGAAACCCGTCGATCAGCCCCCCACCCTCACGCCGCCCCTCACGCACCCGATGCCGCCCGGCCCCGAACCGCACCCGCACCCGCACCCCCGGCTGCGCATCGGCATCAAGCTCTTCGGGCACGGCATAGTCGAAGTACCGATCAAGATGCAGCACACCCTTGTCGACGAGCACGCGCGCAACAGGCAGCTCTTTCGCCAAGGCGGCCCCCCGCCACGTCCGCGGCTTCGCCTTCGGCGCCTTGTTCTTCCGCACACTCTCCCGAATCAGCGCAAGCTGCTCAGGCGGCGCACCTTCCGCACCACCCTCATCACGCCCATTCGCGCTGCTCACAGCAACATTCCTACCAGACGGCACTGACACCGCCGCCCGTACGAAGCCCGTACGAAGCCCGTACGAAGCTCCACGACGGCCGTACCGGTCATTCGTCCACGAAGTCGGAAGTCTGAGGACCCGAAAACAGAGGCCCGGCACCCCACACGGGCGCCGGGCCTCACAAAGCCGGAGAAGCAGGAAGGACTACAGCCCCGCCGCCGTCCGCAGCGCGTCCACGCGGTCCGTCTTCTCCCACGTGAACTCGGGGAGTTCGCGGCCGAAGTGGCCGTACGCGGCGGTCTGGGCGTAGATCGGGCGGAGCAGGTCGAGGTCGCGGATGATCGCGGCCGGGCGGAGGTCGAAGACCTCGGTGATGGCGCTCTCGATCTTCTCGGCGTCGATCTTGGCGGTGCCGAAGGTCTCGACGAAGAGGCCGACGGGCTCGGCCTTGCCGATGGCGTAGGCCACCTGGACCTCGCAGCGGGAGGCGAGGCCCGCGGCGACGACGTTCTTCGCGACCCAGCGCATCGCGTACGCGGCGGAGCGGTCCACCTTGGACGGGTCCTTGCCGGAGAAGGCGCCGCCACCGTGGCGGGCCATGCCGCC
Source organism: Streptomyces albicerus (assembly GCF_008905045.1). GTDB lineage: Bacteria > Actinomycetota > Actinomycetes > Streptomycetales > Streptomycetaceae > Streptomyces > Streptomyces albicerus. The sequence goes on from NZ_VWMY01000036.1 coordinate 113,955, forward strand.
GTACGTGTCGATGATGATCTTGCGGCCGGTGAGTCCGGCGTCGCCCATCGGGCCGCCGATCTCGAAGCGGCCGGTGGGGTTGACCAGCAGGCGGTAGCCCTCGGTGTCCAGCTTGATGCCGTCGTCCAGGAGCGCCTTCAGCTCGGGCTCGACCACGAACTCCCGGATGTCGGGGGCGAGGAGGGAGTCCAGGTCGATGTCCGACGCGTGCTGCGAGGAGACGACGACCGTGTCCAGACGGACCGCCTTGTCGCCGTCGTACTCGATGGTGACCTGGGTCTTACCGTCCGGGCGGAGGTACGGAATCGTGCCGTTCTTGCGAACCTCCGACAGGCGCTTCGACAGGCGGTGCGCGAGGTGGATCGGGAGCGGCATCAGCTCCGGCGTCTCGTCCGTCGCGTAACCGAACATCAGGCCCTGGTCGCCCGCGCCCTGCTTGTCGAGCTCGTCCTCGTCGCCCTCGACACGGTTCTCGTACGCGGTGTCGACACCCTGCGCGATGTCCGGGGACTGCGCGCCGATCGACACGGAGACGCCGCATGAGGCGCCGTCGAAGCCCTTCTTCGAGGAGTCGTAGCCGATCTCGAGGATCTTGTCGCGCACGAGCTGCGCGATCGGCGCGTACGCCTTGGTCGTGACCTCGCCGGCCACGTGCACCAGACCGGTCGTGATCAGGGTCTCGACCGCGACCCGGGACTTCGGGTCCTCGCGCAGAAGCGCGTCGAGAATGGTGTCGCTGATCTGGTCAGCGATCTTGTCGGGGTGACCCTCGGTCACAGACTCCGAGGTGAACAGGCGACGGGACACAACGCTCCCTGGGGTTGCAGCGGCTGCTGGCTGATCATTGGCGGACTGTCGGGAGCTGCGCCCGGCGTAGTCCGAGAACAGTTTATCGGTCGCACTCGGCCGAGGGGCTACCGTCTCGCCACTCGGGAGTGCTGTGACCTGCGGCACGGGCATTCTGCGACACGGCGGACCTTCTCCGCCAGGCTCACACGCCCTTTATGTAGTGGTTTTGAAGGGCCTATGTAGTGGTTTTGAAGGGCCTGTTGAAGCGAATGAGGCATTCACCCGAGCTGCCGCGCCACAAGGTCCCACACAGTCTCGGCCAATGCTTCCTTGGGTCCGTACGGCACCGGGGTCTCGCTTCCGTCGGCGCCGAGCACAACCGCCTCGTTCTCCTCGGAGCCGAAGGTCTTGCGCTCCCCGACCTCGTTGACGACGAGGAGGTCGCAGCCTTTTCGCTGGAGCTTCGACCGTCCGTTGGCCAGGACGTCGTCCGTCTCGGCGGCGAAGCCGACGATCACCTGGCCCGGGCGGGCGCGGTCCGCCGAGATCTCCGCGAGGATGTCCGGATTGCGGACCAGAACGATGGGGTCCGGATCCCGATCGTCCTTCTTCTTGATCTTTCCGGCCGCGTACGCCGCCGGCCGGAAGTCCGCCACCGCCGCCGCCATCACCACAGCGTCGGCCTCCGGGGCCGCCTTGAGCACGGCCTCGCGCAGCTGCACAGCGGTCCCGACCTGCACGACGTCGACACCGGCCGGGTCCGGCAGTCCGGTGTTCGCGGCGATCAGCGTGACCCGGGCACCCCGGGCCGCCGCGGTGCGCGCGAGGGCGTACCCCTGCTTCCCGGAGGAACGATTGCCGAGGAAGCGGACCGGGTCGAGCGGCTCGCGCGTGCCGCCCGCGCTGACGACGACGTGACGGCCGGCGAGATCCGGCTCGGCCATGCCCCGCGCGAGTACCCGGCGGCAGATCTCGAAGATCTCCGACGGCTCGGGCAGTCGCCCCTTGCCGGTGTCCACGCCGGTCAGGCGTCCCACGGCGGGGTCGATGACGACGGCGCCTCGGCGGCGCAGCGTCGCCACGTTCTCCTGGGTGGCCGGGTGCTCCCACATCTCGGTGTGCATGGCGGGCGCGAAGACGACCGGGCAGCGGGCGGTGAGCAGCGTGTTCGTCAGCAGGTCGTCGGCCAGGCCGTGGGCCGCCTTGGCCAGCATGTCCGCGGTGGCGGGGGCGACGACGACCAGGTCGGCCTCCTGGCCGATACGGACGTGCGGCACCTCGTGCACGTCCGACCAGACCTCGGTCGATACGGGATGGCCGGACAGCGCGGACCAGGTCGCGGCGCCGACGAAGTGCAGCGCGGACTCCGTCGGTACGACGCGCACGTCGTGCCCCGACTCGGTCAGCCGGCGCAGCAGCTCGCACGCCTTGTAGGCGGCGATGCCACCGCTGACCCCCAGCACGACCTTCGGCTTGTCCACCGGACCTCCCCGTATTCGGAAACGTACAACCCCATGACACACCACGGGCCCGGCAGTCGCGCTGCCGGGCCCGTGGTGAGCGAACGAATGACTACTGCGCCGGGCCCTCGACGGCCTCCGACGTCAGCAGACCCGCGTTGATCTCGCGCAGGGCGATCGAGAGCGGCTTCTCGTGGACGTGGGTGTCCACGAGGGGACCGACGTACTCAAGGAGACCCTCACCGAGCTGCGAGTAGTACGCGTTGATCTGGCGGGCACGCTTGGCCGCGTAGATCACGAGGCTGTACTTCGAGTCGGTGGCCTCGAGGAGCTCGTCGATCGGAGGGTTGATGATGCCCTCGGGCGCAGTCATGGAAGAGGACACGCTCTGCCTTCCGAAAGGTGGAAAATTGACCTGAAAAGTCAAACAACTCCTACCAAGGCTAGCAGCTCACGCGCCACGTCCTCGACGGAGGTGTTGACCAGGGTGAGGTTGAACTCCGGCTCGGCCGCCAATTCGATCCTGGCGGCGGCCAGCCGGCGCTCGATCACCTCGGGCGGCTCGGTGCCCCGCCCGGTGAGTCTGCGCACCAGCTCCTCCCAGGAGGGAGGAGCCAGGAACACCAGCAAGGCCTCCGGCATGGACTCGCGGACCTGCCGGGCTCCCTGGAGGTCGATCTCCAGGAGGACCGGCTCGCCCGCCTCCAGCCGTTCGAGCACGGCCTTGCGCGGTGTCCCGTAGCGGTTGCCCGCGAACTCCGCCCACTCGAGAAGCTCGCCGTTGGCGATCAGCTTGTCCATCTCCTCGTCGCTGACGAAGAAGTAATGGACACCATGCTTCTCACCGGGGCGCGGCCCCCGGGTCGTCGCCGACACCGAGAGCCAGACCTCGGGGTGTTCCTTGCGCATATGGGCGACGACCGTGCTCTTGCCGACCCCGGAGGGGCCGGAGAGCACGGTCAGCCGCGGACGTGATTCCGGGGGTACGGGGGTCGTCCCCCGGGATGTTGCAGCCATGCAGCGATTATCCAGGTTCTCAGGGGTGCCCGAGAACGTCAGGCAGCACCGCCGCCGAACTCGCGCTCCAGGGAGGCGATCTGGTTGGAGCCGAGGCCACGCACGCGGCGGCTCTCGGAGATCCCGAGTCGCTCCATGATCTGCTTGGCGCGGACCTTGCCCACGCCCGGCAGGGACTCCAGGAGAGCGGAGACCTTCATCTTGCCGATGACGTCGTTCTCCTGGCCCTGCTTGATGACCTCGTGAAGGGAGGCGCCGGAGTGCTTGAGTCGATTCTTGACCTCGGCCCGCTCCCGGCGAGCCGCGGCGGCCTTTTCGAGCGCGGCTGCGCGCTGTTCAGGGGTAAGGGGCGGAAGAGCCACGCCTACGTCACCTCGGATGTCGAACTGTCGGATACGGACCGGTGAGGAACCTAGTCGCCCCACACCTGGGGAGCAACGAGCAACGCTCTTGCCCGTTCACTCTCGTCGGAGACTAGCGGGCAAGTCCGCCGGAGTCAGCGAGAACAGCGGAAAAGTCCTGGTCAGCCTCCATCGAGCCAGACATTTAGGACAAAATGCCCCGGATTTGAGGATGTATTCAGATGCGGGACGCCTGTAAGACGCTCTCCGAAGGCGCTACGCCGACGCCACAGCCGCCCTGATCTCCTCCGCGAAGAGGTCCGATGACGCGCGTAGCGCACCGATGTCCGGACCGTGACGAAGGACACCCCGGCTGACGTTCGGCACCACCTGGCGCACCGCCGCTCCGAAGACGCCCGGAAGATCGGCCGGGGTCGCGCCCTGGGCACCGATTCCGGGAGCGAGAAGCGGACCGTTGATGTCGAGGTCGTACGAGGACAGATCGCCGAGCGTGGCGCCGACGACCGCCCCGAAGGAGCCCATCGGGGTCTCCCCGGCGTTCTCCGCCGCGAGATGCGCCAGCATGGTCGCGCCGACGCTCCGGCCGTCACCGCGCACCGCGTGCTGCACCTCGCCGCCCTCCGGGTTGGAGGTGAGGGCGAGCACGAACAGACCCGCGCCGCTCTCCCGAGCGAGTTCGACCGCCGGCTTCAGCGACCCGTAGCCGAGGTACGGCGAGACGGTGAGCGCGTCCGAGAAGAGCGGCGAGCTCTTCTCCAGGAAGGCGGAGGCGTACGCCGCCATGGTCGAGCCGATGTCCCCGCGCTTGGCGTCCATGACGACCAGCGCCCCGGCCTCGCGCGCCTCCTCCACCGACTTCTCCAGTACGGCGATGCCGCGCGACCCGAAGCGCTCGAAGAACGCGCTCTGCGGCTTCAGGACGGCGACTCGGTCCGCCAGCGCCTCGACGACGGTGCGGCTGAAGCGCTCCAGGCCCGCGATGTCGTCGTTCAGACCCCAGTCGGCGAGCAGGGAGGCGTGCGGGTCGATGCCGACACACAGCGGGCCGCGCTCGTCCATGGCACGGCGCAGACGGGCACCGAAGGGTTCCAGGCTCATACCGTCTTCCTTACGTCGGCGCCGACCGCGTCGGCGAGGGTGGCGTACGGGCTCGTACGGAGGCGTGCGGCGAGCCCCTTGTGGATGGCGCGTCCCCAGAAGGGGCCCTCGTAGATGAAGGCGCTGTAGCCCTGGACGAGCGTGGCACCGGCGAGGATCCGCTGCCAGGCGTCCTCGGCGTTCTCGACGCCGCCGACGCCCACGAGGGTGATCCGGTCCCCCACGCGCGCGTAGAGGCGCCTCAGCACCTCCAGGGAGCGCGTTTTCAGCGGCGCGCCCGAGAGCCCGCCGGTCTCCTTGACCAGGGAGGGGTCAGATTTCAGACCGAGGCCCTCGCGCGCGATGGTCGTGTTCGTGGCGATGATCCCGTCCAGACCGAGCTCGACGGCGAGGTCGGCGACGGCGTCGATGTCCTCGTCGGCGAGATCGGGCGCGATCTTCACCAGCAGGGGCACGCGGCGCGTGGTCACCGCCCGGTCGGCGGCCCCGCGGACGGCACTCAGCAGCGGTCGCAGCGACTCCGTGGCCTGGAGGTTGCGCAGCCCGGGCGTGTTCGGGGAGCTGACGTTGACCACGAGGTAGTCGGCGTACGCGGCCAGGCGTTCGGTGGACTTCACGTAGTCGGCGGCGGCCTCTGCCTCCGGCACGGCCTTGGTCTTGCCGATGTTGACGCCCACGACGGTCCTGAAGACGGCCGTACGGGTGGCCAGGCGCTCGGCCACGGCCTCGGAACCCTCGTTGTTGAAGCCCATGCGGTTGATCAGCGCACGGTCCGGCACAAGGCGGAACAGCCGCTTCTTGGGATTGCCCGGCTGTCCCTCCCCCGTGACCGTGCCGATCTCGATGTGGTCGAAGCCGAGCATCGACATCCCGTCGATGGCGACGGCGTTCTTGTCGAAGCCCGCCGCGAGCCCGAACGGCCCGTGCATCCGCAGCCCGAACGCCTCGGTCCGCAGCTCCTTGTAGCGCGGGGCCAGCACAGCGGCGACGAAGGTCCGCAGGACGGGGACGCGGGCGGCGAGGCGGATCCAGCGGAACGCCAGATGGTGGGCCTGCTCCGGGTCCATCCGCTTGAAGACCAGCCGGAAGAAGAGCTTGTACATAGTCATGTCCTCATGAAGAGCCTCGGGAGAGCCTCATGAAGAGGGGGACACCGTTTCCGGTGTCCCCCTCGGGGCTGCTAGTCGCGGGCCGCGGTCAGATGCTCGGCGTGTTCCTGCAGTGAACGCACGCCCACGTCACCGTGGTTGAGCGCGTCGATGCCCTGGACCGCCGCGGCGAGCGCCTGGACGGTCGTCAGGCAGGGCACGGAGCGAGCCACGGCCGCCGTACGGATGTCGTAGCCGTCGAGGCGGCCGCCGGTGCCGTACGGCGTGTTGACGATGAGGTCGACTTCGCCCTCGTGGATGAGCTGGACGATCGTCCTCTCGCCGTTCGGGCCGGTGCCCTCGCTCTGCTTGCGGACGACGGTGGCGTTGATGCCGTTGCGCTTGAGCACCTCGGCCGTGCCGGACGTGGCGAGCAACTCGAAGCCGTGGGCGACGAGTTCACGCGCCGGGAAGATCATCGAGCGCTTGTCGCGGTTGGCGACGGAGATGAAGGCACGGCCCTTGGTGGGCAGCGGACCGTACGCGCCCGCCTGGGACTTGGCGTACGCCGTGCCGAACACCGAGTCGATGCCCATGACTTCACCCGTGGAACGCATTTCCGGACCGAGCACCGTGTCGACGCCGCGGCCGTGGATGTCGCGGAAGCGCGACCACGGCATGACGGCCTCCTTGACGGAGATCGGCGCGTCCAGCGGCAGTTCACCGCCGTCGCCGACGGCCGGCAGCAGCCCCTCGGCGCGCAGCTCGGCGACGGTCGCGCCCAGCGAGATACGGGCGGCGGCCTTCGCCAGCGGCACCGCGGTCGCCTTCGAGGTGAAGGGGACGGTGCGCGAGGCACGCGGGTTGGCCTCCAGGACGTACAGGATGTCGCCCGCCATCGCGAACTGGATGTTGATCAGTCCGCGGACCCCGACACCCTTGGCGATCGCCTCCGTCGAGGCCCGCAGCCGCTTGATGTCGAAGCCGCCGAGCGTGATCGGCGGCAGCGCGCACGCTGAGTCGCCGGAGTGGATGCCGGCCTCCTCGATGTGCTCCATGACACCGCCGAGGTACAGCTCCTGGCCGTCGTACAGCGCGTCGACGTCGATCTCGATCGCGTCGTCCAGGAAGCGGTCGACGAGGACCGGCCGGGACGGGCTGATCTCGGTCGACTCCGCGATGTACGAGGACAGCCGCGTCTCGTCGTACACGATCTCCATGCCGCGCCCGCCGAGGACGTACGACGGCCGTACGAGGACGGGGTAGCCGATCTCGTCGGCGATGGCCTTGGCTCCGGCGAACGTCGTGGCGGTGCCGTGCTTCGGAGCCGGCAGCCCGGCCTCCGCGAGGACCTGCCCGAAGGCACCGCGGTCCTCGGCGGCGTGGATCGCCTCGGGCGGGGTGCCCACGATCGGCACACCGTTGTCCTTCAGCGCCTGCGCCAGCCCCAGCGGAGTCTGTCCGCCGAGCTGCACGATCACGCCCGCGATCGGTCCCGCCAGCGACTCCGCGTGGACGATCTCCAGCACGTCCTCGAGCGTCAGCGGCTCGAAGTACAGGCGGTCGGAGGTGTCGTAGTCCGTGGAGACGGTCTCCGGGTTGCAGTTGACCATCACGGTCTCGTAGCCCGCGTCGCTCAGCGCGAAGGAGGCGTGGACGCAGGAGTAGTCGAACTCGATGCCCTGGCCGATGCGGTTCGGGCCGGAGCCCAGGATGATCACGGCGGGCTTGGTCCGGGACGCGACCTCGCTCTCCTCGTCGTAGGAGGAGTAGAAGTACGGCGTCTTGGCGGCGAACTCGGCCGCGCACGTGTCGACCGTCTTGTAGACCGGCCGCACGCCCAGCGCGTGCCGGACCTCGCGGACGACGTCCTCGCGCAGGCCGCGGATCTCGGCGATCTGGGCGTCGGAGAAGCCGTGGCGCTTGGCCTCGGCGAGGAGCTCCGGGAACAGCTTGTCGGCGGCGGCCAGCTCGTCCGCGATCTCCTTGATCAGGAACAGCTGGTCCACGAACCACGGGTCGATCTTCGTCGCCTCGAAGACCTCTTCGGGTGTGGCGCCCGCGCGGATGGCCTGCATGACTGAGTTGATCCGGCCGTCGGTCGGCCGCACGGCCTCCGCCAGCAGCTCACCCTTGTCACCCGGCTCGCCCACGAACGTGAACTGCGAGCCCTTCTTCTCCAGCGACCGCAGCGCCTTCTGCAGCGCCTCGGTGAAGTTCCGGCCGATCGCCATGGCTTCGCCGACCGACTTCATGGTCGTGGTCAGCGTGGAGTCGGCGGACGGGAACTTCTCGAAGGCGAACCGCGGGGCCTTGACGACGACGTAGTCGAGCGTGGGCTCGAAGGACGCCGGGGTCTTCTCCGTGATGTCGTTCGGGATCTCGTCGAGGGTGTAGCCGACGGCCAGCTTGGCGGCGATCTTGGCGATCGGGAAACCCGTGGCCTTCGACGCGAGGGCCGACGATCGCGACACACGCGGGTTCATCTCGATGACGATGATGCGGCCGTCGTCCGGGTTGACCGCGAACTGGATGTTGCAGCCGCCGGTGTCGACGCCGACCTCGCGGATGATCGCGATGCCGATGTCGCGCAGGCGCTGGTACTCGCGGTCGGTCAGCGTCATCGCGGGCGCGACGGTGATCGAGTCGCCGGTGTGGACGCCCATCGGGTCGAAGTTCTCGATGGAGCAGACGACCACGACGTTGTCGTGCTTGTCGCGCATCAGCTCCAGCTCGTACTCCTTCCAGCCGAGGATGGACTCCTCCAGGAGCACCTCGGTGGTCGGGGAGAGCGTGAGGCCCTGGCCGGCGATGCGGCGCAGCTCGTCCTCGTCGTGCGCGAAGCCGGAGCCGGCGCCGCCCATGGTGAAGGAGGGCCGGACGACGACGGGGTAGCCGCCGAGCTGCTCGACCCCCTCCAGTACGTCGTCCATCGAGTGGCAGATGTAGGACCGGGCGGACTCGCCGTGCCCGATCTTCGCGCGGACGGCCTCGACGACGTCCTTGAAGAGGTCGCGGTCCTCGCCCTTGTTGATCGCCTCGACGTTGGCGCCGATCAGCTCGACACCGTACTTCTCCAGCACGCCCTGCTCATGCATGGAGATCGCGGTGTTGAGGGCGGTCTGGCCGCCCAGCGTCGGCAGCAGCGTGTCCGGCCGCTCCTTGGCGATGATCTTCTCGACGAACTCCGGGGTGATCGGCTCGACGTACGTGGCGTCGGCGATCTCCGGGTCGGTCATGATCGTCGCCGGGTTGGAGTTGACGAGGATGACGCGCAGGCCCTCGGCCTTGAGGACGCGGCAGGCCTGGGTGCCGGAGTAGTCGAACTCGGCGGCCTGGCCGATGACGATCGGGCCGGAGCCGATGACCAGGACGGACTGGATATCGGTGCGCTTAGGCACGCTGGCCCTCCATCAGGGATACGAAGCGGTCGAACAGGTAGGCGGCGTCGTGCGGGCCCGCTGCCGCTTCGGGGTGGTACTGGACGCTGAACGCCGGCTGGTCGAGCAGCTGAAGCCCCTCCACGACCTGGTCGTTCAGGCAGACGTGCGAGACCTCGGCACGCCCGTAGGGGGTGTCGGACACCTTGTCGAGCGGCGCGTCGACGGCGAAACCGTGGTTGTGCGCGGTGACCTCGACCTTGCCGGTCGTACGGTCCTGCACGGGCTGGTTGATGCCCCGGTGGCCGTACTTCAGCTTGTACGTGCCGAAGCCGAGGGCGCGGCCGAGGATCTGGTTGCCGAAGCAGATACCGAAGAGGGGCGTCCTGCGCTCGAGGACCTCCCGCATCAGGGACACCGGGTGCTCGGCCTTCTCCGGGTCACCGGGCCCGTTCGAGAAGAACACGCCGTCCGGGTCGACGGCGTAGATGTCCTCCGCGGTCGCGGTGGCGGGCAGCACATGCACCTCGATGCCGCGCTCGGCCATGCGGTGCGGGGTCATTCCCTTGATGCCGAGGTCCACGGCGGCGACGGTGAACTTCTTCTCGCCGATCGCGGGGACGACGTACGCCTCCTTGGTGGCCACCTCCTCGTAGAGGCTGGCGCCCTTCATCTCGGGCGCCTGGCGCACCTCGGCGAGCATGGTGCCCGCGTCGGGCAGCGCGTTGCCGGAGAAGATGCCGACGCGCATGGCGCCGCGCTCGCGCAGGTGGCGGGTCAGCGCACGCGTGTCGATGCCGCTGATGCCCACCACGCCCTGCTTGGTGAGCTCCTCGTCCAGCGAGCGCCGGGAGCGCCAGTTGGAGGGCACGCGCGCGGGGTCGCGTACGACGTAACCGGCGACCCAGATGCGCTTCGACTCCGGGTCGTCGTCGTTCACGCCGGTGTTGCCGACGTGGGGAGCGGTCATCACGACGACCTGGCGGTGGTACGACGGGTCGGTGAGGGTCTCCTGGTAGCCGGTCATGCCGGTGGAGAACACGGCTTCGCCGAAGGTCACCCCCACGGCCCCGTAGGCGCGGCCGCGGAAGGTCCGGCCGTCCTCCAGGACGAGTACGGCGGGAACCGCCTTCTGCCTCTGCGAGGCGGTCCCCTGGATGGAGGTCGTCATCGTGCGCCTTCCGTGTCGCTGCTCTTGTCGATCATGTGGTTCAGGGTCTCGACCCACTCGTTGTGCTCGGCTGCGTGGTCGGAGCGGAACCCGGAGTCGATCAGCCGGTCGCCGTGTTCCCAGGTGATGACCAGGAGACCGCCCTCGGTGAGCACCTTTCCCGCGATGCCCTTGTCGAGCCGGGCCTCGCGCAGCTGCTCGACGGGGACGAAGAAGTCGGCCGCTCCGGGGCGTACGACGTCAAGACCCGCGTCCGTCAGCGTGAGCTCGACCCGGCTGCGGGTGCCCAGGCCGTGCGCCACGATGCGGTCGAGCCACTGCCCGGCGGTGGTGGAGCCGTGGTAGCGGCCGGTCATGGTCAGTCTGACCGCACCGGGCTCACTCGGCACGACGGGCAGCTCGGGCAGGTCGCCCTGGAGGGTGCCGCGCCACTTCCAGCCCTCGCGCATCAGCCAGTAGACGAGCGCGATGAAGAGGGCGAGGCCGACGAGCCAGCCGATACGGGCGGCCCAGTCGGTCACTTCCGCGGACTTCTGTTCCGCCGCGATGTCCGCGGCGATGGAGATGAGTGATGTCACGCGAGCTTCCCGTCGACGAGCGTGGCCTTGCCCCGGAGCCACGTGTGCGTGACACGGCCCGGCAGCTCACGACCCTCGTACGGAGTGTTGCGGCTGCGCGATGCGAAGCCCGCGGGGTCCACGGCTCCACGGTATGCCGTGTCGACGAGTGTGAGGTTGGCGGGCTCGCCTGCCGAGACGGGACGGCCGTGGCCCATCGCCCGGCCGATCCTGGCGGGCTGGAACGACATGCGGTCGGCGACACCGGCCCAGTCGAGCAGCCCGGTCTCGACCATCGTCTGCTGGACCACGGACAGCGCGGTCTCGAGCCCCACCATGCCCATGGCGGCCGCGGCCCACTCGCAGTCCTTGTCCTCGTGCGGGTGCGGGGCATGGTCGGTGGCGACGATGTCGATCGTGCCGTCGGCGAGCGCCTCGCGCAGGGCCAGCACGTCGCGCTCGGTACGCAGCGGCGGGTTGACCTTGTAGACGGGGTTGTACGTACGCACCAGCTCGTCGGTGAGCAGCAGGTGGTGCGGGGTGACCTCGGCCGTGACGTCGATGCCGCGGGACTTGGCCCAGCGGACGATCTCCACCGACCCGGCGGTCGACAGGTGGCAGATGTGCACGCGCGACCCGACGTGCTCGGCGAGCAGGACATCCCGGGCGATGATCGATTCTTCGGCCACCGCCGGCCATCCCCCGAGCCCCAGCTCGGCGGAGACGACACCCTCGTTCATCTGGGCGCCCTCGGTGAGGCGGGGCTCCTGCGCGTGCTGGGCCACGACCCCGCCGAAGGCCTTCACGTACTCCAGCGCCCGCCGCATGATCACGGCGTCGTCCACGCACTTGCCGTCGTCGGAGAAGACGGTGACCCCGGCCGCCGACTCGTGCATCGCGCCCAGCTCGGCCAGCTTCTTGCCCTCCAGGCCCACGGTGACGGCGCCGATGGGCTGTACGTCGCAGTAGCCGTGCTCCCGGCCGAGCCGGTAGACCTGCTCGACGACACCGGCGGTGTCGGCGACCGGGAAGGTGTTGGCCATGGCGAACACGGCCGTGTAGCCGCCGCTCGCGGCCGCCCGCGTACCGGTCAGGACGGTCTCGGAGTCCTCACGGCCCGGCTCGCGCAGATGGGTGTGCAGGTCGACGAGCCCCGGCAGGAGCACCTTGCCGTCGGCCTCGACGACCTCGGCGCCCTCGGCCGGCAGGCCACCGCCCACCGCCGCGATCTCGGAACCGTCGATCAGCACGTCCTGCGACTCGCCGCCGAGCACCTTCGCACCACGGATAAGGATCTTGCTCATCTGACTACTTCTCCTCGTCCGCGGAAATGGTGTGCGCGGAGCGCTCGTTGGAAGGGTGGTGGTGGGAGACGGGCGGGCGGGTGTGAGTGACGGCGGGCTCGTTGCCGCCCAGGAGCAGATAGAGCACGGCCATCCGGATCGAGACACCGTTGGTGACCTGCTCGATGGCGGTGCAGCGCTCGGAGTCGGCGACCTCGGCGGTGATCTCCATGCCGCGGACCATCGGCCCGGGGTGCATCACGATGGCGTGCTCGGGCATCTTCGCCATGCGGTCGCCGTCGAGCCCGTAGCGCCGGGAGTACTCGCGCTCGGTCGGGAAGAACGCCGCGTTCATCCGCTCGCGCTGCACGCGCAGCAGCATCACGGCGTCGGACTTGGACAGCGTGCTGTCGAGGTCGTACGAGATCTCGCAGGGCCAGGACCCGATGCCGACCGGCAGCAGGGTCGGCGGAGCCACGAGGGTGACCTCGGCGCCGAGGGTGTGCAGCAGGTCGACGTTCGAGCGGGCGACCCGGCTGTGCAGGATGTCGCCGACCAGCGTGATGCGCTTGCCGGCCAGGTCCTGTCCGAGGCCCGCGTCCCGGCCGACGAGCCGGCGCCGCATGGTGAAGGCGTCGAGCAGGGCCTGGGTGGGGTGCTGGTGGGTGCCGTCGCCGGCGTTGATGACGGCGGCGTCGATCCAGCCGGAGGTGGCGAGGCGGTACGGGGCTCCGGAGGCGCCGTGCCGGATGACGACGGCGTCGACGCCCATCGCCTCCAGGGTCTGGGCGGTGTCCTTCAGGGACTCGCCCTTGGAGACGCTGGACCCCTTGGCGGTGAAGTTTATGACGTCGGCGGAGAGACGCTTCTCCGCGGCCTCGAAGGAGATCCGGGTCCGGGTGGAGTCCTCGAAGAAGAGGTTGACGACGGTGCGGCCGCGCAGGGTCGGCAGTTTCTTGATCGGCCGGTCGGCGACCCGGGCCATCTCCTCGGCGGTGTCGAGGATCAGGACGGCGTCGTCGCGGGTGAGGTCGGCGGCCGAGATGAGATGACGCTGCATCTTTCAGGCTCCGTAAGGCAGTTCAGGTCGGGAGAATTCGGGCGCGAGGGGGCGCTGGGGCGTAGGAGCTCGCTCAGAGACGTGCGGCTGAGTGCTGCTACTGCTCGCGCGCCGGGGAGGTCCGCTTCACACCGAGCAGCACGGTGTCGCGACCGTCCTCCTCGGCGAGCTGGACCTTGACCGTCTCCCGCAACGACGTGGGGAGGTTCTTGCCGACGTAGTCGGCGCGGATCGGGAGTTCACGATGGCCTCGGTCGACGAGGACCGCGAGCTGTACGGCGCGCGGGCGGCCGATGTCGTTCAGCGCGTCGAGGGCGGCGCGGATGGTGCGGCCGGAGAAGAGCACGTCGTCGACGAGGACGACCAGGCGGCCGTCGATGCCGTCACCGGGAATGGCGGTGCGGGCCAGCGCACGCGGCGGGTGCATGCGCAGGTCGTCGCGGTACATGGTGATGTCGAGGGAGCCGACCGGGATCTTGCGGTCGGTGATCTCCTGGAGCTTGGCGCCGAGCCGCTGGGCCAGGAAGACGCCCCGGGTCGGAATGCCGAGGAGCACCACGTCGTCGGCGCCCTTGGCGCGCTCGACGATCTCGTGGGCGATGCGGGTCAGCACCCGCGCGATGTCGGGGCCTTCGAGAACGGGCCGCGCATCGGCCTCGTACTGCTGCTTCTGCTGTTCTGAGTCCATACGAAACGGACCTCCTTCTCCGCCTCACGGGACGGATCATTAAAGGACGTCGGAATTGCGCCATCCACGGTACCAGCCCGGCAACGGCCCTGATCACCCCCTTGGTCCCAGCTGTGCGCGCCTCCCACGGAAGGGTCGGTCCGGACCATTCGGCTTGACGAGGCAGAGTCACGCTGCGTAACCTCACAGTGAGTCACCAGCCGCGCGGCTGAGCCGCACGTCGACACAGTGTCCGGGGAGCTATATGTCCAGCGAATACGCCAAACAGCTCGGGGCCAAGCTCCGCGCCATCCGTACCCAGCAGGGCCTTTCCCTCCACGGCGTCGAGGAGAAGTCCCAGGGCCGTTGGAAGGCGGTCGTGGTCGGTTCGTACGAGCGCGGCGACCGCGCCGTGACCGTGCAGCGCCTCGCCGAGCTGGCGGACTTCTACGGCGTGCCGGTGCAGGAGCTGCTGCCGGGCACCACGCCGGGCGGCGCCGCCGAGCCGCCGCCGAAGCTGGTCCTCGACCTGGAGCGGCTGGCCCACGTGCCGGCCGAGAAGGCGGGCCCCCTGCAGCGCTATGCGGCGACGATCCAGTCCCAGCGCGGCGACTACAACGGCAAGGTGCTGTCGATCCGCCAGGACGACCTGCGCACACTCGCCGTCATCTACGACCAGTCCCCCTCGGTCCTCACCGAGCAGCTGATCAGCTGGGGCGTCCTGGACGCGGACGCGCGCCGCGCGGTCTCCCACGAAGAGGCCTGACCCGCACCAACACTGAGCAGAAACGTGCCGCCGGGGTGGCCGGAACCAAGAGGTTCCGGCCAC
>NZ_VWMY01000037.1:0-16641 GCF_008905045.1 Streptomyces albicerus
GCTGGGGGAGTGCCGGGCGCAGACCCTCGTACTGGACGTACTTGGGTCTGTGCCCGGTGCGGCGAGTGGGGGCACCTCCCACGCCCTTAAAGGCAGTGGGGGAGCGTGCATGGCGTCGCGGGGCAGACGGGAATTGTCAGACAGGCCCTAGCACCTCGCTGACGAACGCGTTGCGGAACGTGCCCGCGGGGTCCAGCTCCTCGGCCAGGCCCCTGAACTCCCCTATTCGCGGGTAGCGTTCGCGCAGCACCGCCGGCGACACGGTGAACACCTTGCCCCAGTGCGGCCGCGGGTCGAAGGGCGCGAGCGCCTCCTCCACCCGCCGCACCACGGGCAGCACGGCCGCCGTGTCCTCGACCCAGGTGAAGTGGAAGGCCACGGTGTCCCGCCCGTACGCGGGGCTCAGCCACTGAGGGTCCGCGGCGACCGTGCGAACCTCGCAGATCTGCAGCACCGGCGCGATCACCTCACGCATCCCGTCGAGCGCGCGCAGGGCGTCGACCGCGTACGGGCGCGGCAGCAGGTACTCCGACTGGAGCTCGGCGCCGCTGCTCGGCGTGAACTCGGGCCGGAAGTGCGGCAGCCGCTCGTGCCAGGGCCCCGGCACCCCGAACTGCTGGGTGCAGTTCACCGCGGGCATCCCCGGCACCGGATGCATCGCCTCCGTCGCGGGCGCGGCCCACGGGAAGCCGCCCCACGGCTGGTCCGTGCGCCGCTTCACCCACGCCTGGACGAAGCCCGACTGCCGCCAGTCGGTGAACAGGCTCACGCTGTACGCCGACGCCGAAACGGTCTCGAAGTCCAGTTCCGCGAGGGGGAGTTGGCCGAACACCTGCTGGGCCACCTCGAAGTCCGGCTCCAGGTCGAGGGTGAGCGCGGTGACGACACCGAGCGCGCCCAGGGAGGTCACGGCACCGTCGAAACCGGTGTCACCCCGGCCGATCGTGCGGGTCGATCCGTCGGCGAGGACCAGCTCGACCTCCCGTACGGCCGAGGCCAGCGAGCCGTTCGCGTTCCCCGAGCCGTGCGTGCCGGTCGCCACCGAACCCGCCACCGAGATGTGCGGCAAGGAGGCCATGTTGTGCAGCGCGAACCCCCGCTCGTGCACCGCCCGGGCCAGCTCCGCGTACCGCACCCCGCCCGCCACCCGGACCGTACGCGCCGCCGAGTCCACCTCGACCGACGGCGGCAGCGCGGTCAGCGAGAGCAGCACGCCTTCACTGCCGGGGTCGGCGATCTCGTTGAACGAGTGCCCGCTGCCGAGCACGCGTACCCGGTCGCTCTGCGCGACGAGGGTCCGGAGCGCGTCGAGCGAGTGCGGGCGGTGCAGCTCCTTGGCGGAGTAGGCGATGTTGCCCGCCCAGTTGGTCAGGGGCTCTGCCATCCGTCGTCCCTCCCGGGAAGTTTCCGTATCGGTGAGACCACCACGACGTCTCCGGTGCGTACCACGGAATCCCCTCCGAAGGACAGCCCCGTGATCAAGAGCGTACGTCTCCTGTGGCCCGGTCCTGATAACTCGCCGCCACGACCGCGCCCCTTAAGGGGCGCGGGGAACTGCGCGACCAGCCACAGACAACCCGCACTTGTCCACCTCCTGACCCGCGGAGCGCTACCGTAGAGACCGGTTGCTATCCACGACTCGCCAAGCCGGAAGGTCACCCCCTTGCCCGAACGCCCCCTGGCACTGTTCGCCATGACGACCCAGAACGTGCCGCAGATCTTCCCGCCGGAGGTGCTCGCCCGTCTGCGCGGGGCTGTAGAAATCGATCCCACTCTGGCGGTCGAGGACTTCACCGATCCGCGCGTACGGGACGTACTGGCCGAGGCGGAGATCCTGATCACCGGCTGGGGGTGCCCGCACATCGACAAGACCGTGCTGGACGCGGCCCCGAAACTGCGTGCCGTGCTGCACGCGGCGGGCTCGGTCAAGGGCCTCGCCTCGCCCGCGGTCTGGGAGCGCGGCATCGTCGTGTCGTCGGCGGCCGGCGCCAACGCGCTGCCCGTGGCCGAGTACACGCTCGCCATGATCCTGCTCGCTGGCAAGGACCTCTTCGCCCACCGCGACCGCCTCCGCACCCAACGCGCCTTCCCCTACGGGGCGATCGTGCCGGGCATCGGCAACTTCGGCCGCCGCGTCGGCGTGGTCGGAGCCTCCCGGATCGGACGCCGCCTCATCGAACTGCTGCGGCCCTTCGACCTGAAGGTGAGCCTCGCCGACCCGTACGTCGACGCGACGGAGGCCGCCGCCCTCGGCGTCCCTCTGCTGCCGCTCGACGACCTGCTGCGCACCAGTGACATCGTCACCGTCCACGCCCCGCAGACGCCCGAGACCCACCACCTGATCGGCCGCCGAGAACTCGCCCTGATGCCGGCGGGATCGGTGCTCATCAACACCGCGCGCGGCGCCCTCCTCGACCACGACGCGCTCATCGAAGAGCTGCGCGCCGACCGTCTCAGCGCGATCCTCGACGTCACGGACCCGGAGCCGCTGCCCGCCGACTCGCCGCTCTTCGATCTGCCGAACGCGTTCATCACCCCGCACCTCGCCGGCTCGCAGGGCAACGAGGTGGCCCGGCTCGGCCTCACCGTCGCGGAGGAGGCCGAACGGCTGCTGTCCGGACGGACGTTGGCCCACGGGATCGACCACGCCGTCCTGGAGCGCACCGCATGACTCCGACCCTGGCCCTGCGTGCCGACGCCGCCGACGGGGGCGAGCCCCTGCACCACTTCTGGTCCGTCTGCGCGGGCGCGGGCCGCGCGGCCGAGGGTCTGCGCGCCTCCTGGCAGGAGCAGCTGCGCATGGTCGCGACGGGCTGCGGCTTCCGCTACGTACGCTTCCACGGCCTCTTCCACGACGACATGTTCGTGTACCGGCTCGACGACGACGGGCAGGCGGTCCTCAACTACCAGTACGTGGACGACCTTTTCGACCGGCTGCTCGACATGGGCGTACGCCCCTTCGTCGAACTCGGCCTCAGCCCGGGCGACTTGGCGCGCGACAAAAGCACCGTCTTCTGGTGGGGCGCCCACGGCTCCCCGCCCGCCGACCTGGTGGCCTGGACGAGCTTGGTCTCCGCGACCGTGCGCCACTGGGTCGCCCGGTACGGGATCGACGAGGTCCGCCAGTGGTACTTCGATGTGTGGAACGAGCCGAACCTGCACTCCTTCTTCGCCGGCACCCGAAGCGAGTACTACGACCTGTACGCGGCAACCGCCCACGCCCTCAAGGCAATTGACCCGGACCTGCGGGTCGGCGGCCCGGCCACCAGCAACTTCGTGCCGGACGCCCGTTTCGACGGCGAGACCGAGGACAAGAGCGGCCACGTCACGGTCACCGCCGAGAACCGGGACGCCCTGGAATGGCGTCCCGCCTGGCTGGAGCACTTCCTCGACCACTGCGCCCGTGAGCGGCTGCCCGTCGACTTCGTCTCCTGCCACCCGTACCCGACGGACTGGGCGCTCGACCACCACGGCCAGGGCGCCCACTACACACGCGGCGCCGACGCCACGCACAAGGATCTGACGACGGTCCGGAACATCGTCGGCAAGAGCGCCTTCCCGGATGCCGAAATCCACCTCACCGAGTGGAACTCGACCCCCTCCTCACGCGACCACACCCACGACCACCTGCACGCCGCGACCTTCGTCGTGCGGGCGAACCTGGAGTCGATCGGCCTCGTCGACTCGCTCGCGTACTGGACGTT
Organism: Streptomyces albicerus; assembly: GCF_008905045.1. Taxonomy (GTDB): domain Bacteria; phylum Actinomycetota; class Actinomycetes; order Streptomycetales; family Streptomycetaceae; genus Streptomyces; species Streptomyces albicerus. The sequence goes on from NZ_VWMY01000037.1 coordinate 3,705, forward strand.
CACGGACGTCTTCGAGGAGATGGGCGCCGGGGACACGGCGTTCCACGGCGGTTTCGGTCTGGTCAACCAGCAGGGCATTCCGAAACCGACGTACCACGCGTACCGGTTCCTGCACGCGCTGGGCGACGAGCTGCTCGCCCGCGAACCGGGGGCCGTCATCACACGCTCGGACGGCCGCCTCACCGCCCTCGCCTACCACTATCCGCCCGAGATGCCGCTGTCCGTCCCGCTCTCCTCCCCGGACCGCACGGTCGCCGAGGAGACCCTCGCGCTGGGCAGCCCACGGCCGTTCGAGCTCGTCCTCACCGGGCTGCCGCCCCGCGCGGCCTTCACCGTGGAGACGCTGGAGCCGGGCGGAGAAGGCGACACCCTGGCCGCCTGGCGCGCACTGGGGGCGCCCGAGCCCCTCTCTCGCGCCGACACCGCGACCCTGCGCACCACAGCGCCGCGTACCGAATCCGTTCGGGCCGACGCGACGGGGGAACTGCGGTACGAGCGGGATCTCGCGCCCTGGTCCGTGGTGCTCGTACGCCAGGAGACCTGGGAGTGAGCCGCCGGTGCCCGTCGCGAGCCGGGTGCCCGGCGTCAGGCCCGGGCCGCGTCTCGTAGGGTGACGTGCACCGATGCGACGTGCACCAATGCGGGGAAGGAGCCGAGCGGTGGCCAAGAAGACGGAGCCCGAGGCGAGCAGGGACGCGTCCACGGTCAGGGACGTCGCCGCGCGGGCGGGAGTCTCCGCCTCGACGGTCTCCCGTGTGCTGGGCGGCACCTACCCGGTCGCCGCGAGCACCCGCGCCCGGGTGCTGAAGGCCATCCGCGAGCTCGACTACGTGGTCAACGCGCACGCCCGCGCGCTGGGCGGCTCGACGAACAAGACGGTGGCGTTCGTCGTCGACGACGTCACCGGCCCCTTCTACGCGCACATCGCGCGCGGAGTGGAGGAGCAGGCGTCCGCCGAGGGCAGGCTCTGCATGCTGTGCACCACGCACGGCGATCCGCAGCGTGTCCTCGCCGTCGTGGAGACGATGCGCGAGCAGCGCGCGGACGCCGTGATCGTCGTCGGCGGCGCCTGGGAGGACAAGGCGTACCACGACCGCATGACGCACTTCGCGCACGCCCTGGACCGGGTCGGCTCACGGCTCGTCCTGGTGGGCCGGCCGCCGCTCGGCCTCGGCGTGCCCGCCACGGTCGTCGACTACGACAACGAGGGCGGCGCCTTCGCGATGACCACGCACCTGCTGTCGGCAGGCCACCGGGCCATCGCCTACGTCGGCCGGATGCCCGGCCTCTCCACCAGCAGCCAGCGCATCAGCGGCTTCACCCGCGCCCACGAGCTGCTGGGCCTCACCCCGGATCCCGGCCTGATCCTCGACAGCCCCTTCACGCGGTCGTACGGGTATCAGGCGACCCGTGAACTCCTCGCGTCCGGACGGGAGTTCACGGCGATCTTCGCGGGCACCGACATGGTCGCGGCGGGCGTGATCCACGCCCTGCGCGAGGCCGGACGGCGCATCCCCGACGACGTGGCCGTCGCGGGCTACGACGACATCCCCGTCGCCCGGGACGTCTATCCCGCCCTCACCACCGTCAACGTCCCCCAGGAAGAGCTCGGCCGCGCCGCCGTCCGCCTGGCCCTGCACCGCGAGGAACTGCCCGACAGCCAGCACCTGGTGCTCGGTACGCATGTGGTGCTGCGGGACTCGACGCGGCGATCGGCTTAGGCCGGTGGGTGATGTGCGGGTCGGCTGTGGCTGGTCGCGCCCACGCCACGCGGCGGAGCCGCATATTGACACAGCCCCGCGCCCCTAGGTGGGGAGGCGTCGGCGTCCCTCACTTTGGCAACCGGTCTCTTTGACCCCGGTTGTCTGCCGCGCCGCGATTACAAGTTCGGAATCCCGTGCAGGCCTGGGGAATTGATGAATCCCGCGCACTATTCTCGGTACGACGTCTTGCCTCCCTCAGAGAGCACCTCTAGCTTCCGTAGAGACCGGTTTCTATGTCGCCGCTTCGTGAGGACCCCGCATGTCCGTCACCAGAAGATCCGTCCTGGCCACAGCCGCCGCAGGCACCGGCACCCTCGCGCTGACCGGCTGGTCCTGGACGGCGGCCGAGCAGGCGTCCGCCGCCGGGGAGGAGGAGAGCGAGGGCGCGAGACGCCTCGACCTCGTCGACTTCGGGGACGCCGACTCCGAGGCGGCCCACGACCTGTACGCCCCGGACTCGGCGGTCGTGGACGGCAACGCGGGTGACAGGGCCCGGGTCGCCAAGCCGCTCGCCACGCCCGGCATCAAGGCGGGCGACCTCCGCTTCACCATGAAGGTCGACCCGCTCCACCAGAACTACCTCACGGTGAAGTTCTGGGGCGGCGACACCTCCACGTACAAGACGATCGCGTACATCAACGGCGAGCAGATCGGCTACCGCCGCTCCGGCGACTACGAGGCGCTGAACACAGGCACCAACCGGCCGCTGCCCGGCCGCTTCTTCTACGCGACGGTGATGCTGCCGCTGGAGCACACCAAGGGGCGCGAGCACGCGGAGATCACCCTGCGGACGTACGACAACGGCTTCACCGCCAAGGTCACCGCCGACTCCCGCGGCTACTACCGGGCCTACACGCACACCGGCGCGTATCTCGACGTGAGCGGCGAACCGCAGGCCGACTTCACACCACCCACGGACACGGTCGCGGACGTGTCCGAGGAGCAGAAGCAGGCACTGGTCGACGGCTATGTGGCAGGCCAGGTGAAGCTCTTCGACGGCTACTCGGCGAAGGTCGACGCCTCGGCCACCGCCCGCCTCAGCATCGTCCGCTACCAGGACGAACTCCGTTTCTACGCCACCGCGTTGACCCAGTCGAGCTGGTGCCCCGCACGGTCCGCCGCCGAGCAGAAGGCGGCGCTGCTGCGCGTCTTCAAGTGCGTCGACAACCACACCAAGGACTACTACGCCAACACGAAACTCCTGGCACGCGGCGGCCATCAGGGCGACTGGGGCGGCTACTACGGAGCACTCGGCGAGGCTCTGTACGTCGTCGAGAACCTGATCGCCGACAACGATGTCTACGGCCGTGAGGCCTTCGAGGCGTTCCTGGACGAGGCCTTCGTGACGGGTACGCAGGAGGGCGAGACGTCGCTCGAGGGCGTCGACTTCGACGGTTCGCCGCTGACCCGCCGGGCCGCCTGGGGCCGCGTCCTGAAGGCCAACTTCGACTACGCCCGCTCGCGGCTCTCGTACATCTACAACCAGGTGATGTACACGTACGAGGGCGCCTGGGAGGCGCACGAGGGACTGCGGGTCATCGGCTCGGCCTTCTACGAGGGCAAGGCGCGCAGCCATCGCATCGCGGACGAGGCGCTCGGCCGGCTGCCCTTCCTCGGCGAAGAGGTGCTCGTCGGACCGGACGGCCAGGACCTGGACCTCTTCCACTCGCTCTTCTACCACGACGCCACGGCCCGCTGGACCGACGACTACATCAAGTACGTCATCAAGGGCCTCGCCAGGTCCAAGCTAGACAAGGACGGCAACGTGGTGCGCCGACTGCCCCTCGGCAAGCACTTCACCACGATCACCGAGGCGGGCCACACCCGCGAGAACGGCTATGTCGCCAACTACGGTGAAGCCACGAACTACCTGCCCGAGTGGTTCCACCGCACCTGGGGCCACCCGGGCGACGAGGACCTGAACGACCGCATCCTGGAACTGGCGCTGCGCAATCTGCACGCCCGCTCCCTCGCCCGGATGACCGACCTCGACGACAACCTCAAACGCACCATGCGCATGGAGATGGTGATCGACGAGCGCAACACCAACTTCCCCGGATTCCCCGGGTACGCGCTGCGCATCTCCGAGGGCAGGATCCTCAACTACGTGTCCCTGGCACGGCACATGGCCGAGCACGCCGGCCGGTACGCCGGAGACGACTGGGCGGCCACCCGTACGTACGCCCGCGAGGCGGTCGGCTTCGCGCAGCAACAGATCGCCGACCACCAGTACTTCAGCTCCTTCGGGTCCGTCACGGGCAAGAACAAGTACGACCTCACGCTCGGCGAGACCTACGCGTACCTGAAGTCCCAGGAGCCGACCGGAATCGTCCACCCGCACACGGACTTCGCGCACTACACGCCCGCCGAACTGACGGCGCTCGGCGTGAAGACCAGCGACTACGAGCGTTTCGCCTGGGTCGACGTGGACTGCATGTTCGTGTCGTTGAGGGACGGCGACCTGCACCTGTGGGGCCAACTCAACGAGCGTCAGCGGGGGTTCGCCCGCAACGGCCGCCTGCACGTCCGGCAGTCGAACCGCGACCACATCGTGCAGATCAACACCAACGGGCGCTTCCGGTACGAGGACTACTGGGCCCGCATGGACAACATCGACGTCGACTTCATGGAGGACCAGCAGACGGGGGACTCCTCGCCCCCGCAGGCCCTCGCGGGCGAACTCGCGCCCATCACCCACCAGCCGGGTGTCGGCACGGTCCGCCGGGAGAACTTCGAGGCGGACCACGCCTATTCGGGCTACCCGGATCTGCTGACCGCCCGCTACGACCGCTACTTCTTCGTCTTCAACACGACACGGAAGGCGTACGGGAACGAGCGCGCGTATGAGGTGGAGGTGCCGTCGTCCGCGGGTTCGGCGGTCCTCGACCTGGTGAGCGGGAAGGAACTCCCGGTGCGCGGCGGCAAGGTGAAGGTGCCGCCGAAGACCGGACTGGTCCTGAGACTTCCTTCGGCCGCGGAGGCCGAACTCCCGCCCGCACACGTCGACTTCGTGCACACGCTGCCCGGCGACGGCGCGGTCACGGTGACCTGGCAGACGACCGCGGGCGCGTCGCACTACGTGGTGCGACGGGCGACGCAGCGGCAGGGTCCGTACGAGGTGCTGTCGGAGAAGGAGACGGGCCGCCACTTCAAGGACACCTCGGCGCGTCCCGGCGAGACGTACTTCTACACGGTCACAGCGGTCAACCGCCAAGGTCCCGGCTGGACTTCGCACACCATCCGGACCGAACTGCCGAAACCCGTGTCGCCCGGGCTCAGGAACTCGGGCTGGCGCGACGACGCCCTCTTCAAGGCGAGACCGGGCAGCACGGTGGTCCGCGGCTCGACGGTCCGCGTGCTCGGCGCGCGGGGCGACGGACTCGGCGAGGGCGACGACTACACGGTGCCCTCCCGTGACATCGAGGACGAACTGCACTACGTGAGCCGCCCCTTGGCGGGAAGCTTCACCCTCACGACCCGTCTCTCCGGCGCGCGCGGCCCGCTCACCGGGCTCATGCTCCGCGACCGGATCGCCGCCGACACCCGCCACCTGTTCTTCGGCGCGGACAAGGACGGACAGCTCGTCTTCCACAACCGCACCCGCGACAGCCGCCACGACTGGCAGGACGACATCCGCTCGCCCATCACGCGGAGGCTCGACGGGCAGACCCTGGCCGCGACGCCGTACCTGCGGATCGTCCGTGACCTCAGCACCCACCGCGTGCACGGCCAGGCGTCGGCCGACGGAAAGACCTGGGTGACCGTCGCGTCCCTCTTCACACCCTTCCCGTACGCGGTCCACGCGGGCTTCGCGGCAACCGGCGACGCGGAGTTCGCGGAGGTGGCGGTGGACGGTCTCGGGCCGAACGCCGTGCTGCTCTCCGTCGAACGGGACGCCGACTCCGCGACCGTCCGCTGGAACAAGCCCGAGGACGCACTGACCTTCACCCTCGCACGCTCAACAGGCGGCGGAGAGTGGGAGGTTGTCGAGAAGGACACGCGCTCGTACGCCTACGAGGACAAGGGCCTGCGCCACGGCACACGCTCCTACAAGGTGTCGGCGACGCTCGTCGGCGGCGGCACCCGCGACTCCGCCATGGCCGTGGCGGTGGCCGAGACCCTTGCCCAAGTCCTCGCCCGGGCCCGGAAGACGGACCCCTCCGAATGGACGAAGAAGTCGTACGGGGCCTTCACCGCCGAACTCGACCGCATCGAGAAGGCGACCGGCGAGCCCGAGGACAAACGCGTCGACGCGGTGTACGCGGCCCATGAACTCCTCGTATCCATCGACACGTTGCTGCGCAGGTTCGCGGTGACGCAGTCCATGGTGGCGGCCTCCACCACCCAGTGGCCCGGCACCGGTACCAAGGAGGCAGCGGGCTGGCGGGCCTTTGACGGCGACACCGCGACCTACACGGACACCACGGCCACCGAGAGCTGGATCGACATCGACGCGGGAGCCGCCGGCCCGATGACCGTCGACCGTATCCGTGTCTTCCCACGCGCCACCCACCCGACCCGCGGCAACGGCACGGTGTTCCGCGGCTCGAACGACGACGGCGCCACGTGGACCGACTTCCACACCCTCACCGGGTTCGCCACCGCCCAGTGGTACGAGATCAGGCTCCCCGAGCGGGCCTCCTACCGGCGGATCCGCGTCTACGACGCCCACGACGGCCGCTGCAACCTCTCGGAGATCGAGTTCTGGTACCAGCTGCCCGACGAGGCGCCGCAGTAGCCTGCCGGAATGCTGACAGGAGCGCTGATCGCCGAGAGCCTGCGCGTGGGCACCGAGCTGGACTCGGTGCCCCTGCGGGTGACCAAGCTGTCCCGGATCGCGGTGGCCTCCGCGACCGCCGCGCAGCCGGGGGAGTGGACCCTCCTCGAGTTCGAGGCACCGGACGAGGACGCCGGGCCGCTGGCGGCGGCCCTCTCCGACTGCCTTGCGAAGAAGGGCGGTTGGTACGTCGACTTCCACACGGCGGACGAGGTCTTCGTGGTCTTCGCCGGCCGTGTTTTCCGCTACGCGCGAGGCGACACGGAGGCCCGCGCCGCGGCGGCGGAGTACGGCAGATCGGCGGGGGTGCCGGAGGCTCAGCTCGACTGGGCCGAGTGACCCACCCCCCCCGCCGCGCATGTCAGACCTCGGTCAGCCAGCGCTCGACCAGTTCGGCGAAGTCCCGGGGCCGTTCCTCGTGGAGGAAGTGGCCGCAGTTCTCGAAGATCTCGACGTGGGACGCCGGATGGGTGAGTGTGCCGCGCTCGAAGTCCGCGGCGGGGGCGTTCGAGTACACGCCCAGGACGGGGTGGGTGCGCCGGGCGAGGTAGGCACGGGTGGCCGGGCGCAGCCCGAAGGCATCCGGGGCGAGATACATGCCGTCGCGGCATCGGGCGAGGACGTCCGGGTCCATGGCGGCCATCAACTTCCGCTGCCGGTCGCGCAGTTCGTCGTGCGCGCCCGGCTGGAACGCGCCCGCCACAAAGCGGGCCGCCCACTCCGAGCCCTCCCGCCGCAGCTCCTCCTGCTGCCCGGGGATCCGCAGCGCCTCCGCCTCGTCCGCGCCGTACGCCGGGTCGACGACCACCAACGCCCGTACGAGATACGGGTGTTCCACCGCGAGAGCCGTGACCGCCTGGCCGCCCATCGAGTGGCCGACGGCGACCACGGGCCCTGGAGCCAGCCCTCGCAGTAGCTCCGCCAGGTCGGCGGCGAAGTCGCGCGGGCCGTAGCCATTCCCCGGTCTCGGGGAGCGGCCGTGGCCCCGCAGATCCGGGACGATCACCCGGTGCCGCCAGTACGGGAGGGTGGGCGCCCAGTCCTCGCCGTCGCCGCCCCAGCCGTGGACGAGGAGGAGAGCAGGCAGCTTGCCCGGGATCACGCCTGGGCGGTCCGTGTGGTGGAGGCGTACCGGTGGGGAGGTCGTCACGAGGGTGACTCTAGACGCGACGCGTGTGCCATGAAGGGACCCGGCACGGCAGGGCCGGGAGGCGGGGCATACCGTGAGGAGTCGAGCACAGCAGCCGGGAGCGAGGAGGACGGGATGGGCAGCCGAACCGCGCTGGTCGAGGATCTGATGGAGAGGTTCCCGCACGTACCGCGGGAGGCCGTCTTCAAGGAGGACCTGCTCCGTGGGGGTGTGGCCTTCGACGACTCGGCGCTCAGCGACAACGAGGACGGGGACGTCAAGCCGAAGTCGTACTTCATCTTCTCCTTCGACCACGGCACGCTGCCCGAGCTGGGCGAAGCCGCGCTCAGGCGTCCGCCCGAGGAGATCATCCTCACCGGCGGCCCGTACGACCTGCGGCGGACCGTCGTGTCCGTGCGCGTCAATCCCTCCTCGCCGTACCGGGTCGCCGCCGGTGAGGACGGCTTGCTCGGGCTCTACCTCGACGGGAAGCGGATCTCGGACGTCGGCGTGCCGCCGATGCCGGAGTACTACCGGCACACGCTCTCCAACGGGAAGTCCGTGATGGAGGTCGCCCCGACGATCCAGTGGGGCTATCTCGTCTACCTCACCGTCTTCCGGGTCTGCCAGTACTTCGGGGCCAAGGAGGAGTGCCAGTACTGCGACATCAACCACAACTGGCGCCAGCACAAGGCGGCGGGCCGGCCGTACACCGGTGTGAAGGACGTCGAGGAGGTCCTCGAAGCACTGGAGATCATCGACCGGTACGACACCGCGAAGGTGTCCACCGCGTACACGCTGACCGGCGGCGCGATCACCTCCAAGCTGCAGGGCCGCGACGAGGCCGACTTCTACGGCCACTACGCCAAGGCCATCGAGGAGCGCTTCCCGGGGCGGTGGATCGGCAAGGTGGTCGCCCAGGCGCTCCCGCGCGACGACGTACAGCGCTTCAAGGACTACGGCGTGCAGATCTACCACCCCAACTACGAGGTGTGGGACCGCCGTCTCTTCGAGCTCTACTGCCCCGGCAAGGAGCGCTACGTCGGCCGCGACGAGTGGCACAGGCGCATCCTCGACTCCGCGGAGATCTTCGGCGCCCGCAACGTCATCCCCAACTTCGTGGCGGGCGTGGAGATGGCGGAGCCCTTCGGCTTCACGACGGTCGACGAGGCCATCGCCTCGACCACGGAAGGCCTGCGCTTCTTCATGTCCCACGGCATCACGCCCCGCTTCACCACATGGTGCCCGGAGCCGACGACGCCGCTCGGCAAGGCCAACCCGCAGGGCGCGCCGCTGGAGTACCACATCCGGCTGCTCGAGGCCTATCGCTCCACGATGGACGACTTCGGACTCTCCTCGCCGCCCGGCTACGGCCCGCCCGGGCCGGGCAACGCGGTCTTCTCCGTGAGTTCGTTCATGGACAGCCTGCCGGCGAACGAGGTGGCGAAAGAGGTCTCCGCGCCCTGAGGAAATGAAGCGGATCAGGCCGACCGTTGAGTCATGAGGGACCGATGGGACGTACTTACTGACGTACGGCTGGGGCTGTGGGGCCTGGTGGGATGTGCAACCGGCGGTAACCGGATCTGCGGGTGCCGCTTGTCAGTTGTGCAGGAACCGTGGAAAACTCGGGTCCCGTCGCAAGACGTCCCCCCAACTCCCGTATTACCCAGGTGAGTTGACCCCGCTTGTGGATGCAGGTGACCTCCCCACCCATGCCAGACCTGCCGACCCCTCAGGACGCCGCCGAGGCAACACTGTTCTCGGAATGCTGGGACGCGGTCCTTTCGTACGCCGATCTCTGCACCGGCGGCGCCACCCACGCACGCCAACTGGCCTCCGAGGCGTTCTCCCGCGGCATACGGGAAGCGCGTGCCGCGGAGGCCGGGACCGGGGCCGGCGGCAGGAGCTTCGGACGCCGGGCCCGCACGCCCCAGCTGCCCCGGATACCGCTGCTCCTGACCGCCGTACGCCAGACGACCGCCGCCTGGGAGGCCCAGGGCCAGGGCCACCGTCTCGACCCCGACCTGCGCCTGTGGCTCAACTCCGACAAGGCCGACCGCTTCTCGGGACCACCCCTGCACCGGCCACTCGCCCTGCGCGGCCTGCGGGACATGCAGGAACCGGACGCCGCGCTGCTGTGGCTGGCCGAGGTCGAGGCACTGCCGCCGGCCGCCGTGGCCCGGAAGCTCGGGCTCGATCCGGCGGGCGCGGCTGAGGAGCTCGAGCAGGTACGCGGTGTGTTCCGCGACCGCTGCCATCGGAATCACCTCGACACTCCGCTCTCCGAGGAGTGCCGGAGCTATGCCCGGCTCCTCGACGCGGTCACCCGGTCACCCGCTGCCGAGGTGCCGCCCGACCTGTCGCGGCATCTCGCGCGATGCGTCGAGTGCGCGGAGGCCGCGTCCTGCCTCCGGCTGGACGGGGGCGGACTGCCCGCCGCGCTCGCGGGTGGGGTGATCGGCTGGGGTGGGCTCGCCTATCTCGAACGACGGCGCAGAGCCGTCGAGTCGGGACTCAGCCGTGGCGCGTCCGACGAAGCGGACGAGCCGGTGGTCGGAGCCGAGGAGGACGGCAGGGCCCGGATCGGTCGGGCCGGACTGCTGGTCGCCGCGGTCGTGGTGTCCTTGCTGGCGCTCATCGTCACGTTGGTGCCCTCCGACTCGAACGACGGTTCCGGCGGTTCCGGCTCCGTGGAGGAGGCGGCGGGGCGGGAGCCGGTGGGGCAGCAGGTGCCCCCGTTCGACTCGCTCCCTTCGGGTTCGGCGGACGGCTCGGCCTCTTCCACCTCCTCTCCGGAGGCGTCGCATTCGGGTTCGGGTACGGGATCCGACCGGGACTCGGGGTCGGACAAAGAGCCTCAGGGCGACGCCACGACCTCGGCCGAGGAGGGCGGAGCCGATCCCAATCCGAGTGAGCCCGCCGTCTGCCACGCCCAATATGAGCTGGTCAACGAGTGGCCGGACGGCTTCCAGGCCACCGTCACCGTCAAGTCCGACTACGCCCTCGACACCTGGCGCGTCAGCTGGTCATTCCGTGACGGGCAGAAGGTGACCCAGATGTGGGACGGAAACTTCGACCAGGACGGCTCGCGGGTGACCGCCACCGCTGCCGAGTACAACAAGTCCGTGGCCGGGGGCGGTTCGTTCGCTCTGGGGTTCCTCGGCTCGTGGAAGGACGGGTACGGCAATTCGGCGCCCCACGAGTTCATGCTGAACGGGCGTAGCTGCACGCACAGTTGAGCGGGGCCGGCCCGGGAAAGTGCCGGGGTGGAAAATCGGTTGGCTCGGGACTGAGGCACGAGCTAAAGTCGCGGTGTCTTCGCGGTGGGGTGCTCTCCGCCGCTGGTGTCGTGCTGATGTGATCAAGGAGGTGTGACCGATGGCTGTCGTTGAGATGGGCGCTGCCCACATCCGCAAGTTCATCGAATCCACCTCTGTGGTCACCGGCTGACAACCTCCTTCTCCGCGCCCGAGTGCGCGCGGCCGGGGCCACCCTTCGAAGGGTCACCCCTTGTCTTTCTCTCCTTCTTCTGTTCCATCTCCACACCCGCTCGCGTCCTACGGCTGGGACGACGCGTGGGCTGCTGAATTCGCCCCCTACCTCGAACGTGGGCTCGTACCGGGGCGGGTCGTACGGGTCGATCGCGGGCAGTGCGATGTCGTGACGGCCGACGGACTCGTACGGGTCGACACCGAGTTCGTGACTCCGAACGATCCACTGCGGGTCATTTGCACCGGGGACTGGGCCGCCGTCGACGTCGGCGGGGATCCTCGGTACGTACAGGCGTATCTGCCGCGCCGTACCGCCTTCGTGCGGTCGACCTCGTCCAAGCGGTCGGAAGGGCAGATCCTCGCCGCCAACGTCGACTTCGCGATCGTCGCGGTGTCACTGGCGGTGGAGCTCGATCTAGGGCGGATCGAGCGGTTTCTCGCTTTGGCCTGGGAGTCCGGGGCGCAGCCGTTGGTCGTACTCACCAAGGCGGACCTCGTACCGGATGCGGAGGGCTTGTCGTATCTGGTGCAGGACGTGGAGACCGCGGCGCCCGGCGTGCCGGTACTGCCGGTCAGTGCCACGGACGGGGTCGGGCTCGATGTGCTCGCCGCCGTCGTGTCCGGGGGGACGACCGTGTTGCTCGGGCAGTCGGGAGCAGGCAAGTCGACGCTCGCGAACGCGCTGCTCGGCGAAGACGTGATGGCTGTCCACACCACGCGTGACGTGGACGGCAAGGGACGACACACGACCACGACCCGGAATCTGCTCGTGCTTCCTGGCGGAGGCGTGCTGATCGATACGCCGGGCCTTCGGGGTGTCGGGCTCTTCGACGCCGAGAGCGGGGTCGGGCAGGTGTTCTCGGAGATCGAGGAACTTGCCGAGTCGTGCCGCTTCCAGGACTGTGCGCATGTGGCCGAACCGGGGTGTGCCGTGTTGTCCGCGGTGGCCTCCGGCGGTTTGGCGGAACGGCGGCTCGAGAGCTATCGGAAGCTGCTTCGGGAGAATCAGCGGATTGTGGCCAAGACCGATGCGCGGGTCCGTGCGGAGCTTCGTAAGGAGTGGAAGCGGCGGGGGGCTGTGGGGCGGGCGGCGATGGAGGTGAAGCGGGGGCGGTGGCAGTGAGCGTGGTGTGATTGTGCGGGTGGTGGCTGTGAGGTCGGTGGGCTTGTGCGGGTGGGTGGGGGCTGGTCGCGCAGTTCCCCGCGCCCCTGAGGTGGTCGGGGTCGGTTTGCTTGTGCGGGTGGGTGGGGGCTGAGCGCGCAGTTCCCCGCGCCCCTGGGTGAGTGGGGGGCGGGGGTGGTGTGGATGCTGCCGGCCCGGTGGTCGTGCGCCTGCCGTTGTCGTGTGGTGGCGGGGCCGCGGCGGGGTATCCGTCCTCGGTCTGGCGCGATTGAGTGCCTTGGCCAGGGAGCCCGGTGCGGACGCGCCATCCGCTGCGGGCGGACACCCCGCCACGTCCCCTCCGGCCGGCGCGGCGCCCACCGGCCGGTGGGTCCCACCCATCCACCGGCCCGCCCCGGCGGTGATGGGACCGCGAGCCCCACACCGAGCGGCAGCCGCCCGCCCGGCGCTGAACGGGGCGCCAGCCCCCACCGGGCCGCAGTCGCCGACGCGCCGGGGGCGGGGCCGTGCCGGTATGTCGGAGTTCGCCGCCTAGGGCTCCCGCAAGGGAGCCGGGCCTGACGATGCCGGGCCGTATGCCCCGCTGCGGCGGACTCGACGTACCGGCACGGCCCCCCCCCCCCCCCCCCCCCCCCCCCCCCCCCCCCCCCCCCC
>NZ_VWMY01000037.1:16789-125549 GCF_008905045.1 Streptomyces albicerus
CCAGCCCAGCGGCCGGCGCCGACGCAGACTGGGAGTGTGATTGACGAAGAGACCAGGTATGGAGCCGTGCGAAGCAGGGACGCCCGGTTCGACGGGGAGTTCTTCTTCGCTGTGGAGACGACGGGAATCTACTGCCGCCCGAGCTGCCCGGCGGTGACGCCGAAGCGGGAGAACGTGCGGTACTACGCGACGGCGGCGGCCGCGCAGAGTTCCGGGTTCCGGGCCTGCCGTCGCTGCCGCCCGGACGCCGTACCGGGATCCGCCGAGTGGAACGTACGCGCGGACGTCGTCGGACGCGCGATGCGGATGATCGGCGACGGCGTCGTCGACCGCGAGGGCGTCGCCGGGCTCGCCGGGCGGCTCGGCTACAGCGCCCGGCAGGTGCAGCGGCAGCTCACCGCGGAGGTGGGCGCGGGCCCGGTGGCCCTGGCCCGGGCCCAGCGGGCCCACACCGCGAGGGTGCTGCTGCAGACCACGGCGCTTCCGATCACGGAGATCGCCTTCGCGGCCGGCTTCGCGAGTGTGCGCCAGTTCAACGACACGATCCGGACGGTGTACGCGTCGACGCCGACCGAACTGCGCGCCGCCGCCCCCCGCCGGAGTGCCAGCCACCGGCGGAGCGCCACCCCGCCCCGTACGGCCACCCCCTCCGCGGGGATCCCGCTCCGCCTCGCCCACCGCGGCCCGTACCAGGCCACCGCCGTCTTCGACCTGCTGGCGGCCGAAGCCGTCCCGGGCATCGAGGAGGTGACCGGCACCCCGGGCACCCGTACCTACCGCCGGACCCTGCGCCTGCCGTACGGCACCGGCATAGTCGCCGTCGGCGAGCGTCTCTCGGGGGCCTCGGCCCACACCAGCGGCTGGCTCGACGCGAGGCTGCACCTCACCGACCTGCGCGACCTCACCACCGCCGTCCAGCGCCTGCGGCGGCTCTTCGACCTCGACGCCGATCCGTACGCCGTGGACGAGTGGCTGGGCGCCGACACACGGCTGGCTCCCCTGGTGGCGGCAAGGCCGGGACTGCGTTCGCCCGGCGCCGCCGACCCGGAAGAGCTGGCGGTACGCGCACTCGTCGGACGGGACGAGGCCGAACGGCTCGTGCGGTCGTACGGGAAGCTGCTGGACGCGCCGTGCGGGACGCTCACCCACGTGTTCCCCGAGCCGGCCGTTCTCGCGGAGACCGGCGGCACACTGGGCGTCCTCGCCACCGCTCTCGCCGACGGCACCCTGCGTCTCGACCCGGGAGCCGATCGCGACGAGGCCCAGAAGGCTCTGCTCGCTCTGCCCGGTATGGATCCACGTGTCGTGGCCGCCATCCGTACCCGCGTTCTCGGCGACCCCGACGTGGCACCACCGGACGAGGACATCCCCGACGCCTGGCGCCCCTGGCGCTCCTACGCCCTGCAGCACCTGAAGGCGGCCGCCCGGACGGGCCCCGTGACCACGAGCGAGCCGAAAGAGCACTGATCATGACGACCACGTACTTCACGACCCTCGACAGCCCGGTCGGCCAACTCCTGTTCACCGCCGACGAGTTCGGAGCACTGACCTCCCTCTCCGTTCCCGGTCAGAAGGGCGGACGCACCGTTCAGCCCGACTGGCGGCGCGCGCCGGAGCTCTTCCGGGACGCCGAGCAGCAGCTCGCCGCCTACTTCGCCGGTGAACTCAAGGAGTTCCAACTGCAGTTGAGGGCGAGCGGCACCGCGTTCAGGGAGAAGGTCTGGGACGCCCTCGACTCCGTTCCCTACGGGGCGACGACCACGTACGGGGAGATCGCCGCCCGGATCGGCGCGTCGCGCGCCGCCGTACGGGCGGTAGGCGGCGCGATCGGAGCCAATCCGCTGCTGATCGTCAGGCCGTGCCACCGCGTGATCGGCGCCGACGGCTCCCTCACCGGTTACGCGGGCGGACTGGAGCGGAAGCTTCAACTCCTCGCTCTGGAAGGCCGATAGCGTCCGCCAGCTCCTGCACCACGACGTCGTACGCGGGGTCGGCGTAGTACGAGCTGTGGGCGAGCAGGGGAGACGCCGGATGACCGTCGCGGGCGTTGACGTTGTGCGGGTCGCGGAGTTGGTACTCGGGGCCCATCCTGCGCAGCCAGACCCCGTCGGTCGCGCCGCCATTCGTGCCGCCGGTCGCACTGCTGGTCGCACTGCCGGTCGTGCCGCCGGCCGGAACGGAGCCGGCCGACGTGCCGTCGATGGCCGTCCAAGCGGTGTCGATGGGGGCGGGGTCCAGCCGGTCCGAGGCCGGACGGGCCAGGACCGGCCCGCCGAGGTAGTCGCTCCAGCGGTGCAAGTTCCGCCAGCGGCCCGGAAGTTGGGCGTACAGGGCGTTGAGGGCCTCGTAACCCACGTACGTAGGGAAGAGGCGCGCGTACGCCCACATCAGCTGCGAACCGTGGGTGACGAGGGCGAGCCGCTCGCGGGCGCCCGAGGCCACGGTGAGGGCCGCGGCCACGCAGACCAGGCTGCCCTGGCTGTGGCCCGACAGGACGACCTTTCCGCCGTCGACGGTCTTGTCCTCGACGCGCTGGGCGAGCGCAAGGACCGCGCGGCCGCCGTACGGGGGCGGGACGATCGGGTGGGTCAGGCGGGGCCAGAAGGCGAGCAGATCCCAGAGCACGCCCACGCTGCGGCGCCAGGCGGGGCTGCGGAACGCGCGTACGCCGAGGAAGGCGAGGCCGGCGGCGATCCCCGTGAGGACCCAGGTGCCGAGCACCTCGTCGCAGAAGGAGAAGAAGGTCTCGCGGCCACCGTCGCCGTACACGTTCCGGCGGAGCCAGCCGGGGCCGGGGTCCTTGCCCGGGAGGACGGCGAAGCCGGCGAGGAGGCCCTGCACGAGCGAGGCGACCGCGCCCACGCCGCCCAACCACGCCAGCCAGCGAGGCAGTTGGTACTTGAGCCTGCCGCGTCGCCAGGCCGCGCCGATGGCCTTGACCGTGCGTGGACGCACGTCCTCCCCGGGGTAGTCGTCCTTGATTCTGGCGTGGAGATCCATGCCCCCGGGCAGCCGGGGCCAGAGGTAGCGGCAGATGAGGAAGACGGCGGCCACCAGGATCAGCGGGACCACCAGCAGTCCCCACAGCAGGGCCGTCACATGGAACAGCTCCGGCAGCTCCAGTGGCTGCCTGGTCTTCGCGACCTCGTCCGGATGCCCGAGGAGCCGCGCTGTCTGGAGGGCGAGCCCGGAGGTGAAGCCCGTCGCCAGGAGCACCGCGAAGCCCGTGAGGACCGTGCACGCCATGCCGGACCACATGCGCCGGTAAGGGGTGGGTACCGGAGCGGAGAACCGGCGGGACAGCGCGAAGTTGGCCCCGGCGAGGACGAGCAGCAGCAGCGCCGCGGACGCGTAGTGAGCCTGGAACGCCCAGTCGAAGCCGGTCAGGCGGGCCGGGCGAGAGCCCGACGTCCGCACGGAACTGCCTCCCCAGCAGGCTGCGATCACCGCGACACCGGCCAGGACTGCCCAGGAGGCCTTGTTGAGCCATCGGTAGGCGGCGGGAACGGCACTCGGATCGACGGCGGCATCCGCGTCCTCGGTGCCCAGCGCACGGCCGGCCGCCGTGACCACGACGCACCAGACGGCGATCGCGGCGGCGGCCCAGAAGAGCGTCCACAGCACGGTGTGGGACCAGCCGCCTGCCGGGACGAAGCCGCGCACCTTGTGCGTCGACAGGTGGGAGACGACCATCGCGACGACCGCGAGCGCGGTGGTCAGATGGAGCAGGCGCAGCAATGCCGTACGTGGTGCGGGGGACCAGAACTCCCGCTGGTCCAGGGCGCCTACGGGATCGGGCTCGGCTTCGGCCTTGGCTGCGGCCTCGACCTTGGTCGGTGAAGCCAGGCGGGCAGGGTGGAGGTACACCTTGGTGCTGAGGGAGCCGAGCAGCCAGACCAGGGCCGCGGGCACCGCCGCACCGAAGGCCAGTCGCCAGGACCAGCCGAAGTCGCGACTGCCGATGAGGGGGACTTGCCTCGCACACGCCCGGTTGCCGCCGCACTGCCACGCCACGAGGTCGATCGAGACGAAGGCGACGGTGGTCACCAGGAGCACCGTCAGGACCAGGCCGAGCAGACGGAGCGAGCCGTCGGCGACCTGCCGCGCCCGCTTGCCCCTGCCTTCCGTCCCGAGCTCCCGTCCAGCCCCGGACTCTCCTCCAGCCCCGGACTCCCCTCCAGCCCGGGACTTCCTCCCCGTCCGGGACTCCATCGGCAGCGTGTACCGCGCCAGGTTGATCACTCCGAACGGAGCCATCAGCAGCCACAGCGCCTTGGAGATCGAACCGGAGGTCATCGTCCCCCAGTGGAACGCCTCGCACCGCGTCCCGGACGCCGGAGGCGCCGGTGAGTGGCGGAAGAACCGTGCCGTGTCGTCGCCGTCGACCTGCCGGATGCTCTCGATCTCCAGAAGGCTCTGCGGAGGCGTCCCGCTGACCCCGTGGACACGAATCTCCACCGTCTCTGCCATGACCACAGCATTTCCGCGCCGGCGGGCGGGGTCCATCGCGCAGAAGGGTGAGGTTTCGGGCCGGGGGAGCGGGCTTTCGGGTTACTCCTCCAGGCCCCAGCTGTGGATCCGTCGTGGATGGACGCGGATCAGCTCCTCGCTGAAGTGCGGGCCCAACTCGTGCGGGCCGGTGAGGAGTTCGGCCTCACCCCGGATGTCGACGCCGCGGACCTTCCAGGGGCGGAGGCTGACGATGTCGTCGACGACGAGGGCGACCTTCGGGTTCTTCTGCAGGTTTCGCCATTTCTTGGTGGTCCCCATGGCGTAGCCGCCGATCAGGATCGTCCCGTCGTCCTGCGGATAGAAGCCCACGGGGTTGGCCTGCGGCTGCCCGTGCTGGTCGACGGTGGCCAGGCGGCCCAGCCGCTGGGACTTCAGGTACGTCCGTTCGGCTTCACTGAATACGGTCATGTCCGCAGCCAAACACGGTATTCGCCTCATGCGCATCGGATCCTTGCCCTAGGTCCGGAGACCTGCACCGGTCAGGCTCCGTCGGAGAAGGCAGGAACGCATGGTCGGACGGACGCTGATTGCCGTGGCCGGAGCGCTGGCGCTCGCGCTGACGGGTGCGACGGTCGCCCATGCGAGCCCTGGTCGAGACGCGGCCGTCCACGCGATTCCGGAGCCCGTCCCCCGAGCCGCCCCCGCCCACTGGACCGGCACCTGGGAAGCCGCCGCCTCCGGTACCACTGCCGCCCTGCCCGGCGCCTCGATCCGTAACGTCGTCCACACGAGCGTGGGTGGCACGGCCGTCCGCGTACGGATCTCCAACCGTCTCGGCACCCTGCCGCTCGCCCTCGGCGGAGCCACCCTCGCCAGACAGGAACCGAATGCCCCGAAGAGCCCGGCCGCCCTCCCGGGCACGATGCGCACGCTCACCTTCGGCGGCCGGAAGAAGATCACCGTGCCGACGGGTACGGACGTCATCAGCGATCCCGTCACGCTGCGCGTCCCCGCCGCCGCCAATCTCCTCGTCACCCTCCACACCCCCGGCGACCCGGGCCCGGCGACCTACCACCGCTCGGCACTGCAGACCAACTTCCTTGCGCTGAAAGGCAATCGCGTCGCGGACGTGAGCGGCGCGGCGTACACGGCCACCACCGGCTCCTGGTACTACGTGACCGGTGTCGACGTACGCCGTGCGGACGCGGCGTGGAGCGTGGTGGCGCTCGGCGACTCCCTCACCGACGGCTCCGGTTCGACACCGAGCGCCAACCGCCGCTGGCCGGACCGGCTCGCCGAGCGACTCCGCGCCCTGCCGCCGGGCCGCCAACAGGGCGTTCTGAACGCGGGAGTTGCCGGGAACCGCCTGCTGCTCGACGGCCGGGGGCCGAGCGCGCTGGCCCGGTTCGACGCCGATGTCCTCTCCCGCACCGGGGTGCGCACGCTGATCGTGATGGAGGGCATCAACGACATCAAGACCGTGCCGAACCAGACCGATCCGGCCGCCCTCGGAGCCGCGTACCGCGAGATCGTGTGGCGCGCCCACGCCCGCGGCATCCGTGTCGTCGGGGCCACACTCACTCCGTTCGGCGGCCACGGCGCCTACACGGAGGACCGCGAGCGCGTACGCCAGGCGGTCAACCAACTCATCCGCACGAGCGGCCTGTTCGACGGGGTCGCGGACTTCGACGCCGTCGTCCGCGACTCGTCCCGGCCGCACCGCATGCTGGCCGCCTACGACCCCGGCGACCACCTCCACTTCAACGACGCGGGCATGCGGGCCCTGGCCGACAGCATCGACCTCGCGGCCCTGACCGGATGACTCACGGTGTGGGCAGTCCCCAACGCGGGGCTTCCTCGTTCGGTTCGACGGGCGTGATCCGCAGGTCCGGCCGGTCACCCTTGGCGGTGATGAGCGCCGACTCGCCCTTGCGCAGGGCGACTTGGATCGCTCCGTCGCCCGCGTCCTCGTACCGCAGCGGCCGCCCGCGCCCGTCCCGTACGTCGATCGCTCCCGCTATGCCATGCCGTACGACACAGGGGGCGCCCGCCTCGCTGACCAGCCGCACCCAGCGGGTCACCCCGCCCTTCCGTACCGCGCTGAGCAGAAACGCGCCCTGCGTACGGAAGTCGTGCACCGTCAGGTCCGCCCAGGCGGCGGGCAGCGCGGGGAAGACGCGGATGACACCGCCCCAGGACTGGCAGACCATGTCGTGGAGCGACTGGGCGGCGGAGAGCGGGGTCTCGATGACGGGGCCCGACTCCTTGTACATCGTGTTGGGCTGGATGAAGCGGGACATGAGCTGGCCGAGGTAGGTGAGTGCGTCCTCGCCCTTGCCGAGCAGCGCAGACATCGAGGCCGCGCCCGTGAACGTATAGCCCTGGAGGGCACCCTCGAAGCCGACCCAGTGGGCCAACGACCTCTCGATCAGGGCCCGTTCGTCCGCGGTGCGGCCCGTCAGCTCGTACAGCGGATAGACGGCCAGGAGATGTGAGTAGTGGCGGTGGGACTTGGCGAAGGGGATGTCCGCGCCGATCATGAAGCCGTTCGCGTCCGTCGGGTACGCGGCCCGCCGGTCCAGGACCTCGCGCCAGCGCGGCGCCGACTCGTCGTCGATGCCCAGGAGTTCGGCGGACACCAGCAGGGTGCGGCAGCCCCAGGTCAGCAGCATCAGGTCGTAGTTGCAGTCCCGTGAGTTGCCGCCGTACTCGGGTGAGAAGGTCGCCGGAAGATGCAGCTTGCCGTCCGCGCCCGGCTCCAGGAAGTGCAGGTAGTAGTTGATCGCCTTGCGGAGGAGCGGGAAGAGGACGTCCCGGAGGATCGACTCGTCCATGGTGTGGCGGTAGCTGAGCCAGACGTTGTGCAGGGCCCAGGTGAGGTTGCCGACCTCGGGAGTCGGCGGGTCCTGGCCGGGGATGCCGACGCCGTATCCCTCGGCGTTGCTCGTCGCGCCGCCGTTGACCAGATATGCGTCCGTCGTGCGCGGGACGCCCAGCGAGTCGGCGCGGTACGCCGGTGCCATCTCGGCCGTGAGGTGGTCACGGAATTCGCTCAACGCCCTTGTGACGGCGTCCAGTTCGAGGTGGTTGGAGCCGTGGATCAGCCAGTACTCCAACTGCACGTTCAGGTTCCACCAGGTCGCCGGCCACGGCGTGGACTCCAGCCAGGGTCCGCTCGTCGCCATCACGGGAGCGTCGCGACGGGCCGCGGACGCCGTCTTGTAGAGCTGGATCCAGTAGAAGCGCTGAACGCGCGCGTCGGGGAGGGACAGGAAACTCTTGCGGTAGAAGGCGTGCCACCAGACGCGATGCGTCAACGCCAGTCCGTCGTACGGCAGTTGAGAGGTGCCGCGGATGACGGCGAGCGCCCGGCCCAGTGCCGTCGACTTCGGGTACGAGTGCGCGACATGGACGTACAGGGTCCGCCGGGAACCCCGTGCCCGCTCCCGCCACGCGGTGACGTGCTGGCCGCCGGACAGCAGCGGTTGCACGGCCGCGGAGATGCCGTCGTGCTGCTCGATCTCGGCGGGCGGGTTGCCCGCGTATCCCTCCGGCAGCGGGCGGAACGCGGCGCGCGGGCTGATCGCCTCCGCCGGATGGAACACCCACCGGAAGTCGCGCTCGCCCTCGCTCGGTGTCACCTCGACGGCGAGCACGGAGTGGGAGGTGTGCACCAGGGCGCGGATCGTGAGGGTGCCGCGGTCCGTGGTGAGCGTGCCGGTCAGCTCGGCGTCGCGCAGGCCGAGCCGCCAGTCCGGACCGGTGATCGTGCCCACCGGCTCCAGCGTGAAGTGGCCGATCGGCAGCCGCGCGAGACCGAAGAGCGAGCCGAACCGCGGGCGGTGATCCTGCACCTCGGAGTGCTGGACGTTGAAGCGAACGGCCGCGGTCTCCCTGCCCGGTTCGGCGTAGATGCCGGAGCCGAGGAAGCCGTTGCCCAGGTACGGGCCCTCGTACCAGGTCTTCGGCATCCGCTGCCAGACGAGGTCGGCGTCGTCGAGAACGGTGCGCCAGGGATCGGAATCGCCGACGGCGTCGATCCCGGCTCCGGTCCCCATCCCGGCTCCGGCCTCGGCTCTCGCCTGGGCGGGCAGCGCGCCCGCGAGCAGCGTCCCGCCGAGGGCGGATCCAGTGGCGAGCACGGTACGTCTGGACGGGCTGGGCATGCTGCCTCCTGGCGGCTCGTTCTGCTGCGTGCACATGGAGATTCATCGGAGCTATCCCAGGGCGCAACGTAGAGAAGGTGCGGGAGGTCGTCAATATGAAGGGAGAGATCCGATGTGTGAAGGGCTCCAGTCCCAGTTCACGGCCAACCGGATCAGGGCCATCTGGATCAGGGCCATCTGGATCAGGGCCATCCGGATCACGGACCCCGTGGCGGACCGGATCAAGCCCCCCAGATCACGGCACCGAGCCACGCCCCCGTGATCAGCAGGCATGTGAACAGCTCCACCAGCACGCTGGTCCCACCCCCTCGCATCGCCGAGCGGACCGACGCCTTCGCCGCCCGGTGACTGCCGAGCCGCAGCCGTTCGGCGAGGTAGGCGCCGCCGAGGAAGCCGGGAATCGCGCCGAGCACCGGCAGGAGGACGAAGCCGAGCAGCGCGCCGACGCCCGCGTACACCGCCATGCGGGGGGTGGCGCCGCTCGTACGCAGCCGGCGTGGCGGCAGGTGCCAGCGGATCACCTGGGAGAGGAACAGGACGGCGGTGGCGCCCACGAGCACGTACCACGAGAGCTCCTGGGGATCCTCGAACGCCCACCACAGGACCGCGGCCCACACGAGCCACGACCCGGGTGCGCCGGGCACCAGCACTCCGCTCAGACCGAGCAGTATCACCAGGCCGACCAGCAGGAGTTCCCACGCTCCCATCTGTCCAGAGTGCCGGAGTACGGGCGGAACCGCAGGTCAGAGTCTGTCGGCAGGTGGGCGAATCCGCAGGTCAGCCCTGCCGTTCCCGGGCCACCCAGCCCTTCTCGTACACGTGCCAGCCCAGCTGCAGCCGGGTCGTCACGCCCGTCAGTTCCATCAGCCGCTTCACTCGGCGCTGCACGGTCCGCAGACCGAGGTCGAGCTGTTTGGCCACGCTCGCGTCGGTGAGCCCCGCGAGGAGCAGGGAGAGGATCTCCAGGTCGGTGCCGTCCGGTCCGTCCGGGTCCTCCTCGGTGACCGTGCCGGTCGCGCCGAGACGCAGCGGCAGGGCGTCCCGCCACACCGCCTCGAACAGGCCCGACAGCGACTCGAGCAGCCCGCTCGCGTGGACGACGAGCGCGGCGGGCTCCAGGGTCTGCGAGGTCAGCGGCACCATGGCGAGGGTCCGGTCGGCGATCACCAGCTTGGTCGGCACCGTGTCCACGACCCGTACCTGCTCGTCGCGGCCGAGTGCGGCGGACAGTTCGGTGAGGCCGCCCGGCAGGTGCAGTACCGACCGCTCGACGACCACGCGGTAGCGGACGCCGCGGTCGGCGGCCTGCTCCTCCGCGTCGTTGTCCGTCCCCGAGACGACGACGGGATTCCCTGTGACGAGCGCGCACACCTCCTCGCTCGCGCCGAGCTGGAGCTGAAGAAAGCGCTGCGCGACGGCGGCCGCGCCGGTCACCACCTCGACCAGGTCGTGCGCGGCGGGCTCGGCGGCCTGCGCGCGGTACTCCTCGGCGAGCAGCGCGGCCGCCAGTTCCGCCTGGTCCAGCTCGTGGCGCCGCTGGGTGAGCAGGGCGCCGAGCGCGACACCGGGTGGCGCCGCGACCCAGCGTCCCGGCCGGGCCGACGACTGGGCCGCGAGACCGTGCCGCTCCAGCCTGCGCAGCGCGCGCTCGGTGTCGTACTCGCCGAGCGTGAGCCGGCGCGCGAGATCGGGCACGTCGGCGGCGCCCACGCACACCAGTGCGCGGTACGCCGATTCGTGCGTCTCGTCCAGCCCTATCGCTGCCAGCCCTGTCGCTCCCAGCATGCGGCGACGCCCCTCCCCGAAGACCGGCCGTGGCGGAAAACGGCCACGGCGTAAATCCGCCTCGGCACATCATCGCCGTACCGTCCGCCTCTCTGCCAAGGTGGCGCCACCGCGGCACGATGCGCGGCCCGTAATGCCTGCCTTGGGCCTTATTGGCCTGCGCGAACAGAGGGGGCGATCTTGAGGAGGGGGACACTTCGACACGGTCCTGGGGGCGGCCGCGCCACCGTCGTGGCCGTCGCGACGGCCGACCCCGTTCGGGGTGGCCACCGACGAGGACCGGCCACGAAGCCACGGCTCGCCCTCAGGGAAACAGGTCACACTCAGGGCCGAACTGAGCGACTCCCATGGGAATTAGGGGGCACTCGGTCATCGAGACGGTGACTCGGGCTTCGCGAGACGGTGATTCTTCGGGCTTCGCGAGACGGTGACTCGGGTCTGTCGAGACGGTGACCGGGGCCTGCGGCGTGCGTGCGCCAGGCCCTGGTCACACCGGCGCCGCCGGGCGGTTCTCCCGTGGGGGGTGGGACCGCCCGGCGGTTTCGCATCGCCGTTCTACGCCCAACCCACTGGCCGGTTTTTCCGGATGCACCGTTTTCATCCGGCCGCCGCGGTGGACAATTGGGGGCATGAGCCAGCAGGGGGAGAAGCCCACCGGTCATGAGGACGACTGGTGGGGGCAGCTGTACGACGACTCCACAGGAGACACGGGGCCCGCGCCCGCGCCAGACTCCCTCGACGACCGCTTCGCCTCGGCGGCGGACACCCTGGGATCACCCGACGACATGCCTCCGGCCCCGCCCGCCGCGGGGCCCGGCATCCCACCTCCCCGCACCCGAACTCCTGCAGATCGGCGCCGCCTTGGGGGTGGGGTGGAATCCGGGCCCCCGGGGAGCGGCACATCCGTCGGCGCCGGGCCCGACACGGAAAGGCCTGCGGCCGAGGGGACAAGCGCCAAGGGCTCTGAGGCCGGATGGCCGGCCGCCGGGGTGCAGGCAGACACGCCAGGCGTGCCCGGATCCGGAGGGCCTGTGCCCGGCGGGTCGGCGGTGGGCGGACTTGGTGCCGGGGGGCCTGTGGCGGGGAGCGAGTACAGCGGGGCGCAGGCAGAGGCGCTTGGTGCGCCTGGATCCGGTGTGCCTGGATCCGGTGCGCCTGGATCCGAAGGGCCTGCGCCTGCGCGGGAACCGAGCGGACCGGAGGCGGTAGCGCCGCGCGGGCCTGCAGCCGACGGGGCAGCGGTCAGTGGTGCCGGGATCGGCGGAGCCGACGCCAGTTGGCCTGCGGTTGGCTGGGAGCCCCGCGGGCGGTCGGCAGACGTGCCGGGTGCGCCTGGGACCGGAAGGCCCGCGGCCGGCGGACCGGCTGACGGCGGGCTCGAGGACACGGGGTCCGCGGCCGGATGGGCAGCCCACGGGCCCTGGGCCGGTGCCCCGCGTGAGCCCGCCCCCGGTGAACCCGGCGCTGACGGAGGCGAACTCCGGACCGGTGGGCCGGAGGCCGACGCGCTCAGGCGCAGCGGGCTTCAGCGGCAGCGGGCTCCCTGGGAGGCCCCGCCCGCCGAACCTCCGGGGCCGACTTCCTTCCCGCCAGGCCCCAAGCCGCCGGGGTTCCACGCTGCGGGGCCCCGCAGCGGTACGTCGACAGAGGTGCCCGGGGCGGGGATGCCCGCCGATTCGTCGCCGCCGCCCGCAGGCCCCGCCGACCCGTCGCCGCCGCCCCCAGGACCCGCCGACCTGTTGCCGCCCGCAAGCCCCTCCGATCCGGCTCCACCTTCCGGAGCCGCCGCACCTCCGTGGCCCCAGCCACCGAGCGGCCCGCCCGGGGACTCGTCAGACGCCGACAGCCGGTCTGCGGGGCGAACCGATACCCCGACCGGGCGCCTGTTCGCCGGGCGGCCGGCGGACCGGCGCGACAACTCCTCCGGCGGACCGGCGGACGCTCTCGCCGACAAGCGGTCCGACGTTCCGGCCGATCGCCCGCCTGGCGTTGGAGGCGACAGCCGGGCCGCGGGGCAGGCCGAGGCCCCCGCCGACAGCCCGTTCCCGGGGCAGGCCGGTGCTCCCGCGGACGGCTCCTCCGCCGGGCAGGCCGATGCCTCGGTCCGTAGCTCGTCCAACCCCTCCAACCCGTCCACCTCGCCCAACTCGTCCACCCCGTCCGCCGGAACGCCCGCGGACGCCCCGTACACCCCACCCGCCAACCTCATCGACGCCCCGTCGGACACCCCCTCCGACCAACCCCCCGTACAAGCCCTGAACACCCCCACCCCGGTCGGCTACGTGGGCTCCGGCCCGCCCACCTACGACGCCGAACCCACCGCCCTGCCCCCCGCCGACCCGGACGACCTCGACGACCTCGTGGCGGACACGGTGCTGGACGGGGCGTCGTACGGGATGTGCACGTTGCGGGCCGTGTCCGTGCGAGGGGACTCGGCGCGGTTCAGGGGGGAGCCGCGGCGCGACTCCCTGCTCACCGCGCGCTTCGGTGTCGGCGACGGCGCGCTCGTGCTCGTCGCCATGGCGACCGGAGCCCGCGCGACGCCCGGCGCGCACCGGGCCGCCGCGGAGGTGTGTCAGTGGATCGGGCGGGCCGTGGGCCGCAGCCATGTCCGTCTGGCCGAGGACATCAGGGCCGCCCGGCGCGGCGACCTGAAGTCGGGACTGCACCGGCTCACCGACCGCAGCCTCGGCAAACTGCGGGCCAGCGCCGCCGAACAGGGCATCGCCCCCGAGGAGTACACCGCAGGACTGCGCTGCCTCCTCCTCCCCGCCGACCCCGAATGCCGTACGCGCGTCTTCTTCGGCGTCGGAGCGGGCGGCCTCTTCCGGCTGCGCGACGGCGAATGGCAGGACATCGAGCCGCACGTCGCCGACACCACCGGCGAGGCCGTCGTCGGCTTCGGATCGCTGCCCCACGAGACCCCCGAGGGCGACCGGCTCACCATGGACCTCGGCATCACCACACCCCCGAGCCCGTACGAACCCGCCCCCGAGCCGCCGCCCCGCGACCCCTTCCGCTTCCGTGCCTCCGTCGCCCGCCCGGGCGACACCCTGCTCCTGTGCACCAGCGGCCTCGCCGAACCCCTGCGCGGCGAACCCCGCCTGGTCGAACACCTCACCTCCCGCTGGTCCGGCGGCGATCCGCCCGGCCTCGCCGAGTTCCTCGCCGACACCCTGGTCCGGGTCAAGGGGTACGCCGACGACCGCACGGCCGCGGCCGTTTGGGAGGCGTAACCGCGCTCGCTGTGAATTCATGGGACCTGAAAGCAATCCCGTGACAGCGAACGACAGCGGAACACAGCTAAGGGGCGCGTGACTCATGGCCAAGCAGAACGTCGCCGAGCAGTTCGTCGACATCCTCGTCCGTGCCGGCGTGAAACGCCTGTACGGAGTCGTCGGCGACAGCCTCAACCCGGTCGTCGACGCCATCCGACGCAACTCCGCCATCGACTGGATCCACGTCCGGCACGAGGAGACGGCTGCCTTCGCGGCAGGCGCCGAGGCCCAGATCACCGGCAAGCTCGCCGCCTGCGCCGGTTCCTGCGGCCCGGGCAATCTCCACCTCATCAACGGCCTTTACGACGCCCACCGTTCCATGGCGCCGGTCCTCGCCCTCGCCTCGCACATCCCCTCCAGCGAGATCGGCCTCGGGTACTTCCAGGAGACCCACCCCGACCAGCTGTTCCGCGAGTGCAGCCATTACAGCGAGATGATCTCCAACCCGAAGCAGATGCCCCGGCTGCTCCAGACCGCCATCCAGCACGCGGTCGGGCAGAGCGGTGTGAGTGTCGTGTCGCTGCCGGGCGACATCGCGGACCGGCCGGCCCCGGAGAAGGCCGCCGAGAGCGCCCTCGTCACCTCCCGCCCCAGCGTGCGTCCCGGCGACGCCGAGATCGACAGACTCGCCGCGATGATCGACGAGGCCGACAAGATCACCCTCTTCTGCGGCAGCGGCACGGCGGGAGCGCACGCCGAGGTCATGCAGTTCGCCGAGAAGATCAAGTCCCCGGTGGGGCACGCCCTGCGCGGGAAGGAATGGATCCAGTACGACAACCCGTACGACGTCGGCATGAGCGGACTCCTCGGGTACGGCGCCGCCTACGAAGCCACCCACGAGTGCGACCTGCTGATCCTGCTGGGCACCGACTTCCCGTACAACGCCTTCCTGCCCGACGACGTGAAGATCGCCCAGATCGACGTACGGCCCGAACACCTCGGCCGCCGCTCGAAGTTGGACCTCGCGGTGTGGGGCGACGTGAAGGAGACCCTGCGCTGTCTCACCCCGAGGGTGAGCCCCAAGACCAACCGCCGCTTCCTCGACAGGATGCTGAAGAAGCACGCCGACGCGCTCGAAGGCGTCGTCAAGGCGTATACGCGGAAGGTCGAGAAGCACGTCCCGATCCACCCGGAGTATGTCGCCTCCGTCCTTGACGAACTCGCCGACGAGGACGCCGTGTTCACCGTCGACACCGGTATGTGCAACGTCTGGGCGGCCCGCTACATCTCGCCCAACGGCCGCCGCCGCATCATCGGCTCCTTCTCGCACGGCTCGATGGCGAACGCGCTGCCGCAGGCCATCGGCGCCCAGTTCATCGACCGTGAGCGGCAGGTCGTCTCGATGTCCGGCGACGGCGGATTCTCCATGCTGATGGGCGACTTCCTCACCCTCGTCCAGTACGACCTGCCGGTGAAGGTCGTCCTCTTCAACAACTCCTCCCTGGGCATGGTCGAGTTGGAGATGCTGGTCGCCGGACTCCCCTCGTACGGGACCACCAACAAGAACCCCGACTTCGCCGCCGTCGCCCAGGCGTGCGGTGCCTACGGCGTACGTGTCGAGAAACCCAAGCAGCTCGCGGGCGCCCTGAAGGACGCCTTCAAGCACAAGGGCCCCGCGCTCGTCGACGTCGTCACCGACCCGAACGCCCTCTCCATCCCGCCGAAGATCAGCGCGGAGATGGTCACGGGCTTCGCGCTGTCGGCGTCGAAGATCGTGCTCGACGGGGGAGTCGGCCGCATGGTGCAGATGGCCCGCGCGAATCTCCGCAATATGCCCCGGCCTTAGGCCTGTCCGCCCGGCATGCCTTAGATGTACGGCCCCCACTGGCGCGCGGAGGTGTCGTACCCGTAGCGCGGAAGGCCCTTGATGCTGGTCGTGCGGAACGGGCGACCGTGGTCGTCGATGCGGACCGTGCCGGTGCGGCCCTGGGAGGACCAGTCCAGCTCCAGGTACCAGCCGCAGTCGCAGGTCTCGGTCCGGGCGGTGACCAGCAGCACCTCGGGGTCCTCGGCGGACACGCGGTAGGGCATCTGCACGGCCGGGATGGGGCCCTCGCTGTCACCGCCGGGCAGCGAGCGGGCGATGGGCCGGTCGGCATCCAGGTTGACGGAGAAGAAGCGGGGGGTGAGCGCTCCGCCGCAGCCCTGGTCCATGGAGTAGGCGTTGCCCTGGACCGGGGTTGCGCGCGCGACGACGCGGACCCGGAGCGCCTCCAGGACGACGGCCGTGGAGTTCCGCCCCTGCACCGAGATCTGCACATTGGTCTCGCGGCCGTGCAGGGCGCCCTGCGTCGCCGCCCATGGTCCGGCATCCTGCGCGGCCGGGGGCGGCGGGACCTGCGCCGGCGGCTTGTCGATGACGTAGTCGTGGCCGCAACCCTGCGCCCAGACCTGTGAGTTCGCGGTCCAGGTGAGCGGTACGGCGGAGGATGCGGTGCCTTTCTCTTTCCCCTTCTCCGACGGTTCGCTGTTCCTGCCGGGGGATTCGGAGGCCTTCCGAGAGCTGTCGGCCGAGGGTGACGGCGACGGTGACAGCCGGGTGGTCTCGGGGGATGGGCTCGCGGACTGGCGGTCACGTGAGCCGGGTGCCGTCGTCGGGGTCGGGGTCGGGCCGACGGCTCGGGACGGGGCGTCGGAGGACCGGTCGGACGACAGGGCCGCCAGGCTGCCCAGCGTGGCGAGCAGCGCGGACGCCACGGCGGCGGTAACGGTGATCCGCCGCCGGTACCAGGCCCGCCGGGGGCGCGGACCGGAGACGGGGGCCTTCGGCCTACGCGCCATGGGTTCGCCCGGCGTGCTCGGGACGGAGCCGCTGGGTGTGCCTGAGGGTCCGGTGCCGGGTGCGCTCGGGGAGGAGTCGCCTCCTGCACTCGGGAAGGAATCGCCTCCCGCGCTCGGGGAGGAGTCGCCTCCCGCACTCGAAGGGCTCGACTCCGGCTCGCCCGTCCCCTCGGGCGAACCGGCGGAACGCGGCCGCTGCCGGGCCGCCACCGCCCCGATCCAGAGGCGGTGCAGTTCGAGCCGTTCGGCCGGCGTCGCCTCGCACAGCGCGGCGAACCGTTCCACGGGCGCGAAGTCGAGCGGTACGGCGTCACCGGCGCAGTAGCGGTGCAGCGTCGAGGTGTTCATGTTCACCCGGCGCGCCAGGGCACCGTAACTGCGGTCCGTACGCGCCTTCAGACGCCTCAGCAGTGCCGCGAACTCCTCGACGTCGTCGTCCCGAGTCGACACCGTTCCCCCGTACTCGTCGTGGCCCCCGGTCGAAGGGGCGCGTGCCGTCCCGGGAGGGCATCCCAGGCAGTCCATATACCTGCACGTCAGATGGCCTGGGATGGTTCCACCGTGGCGGATCCGGCGCTGCCTGTTGCGCAGAAACCGAGTGACGGCTGATGCTCTTGGTGTCGCACCGACCGCCGCCGGACCGACCAGCCGGCGGCAGCCCACGACGGGTCTCGCGGCGATACCGGACACCGACGCACGCGGCTGACCTCTGCCTGCGTCGCGTTTTCCGTCCCACGTCACTCACGCCCACGTCACTCACGAACGCAGATCCGCCATGCACTCAGACACAGGGGGACCCATGCCCAAGCACACCCGAGCCGCCGTGCTCACCGCACTCGCCGCCGCGAGTGTCGCCCTCGGGGCGGTGCTCGCCGGCCCGGCCGGCGCCGCCGCGAAGGACACGAGCGCCTCGACGCACGCATCAACGAGCACCTCCGCGAAGGCGAAGGCGTGGCCGAAGTTCCTGTCGGCCAGGGAACTGCCGCCGCACCCCACGTCTTCCTGGCGGGCGGGCAAGGTCACGGACGGCGTGCCCGACGAGATGCGGTTCTGCATCCAGAAGGCTCTGCCGGGATACGACTCCCGGTACCGCGACTTCCGCACCGACCTCGAGACCAACGCCCAGCAGCTCACCTTCGTCGTCGGCAGCAACGCCAAGGCCAAGGCCCTGGCCGCGCGGCTGAACAAGGAGATCAGGTCGTGCGCGGCCCGGATCGAGCGGGCCGACCCGGATATCGACGCCAGGTCGAAGGACTACGGGAAGCTGGCGGTCGAGGAGGGCGCCCACGTCCACGGCCTGCAGACCAACGCCTCCTGGGGCGCCATGGACGTCCACCTCCTCTCGGTCGGCCGGGACGGCCGGGCCGTCACCGTCGTGATCTGGGGACAGATGGGTGACCTCGCCCACGCGCCGGTGAAGGCGTTCAAGAAGACGACGACCACGGCGGTCGACAAGCTCTACTGACCCGATCGAAAAGAGCCCGATCGAAAAGAGCCCGACCGAAAAGAGCCCGACCGAAAAGAGCCGGAGCCGCCCTCCCGTCACGGGGGTCGAGAGGGCGGCTCCTCGCACATCGCCGCCCCAAGCCTCCGACAACACCTCCACGTCGAGTACCAGTCGAGTACCAACTGCCGTACGTCCTCGTCGAGTACGGCCAGTTCGTCTGCCGCCTCTCAAGCAACAGACGCACCGGTCGGCCTCCCCTCGCCCGCACCCATGGGCGTACGACAGGTGGTTGACGATTCGACATGACTGTCACGTTCAGGGCGGGGCATGCATTCCGTGAACGTGTTCGAGCAGGAGGGGAACCGACAGCGGCGTGCGGGCGGGGGTCATGAAGAGGCATGCACGAGGAGGCGGTCCCGTGGTATCCGGGGCCTTCTCGGCGAAGACGGTGAAGATGACCAAGACGATGGAGGACTCGGCGAACGGGGCGACCGACCAGCACGGTTTCGCGCAGCTCAGGCGAAGGCTCGGGCGCTGCGATCTGCGGGCGGTGCCCGAGGTCCGCAGAGCGCTTCGGGACCTGCTCGCCCACTGGGGGAGGCCCGGCAGATCCGAGATAGCGGAACTACTGACCAGCGAACTCGTCACCAACGCGCTCATCCACACCGACCACGACGCGCTGCTGACAGCCACCGTCGGCCCACGCGGCCTGCGGGTGGAGGTACGGGACTTCGTGGGACGCAGGCCCAGACTGCGCGTACCGAACGCCGACGACGGTACGCACGGCAGAGGCCTGGTCCTGGTGCAGTCCCTGGCGGACGCGTGGGGCGTACGAGTGCATGGGGTGGGGAAGGTGGTCTGGTTCGAACTCGACGGGGGCACGGCATGAGATGCCGTGCCCCCGTCCGGAGTTGAGGCCGCCAAGGGCCTGGGTCCTGCTGGCTGTGCTCAGCCGAACTGCTGCTCCAGGTCCTTCAGCTTGCGCTCAAGGGAGTCGAGTCGCGGCAGGGCCATTGTGTCGTCCTCCGCGGTGAGGTCGACCGTGACCGACTCACTGCCGCGCCGGACGGGCTGGAGCGATGGCCGGGCGCGTACGGGCAGTTCCGGCGTCGATATGGCAGGCTCCGCGGCGACCTGGGCGGCCGCGGTGGCCGACTGGAGTTCCACCTGTCGGCCGCCGCGTCCGGCTAGCCCGCGGTGGCCGCGGGTGATCGCCTTGATACGGGCGCGGTCCAGCTTCTCCTGGTCGCGCCGACGCTGCCGGTTCTGCTCCTTCTCCCGCTTGTCCTCACGCACTTCCTCGACCGCCTCGTCCAGGCTGCGCACACCCTCCAGGAGCATCAGCGACCAGGCGCCGTAGGTCTCACGAGGGGCCCGCAGCCACCGTACGATCCGGATCTGCGGCAGCGGCCGGGGCACCAGGCCCTGCTCGCGCAGGGCGGCACGGCGGGTCTGCTTCAGCGCGCGGTCGAAGAGGACGGCGGCCGACAGGGACATGCCGGCGAAGAAGTGCGGGGCGCCCGCGTGGCCGAGACCCCTGGGGGCGTGCACCCAGTTGAACCAGGCGGCCGCGGCGGCGAACGTCCACACAAGTATCCGGGAGCCGAGCGCCGCGTCACCGTGGCTGGCCTCGCGCACCGCGAGCACGGAGCAGAACATGGCCGCGCCGTCCAGGCCGAACGGAACCAGGTACTGCCAGCCGCCGGAGAGATTCAGGTTCTGCTCGCCGAAGCCGACCAGGCCGTGGAAGGAGAGCGCGGCGGCGACCGCGGCGCAGCAGAAGAGCAGTACGTAGGAGGCGGTGCCGTAGACGGCCTCCTTGCGTCTGCGGCGCTCCTCGCTGCGCTCCCACGAATCGTCGGTGCTCGTCTTCTCCCCGGCGCGCTTGCCGCGCGCGAGCACCGCAACCGCCGCCAGCAAGCCCAGGAGCAGCACGGCGCCCGGAAGCAGCCAGTTCAGCGATATGTCGGTCAGTCTCATCTGGGGTCCCTTGCATTGGGATAGGGCGTAACGCCCGCCATAGTGGCCCAATCCCGCGTGTCCTCAGGGGGTTTCGGGGCAAGAGGCCGCCAACGGAGTGCAAGGGGGTGCGCGAGGGCGACATTCTGCTCGAACTGCCGCTTGAGGAGCGGGAGTTGAGTTCGAGTTAGATTACCCGTACGGGTGGTTCCACGGTAAGTTCTTGCGCCAAGTGAGGATTCTGTGAAGCGACTGTAACCAAGGCGCCCGGTTCCGGGGGTCAAGACACCTGGTTCCACGCGGAGTTGATCATAGGTGACGCGGACTCAGCCTGCCGCCGCCGCTTCGGCCGCTTCGGCCGTCAGCTTCGCGATGCGGACCGCCTCGGAGTTGCGCGGGCAGTTGGCGCAGGTGTCCTCGGCGTCGAGGGTGTAGTAGAAGCAGCAGCTGGCCCGGTCCCGGGTGGGCAGGCACTCGCCGTTCGGACCGGTCACCTCGCGGAAGGCTGCCGAGCCGACGTACGGCCGGGTCGTGCCGGGAAACAGCCGCTCCAGTTCGTCCGTC
Organism: Streptomyces albicerus; assembly: GCF_008905045.1. Lineage (GTDB taxonomy): Bacteria > Actinomycetota > Actinomycetes > Streptomycetales > Streptomycetaceae > Streptomyces > Streptomyces albicerus. Next base: position 37,222 of record NZ_VWMY01000037.1, read on the forward strand.
GCGCGCTGCCGCTCGCCGAGGAGTCCGGCGACGTACCAGAGGCTCTCGACCACCTCGTCCGTCGCCATGCCCCACAGGGCGCGGCCCCGGCGCCGCGTCCGGGGGCCGAATCCGCCGAGGACCGGCTCCAGGTGCTCGGCCACGGCGGCCCGTACCTCCGCGCGCAGGGCCTCGTCGTCCGCGACGACGCGGGCGCCGGGCAGCGCGGCCGCCGGGTCGTCCGGCAGGCAGGCGAATTCGGTGACGCGCACGGCGATGCGACCGGGCATGCGCTGGAAGGTGACGTGTTCCACAGGGAAGCGGGGTACGCGGCGCAGCAGGAACCACGGCACCGTGAACAGCAGACAGGCCGGCCAGGCGTAACGGTGCAGGCCGAAGGTGGCGACGACGTCCGGGCGGGCCCGCTGTCCGTGGTCCGCGAGTGCCTGTTCGTCGTCCCAGGCGAGGAACGCGTCGAGCTCCGCCCCGCCCGCCGCGAGCCCCGCGACAGGGACCCGCCCGCCGTCCATGGGGGCCGGCTCCCCAGGGGCGAGTTCCGTGACGCCCAGGCCCGGGAGCACCTCGGTCATGCGCGCATACGCCTCGGTGAGGGGCGAGCGAAGCGAGATGAGGGTCCCCCCGGACGGAGCCTGGGGGAGGGCCGGGCGGGAGTCGGCGCCGGGCCAGGTCTCGGCCGGGGCGGGAGCGGACATGCAAGGACCCCGTTTCACGATCATTTGCAGGTAAGGCTTACCTTACCCGATACGATCGAGGTTTACCCTGTTCTGTCGGGGTCGCTCCGGACCCCACCCGAAATACCACCACCACCGCCAACACCGGAGGAGGCTCCCGTGGAGAAGGCCGGTTCGCGCGAGGCGTACGGCTCTGCCGGGGACCCTTCGAAGGCCGAGGCCGAGGCCGCTCCCGACGGGGGAGCGGTGCGGGTGCCTCCCCGGGCGCGGGCGGCGGACGCGGACCGCGAGCGCGGGGCGGGCCGCGCGGGCGCGCCGCGAGAGGACTCCGTTTCCGCTGCCCCCTCCGAGGGCTCGGTCCGCGGGGAGCACACGCACAGTGAGACACCGATTCCGCAGCCGCGGGTGACGCGCGAAGGCGCACGGGAGGCGCGGGCTTCAGGTGCGGCGGGTGCGGCGGGTGCTGTGCGGCACGAGGGGCGTTCGGGCGCGGGCGGGACCTCGGCGCGCGAAGGTCTTCCGGGTGCGACCACTGGCGCTGTGCGCGAAGGTCTTCCGGGTCAGGCCGGTACCGCCGCGCGCCACACCTCGCCGGGTCGCCCCGGCGGCTTCGGCGCCCCCGGCGAACCGGGCGCCCCCGCCGCCCGCCATTCCTCCACCTCTCCATCACCCCGCCCGGTCGTTCAGCGAGCCTCCGTCCGCGGCCAGATCCTCGATGCTCTCCGGGCCGCCCTCGTCGCCGGTGAACTCGCCCCCGGCGAGGTCTACTCCGCCCCCGCGCTGGGGGAACGCTTCGGCGTCTCCGCGACGCCCGTCCGCGAGGCCATGCAGCAGCTCGCCGTCGAGGGCGCCGTGGAGGTCGTCCCGAACCGGGGCTTCCGCGTCGTGCGGCGCGGCGCCCGCGAACTGGCCGAGCTCGCCGAGATCCGGGCCCTCGTGGAGGTGCCGGTGATGCTGCGGCTGGCCCGTACGCTGTCCGCCTCCTGCTGGGCGGAGCTGCGCCCGCTCGCCGAGGCGACGGTGGCTGCCGCGTCCACCGGTGACCGGGCGCGTTACGCCGAGTCCGACCGTGCCTTCCACGCGGCGGTCCTCGCCCTCTCCGGCAACCGCCAGCTCGTACAGCTCGCGGACGATCTCCACCGCCGCGCCCAGTGGCCCCTCGCCGGCGCCCCCGGCTGCCGCACCCGCGCCGAACTGCTGGCCGACGCCGCCCAGCACACGGCGCTGCTCGACGCGCTGACCGCCCAGGACCTCGCGGTCGTCCAGTCCCTGGCGCGGGAGCACTTCGCGGGCGTGTAGCCGGTATGTGCCGTTCGCCTCGGGCCTGTCACGGTTGCGTCCGGCCGTGTCCACGGCCACCGCTCCCGGGAACCCGGCCCGCGGCGGTACGTGTGTCACCCCTCACGAGGTGACCGAACGCGGTGACCGAACCCACCGGGGGTACCGACGATGTTTCCCGACCCTGGCATGCAGGCGGCACAGCAGCACCACTCCGACGCGGCACGTCGATTCCGTGAGATGAACGACCACATGGACGCCCAGCGCCGCCACCGCAACCGCGTGCGCGGCCGCTCCGGCTCCGGCCTCGGCGGACTGCTGAAGCTGATCCTCGTCGTGGCCGTCGTCGTGTTCCTCGCCCAGAACCCCGAACTCCGCGCCGAGTCCTGGACGTTGGTCCAGGACCTTTGGGCGAACGTCCAGAACAGCCAAGCGGACTCGGGGAAGTGAGCCCCCCGAGACCGCTCAAGCCGTGGCCGCGGGCGGCGCCAACTGATCCGCCAGCCACGTGGGTACGCCCCCCAGCAGCCGGAACAGCCGGCCCGCCTCGGCCCGCAGCCTGGAGGCCTCCGGTTCGGTCTCCGCGTCGGCCAGGGAGGCCAGCGCCGGGGCCGTGCCGACCAGGTAGCCCAACTCCTCGCGGATGCGCAGGGATTCGGTGAAGCCGTGCCGGGCCTCCGCCAACTCGCCGTCGCGCAGGGCGAGTCCGGCGAGATGGCGCCAGGTGAAGGAGAGCAGCAGGGAGTCGTCCTGGGCGACGGCGCCCGCGTGGGCGCGGCGGTAGGCGGCACGGGCGGACTGCGGGGAACGCGCCAGGTTCTCCGCGAGCAGGCCGCGCCGGAAGTCGAGCAGGGCCCGGCCCGGAGCACCCGGCGCGATCAGCGCAGCCGCCCGGCCGAGCGCGGCCCGCGCCTCGTCCGCCCGGTCGCGCACGGCGAGCAGCGTGGACGCGTACGCGAGCTGCCCCCGCTCGCACGCCGCGGCGCCCCGCTCGTCGTCGCTCTGGGCCAGCGCCTCCGCCGTACGCAGCGCGTCCTCGGCCTCGGCCCACCCCTGCTCGGTGTAGAGACACCGCTCGACGAGGAGCGAGGCCCGCTGGAGGGCGGCCCCCGCCGTACGCGGTTCGAGGAGCGCGGCCGCGTCGGCCCAGCAGGCGCGCGAGCGCAGCCGCCATACCGCGGTCTGGAGTGGATCGTCCCCTGCAGCCGTTCCGTAACCAGACATGGCGGTTTGCGCCACGTTGCCCTCCCCGAGCACGCCATTGAGCTGTTGAGTGGTGGCCGCATCTCAGCACGAATGGGCGCGCCCGGCCAAGGGGGTGGGTGAAGGATTTCACAAAGTCGTGGGACAGAGATGGCACTTGGTGCCCTCAGATCCACAACGCTGTGACCTCAGCTCATCCGCAACGCGAGGAAGAAGTCCAGCTTGTCCTCGAGCCGGGAAAGATCGCGACCCGTCAACTGCTCGATGCGCCCCACCCGGTAGCGCAGCGTGTTGACGTGCAGGTGCAGACGGGCGGCACACCGGGTCCAGGAGCCGTCACAGTCGAGAAAGGCCTCGAGGGTGGGGATCAGTTCGGCGCGGTGGCGTCTGTCGTAGTCGCGCAGCGGGTCGAGAAGGCGCGCCGTGAAGGCGCGGCGTACGTCGTCCGGCACGAAAGGCAGCAGCAGGACGTGGGACGCCAGCTCCTGGTGTCCGGCCGCGCACACCCGTCCGGGCCGCGCCGCCGCGACCCGGCGCGCGTGCCGGGCCTCCTCCAGGGCGCCGCGCAGCCCGTCCGCCGAGTGCACGGCGGCGCTGACGCCGAGCGTGAGCCGCCCGTCGTCGTCGAGCCCCGCCGACAGCGGGTCGCGTACGGCCTCGAGCAGCGTGTCGGCGAGCAGTCCGGCCTCGGAGCCGTCGTGCTCCGAGGAAACCGCCGGAAGCGGTACGAGCGCGATGGCCTCGTCGCCCGTATGGGCGACCGCGATCCGGTCGGACGGCTCGGGTCCCGACGTCAGCGGGTCGACGAGGATCTCCTCGAGCAGCGCCTGCGCCACCGGCCCGCCCTCGATCTCTCCGCCGTCCCACTCGACGCGGGCGACCACGACCTGCCAGTGCGGGGCGGCGCCGAGACCGGGCAGCAGCACGGGCGCCGCGACCCGCAGCCGCGCCGCGATCTCGGCGGGCGCGGCACCGGTCTGCACCAGCTCCAGCACCTCCTGCGCGAGCCGCCGGCGCACGGTGCGTGCCGCGTCCCGCCGGTCCCGTTCGACCGCGATCAGCTGTGTCACGCCCTCCAGCAGGTCGAGCCGCTCCTCCGGCCAGTCCCCGGCGTCCGCCTCGACCGCTAGCAGCCAGTCGGACAGGACCGTCTCGCGTACGTCGCGCGCGCCCGCCGTACCGCGGCCGCTGCTGCGGATCGGGAAGAGCGAGTACGTCGTGCCGCCCACGGTCACGCGGTACGGCCCGCGCCGCCCGGTGCGGACGGCCGCCAGGTGCTCGCCCGCGAGCGTGGCGCAGACGTCGGCGGGCAGTCCCGGTTCCGTGAGGTTCGAGCCCGCGATGAGGCGTCCGGCGGGGGAGAGGACCCAGGCCTGCAGGTCCAGGTCGGAGCCGAGCAGGTCCAGGACCACGTCCGGGCCGCCGCCCGCCGGGCCGGAGGTCATCATCCGGCGGTGCCGGTCCACCACGGCGGCCAGGTCCCCGGCCCGCTCGCCCGACACCTGCCGTACGACATGCTCGGTGATCGTCGCGAAGGCCACCGACTCGTTGACGGCGAACAGCGGCAGCCGGTGCCGGGCGCAGGCCGCCACCAGATCGTCCGGGATGGCGCCCAGCTCGGCCTCGCCGGCGGCCAGCGCGGTGACTCCGGCGCCCGTGAGGATCCGTACGAAGGGCTCGGAGTCGGCTGCGTCACGGCGCCAGGCGAGGCCCGTGAGCACCAGCTCGCCGCCGGAGAGATAGCGGCTCGGGTCCCGTAGGTCCGTGGTCATCACACCGCGCACGGTGCGGTCCAGCTCGTCCTCGCCGCCGAGCAGCCGCAGGCCCAGCGCGTCGGTGTCCAGCAGTGCGCGCAGCCGCATTCTCGTCGCCGCCGTTCTGTCTCGAAATCTACGATGGATCTGGATGGATCTGAGGGCGGGACCCGGCACGCGGGTCCCCGGGCTCCGCAGCGCGGGCCCCAGGGCGTCCGGCGGACGGTGGTCCCGGCTCCCATGGCCCGTGTCCTGGGCTTTCGCGAACGGTGGTCGCTGTTTCCCGAGGCTGTGGATGGTGTTTCCAGAGGAAAGCGGGGAGGTTACTGAAGACCTCCGTTCATATGAATCTACAAGATGAGCGCCCTGGCCAGCCAACTCCTTCATGGTTTCGGTGACTGACCCCCGTGCGGGGCGGCGCTGTGTACTGAGTCCAATCCACGTGAACAACTCATGAACGAGCCGGGCCCGCCGCACACGATCTGGCTTGAACAGAACCATCCACGAGACGAAGAAGAGAGCCGGTCATGGACTTCCTTCGCCCCGCCAGCTGGGAGGAGGCGCTCGCCGCCAAGGCCGAGCACCCCACCGCTGTGCCGATTGCGGGTGGCACCGATGTGATGGTCGAGATCAACTTCGACCACCGGCGGCCCGAGTACCTGCTGGACCTGAACCGCATCGGCGAGCTGAGCGAGTGGGAGGTCGGCGAGGAGTCAGTCCGCCTGGGAGCCTCGGTCCCGTACACCCGGATCATGGAGCGGCTGCGCGGCGAACTGCCCGGCCTGGCCCTCGCCTCCCACACCGTGGCCTCCCCGCAGATCCGCAACCGCGGCGGCGTCGGCGGCAACCTCGGCACCGCTTCCCCGGCCGGCGACGCCCACCCCGCGCTCCTCGCGGCGGGCGCGGAGGTCGAGGCGGAGTCCGTACGAGGCTCCCGGCTCATCCCGATCGACGAGTTCTACACCGGCGTGAAGCGCAACGCGCTCGCCGCCGACGAGCTCATCAGGGCCGTCCACATCAAGAAGGCCGACGGCCCGCAGCAGTTCTCGAAGGTCGGCACCCGCAACGCCATGGTGATCGCGGTCTGTGCCTTCGGTCTGGCGCTGCACCCGTCGTCGCGCACGGTCCGCACCGGCATCGGCTCGGCCGCGCCCACGCCCGTGAGGGCCAAGGCCGCCGAGGAGTTCCTGAACGCGGCGCTCGAAGAGGGCGGCTTCTGGGACAACGGCAAGATCATCACTCCGTCGGTCGCCAAGCAGTTCGCGGAGCTGTGCTCCGCCGCCTGCAACCCGATCGACGACGTCCGGGGCACGGCGAGCTACCGCCGCCACGCGGTCGGCATCATGGCCCGCCGCACGCTGACCTGGACCTGGGAGTCGTACCGCGGCACCGCCGCCAGCACGGAGGGAGTCGCGTAATGCGCGTCAATTTCACGGTCAACGGACGTCCGCAGGAAGCCGACGACGTGTGGGAGGGCGAGTCCCTGCTGTACGTGCTGAGGGAGCGCCTGGGCCTGCCGGGTTCGAAGAACGCCTGCGAACAGGGCGAGTGCGGGTCCTGCACGGTCCGCCTGGACGGCGTACCGGTGTGTTCGTGTCTGGTCGCGGCCGGGCAGGTCGAAGGGTGCGAGGTCGTCACGGTCGAGGGCCTCGCGGACTACGCCAAACAGCGTGCGGAGCAGGGGGGTTGCGCGACCGGGGCGTGCGGTACGCCCCTGGACGCGGCCAAGCAGTGGGAGGCCAGGCCCTCCGACTCCCAGACGGGCGAAGGCACCGAACTCTCCCCGATCCAGCAGGCGTTCATCGACGCCGGCGCCGTCCAGTGCGGCTTCTGCACCCCGGGCCTGCTGGTCGCCGCCGACGAGATGCTGGAGCGCAACCCGACCCCGACCGACGCGGACATCCGCGAGGCGCTGTCGGGCAACCTCTGCCGCTGCACCGGCTACGAGAAGATCATGGACGCGGTGCGTCTGGCGGCCGCCCGGCAGGGAGAGGCGGTCTGACGATGCCCACCAACGGCGCGCCCATCGGTACTCCCACCAAGGTCACCCAGGGTTCCCAGACCAAGGGCGGCATCGGCGAGTCCACGCTCCGCCCGGACGGCACGCTCAAGGTCACCGGCGAGTTCGCGTACTCCTCCGACATGTGGCACGAGGACATGCTCTGGGGCCAGATCCTGCGCTCCCCGGTGGCCCACGCGGAGATCGTGTCGATCGACACCTCCGAAGCCCTCGCACAGGCCGGTGTCTACGCCGTCATGACGTACGACGACCTGCCGACGGACGCGAGGAACTACGGCCTGGAGATCCAGGACACCCCGGTCCTCGCCCATGGCCGCGTACGCCACCACGGTGAGCCCGTCGCGATCGTGGCCGCCGACCACCCGGAGACCGCGCGCCGCGCCGCCGCCAAGATCAAGGTGGAGTACCGCGAACTCCCGGTCGTGACCGACGAGGCGAGCGCCACCGCCCCCGACGCCCCGCTGATCCACGAGGGGCGCACCGACCACCACATCGGCCACGTCCCGCACCCGAACATCCTGCACCGCCAGCCGATCGTCCGCGGTGACGTCGCGGCCGCCCGGGAGCGCGCCGACTTCGTCGTCGAGGGCGAGTACACCTTCGGCATGCAGGACCAGGCGTTCCTCGGCCCGGAGTCCGGTCTCGCCGTGCCCGCCGAGGACGGCGGTGTCGACCTCTACATCGCCACCCAGTGGCTGCACTCCGACCTGCGGCAGATCGCCCCGGTCCTCGGGCTGCCCGAGGACAAGGTCCGGATGACGCTGTCCGGCGTCGGCGGCGCGTTCGGCGGCCGCGAGGACCTGTCGATGCAGATCCACGCCTGCCTGCTGGCGCTGCGCACCGGCAAGCCGGTCAAGATCGTCTACAACCGGTTCGAGTCCTTCTTCGGGCACGTCCACCGCCACCCGGCGAAGCTCCACTACGAGCACGGGGCGACCAAGGACGGCAAGCTCACGCACATGAAGTGCCGGATCGTTCTTGACGGCGGCGCGTACGCGTCGGCCTCCCCGGCGGTCGTCGGCAACGCGGCGTCCCTGTCGGTCGGCCCGTACGTGGTCGACGACGTCGACATCGAGGCGCTCGCGCTCTACTCCAACAACCCGCCCTGCGGCGCCATGCGCGGCTTCGGCGCCGTCCAGGCGTGCTTCGCGTACGAGGCGCAGATGGACAAGCTCGCCGACAAGGTGGGCATGGACCGGGTCGAGTTCCGCCGGCTCAACGCGATGTCGCAGGGCACGATCATGCCGACCGGGCAGCCGGTCGACTCGCCGGCCCCGGTCGCCGAACTCCTGCGCCGCGTCAAGGCGATGCCGATGCCGCCGGAGCAGCAGTGGCTCGCGGCCGGTGAGCAGGCGGATGTCCGCCAGCTGCCGGGCGGCCTGTCCAACACCACCCACGGCGAGGGCGTCGTCCGCGGTGTCGGCTACGCGGTCGGCATCAAGAACGTCGGCTTCTCCGAGGGCTTCGACGACTACTCGACCGCCAAGGTCCGTATGGAGGTTGTCGGCGGCGAGCCCGTCGCGACCGTCCACACCGCGATGGCGGAGGTCGGCCAGGGCGGTGTCACCGTCCACGCGCAGATCGCCCGCACCGAGCTGGGCGTCGCCCAGGTGACGATCCACCCGGCGGACACACAGGTGGGCTCGGCCGGTTCGACTTCCGCATCCCGTCAGACGTACGTCACCGGTGGCGCCGTCAAGAACGCCTGCGAGCTGGTCCGCGAGAAGGTCCTGGAGATCGGCCGCCGCAAGTTCGGCACGTACCACCCGGCCTGGGCCACCGCCGAGCTGCTCCTGGAGGGCGGCAAGGTCGTCACCGACGGCGGCGAGGTCCTCGCCGACCTGGCGGACGTACTCGACGGCGAGGCGGTCGAGGTCGAGGAGGAGTGGCGGCACCGGCCGACCGAGGCCTTCGACCTCCGTACCGGCCAGGGCTTCGGCCACGTCCAGTACTCCTTCGCCGCGCACCGCGCCGTCGTCGAGGTGGACACCGAGCTCGGCCTGGTGAAGGTCATCGAGCTGGCCTGCGCCCAGGACGTCGGCAAAGCACTCAACCCGCTGTCCGTGATCGGCCAGATCCAGGGCGGTACGACCCAGGGCCTGGGCGTCGCGGTCATGGAGGAGATCGTCGTCGACCCGAAGACGGCGAAGGTCAGGAACCCCTCCTTCACCGACTACCTCATCCCCACGATCCTCGACACGCCGACCATCCCCGTCGACGTGCTCGAACTCGCCGACGACCACGCGCCCTACGGGCTCCGCGGCGTCGGCGAGGCCCCGACCCTGTCCTCGACTCCGGCCGTCCTCGCGGCGATCCGGAACGCGACGGGCTTGGAGCTCAACCGCACGCCGGTACGCCCGGAGCACCTCACCGGAACGGCGTAGGCGACCCGCCGTTGCTGTGGGCAGCGTTCCGCAAGGCGGAACGGCTGGGCACAGCAACGGCACCCCCGGCTCCGGGCGGCCGTACAACCAACGGCAACCCCTGGTACCGGTTCAAGTGCAGTACCGCTTTTCGTTCGTCTCGGGCCGTCCCCCGGGTCGTGCACCTTCCCAAAACCCGCGCCGCCACGGCGGTTTCCGCGGGAGCCCCTATGAACCTTGGGAGACGGCACCATGACCCAGCAGTCACTGGAGCCCAGGACCACAGCCGAAGACGCGGGTGAGGGAACCCGCGTCCCGGCCGGCAGGTCCTGGCTCGACCGGTACTTTCACATATCCAAGCGAGGAAGCACGGTCGCGCGTGAGATGCGCGGCGGCGTCACGACCTTCATGGCGATGGCGTACATCCTGCTGCTCAACCCGCTAGTCCTCTCCGGCAAGGACGCCGCCGGGAACACGCTCGGCCAGCAGGCTCTGATCACCGCGACGGCGTTCGCGGCGGCCTTCACCACGCTCCTGATGGGCTTCTTCGGCAAGGTGCCGCTCGCCCTCGCCGCCGGACTCTCCGTCTCCGGCGTGCTCTCCTCGCAGGTCGCGCCCCAGATGACCTGGCCGCAGGCCATGGGCATGTGTGTGATGTACGGCGTCGTGATCATGCTCCTGGTGGTCACCGGGCTGCGCGAGATGATCATGAACGCGATCCCGCTGGCGCTGAAGCACGCGATCACGATGGGCATCGGTCTGTTCGTCGCCCTGATCGGCCTGGTGAAGGCGGGCTTCGTCCACCAGGGCAAGGCGACCCCGGTCTCCCTCGGCCCGAACGGCGAACTCGCCGGCTGGCCGGTCCTGCTCTTCGCCGCGACCCTCCTCCTGATCTTCATGCTCCAGGCCCGGGGCATCCCCGGCGCGATCCTCGTCGGCATCGTCAGCGGCACGGTCCTCGCCGTGATCCTCAACGCCCTCGACGTCATCGACCCCAAGCAGTGGGCCAGCGGCGCCCCCGAGCTGCACGGCAGCGCGGTGTCGATGCCTGACTTCTCGATCTTCGGCGACGTCGAGTTCGGCGGCTGGGGCCAGGTCGGCGCGATGACGGTCGGCATGATCGTCTTCACCCTCGTCCTCGCGGGCTTCTTCGACGCGATGGCCACCATCATCGGCGTCGGCACCGAGGCCAAGCTGGCCGACGAGAAGGGCCGGATGCCGGGCCTGTCCAAGGCACTGTTCATCGACGGCGCGGGCGGCGCGATCGGCGGCGTCTCGGGCGCCTCCGGTCAGACGGTGTTCGTGGAGTCGGCGACCGGGGTGGGCGAAGGCGCCCGCACGGGCCTGTCCTCCGTCATCACCGGTCTGTTCTTCGCGGCCTGCCTCTTCTTCACCCCGCTGACGGCGATCGTCCCCGGCGAGGTCGCGGCCGCGGCCCTGGTCGTCATCGGCGCCATGATGATGACGAACGCCCGGCACGTGGACTGGGCCGACCGCGCCACCGCGGTCCCGGTCTTCCTGACCGTCGTGATCATGCCGTTCACGTACTCCATCACCGCGGGCGTCGCGGCCGGAGTCATCAGCTACGTCGCCATCAAGATCGGCCAGGGCAAGGCCCGGGAGATCGGGGCGTTCATGTGGGGCCTGACGGCGATCTTCCTCGTCTTCTTCGCCCTCAACCCGATCGAGAGCTGGATGGGCGTCCACTAGACGCTCCCGCTGGAGGTGCGGTGCCTCGTCTGCGGGTCCGTCGTCGCTGGTCGCGCAGTTCCCCGCGCCCCTTACGGGGCGCTGCACCGCACCAAGGCCCTCCCACAACCGCGATCAAGGAGACCGAGAGATGCTGGACATCGCCGAGGAGCTGCACCGCTGGGTGGAGCAGGGACGCGACTTCGCCGTGGCCACCGTGGTGGCGGTCGGCGGCAGCGCACCCCGCCGGCCGGGTGCCGCCCTCGCGGTGGACGCCGACGGCACGGCGATCGGCTCGGTCTCCGGCGGCTGTGTGGAGGGCGCGGTGTACGAACTGTGCCAACAGGCGTTGGAGGACGGGGAGCCGGTCCTCGAACGCTTCGGCTACAGCGACGAGGACGCCTTCGCGGTGGGCCTGACGTGCGGCGGGATCATCGACATCCTGGTGACCCCGGTACGCGCCTCGGACGCCTCCCGGAAGGTGTTCGCGTCGGCGCTGTCCGCCGCCGCCCGCGGAGAGGCGGCGGCGGTGGCGCGCATCGTCTCCGGCCCGGCCGGACTACTGGGCCGCGCCCTCCTCGTACTCCCCGACGGCTCGTACGAGGGCGGCTTCGGCGCCCACCCCGAACTGGACCGCACGGTGGTCGACGAGGCGCGCGCCTTCCTCGACACCGGCCGGACCGGCACCCTGGAGATCGGAGAGCAGGGCTCTCGCTGCGGAGCACCGCTCACACTCCTGGTCGAGTCCTCGGTCCCACCGCCCCGCATGATCGTCTTCGGCGCGATCGACTTCGCCTCCGCCCTGGTCCGCATCGGCAAGTTCCTCGGCTACCACGTGACGGTGTGCGACGCGCGCCCCGTCTTCGCGACGCGGGCCCGCTTCCCAGAGGCGGACGAGATCACCGTCGAGTGGCCGCACAAGTACCTGGAGCGCACGGAGGTCGACGCCCGCACGGTCCTCTGCGTCCTGACCCACGACGCCAAGTTCGACGTACCCCTCCTCCAGCTCGCCCTTCGCCTGCCGGTCGCATACGTCGGCGCGATGGGCTCCCGCCGCACTCACCTCGACCGCAACGACCGCCTCCGCGAAGTCGGCGTCACCGAACTGGAGTTGGCCCGCCTGCGCTCACCGATCGGCCTCGACCTCGGAGCCCGTACGCCCGAGGAGACCGCCCTCTCCATAGCCTCGGAGATCGTCGCGAACCGACGGGGAGGCAGCGGGACATCACTGACCGGCGCCCACACACCGATCCACCACGACATGTCCTCAACGCCGGAGCCGACGGGACGGATCGGTTCGGTAGCCTGACCTGCCCCAAAGGGCCGGGCACGAGCTCACGGGCAGACGCGGAACCCGAAGAACCCCCGACCTCCCGCACGTCAGACACTGAGACGCTCAGACAGTCAGACATGGGCTAGAAGCCGCTCCAAGGGCCGCGGTGTCCGTTCCAGATCCAGACTCTCGACAAGCTCGTGCGCGTACTGGGCCTTGCGGCCCTTATGCGTCCCCATGAAGCGATGGAGCTGCTGCTCGACGGTCCGCTCGCGCTGGGCAGGCTGATTCTGGAAGATACGAAACGACCGCAACTCACCCTGCACGTCGACGACTTGCTGTACGGCATCGGCGCCCAGCGAACGGATCAACTCGTCCTCCAGATCCGCGTCGCACACATAGAACCCGAGCGGTTCCAGCCCGTCGCGCGTGAGATCGGAGGCGAGCCCGGCCCGCTCCAGCGCACGCCGGAAGAAGCGCTCCTCTCCCGCGTCGCACAGACCGGCCAGCCGCACATCGAGTCCCCCGGGACCGCACAGATCCACGAACCGTCCGATACTCGTCGCACCCCCGAGCGGCACGACCGAAACACCCTCCGCGTCAAGATCCCGGCCAAGCCTGGCGGCCAGCGATTCAAGCGCGACCTGATCACTCCCGCCCTCCACAAGCACGACCGTACGCAGCCCGACGCCACCCGCCAGCTCCCGCGCGGACTCGGCAGCCGCCGGCGCCTCCACCCCACCGGCCGCCCACTCCACGACGGCCCGCCGGAATCTCCCCATGTCGTTCATGCATGCCAGTCTCGCAACTCCGGCCGGAGTCACTCCACGTCATTTCGGATGCCTTTGACATCGTGACCCCATGAGTCTCATGGGCGAGCCGGTGGAACGCGTGGACGAGCAGGACCGACTGGCTCCCCGAGGCCGACTTCCGACAGGCGCTGTGGCGCTGGCCGTTCGTCCCCGACAGCCGGGAGGCCTTCACCACGTACGACGCCCTCAGGGCCACCGCAGCAACTTGTCCACAGCCCGCCCGAACACCCACCGAGCCGCCCACCTCAACACGGGATCGAGAACCCGGGGCAGCCCCCGCACTCCCAACTCCTCCCGCCACACCACCCACGAACCACCACCCACGACCGGACGCACCTCCACCTCGGCCCACCCGGTAACAAACGCCCCCCGTTTGACGAGCCGACACAATCCGAATCCGCCACCGGAGCCCTCCCCCTCAGGCGGCCGCCAGACGACGACCTCCATGGGGTCATCGAACGCCGCACCGCCGACACCGGACCGCGCCACGAAGACAGTCCCCACCCCACCCGGCGCCACCGTGACGACAGAGACCCGAGTCAACGGCACCACACGACCATGCCGCTCCCACGCGGTAAGCCGCTGCCAAGCCTCACCAGCACTCACCGAGCTGTCCCGCCGAACGACAAAGAGAACCACACCAAGATCGTATGCACACAACAGTCAAAACGCTCCCGCACCCGCCAACGCACCCGGGGGCGAGGCCGTGCCGGTATGTCACGTTCGCAACGTAGAGCTCCCGCTGGAAACCTCCACCCGTTGCAACCAAGGGCAGTACGCCCAGTGGTTGCGAACGGACATACCGGCACGGCCCCGCCCCCACCCCACCGGGCCGGAAGCGCCCCACCGGTGACGCGCTCCGAACTCAGACGTCCAGCAAATCCCGCACCTGAACAGGCAATCCGGTCTCGAACGACTCATTGGCCGCAAGCCCGGTAACCAACGACCGAGCCCCATCGACGGCGTCCGCGGCCCGCCCCAACGGATCAGCACTCACACCCGAATCCGAACCCGCACCCGAACCCGAACCGGCACCCGAACCCGCACCTACACCCACCCACGGCCCGAACAGATCCGCCAACATCCGCACGTCCCCACCCCCATGCCCACCCTCCCCACTGGCGACCTTCACCTCACGAGGCCGCTCCCAGAACCGCCGCAGCAGCAACTCCGTACGCCCGGCCTCGTCACCGACGGCGGAACCGTGCATGACCGGACCGCTCCCCTCGACCTCGACATCGGACCGCACCCAGGTCGACTCCTCGACGAGGAGCTCGAGCCGCCCCTCGCTGCCGTTGAAGGCGACGCGATAGCCCTCCCAAGGGGAATAGGCGGTGAGGTGGTAGGTCAGGGAGGCCCCGGACGTGTACCGCACAAGCACCGCCATGTCGTCCTCGATGGTCACCCCGGGCCCGAACACGTTCTGATCGCGGTGATAGCCGTCCTCCCGCTCGGCGTCGAGATACAACGCGCTGAGCACATCCGAATCCGCGAGACGTACGGCAAAGGGGTCGCCCTCAGCGGCAGCGGCACCGTGGGCCCGGGCATAGGGCCGGGCAAGCCCCCGCCGCCGCCCCGCCTCGTCACCGTAGAAGAAGAGACCACCCTGCGCGAATACGGTCTCCGGCCCCGTCCCCAGCCACCAGTTCACCAGATCGAAGTGATGAGTCGACTTATGGACCATCAGGCCGCCGGAGTTGGCCTTGTCCCGGTGCCACCGCCGGAAGTAGTCCGCGCCGTGCCGCAGATCGAGCAGCCACTCGAAGTGCACCGAGCCGACCTCGCCGATCTCCCCGGCCGCGATGAGTTCCCGTACGGCCGAATGCACTGGGTTGTAGCGGTAGTTGAAGGCGACCCGCACGTCCCGCCCGGTCCGCCGCCGGGCCTCCAGGATGCGACGCGCCCGCTCGGCATCGGTGGTCATCGGCTTCTCGGTGACGACGTCGCAGCCCGCCTCCAGGGCGCGCACGATGTAGTCGTCGTGTGTCCGGTCGACACTGCACACCACCACGAGGTCAACCCGCTCCCGGTGCAGCATCACCTCGAAGTCCTCGGCGGCGTAAGCGGGTACGGGCTCCCGCCCGGGATGATCGGCCGCGATCCAGCCGTTGTGGACCGCCATGCGATGGGCGTTGACATCGCAGAACCCCACCAGGTCGATCCGATCCGCGTACGGACCGGCGAGCGCCTCGGTGAACAGCCGGGCGCGGGCACCAAGCCCCACCACGGCACACCGACGACGCCCTTCCGCGGCGGACGAGACGGACGCGGTGGACGAGACGGACGCGCCAGATGCGGCGGACGCGCCAGACGCCGCAAACGCGCCAGACGCTGCGGATGAGACGGATGCGGCTCGGGGGTCTTGTTCTGACATCAGGACCTTCCCTAAGGTCGTGCGGGGGGTGGAAGCGCTTTCTAGCGAAAGAGGTGACCCACTCATGCCCGGAAACAGGACAAGGAAGTCCTGGAGGTCCTGGCCGTCCCGCAGGGCCAGGACTCCCTGGCCGTCCCGCACGACGGCCGCGACCCTCGCGCTCTGCGCGGCCGCGGCTCTCACCGGCTGCTCCGACTCGGGAGAGTCCAGCAGCGCGGGCGGCAAGGCCGTGCTGCGCTACACCTGGTGGGGCAATCCGGACAGGGCGGCCAGAACCCAGGCGGCCGTCGACCTCTTCGAGAAGAAGCACCCGGACATCGACGTGCAGACGTCCTTCTCCGGCTACGACGCCTACAAGCAGAAGCTGGCCACCCAGGCGGCCGGCGGCGACGCCCCCGACGTGATGCAGCTCGACTACCGGATGATCGACCAGTACGCGTCCGGCGGTGTGCTGCTGGACCTCGCGAAGCAGCGGTCCGCGCTGAGCACCGCGGATATCGACAAGGGCCTCCTTGCCACGGGTGTCGTGGACGACAGGCAGTACGCGGTCCCCCAGGCGCGCGGCACCGAGACCATCGTGTACGACACGAAACAGTGGAAGGCCGCCGGAGTCGAGCTGCCCCGCGAGGGCTGGACCTGGAACGACTGGGCCGACGCCATGCGCGCCCTCGCCGAGAAAACGGGCAAGCCCGGCGGCACCGATCCGGGATGGAGCGAGGACGCCTTCGAGGTCTGGCTGCGCGGCCAGGGCAAGTCCCTCTACACCAAGGACGGGAAACTCGGCTTCACCGCAGACGACCTGACGCGCTACTGGACCTTCACGGACCGACTGCGCAGGGAGGGAGCCGTCTCACCGGCCGAGGAGACCACCCAGCTCGACGGCACCGTCGAGAACACCCCGCTCGGACGCGGCGGCAGGGCCCTCTCCGACAACAACTGGGACGCGCCGTCCAGCGGCTTCCTGGCCCTCGTCCCGACCGGAGTCACCCTCGCCCCCATGCCGTCCGGCGAGGACGGCACGCCCGGCCAGTACTTCAAGCCGTCGATGTTCATGGGCATCGCGGACAGCTCCGGCCATCCCGAAGAGTCGGCCCGGTTCATCGACTTCATGCTGAACGACATGGACGCCGCGAAGATCCTCGGCGCGACCCGCGGCATCCCCGTCAACGAATCGATCCGCGAGAAGATCGCGCCCGAGCTCAAGGACTTCGACAAGACGGTCGCCGACTACCAGGCGTCCGTGGACGGCACCCTCAACTCCCCGCCGCAGGCGCCGCCTTCGGGCGACAGCGCCCTGCAGACCACCTTCCAGCGCGACTACGACCAGGTGTCGTTCGAGCGGATGTCGCCCCGTGAGGCGGCCGAGGACTACGTCACCGAGGCGAAGGCGGAGCTGAGGTCATGACCACCACCGAGATACCGGCCCCCGCCCGTACCGCGAAGACCACCCCGGCCAAGCGGCCCAAGCGCCAACGCGAGGGCGCAGCCTGGGTGTTCCTCTCCCCGTGGGTCCTCGGCGCGGCCGTACTGACCCTGCTCCCGATGGCCGTCTCGCTCTATCTCTCCTTCACCGACTACGACTTGTTCAACCCGCCCCAGTGGGTGGGCCTGCGCAACTACACGCAGATGTTCACCGAGGACCCGCGCTACTGGCGCTCGGTCGTCGCGACCCTCACGTACGTCGTCATCGCCGTGCCCCTCCAACTCGGCCTCGCCCTGGTCGTCGCGCTCGCGCTGAAGTCCATGCGGCGCGGGCGGGCCTTCTACCGCTCGGCCTTCTACGCGCCCTCCCTGCTCGGCGCCTCGATGTCCATCGCCCTGGTGTGGCGGGCGGTCTTCAACGACGGCGGCACGGTCGACAACCTGCTGGGCACGGGCGGCTGGGTCAACAAGCCCGGCTGGGCGCTGTTCGCCGTCGCGCTGCTGACGGTGTGGCAGTTCGGCGCGCCCATGGTCATCTTCCTCGCCGGGCTCCAGCAGATCCCCTCCGAGCTGTACGAGGCGGCGGCTGTCGACGGGGCGAGCCGATGGCGGCAGTTCCTGTCCATCACCGTGCCCATGCTCTCCCCGGTGATCTTCTTCAACCTGGTGCTCCAGACCATCCAGGCCTTCCAGGTCTTCACCCCCGCGTTCGCGGTCAGCGCGGGCAAGGGCGGCCCCGCCGACTCGACGCTCTTCTACACCCTCTACCTCTACGACCGCGGCTTCGTCGCCTCCCACATGGGCTACGCGTCCGCGATGGCCTGGACCCTGCTCCTCGTCATCGGCGCCGTCACCGCCGTGCTGTTCAGGACCTCGCGCTCCTGGGTCTTCTACGCGTCCGAGGGGGACCGATGACCACCTCAACCGCTGCAACTCCCGCTGTACGCAAGCCGGTTGCCTGGCGCCGTGTCGCCCTGCACGTCGGCTGTCTCGCCGCACTCCTCGTGATGCTGTATCCGCTGGCGTGGCTGCTCGCGACCTCGCTCAAGCCCGCCGACGAGGTGATCGCCAGCCTCGACCTGCTGCCCAGCAGCCTGGAGTGGTCCAACTACAAGACCGCACTCGACGGCGTGAACGACGTCTCCGTGTGGCGGCTGCTCGGCAACTCGCTGTTCATCGCGGGCGGCGCGGTCGTCGGCAACGTACTCAGCTGCTCCCTGGCCGCGTACGCCTTCGCCCGGCTGCGCTTCCGCTTCCGCGGTCCGCTCTTCGCCTTCATGATCGCGACGATCATGCTGCCGCACCACGCCGTGCTGATCCCGCAGTACATCATCTTCAACCAGCTCGGCATGGTGAACACCTACTGGCCGCTGATCCTGCCCAAGTTCCTTGCCACAGAGGCGTTTTTCGTCTTCCTCATCGTGCAGTTCATGCGCGGGCTGCCGCGTGAGCTGGAGGAGGCGGCGCGGATCGACGGCTGCGGGCCGTTCCGCAGCTTCTTCCTGGTCATCCTGCCGCTCACCCGGCCCGCGCTGATCACCACGGCGATCTTCACCTTCATCTGGACCTGGAACGACTTCTTCACCCAGCTGATCTACCTCTTCTCGCCGGAGAAGTTCACGCTCACGCTGGCGTTGAGGTCGTTCGTGGACGCGTCGAGCACGTCGGCCTTCGGCCCGATGTTCGCGATGTCGGTGATCGCCCTGCTGCCGATCGTGCTGTTCTTCCTCGCCTTCCAGAGGTTCCTGGTCGAGGGCATGGCGAACTCCGGGATCAAGGGATGAGCGCCGGACCGGCCCGCGAGACGGGCGAGATCTTCGGACCGCGGATGACGCTGTTCGCGGACGTGCTGAGCGTGGGGGTGTGCACGGCGCTCGCGGCGCTGCCGGTCGTCACACTGCCGGCGGCGCTGTCCACGGCGTGCGCGGTCCTGCGCGGGGCGCGCGAGGACCAACCGGCCACGGCAGGACGGTACTTGGCGTTGCTGCGGCGACGCCTGCGCGTCGGCGACCTCGCGGCCGGAGCGCTGACCCTGGCGGGCGTGCTGCTGCTCTGGGCCGACCTGGCCCTGGCCCGCGCCGGACTGCCCGGCGCCCCGCTCTTCGCGGTTGTCGCGGCGGCCATCGGAGCGTGCGCGGCTGTCGTCGGCCTGCGCGCCTGCGGCCGGCCCGAGTCGCTCACCGACTGGCGTGCGGCGGTGGTCGGCGCCGCCCGGGACTCCGTACGGGACGTGGGCGGCAGCGGTCTCGTCCTGCTGGCGGTGGCCGCTGCCGCGCTGTGCGCGTGGATGCTGCTGCCACTGGCGTTCCTGGCGCCGGGGCCGCTGGCGTTGGCGCTGACGGCGGTCGACGTACGGGTGTCTGCCCGCCCCCTTCGACAGGAGTCGGCATGATGGGCCGGAGGATCTTCCTCGCCTCCACCGCCGCCGCGGCGGCAGCCGTCGGGCAGGGAACCGCCCTTGCGGACACGCAGGACGAAGCCGGCACGCACGACGCTGCTGACACGCACGATGAAACGGAAGGTGAAGTGGCCCCGCTCGACACCGACTTCGTCGACTTCCTCACCCGCGCCGCCGATGCCCGGGCCGATTCGGTCCTCGACGGATACGGCACGTACCTCAAGGAACTGCGCGACCAGGGCAAGGCGCGCTCCTCGGCCCGGGCGCTGCGCACGCTCACCTCGGTGTACGTGCACGGCGACTCCAGGCGCCACCACGACGCCGCCCTGCTCGGACCGCTCGGCGAACTCGCGGAAGCGCTCGCCGAGGAGCAGTTCGACGACGGGCTCTGGGACCAGGGCGCCGCCCACTCCCCGCCGGACACCGCTTTCTCGATCGTCGACCTGAATCTCACCCACAGCCTGCTGACCGGGGACGATCACGAGGCCACGCGGCCCCTGCGCGCCACCCTCGAACGCATTCTGCGCAAGGCGGGCCCCGGCCTCGCGACCGGCGGTCTGCACACCGCCAACCACCGTTGGCTCGTGTGCTCGGCCCTGGCCCGCATCCATGCCCGGTGGCCCGACCCCTCCTACCCCGAGCGCATCGACGCCTGGCTCGCCGAGGGCATCGACCAGTTGCCGGGCGGCGAGTACAGCGAACGCAGCCCCACCTACTCGGCGGTGGTGACCAATCCGGCCCTCCTGACCCTCGCGCGCCACTACGGACGCCGGGACCTCTACGGGGTCGTACGCAGGAACCTCGCCGCCACCCTGTACGTCATCGAGCCCAACGGCGAGGTGGAGTCGGTCCATTCGCGCCGCCAGGACCAGACAGTCCTGCGGTACCTTCCCGAATTCTGGCTCCAGTACAGGGAGTTGGCGATCCGCGACGGAGACGGCCGGTTCGCCGCGGTGGCCGCGCTCCTGCGTGAACGGGGCACCGACCAGACCTTCGGCGAGACCCCGCCGGGCGACCGGCTCGCCGAGGTGCTCGACAGACCCGAGCTGGCGCGTGAGCTGCCCCAACCCGCCGAGCTGCAGGCGGACTTCGAGCACCACGACACGGCCTGTGGCCTCGTGCGCGTACGCCGTGACGACCGCACCGCGAGCATCTTCGGCGGCACCGACTTCCCGGACGTGCGCGCCATCTCATCAGGCTTGTCCACGAACCCCACGTTCTTCAAGATGCGCAAGGGAGACGCGATCCTCGACTCCCTGCGGCTGGCCCCGCAGTTCTTCTCGCTCGGCCACTTCCGGGCGGAGCACCTGGAGCGCACGGTCGACGGCTGGCGCCTCACCGCCGAGGTCCATGCCGCCTACCACCAACCGCTGCCGCCGCAGCACCGTCGCCGCGACGGTCTGTACCCGCTCACCGACGACGGCCGCTTCTGGTCGGCGATGGACTTCCCGCACCGCCCGAAGGAGTACCGCACACTCCGTACCGAAGTGCTGGTCCAGGAGACGGCGGGCGGCTCCTGGACCCTGGACGTCCAACTCACAGGCTCCGAGGTCCCGTTCGCCCTGGAGCTGTGCTTCCGCCCCGGCGGCACGCTGACCGGCGCCGGCCTGGAACCCGTCACCGGCACCCCGGACACGTACCACCTCGTGAGCGGCGAGGCCTCGTACACCGTCGGAGACGACCGCATCACCTTCGGCCCCGGCAACGGCAAGGGCGGCAGACAGCCGCCGGTGGTGGACGCGGGGGAGCGCTACTCGTGGATGAGCGGTTCACTGACGCCGGCCGGCATCCGGGTACTCATCACGGGACGATCGCCGCTGGACCATCGCCTCACCTTGCGCTGATACCAGGGGTGCCGTGCCAGGCGTTCGCTCTCGGGCAAGTGCCCGTGCGCTGGCGGGCATGGGCCGAAGTCCGGCCGCTCTAGCCTCGCCGGGACAACCCCCAGGGGAGCGGGCCGAATGAGGAGCGACATGAGCACGAACGAGCAGGCGGATGTGGTCGTCGTCGGGCTGGGACCGGGCGGTGAGTACGTCGCGGGCACACTGGCCGAGGCCGGACTGGACGTGGTGGGGGTCGAGGCGGAACTCGTCGGGGGCGAGTGTCCGTACTGGGGATGCGTGCCCAGCAAGATGATGATCAGGGCCGGCAATCTGCTGGCCGAGGGGCGCCGGATCCCCGCCCTCGCCGGTGAGGCGGTCGTGACTCCGGACTGGAGCAGGGTGGCCGGGCGCATCCGCGACGAGGCCACCGACGACTGGAACGACCAGGTGGCCGCCGACCGGCTCACGGCCAAGGGCGGTCGGCTCGTCCGGGGGAGGGGACACCTGGCCGGGCCGCGCCGGGTGACGGTCGGTGACCGCACTTTCGAGGCGCGGCGCGGTGTCGTGCTGGCCACCGGCACCCGCCCCCGGATCCCACCGGTGCCGGGCCTCGAAGGAACGCCGTACTGGACCAACCGGGACGCGATGGCGGCGAAGGAACTCCCGGCGTCGATGGTCGTGCTCGGCGGAGGTGCCATCGGCGTCGAACTCGCCCAGGTATTCGCCCGCTTCAAGTGCGCGGTCACGGTGATCGAGGGACAGGACCGGCTGCTGTCCCAAGAGGAGCCGGAAGCTGGGGAGTTGGCGGCCGAGGCGCTGCGCGCGGACGGTGTCACCGTCCTCACCGGTGCCCGGGCGCGGCAGGTCGGCCATGACGGCGCCGGGTTCACCGTATGGCTGGAGGGCGAGGGGGAGCCGCTGCGTGCCGAGCGGCTTCTGGTCGCCACCGGGCGGTATGCCGACCTGGCCGCGCTGGGGCTCGACACGGTGGGACTCGATCCGACGGGGGCGGCCGTGCCCACGGACGGGCAGCTGCGCGCCGGCGAGGGGCTGTGGGCGGTCGGTGACATCACCGGCCGGGGCGCCTTCACTCATGTGTCGATGTACCAGGCGGAGATCGCCGTCCGGGACATCCTCGGGCAGCCCGGGCCCGACGCCGACTACCGGGCGCTGCCCCGCGTCACCTTCACCGACCCGGAGATCGGGTCCGTCGGCCTGACTGAGCGTCAGGCGCGGGAGCAGGGGCGGTGGGTGCGTACGAGTGTGGTGTCCATCGCCTCCTCCACACGCGGCTGGATCCACGGGCCGGGCGGCGAAGGGTTCATCAAGCTTGTCGAGGACGCCGACCGGGGCGTGCTGATCGGCGCGACCTCGGCGGGTCCGGCGGGCGGGGAGGTGCTCTACGGGCTGAACGTGGCCGTCCACGCCGAGGTACCCGTCGACCGGCTCCAGCACATGATCTACACCTATCCCACCTTCCATCGGACGATCGAGGCGGCCCTGGGAGCCCTCCGCTGAGTCGTACACCGACCCGCCCGGGCGGATCCGCCGGCGCGGATCCGCCCGCTCGGCGCCGGCGCACCATGGCGCTTGCCGCCGGTGTGCTCCTGGCGGTCTGGTCGCGGTGGTCACGACCCGGCGCCGGTGAAGGGGCCTGTACGAGACGGCCGAGCCGCGCGGACGACCCGTACGGGGGAGCTCGTCCGAGCGGCTGGCTGTGCCCAACTGACGCCTGACGCCTGACGCCTGACGCCTGACGCCTGCCGTCTGACGCCTGTCGCCCGGCGTCAGCTCGTCGCGCGTACCGCGGCGAGGATCAGGTCGGCGACCTCCTTGGGCTGGGACACGGCGACGGCGTGCGAGGCGCCGTCGATCTCGACGATGGTCGCCCCGGCCCTCTTCGCGCCAAAACGCTCGACCTCGGGGTTGATCGCCTGGTCCGCGCCCGCCACCAGCGCCCAGGAGGGCTTGGTCTTCCACGCGGCGGCCGAGGCCGCCTCCGTGAACGCCGAGGCGGCCAGCGGACGCTGCGCCGCCGCCAGGACCTTGGTGACCGGGGCCGGGACGTCGGCGGCGAAGATGTCCGGGAACGCCTCGGCCTTGATGGTGACCTCGACCGCGGGCTCCGCCCCTTCGACGGGGTACGTCCACTCCTTGAGGTTGCTCACGAGCGGGGAGAGCGGGAAACGGCCCTGCAACTCGCCGAGGCTCTCGCCCTCTTCGGGGGCGTAGGCGGCGATGTAGACCAGCCCGACGACGTTCTCCGCGGTGCCGGCCACGGTGATGAGCGCACCGCCGTAGGAGTGGCCGACCAGCACGACCGGGCCGTCGATCTGCGATGCCACGGAGGCGATGTACGCGGCGTCGGACGCCACGCCGCGCAGCGGGTTCGGCGGCGCCAGCACGGGGACGCCGTGGTTCTGCAGCTCCGCGACGACCCCGGACCAGCTGGCGGCGTCCGCGAAGGCACCGTGCACGAGAACGGCGGTGGGGGTGGTGGACATGTTCTTCTCCTTGATGTGGATGGGCGTGCGTTTCGTCGCGGTCAGCGGCCGTGGAGCGCGGTGCGCAGGGTGCCGACGGCCATCGTGATCGCGGCCTCGGCGGCGTGCGTCTCGCGCAGGGCGTTGAGCATCACGAAGTCGTGGATGATCGCCTGGAAGCGCACGGCGGTCACCGGGACACCGGCCTCACGCAGTTTGTTGGCGTATGCCTCGCCCTCGTCGCGCAGCACGTCGGCCTCGCCGGTGATGACCAGGGCCGGCGGCAGACCGGCGAGCTGCTCGGTCGTCGCCCGCAGCGGGGAAGCGGTGATCTGGGCGCGCTCCGCCTCGTCGGTCGTGTACTGGTCCCAGAACCACTGCATGCCGTCGCGCCGCAGGAAGTAGCCGGTCGCGAACTGGTGGTAGGAACCGGTGTCGAAGTTCGCGTCGGTGACCGGGTAGAACAGCACCTGCTGGACGAGGGGCAGGTCGCCGCGCTGCTTGGCCATCAGCGTCAGCGCGGCCGCCATGTTGCCGCCGACGGAGTCACCGGCCACGGCCAGCCGGGAACCGTCCAGATTCTTGGACGCGCCCTGCTCGACGATCCAGCGGGCGACCGCGTAGTTCTGCTCGATGGCGACCGGGTAACGGACCTCGGGGGAGAGGTCGTACTCGGGGAAGACCACGGCGGCGTTCGCGCCGACGGCGAGTTCGCGGACCAGGCGGTCGTGCGTGTGGGCGTTGCCGAAGACCCAGCCCGCGCCGTGGATGTAGAGGATCACCGGTAGCGTCCCCTGGGCACCGGCGGGCTTGACGATCCGGGCCCGGACGCTGCCCGTAGGACCGCCGGAGACGGTGATCCACTCCTCGTCGATCCGCGGCTTCTCGATCTCGCCGGACTGCACCTCGTCAACGGCCTTGCGGCCTTCGGCGGGCGGCAGGTCGAAGAGATAGGGAGGGTTGGCGGTGGCTTCGGTGAAAGCGGCTGCCGCCGGCTCCAGCACTGGCTGGACCGGCTCGAAGGTGTCGGACATGCAATTCTCCTGAAGTGTCGTGCGTGAACTGCGGGTCGGTCGATCAGCACGCTAATACCGGAAAACCGACGGGAATTGCCCACGAGCGCACCGGAGCTGACCTCAGCGTGCACGAAAAGGGGCGCGGCAAGAAGCAGTGCGCTGTCGGTACGCATTCGGTGCGCTGAGAGGACACACGGGCGTATCCGCCAGGAATAGCGTGACGCTCCCGTCGAAAGCCGTTTCGCCTTCAGGAGGTTGGCCCACGTTGTCCACGATGCCGGTCGGCGGGCTGATTCCCGGCGCCACCGACGACGCGGCGGACCTGGTCGTTCGCAACGCAACTTCCCCGACAACTACAGCACCGTCGTTGAACTGGCCGAGGCAGGTCAACTGTCGCTGCGCATCGCGTATCACCTTTTCCCGCAGACGGCCGGTCAGGAAATCGACGACCTGGCCAGCTGGATCGAAATGGCCCGCCCCGCGGACGGGGACGAATGGCTGCGCCTCAACGGCGCGGGCGAGAATCTCACCTGGGCGGCAGCGGATTTCGAGAAATTCGCCCAGCCACGCCCACAGCTCGCCTCCGACTACGAGGCCGATTTCGAGAAGGCCGTGCGCCGACCATCGCCACGGCACTTCAGGCCGTGCTCGTCGCCGCGGCCGTCATCGCGGTCGCGCATCGCCTCCCGGGCTCCGACGCCGTCTGGACCAGGCCGCGGCCCCAACGCGGTACCGCTCTACCGGCGGCGAAACCGCGTACCCCGGCCCGCCGTGTCCCGCCACTCGCTCGGGGACATGCCGTACGCGGCCCGGAACACCCGGCTGAAGTGCGTGGCACTGAGGAAACCCCAGCGGCCCGCGACCGCGGCGATGGTCTGCCGGCCGTGAACGCCGCGCATCAGATCGCGACGGCACTCCTCGAGACGGCGGCGCTGGATCCACCGGCCGACCGTCGTGCCCTCGTCCTGGAACAGCTTGTGCAGGTACCGCACCGAGATGTGATGGGCCCCGGCGATCAGTTCGGGGGACAGGTCCCCGTCGGCCAGATGCAGGTCGATGAACCGCAGGATCCGCGACAGCAGCGGGGACTGGGCATCGGGTATGCCCGTCGCGTCCTTGCCCAGCTGTTCCGTGGCGAGGGTGGCCAGGAGGTTCACGGCGTTCCAGGCGAGCATCTCGCCGACCGCGGGCTGGGACGAGGAGACCGTGTCGGCGAGTTCGGACAGGAACGGCGACAGCAGCGCACCCAGCCGGGAGGACCGGCCGACCGGCGCCGCCATGACCTGCTCCACGTCACGCTCCTCGAGCCCCAGCGCCTCGCGCGGCACGAGGAAGAGCTTCAGCCGGACGTGCTCGGGGAAGTCCAGCAGCGGCGGACGGTCCGCGGCGTAGAAGCAGATGTCTCCGGGTTCCAGGCGGATCTCCCGGCTCCGCTGTGCGTCGAAGGCGCCGGAGGCGCTTCCCCGTACGCCCACGAAGAGGTACTCGCCGTTGACCCGGGCGGTCAGCCGGTGAGCGGTCTGCTGCGGCCGCCCCTCTCCGGGCAGCCGTGCCGGCGCCCGGCCCGTGACGACGATGTCCAGGCCCATGGGCATCCGGCACACCGTCTCGCCACTGTCAGCCCCGATGGTGCTGATGTCGGACATCATCTGTCGCCTCCGTGCCCGGCCGAACAAACCGCTATTCACTGCTCACGGAGCCTAGAAAGGCGGATGTGTAAAAAAAGTGACACCGGAGTGACATGGGCGACCGACCATGCCGTCTATGTGTGGTCGGTGTGCAGGAAGTGGTTCAGCAGGCGCTCCCGCGCGGCCTGCCGTTCCGCCAGGGAGTCGTGTGTCTCGCTGAGTTCGGCGGCGAACACGCGCAGCAGGTCGTGTTGGACGTAGCTGCCGGGTGCGTGTTCGGTGACGAGGTGGGCCTCGGCGAGTTCATCGAGGATCAGACGTGCCGTGCGGGCGGGGAGGCCGGTGAGAGCGGCGGCGTCGTCCGCCGCGAGGTCCGGCCCGGGGTGCAGCGACAGAAGGCGGAACAACCGGGCGCTCTCAGGCGCCAGACACCGGTAGGAGCAGGCGAAGGCGGTGCGGGCGTCGGCCGCGCCTCCCGTGCCGGCGAAAGCGTCCAGACTCCCCCGGGAGTGACGCAGTTCGGCGGCGATGGCCGCCAGCGGAAAGTCCGGGCGGCTGATGGCCCGGGCGGCCACGATGGCCAGCGCCAGCGGCAGTCGGCCGCAGCGCGCGATGAGCTCGTCGGCCGCCGCGGGCTCGGCGGCCAGCCGCTCATGGCCGGCGCGCAGGGCCAGTACGGTCCGCGCGTCCGCGGCGGACGGCAGATCCAGGCGCAGGGGGTGGGCACCCGAGGCGATCAGGCTGGGCAGGGCGTTGCGACTGGTGATCAGCGTCAGACAGCCGGGCGACGCGGGGAGCAGCGGCCTGACCTGCTCGGTGCCCGAGGCGTCGTCGAGCAGTACGAGAAGCCTTCGGCCGGACAGCAGACTCCGATACAGACCTGCGAGGGCGTCCACGCCGTTCGGCAGGTGACGGGGAGGCACGCCGAGAGCGGTGAGCATTCCACGCAGTGCCTCCGCGGGATCCAGGGGCGTCCTGGCGGGGGCGAAACCCCGCAGCTCCACGTAGAGCTGACCATCCGGGAACCGATCGGCGATTCCGTGCGCCCAGTGGACCGCGAGCGTGGTCTTCCCGATGCCCGCCATCCCGCTGATCAGGACCGTCGCGGGTGCTCCTGCGGAGTCCGACGCCGCCTCGGTGATCTCCAGCAGGCTGCCGAGTTCGGCCCGTCTGCCGGAGAAGACCAACAGATCGGGCGGCAACTGGGCGGGGCGGACCACCGGCTCCGGCGCTTCGGGCCGCGTCGCCGGCAGCCCGCGACCGGACGGGGGACCGGTCGGCCGCAGCTCCTGACGGAGCACCCGGGTGTGGGCCGCGGCCAGCTCGGCGCCGGGCGCGACCCCCAACTCCTCGGCCAGCAGCCGTCGTACGTCCTCGTACGCCGCCAACGCCTCCGCCTGCCGTCCGGAGGCGGCCAGCGCCATGACGAGCCTGGCGTGCAACGACTCGTTCAGGGGGTCGAGTTCGACGGCCTGGCGCAGGCGCGGCAGGAGGTCCTCCGTCCTGCCGCACAGCAGCGCCGTGTCGGCCGCCATCACCGTCGTGTGCACGAGCTCGCGCTCCACCGCGGCGAACACGGTGTGCTCCCGGACGGACGAGGGGATCCCCATCGCGACCGGACCCCGCCACTCGCTCAGCGCCTCGACGAAGTGCCGCAGCGCCACCTCGGGTCTTCCGGTGGCGACAGCCCGCTTGCCGCGCTTGGTGAGGTCGCGGAACCGCAGCAGGTCGACCTCGTCCTCGCCCGCCTCCAGCAGATAACCACCGTCACGGCGGAGCAGCCGACGACCGGGTGCCCGGGGCGGCAGGTCGGGTTCGAGCAGCCGACGCAGCGCGCCGACGTAACGGCGCACCACGTTCATCGCGCTGGCCGGCGGTCGCTCGGGCCAGAGCACGTCGACGATCTCGCTCGCCGGAACGGGCCGGCCCGCCCGCACCAGGAGCAGACCCAACAGGGCACGCTGCTGGGGGAACCCGAGTTCGAGCTCCCTCTCCCCCCGGCACACCCGAAGGGGACCCAGTACCTCGAACCGCATCAACTCTGCGAACTCCGTCTTGCTCCGTGGACAGACGGCGGGCGCGGACCCCTCGGCCGCCCGAACCCCCCTTGCGTCAGCCTAGAAGCACGGCCGGCCGAACGCCGTCCGGGCTCCGACGCACGCCGGGAGGCCCGGCGGGAACAGGCGCGGCCGCGTCCGACGGTGCCAGAGCCTGCCACTCGCTGGGCGACATGCCGTAGGCATCCCGGAAGGCCCGGCTGAAGTGCGAGGCGCTGGTGAATCCCCAGCGATGCGCGACGGCGGCCACGGTGAGCCTGCGACGCGGTGCCCTGCCCAGCTCGCGGCGACAGGCGTCGAGCCGGCGCGAACGTACCCACTGACTCACTGTCGTGCCCTCGCTCTGGAAGAGCTTGTGCAGGTAGCGGACGGATATGTGATGGGCGAGCGCGATCGATTCCGGCGACAGATCCGGATCCGTCAGATGCAGTTCGACGAAGGTCCGGATGCGTGACAGCGTCTGCCCACCGGCGTCCGTCGAGTGCGCCGCCTCCTCTCCGACGAACTCCGTGACGAGTACGGCGAGAAGATCCACGGCGTTGCGGGCGAGCCGGTCGCCGACGCGCGTCCGGCGGAACTCCGCCTCGGAGGCGAGTACGGACAGGAAGTGCGACACCAACGCCCGCACACCTTCCCCACAGCCCAGGGGCACGCCCATGATCCGGCGCAGGTCGGAGTCGGCGATCCCCAGGCAGCGGCGCGGTATACGGAAGACCGTCATCCGGGAGTGCTCGCCGAATCGCGGTGATCCGGGCCGGCCCGGATCACAGAAGACGATGTCGCCGGGTTCCAGAAAGACCTCGTTGCCGCCGTGCAGGACCGCGGTCGAGCCGTGGAGTTGCAGCGCGACGTACAGGGCGTCGTCGTCAACGCCCGGCTCCGACAGCCAGGGAAGGACGGAGCGAGGGCCGTCGGCGGAGCGCAGCACGGAAATCCCCAGCTGTCCGAGGTCGTTGTCACAGGTCACCTCGCACCTCCTGGGGCCAGGAACTTCTCGACCACGGCGTTGAACGCGGGCGGATTCTCGAGGAAGGGAAAGTGCGACGAGGCCACGTCGGCCGGGAAGACGTGGAGTTGTGCGTCCGGGATCTCGCGGGCGACGAAACGCTGCGAGTCGGGGCTCACATGGCTTCCGTCGCATCCGATCACCAGGGTCGGCACGTCCACCCTGGGCAGCATGTCGCGCCAGTCCTGCGCACAGTGGTCGAACAGCAGGGGGACGCCGGCGTAGGACGGTGTCGACCTGATCTCGGCGGCGACGAAGGCGAGCACTTCGGGGTCGGTGTCACCGGAGAACATGCCGCGCACGAAGTCGTGGCGCACCCGCTCACCGTCCGGGCCCGCCAGTGCGGCGCCGAGTTCGAGAAGCCCCGCGACGTCGAAGATGGCGCCGGATTCCCGCTGTTCGGCGGGCGTCATCCAGGGAACGGCCGCGACGGCCGCGGGCTGGTCGACGGCGATGAAGCGCCGTATCCGGCCGGTGCCGAACTGGTCCATGAAGCTCCACCACACCGACACGCCCATCGACCACCCGAGGGCGTCGAAACGGTCCAGCTCCAGGTGGTCGACGACGTCGAGCACGTCGCGTGCCAGACGGGCGACGCGGTAACCGTGACGGGGCTTGCCGGACACTCCGTGGCCGCGCAGATCCAAGGTGATGACACGACGGGGGGACAGGCCGCTCACCTGGTGCCGGAACATCTCCTGCGTCTGTCCCCAGCCGTGGAGCATCACCAGCGGAGAGCCGTCGCCCCCGCTGTCGTGGTACACGAGCTTCGTACCGTCGTCGGTCGTCAGTTCTCCCATGGCGAACCCCCTGGTCGGTCGGTATCCGTCGCACGCGCCGGGCGTCAACTGGCGTCTGGGCGACCGAATATCAACAAGAACGGACGTCTGGTCGCCCGCGTCCCGACATTGTCGATCGCCGACGTGCGGCGTCACCACCGCGAGACGTAGGGATCTGCCGGACGGGCGTCCTCAGTCTGTAGAAAGCTCAGCGGGATGCTCAGGGGCGAGGAGTTCCTCGATCCGCAGGCCCATGTGGAGAAGCAGCCGATGGGCGCCGATGTCCAGGTCGAGCCCGGTGATCTCCTGGATCTGTCCCAGCCGGTAGTACAGCGAGGTCCGGTGGATCTGCAGCGCTTCCGCGGTCCTGGGGATCGATCCGGCGTGTTCCAGGAAGCAGCGCAGTGTCTCCCGGTGACGGGAGCCGCCATTGCTGTCCATCAGCGTGCGCAGCGGCTCCGGAACCAGGGACGCGTTCAGCGACTCTTCCGGGAGCTGGAGCAGGATGGCGAACTCGCCCAGTTCCTCCCAGTGTCCGACGCCCTTCAGCGAGGGCAGCCGACGAGCGGCCCGAGCGGCCACGAGCGCCTGCCCGTACGAGACCCAGGCGTCGGCGGGACCGGCCTGGCGCCCGCCGACACCGACCACGAAAGCCGCCGGCGGGCCGAGGAACGCGCCGAGCGCCTCGAGGACGTGGGTGGACTGCCGGTCGAGCTCTTCCCGGCCCGGCGGCCGGTCGAGGAGCTGGAGAAGGATCGCGCGGCCCTGATCGACGGCCAGGACGCCGCGAGCCGACCGCGTGTGCCTGAACGCTTCCAGTGCGCCCCGGAGCGCCATCTCGACCTGCGCGGACGGCTCCTGGGACCCGGACACCTCGACGACGCTGACGACGGCATGGGGTGCGTCTCGAAGCGGCCCGCTGCCGAGCAGGCGCTGCCGGGCCGCACCGCGCCCTGCCGGGCTCCCGCTCAACAGGTCGAGCAGCGCCTCGTTCGTGCCCGTCTCCTCGGCGTCGTCCGCGAGGCGTTCCGTGTACATCTGGGCGGCCATGGCGCGGGCCGCCACCATGATGGTGTCGACCTCCTCCGGTGTCAGTGACTGCTGTGCGTCGATGACCATCAGCAGGCCGAGCAGGTGGCCGCGCTCGCGGAGCGGAACGCAGTAGCGGGGAAGCAGCCCGATGTCGTCACGGCCTCTCACATGGCCCGGCCTGGACCACTGGGCCACGCCCTGGGCGAGGACGAAGCGGATGACCTCGCTGTCCGCGCGGCCCTGCAGCAGGCTGCGGACGCGCACGGGGTCCGCGTCACCGAAGTGCCGACTCGAACAGATCAGCCGGACCAGAGGGTCGTTGACCACCACGGACCGGCCGAGGTCCTCCGCGAGCTCGTCGACCATCGCCTGCAGTGTGTCGCTGCCGACGCGAGGGCGTGGGAACCGTCCGGTCATTGAGCGTCCTTTCTCGGAGGATCCTTTCTACATATCGAGAAACATGGCGGGCAAGTTTTCGACAATGCGATGAACCGAGAGCGCACTATTCTTTTCCAGTAGTGCACAGAGCGTGCCGGGCGAATAAATTCGGCGGCGATTTCGCCTTACTTTTCCGTCCCGGTGGGCATGGCGTACCCCCGCAGTCGGGCCCGGACCTGATCCGCGTCGGCGTGGCCGAGTGACGTAAGGCTGGTGAGGGCCTGCTGCCAGGCGGCGTGCGCGTCGTCGTGGTCGCCCATCGCGAGATGGGTGTCGCCGATGTCGACGAGGGTGGAGGCTTCCAGATAGGGCACACCCAACTCCCGATAGAGGGCGAGCGCGTTGCGGTAGCCGAGGAGGGCGTGCGGGTGGCGGCCCAGGTGGTGATGGGCGTAGGCGATGCTGTGCCAGGTGGACGCCTGGCCGTAGCGGTCGTCCAGATCCTGCAGCATGGTCAGGGCCCGGAAACAATGGCTCAGGGTCTGTGCGTAGTGCCCGAGCTGTGCGTGGTACCAGCCGACCGAGTTGAGGACACTGGCCCGCGCGGCACGGTGACCGCTGTCCTGGAACAGTTCCAGGGCCAGCTGGTTGTGGCGGAGGGCGCCGGGGAGGTCGCCCTGCTGGTCGCATTCCCAGCCGAGGCTGCGGTGGGTGTTGGCCCGCCCGATGTCGTCTCCCAGCTCGGTGAAGAGTTCCAGCGCACGGTGCAGGCGGGGGCGGGAGCGGTCGTGAAGGCCCAGGCGGCCCTCGGCCCGGGCCAGTGCGCGCAGGCCACGGGCCTCCCAGGCGCGGCCGGCCTGCCGCAGTGCCGATTCGAGGGCGGTGCGCTGGGAGTCCGCCCAGTCGTGCCAGTGGCCCCGCCGGTCGAAGAACGGCTCCAGGGACCAGGCGAGCAGGCAGGCGAGCCGGTCGCGACGGGAGCGCGCGGCCGCGTCGATGACGGCGAGCAGCACCGGGTACTCGGCGGTGAGCCAGGCCAGCGCCCGCTCGTCGTCGGCGAGCGGTTCGGCGGTGACTCCCGCCGGGGGCTGCCCCGGTGGGAGGGGGTCCGCGTGCGGCGCGAGAAGCAGGCCGGCCGAGTGGGCGGTGTGCAGGTAGTACGCGTACAGCCGGTCGACGGCCGCCGCCCGCTCGGCCTCGGGGTGCCGGGCGCGGACGAGTTCGGCGGCGTGCGCGCGCAGCAGGTCGTGAAAGGCGTACCGGCCGGGGGCGTGCTCGCCCACCAGGTGCACGTCGGCGAGTTCGGTGAGCAGCTGTCGCGCTTCCCGTACCGGAAGTCCCGCCAGGGCGGCCGCTGCCGGTACGGAGAAGTCCGGGCCCGGGTGCAGGGCGAGCAGCCGGAAGAGGCGGGCCGCCGCGGACGAGACGGCGCCGGAGGACCAGGAGAAGACCGCGCCGACGTTCGCGGACGCGTCGGTCCGGCTGAAGGCGTCGAGGCTGCCGTGCGCCGCACGCAGTTCGGCCGCGATGGCCGACAGCGGGAAGCGGGGGTGGGCGGCGGCGCGGGCCGCGACGCAGGCCAGGGCTAGCGGCAGCCCCGCGCACAGAGCGGTGATCTCGGCCACCGCCCGGGATTCGCCCGCGAGCCGCTCCGCGCCCAGCCGACGGGCGAGGAACGCCCGCGTCTGCTCCGCGTCGAGCGGGCGCAGGGTCAGCGCATGGGCTCCGTGCGCCGACACCAGCCCGGACAGCTGACTGCGGCTGGTGACGATGGTCAGGCAGCCGGGCGTGCCCGGCAGCAACGGTCGTACCTGAGCGCTGTCGCGCGCGTTGTCCAGCAGGACGAGGAACCGCCTCCCGGCCAACAGGCTGCGGTACAGCGCGGCTTGGGCGTCCAACCCGTGCGGAACGCGTTCGGGCGGCACGCCCAGCGCGTCGAGGAAGAGACGAACGGCCTCGCCCGCGCCCATGACCGTCCCGGACGGGGCGAAGCCGCGGAGATTGACGTAGAGCTGTCCGTCGGGGAAGCGGTCCGCGACCCGATGGGCCCAGTGCACGGCGAGTGTGGTCTTGCCGATGCCCGCCATGCCGCCGATGGCGCTGATGACCACCGTCTCGGCGGGGTGCCCCGCGGTGTCCGTGAGCAACGCCAGGACCTCGTCAAGCTCGGTACGCCGACCGGTGAACGTCGGCAGATCGTGCGGCAGTTGCGCGGGCGCCGGTACATGCGCGGGCGCCGGTACGGATGCCGTCGGCGAGGCGGAGGTGTCCGAGGCGGGCCCGGCGGCGGCCGAGTGGACTTCCCGCAGTGCCGCACCATGGGCGTCGCGCAGTTCCGCCCCGGGGTCGATGCCCAGCTCGTCGGCGAGCCGGGAGCACGCCGCGCGGTACGTGCTCAGTGCCTCGGGCCGACGCCCGGTGGCCGCCAGGACGAGGATCAGCCTGGCCAGCAGGGGTTCGTCCAGCGGGTTGTCGACGGCGGCCTGCCGGAGTTCGGGCAGCACCGCGCCCGGCACTCCGGCACGTAGCGCGGCGTCGGCGGCCTCCTGCAGGGCGGCGAGGCGTTCGCGGTCGACCGAACCGAATCCCGCACGCTCGCGGACCTCCGGGGGAATCCCGGAGGCAACCGGCCCCCGCCACAAGGACATTGCCTCGGTGAGGAGTTCCACGGCCCGTGCGGGCGACTCGTCCGCGACGGCCCGCCGGGCCTCGTCACGCAGCCGACGGAAACGCAGAAGATCCAGGGAGTCTTCGTCGGCCGTCCACCGGTAGCCGCCCGCCTCCCGTATCAACCAGCGGCCGGCGGTTCGGGCGGGCAGTTCCGGCTCCAACAGGCGGCGCAGCGACCCGACATGACGGCGAATCACATTGACCGCGCTGTTGGGCGGCCGGCGGCCCCACAGCACGCCGACGATCTCACTCACGGCGACCGGTTGCCCCGCCCGCACCAGCAGCAGTGCCAGCAGGGCCCTTTCCTGAGGGCTCCCGAGCGACAGCTCCGCCCCCGCCCGCCGCACCCGGACCGGCCCCAGGACCGCGAATTCCACCGGTTCCAGCGGCACTTCGTCCCCCTCGCATCTCCCACTCCCACCATGACCTTACGTGTCCTGCGGCGTTACCCACCGTTACATCGAGGGGCGGCGCCCAGGGCGGTGCGGGAGGTCATGAGGCGTACGAGCGTCCGACGCGGTCAGATCTCCGGTCGCGCCTCGCGCGTGCGGTACTCGCTCGGGCTGATGCCGTGTTCCCTCTTGAACGCGGCGCTGAGCGCGAAGGGGTTGGCGAAGCCGACGCGGTCCGCCACCGCGGCGAGCGTGGCGTCGGGTTCGCGGAGCAGGTCGGCGGCCAGGGCCAGGCGCCGTTCCCGAAGGTAGGTCATGGGCGGCCGGCCGACGAGGACGGTGAACCGGCGGGCCAGGTTGGCCCGGGACACGCCGGTCTTCGCTGCCAGGGCCGGCAGCGTCCATGGGTGGGCGGGGTCGGCGTGCAGCAGGCGCAGGGCGGGGCCGACGACGGGGTCGCTGTGGGCCCGGTACGTGGCACACGGTCGGCAGGGCGCTCGCCGCCCAGGGGGCGAACATCCAGGTCACAGAGCGGATTCCGGCCGTGGCGGTCACGGAGTTCGGACGTCACGCCCTGGCCGTCGACGGCGTCGAGGCCCGCCTGCGCATCAGCAAGAGCCTGGAGCTGCTCTCCTACCTGAGCAGCAGATCCGGCCGCGCGGCCGACCGCCGAGAGGTGCTGGCGGCGCTGTTCGCACGTGATGACCGCTCGACTCGCGCGTACCTGCGCCAGGCCGTCCACCAGCTGAACCTCGCGCTGCCGGCCCAACTGGGCCTCGTCGTCGAGCAGAACAGGCTGGCGCTCGCCGAAGAGGTGGTCCGTGGGTGTCAGTCGCTGCGCTTCGAAGCCGACCTCGCCCACACGCACCGACTGGTCGGCCGGGAACGGCTGTCGGCGATCGAGGCGGCCGTCGCCCGCCACGAAGGCGACTACCTCCCGGACCGCACCTCGGAATGGGTGGAGGAACGACGACGGACACTCGCCCAGCAGACCACCGACGCGCTCTCGTCGGCGGCCGAACTCGCCCTGCACCTGCACCAGTACGGCGACGCCGTCCGACTGAGCGACCGGGTGACCGCGAGCGACCCGCTCCGCGAGGTGGCATGGCGGGTACGGATGCGCGCGGCGAACGCACTGGGCGACGACGACGGCGTCCTCACGGCCTTCCTCGGCTGCGAGGCGGCGCTGGCCCGGATCGACGCGACGCCCTCACCCAGCACCCGCAAGCTGCTCAAACAGCTGCAGCGGTGAAGATCGGCCGCCTTCCCGTACAACCCCCATGAGGGCGACGCCTCGGCGCCAGGCGTCGCAAGGGCGGAAGCGTCGGCCCGGCCGCCCGGCTCAGTCGGAAACGTCGGCCACCGAGAAG
This sequence comes from Streptomyces albicerus, assembly GCF_008905045.1. Taxonomy (GTDB): domain Bacteria; phylum Actinomycetota; class Actinomycetes; order Streptomycetales; family Streptomycetaceae; genus Streptomyces; species Streptomyces albicerus. Next base: position 73,113 of record NZ_VWMY01000037.1, read on the forward strand.
ATCCCCGGTTCGCTGACCCCGTACAGCACCCCGCCCACCAGGAGCGGCGGCATCGAACTCGGCGTCAGCTCCTCGAAGGAGCGGCCCGCCGTGTCGAAGGACGGGGTGGTGCGCCCGATCTCCTTGCCGGTGCGCGGGTCGAGAGCGAGGATGCTGGTGTCCGGCATGTTGACGTACAACCGGCCGTCGTGGATGGCCGGTTCGCTGAAGACACGCAGCTCGCGCGAGCTGGTCCACAGCGGCTTCCCGCGTTTCAGGTCGAGGGCGAGCAGGGTCTCGTTGCCGTAGTCGAAGATGTACATGGTGTCGCCGTGCACCAGCGGCGGCGCTTCCGGCTCGACGCTCCAGGGGAAGTCGATACGGCGGGTCTTCCCACTGCCGAGGTCCTGGATGAAGAAGGCCGCGGAGACGCCGGTGTCGTTCTCCCAGCGTGCGTAGTACGCCGTCCCGTCGTGGACCGTGGCCAGCCACAGATCGCCCTTGGGCGCCGTGACGTCACCCAGCGTCCTGCCCGTGCGTGCGTCGAGGCGAGCGATCCCGCCGGAGCCCCCGCGCAGATCGGCGTAGAGCGTTCCTTCGGGCCCTTCGTAGAAGGGGCTCGGTGAGGCGGCGGCCAGTTCGCGTCGCCACAGCTCCTCACCTGTGCGCGGTTCGTACGCGGCATAGCGTGCGGTGTCGGAAGGCCCGAGCGGGTCGAGTCGTACGAGCAGTACGCCGCTCAGGTACGCGAACTCGCCCACCGGACCGTCCAGATGCCACAGCCGCTCCCCGGTCCTGCCGTCGAAGGCGTCCACTCCCTCGGAGCGGTCGGCGCTGTTGACGTACACCACCCCGTCGTGGACGACGGGCTCGCCCCCGGAGAAGCTGTTGACCTCCTTCTTGCTCATGGGCTTCGACCAGTCCACATGGCCCGTCGCGGGGCTCATTCGCATCAGCGCGATCTGGGGGGAGGAGCAGAAGACGCCGAGCGCGTCCGGTGTGCAGGCCGGGCCGATGGGGATCGGATCGTCCTCGTCCGGCTCCAGCGTCTTGTGCCACGGCTTCCAGCCCGGCGGTGCCGAACCGCGGGGCGCCGCCTGCGGGTCGGCCCGGTCGACCTCGTCGACCGTGCTTGCCGGGGCGATGCCCAGCAGGGCTGCCGAAGCCGTACCCGTGACGGCGATGAACGCGACGGCGGCGAGGGTGATCCACCGCCTCTTCCTGCGCGGTCCCTGTCCGGTTTGTCCGGCCTTTGTGGACTGGGGTGCCGGCGCTCCCGTCAGCACGGTCACCGGGAGCCGGGACGGCTCTTCGCCGGGCCCTCCGTCAGTCAGCGCCTCCGGCAGCCCGGCCAGTGCGTCCAGTACCTCGCCCGACGTCGGCCGGTCCGCGGGCTCCTTCGCCAGACAGTGCGACACCAACGGGCGCAGCGGCTCAGGCAGTTCGCCCAGCTCGGGCTCGCTGTGCACGGTGTTGTACGCGGCGAGATAGGCGTTCTCCGCCTCGAAGGGGCTGCGCCCGGTGGCGGCGTACACGAGCACCGCGCCCAGCGAGAAGACATCCACGGCGGGGCCGACCTCGCGCGGGCGGCTGAACTGCTCCGGTGCCATGAACGGCGGCGAGCCCATCACCATGCCGGTCTGGGTACGGACGTCGCTGCTGGCCGCGCGCGAAATACCGAAGTCGATGACTCGTACGACCCCGTCGTCGCCCTCGCCCTCCAGCAGCACATTGCTGGGCTTGAGATCCCGGTGCACGACCTCCGCGCGGTGGATCTCCCGCAGTGCCTCGGCGAGTTCGGTGCCGAGGCGGCGCAGCGCGGGCCAGTCCAGCGGACCCGACTCGGCGACCCGCTCGGCGAGCGTGCGACCCGGGACGAACGTGGTGGCCATCCATGGCCGCTCCGCGTCCGGGTCGGCGTCCACGACCGGCGCCGTGAACGCACCGCTGACCCGGCGCGCGGCCGCGATCTCCTGCCGGAACCTGGCCCGGAACTCGGCGTTGTCCGCGTACCTCGTATGCACGACCTTGACGGCGACGACCCGTCCCGAGACCGATCTGCCGAGGTAGACGACGCCCATGCCGCCGGCCCCGATCCGCGATTCGAGCCGGTAGCCGCCGACAGACCGCGGATCGTCCTCACGCAGGGGCGGCACCGTATCTCCCTCACCGGTTCTGGCCTGGACGCCTCCGGCCCGGACTCTGCTGGCATGGACCGATCACTCTAGCGGCCGGTCGGCTCGCCCACAGTGCGCACCGCCACACCCGGGCGGCGATCGCGCCCACCTTCGCCGCGGGGCACCGGTCGGGCATGCCCCGCAAGCCGCCTACGGCCTGGGCGCGGGTTGTTCCCCCGAGCCTCGGACGATCAGCCGGGTGGGAACGGTGATGGTGCGAGCCCGGGAGCGGTCGCCGTCGAGCCGGGCCAGGGCGGTGGCCGCGGCGCTGCGGCCGAGTTCTTCGGGGTCCTGGGCTACTACGGTCAGGGCCGGTTCCAGTGCCTCGGCGAGTGATACGTCGTCGAAGGCGACGACGGCTACGTCCTTGCGCTTGCTGCGGGCGAGTTCGGCGACGATGCCGAGCGCCATGATGTTGTTGCCGGCGAACAGGGCGGTGGGGGGATCGGCCAGTTCGAGGAGTTGGGCGGTCGCGGCCTCGGCGCCTGGCTGGTCGTGTGCGCTGGCGACCAGCGAGCGGTCGTAGGGGATGTCGGCTTCTTGCAGGGCCGCGCGGTATCCGGCGAGGCGTTCGCGGCGGGTGTACAGCTTGACGGGCAGGTCGCCGACGAAGCCGACGCGGCGGTGCCCGTGGGCGATCAGGTGGGCGACACCGTCGTGGGCCCCCGCACGGTTGGAACTGACGATGCTGTCCGTGGACAGGCCGACTCCTGGTCGGTCGAGGAAGACGATGGGCAGCCCCGCCGTCCGGTGCGACTTGAGGTGGGAGTGGTCGGCGCCGACGGACGGCACGACGATCAGGACGCTGATGCGGCGGGCGAGGAACTTGTCCGTCAGGGCGCGTTCGCGGTCGGGGTCGTCCGCGGACGACCCCATGAGCAGCGTCAGTCCGCGGTCTCGGACCGTGTCCTCGATGCCGCGGGCCACCGCTCCGAAGAAGGGGTTGGCGAGGTCGGGGATGACCAGTCCGATGGTGGTGTCCGGGCCGCCGACGCGGATGTTGCGTGCCATGAGGTTCGGCTGGAAACCGAGCTTGGCCACGGCGGCGAGAACCTGTTCCCTGGTCTGTTCCGAGGCGTATCCGTCCTCGTTGAGAACCCGGGAGACGGTCTTGGCGCTGACGCCCACTTCGCGGGCGACGTCTGCCATGGTCGGGCGGCGGTTCGCTGCCATGAAGGAAACGGTCTCCTGTCTCGTCGGTTCCGGCCGCGGCCTCGACCGGAACCTGTGAGTGCTTCAGCTGGCCTGAACTCCCGCGGCCTTCGCGGCCTCGGAATCCGCTACGACAGTATCTCCGGCCTCGTCGATGCTGAGCGCCCCGGTCATGATGGCGACGACCTCCGCCATGGAGTAGTCCGAGGGCTTGATCACGGCGGCGCGCCGACCCAGCCGGTGGACGTGGATCCGGTCGGCGATCTCGAAGACGTGCGGCATGTTGTGGCTGATCAGGACGACCGGCATGCCCTTGTCGCGGACCCGGCGGATGAGGTCGAGGACCTGTCCGGACTCCTTGACGCCGAGGGCGGCGGTGGGTTCGTCCATGACGACGACGCTGCGGGCCCAGGCGACGGCGCGGGCGACCGCGACGGCCTGCCGCTGTCCGCCGGAGAGGGTCTCGACCGACTGGGTCAGGGAGCGCAGGCCGATCTTCAGGTCGGCCATGTGCTCGGCGGCCTCCTGGCGCATGCGCTTCTTGTCGAGCATGCGGAAGGCGCTGCCGAGGACGCCGGGGCGGCGCAGCTCGCGGCCGAGGAACATGTTGGAGGCGATGTCCATGGAGGCGGCCACCGCGAGGTCCTGATAGACCGTTTCGATGCCGTGGGCGCGTGCGCTTTGCGGGCCGGAGAAGGTGATGGGTTTGCCGCCCAGGCGTATCTCGCCCGCGTCCGGGACCACCGCGCCGGTGAGGGCCTTGATGAGGCTGGTCTTGCCGGCGCCGTTGTCCCCGATGACGGCCAGGACTTCGCCGGGCAGCAGGTCGAAGTCGGCGCCGTCGATGGCGGTGACATGGCCATAGCGCTTGACCAGACCGCGAGCCTGCAGAACGGGGGTCGGAGTGGTGGTGGTCATCGGGCCTTCTTCCGGGAGAGCTGGTCGACGGTCACCGCGAGGATCACCAGGACTCCGGTGATCAGGGTCTGGTAGATGGAGGCGACGCCCATCAGCTGCAGGCCGTTGCGGAAGACTCCGACGATGAGGACGCCGATGAACGTGCCGAGGACCGATCCGCGGCCGCCGAAGAGGCTGGTGCCGCCGAGCACCACGGCGGTGATGCTGTCGAGGTTGTCGGTCTGCCCGGCCTGGGGGTCACCGACTCCGGTGCGGGAGATGAGCAGCAGGGCGGCGATGCCGTACAGCAGGCCGGCCACGGTGTAGACGCCGATGGTCAGCCGGGAGGTGCGGATGCCGTTCAGCCGCGCCGCTTCCGGGCTGTTGCCCAGCGCGTAGACGTGCCTGCCCCAACCGGTGTTGCTCAGCGCGTACGCGAGGAGCAGGAACAGGGCGATGGTGACCAGCGAGCCGTACGTGATGTCGGTCTTGCCGAGCGGGAAGGTCTGCCCGAGCGCCGTCAGTGGGCCCGGCAGGTTGGTGACGGTCTGCTCCTCGGAGTAGATGTGCGTCAGCGCGAACGCCACGTTGAGCATGCCGAGGGTGACGATGAACGGCGGCAGCGGGATCTTCTGCACCAGCGCCCCGTTGAGCAGGCCGAAGCCGCCGCAGACGACCAGGCCCAGCGCGATCGCGGCGAGCGGCGGCAGGGAGCCCTCGGCCGCCATCTTGGCGATCACGATGCTGCCGAACGCCATCACCGCACCGCACGACAGGTCGATGCCCGCGGTGAGGATGATCAGGGTCTGTCCGATGGCAAGGGTGCCGACGACCATGACCTGCTGCACGATCAGCGAGAAGTTCCCGCCGGTGAGGAACTGGTCGGTCGAGACGGAGAAGAAGACACAGGCCAGGAGGAGGGCGGCCAGCGGACCGGTGGTCGGTTGCGTGAGCAGTCTGCGGACCGTGGTCGGTGTTTTGAGCTCGGCGTACGGCTTGGACGTGGAGGGTGGCGTGGACGTGGCAGTCATGCGAGGTCCTTCTCGGAAGACTCAAGTCCTTGTCGGTCCTTGTCGGACGGCAAGAGGACGAGGGGGCGGCCGTCCCCGGTCGGGGAGGAGGGGCAGGCCGCCCCGCTGAGGGGTTTCGAACGGCGGCAGCTGGGGGTCGGCGGCTCAGCCCCAGCAGTTGTCCAGGCCGTAGGCGGTGTCCTTGGACGTGACCCCGTCCTGCGCCTTGTCGGTGACCAGGGTGACGCCGGTGTCGGTGTAACCCGACGCCTTCTTGCCGTCCTTGGCGAACGTCACGACGGCCTTGACGCCCTCGGCGGCCATCTTCAGCGGGTACTGCTGCGAGGTCGCGGCGATCTTGCCGTCCTTGACGGCCTGGGTGCCGGTGCAGCCGCCGTCGACGGAGACGATCAGGACGTCCTTCTCCCGGCCCTTGGCCTTGAGCGCGGTGTACGCGCCCAGCGCGGCCGGCTCGTTGATCGTGTAGACGACGTTGATGCCGGGCGACTTCTGCAGGCAGTTCTCCATCGCGGTCTGGCCCTTGGCCTGGTCGCCGCCGGTGTCCTGGGAGCAGACGATGGAGGAGTCGCCCTCCTTGACGCCGAAGCCCTTCAGGAAGCCGCTGTGCCGCTGGACGCCGACGGAGACGCCCGGCGCGAGGTCGAGGGTGGCTATCTTCGCCGACTTGCCCTTCATGGCGGCCTTGGCGTACTCGCCGATCAGCTCACCCGCCTTGACGTTGTCGGTGGCGAAGAGGGCGTCGACCGCGCTTTCCGGCTCGGTCGGGGTGTCGAGGGCGATGACCAGGACGCCCTTGGCCTTGGCCTTCTCGAGCGCCGGCACGATCGCCTTGGAGTCGCTCGGCGTGATCAGGATGCCCTTCACCCCGGCGGCGACCATGTTCTCGATGGCGGTGACCTGACCGGCGTTGTCACCGTCGAACTTGCCCGCCGCGGTGGACAGTTCGACACCGTTCTCCTTGGCGGCCTTCTCCGCGCCCTCCTTCATCTTCACGAAGAACGGGTTGGTGTCGGTCTTGGTGATCAGACCGACCTTGACGCTGCCCGATCCGGTGCTCGCGGTGCCCGATTCGGATCCGGATCCACAGGCGGTCAGGGCGAGGGCTGCGGCACCCGTGCAGGCAGCGGCTCTGAGCAAGGAGGAGGGCAGACGAGAGATGCGTGACATGAACAACTCCTGCGGGATTGCGGGTGAGCGGCCGGCATCGGGGCATGCCGTCCCGAGGTGTCATCGTTGACTTATGTCATCGTTGACACTTCTTGGCCAGGATGATGGACTCCGCCTCCAGGCAACGTCAATGCCTTGCACCCGTCACAAATCGGCAACGCCGGGGCGGTCGCCCACCCGAAGCCGCTCAGAGACTGCCCGCGACGTGCCCGTTCTGCCAGCGCGTTCAAGAGAAGAGCAGCCCATGACCCCGCCTCAGATCACCGTCCTGGGAGAGTGCGTCGCCGACGCGTTCACCGAACCCGCAAGTACCCGGAACGAACTCGGCCTGCGGGTGCTGCCGGGCGGCGGACCCGCCAACACGGCGGTCGCCCTGGCCCGGCTGGGAACCCCGGCCCGTTTCCTCGCGCGCCTGTCCGGCGACGTGTTCGGCCGCCTCTTCCGGGCCCACCTGGAGGCATCCGGGGTGGACCTGTCCCACGCCGTCGAGGCCGCCGAGCCCAGCACGCTGGCCGTGGCCGAGCTGGACACGAAGGGCCAGGCCACGTTCTCCTTCCACGCGCAGGGCACCGCCGACTGGCAGTGGACGAGCGCGGAACTGGCCGGGGTGGACCTGGCCGACACCGCCTGCGTACACACCGGATCGCTGGCCCTGGTCAAGGAACCCGGGGCGGCGGTGGTGGAGGACTTCCTGGCAGGGGCCGCCTCCCGGGCCACCATCAGCATCGACCCCAACGTCCGTCCGCTCCTGGTGCACCCCGAGGTCTACCGCGCCCGGCTGGCGCACTGGTGCGGTCTCGCGGATGTGCTGCGGCTGAGCGAGGACGACCTGGATCTCCTGCTGCCCGGGACGCCGCCCGAGCAGGCGTGCGACACCTGGCATGCGGCGGGGGTGCGGCTCGTCGTGATCACGCGTGGTGCCGACGGTGCCCTGGCCTCACTCGACGGGGAACGGGTGCGGGTGCCTGCGGCGGCGACGCAGGTCGTCGACACGGTGGGTGCGGGGGACTCGTTCACCGCCGGACTGCTGCACCACTTCGGCACGCAGGGACTCCTCGGCGGCAGGCTGACGGACCTGCGTCTCGGCGATGTCGAGGCCGCCTGTCTGTTCGCCGCGAAGGTCGCGGCCCTGACCTGCTCGGTCGCCGGCCCCAACCCGCCATGGCAGGACCAGTTGGCGCAGGCGATCGCCGCCGACGCCTGAAGGACCGTACGTCGTCCATCTCGACTCCACCCACTGACAAGGACCCGAAACCATGACGAAAACCCTGCTCGCCGAGTTCACCGCCCGAGAGGGAGCGGAGGACGAGGTCGCCCGCCTGATCCGGGACTACGCCCTGAAGGTGCGCGAAGAGGAAGGCAACCTGGCCTTCGACGTCTACACCAAGGCGGCCGCCCCGCGCGCCTACTGGATCTTCGAGGTCTACCGGGACGAGGACGCCTTCAAGGCACACCTGGACGCCCCGTACGGCGTCCCGTTCAACGCCGCCCTCACCCCGCTGATCGAGGAGGACGCCTCCGTACTGACGTTCCTCGATCCGCTGGCCACGCATCCGTAACGAGCGTTGCACACCGGCGGCGACCCGGAGCTGGAGCGCAGGGAGATCGAACTGCCGCTCCAACTCCGGGGTGACGGGGTTTGTACGGATCCGGGGTGACGGGGTTTGTACGGAACTGCTCCGGCGCCCCGCCTCGCCGGTCACCGCCAGATGGACTTCAGCTGCCACGCCCGCAAGTGGTCGAGGGTGGCGGTGCCGCCCTCGGCGAAGACCTCGACGCCGGTGCTGGAGGGGTCGGGGAAGATCTGGTCGGTGATCACCGCTTCACCGTTGCCGCCGAAGACCTCGACGGACGACCAGTCGACGAGGATGCGCAGCCTGACCTTGCCGTTCTTGGCCTTCAGGGGTGCGGTCTGGACGCCGGGGAAGGTGCTGTTGAAGTCCACGGCGCCGGAGCGGGTGCGGTCGACGTACAGCTCCTGTGTCGTGGTGTCGTAGCCGATGACGGTCTCCTCGCCGCCCGCGCCGGTGCGCACCTTCAGGCCGAAGCGGTCGGCGTCCTTGAGGGAGAAGGTCGCCTCGATGTCGAGCGCCCTGCCCTTGGCTGTGGGGCCGATCAGGCGCTTGGAGGTGCTCTTGACGGTGACGCCGGACGCGGTCGCCGCCGGGCGCTTCTGGCGGAGGGACTCCAGGCTGCCCACCGGCTTGCTGGTCAGCCGGATTCGGCCGTCCACGGTGTGCAGGGCCATCTCCCTCGGCACGCTCTGCGCGCCGCGCCAGGGGGAGGTGGGGACGGACTGGCCGTAGTCCCAGTTGTTCATCCAGCCGATCATGTAGCGCTTGCCGCCCGGTGCGTTCTCCCAGGACACCGCCGCGTAGTAGTCCTTGCCGTAGTCGGCCCAGTCGGCGCGCTGTACGACGGACTTGGCGGGCTTGTCAGCCTCGGTGAACCGGTCGGCCATGACGTGGCCCCAGCCGGCGGTGTTCATGTCGACGACCTGGATCCGCGCCTTCTTGCCGACGTACGGGCGCATGTCGAAGGACGCCCAGTCCAGGGTCTCGCTGTCGGCGCCGGTCGCGCTGCGGACGACCTTGCCGTCGACGAGCAGGTTGACGGACGTCTCCTGGGAGACGCGCTTGGCCCGGGTGTCGGACATCACGATGTGGTCGACGTTGAGATGGCCCCAGCCGCCGCTGTTGTTGTCGACGATCCTGAGCTGCGCCTTCTTGCCGGCGAGGTCGCTGACGTCCCAGGAGGCCCAGTTGAGTGCCTCGGCGTCCTTTCCGGTGGCGCTGCGGACGACTTGGCCGTCCACGAGGAGCTCGACGGCGGTCGGGTTGGCGGAGCCGGCCGGGTGATTGCCGCCGCCGATGAGGAAGTTGACGTACTTCTTGTCGATGGTGAACTCGGGCGACGTGAGGCTGCCGGTGGTGGAGTCGCCGTTCAGGAAGGTGTTGACCAGGCCATCCCCCAGAAAGCCGGAGACACCCTGCTGGCCGGGGAGGGTGCCGGTGGCCGGCGCGGTGCCGAAGGCGTCCCCGGTGGCCGTCCAGTCGCCGTACGTTCCGCCTTCGAAGTCGGCGAGGACCGTGCCCTCGGGCGGAGTTCTGTCCATGACGGTTCCGGCCTCGTGCGGATGCCGCCCGCCACCGATCTTGAAGTTCAAGTAGGGGCTGCCGACGGTGAATTCGGGCGAGCTGAGGGTGCCGGTGGCCCCGTCACCGCCGTGGAAGCTGTTGGCGAGGCCCTTGCCGTCGAAGCCCTCGACGGCCCCCTGCCCGTCCACTGCCCCGGCGGCCGGTCCCTGGCCGAACGCGGTTCCGGTCGTCGTCCACTCACCGAAGCCGGTGCCCTCGAAGTCCTGCACCACCGTGCCGGTGGGCGGTGTGTAGCTGCCCTCGTCGTCGGCGGTGAACTTCTTGCCGTCGAAGTCGCCGATGAAGTACTGGGCGGCCGAACCACCCGCGATGCCCCCGGGGTTGATGTTGACGACCAGGACCCACTTGATGTTGTTCTTGTCCCCGTCGACGGCGAGGGGGAACAAGTCGGGGCACTCCCACACACCGCCCGTCGCACCGGCCGGCCCGAACTCGCTCTGCAGCTCCCAGTCCTTGAGGTTCTTGGACGAATAGAACCGCACCTTGTGCTCGGCGGACAGTGACACTGTCATCAGCCAGCTCTTGGTCGGCGCGTGCCACTGGACCTTGGGATCGCGGAAGTTGGTGGAGCCGATGTCGATCACGGGATTGCCCTGGTACTTGGTCCAGGTGCGGCCCCGGTCGGTGCTGTAGGCGAGCGACTGGGCCTGCTTGCCGCCGTTCTTGTAGGCGCTGGTGTAGATCGCCACCATGGGCGGGTTCTTCTTCGTACCGAACCCGGTGGTGTTGTTCCAGTCGACGACCGCGCTGCCGGAGAACACCATCTCCTCGTCGTCGTGCGACAGGGCGAGCGGCAACTCCTCCCAGTGCACGAGGTCCTTGCTCACCGCGTGCCCCCAGGACATGTCGCCCCACGAATTGCCGCTCGGGTTGTACTGGTAGAAGAGGTGATACTCGCCCTTGTAGTAGACGAGGCCGTTGGGGTCGTTCATCCAGTTCTTCTCCGGAGTGAAGTGGAACTGGGGTCTGTAGGTCTCGGCGTACGGAGGGGTGTCGGCGGCGACGGCTTGGGGAGCGAGCGGGGCTGCTGACAGGGCGCAGACGGTCGCCACCGCGGCCATCATCCGTATGCGGGCATGCCGGGATACGCGTACAGAGCTCATGGTGTCTCCTAGTCCCGCGGCTCGTCGGCGCAGCGCTGACTGCGGCCCCGGCGCGGACGGACCGAGAAAAGTGACACCCCAGGCCGACGTCGTCGTCCACGCCGCCGCCCCAGGGTGTCATCGTTGACTTGTGTCATCGATGACATCGAGTGCCCGATTATGAGCCGCAGTCCGGTCAGTGCGTCAACGGTTCGGACGCGATTGGGTCCTGCCGTGGTGGGTCGGGGTGGGTGAACTAGCAGGTCAGAGCGGGGACTTGGGTGGCGAACCGGCGGACTTCCGCGACGTCGTCGGGACCAGGGAGCGGTCGCGCGCCGAAATTCGCGTGAACGAGTTGTTTCCGGTGTGTTGACCGGCCGAGCCTCTCGGTGCTTCACTGCCGGAACCGCTACCGAAACCGCTACCGAAACCGGTTCCGGAACCGATTCCGGTACCGGTTCCACGAGGCTCTGTACGATCGGCCCTTCGGTGCGGGAGGAAGTCTTCCGCCGCTGCAGGAAGGGAGGGGAGGTGACATGGGAGTCACTATCGCCGACGTGGCCGCGCGGGCCGGGGTCAGCAAGACGACGGTCTCGCGGGTGCTGAACGCCAAGGGCGAGATCAACGAGAACACCGTCTTGAAGGTCCGCAAGGCGATCTCGGAGCTCGGCTATGTGCCGAGCGCCGGGGCAGTGGGCCTGGCACGCGGCACGACACAGATGATCGGCATGCTGGTCCCCGACATGGCCTGGGCCTGGGCCGGCATAGTGCAGGCGGTCGTCGAAACGCTGGAGACCGAGGGCTTCGGACTGCGCATGCTCACCGTGAACCGCGGTGAGGAGTCACTGCGCAGACTGGGCCTGCAGGTCGCCGCCAAGTCGTTCGACGGTCTGCTGGTGATAGAGCCCGAGGGGGCCCTGGGAGCCATCACCGAACTGCACGAAGCCGGACTGCCGGTGGTGCTGATCGACGATCGCTTCCAGCGGCCGGGATTCCCCTATGTGGCCACCACCAACCGGGAGGGCGGTGAGCAGGCGGCGCGCCACCTGCTGGACCTCGGCCGCCGTCGCCCTCTGGTCGTGACCGGTCCCGAGGAGTACGGCTGTACTCAGGAACGGCTGGACGGCTTCGTCGACGTCTATGCGCAGGTCGGGATCGAGCTCGACCAACGCAGCATCATCCGCGGCGACTTCTTGTTCGACAGCGCCCGGAGCGCGGTCGCACAGGCTCTCGCGGACGGCGTGGCATTCGACGCGGTCTTCGGGCACAACGACCCCTTGGCGGCCGGTGTGCTCGCCGCCCTGCATGAGGCCGGCCTTCGGATTCCGCGGGATGTGGCCGTGGTGGGGTTCGACGACATCGAACTGGCGTCGTACACCTATCCGGCACTGACCACCATCCGCCAGCCGATGCGGGAGATGGGTGAGGCAGCGGCACGTCTGCTGCTCGACCACGTGCGGAGATCGCCGGAGGCCGCCCCCTCGCGCATCATTCCCACCAGCCTCGTGATCCGTGGCTCGACGTTGGAGCCGAGCCCGAACTGACGCGACGTCATCGCGATGCGCAAGTGTTGGCGCCTCGCAGCCGGGCGGTGCGTTGCCGGTGACGCACCGCCTCCGTCTCCTTGAAACCTCGGCAGAGCCTCTGCGGCCTCGTCCGCCTCACAACTCCAGGCGGTTGTACCTGCGTTCACGCGGCACCGCCCACATACATCTTTCCGCTCGAGCGTGCCCGATCCGGGACACCGAACGAAGCGTCCGGCACACCCCGCCCGGCCGCAACCCACTCCGCGTCGGACGCTCCCAGCGCGACCCGCGACTGACCGCCGGTGCCGCTGTCACCACAGACGGCCTCCCTCGTGTGCTGACCCATCCGGGCGCCCGCCCGCTCTCACCCTTCGCCCCCCCGCGCCCGTATCGCCCAACGGCAAGGAGCCGCATCATGCGTATCACCACCCGTCACACCGTCAGAACCGTCCAGACCCTGTGCGTCACCGTCACGGCAGCCCTGGTGGCCACCGGCTGCGGCCGGAGCGAGGACTCCGGCCCCGGCAACGACGCACCCGCCGAGATAGCCGCGGGCAAGGCCAAGGGGACGGTGGTCATGTGGAACCTGGGCGACATCGAACCCGCCCTGAAGGACCTGGCCAAGAAGTTCGAGCAGGAGAACCCGGACGCCGACGTCAAGATCACCTCGGTCCCGTGGGACGCCGCCCACGACAAGCTGACCACCGCGGTCGCCGGCGGAAACACACCGGACATGTCCATGGTCGGGAGCACCTGGATGGCCGAGATGGCCGCCATGAACGCCTTCCAAGCCACCCCGACATCGATCAAGTCGTCGGACTTCTACCCCGGCCAGTGGGACACCACCAAGTACAAGGACGCCTCCTACGGCGTCCCGTTCACCGCCGACACCACGGTGGTCTACTACCGGACCGACCTCACCAAGAAGGCCGGTATCAAGGGCGCACTGGCCGGCGACCGGGACGGATACCTGAAGGACCTCAAGGCCATCCAGGCCACCGCGGGCAAGCAGAACCCCAAGCTGCGCCATGCCACCGGGCTGGTGATGGGCTTCAACTCCTGGGTCTTCTGGGTGCCGATGGTCTGGCAGCAGGGCGGTGACATCTACGACGCCAAGACCGGGAAGTTCACCTTCGACACGCCCGAGGTCGCCAAGGCGCTGGAGTACTGGGCAAGCGTCCCGAAGCAGGGCATGGCGCCGACCGACAGGTCGGACAACGTGCAGGGCTTCCGGGACGGGCTGCTCGCCACCTACCAGGAGGCCGCGTGGGCCGGTGCAAGCCTCCACAAGGACGCCCCGGAGCTGGACGGCAAGTGGAAGACCATGCCGGTGCCGTACTCCGAGCAGCCGGCCGGGTTCGCCGGCGGCACCGACCTGGCGGTGTTCAAGGAGGCCAAGAACCCCGACGCGGCATGGAAGTTCGCCCGGTTCCTGACCGAGCCCACCAACCTCGCGGCCTATGTCAAGGCCACCGGCAGCCTGCCTTCTTCGCCCCAGGCGTGGTCGGACGGGAATCTGAGCGCGGACGCGAACATGAAGCCGTTCGACGAGCAGCTCAAGGTCAGCAAGGCGCAGCCCGCCATCACGACCTGGCAGCAGATCGCCGACGCCATCGACTCCGAACTGGAGAAGCTGGCCCTGGGCAAGGCCACCGTCGCCGAGGTGCAGAAGGCGCTGCAGTCCAAGGCCACCAGCATCGGCACCGGCCGCTGAGCGCCACCGCCATGAGCACCCCTCGCAGGGACGGATGACATCCATGTCCACGAAAACGCTCCCCGGGCGGGGCGACACCAACAAGCAGAGCACCGCGGGGCCGCAGCGGAGTGCCGAACGCCGGCGTTCCCCGCGCCGGGGCATGGCGCGCGGCAGGCAGGCCCGGGCCGCCTGGATCCTGGCCGCGCCCTTCCTCGCGCTGTTCGCGGCCTTCATGCTGCTGCCGTTGGTCTGGTCGCTGCTGATGAGCCTGACCGACACTAGTAGCGCCGACCTGCGCACACCCCTGAACGTGTCGTTCATCGGTTTCGACAACTACGTGCGGCTCTTCCAGGACGATCAGTTCTTCACGGCCCTGCGCAACACGGCCGTGTTCGTCCTGGTGGCCCTGCCCCTGACGCTCGCCGCCGGGCTCGCCGCAGCGGTCGCACTCAACAGCGGCATCCAACGCTTCCGGGCAGTCTTCCGGGTCGGCTTCTACCTGCCGGTGATCACCAGCATCGTGGCGGTCGCCGTGGTGTGGAAAACGCTCCTCGAACCCCGCGCGGGACTGGTGAACCTCGTCCTGGGCTGGTTCGGGATCGACGGCCCGGCCTGGCTGGCGGACACCCGCTTCGCTCTGCCCGTCATGATCGTGATGGCGGTGTGGCGCAACCTCGGCACCGTCATGATCATCATGCTGGCGGGTCTGCAGTCCGTCCCCCAGTCCCTGATGGAGGCGGCCGAACTCGACGGCGCCGGGCCCTGGCAGCGGTTCTGGCGGGTCACCTTCCCGCTCCTGCGTCCGGCCCTGCTGCTGACCGCCGTGACCACGGGCATCGGCTATCTGCAGTTCTTCGACGAGCCGTTCGTGATGACGGGCGGTGGGCCGCTGGACTCCACCCTGTCGGCCACGTTGTACGCCTACAACCAGTTCGGCAACGGCAATTACGAGATGGCGTCGGCCGCCAGCTACGTCATCTTCGTCCTCATCGTGGCGCTGACCGTGCTGCAGTTCCGCGTGCTGCGAGACAAGGACTGACGACCCATGAGCACCCTCTCCACTCTCCAGACGCCACACCCGGGTACGGACCGCGTCCTGAGGCGCCGCCGCATCCGCCAGACCTGGGGCCAACCCTGGCTGTATCTGCCGCTCGCCGGCGCCCTGCTGCTGATGATCGCGCCGTTCCTGTGGATGCTGTCCGGCTCCTTCAAACCCGAGGCCGACATCCGCAGGGTCCCGCCGGTCCTGATACCCACGGCGCCCACGACCGTCAATTACAGCGAACTGTTCAGCACGCTCGACTTCACGAGCATGTTCGCCAACTCCGTGCTCGTGGCCCTCGCCGTCACCGCGGGCAACCTCATCTTCTGCTCGATGCTCGGATACGCCCTGGCCAAGCTGGAGTTCCGCGGACAGCGCGCCGTCTTCCTGCTGGTCATGGGGACGCTCATGATCCCCGGCCTGGTCACCTTCGTCCCCCTGTACGTGCTGGTGTCCAACATGCAGCTGACCGGCTCCATGCTCGGACTGATCCTGCCGTTCCTGGCCGGCCCCTTCGGGGTGTTCCTGATGCGGCAGTTCATCTCCACCCTGCCCGACGAGCTGATCGACGCCGCCCGCGTGGACGGCTGCCGCGAACTGGCCATCTTCGCGAAGATCATCCTGCCGTTGACCAAACCGGCCCTCGCCACCCTCGGGATCATCACCTTCCTCGGCTCCTGGAACAACTTCCTGTGGCCCCTGGTCGTGGCCCAGAACGAGAGCCAGTACACCCTCCCCGTCGGTCTCGCCCTGGCCAGCAGCGGGCAGTCCTTCACCCGCTTCGGCATCCTGCTCGCCGGTGCCGTGGTGGTCCTGCTGCCGGTGATGATCGTCTTCCTCCTCTTCCAGCGCCAGTTCGTGGCCGGTATCGCCACCACCGGCCTGAAGTGACACTCCGACGCCCGCTGTCGGCAACGAATCCCTTACCTGTGACGACTCATCACCTGGAGAACAAAGTGGGACAGCCGGTCCGCTCTGCGGCGTACCTGGATCCGGAAGCATCCGTGGAGGCAAGGATCGAGGACTTGCTGTCACGGATGACCCTGCCGGAGAAGGTCGGGCAGTTGCTGATGCTCGACGCACAACACGGCGACCTGGCGGACATCGTGGCGGCCAAGCTGGCCGGATCGGTCCTGCACGTGTCTCCCGACCTGATGCCTCAGGCCATGGAACTGGCCCGGCAGACACGCCTCGGCATCCCGCTGCTGACCGCCGACGACGGCATCCACGGCCACTCGTTCTGGCCGGGCGCGACCATCTTCCCGACCCAGCTGGCCATGGCCTGCACCTGGGACCCCTCCTTGCTCCACCGGGCGGCCCGTGCGGCCGCGACCGAAATCGCGGCGACGGGAATCCACGGGACGTTCTCCCCGGTGCTGTGCATTACCCGGGACCTGCGCTGGGGCCGGATCAACGAGACGTTCGGCGAGGACCCGTTCCTGATCGGTGAACTCGGGGCGGCGATGGTGCGCGGCTATCAGGGCGAGGGCCTCGGCGACCCGACAGCCGTGCTGGCGTACGCCAAGCACTTCGCGGGCTACTCCGAAACCCTGGGCGGGCGCGACGCGAGCGAAGCCGATCTCAGCCCGCGCAAGCTGCGCTCGTGGTTCCTGCCCCCGTTCGAGCGGGCGGCTCGGGCCGGCTGCCGCGCCTTCATGCTCGGCTACCAGTCGATCGACGGGGTGCCCATCACCGCGAACCAGTGGCTGATCAATGACGTACTCAAGGGCGAGTGGGGCTTCACCGGGACGCTGGTGACCGACTGGGACAACGTCGGCCGGATGGTCTACGACCAGCGGACCTGCGCCGACTACGCCGAGGCGGCGGCAGTCGCCGTCAACTCCGGGAACGACCTCATCATGGCCACGCCGCAGTTCTTCGAGGGCGCGCAGGAGGCGGTCGCCCGCGGCCTGGTCGACGAGAAACAGATCGATGACGCGGTACGGCGGGTTCTGCGGCTGAAGTTCGAGCTCGGGCTCTTCGAGGACCCTCGCACCCCCGACCCCGAGCGGCAGGCGCGGGTGATCGGCTCGCGCGAACACGCCGACCTCAACCTGGAGACCGCCCGACGCTCCCTGGTGCTGTTGCGCAACGAGGGGTTCCTGCCCCTGGAAGGCGGGCTGACCTCGGACGGAACCGGCCGCGCCGCGAGCCGGGGCACACCGCGGACGATCGCGGTCATCGGCCCCAACGCCGACAGCCCGGAAGCCATGCTCGGCGACTGGGCTGGGGCCACCGGCCAGGTCCCGTGGATGCCCGACGGACATCCACGCGAGTCGGTGGAGACGGTGCTCGACGGCCTTCGCGCCGTCGTACCGGCTGACTGGACCGTTACGCACGCCCGCGGAGCCGACATCGCCAGCCCCGCCCATGCCCCCGAGTGGTCCATCGGACCCGATGGCCAACCGCAGGCGCCCGTCTTCACCCCCGCCCCGGTCGACCAGGCACAGCTTCGGGAGGCCGTTGCCGCGGCAGAGGCCGCCGACTACGCCGTCGTGGTCGTGGGAGACAGCATCGCCCTCACGGGCGAGGGGCGCTCGACGGCCACGCTCGACCTCCAAGGAAGCCAGATCGCGCTGCTGGACGCGCTCGCCGCCACCGGCACACCGGTGATCGTCGTACTCGCCCAGTCCAAGCCGAGTGCCCTCCCTGATTCCGCACTGAACGCCGCAGCACTCATCGAGGCGTTCAACCCGGGCATGCGCGGCGGCCGCGCCGTCGCCGAACTCCTCCTCGGACTCATCGAACCCAGCGGCCGACTCCCGGTCTCCTTCGCACACCACGTCGGACAGCAACCGGTCTTCTACAACCAGGTGCGAGGCCAGCACGGGAGCCGCTACGCGGATCTCACCCAGGACCCCCTGTTCGCGTTCGGCGAGGGCCTCACCTACACCACCGTCACCTACACCGACCTCGTCGTGCACGACCCGGACGTCACCGCTGACGGCACCGTCAACGCCACGGTGCGGCTCACCAACAGCGGCAGCCGTCCGGCCCTGGAAACGGTGCAGGCATACGTCAGCGACCTGACCACCAGCGTCACTTGGGCCGAGCAGGAGCTGAAGGGTTTCACCCAGGTCGAAATCCCTCCCGGCGAAACCCTGGACGTCGACATCAGCATCCCTGCCGCGCACTGCTCACTCGTCACGGCCGACAACCGACGCGTGGTCGAACCAGGTGAGTTCGCACTCCGCGTCGGTCCCAGCTCACGGCGGGAGCAGCAGCTGAGCACGGGATTTCGCATCCGGACCTGAAGGCCGTATCCGAATCTGAAGGCCGCATCTGGACCCAAAGGCCGTGTGCGGGCTGGAAGACCCCCGCCCCGTCGGCCCGCCGCCCCGCCGAACCGAGGGCCGGCGGGGCGGGCCCCTCTGTCATACCGAAAGGCACGCGTGTGTCCACCACGCCCACACCCCGCGATCCGCACTACCCCGTCGCGCACCTGCGCCCGCCCCGCAACTGGATCAACGACCCCAACGGGCTGGTCTTCCACGACGGTCACTACCACGTGTGCTACCAGTACAACCCGTACGGAGCGACCCACGCGAACCTGCACTGGGGCCACTTCCGCAGTCCCGACCTGCTGAGCTGGGAGCCGCTGCCGATCGCCCTGTCCCCGACCCCGGGTGGCGTGGACCTCGACGGCTGCTTCTCCGGCAACGCCGTCTCCGACGGCGACCGTCTCGTCGCCTTCTACTCCGCGCACCGCGAGGACCGCTCATTCCAGCACCAGCCGGTCACCTGCGCCGTCTCCCACGACGGCGGCAGCTTCCGCCCGCGGGGCGAACTGCTCATCCCCGAACTGCCCGAGGGCTGCACCATGTACCGCGACCCGTACGTGTGGCAGGACGGCGACGGCTGGCGGATGCTGGTCGGCGCCGCCCTCGCGGACGGCCGCGCCGCCGCCCTCCTGTACGACTCACCCGACCTGGAGACCTGGACCTACCGGGGGCCCTTCGCGGCCCGCGAGAAGGAGCCGATCAGCGGCACCGACCTGGACACCGGCGAGGGCTGGGAATGCCCCCAGTACCTCCCGGCAGCCGGCGGACGCGGCACCCTCATCCTCAGCGCATGGACCGAACCCACCGGTCCGCAGAGCGTCGCAGCCCTGATCGGCGAAGAGCACGACGGCCACTTCAAGGCCGACCCAGCGGTACCTGTCGACCACGGCCCCGACTGCTACGCACCCGCCCTGCTGCGCGCACCGGGCAACCGGTGGCTGCTGTGGGGCTGGTCATGGGAAGCCCGCGACGAAGCCTGGGCCGTCGCGGACGGATGGGCCGGCGTCCTCACCCTGCCCCGCGAGATCCATGTCGACGACGACGGCACGCTGCGCCAGCAGCCCGCCACCGAACTGCTCGCCCTGCGCGGCGAGCACGCTGTCCACGCGGCGGGCGTGACCGACGACCCGCAGCCGGTGGACCTCGGCAGCGTGGGCCGCGCCTTCGACCTGACGGCCCGTCTGGAGCCCACCGGAAACGCGGGTCTGCGGCTGCTCACCACCCCGGACGGCTCCGAGTACCTCGACATCCGCCTCGATGCCGACGCGGGCGAACTGGTCGTCGACCGTGACCACGCCTCACTGGACACCCGGGCCCGCGGCGGCTCCTACCGGATGCCCTGCCCCACCGGCATACCCGTCGACCTGCGCGTGGTCGTCGACCACTCCATCGCCGAAATCTTCCTGACCACCACCGGCCAGGTCCTCACGCTGCGCTGCTACCCGACAGGGCAAGGCCCGTGGCGACTCCAGGCCCGCACCGCACGGGGTACGAGCCTCGGCTACGCGGTCGACGCGTGGGAGCTCAACCCGCTCGTGATCAAGGAGCCGAGCACCGGCGCCGTAGAGCCGGCGCTGACGTCGCCGTAGAGCCGACCCCAACTGTCGGTCCCCCACCTTGGCATTCTGCCCCGCCCCCTTCCGAAAGTACTGAACAAGCAGGTCCGTAGGAGGACTTCGATGAGCACATACGGTCTCGGACGACGCCAGTTCCTCAGCACCGCCGTTGGTGTCGCCGCCGCCTGGACCCAGGTTTCCGGGAACGCCTTCGCCGCCCCGCAGCCGAAGCAAGCCTCACGTGGAAATTCCGTGCATGTTTGGCGGACGGACGTGTCAGCCGAAAAGTGGGTTGCCGCCCAAAGCGATGTGCTGTTCCGAACAAAGAAGACGGCCAACCCGCTGACGATCAAGATCGACGACAGCGTCAAGTACCAAAAGGTCCAAGGCTTCGGGGCAGCTATGACCGACTCCTCCGCCTGGCTCATCGACAAGCTGTCCACTGCTGAGCGGACCAAGCTGATGAAGAACCTGTTTGATCCCTCGAAGGGCATCGGCCTCAGTCTGCTCCGCTCTCCGATGGGCGCCACGGATTTCAACGCGTCCGGGAACTACTCCTATAACGACATGCCGGCAGGGCAAACTGATCCGACACTGTCCAACTTCTCCATCCGGCATGATGTGCCGTACATCATTCCGGCGTTGCGGCAGGCTCTCTCGCTCAACCCGTCCATCAAGGTCATGGCAAACCCGTGGAGCCCACCAGGCTGGATGAAGACCTCTGACTCGATAATAGGAGGCACTCTCAAGAGTGAGTACACCTCGGCGCTGGCCAACTACTTCGTAAGGTTCATACAAGCCTACGGCGAAGCCGGCGTGCCCATCTCCTACATTTTGCCGCAAAACGAACCCATGGGTACTCCCACCTGGCCCGGGATGTTCCTGTCTGCTTACCAGGAATCCGAGTTGATCCAGGAGATCGGCAAGGCATTTGAGGCCAATGGGATTTCCACGAAGATTCTGGCCTGGGACCACAACTGGGATGTTCCCTCGTATCCCGAGACGATTTTCAGCGATCCCGCTGCCTCCAAGTACACGGCGGGAACCGGATGGCACATCTACAGCGGCAACCCGAACTACCAGACCCTGGTCCACAACGACTACCCGAGTAAAGAAACCTACATCACGGAAGCAACTGGAGGGATTTGGCAGGACAGTAAGCAGACAGCGTTCAGCGACGCACTTGGCACTTGGATCATCAATGGCACGCGTAATTGGGCGAACGGCGTGATGCTGTGGAACATCGCACTCGACCCCGATATGGGCCCGCTCAACAGCGACACCGACGGTATACCCATGTGTCGGGGCTTGCTCACGATTGATCCGACCGACGGGCGGGTGTCCTACAACGTGGACTACTACGCCCTCGCTCACGCCAGCAGGTTCGTAAAGCCTGGAGCACGTCGGATCTACTCGAACACCTTCGGGGAAGGAAGCATAGAGAACGTTGCGTTCCAGAACCCGGATGGATCGAAGGTCCTGATCGCGTACAACTCGGGAGGCGCCGCGAAAACCTTCAGCGTTGCGGACGGGACGCGCTCCTTCGACTACACCCTGAACGCCGGCGACGCCGCCACCTTCACATATTCCGGGCCTGCGCAGGGCGGCCGTACCCCTGCAGCGACCAAGGTCTCGGATCCGACACACGACTTCATGTTCGAGTCGGCATCCGGTCCGGTCGCTGTCACGTACGATCCGGCACTGCTGTCTTATCAGAATGCCATCCGTACCGGAGACAAGCTGGTCACGTATTCCCTGCCGATCGGAGCTTCTATCGAGACGACAGGAAGGGCGCTGAGTCGTAGCAAGTGGACCGTCACGGCTTCGGCGCAGGCCGATTGGGGTGTGGCCGCAAACGCGATCGATGGCGACATCAAGACACGGTGGAGTCTCGGGCACGGGACGACGAGTGGCGACTGGTTCCAGATCGATCTGGGGAGCCCTACGAGCTTCAATAAAATCGTCCTCGACACCGGCGTGAACAATTCGTTCGACTACGTCAGTAAGTATCAGATATACGTGTCGGACGATGGTGCCGATTGGGGTAGCGCGATTGCAAACGGCAGCGGGAGCATAGGAAAGGTAGCCGTCACGTTGCCGACCCGGACGGCACGGTACATTCGCATCGTCAGTGCCGCGGCATCCGGTTTCTGGTGGTCCATCGGTGACATCAATGTGTACGGGTCTTCGCGTGGATCCGGTTCGATCGCAGCTCCGACAGCGATATCAAACGGCCTCCAGATGAAGACGTGGACCAGCACGGAAGGGTCGCAGGTTACCGTAGTATTCAACGGGACCGCCGGCAGTAAGAGTTTCAGGATATCCACCGACGGCTCGTACACCTATACGCTGCCAAGCGGGACTTCGGCGATGTTCACAACCAAGAAGTTGTCGGACTTTCCGGCGCCGGTCTTGAGTAGTTTGACCCCGAATCAGGGCATACCGCGCTCCAAGTTCACGATCAGCGGTTCTGGCTTCGGTGGCGCGCAAGGGCTGGGTACGGTGTATTTCGGATCAGTCAATGCCGAAATAGAAAACTGGTCGGACACGAGTATCAGCGCTTACGTTCCGAAGGGGCTTGCAGCGGGGAAGGTCACGGTTTCCGTGAAGGGGACCAGTGGAGTAGACGCAGGCGGATCGTCGTTCGACGTCATGGATCTGGGCCCGGCGCTGCCGCGGACCGGCTGGGCCGCAACGGCCTCGGACGCAAGTCAGTGGGATGCGCCCGGAAACATACTGGACGGCGATTCTGGCAATCGGTACAGCTCCGGAACAGGGCAGTACGATGGTCTTTGGATTCAAGTGGACATGGGACAAACGCAGACGTTCAACAAGATTGTGTTGGATGTCGGCGGCAGTATCGGCGACTACGCGCGAAGCGCGGACGTATACGTATCTGCGGACAGCGCCGACTGGACCAAGGTTTCTTCCGTAACTGACGGCCAACGAGTCCAACTGGTATCCCTCCCGTCGCAGACAGCTCGCTACATCAAAGTTGTCAATACCGGCAGCGTCGCGGGTAGCTGGTGGTCAATCGCAGAATTTAACGTCTACAAGTGACCGCGGTTGGCTCGGCGCTGTCGTCTCGATGCTGTCGAAGGACGCCCCGACCAGGCGGGTGACGAGGGTGTTGCGGGGATGCCGTCAACGCTCCCGACCGCTCAGAGCGCGGTGCCCGTTTCCTCGGCGAGCGTCCGCAAGAGGCGGTCCTGGAACGCCTCGTCGTGGACGGCGCGGTGGGGTTGCAGCAGCTCGCGGTGGTACCAGTACCCGCCGGTGGTCAGGGCCTGAGGTTCGTCGCTGGAGGCGAGCCATTCCTGCGTCCGATGGCCGAGTTCAAGGTCGTCCGGTGCGCCCGGTCCGCCCATCCTCGTCGGTACCCAGCCTGGATCGACTGCGTTGCTCAACACCTCTGGGCGCAGGCGAGCCACCGCAGCGGCGAGCGTCGTGACGAACAATTTGCTGTCGGAGTAGGAGCCGGCGCTCTTGCCCTGCCAGTCGACCCCGTCGAGCGAGGGCTGCCCACCGAAATGCGAGCTGCTGCTCAGGTACACCAGCCGGCGCGGCCCGCGCAGTAGGGCCGTGAGCAGATACGGCGCGACGATGTTGACCGGCATGACCGCCGGTCCGCTCCACACGCCGGCGTTGTGGATGACGGCGTCGAGCGGCTTCGCGTCATTCAGCTCGGCGGCGATACGCCGTACGGCGTCACGTTCCGTGAAGTCGCCCACCACGAGGTGGGCCCCACGGTCGACCAGCGTGTCGAGGCCCGCCGCGCGCTGCTGGTTCCGGGCGTGCACCACCACGTCGTGTCCGGCGGCCAGCAGCGCATCTGCCGCGGCACGTCCCAGGCCGTCCGCGGAACCGGTCACCAGGATCCGGCTCACGATCACAGCATCCCTTCGACACACGAGGGCCCGCCGAGCATCACGGCTGCGAGCCTGTGGCCCGCGCACACCGTCGCCGGGAGCGCGGTCACGCCGAGAGGCGCTGTGGCGGCTGCCTTGTCCCGTTCGCCGACGCGGAGGTCGCCGGCAAGGCGCATGACTGGTTCTCGCATGGGAAAGAGTGTCCTCCCGTTTCGTGGTCGCCGCTCCGGAACGCGTATCGCGCCGTTTCCAGAGCGGTACGAGAGCGGTACGACACGTCCGTTCACGCTTGGAGACCTGCTGGGCGTGAGGTGGGTGATGGCCTCGGTGAGCTCGGTCTCGGTGACGCCGTTGTCCTTCGCCAGGTCGCGGCGCAGTGGCACCGAGACAACATCATCCTCCCGGAGAACGTCTCGGCGACGGATCAGCGACGAGCCAGGCCTCGCACCGGGTTCACGTGCGTCGGCCCGCTGCGGGCCGACGCACGTGGTGAGGTGCCTACGCGGCTCCGTCCCGCGGGCCGCCGGTCCGCAGGACGAAGTCATGGACCGCGCCCGCGAACAGCTCGGGCTCCTCGATGTGCCCCATGTGGCCGCTGTTCTCCAGCACCAGCAGCTGCGAGTCGGGGATCAGCTCGTCGAGTTCGAGGGCCCAGCGAGGCCCGCAGATCACGTCGTGCCGGCCCACGACGACCAGAGCCGGCGGCTCCAGTGCCTTGAGGGCGGCGCGATCGTCGATGACATCGGGTTCGAGGTTCTCGTCCAGGCCCGAGATGTACGTGGCCCGGACCGCGTCCCGGACCGGGGCCAGTCGCTTCTCGTTGCCCCAGTAGTCGGCGAAGTACGACGGCAGCACCCCGCGGGCGACCGCCACGGTCTGCTCGTCGCTGGAGATGCCGGACATCGCACCGAACGCGGCCAGCACATCGGGCAGTCCGGGATGGCCGGCGTGCTTCGCGGCGAATGCCTCCACCATGCGGCCCGCCTCCGCGCCGTGTTCGGGACCGGTGACGGGCGCGCCTTCGTACAGCACGACGCCCGCCACCTGCTCGGGACGGTGCAGGGCGTGGTAGGCGGCCACGAACGCGCCGTGCGAATGCCCCAGCAGGTGCACCTTCGGCACGCCGAGCCGGTTGATCAGCACCTGCAGGAAGCGGCTGTACCTCTCCCGGGTGTAACCGTGCGGGTGCGAGGGGAGACGGCTGTCCTCGGCGGTGCCGACGGGCTCGACGTAGACCATCGTCAGGTGCTCTTCGAGGGCGGGCATACGCAGGTAGTCCCAGAAGATGCCGGGACCGCCGGAGTGCGCCACGCACACCGGGCCGCTGCCGTGGACGTGATACCGCTGGACGACTCCGCCCCTCTGGTAGGAGTGGGTTCCGGGGGAGAGGGGGTCGGTGTGCGCGGTGGATGTGTTCATCGGGATCTCCGTAGGGTCCGCAGGTGTCAGTGACACCGACAAGACGCTCCGGAATCCGAGAAGTTTTATCGCCGGTATGTGATCTGGGTCATGTTGCCGGGGGCGATGTGCCAGCTGCCCGGCCTCGCGCGCCCGGTCTGCAGCCCAGGACTCAGGCCGCGGCAGGAGCGGGCGCGGCCTCAGGGCGTGATGCGTGGTAGAGGGAGACCCGGTCGAAGCGACCGCCGTCCAGCGACATGATCCAGGCGACACCGGGCGGGCAGTGGTCCGGGTCGTCGGGCGGGTTGACCAGCTCCATCTCCCAGACGACCAGGGACCGGCCGGCCACCACGTGCAAGGGGCGCTGGCGCACCCCCGCCGAGAGGTCCCAGTCCATCCCCGCCAGCAGGAGGTCCGCTCCGCCCAGCCGCCGGCCTCCGGTCAGCAGCGAGACCTCGGCGGAGTAGCGGTCCTTGACCACCTTGCCGAACTCGCCGCGCTCGGCGGCCGCGAGTGTCGCGAGCACCTCCTGCCAGCTGGCTTCGGTACGGCGTGTCACGTCCTCGTGCGCGGCGGCCGCGGTGGCGGTAAGGGTCCGGGCGAGGGCGCCCCGTGCCTGGCTCAGCCGGCTGCGCACGGTGCTGACGGGAACCGAGCAGGCTTCGGCTATCTGCTGGTACGAGGTGATCCCGGTGGAGAAGTAGCGCAGGACGATCGGCAGGCGCAGGGTCGGGGACAACGCCTCGACGGCCTCCCAGATCCAGTCCCGCAGCGCGTGGCTCTGCAGGATCTGCTCGGGTGTGCCGCCGTCCGACGGCAGCGGCACCGACTCCATGGGCTCGACACGTTGCGCGGCACGCAGCAGGGTCCGGCAGCTGTTCCGTACGACCATGCGCAGCCATGGCCCCACGGCTTCCGGATCGCGCACGTCCACGATCCGGCGCAGCGCCACCAGCGCCGCTTCCTGCATGACGTCGTCCACGTCCGGGCTCGGCCCCAGCAGGCTGAGCGCCACCGCGCGCATCCCGGGCCGGTGACGTTCCAGCAGCACTGCCAGAGCCGATGCATCGCCCGCCTGCGCGGCCCGTGTCAGCGCCGCGTCCTCCGCAGGCCCGGTGTCTCCCGGTATCCCGCTCATACCTTGTCCTCCCGGCCCACGACACGTGTCTTCTTTCGACCCTAACCGCTCCGAGGGGCCAGGG
The DNA here is from genome assembly GCF_008905045.1 of Streptomyces albicerus. Taxonomy (GTDB): domain Bacteria; phylum Actinomycetota; class Actinomycetes; order Streptomycetales; family Streptomycetaceae; genus Streptomyces; species Streptomyces albicerus. The sequence goes on from NZ_VWMY01000037.1 coordinate 99,326, forward strand.
GCTCAGTACCAGTGGTTGGCCTGCCAGAACTCCCAGGCGCCACAGGGGCTGTCGTAGACGCTGTTCATGTAGTTGAGGCCCCACTTGATCTGGGTGGCCGGGTTGGTCCGCCAGTCGGCGCCGACGGAGGACATCTTGGAGCCGGGCAGTGCCTGGAAGAGGCCGTACGCACCGGAGGAGGCGTTGACCGCCGTGTGGTTCCAGCCGGACTCGTGATCCACGATGTTGCTGAAGCACTGGAACTGGTCGCCGGGCACCATCTGTGCGGCCATCGCCTGAATCTGAGCGACGGTGTACGAGCTCTGGACGGGGAAGCCGGACGCGTCCCGGGAGGCCGCTGCCTTGGCCTCGGCGCGCTCCTTGGCCTCCTGTTCCGCCTGCTCGGCGACCTGTTTCTTCTCGAGCGCGGACTTGGCGGCGGCCTTGCGGGCCGATTCCTCGGCGTCCTTCCGGGCGCTCGCGTCGGCGGCGATGGCCTGGACATCGGCCTGCCGCGTCAGGGACGCGGTCTGCACTTGGGCCTGGTGAACCGCCGGTATGTCCGTGAGGAGCGTGGTGTCGGCTGCCGTCGCCTCGGCGTCGTCGGGCTCCGCGGCGCTGCCCGAGGCAACACCGACGACGCTTCCGACAGCGGTGACCGCGGTGGCAGAGGCCACCGCGAGTCCCCGGACCGAAATCGGGCTCACACGTTTTCCTTCCGGTTCGTCCGTAGGCTCGTGCCGCGGCTGTCGCACCTATCTCGCCTGCGGGGCCCGGCAGTTGGAACACTCTGCCGTGCCGGCGCAGACGGTGCAATCACGAAGTAGGTGTGAATGCTCACACCTGATGTCAGCTGTGTAGTGCTCGCGAATCCTGAACCCTCTGCCCTGTTCGACCCGTGTACGTAGTGGTTCGGTGACCGTGACGGGGACAGGACTCACATCGACTCCCTGACGCCGGCCGGACCGCTGTGGTGGGTGGAGCGGCCGCCCTCATGTCGGGGGAAGAGCATGAGGACGACCGCCCCGTCCTGCGGCCAGGTCAGCCAATCAAAACCCTGACCGCAGGAGTTCCTCTCTGGGACAACGGGATGGGAGCCGTGGCAGGTTCACGGACGGGACAACACAATCGCGCCGGACGTCTCCGGCTCCTCTGCCGACGCATTCGTCCCCAAGGCGGCCGTCGGCCGGGCACGCCTCGCCTGCCGCGAAATCCCCCTGGTGAAAGGGCTGTCGGCTGGTCCGGCGTCCTTGATCCCGCACAGATCGGAGTGCCAGTGACAAACGACTCGAAGGCGACGCACGGTCGGGAACCGCTTCCGGAAGCCGCCCGACTGCGGCGGCACGTGGAGTTCCTCGCCGCCGAGCCACGCAGTCGGCTGCGAGCACCTCGGGCGATGCAGCGCGCCGAGGCGTACGTCCATGACGAACTGACCGCCGCGGGCTGGCTGGTGGAGCGGCAGCCGTTCGACGCACGCTGGCAGATCGGCTCGACGGACCGGCACGGCCACCGGGCACTCGCCCTCAAACCGCGGCTCCACCGGCGCCTGCGCGGCGCGAACCTCATCGCCTCGCTGCCCGGGTCCGGCGACGGGCCGGCCGTGCTGGTCGGTGCCCATCTGGACAGCGTCAGCGGCAGTCCGGGCGCGGACGACAACGCCTCGGGCGTGGCGGTGCTCCTGGAAACGGCACGCCTGCTGTCCGAGGCACCGGTTCCTCCGCGCGTTGTCCTGGCCGTGTTCGACATGGAGGAACTCGGACTGATCGGCGCCCGACAGGCGGCCCGTGAACTGGGCCGCCGCGGCGGTGTCCGGGGGATGATCTGCCTGGAGTCGGTCGGCTACTTCGTGGACGACCCGGGCACACAGCGACTCCCCGCCGGCTTCGAGCGGATCTTCCCCGAGGCGTCCGACGAGGCCCGGGCGGGCGGTCACCGGGGTGACTTCACCCTCGTCGTGCACCGGCGCTCCTCGGCGGGGGCGGCCGAGGTGTGGAAGCGGGCCGCCGCGGCGGCGTCTCCGGCGGTCCCGGGTCTGCTACTGCGGGATCCGCGCCCCGACGGCCTGCTGGGCCTGCTCATCGGACTGGCCGTGCCACCCGCGGGCCACCTGGGGCGCAGCGACCACGCGCCGTTCTGGAACCGCGGGATCCCCGCGCTGATGCTCACGGACACCGCGAACTTCCGCAATCCGCACTACCATCGGTCGACGGACCTGCCGAGCACGCTCGACTACGAGCGGCTGGCCACCGTCACCGCGGCCACCGCCGCGACCGCCGTCTCGTGGCCCGATGCCGGACGTACGGTGTGAACATGTCGCCCGGCATGCGACCGCTGCCGACCTCGGTCCCCGGGATGTGGAACTCACACCTTGCTGTGGCAGTATGTGTTCGTACCAGCGCGACACATATGTCGCAGTGGCGCTCCTCCGGAGGCTCCATGTCCGCACCACCCGAACCCGCCACCCCTTCCACGAACCATGCTCTACCTCTCGGCGAGAACCCGGTGGCCGTTCTCGAGGCCGCCGCGTGGGCCATGGCCGCGATCGTGAGCACCCAGCGGCAGGCGCTGTCGACGCCCCTCGCGGACGTGCTCGCGTGCGATCCACAGCGCACCGCGGTCCTGGAGAGCCTGGGCCTGGTCCGCCGGGGTCCCGATGGATTCGTCGTCCACCCCTCGCTGGACCAGGCGGACGCGGCGACGGCGCGCAGCGCGGTGGAGGCGAGGCTCAGCTCGCTGCAGCAGGCCGTCTCGGCCGCCGTCTCCGACGTGGCCGGTACACCGCAGGGTGGTTGGGGAGCGCAGACCGACGAGGTGCTGCTCAGCCAGGGAAGGGCCTCCGCCGCGACCGGCCGCGCACTCGCCGCGAAGATTGTTCCTCGGCTTGCCGGGTGCGCCGAGCGGCTGGCGGCCGAGGGCAGCCGCATCCTCGACGTGGGCACAGGCGTCGGCGCGCTGGCCTTGGCGCTGGCCGAGGGCTTCCCCAAGGCGCGGGTGGAGGGCATCGACGTAATGGAGCGGGCGCTGGGTCTGGCGCGGGCGGAGCTGGCCGCGGCGGATCCGGCGGTGGCCGCCCGGGTGTCCCTGTGCCGGCGGGATGCGGCGGACGTGTCGGAAACGGAGACCTACCAACTGATCTGGCTGCCGGCGCCGTTCCTGTCGGAAGAGGCGCTGCGGGCCGCTCTGCCCCGGCTCGTCGAGGCCCTGGTGCCGGGGGCGTGGCTCGTGGCGGGGACCAACCCTGTCGCCGATGACGCGCTGCGCCGCTCCGTCGGGCGGTGGACCGCGGTGCGCGGCGGCGGCAACTCCTTCGACGCGGCGCGCATGAGTCAGGAGCTCGACGCGCTCGGGCTGGAGGAGACGAGGACCTTTCCTACGGTTCCGGGCGGCCCCGTGCTGGTCGCGGCCCGGCGCCCAGAGTGCTGAGTCGTTCACCCCGAGCCTGGTATGTCCGCGCCGTGCGAGACCGGTGGGGTGTCGCGTGCCGCCGGAGGTTCCGCTCGGGAACTGCTCGGAGGCCACTGCGGTGTCGGTGCTCGGCGACCGTTCCTCAGGGACCCTGGAGCAGATCCGTGGCGGCGGCCTCCCAGTCGATCTCGGCGAGCTCGCGACCGGCGGGAACGAGCTCGTAGGTGTACTCCAGCCACTCCTCCAGCGGTGGCACGGGCAGCTCGAACAGGGCTGCCATGTCCCTGGAGGCCAGCTGAAGCCACGCGGTGGCCCGGTCCTCGGAGTGCTTCGGCCACATCTGGACGTCACCGAGGCCGCTCGCCGAGTACAGCCCCTGCTGGAGGAGGTCGCGGCCGATCCGCCACAGGACACGCGGGCCGCCCTCGATGAGGAGCTCCAGGGACACGACCAGAGGAGCCCTCGGATCGAACCGGAACTCCGCCCTGATGGTCTGCCGGGCGGCGACGTCCAGCACGCGCTCGATGTCCAGGATCAGCTCAGGAGGGGCGTGCGCCGCCAAGCGGGCCTGTACACCTGGTTGGTTGCTGCTCATGGCGGATGGTCCTTCCCCGTGACGAAAGCCGGCCCGACCCAGCCTCGTCCCTGCGGGAGCGTCGTACATAAGTCACTTGACCGTCGAACCTCGCCGACTTCGACGGTGCGTCGTGGTGACGGACGAGCACCGGACGGACACCGGTCCGTATCGGGGCGCCCTTTCCGGGGCGGCCTTCCCAGGGGCGCTCGGCCCTCTTGGGCGCTGCGGGCCGCCAACATTAAGTCATTCGACTGTCGCCCCTGACCTGCGCCTGAACGATCCTGAAACGGTCGCCCGCGTGCCAGAGCCGGGTGATCGTCATGCTCGGAGGGGCCAGCCGTGAACCACACTCCCGTCGTCTTCATCCATGGCACCTGGCTGCACGCGCTGTCCTGGGAGTCATGGGCGGAGCGCTTCGCCAGCCGGGGGTTCCTCGCCTTCACGCCCGGATGGCCGGGGGAGGTGGCCACTGTCCCGGAGATGCGCAAGTCTTCCGAGACGCTCGCAGGCATCGGCCTGGACGTACTGACAGACCACTACGCGGAAATCGTGCGTTCATTCGAAACCGCGCCGGTGATCGTCGGCCACTCGGTCGGCGGCCTCATCGCGCAGCATCTCATCGGCGCCAACATCGGCCGCGCCGCGGTGGCCATCGCACCCGCCCCGATCAACGACATCCTGCTGCCGGACGCCCCGGCCCGGTTGTGGACCCCTGGCCGGGCCGACGACGCCGAACCCGAACAGCTGGTGCCCCTGTCTCCGGAGCAGTTTCACGATGCCTTCGCGAACACCGTCGCGGCGGAGGAGTCCGACCGGCTCTTCGAGCGCTACGTGATGCCGACGCCCCGCCGTCTGCTCGCCGACCTCGGGTACGCGGGCGCGGTACGCAGCCCGCGTGCCGTGGTGGATGCCGGCAACGCGGACCGCGGCCCGCTCCTGCTGATCTCCGGGCAGGAGGACCTGATGGTGCCCGACTCCGTCACGCGCGCGGTGTACAAGCAGTACGGCGACTCCACGGCCGTGACCGACCTCAAGCAGTTCGCGGATCGCGCGCACTCTCTGGTCATCGACAGCGGGTGGAGATTCGTCGCCGACTACGTGCTCGGCTGGCTGGACGAACGCGGTCTCCGCGCGTACCCGGCATAGGGGCTCGGCGTGCCGCCGTCACACGTTCTGGTCGCCGGGGATCTTGCCCAGTGCGTCGCGGAGGGCGGCGCGTGAGGTGATGCCGAGTTTGGGGAAGACGCGGTAGAGGTGTGAGCTGACGGTGCGGGGGGAGAGGTGCATGCGTTCGCCGATCTCTTTGTTGGTGAGGCCGCGGGCGGCGAGGTCGGCGATCCGGCGTTCCTGCCAGGTCAGTTCGGCGAGGTGTGCGGATGTGGTGCGGGTGGCCAGGCCTGAGGCTCTCAGTTCGGCTCGGGTGCGTTCGGTCCAGGTGGGTGCGCCCAGTCGTTCGAAGGTTTCGGCGGCTTGGATGAGGAGGGGGCGTGCGGCTTTGGGTCCGTGGGTGTGGCGTTGGCGGATGCCGTGGGCGAGGCGGATGCGGGCGTGTTCGTAGGGGAAGTGGGGGGCGGCGGGGTGGGTTTCGGCTTGGTGGTAGAGCTGGTCGGCTTCGGTGGGGTCGGGGGTGGTCATGGCGAGGGCGCCGTGGGTGATGAGGGCGAGGCGGGGGGAGATGTGGGGGAGGCCGGCGTGGTGGGCGGCGAGGGCGTGGGTGCGGGCTTGTTCGGTGCGGCCGGTGTGGAGGGCTGCTTCGACGAGGTCGAGGAGGGTGCGGGGGGCTTGGTAGGCGTAGGGGGTGAAGGTGCCGGGGGGTGTGATGCCGATGGCGTGGAGGTAGGCGGCTTCGTAGTCGCCTTCGGCGAGGGCGGCGGTGGTGCCGATGGCGTCGGTGGTCTGGGTGAGGAAGCCGATGCCGCGGGGGCGGGCCCAGGTGTCGACGGTGGCCTGCAACTCCCGGGCCCGCTCCACCTGACCGCGCATCGCGGCCAACAGACCCAGATACGCCCGGGTGTGATGACCAAGCAACAGGTACCCGTGCGTTGTCGTCAGCTCCAGGCAACGCTGTCCGGTGCGCTCGGCCTCGTCCCACTCGCCGACCGCCATCTGGTCCAGCATGATCAGGTGGAGCGTGGTCATGCTGTTGCGCACGAAGCCCGTCTCGGCCTCGTGGTCCACGGTGCGCTGCAGATGCGTCCGGTACCGGCTGAGGGTGTCCACGTGGTAGGCGGCGACGGACAGTCGGGTGATGTCCCAGGGCTCCATGTCCGCAAGGCCGGCGAACTCACGCTCCACCCGCTCCCCTACACCGGCACCGTGCCGGACCACGTCGCCCCACGCGTCGCGGTAGATCAGCGAGCGCGACGGGGCCAGATCGCCCAGTGAGCCGAGCAACGCGCGGGTCTCCTCCCACTGGGCCGCGTCACCGGCGTACTGGTCGATCGCCAGCAGCAGGTTCACGAGCCGTGTGAGCACCTCGGACGGCTGGTGCGGTGCGTGGTCGCGCAGGTTCTCGATGGCTGCCGCCACCTGGCGGTGCGAGTGCCGCACGTCTCCGTCCTCGAACAGCGCCATATAGGCCGACGTGACCACAGAGGCCGGCGACTCTTCCGTGCCCGGTGCCCGGTCGGACCGAAGGAGCTGCTGCGCCTGGTCGAAGAGCCCCGCGTGTCCGGCGACGAAGGCCGCGTCGCCGAGCCTGCGGGAACGATCCTCGTGGTTCTCGCTCAGTTCCGCGGCGCGGGTCAGCCAGGCGACGGCGGCCACCGCGCCGCCGCGCCGGGTCGCGGACTCGGCCGCCGCCTCCAGCGCGGCCGCCACCTCCTCGTCCGGGTCGACCGTCGAGGCCGCCAGATGCGTGGCCCGCCGCTCGACGTCGTCGCGGTGCACCCGGGCGAGGGCCGCGTGCGCCGCGCGCCGCTGGTTGGGCGTGGCCGTCTGCACCACGGTGGAACGCACCAGCGGGTGCCGGAAGACGAAGTCGCCGCTGAGCGGGTCGATGCCCAGCAGACCGGCCGCCACCGCCTCGTCGGCGTCGCGCATGCGGTAGCGCCCCAGGCCGGGGGCGGGCACCGTTCCGGGTGTCGCTCCGACACCGTCGAGGGCGCCGCGCAGCAGCTCCTCACGGACGTCGTCGCTGAGCTTTTTGACACGTGTGCCGTATACGTGTTGGAGCCGCCGGGGCAGCGTAAGTGAGGCATCGTGCAGTCCGAGCACCCCGGCGGTCGTGAGTTCCGCGTGACCGACGCGGATGTGGGTGGGCAGTTCGAGCAGGGCCAGCGGGTTTCCCCGGGCCTGGTCAAGGACCAGACGGCGGACAGCTGCCTTCAGATCCGGGTGGCGCAGGTCCAGAAGCTGTCGCGCGGCCGTGTCCGACAGGGCCCTGACCGGCAGTTCCGGCAGGGCGGCGGTGTCGAAGCCCGATGAGATGTCCGAGCGCAGCCCGATCACGAGCTTCACCGAGCTGCCGGTCAGCCGGCGCCCCACGAACCCGATCACCGCGATGCTGGAAGTGTCCAGCCACTGGCCGTCGTCGAGGACCAGCAGCAGTGGCTTCGCCGAGGAGGCCAGGGACAGCAGGTCAAGGATGGCGATGCCGAGCGACATCACCGACGGCGGCTTCCCGCCGCTCCGCCCGAAGGCGGTGTCGAACACGATGCGGTGCACCTGGTCCAGACTCTCGACGGAAGGGAGCAGGGAGTGGAGCAACTGGTGCAGGCCGGCGAACGGAAGCCCCGACTCCGCTTCGACCCCGGCGGCCCGGATCACCGTGTGACCTGCCTGCGCCGCCACTTGGGCGACATGGTCGAGCAAGGCGCTCTTGCCCACCCCCGTCTCCCCGTTGAGGACGAGCACCTGCCCCTCGGCGGCCGTCACGAACGCGGACAGCCGCCCTCGTTCGCCGTCCCGGCCGATCATCGTCATGAGCGACTCCACGGCACCCCACTCCCCTTCACCACCGAACCAGCAACGTATGCGTCTTCGAGCCTATGTGTGCGGAGTCATGTTCTCTCGGCGAAGCGATCCGCAAGGTGCCGCAGGCCGTCGGACGAACCGGTCCCGTACATCCGGAGGCCGCCCGACTTCCGCCGGATCTTTGGACCGGTGGCGCGGGTCGCCGATCCCGCACCGACACAGATACGTGTCGACCACCACGTCGGCCGCCCGCCCCGGGATTAGTCGTGCCTGCCGGTGCGAGGCCAGGCCAGGTTCACCAGCTCGGGCAACAGCGGCACCGCCCGTCCCCGCGGCTGGTCCTGGCGCAACAGGCCTTCGTCGGCGGCCCGTTGGAGGAAGGCGCCGAGCTCGGCGATACATGCGTCGCGGCGCGCGTGGCCGGCGTCGTCGGCGAGCATTTGCGGGTGAGGTCGACGGGCCATGTGCGGTTGACGGCGATGATGTTCTCGACGTAGCCGACGTAGCGATGCAGGGCGACAGCACCCCGGCGCTGCACGCAGCCGAGCGTCCTCGACGGCCTGCTCGAGGGACACCCTGGCGGCCCGGCCGCGTCCCGGACAGATGAACCTGCGGGCCATCCCCTCTCGTCCTCTTAGGGAAGTGTGAGGAGAGGTGGCACATGCTCGCGTACGACATCCAGGGCAGCGGGCCCGGTCTGGTCCTCCTGCCCGGTATCGGGGGCACCGCGGCCGGGACCTGGGAGACGCTGCTCGACGACCTCGCGGCCGAGCACACCGTCGTGCTTGTCGACCTCCCCGGATCGGGTCGCAGCCCGCTGCCCGCCGGCCCGCTGGAGGTGGGTGCCGTGGCCGACCAGGTGGTGCTCACCGCTCACCAGGCCGGGTTGAGCGACTTCGTGGTCGCCGGAGCCTCGCTCGGCGCGGCCGTCGCCGTCAAGGTCGCCGCCCGCCATCCCGGCCTGGTCCGCGGCCTGTTCACCCTCTCCGGTTTCGCCCGGCCCCGCACCACGCTGTGGCTCAGTCTGGAGATGTGGGCGTCGTTGCACGCCCGTCACGACGACGAGCTGAGCGACTTCCTGGCCTCGCTGTGCTTCTCCGAGGACTACCTGGCCGCGCACACACCGGAAGCGGCACGACACCGGACCGCCCGGTTGGTGGGATCCGCTCCCGGCACCGCCCAGCAGATCGCCTTCGCCCTGGGCATCGACGTCCGCCGAGACCTCTCCGCAGTTGCCGCCCCCACCCTGGTCGTCGCGGCCACGGGCGACCAGTTCGTGGCCCCGGAGCACTCGGTGCAACTCGCGGACGGCATACCCGGCGCACGGTTGGCCGCGGTCATGGGAGGGCACGCGGCGGCGTTCGAGGAGCCGGTGCGGATGCTGGAGATCCTCAGCGGATTCCTCCGTGACGTCCATCGGCCCCACCCCGAGGCCTCCTGCACCCATGCCGCCAAGTGGCCGGCGGGGCCGAGGCTCCTGCCGGCCGTTCCGGCTCCCCGCCGTCCCCACCAACGTTGACCTCCACAGGAATCCGAGCTCATGCGCGTTCATTTCGTCGTCCACGAAGCGTTCGAGGCTCCCGGGGCCTACGCCCGGTGGGCCCTGGACCGGCAGCACACCGTCACCTACTCCCGCCTCCACGCCGGCGAGAGTCTCCCGTCGGCAGCCGAAGACATCGACCTGCTCATCGTGATGGGCGGCCCTCAGTCCCCGGCCACGACCACCGCCGAGTGCCCGCACTTCGACGCGGTGGCGGAGATGTCATTGATCGCCTCCTGCGCGGCGGCGGACAAGGCCGTCGTCGGCGTCTGCCTCGGAGCACAGCTGCTCGGCGAGGCGCTCGGGGCTCCCTGTCTGCGCAGCCCGGAGCCGGAAGTCGGCTCCTTCCCCGTCACGCTCACCGAGGCCGGCCGCCGGCACCCACTGTTCGAGGGCTTCGACGCGAGCTTCGACTCCGGGCACTGGCACCACGACATGCCCGGACTCACGGCCGACGCGAGGGTGCTGGCCGCCAGCGAGGGGTGCCCCCGGCAGATCGTGGCGTACGGCAGGTTCCTGTACGGGTTCCAGTGCCACCTGGAGTTCGACCGTGACGTCGTCGAGGCCCTCATCGAGTCGGCGGAGGGGGAACTCGCCGCGCTCGCCGACCACCGCTTCGTCCAACGGCCGGAGCAGCTGCGGCGCAACGACCACCGTGCGATGAACGAACGGCTCGAAGTGTTTCTGGACCGGCTGGTCGCCGACTACACGGCGGCCTGACCTGTGCCACCCATCTCGAGAATACGTATCTCACCGGCGGAGCTGGTAGCGGCTCACCAAACGCTGAGTGGACGGCACCGTGTGTGGCACATCAGCCCCTGCCCGGCGCGGCAGGACGGCGCCTCGTGGCATCACCACCGGAGAGACACCGGAGAGAGACCGGAGCATCGATGAGATCGGACGCACTCTTCAACCGGCTGCGCATCCTCGAAGCAGCGACAGAGGTACTCGCCGCTCCCGGCGACACCTCGTTCAAGTCCATCGCGCGCAGAGCGGGCGTGGGCCAGGGGACCATCTATCGCCACTTCCCCACCCGGGAGTCCCTGGTGCTCGAGGTGTACGGGGAGGAGGTGGACGAGTTGGTGACCGCCGTGCCCGCCCTTCTGAGCACCCTGCGCCCGCCGCTCGCCCTGCGCGCGTGGCTGGAGCGCCTCCTGAGTGTCGGCACGCGCACGCCGGAGTTCGCGGACGCCATGAGCGGGGCAACCGGCGTGCTGACGGAGCAGCACCGGCAGGCGTACCGGCCGCTGCTCGATGCCCTTTCGGCGCTGGTGGACGCCAACAAGGCGAGCGGGACCATCGTGCCCGGCACGACGGCCGACGACTTGCTCCTGCTGCTCGGTCCCCTGTGGCGCGTCGGCGCGGACGACGAGGAGCGCGCCAGATCGGGGCGGCTCTTCGACGTGCTCATGCGGGGGCTGTGCCCGTCGGGCGGCACACGCGAGGCCTCCGTTCCGGAGGGAGCTCGGCACGTGGGGTGAACCCTGCCGGGTGTCCGGAACGTTGTGCGGACCGGGCTCGGGACCACGGTCCTGATCAAGACCGTGTGACGCCCGGTCAGTAGACCTCCTCGCCGGGGAAGAGGGTGAGCAGCCGCACGGTCTCCACATACAGCCACGACAGGCTCAGGGTGAGCCCGAACGCAGCGAGCCAGGACTGGTCCCGGGGCGCGCCGTACTTGATGCCGTCCTCGATCTTCCTGAAGTGGAGGGACAGGAAGGAGGCCGCGAGGACGACGCCCATGAGGGCCATGAAGACGCCGAGGCCGGCGGGGCGCAGGCCCAGGATGTCCGCGCCCGTGAGGGGGAACAGAACCAAGTCCGCCAGGGCGAGGAAGCCCAGTCCGAGCAACGCGGCTCCGACGAAGCCGTGGAGGCGGCGGTTGACTCGCATCCAGTGCAGTTTGTAGGCGAGGAGAGCTCCTGCGGAGGTCGTCATCGTCCCCAGCACGAGCTGGACGAAGACACCCGGTGAGAGGTGGCTGGAGACCGTGGTCGACAGCACGCCGAGAAACACACCCTGGAAGGCGGCGAACGTCAGGGGCAGGGTGGGGGACGGCGGTTTCCTGCGGCACTGGATCACCACCAGCGCCGCGGCGACCAGTCCTGCGCCGGCAGCAATACCGTAGGCCGCGGCCGCACCGATGGAAACGTGCGGCAGCAGCGTCCACGACAGCGCGGCCGCGAGCGCCGTCACCCCGAGCCCCGCCAGCGCTCGGGACAGGACGTCGTCCATCGTCATCAGGTCACCGACGGAGAAGGGCAGCGGAGCGGAATCGTCCTCGTGGACCTGGTCCAGGTCCTTGCCCGTCCGGATCCGGCTCTGCGCGGCGGCGATCCCTGCTCGGGGGTCCCTGGCCGCCGTCTTCTGCCCGCCGCGCCGCCTGAACTGAGGCCGGGCGAGTATCGGGTTGCTGCTCTTCAACGAACGCTGCCGCTCGACCGGTGTCACGCCAGATCCTCTTCTCCGTGTCAGACGTACCGCCACCCGAGACCCCGCCGGCGGCGAGGCGGGTGCCGAGGAGCTCGCCAGAGGCGTCGGCTGCCGTCAGCCTGCACTTCCGGACAAACCACGCGCATCAGTCACTTGACGGTGGATCCGAGGTGTACGTCCGAACCGCGACAGGCAGTCACGGCAGCTCGAGTCCCGGCTCCCGGGCGCCCGTCTCGGGGACACCATGGCGATGCGCAGGGCCGCTCCGAGTTCTCAAGTCCTCAGCCCTTGAGTCCGTAGAAGTGCATCGGGGAGTTCGGCTCGAAGCCGATGCGCGGGTACACGGGTGCCCCGGCGACGGTCGCGTGCAGGGTGGCCCGGGTCAGTCCGGTGGCGCGGGCGCCCTCGTACAGCGCCTGGCGCGTCACCGCCTCGCCGTAGCCTCGGCGCTGCTGTTCGGGGTCGGTGGCGACGAGCACGACGAAGAGCCGGCCCTGTGCCTCGACCGTGGCGGCGCAGGCGACCGGGGTGCCGTCCCGCAGCGCCAGGTAGGCGTACACCTCCCGCTTCCACAGCGCGGAGCCGACCAGACCGTCGCGGCCGTCCTCCAGGGGCATGCCGTAGGCACGCGAGTTGAGGTCCGCGTAGGCCCGCAGGTGTTCGTCGGTGGTCACCCGCTCGAACGTCAGGTCCGGATGGTGGGGCTCGGGAATGGGCAGCAGGTCGCCGGCCATGCCGGTGCCGGGGAAGGCGTAGGCCAGGCCCGCGCGCTCCGCCGCCTCCTCCAGTGCCGCACGCGCGTCGTCCTCGAGCAGGTCCTCGAACAGCCACAGGAAGCCCGGCTGCTTCTTGGACCGCATGATGTCCGCCGCCTGTTCCAGGCGCTTCTCCAGGAGTGGCGCCTCGGCCCCGACCTCGGTCAGGGTGATCGCGTTCCAGAAGGCGAAGCGGCTGTCGGCCCAGCGGACGGCGACACCCGGCAGATCCCGTACGTCCGACTCCTTGTTCCGGTCGAGCACCATGGCCCGCCAGACCGTGGACAGTTGTGCCACGGATTCGACCGCGGCCGTCAGGTCCGTCACGGCAACCCCTCACTCTTTCGTGTGTGAAATGTTCCTGCGTCCGGTACGACGATCCCCACCGTTCAAGGTGTTCAGACACCGCCGTACACGTATTGCGCCTTGTTCCGGACAGTCCCGGACTCCCGCTCGGTTCCGCCCCCACAGCGGGTCGAAGCGGGAGCCCGGGGGACGACCGCCCGCAGAGTCACCACGCCGAAGCGGCCGTCGCGTTCCCGCCCCAGCCGATCGACAGCGGGAACCTGCCGCTACTGACACGTATCCGGGACGGTCTCCGGTTCACTTCCGGGCCCGGAATCAGGCGGGCGTGATGTTGTGGTTGAACCGGAAGACGTTGGCCGGGTCGTAGCGCTTCTTCACCGAGGCGAGCCGGTCGAACCGCTCCGCCCCGTACACCGCGCGCACTCCCTCGGTGTCGGTCGCCTCGTCCGGCGAGAGGAAGTTGACCATGTTCCGCTCCGCTGCCCAGGGCGCCAGCCCGTCCACGAGCCGCGCCAGATCGGCCCGGAGCGTCTCCGCCTGGTCCGGAGCACCCACCGCGAACGCGAAGACGACGTACGGAAGACCACGGCTGGGCACCGAGTTGGGGAACTCCGGTTCCCGGTCGAAGGCGCCGCCGAGTGCCCGGATCTCGACGTTCGCCAGGGTGCATCCCGACTCCGCGCCGGTGAGCTCCACGAACGCCTGAGCCGTCTTCTCGGAGAACTCCTCCAGGCAGACACTGCGATCGAAGTACGGCATCGGGTCCACCGGATCCATGTGGATCTCCCCGATCGAAGCGAAAGGCTTCTCCCCCACCAGGTCGATCAGCACCGGGGCGGCCGCCCGCAGCGGAGCGACCAGTTGGCCCCCGTCGGCCGCCGACCCCAGGTGGCCGATCCGCAGATGAACCACGAAGGCACCACGCAGCGGCTCGGGCAACGCCGGGACGTCGGGCAGGCGCTGGATGCCTATGGACGAGGTCGTCTCCTCCCCCACCGTCGGAAGCCAGGCACGCCAGGCCTCAAGCACCTCGGCCAGGTGCTCACCCGCGAAGTAGATGCCGCCGCCGTAGAAGCGCGAGACCGGGAACACCTCGAACTCGATCTCGGTCACCACACCGAAGTTGCCCTTGCCGCCCAGCAGTGCCCAGAACAGGTCCGGTTCGCTCTGCGGTGTCACACGGCACAGTTCTCCGTCCGCCGTGACCACGTTCAGCCACCGCACGTGGTCGGCGGCATAGCCGAGCGTGCGTCCCAGCAGCGGGCTCTGACCGCCTCCCAGCGTGTATCCGACGACGCCGACGTCCGGCGCCGAGCCCACGATCGGGGCCAGGCCGAACTCCGCCGTGCGAGGCAGCACGTCGCGCCAGCGCACACCCGCCTCGACCCGCACGGTGCTCTCCTGCGCGTCGACAACGACGCGCTTCATCCGCTGCGTTGTGATCAGCAGCCCGCCCTGGGCCGAGGAGACCATCTGATGGGCCGCGGACTTCACCGCGACCGGCAACCCGTGGCGCACGGCGAACCGGACCGCCGAGCGGACGTCGAGCTCGCTGCTCGCCCCGACCACGACGGCCGGCCGGAGGCCACAGGCCAGGTTGAACGTGGCGCACTCCGCCTCGTACCCCTCCGATCCCGGCTCCAGAACCGGGCCCTCCACGGCTTGCCGCAGAGCCATCACATCCTCCGGGCCGAAGATCGCATCCGCCATACCGGACCCGTCCGCACTCATCCTGATCACAACCTCACTCACACACACGGAACGCACTCGCGAGGCGTCCCGCATGAAACGGCAGAAGACAGGCCACGGGCGCCGCAACCTGACGCCACTGAAACGTGCCGGACGCCTCCGCGGTTCACATCAACATGTCCAAGCACGTGTAACACGTGTGCCGTCTACGGGCATCCGGCATCTCACCGATGCCGCCGGCGAGCCGTTGATCGCTGGGGATCAGCTCGGCCGACCCGTACGCGCCGCCGGGCTCGACCGGCCTGCGCCTCCCCGAAGCCCGTCAAGCCCACCGAGATGGGCGAAATCTGGACGTCCTTCAGTCCGCAGTGATTGCATGGGCCGCACGGAGCCGGGTGCGGGCGCAGCCAGGTCGGCGGACAGCATCAGGCCTCCAGACGTCAGCCGTTGGAGGCAGCTCGATGAATGACCTGGACTCGACCGTCTGTCCAGCCTCTGCGCGGCTGGTCGGACGCGGCCGGGACCTTGCGTTCATCCACTCCTTCTTCGGCAATTCCGAGGTCCACGGGGCGGCTCTGCTGCTCTCGGGCGAGGCGGGGGTGGGCAAGACCGCCGTGCTCGACGCGGTGGCGACCGCCGCCGCGGACAGCGGCGTCCGGGTTCTGCGCGCGGCCGGTGTGCAGTTCGAGGCGGACATCAGCTATGCCGGTCTCAACCAGCTCCTTGTGCCGCTCTTCGACGACTTGGACATCCTGGACACCGTCCACCGCGACGCGCTGCGGGTCGCCATCGGCATCGGCGGCGGGCCGGCGCCCGACCGTCTCCTCACCTCCACCGCGGTTCTGCTGCTGCTCCGGCTGATATCCGCCCGGACGCCGCTCCTGCTCGTCGTGGACGACCTGCCGTGGCTGGACCGGGCGACCAACGCCGTGCTCGGCTTCGTGGCCCGGCGGCTCGTCGGCAGCCGCATCGGCTTCCTCGCGGCCTCCCGCACGGGCTCCGACAGCTTCTTCGAGTCCAGCGGTCTGACCGAGCGGCGGCTGGAGCCGCTGGACGACGCTTCGTCGGCCAAGCTGCTCGCCCTCGCGCACCCCGACGTCTCCCCCGCCGTACGGCGCCGCATCGCTACCGAGGCACGCGGCAACCCGCTGGCGCTGGTGGAGCTGCCGACGGCGCTCTCCGCCGAGCAGCGCGCGACCCTGGCGGCGGTGCCCACCGTGCTGCCCCTGAGCGAGCGGTTGCAGGCCATGTTCGCCTCGCGCGTGGCCGGTCTGCCCGACCGCAGTCGGCACATGTTGCTGCTCGCGGCCCTCGACGGAACCGGTGACCTGGCCTCCGTCGAGGCCGCCGCGTCCGACCGGGCCGGTGTCGACGACCTCACCCCGGCGGAGCAGAACCGGCTGGTGACGATCTCGGCCGACAACCGGCGGCTGTCCTTCCGGCATCCACTGATCGGTTCCGCGGTGGTGGAGCTGGCGACCGCCGGCGAACGCAGACGAGCCCATCAGTCGCTCGCCGACGTGCTCGGCGACCAGTTGGAGCGCCACGCCTGGCACCTGGGAGAGGCGGCGGTAGGCCGGGACGAGACGGTCGCGGCCCTGCTGGAGGAGGCCGCGCGCCGCCGGCTGCGGCGCGGCGACGCGCTCGGCGCGGTGGCGGCGCTGACCCGTGCCGCGGGGCTCAGCCCCGCGGCGTCCGACGAGAGCCGTCGGCTGGCCGAGGCGGCCTATGTCGGCGTGGACTCCGGCGGAGAGCTTGAGGACGCCTCGCGACTGCTCGCCGGAGCCCAGGCCCACCCCACCGGGCAGCAGTCGCTGCACGCGGCGGCCGCATCCGCGTTCCTGCTGATCAACGGGGACGGCGACATCGACACCGCGTACCGGCTGCTGGTCGGGGCGATCGAGTCCGGGGAGCACGGCTACGACGCCTCGGACGATGCCCTCATCGAGGCCCTGCACGTCCTGGTGCTGCTGTGCTGGTACGGCGGTGACCCGAAGCGGTGGGAGCCGCTGCTGGCGTTCGTGGACCGGCTGACCCCCGAACCGCCCGAGCTGCTCTGGGTGCTCACGCAGACCTTCGCCGACCCGGCGCGCACCGGTGCCGCGGCGCTGCCCCGCCTGACGAAGCTGATCGCCACCGTGGGGGACGACCCCACCCGCGTGATCCGCGTCGGCACCGCCTCGGTCTTCCCGGACCGGCTCGGAGACTTCCAGTGGGCCACGCGCCGGCTGGTGGAGCAGGGCCGCGCCGGTACCGCGCCCGTCCGCCGCCACCTGGGCGCGCTGATGCACCTGGGCCTGGACTACTTCCATCTGGGCCGGTGGGACGACGCCGCGCAGCTGGCGGCCGAGGGGCTCGCCCTGTGCGAGAACCACGACTACCGGTTCTTCGCGTGGTACTTCCAGTACATCCAGGCCGCCGTGGCCGCGGCGCAGGGCGACGCGGAGACCAGTGCCGCGCTGACCGAGGAGATCGTCCGGTGGGCGTTGCCCCGCGGGACGCACGGCGCACGGTTCTTCGCCTGCCACGCCAGGGCGCTGGCCGCCCTCGGCAGCGGCGACTTCGAGACCGCCTACCAGCATGCCTGCACGCTCGGCCCGCCCGGGACCGTGGCCCCCTACGTCCCGATCGCCATGTGGGGCACGATGGACCTGGTCGAGGCAGCCATCCGGACCGGCCGGGAGAAGGAGGCCGCGGCTCACGCGGCCGCGATGCGTGCGTCCTCAATGGCCGAGCTGTCGCCCCGGCTTGAGCTGCTGGTGCTTGCCTGCGAGGCGCTGACCACGCCCGGGAAGGCGGCGCTTGCCCTCTTCGAGCGGGCGCTGTCTCTGCCCGATCCGGAACGCAGGCCCTTCGACGTGGCGCGGGTGAGGCTCTTTTACGGCGAACGTCTGCGGCGGCTTCGGGCCACGTCGGAGGCCCGGGAGCAGCTGGCCCGGGCACTGGAGGCTTTCCAGCGTCTGGGTGCCAAGCCCTGGGTGGCGCGTACCGCTGCGGAGCTGCGGGCCGGCGGCCAGTCCGCGCCGACCGCCGCCCGGCCGGGAGCCGCGGCGCTGACCGCTCAGGAACTGCAGATCGCCAGGCTCGCGGCGACCGGACTGACCAACAAGCAGATCGCCGAGCGGCTGTTCCTGTCCCATCGGACCATCGGCACGCACCTGTACCAGATCTATCCCAAGCTGGGCATCACCTCGCGGGCCGCGCTGCGGGACGCGCTCTCCGGACTCGACGCGAACGGCGACGGCTGACCTCGGCGGGCGAGGACCTACGACTTCGTCGTTCCGTCAGTCATTTGACGTATGCCGGGCTCCGGCCCTCCGCGCAGAGTGGACGCGGGGATGTCCTTCCGGGCCGTCCTCTCCCCCGGTGGCCGCACTTGACGCCACCCTGCACCACGAGAGGGGAACCGGAATGTCCGGTGCCTCGGACAGCCATCCGGACATCCACTGGCCGTCGGGCTTCTCACCCGACCAGGCCCACAGCTTCTGTCAGGCGCAGGCCGTCGTGGACGCTCCGCCCGCCACGGCCTTCGCGCTGCTCACCGATGTGGCACGGTGGCCGGAATGGGTTCCGGGCCTTACGGAGGTTCGGGCCGGGCCGCTCGCCCGGAACTTCGAAGTGTGGTTCCACGGCCACCGGTTCGAGATCTTCCTGGGAGAGCATGTGCCGCACCGCCGGCTCGGGTGGTCGGGCATCGGCGCCGGTGTGCAGCTGTACCAGGCCTGGCTGCTCACCCCGGTCGAGGGCGGCACCCATGTGGTGACCGAGAACGTGGTCCGCGGCCCCGCCGCCAAGTCCCTCACCGTGTTGTCCCCTCTGTGGGCGCAGCGCTTGAACTCCCTGTGGGGCACCCAGCTCAAGAGGCTCTCGGAGACCGCCCCGGAGGACGACGGCGCGTAGCCGGCACCAGCGAGCACCGCGGGCGTCCCCATATACCGCCGGCCGTCGCCCCGGTGAGGGCGTTGGCCGGTCGAAGGGGTCTCCGCCGCCCCGGCGACGGCAGCGGAGATCCCGGCCGCTCGGACCCGTTCCGGACGAGGTGCGCGGTCAGCTCTTCAACCGGTGCGGATGCGCGGGGTACACACCCAGGATGCGCACCTCGGTGGAGAAGAAGCGCAGCTCGTGCAGGGCGAGGGCGACGCGCTCGTCGTCGGGGTGTCCCTCGATCTCTGCGTAGAAGCGGCTGGCGTTGAGCCCGGCGCCGATCTGGTAGCTCTCGATCTTGGTGAGGTTCACGCCGCTGCTGGCGAAGCCGCCGAGTGCCTTGTACAGCGCGCTGGGGATGTTGCGGACGCTGAAGAACAGGCTCGTCATCGTCGGCTCCCCGGTGTGCGGGGCCAGGGCGGCGTCCCGGGAGAGGACGACGAACCGCGTGGTGTTGTCCGGATCGTCCTCGACCTCGGCCCGCAGCACCTCGAGACCGTACAGTTCAGCCGCGGCGGGCGGGGCGAGCGCCGCGTGCCGCGGATCGCCCAGTTCGGCCACCTCGCGCGCCGCTCCGGCCGTGTCGTCGCTGACGAGAGTGCGCCAGCCGCCTTCCCGCAACACCTTGCGGCACTGTCCCAGCGCGTGCACATGACTGCGTACGCACTCCACCTGGTCCAGCGTCGCGCCGGGCACCCCCATCAGGTCGAAGCGGATGGCGAGGAAGTACTCGGCGACGATGAACAGCCCCGACTCCGGCAGCAGGTGATGTACGTCCGCGACCCGTCCGGCCGCGGAGTTGTCCACCGGGATCACGGCGACGTCGGCGGCGCCGAGCGTCACGGCGTCCAGGGCCTGCTCGAAGCCCGTGCAGGCCAGTTCGCCGCCCTCGGGGTAGAGGGCACGCGCGGCGGTTGCCGAGTTGGATCCGGGTTCACCCTGATATGCGGCGGTCGTCACCGTGTTCAGCCTTCCTGGGGGAGGTCCTGTCGTGAGGCAGCAGAAGCTCCGTCGCGTACCGCACCTGCTGAAGTATCGGTGAACCGGCCTCGATCAGGTTAACCAGCGGGTGTCGGCCGCCGCTCCCAGTTGACGCCAACGTGTGTTCGTACGCCGCAGCGACCACATGGTGGACGGTGTTGCCGGCTCGTCCGACGTGCGCGGCAAGCCGCTCCTCGACGGACGCGGGCAGGCCCTGCCGGACGGACGGGGCACCGTGCAGGGCCGCGGCCAGGCTCAGCCGTTCGTCCTGCAGCACGGCGGCCAGTTCCGCGGCCACGGCGGTGGACGGCACCGGCCGCCGGGGCGCGTCGGCCGCTCCACCCGCAGCCGGGGCGGCCAGTACGTCGGTCATGCGGCGGGCCGTGCCCAGCGCCAGGGCGGCGACCGCCGTCCAGAAGAAGGCCGCGTCCCCGGCCCCCAGCGGTGTGCCTGCCGCGTGCGTGACGAAACCGGCCGGCACGTACACGTCTTCCAGGCGGAACGCGGGCCCGGTCCCGGCGGTGAGGCCGCCCGGAAGCACCTTGGCGGCCACCACGAAGAGGTCGGCAGTGCTGTACCTCGCGGGTGCGAGTGGCAGGACCAGCCACGGGCCGGTTCCGTCGTACGCGGGCAGGCACCACTGTCCGGACAGCGCGAAGCCACCGGGGGTCGGCCGTGCCACCGGCCCCGGAGAGTCGGCGTGGGGGACGGCGGTGGTGAGCGGCGCGGACCAGTTCCAGGTGCGGGTCAGGGCCTGCCAGGCCGCGGCCGGGTCGGAGTGCCCCTCCGACTCGAAGAAGGCGAACACCCGGGCGAGAGCGGTGTCGGGCCCGAGCAGCTTCGGGTGGTCACCGTACGTGGACGTCGTCATGGGCCTAGGCAGCTTGCTCACCGGCCTCGGCTCCGGCCGTCGTGAGGACGACGTTGTGCAGCTCCTCGCCCCGCTCGTAGCGGTGGAGCTGCCGCCGAAGGAAGTCCACGGTCATTGGGGAGAAGGCGTCGGTGAACGCTGCCACGTGTGGGGTGATGAGAGCGCCGGGCAGGTTCCACAGCGGGTGGCCGGGCGGCAGCGGTTCCGGGTCGGTGACGTCGAGCGCGACCCGGAGCCGCCCCGCCCGTACCTCACGGACCACCGCGCGGGTGTCCACGAGTTCACCGCGGGCCACGTTCACCAGCAGCGCCCCGTCCTTCAGCAACGCCAGCGCGTCCGCGCCGAACATGCCGCGCGTCCGGTCGGTCAGCGGCGCGCACAGCACCACCGCGTCCACGGTGGGCAGCAGCGTGGGGAGTTCCGCCGCCCCGTGCACACGTCCGGCCGGTGTGGTGCGCGCCGTCCGGGCCACGAGAACCGCCTCGCACCGGAACGCGCCGAGCCGGGCGGCGACGGCCGCGCCGACCGCGCCGTAGCCGATGACCAGGACGCGCTTGCCGGCCAGCGCGGGCCTGACCTCGGGCCGCCACTCTCCCCGGGCCTGATGGGCCGTGAACTGGTCGAGCCCCCGGCACAGGGCCAGCAGCAGGGTGACCGCCAGCTCAGCGGTTGCCTCGCGGTGCACTCCGCGCCCGGTGGCCAGCCGGGTTCCGGGGGGCATGGCACCGAGCAGCGGCAGCATGTGGTCGTAACCGGAACTGAGCAGTTGGAGCACCTCCAGGTTGCGCATCCGCGGCAGTACGGGGCCCAGGACGCGTTCGGCACCGGGCGCCGGAATGCCGGCGATGAACCGGACGTCGCCGGGGTCGCCGGGCAGCGGGCCCGATCCGTCCCAGTAGGAGTAGGAGAGCCCGTCAGGCAGGCCGGGGATCTGGCTTCGTCGATAGGGGAGCCAGACGGACATGCCGTCCTTCATCGTGCATCAGCTTCTTCCCGCGGCGGGATGTGCCGGACATCCTCGGCCGGCATGTGGTCGTTTACTCACATGTGTGGACGTACGTGTCACGGTCCGGGGTTCACGTGAGACTCGCCACTCGCACGTGTGTGGCTCCGATCGGAACCGACCGCCCACTCAACGCTTGACGTCGTAAACGCGGTTGGTGAGGGTTTCGACTGCCGGCCTCCAACTGCTCAGACCCACATTGGCGGCGATCGCCGCAAGAGCGTCCGGGCCCGGATGATTACCGAGCGCGTGAGGGCCGTCCTGCGCCATGGCTGCCGGCAGACAGAGAACAGCCGAGGTGGAGGCGAAGGACCGGCCGATCGGGTGGATGTTCTCCCCGGGCTCGGCCGACACGTTCGGCTCGACAACAAGACAGCTTCCGTCGTCCGCGAGGGCCTCTTCCGCGCGCCGGAGTGCCGCACCGGGATCACCGAGATCATGGAGGCAATCGAAGAACGTGACGAGGTCGTAGTCGCCACCGGGGAAGTCATGCGCGGCGGCGACCTCGAACGTCACGCGATCACCGAGGCCCGCCTCCGCGGCCAGCTTTCGGGCCGCTTCGACGGAGGGCTCGTGGAAGTCGAAGCCACGAAAGCGGGACTGCGGAAACGCCTTGGCCATGAGCACGGTCGAGTGGCCGAAGCCGCACCCCACATCGGCGACCGAGGCGCCCCGCCGAAGCTTGGTCTCGACACCCTCCATGGCGGGCAGCCACTCCTGAACGAGGACGGCGTCGTATCCGGGCTTGAAGAAGGCGGCAACGCCCTCCGCCAATTCCGGTCCGTAGTCCCGCCAGCTCACGCCGCCACCGCTCCGGTAGGCGCTCGCCAGCGCCTCTTCGGCGCCGTAGAGGGCCTTCAGCATGGTGAAGCCACCGGCGACGTACGTCGGCAGGGAGGGATCAGCCAGTACAGCCGCATGCTCGTCCGGCAGAACGTACGTGTTCGTCTCGGGGTCGTGCAGTACGTAGGCACCGGCGACCTGCGCCGCCAGCCACTCCCGGACGTACCGCTCGACGAGCCCCGACTTCTCGGCCAGTTGGTCCGAGGTGAGCGCCCCTGCCCCGGACATCGCCCTGTACAGCCCGAGGCGGATGCCGAGAGATGTCGACACCCCCGCGAAGGCCGCCGCATTGTCGGCGACCACCCGCTCGAGGAACTCCGTCACGCGCTTCTCATCCGGCATGTGAGCACCTTTCACCATGGCTGTGCTGAAGCAGAACCTTTCTCAGCTTCGCAACGAGTGGGGTTCCCCTCCTGGTTCACACGTCTGTCCCGGTCTCGCCAGACGGCAGAATGAACGGGTGAACCCGGCGCAGACGACTTCGCAGCAGACCCGGCAGGACTCGCCCCACAAGCGGGCCGACGCCCGCCGCAACCATGAGCGGGTCTTCGCGGCGGCGCTGGAGGTCTTCGAGGAGTTCGGGCTCCAGGGCACGGTGCCGCAGGTCGCCGAGCGCGCCGACGTCGGGAAGGCCACGGTGTACCGCAGCTACCCGACCAAGGAGGACCTGGTGGAGGCGGTCGTGCGGTACCGGCTGGCGGAGTTGGCCCGCGCCACCGCGCCCGTCCTGGCGGAGGCCGAGACCGCGCGGGCCTTCGACACCTTTGTGATCCTGCTCTTCGAGAACCTCGCCCGGGACCGTCTGCTGTCGGAAGCGCTCGCGGAGGGGCGGTCGACGACGCACACCGGTCCCCTGCTGCAGCGGCTGGCCGCTCTGATGGACGCGGCCAAGAGCGCCGGCCGGGTCCGCCCGGACGCCGGCCCGCTCGATCTGCGTGTGGTGCTGTGCGGCATGTGTCTGCAACTGGTCAATCTCGCGGAGCGGGATCCGGCGCTGTGGCGCCGGTACGGCGAACTGACCCTCCAGGCGCTGCGGCCCTGAACCGGCCGCGGCCTCAGCGGTCGAGCCACACGGCCGAGAATCGCTGCGCGGCGTCCTCGCCCGTCCGGGCCGCGCGGAAGACC
The DNA here is from genome assembly GCF_008905045.1 of Streptomyces albicerus. Classification (GTDB taxonomy): domain Bacteria; phylum Actinomycetota; class Actinomycetes; order Streptomycetales; family Streptomycetaceae; genus Streptomyces; species Streptomyces albicerus. The sequence goes on from NZ_VWMY01000037.1 coordinate 122,672, forward strand.
TCCGCCCAGGACGCCACCGCCGGACGGCGGCGCAGCAGCGCACGGCGCTCCCGCTCGGTCATCGCGCCCCACACGCCGTACTCCTCGCGGTGATCCAGGGCGTGGGCGAGGCATTCGAACCGTACCGGGCAGTCGAGACACACGGCCTTGGCCTCGTTCTGGGCGGTTCCTTCGACGAACATCCGGTCCGGCTGCGTTCGGCACAGGCCTCGGCCGGTCCAGTCCATGCCCACCTCGCTTCCCAGCGGTCCGCCTGTTGGGCGCCGCCTTTGCGTCCGTACACACATGTAGATAGACACGTATGAGACTAGCTCACATGTACAGAACCCGGCGCCAGTACTCGTACGGCACGACCAGGCCCCACCCCTCGCGCGCGTCGCCCGGGACGGCGAATTCCACGCCGCGCGCGGCGACGATGCCGGCCCGTGCGGACGGCCCGTGCGGACGGCCCGTCCGGCGGGCGCTCCGTCCGGTACCGGGGTCTCCGCGCCCGCCGGGACCCTGGTACATACCTGGCCACGCAACAAGAACTTTTCGGCCATACCGGGTGACGAATTCCCGAGGGGGCATCTAGTCTTCTGCGTGAGGTGTGAGCGACCGATTGGCCGCCGGCCGTGCTGTCATACATACAGCCGCCCGGCATGTGGCTGCCGGGGACGACGTACCCTCACCATTGCGCCTGACGTGATCCGTACGCACGGATGAGAGAGCGTTCGGGGCGGGCCGGTTCGGCGGTGAAGGGAGTGGGGGCGGTGGAGTCGATCGCCGGGGCCATGGTCGGCCGGGAAAGCGAGCAGGAGGTGCTGTCGGCGTTCGTGGCGGCCTCCGGAGGGCAGGCTCTCGTCCTGCGCGGTGACGCAGGTGTGGGCAAGAGCGCCCTGCTGGACCACGTCGTCGAACTCGCGACGGCCGAGAAACACAGGGTGATCAGGGCGGCCGGCGTCGAAGCGGAGTCCGAACTGCCGTTCGCCGGTCTGCATCAGTTCCTGTATCCGCTGCTCACCTACATCGACCGGCTGGACGACGCGCACCGGGGGGTCTTCGACGTCGTCTTCGGCCGGGGCGAGGGCACACCCCCCTCGGTCATGACGCTCGGGATCGCCGTCCTCGACCTGCTCTCCCTCGCGGCGTCGCAGCAACCCCTCCTGCTGGTGCTCGACGACGGCCAGTGGCTCGACACCTCCAGCACCGAGGTGTGCGGTTTTGTGGGGCGCCGGCTGACCGGCAGCTCGGTGAAGCTCGTCGTCGGCCTGCGCTCCGAGGTTCCCTCGGGCTTCGACACGGCCGCGCTGCCCGAACTGGCGGTGACCACGCTGTCGGAGAAGGTCTCCGAACAACTCCTGGACAGGCACCACCCCGGGCTCGATGCTCAGATCCGCCGTCTGGTGCTGGACGAGGCCCAGGGCAATCCGTTGGCGCTGCTGGAACTGCCGCCCTATCTGCGCGGCGGCCATGCGGGACGCAGTCCCGGGGCACTGTTCGGATACACCGGCATCCCGCTGCCCCAACGCCTGCAGCAGGTGTACGGCGCGCGCATCAAGTCCCTCGGCGAGCCGGTGCGCGCCGAGCTGCTGCGCGGTGCCCTGGACGGCGTCGGAGCGGGCACGGCGGCCGACCGCACCCGGGGCACGCGCTACCGCATGCGCGACGCCGACGAGGCCGCGGACTGCGGTCTGCTGGACATCGACCCGCTCAGCGGCGACTTCGTCTTCCGGCACCCCCTGGTGCGCTCGACGGTCGTCCAGGCGGCCACGCCCAACGAGCGGCGCGCGGCGCACGCGGCCCTCGCCCAGGTGCACCGCGACGACATCGAGCGGCGGGCCACGCATTTGGCGGCCTCGACGGTCGACCCGAACGAGCAGGTGGCGGCCGCACTGGAGGCAGCCGCGGACTCCGCCACCCGACGCGGCGGCGCCATTGCCGCCATGGCCTGGCTGACCCGCGCCGCGGAGCTCAGCGAGAGCCGCGAGGAGCGGTCCAGACGGCTGGGCAGCGCGGCGCACGTCGGCGCGCACGCCGGCCAGTTGGACCGGGTCCGGCAGTTGGTCCGCTCGGACACCGGGTCCGGCACCAGCGATTCCCCGGCCGCGGTGGTCGCGTCGGGCTATGTCGCGTCCCTCGAGGACGGGGACCTGCTGTCCTCACGGCGCCAGGTCTTCGCGGCGATCGAGAACATGCGCGACGGCGGGGTGCGGGAGCCGGACGAGGTGCTCACGCACTTGGTCGACCTGCTGCTGGGGATCAACCTGTACACAGGTGACGAGGACGGGTGGGAGCGGACTCATGAGCTCCTGGACTCGCTGGGCGACCTGGTGCCCTCGTACTCGCGCGTCTACCAGGACGCCTGGAGCGACGTGGTGCGTCGCGGCGCCGGTGTACGGGAACGGGTGGAACGCGCCTTCGCCGGTCTCCCCGACCTGGAGCCGTGGGATGTCGCCCGGCTGGGGGTCGCCGCCCACCGCGTGGACACCCTCAGCCGGTACCGGACGCATCTGCAGCGCACCGTGGACCGCGAGGCGGAGACGGGGTCCCTGATCAACGTCATGTCCATGCTGCACATGATCATGATGGACCAGATGATGGTCGGCGAGTGGGACGAGGCCGAGCGCACCGGACAGCGTTGCCTGGAGCTGACGACAAGGCACCGGCACACCCTGTTCGTTCTTCACGCGCAGGCGCAGCTGGGTCTGTTGGCCGCGATGCGCGGTCAGGTGGAGCGGGCCCGGGAGTTGCAGGCCACCGTCGACACTTGGGCCCGCCCCCGCGGCATCGGCTTCCTCACCCAGACCGCCGACGCCATCGGCACCACCGCCGCCCTCGCCGAAGGCGACTACGAAGCCGCCTACCTCCACGCCATCGGCATCACACCCCCCGGCAC
>NZ_VWMY01000038.1:0-107313 GCF_008905045.1 Streptomyces albicerus
TGCCCGCGACCTCGCTGGCCTGGGGCCTGTGGTCGGAGGCCGCGGGCATGGCCGCCCAGCTGGGCGAGGCCGAACTGGCCCGCCTGGAACGGATGGGCATGAGCGCGCTCACCGCCGAGACCGGACTCGCCCTGTTCGACCAGGCGCTGGACGTGGACGCCGCCGTGGTGGCCCCCGTGCTGCTGGAGACGGCGGCCCTGCGCGCCCAGGCACGCTCCGGGCTGCTCCCGCCGCTGCTGCGCGGCCTGGTGCGCACCCCGGCGCGGGCCGCCGACCCGGGCGCGGCGGCGCTGGCCCAGCGGCTGGCCGGGGCGCCGGAGGCGGAGCGCGAGCGGATCGTGCTCGAACTGGTCCAGGCGCAGGTCGCGGGCGTGCTCGGACATGCCTCGGCGGCGTCCGTGGACCCCGAACGCGCCTTCAAGGACCTCGGCTTCGACTCGCTGAGCGCCGTCGAACTGCGCAACCGGCTCAGCCAGGTCACCGGAGTGCGCCTGGCCGCCACCGTCGTCTTCGACCACCCCAGCCCGGCGGCCGTCGCCCGCTACCTGCTGCCGGAACTCGTACCGGACTCCGCAGGCCGGCCGCGGTCCGAGCAGGACGAGATCCGCGCGCTGCTCACGTCGATCCCCATTGACCGGCTCCGCAAGGCCGGACTGCTCGACACCCTGCGCGAGCTGGCCGACAACGACCCGCCGGAGCCGGAGACCGACGAGGGCGACACCGCCTCGTTCGACGACATGGACGCCGACGCCCTGATCCGGATGGCCCAGGAGGACCTCGCATGACCCCGGCCGAGAACGCCCTCGCCGCCCTGAGCCCTCGGACGCTCGTCGCACTGAGCCCCGAGCCGCTCGTCGCACTGAGCCCGGAGACGAAGGAATAGACATGGCCACCGATCAGAATCAGCTCGTCGAGGCGCTCAGGAAATCCCTCAAGGAGACCGACCGGCTCCGTCAGCTCAACAAGCGGCTGCTCGCGCAGGCCGGCGAACCCCTGGCGATCGTCGGCATGAGCTGCCGCTACCCCGGCGGCGTCACCTCGCCCGACGAGCTGTGGGAGCTCGTCGCGTCCGGGCGCGACGCCATCTCCGGGCTCCCCGCCGACCGCGGCTGGGACCTGGAGCGGCTCTACGACCCGAGCCTGCGCCGGCCCGGCGCCGTGTCCACCAGCGGCGGCGGCTTCCTGGACCGCATCGCCGAGTTCGACGCCGAGTTCTTCGGCATCAGCCCGCGCGAGGCCCTCGCCATGGACCCGCAGCAGCGGCTGCTCCTTGAGGCGTCCTGGGAGGCCTTCGAGGACGCCGGCATCGACCCGACGACACTTCGCGGCAGCGACACCGGCGTCTTCTGCGGCGTCGGCACCAGCGACTACTGCACGGTGCCCGCGGGCAGCCTGCCGCAGATCGAGGGCTTCCAGCTGACCGGCGGAGCGGCCAGCGTGTCCTCGGGCCGCATCTCCTACCTGTTCGGCCTGGAGGGGCCCGCGGTGTCCGTCGACACCGCCTGCTCCTCCTCCGCGGTCGCCCTGCACATGGCCACGCAGGCGCTGCGCGCCGGCGAGTGCTCCATGGCCCTCGTCGGCGGTGTGACCGTCATGTCAGGACCGTTCCTGCTGGCCGAGTTCAGCCGCCAGCAGGCCGTGTCGCCCGACGGCCGCTGCCGTGCCTACGCGGCCTCCGCCAACGGCACCGGCTTCTCCGACGGCCTAGGCCTGGTCGTCCTGGAGCGGCTGTCCGACGCCAAGCGCAACGGACGCCGCATCCTCGGCTTGATCCGCGGCACCGCCGTCAACCAGGACGGCGCCAGCAACGGCCTCACCGCCCCCAACGGCCCCTCCCAGGAGCGGGTCATCCGGCAGGCGCTCACCAACGCAGGCCTGACCCCGGCCGACGTCGACGCCGTCGAGGGCCACGGCACCGGCACCGTCCTCGGCGACCCCATCGAGGCACAGGCCCTGCTCGCGACGTACGGCCGGGAGCGCGACGGCGATCCGCTGTGGCTCGGGTCGATCAAGTCGAACATCGGCCACACCTCCCTGGCCGCGGGCGTGGCCGGCGTCATCAAGATGGTGATGGCGCTGCGCCACGAGACGCTGCCGCCGACCCTGCACGTGGACGAGCCGTCCCCGCACATCGACTGGGAGTCCGGCGAGGTCCGGCTGCTGACCGAGGCGCGGGAGTGGCGCGCGGGGGACAAACCCCGTCGCGCCGCCGTGTCGTCGTTCGGCGTGAGCGGCACCAACGCGCACATCATCGTCGAGGAGGCCCCTGCCGAGGAGCCCGCCGAGCCCTCCGACGCGCGCCCCATGCCGGCGGTCCCCGTGACGGTGTCCGGCCGTACGGCGGCGGCGATGCGGGCCCAGGCCGACCGGCTCCGCGGCCACGCCCTCGCCCACCCCGGACTGCCCCTGGCCGACCTCGGATTCGCCGCGGCCACCACGCGCGCCCACCTGGAGCACCGCGGCGTCGTGGCCGCGGCCGACCGCGACGAACTGCTCGACGGGCTCGCCGCCCTGGCCGTAGGCGAGCCGTCGCCGGTGGTCGTCGAGGGCCGCGCCGCACCCGGCGCCAAGCCGGTGTTCGTGTTCCCGGGCCAGGGGGCGCAGTGGGTGGGCATGGCGGTCGAACTGCTCGACTCCTCGCCGGTGTTCGCGGCGGAGATCGCCGCGTGCGGTGAGGCACTGGGCGAGTTTGTGGACTGGAAGCTGGAGGACGTGCTGCGTGGCGCGCCGGACGCGCCGACCTTCGAGCGGGTGGACGTCGTGCAGCCCGCGTTGTTCGCGGTGATGGTGAGTCTGGCGGCGCTGTGGCGGTCGTACGGTGTCGAGCCGTCTGCCGTGGTCGGGCACTCGCAGGGTGAGATAGCTGCCGCGTATGTCGCGGGCGGTCTGTCGCTGCGGGATGCGGCCCGGGTCGTGGCCGTGCGCAGCCGGTTGGTGCGTGACCGGCTGGCCGGGCGGGGCGGCATGATGTCCGTCGCGCTGCCGGTGGACCGGGTCGAGGCACTGCTCTCCCCGTATGCGGGCCGGGTGTCGGTCGCCGCGGTGAACGGTCCGGCGGCGGTGATCATCGCCGGTGATCCGGGTGCGCTGGATGAGGTGTTGGCCGTCTGTGAGCGGGACGGTGTCCGGGCGCGGCGTGTCAAGGTGGACTACGCGTCGCATTCCGCGCAGGTCGAGGTGATCGAGGCCGGTCTGCTGGAGGCACTCGGGCCGGTGGAGCCGATGAGCGGGCGTGTGCCGTTCTACTCCACGGTCACGGGTGGTTTCATCGACACCGCCTCGATGGACGCCGGGTACTGGTACACCAACCTGCGCAGCCCCGTCGGGTTCGAGCCCGCCATCCGCGCGCTCGTCGACAACGGCGCCGGCTGCTTCCTGGAGATGTCCCCGCACCCGGTGCTCGCCATGGCCGTGGAGGAGACCGTCGCAGGCCACGGCACCGACCACCGCGTCGGCGTCGTTGGCTCCCTGCGCCGCGACGAGGGCGGCCTCGCCCGCTTCATGCTCTCGCTGGGCGAGGCACACGCCGCAGGCGTGAAGGTCGACTGGGCCGCCTGCTACGCCGACACCGGCGCGCGGCGCGTCCCGCTGCCCACCTACGCCTTCCAGCACAAGCACTACTGGCTCGACGCCACCGGACTCGCCGACGCCTCCGCGGTCGGCCTGGGCCGCGTCGAGCACCCCGTCCTGGCCGCGGCCGTGCAGGTCGGCGACCGCGACGAATGGCTCTTCACCGGTCGCGTCTCCCACCAGAGCCAGCCCTGGACCCGCGACCACGCCCTGTTCGGCACGGTCGCCCTTCCCGGCGCCGCGCTGCTGGAACTGGTGCTGTCCGCGGGCCGGCACGTGGGCTGCGACCTCGTCGAGGAGCTGAACCTCGAAGCCCCGCCGGTCCTGGACGACGACACCGCCCTGCGGGTGCAGGTCACGATCGGCGAGGCCGACGCCGAGGGCCGCCGCGAGGTGGCGGTCTACTCCCGGTCCGACCTCGGCGAGGAGCGGTCCGCCGACGCCGTCCGCCACGCGCGCGGACGCATCGCCCCGGGCGCCGAACCCCCGTCCGGCCGCCTCGCCGAGTGGCCGCCCGCCGGCGCCGAACCCGTCTCGGTGGACGCCCTCTACACCGCGCTCTCCGAACTCAGCCTCGACTGCGGCGCGCTCCTCCAGTGCGCCCAGTCGGCGTGGACCTTCGGCGGCGAGGTGTACGCCGAACTCGCCCTGCCCGACGGCATGGAACCCGGCGGCTACGCGATCCACCCCGCCCTGCTGGAGTCCGTGCTGCACACCGCCCACCGGCCGGGCGCCGTCGCGGCACCGGCGGCTGCGTCCTGGTCGGGCGTGAGCGTGGCCGGCGACAAGGTCGCCCAGGCCCGCGTCCGCATCACCACCGTCGGCGAGGGCGTCCTGCGGCTGGACGTCTTCGACGCCGAGGGCGTGCCCGTCGCGCACGCCGACCAGATCGTGGTACGCGCCGCCGACCAGGCCCGGCTCGGACAGCGGCGGAGCGGGCAGAACGCGCTGCTCCGGCTGGACTGGACACCGCTCACCGTCGGCGCGGCCAGGCCGGTGCGGACGGCGGCGCTCGGCGAGTTCGCCGGGGTGGCCGAACGGCACACCGACCCGGCCGCACTGGAGCGGGCCGTCGCGGACGGCGCGCCCGTACCGCAGGCGGTACTCGCCGCGCTCGACACATCCGACGGGGAGACACCCGAGGCGGTGCGCGAGGCCGCCGCGCGGGCTGTGTCGCTGGTACGGCAGTGGCCGGCCGGCGGCCCCCTGGGCGAGGCCACGCTCGTCGTCGTCACGCGCCGCGCGGTGGCCGTCGGGGACAAGGCTCCCGACTCCGCGCAGGCCGCCGTGTGGGGCGTCGTACGCGCCGCGCAGGCCGAACGCCCGGGCCGTTTCCTCCTCATCGACCTGGACGCGGATGCCAACGGCAGCCCCGAGTGGGGTGCGCTGCTCGGCCTGGACGAGCCGCAGCTCGCCGTGCGAGACGGCAAGGTGTTCGCTCCCCGGCTGGCCCGGGCGACCGGCGGGGCGCCGGACGGGGCGAAGCCCCTCGATCCCGACGGCACCGTGCTCGTCACCGGCGCCCTCGGCGCCCGGTTCGCCGAGCACCTCGCCACCCGGCACGGCGCCCGCCACGTCGTCCTGGCCCTGCCCCGCGACGCGGCAGCCCCCGGCTCCCTCCCCGCGGAGGTCCTCGTCGCGCCGTGCGACGTCACCGACCGGGACCAACTGGCCACGCTGCTCGGCTCCTTGGAGCATCCGCCGACCGCGGTCGTGCACGCCGCCGGCGTGTCCGACGCGGGCCTGATCGAGACGCTGTCCGACGAGCGCCTGGAGACGGTGCTGAGGGACACGGCCGACACGGCCCGGCATCTGCACGAGCTGACCGCCGACGCGGACCTCGCCGCGTTCGTGATGTTCTCCTCCTTCGCCGGCCTCGTCGGCATCCCCGGCCAGGCCGCCGCCTCCGCCGCCGACGCGGCCCTGGCGGCGATCGCGGGCGAACGCCGCGCGGCCGGGCTCCCCGGCGCCGCGCTCGCCTGGGGCTTCTGGGCGGACGGCGACGGCAGCGCCGCCGCGGCCGACCCCGAACTCGTCGCGCAGACCGGCATCGTCCCGCTGGCCACCGAGTCCGCCCTCGACCTGTTCGACCGTGCCGTCGCCGCCGGCGAGGCGCTGCTCGCCCCGGTCGACCTGGACCCGGCCGTCCTGCGCGAGCAGGCCAGGGCCGGACTGCTGCCCGCCGTACTGCGCGGCCTGGTCCGCGTGCCCGCCCGGCGCGCCGCGTCCGGAGGCTCCCTCGCCCGGCGGCTCGCCGAGGTGCCGGAGGCCGAGCGGGAGAGTGTGGTCCTCGAACTGGTGCGGGCGCAGATCGCGTCCGTGCTCGGCCACGACTCCGCCGACGAGGTGGACGGCGAACGCGCCTTCAAGGAACTCGGCTTCGACTCCGTCAGCGCCGTCGAACTGCGCAACCGGCTCTCGCGCGGCACCGGCGTGCCGCTGCCCGCCACCGTCGTGTTCGACCACCCCACCCCGCTGGCCGTCGCGCGGCTGCTGCTGTCACAGGTCGACGGCACCGCCGACGCCGCCCTGCCCGCCGCGCGGAAGCGGCGCGGCGCCGTGGACGAGCCGCTCGCCATCGTCGGCATCGGCTGCCGCTACCCCGGCGGCGTCACCTCCGCCGAGGACCTGTGGCAGCTCGTGGCCGACGGCCGCGACGTGATCGGCCCCATGCCCACCGACCGCGGCTGGGACCTGGAAAACCTCTACAGCGAGGACCGCGAGCAGACCGGCACGACCTACGCGCGCGGCGGCGGATTCATCCCCGGCATGGGCGACTTCGACGCCGAGTTCTTCGGCATCAGCCCGCGCGAGGCCATGGCCATGGACCCGCAGCAGCGCCTGCTGCTGGAGACGTCCTGGGAGACCCTGGAGCACGCCGGGATCGACCCGACGTCCCTGCGCGGCACCGACGCCGGCGTCTTCGTCGGCATCACCGGCTCCGACTACAGCCACATCGTGCCCACCGAGTACGAGGGCTACCGCGTCACCGGCACCATGTCGAGCGTCGCCTCCGGCCGCATCGCCTACACCCTCGGCCTGGAGGGCCCCGCGGTGTCCGTGGAGACGGCCTGCTCGTCCTCCGGCGTCGCCATGCACCTCGCGGCGCAGGCCCTGCGCAGCGGCGAGTGCTCGCTCGCGCTGGCCGGCGGCGTCACCTTCATGACGACACCGGTCACCATGACCGAGTTCAGCCGGCAGGGCGCCAACTCCCCGGACGGCCGCTGCCGCGCCTACGCGGCATCCGCCGACGGCACGGGCTTCGCCGACGGCCTCGGCCTGGTCGTCCTGGAGCGGCTGTCCGACGCCCGGCGCAACGGGCGGCGCATCCTGGGACTGGTCCGTGGCACCGCCATCAACCAGGACGGCGCCAGCAACGGCCTGACCGCGCCCAGCGGTCCGGCGCAGGAACGCGTGATCCGTCAGGCGCTCGCCAACGCCGGTCTCTCGCCGGCCGAGGTGGACGCCGTCGAGGGGCACGGCACCGGCACCGTCCTCGGCGACCCCATCGAGGCGCAGGCCGTGCTCGCGACGTACGGCCAGGAGCGGGAGAGCGAGCCGCTGTGGCTCGGCTCGGTCAAGTCCAACATCGGCCACACCTCGGGTGCCTCCGGCGTCGCGGGCGTCATCAAGATGGTGATGGCGATGCGCAACGGGGTGCTTCCGAAGACCCTGCACGTGGACGCCCCGTCCCCGCACATCGACTGGCGGTCCGGCGAGGTCGAGCTGCTGACAGAGGCGCGGGAGTGGACCAGCCATGGCCGGCCCCGCCGGGCCGGTGTCTCCTCGTTCGGTGTGAGCGGCACCAACGCGCACATCATCGTCGAGGAGGCGCCCGCCGACACCTCGCCCGCCGAGGCCCCCGCCACCGAAACCTCACCCGTCGACACCTCACCCGCAGACACCCCGGCCGCGGACCGCGACAACACCGTGGCCCCGTCCCCCGCCACGCCGGTGCTGCTGTCCGCGCGCACCGAGACCGCCCTGCGCGCCCAGGCCGAGCGCCTGCGCCGGCACCTGCTTCAGACCCCGGAGCTGTCCGTGCCCGACCTCGGGTACTCCCAGCTGACCACCCGGGCCCGGCTCGACCACCACGCGGTGCTCGTGACCGCCGGCCGGGACGAACTGATCGCCGAACTCGCCGCGTTCGCCGTCGGCGACGTCACCGAGCAGACGGCCCTCGGCCGCCCCGCCGGCACCGCGAAGCCCGTGTTCGTGTTCCCCGGCCAGGGCGCCCAGTGGGAAGGTATGGCGGTCGAACTCCTTGACTCCTCCCCGGTGTTCGCCGCCGAACTCGCCACCTGCGGAGCGGCGCTGGCCGAGTTCGTCGACTGGCGTCTGGAGGACGTGCTGCGCGGGGCTCCCGGCGCGCCGTCCCTGGACCGCGTCGACGTCGTACAGCCCGTCCTGTTCGCCGTCATGGTGAGCCTGGCCGCGCTCTGGCGGTCGTACGGCGTCGAGCCGTCCGCCGTCGTCGGGCACTCGCAGGGCGAGGTCGCCGCGGCGTACGTCGCCGGCGGTCTTCCGCTGCGGGACGCGGCCCGGATCATCGCCCTGCGCAGCCGCATCGCCCGCGACCGGCTCATGGGCGGCAGCTGCCTCGCCTCGCTCGCCCTGCCGCTGGAACGGGTCGAGCAACTGATCGCGCCGTACGGGGAGAACGTCACCGTGGCCGCCGTGAACGGACCCGCCGCGGTGATCGTCGCCGGTGACCTGGCGTCGATCGACGCGCTGGTCGAGCACTGCGAGCGCGAGGACATCCGGGCCAAGAAGGTCCCGGCCACCTTCGCCTCGCACTCGCCGCACGTCGAAGTGGCCCGCGACGAGATGCTGGAGGCGTTCGCCCCGGTCGAGCCGCGCACCGGGAACGTCCCGCTGTACTCCACGGCGCTCGGCGAGTTCATCGACACCGCGACCATGGACGCCGCCTACTGGTACGCCAACCTGCGCAACCCGGTCGGCTTCGAGCCCGCGATCCGCGCGCTCGTCGAGAACGGCACGGGCTGCTTCCTGGAGATGTCCCCGCACCCGGTGCTGGGCGTCGCGATGGAGGAGACCGTCGCCGCCGTCGGCGCCGGCCGGATCGGCGTCGTCGGCTCGCTGCGGCGCGAGCAGGGCGGTACGAAGCGGTTCCTGCTGTCCCTCGCCGAGGCGCACGTCGCGGGCGTGCGGGTCGACTGGGCCGCCTGCTTCGCCGACACCGGCGCCCGGCAGGTCCCGCTGCCGACGTACGCCTTCCAGCGCAAGCGGTACTGGCCGAGCGCGCGCCCCGCCGCCGGCGACCCCGGCGCCTCCGGTCTCGGCCGCGTTGAGCACCCGGTGCTCACGGCGGGCATGCAACTCGCCGACCGGGACGAGTGGGTGCTCACCGGCCGGCTGTCCCACGAGACGCAGCCCTGGCTGCGCGACCATGCCGCCTTCGGCCTGCCCGTCGCCCCCAACTCGACGCTGGCCGAACTGGCGTTGGCCGCAGGCCGCGGCCTCGGCACGCCGCTGCTCGACGAGATGATGTTCGAGGCGCCGCTGCTGCTGTCCGACGGCGCGGCCCTGCAGATCCAGGCGATCGTCGGCGCCCCCGGCGCGGACGGCACCCGCACGGTGTCCATCCACTCGCGCCCGGACGGCGACCACTACGCCGAGTCGACCCGGCACTGCACGGGCCGGCTCGCGCCGGACACCGAGCCCGCCGTCGGCCTGGCCGGCGCCTGGCCGCCCGTCGGCGCCGAGCCGGTGCCGGTGGACGGCCTGTACGCCACGCTGGCCGACCTCGGCCTCGACTGCGGCCCCGCGCTGCGAGGCGTGCGGGCGGCCTGGCGCTCCGGAAACGAGGTGTACGCCGAACTCGCCGTGCCCGAGGACGTCGGCGCCGCCGGCTTCGGCATCCACCCGGCGCTGTTCGAAGCCGCCCTGCACACCGGGCTGTTGGGCTTCGCCGAGCAGGGAGCGCCGAAGCTGCCCGTCTCCTGGTCCGGGGTACGGCTTGCCACGCCGGGCGCCGGGCACGGCCGGGCACGGGTCGCCGTCGACGGCGACACGCTGCGGCTGGACGTCTACGCCGAGGACGGCTCCCTCGTGCTCGGCGTGGACCGCGTCGCCTTCCAGGAGGCCGATCCGGCTCACCTGGAGGAACTGCGGCGCGGCCAGAGCTCGCTGTACCGCGTGGAGTGGACCCCGGTACCGGCCGGCGCGGCCAACCCGGTGCGGCTGGCCGCGCTGGGCGACATCCCCGCGGACGCGGCGGACCGGTACGCCGACCTGGCCGCCCTCACCGGGGCCGTGGCCGCCGGCGCCGCGGCACCCCAGGCCGTCCTCACCCTGCTCGGCTCGCCCGCCGGGGACGATCCGGCGGCGGTGCGCGCGGCGGCCGACGAGGCCTCCGCCCTCGTACGGCGCTGGCTGGACGACGGTCCGTCCGGCGAGGCCGTCCTCGTCGTGGCGACCCGCCGCGCCGTGGCCGTCGACGGCGCAGAGGTCCCCGACCCGGCGCAGGCGGCCGTGCGGGGCGTCATGCTCGCCGCGCAGGCCGAACACCCGGGCCGGTTCCTCGTCGTGGACGTGGCCGACGACACCGAACCGGAGTGGGGCGCGCTGCTCGGACTCGACGAGCCGCAGCTCGCCGTCCGCCCCGGACAGGTCCGCGCACCCCGGCTCGCCCTGGTCCCGGCCGGTTCCGCCGGCCGGCCGACGGCACTGGACGCCGACGGCACGGTGCTGATCACCGGCGGCGCGACTCCTCGGGGCGCGGCCCTGGCCCGGCACCTGGCCGCCCGCCACGGCGTCCGCGATCTGCTGCTGCTCGCCGAGCCCGGCACCGCGGCGGACGAACTCGTCGCGGAACTGGCCGACCTGGGCGCCCGTGCCCGCGTCGAGGACTGCGACCCGGACGGACTGGCCGCCCTGGTCGGGTCCCTGGACCGGCCGCTCACCGCCGTCGTCCACACGGGCGGCGGGTACGACGGGCTCGAACTGGCCCGGCGGCTGCACACGCTGACCGAACAGGCCGGTCTCGCCGCGTTCGTCGTGTTCTCCTCCTTCGCCTCCCTCGGCGGCGGCCGGGCCGAGCACCCGGCCGTCGACGCCGCCGGCCAGGCGCTGGTGCGGGCCCGCCGCGCCGCCGGACTCACCGGCAGCGCGCTGGCCTGGGGCCCGTGGGCGGGCGAGACCGTGTCTCCCGGCACGGCCCATCTGCCCGTCGAGCGCGCCCTGGAGCTGTTCGACCAGGCCCTCGCCGCGTACGCCCCGCTGCTCGCGCCGGTGCAGCTCGACTCGGCGGCCCTGCGCACGCAGGCCCGCGAACGGACCCTGCCGGCGCTGCTGCGCGGCCTGGTCCGGCTGCCCGCCAAGCCCGAGACCGGCGGCGGTTCGCTCGCGCAGCGCCTCACCGGCGTCTCGGACGCGGACCGCGAACGCGTCGTGCTCGACCTGGTCAAGGCGCACGTCTCGGCCGTACTCGGCCACAGCCCCGACGAACAGATCGACGCCGAGCGCAAGTTCAAGGAACTAGGCATGGACTCGATGAGTGCCGTCGGACTGCGCAACCGGCTCTCGCAGGCCACCGGCCTGCGGCTGCCCGTCTCGTTCGTGTTCGAGCACCCCACCCCGGCGGAGATCGCCCGGCAGCTGCTCAAGCAGGTCGGCTCGGGCGCGCCGGACGCCGGGGCGCCCGCACCCGCCGCCGAGACGATCAGCCTGCGGCTGCGGCAGGCCGCCGAGTCCGGCACGATGCCGCAGGCGCTGCGGCACCTGGTGGACGCCGCCGGCGAGCGGCCGGTGTTCTCGTCGGCCGCCGAACTGCCCGACACCGACGGGCGGCTCGCGCAACTGGCCTCCGGACCCGGCCGCGTGAAGATCGTCTGCGTGCCGTCGTACGTGTACGTCGTCGGCTCCGGCCAGGAGCAGTTCATGCGGCTGGCCGACCGCTTCGACGGCGTGCGGGACGTGCACGTGTGCACCCTGCCGGGCTTCGGTACCGAACAGGCCCCGCAGTCCCGGGACATCGCCCTGGAGCTCCTCGGCGACGCGATCCGCGCGGCCGTCGGCGACGCGCCGTTCGTACTGGTCGGCTACTCCATGGGCGGCGCCGTGGCCCGTTCGCTCGCCGAACGCCTGGAGGCCTCCGGTGCGGCGCTCGCCGGCGTCGCGATGATCGACACGCTGGCACTCGACGGCGACTTCGACGACGAGGACGGGGCCGGTGACGCGTTCGCCGGACTGCTCGCCGGGATCCTCACCCAGGAGCGGCGCGAGATCTCCATCGACGACGCGAGCTGGCTGTCCATGGGCGCCTACCTGCGCCTGTTCACCGGCGCGCGGACGGCGCCCGTCGCCGCCCGGACCCTCATGATCCGGGCGTCCGAACCCCTAGGCGGCACGGCGCCCGACGACCGGCGGTGGGAGGACACCGATGACCACGTGGAGGTCGCGGCCGACCACTTCGCCCTGATCGAGGCCGCCGCCCCCGACACCGCCGACGCCATCGAAAGGTGGATCGAGGAATGAGCGGCGCGCCCGCAGCCGACGGCCCGGCGCGCACGGACAGCACAGCAGAGCACGTGACCCAAGCGGCAACGAGACAAGGAAGCAAGGACACAATGGACCACTCCAGCAACGCTCACGACGCGGCGGCCACGTCCGGGGGCACGTGCCCGGTCGACCACACCGCGGCAGCCCCGCGGGAGGTCATCCCCTCCACCGCGCTGCCCGTGGTGGACATGGCCCGGCTGAAGCAGGTGCTGAGCATCTGGGCCCGCCCGGAGCCCTACCTGAAGAAGTGCCGCGCCACCTACGGCAGCCGCTTCCGAGTGACGATCATCCCCGGCGTGCCGCTGTACGTGATATCCGCGCCGGAGGACGTGAAGCAGATGTTCCTCGCGCCGCGGGACGTCCTGCACACCGGTTCCAGCAACACCCCCATCGAGAAGTGGACAGGCCAGAACGGTCTCGCCTGGCTGGACGAGGAGGAGCACACCTCCCGGCGGCGCAGCGTCATGCCGAGCTTCCGCGGCGAGGCGCTGAAGCGGGTCGAGAAGGAGGTCATCCGGCTCGCCAAGCACGAGGTCGCCTCCTGGCCGCGCAACGAGACCGTGACCGTCCACCCCTTCGCGCACCGCTACACCACCAAGGTCATCCTCGAAGTCCTCTTCGGCGAGCACCGGCCCTCCAACGAGGACGCGATGTTCGCCGAGGTGACGAAGATGCTGGAGTTCAACTCCCGCCCGGCGACGATGCGGCCGCTCCACATGCTGCCCGCCTGGAAGCTGCGGATGTCGCGGCTGTTCCGGCCCAACGGCGTCAACGAGTTCCTCACCCGCCGCGAACGCGTCCACGCCATGGTGGACGCGGCCATCGAGGAGCGCGAGAAGTCCGGCGCCACCGGCGACGACCTGCTGGGCGTGATGCTCGGCATCGTCGAGAAGGACGGCTCCACGCCGAGCCGCACCGAGATGCGCGACGAGATCATGACGCAGTTCCTGGCCGGCACGGAGACCACCGCCTCCGCCATCTGCTGGGCGTTGGAGTTCCTCACCCGCACCCCCCGCGTGATCGACCGGCTGCGCGAGGAGATCGAGGAGGGCACCAGCGACAAGTACCTCACGGCCGTGGTCCACGAGGTGCTGCGGCTCGGCCCGCCCATCCAGCAGATCGTCCCCCGCGAGGTCGTCAAGCCGGTCGAACTGGGCGGCGTGCGCTACCAGCCCGGCGACCGCCTGTGGGCCAGCGCCTACCTGCTGAACCGGGACGAGCACAACTACCCGGAGCCCGACGAGTTCAAGCCGGAGCGCTTCCTCGGGGTCAAGCCGGCCTCGCACACCTGGATCCCGTTCGGCGGCGGCCACACCCGCTGCCTCGGCGACCGGATCGCGCTCATGGAACTGAAGGCCACGCTCACCGAGATTCTGACGACCTGCGACGTCGAACGCGTCGAGGCGGAGCCGGTGTCCGCGCACAGCCGCACGGTCGTGAACATCCCGCGCGACGGTGCCCGCATGGTGTTCCGCCCGCGCAAGGTGACGGCCGCGGCGACCACGGCCTGAGGCCCGCAACACGGGCACAGGCCTGAGGCCCGCAACACGGGCACACCGCAACACAGTCACACCACAACACCGCCGCACCGGTGCGCCGGCCGCGGGAGCCGGAGCAGGCTCTCCGCGGCCGACGGCCACCCGGATAGTTTGGCCGCGTCAGTAACCGTGTCCGTACCGTCCGTACCCGAGAGATGGAGTTTGCATGAGGCTGCCGAACACGGCGTTCACCGAGCGGCCGTGGAGGATCCACGAGTTCATCAAGGACTTCGAGATCGAGGACGTCTGGGACCTGGACACCCCGGGTGGCCCCGACGACCTGGCCCTCCTGGTCAAGCAGTTCAGCAGCGACGGCACCGACTTCAACCCGTCGCCCGCCTACAAGGCGCTGTTCGCGATCCGCTGGAAGCTCGGCGCCCTCCTCAAGTGGGACGAGGAGAAGCACGGCGTCGGGCCGCGCAACCCCTCCCTGCGGGACCGGCTGCCGGACGACCTGCGCGATGGGTCACGCGGCCCCGACCTGCGGACCGTGCCGATGAAGTCGGTGTACCAGGCCCACGACGAGTGGGCGACCGAGGTCGTCAACAAGACCGTCCACGCCGTGATGCACATCGGCTGGGTGGACGACGGCAACGGCAGGCACCACGCGCAGATGGCCGTGCTGGTCAAGAAGAAGGGCACCCTGGGCAAGGTCTACATGCCCGTCATCCTGCCCTTCCGGCGCGTCTTCGTGACGCCGTCCCTGGTGAAGGCGATCGGCCGCAAGTGGAAGGCGCGGCCGGCCGCCTGAGCCAGGCGTCACCATTCACGGGCCGTGACCCAGGGCCCCACAACTGATCACGACTGATGTCGAGCACGGCCGGTGCGGCCGCCGCCGAGGGCAGCCGCACAGATCAGTCATGCCCGCGGACCGGCCGGGTCGCCGCGGAGCGGACGAGTCACCGGTTTCCGGCACCGCCCGATTCGAGGCCGCGGAAATGTATCTGCGGGGGCCGTTCACGGATCGTGCAGCCAAAGGCGTAGAAAGGGCTGGAGCTCTATGAACGTGAACGAGCGCGCGCAAGGGCTCACCGGCGTGGGCCAGAACGCCGTCGCCGTCATCGGAATGTCGTGCCGGGTGCCGGGCGCCGAGGACGTGCGCTCCCTCTGGGAGCTGCTGAGGGAGAGCGGGGACGCGACAGCCGACGCGCCCGCCGACCGGTGGCCGCCGGACATAGCCGAACTGGCGAGCCACCCGCGGGGCGGATTCGTCGACGGCGTCGCCGACTTCGACGCCGGATTCTTCGGTATCTCCCCGCGTGAGGCCGCGGTGATGGACCCGCGCCAGCGCATGGTGCTCGAACTCAGCTGGGCGGCCCTGGAGGACGCCTTCCTGCCGCCGGAGAGCCTGCGCTCCAGCGCCACCTCCGTGTTCCTGGGCGCCACCGGCGACGACTACGCCTCCCTGGCACACCGGGCCGGCGCCGACGCGCTGTCCCACCACTCGATCGCCGGCCTGAGCCGCGGCCTGATCGCCAACCGGGTCTCCCACCAACTCGGCCTGCACGGGCCGAGCCTGACCGTGGACACCGCGCAGTCCTCCTCCCTCGTCGCTGTGCACATGGCCTGCGAGAGCCTGCGCTCCGGCGCGGCGCGCCTGGCCCTGGCCGGCGGCGTCCACCTCAACCTGGCGCCCGAGAGCACCATCGCGTTCGCCCGCTCCGGTGCGCTGTCCCCGGACTGCCGCAGCCACACCTTCGACGCCCGCGCCAACGGCTTCGTACGCGGCGAGGGCGCCGGCATCGTCGTCCTCAAGCGCCTGGCCGACGCGGTCGCCGACGGCGACGACGTGTACTGCGTGCTGCTCGGCGGCGCCGTCAACCACGACGGCCCCGGTGCGCTCACCGTGCCCAGTGCCGAGGCGCAGAGCGCGCTGCTGCGCGATGCCTGCCGCGCCGCCGGGGTGGCCCCGGCCGAAGTGCGGTACGTCGAACTGCACGGCACCGGCACCCGCGCCGGCGACCCCGTGGAGGCGAGCGCCCTGGCCGAGGTCTACGGCGACGGCCGCGACGCCGGACAGCCGCTGCTGGTCGGCTCGGTGAAGACCAACATCGGCCACCTCGACGCCGCGGCGGGCGTCGTCGGCCTGATCAAGACCGCCCTGTCGGTGCGGCACGGCCTGCTGCCCGCCAGCCTCAACTACGAGACGCCGAACCCGGACATCCCGCTCGACGAGTGGAAGCTGCGGGTCAACGCCGCCGCCGCGCCGTGGCCCGAGGGCCCCCGGCTGGCCGGCGTCAGCTCCTTCGGCATCGGCGGCACCAACTGCCACCTCGTCGTCGGCGCCCCCGAACCCCGGCCCGAACCGCGACGGCCCGACGCCGAGCCCGCGACCGGCACGCCCGTCCCGGTGTTCGTGTCCGCCCGCTCGCCGCAGGCCCTGCGCGCCCAGGCCCGCCGGCTGCACGACTGGGTGCGCGACGACACCGGCCTGCACCCGCTGGACGTCGGCCACTCCACGACGACCACCCGGTCCGCGCTGAAGAACCGGGGCGTCGTCCTCGCCGCCGACCGGGCCGAACTCCTGGACGGCCTGACCGCGCTGGCCGAGGGCACTCCGGCGGCGAACGTCGTCACAGGCACCGCAGCCGAGGACGGCCGCGTGGTGTGGGTGTTCTCCGGGCAGGGCGCGCACTGGGTCGGCATGGCCAAGGGCCTGTGGGAGACGAACGAGGTGTTCGCCGCCCGCATGGACGAATGCGAGCACCTGCTCCGGGAGTTCGCCGGCTGGACCCTGCGGGACGTGCTCGGCGACGAGACGGCCCTGAAGCGGATGGACGTCGTCCAGCCCGCGCTGTTCGCCGTCATGGTCTCCCTAGCCGAGGTGTGGCGTTCCGCCGGCCTGGAGCCCGACGCGGTCATCGGCCACTCCCAGGGCGAGATCGCCGCCGCGACCGCCGCGGGCATCCTCTCCCTCGCCGACGGCGTGCGGCTGATCGTCGCCCGCGCACGCGTCATCACCGAGAAGCTGTCCGGGCGCGGCCTGATGGCCGTCCTGGACCTGCCCGCCGACCAGGTCGACCAGTCCCGCGTCTCGATCGCCGCGGTCAACTCGCCCGGCACCGTGGTGATCTCCGGCGACCCCGACGACGTCCGCGCCGCCGTCGCCGACTGCGAGGCCAGGGGCCTGCGTGCCCGGATCGTGCCCGTCGACTACGCCTCCCACAGCCACCACGTGGAGTCCATCCGCGACGAGGTGCTCAGCGGCGTCGCGGGCGCCGCGACCACCGACACCGGCGTGGCGTTCTACTCCACCGTCGTCGCGGGCCGCCTCGACCCGGCCGCCCTGGACGCCGAGTACTGGTACCGCAACCTGCGCGAGCCCGTGCGCTTCGCCGACACCGTCAAGGCGCTGGACGGCGACGGATACGGCGTGTTCGTCGAGGCCAGCCCGCATCCCGTGCTGACCGTGCACATCGCGGCCACGGCCGGCTCCGCCGTCGTACAGCCCACGCTGCGCCGCAACCAGGACGAGACGAAGCGCCTGCTGCTGTCCATGGCCGAACTGCACAGCCGGGGCGTCGACCTGGACTGGCGGGGCCTGTTCACCGGCGCGCGGCGCGTGCCGCTGCCGACGTACGCCTTCCAGCGCGAGACGTACTGGATCGACGGGGCCGCCGCCCAGGCGCCCGCCGCCCGGCCCGCCCCCGCAGCCGCCTCGCCCGCCGAGACCGCCGCGGCCCGTGAACCCGCCGACGCAGGCCTGTCCGAGCAGGACCTGTGGACGCTGGTGCGCGGCGAGGCGGCCGTGTTGCTCGGGCACTCGGACACCGCGCGGATCGGCGCCGACAACACCTTCAAGGAACTCGGCTTCGACTCGGTGACCGCGGTGCAGTTGCGCGACCGGCTCAACGCCGCGACCGGCTTGGAGATGCCCGCTTCACTGGCCTACGACCACCCGACGCCCGCCGCCGTCGTACGGCACCTGCGTGCACGGCTCACCGGGCCGGGCGAGGACCGGTCCGGCACGGCGGCCGTTGCCGCGTCCGCCGACGAGCCGATCGCGATCGTCGGCATGAGCTGTCGGCTGCCCGGCGGCGTGGACACCCCCGAGGACCTGTGGCGCCTGGTCGCCGGCGGCGTCGACGCCATCACCGGCTTCCCCGAGGACCGCGGCTGGCAGGTCGAAGGCGACGCGGACTTCGTCCCCGCAGGCGGCTTCCTCGACGGCGCGGCCGACTTCGACGCGGGCTTCTTCCGGATCAGCCCGCGCGAGGCCCTCGCCATGGACCCGCAGCAGCGGCTCGCCCTGGAAGCCGTGTGGGAGGCGCTGGAGAACGCCGGCCAGGACCCGGCGCGGTTGCGCCGCAGCGCCACCGCCGTGTTCATGGGCGCCATGGCCCAGGACTATCTGCCGCGCCTTCAGGACGTGACCGGCAACCTCGCGGGCCACGCCCTCACCGGCGGCTCCGGCAGCGTGGTGTCCGGCCGGATCGCCTACTCGCTCGGCCTGGAGGGGCCGGCCGTCACCGTCGACACCGCCTGCTCGTCCTCCCTGGTCGCCCTGCACCTGGCCGCCCAGTCGCTGCGGTCGGGCGACTGCTCCCTCGCCCTCGCGGGCGGCGTCACCGTGATGTCGACGCCGGGCATGTTCGTCGAGTTCGCCCGGCAGGGCGGGCTCGCCGCGGACGGCCGCTGCAAGGCGTTCTCCGACGACGCCGACGGCACCGGCTGGTCCGAGGGCGTCGGCGTGCTGGTCCTGGAGCGGCTGTCCGACGCGCGCCGGAACGGCCGCCGCGTGCTGGCCGTGCTGCGCGGCAGCGCGATCAACCAGGACGGCGAGAGCAACGGGCTCACCGCCCCCAACGGCCCCTCCCAGGAACGGGTGATCCGCCAGGCCCTCGCCACGGCCGGGCTGTCCACGGCCGACGTGGACGCGGTGGAGGCGCACGGCACCGGCACCAGCCTCGGCGACCCGATCGAGGCGCAGGCGCTGCTGGCCACGTACGGCGGCGGCGACCGCGAGGAGCCGCTGTGGCTGGGCTCGCTGAAGTCCAATGTGGGTCACACACAGGCCGCCGCGGGTGTCGCCGGCGTCATGAAGATGATCATGGCGATGCGGGCGGGCGTGCTGCCCAGGACCCTGCACGCCGAGCAGCCCTCCAGCCGGGTCGACTGGTCCTCCGGGGCCGTACGGCTGCTGGCCGAGGAGCGCGACTGGCCGACGGCCGACCGGCCCCGGCGCGCGGGCGTGTCCTCGTTCGGCATCAGCGGCACCAACGCCCACGTGATCATCGAGCAGGGCGACCCCGTCGACCCCGTCGACCCCGTCGACCCCGCCGAACCCGCCGCCGTGCCGCCACGGGGCGAGCTGGTGTGGCCCGTGTCGGCGCACAGCGCCAAGGCGCTGGCCGGGCAGGCCCGCAAGCTGGGCGCCGCCCTCGCCTCCGACCCCGCGCCCGACCCCGCCGACGTGGCCGTGTCCCTGACCACCCGGCGCGCCACCCTCGACCACCGTGCCGTGATCGTCGGCGCGGACCGCGAGGAACTGCTCGCCGGCCTCGACGCCCTCGCCGAGGGACAGCGCGGCGTGGTCACCGGCCACGCGTCGGCGCCGCCCGCCGTCGGCGTCCTGTTCTCCGGGCAGGGCAGCCAGCGCCTCGGCATGAGCCGCGAACTGATCGACGCGTTCCCGGTGTTCGCCGAGGCATGGCGCGAGGTGTGCGCCGCGCTCGACCCGCTGCTGGAGCACCGCATCGACGACGTCGTGTCGGCCGAGCCCGGCTCGGCGACGGCCAAGCTGCTCGACGAGACCGCGACGACCCAGCCCGCGCTGTTCGCGTTCGAGGTGGCCGCCTACCGGCTGCTCACGTCTCTCGGCGTCGAACCCGCGGTCCTCGTCGGGCACTCCATCGGCGAACTGGCCGCCGCGCACGTCGCCGGCGTGTTCTCGCTGGCCGACGCCGCCCGCCTGGTCACCGCACGCGGACGCCTGATGGGCGCGCTGCCGCGCGGCGGCGCCATGGTGGCCGTGCAGGCGAGCGAGGACGAGGTCCGCGCCGCCCTCACCGGACACGAGGAGGCCGCCTCCGTAGCCGCCGTCAACGGACCCGACTCCGTGGTGATCTCCGGTGTGGAGGACGTCGTCACCGAGGTCGCGGCGGCGCTGGCCGCCGACGGCCGCAAGACGACCCGGCTGCGCGTCTCGCACGCCTTCCACTCGCCGCTCATGGACCCGATGCTCGACGAGTTCCGGGCCGTCGCCGAGTCCGTCGCCTACGAGCCCGCCCGCATCGCCGTCGTGTCCAACGTGACCGGCTCCGTCGCCGAACCCGGCGAGCTGGAGCGGCCCGAGTACTGGGTGCGGCACGTGCGGGACGCCGTGCGCTTCGCCGACGGCGTCGCCGCCGCCGTGAAGGCCGGCGCCGAGGCGCTGGTCGAGGCCGGCCCCGACGGCGTCCTGTCCGCCATGGCGGGGGAGACCCTCACCGAGGAGAACGTGACGGCGATTCCCCTGGCCCGCAAGGGCCGTTCCGAGAAGCGCGCGGCGGCCGAGGCCCTGGCCCGGCTGCACGTCCTCGGCGTCCCCGTCGACTGGTCCGCCTACCTGGACGCGGTCGGCGCCGCCGGCCGGCCCGTCGACCTGCCCTCCTACGCCTTCGACCACCAGCGCTACTGGGAGCGGCAGGAGACGCCGCGGGGCGATGTCGCGAGCGCCGGTCTCGATGCCGTCGGGCATCCGTTCCTGGCCGCCGCCACCGAACTCGCCGTGGGCGGCCAGGTGGCGTTCAGCGGACGGATCGACCCCGCCGCCGAGAGCTGGCTGTCCGATCACACCATCTTCGGCACCACGGTGTTCCCCGGCGCGGCCGTCGTGGAGATGGCGCTGCGGGCGATCGAGGACACAGGCTGCCGCGCCGTCGAGGAACTCACCCTGCACGCGCCGCTGACCTTCGCCGACGGCGCCGTACAGGTGCAGGTCGTCGTCGGTGAGGCCGAGCAGTCGGGCAGGCGTCCCGTCGGCGTCTACTCCCGCCCGGTCTCCGGCGGTTCGGTCCCCTGGACCCGGCACGCCGACGGGCACGTGGTCCCGAAGGCCCCCGTAGCCGACGGGCACGCGTTCCCGAAGGCCCCCGCCCGCGCCGCCGCCCTGGAGACCTGGCCCCCGCAGGACGCCGAACCGGTGGACCTGACCGGCTTCTACCCGGAGCTGGCCGAGCGGGGCTACGGCTACGGCACGGCCTTCCAGGGCCTGCGCGCGCTGTGGCGGCTCGGCGACGACGAGGTCTACGGCGAGGTCCGGCTGCCCGAGCAGGTGCCGCACGCCAAGAGCGGATTCGCCGTCCACCCGGCGCTCTTCGACGCGGCGCTGCACCCGGTCCTGTCGCTCATGGTGTCGGACGACCCGACGCAGGCCGTGCTGCCCTACTCCTGGGCCGGCGTCGCCCAACACGCGCCAGTCGGCGGCCCGCTGCGGGTCCGCGCCGCCCGGGTCAGCGGCACCGAGGTGACGGTCACGGTCACCGACGCCGACGGCGCTCCCGTGCTGACCGTCGACTCCCTGGCCCTGATGCCCGCCTCGGCGGACCAGCTGGCCCGTCACTCCCTCGCCGACTCGCTGTTCGCCGTGCGCTGGGCGCCGACCGAGCAGGGCACGCGGCGGCCGGCGCCTCCGGCCGACATCGTGTACATCGACGCGGACACGAGCGGCGACGCCCCGGCGGCGGCCAGGGCCAACGCCCGCCAGGCACTCGACCTGGTGCAGCGGCGGCTGTCCGACCACTTCGACCGCCCGCTGGTCGTCGTGACCCGGAACGCCGTGGCCGCCCTGCCCGGCGAGACGCCCGACCCGGCGCTCGCACCCGTGTGGGGCCTGGTGCGCTCCGCGCAGACCGAGCACGGCGGCCAGTTCGTGCTCGTCGACACCGACGGCAGCGAACCGTCGCTGCGCGCCCTGGAGTCCCTGGACCACACCGACGCGCCCCAGCTCGCCATCCGCGACGGCCGGACCTACGTGCCGCGCCTGATCCCGGTGCAGGCCTCGCCCACCGGGGGCCGGCCGGCCTGGGACCCCGACGGCACGGTGCTGCTCACCGGCGCCACCGGCGGCCTGGGCGCCCTGCTCGCCCGGCACCTCGTCGTCGAGCACGGCGTACGCAATCTGCTGCTGCTCAGCCGCTCGGGTGCCGCGGGACCGGCCGCCGAGCTGACCGAACTCGGCGCGAACGTCACCCACGCCGCCTGCGATGTCTCCGACAGGGACGCCCTGGCCCGGCAGCTCGCGGCGATCCCGCAGGACGCCCCGCTCACCGCGGTCGTGCACTTGGCCGGCGTACTCGACGACACCACCGTGGAGTTGATGACGCCGGAGCGGATCGACCGCGTGTTCGCGCCCAAGGCCGACGCCGCATGGCATCTGCACGAGCTCACCAAGGACATGGAGCTGTCGGCCTTCGTGCTGTACTCCTCGGTCGTGGGCGTGATCGGCAACGCCGGCCAGGCCAACTACGCGGCGGCCAACGCCTTCCTCGACGCCCTGGCCGAACACCGCGCCGACGCGGGACTGCCCGCGCTCTCGCTGGCCTGGGGCCCGTGGGAGACCGGCATGGCGAGCACCCTCGGACAGGCCGACCTGGCACGCTTCCGCCGCCACGGCATGGCGCCCCTGACGGCAGAGCGGGGCACCGCCCTGTTCGACGCCGCGCTGGCCTCGGACGAGACGCTGCAACTGCCCGTGCAGGTCGACCGGGGCGCCCTGTGGCAGCACGACACCGTGCCCGCGCTGCTGCGCACCCTGGTCCGGCCCGCGTCCGCGCCCGCCGAGCGGCCCGCCGCCGAGGAGAGCGGGCCGTCCCCCATGGCGCGCAGGCTGGCCGGCCTCCCGCCGGAGGAACAGCGCGAGGAACTGGTGGCCCTGCTGCTGGAGACCGCCGCCGTGGTACTGGGCTACCCGTCCGCCGACGACATCGACGCCGACATGACGTTCCAGGAGATCGGCTTCGACTCGCTCAGCGGCGTCGAGTTCCGCAACCAGGTCAAGCAGGACACGGGAGTGCACGTCCCGGCAACGGTGATCTACAACTACCCGACGCCCGCCGCACTGGCGGTGCGGGTGCGGGAACTGCTGTTCCCCGAGCCGGACGCCGAGGACGAGACCGCCCGCCTCCTGGAAGACGGAGCCGACGAGGCCGACGGACTGGACGAGATCGACGACCTCGACATCGAGGCACTCGTACAGCGGGCGACCTCCGAATGACGCGAATGACGACCGTGTGCCCCGGCGCGCCCGACCGTGTGCCCGACCCGGAAATGGTGGAGAGATGAAACCGGAAGACCTGAAGGCCGTTCGCTCGTTCGTGAAGGAACACCTCGGCGACCGTCACGCGGAGCTGGACACCTTCGACGACAAGCCCTCGGAGGTCTACGAGCGGTTCCGGGAGACCGGACTGGCCAACTGGTGGCTGCCCGAGGAACTCGGCGGCCGCGGCCTGAGCCTCGAGGACAGCGTCGAGATCGTCAACGAGATCGCGTACGGCGACGCCGGCGTGGCGTTCACGCTGTTCATCTCGGTGCTGGGCACCAGCATCGTGCAGCTGTACGGCTCCGACGAGCTCAAGTCCCGCTACCTCGCGCCCATGGCCGAGGGCGGCTCGTTCTGCGCGACGCTGGGCAGCGAACGGACCGCGGGCAGCGAACTAGCCAAGATCGAGACGGTGGTGGCGGCCGACGGGGACGAACTCGTCGTCACCGGTGAGAAGTTCTTCTCCACCAACACCGACTTCGCCGACTTCCTCGTCGTCGTCGCCCGCTCGGCCGAGGATCCCGAGGCGTACCACGCGGTGCTGATCCCGCGCGACACCCCCGGCGTCGAGATCGTGAAGCGCTGGGACGTCATCGGCCTGCGCGCCTCGTACACCTACCAGGTCAGCCTGAAGGGCTGCCGGGTCCCCGTCGCGAACCGTCTCGACGGCTCGGGGCTGCGGCTGCTGGAGATCGGCCTCAACGCGAGCCGCATCCTGATCGCCGCCACCGCGATCGGCATCGCCCGCCGCATTCGCGACCACTGCATGACCTACGCCAAGAGCAAGCCGTTCCGCGACGGCGTGCTCGTGGAGAGCCCCGTGTTCGCGCAGCGGCTCGGGCAGATGGAGATGCAGATCGACGTGATGAAGAGCCACTGTCTGCGGGCCGCCCGCGACTACGACGCGATCATGGCGGAACCCAACGCCGCGCCCCTCTTCCACAGGCAGGGCACCCTCAAGTCGGCCCTGACCGCCAAGATGTTCTGCGGCCAGGCCGGCTGGGACGCGGCAAGCGTGGGCTCCGAGATGTTCGGCGGGCTCGGCTACACCAACGAACTGCACATCGGCAAGCTGATGCGCGACATGCGGTACGTCTCCATCGTGGAAGGCGGCGACGACGTCCTGCGCGACCTGCTCTTCAGCCGCTACGTCATCCCCGTGCCCCGCCGCTCCTAGTGAGCCGGTCCGGAGATGCGCAACGCACCGCGTTCCAGAGAGCCCACCGGGGGCCACGTCGGTCGGTGCGCTCGCGCACGCCCTTGCGCCGCTCATCGTCCGGTTGCGGGATCGTCAACCGGTCCGGGTGCGGAGGCTCCGCGCCAGGGTGGGGATCATCACCGTCGCAGGGACGAGGTGTAGCCCGAGCAGGGCGGTGATGGTGGCGGTGTTCGCCCCGGAGAGGAGGGGCGGGACCAACGAGATCGCGGTCAGCGTCACTGCCGTCCACACGAATCGCTCGGCGGGGCGAGCGCTCCAACGAAGAAGAGCGACGGCAATGACGATGCCCACGACCGAGAAGAAGCCGGTCACCACGGCGAACCCGGACAACGGGATCGTCTCGCCACCATCGGGGACCTCGAAGGCGACGCCAACGGCCTGGGCAAGCGCCGCGGCGAGGGTGGTGGCCACCGTCGCTGCGAGCGTGGCAATAAAACCGGTGCCGGCGAGCCCGCGGAGTCGGTGGGTGCGGCTGGTCCGGCCCGATGCCGGGCCTGCGACGACCCCGATGTCATTCATGCTGTTCACGTCGTTCCTCCATCATTCGGTAACTGGCGTACGGGGCGTTGACCGGCATGTGACGGTCCTGGCCGGGTGACGATGCGCACCCTCGCCGTACGACGGCCGGGGTTGCGCAGGGCGCGGACGCCGGTGCCGCGGAGCCAGAACCCGGCGTCGCGTCCGAGGACCGGCCCGGGCTCGCCGTCGCGCAGCTCCAGCTGCACCCGCCCGCGGGTGACGACGCCGAACGCGTCGTACCACTCGGCCGCGACCACCACGACACGCGCACCACCGCGCAGCACGAGCGTCCACACCGGGACTACTCCGTGCCGTCCGCCGGCAGGCGCTCCGGCAGCCCGAGCCGCGGGAACTGGTCGTCGTGGAACGTGACGATCTCGGTGATCGCCCCGCCGGTGACGCGCAGGACGTCGATCGTCAGCGGCAGGTACGCGCCCTCCCGCTCCTGCCAGAGGTAGAAGGCGACGGCGGGCTGCCGGTTCACGGCGGTGGGGACGCCGCGCAGGCCCTTCATGCCCTCGAAGCCGTCCTCGACCCAGTCGTTCACCACCGCGTCGCGGCCGACGTACAGGCCCGGCGTGGGCGGCATCGAGCAGCGGACGTCGTCCCGCAGCATCGCGGCGAGCGCCGGGATGTCCGTGGCCACGCTGGCGTCGGTGAAGCGGCGCACCAGCTCGCGCATCCCGGCGTCCTGTTCGCCGCCGGTCCAGTCCTGCCGCTCGGCGGGCAGGTGCTCCCGCATGCCGGCGCGGGCCCGCTGCAGCGCGCTGTTCACGGAGTTGACGGAGTCCCCGAGGAGCGACGCGACGTCCTTCGCCGGCCAGCCGAGCACGTCCCGCAGGATCAGCACGGCCCGCGGGCGCGGCGCGAGGTGCTGGACTGCGACCACGTAGGCCAGCTCGATCGTCTCCCGCGCGACGGCGACGGTCTCCGGCTCGTCCGCGTCGCCCGCGGGCAGCTCGTCGAGCAGCCGGTCCGGGTAGGGCTGCAGCCACAGCACCTCGCCGCCGGTCGCAGGCTCCGGGCGGCACTTGGCGAGCAGATCCAGGCAGGCGTTGGTGGCGATCCGATACAGCCAGGCCCGGAACGTCGACCGCCCCTCGAAGGTCTCCCGCCGCCGCCAGGCACGGAGGAACGTCTCCTGCACGGTGTCCTCGGCGTCCTCGAACGACCCGAGCATCCGGTAGCAGTGCACGTGCAGCTCCCGCCGGTGCCGCTCCGCCAGCCCCGAGAACGTCGATTCATCGACCTCGCCAAGACCGCTCACGCCCAGCTCCTCCAGCCGCGTGTCCGCATTCATCACGTCATCCTTCCGCCTCGTCGTGTCCCGTCGTAGGTGTGACGGGTGCGGGCGCGAAAACTCATCACTGGGGTCGGTCGGCATGGCTGAGCTCGGCATGGCTGAGCGTTTCTCATCCTTCCTGTCGGCGCGACAGCTTCGGCATGCCATTGGCCATAGTGAGCCGAATCGCCCTCAATGGCGTGCTCACTACCGCAACTGGGAAAATTCAGGGTGGGTCGAGGACGCCGGTGTATATCGGGGCCGTTTCCCGGCCCGACGGCAATGCAATTTTCGGCCATTGCCGGAACACCTGCGACCACGTGGCCGACCGGCCCGGCCGTATTCCACAACTGCCGGACTGCGGGCGGTAGATGAGGGGATGCGGCAATAAACCGGCCCGGCCGTTCGGCGTTACCCGCGCCGTACCTCTTGACGCCACACTTCGCGGCTGGATACTTACGGACACCGGGTTTCCGGAGCCGCAGATTTCGCCGAAATGGAACCCTGCCCTGTCGCGGGCATTCGGGAAGTGCACACCAGCTATTTCTCCACCGGCGCCACGCCACCAGCACCACGACGTCTGATCGATATCTCGAACGATGTCTGAGGTGTCGATCGAGGCGGCCACTCCCACGCACAGCGAGACCAGCATCGATCCGCTCCGCGTCCTCGACGGACGGACTGACCAGGCCGTCGTCCCCGCACCCGCCGGCCTCCCCCCACCCCCCACAGGAGGACACCTCTATGAGTCAACGACGGGCCCTGGAGCCCACTGAGCGACCGACCATGCCCTGGCGCAGGAAGGCGGCGGTCATAGCCGCGCTGGCGGCCGCCGTACTGGCCGGGCCCGGCATCGCACAGGCCGCACCGCAGGCTGCCCCGCAGGCCGCACCGGCACCCCAGGAACGGGTGGCCGCGGCCAGCATCACCTGGACCCTCGAACGGGCGAGCAACCCCACCCAGGACCAGCAGACGGCGTACAACCTCATCACGTCGGCCATGAACGCCGCGGTGGCCCGTTACAACAACCTGAGCGACCTGGGCAAGAACATCACCGTCCGCTACGACCCGGGCGTGCCCACCGCCGACGGCAACATCAACGGAACCATCCGCTTCGGCAACCGCAGCTACATGACCCAGCGGACCGCTCTGCACGAGATCGCCCACACCATCGGCGTGGGCACGAGCTCCCGCTGGTCCTCCCTGGGAGGCAGCGGTACCTGGCGCGGTGCGCAGGCCACGGCGCTCGTCAAACAGTTCGACGGTTCGGGTGCCACGCTGTCCACCGGTGGTGGCCACTTCTGGCCCTACGGCCTGAACTACGAGAACGAGTTCTCGAACACGGCGGCCGATCGCCACGTCCAGATCGTCGCCGCCATGGTTCGTGACGGCCTGTAACTCGGGGCATCGCCCGCCCGGAGCCGCCGGGCGGGCGATGCGGCAGGCTCACGCTCATCCGGCGGCCGCCGGACCGGTGGGCCGTCGGCCGGACCCCGGCCGAGCCGTTGAGTCGGCCGAGCCGTTGAGTCGGCCGAGCCGTTCAGTCGGTCGAGCCGCTGAGTCGGTCGCACATTCGGAGCCGGCGGGGCACGCTGGAAGCAGCCGCTCGCGATGCACGGGCCCGTCCGGTGCGGGACGAGCACGCCGGTGCACGGGAACAGGACGAGGTGACCACGCATGCGCCACGCGGTCGTGTCGCCACTCCAGCAGGCTTGTCGCGGCTCCCTCGGCCAGGGGCGGAGCGGCGGCGGGCATGACCCGTCCGGCGGACCCGTGGAACCGGTCGGTCCATCGGGTCCGTCTCAGTCGTCCGGCTCACTGGATGCCCGGGATTCCTCCGGGGCGCCTGAGTCTCCGGGTTCCCCGGCCCACGACCGGCCCGACACCGACACGAGTCACCCCCGAACCCGCACCCGCGGCCACCAGTCGAGGGAAGTGGGCCGCTCCCTCCACGTCAGGGGTACGCGCGTATGGCGGCGCGGCAGGGAAGTGGAGTTGATGCACCGGGCCATGGGCTTCGCGGCCCTGGGACTGGTGACGATCGCCCCTCTGCTGATCGTGGTCGCGGCGGCCGCTCCGATCCAGGAACGAGGGTTCGCCCTGTGGGTCGTGGACGGCATGGGGCTGTCCGGGCGCTCCGCCGAGGCCGTGCAGGACCTCTTCGCCGCACCCCGCAAGGTCCTGAGCACGATCAGCGTCCTGAGTGTGGTGCTGCTCGCGCTCTTCGGCGTGCCGTTCGCGGGCAGCGTCCAGACCGGTTACGAAAAGGTGTGGGACCTGCCGGCCGGGCGCTGGCACACCGTATGGCGACGCGTGGTGTGGCTTGTCGTTCTGACGGCCTACCTCTTCGCCGAAGCCCAGAGCGGGGCCGCCCTGGGCTCGGGAACCCTGCGGTCATGGACCCGGATCGCGCTGAGCACGCTGCTCGGGGTGCTCTTCTTCTGGTGGGGGCAGCGTTTCCTGCTGGGCGGCCGGATCCGCTGGCGCGGCCTCCTGCCGGGCGCCATCGCCACGATGGCGGGCCTGAGCGGCCTGCGCCTGTTCTCCTCCCTGGTCTTCTCCCCGCTCATCGTGAGCAACGCGGACTCGTACGGTTCGGTCGGCACCGTCCTGATCGTGACGTCCTGGCTCGTCGGCGTCGGCTTCGTCGTCTTCGGCGGCGCCCTCGTCGGCCGCTACTGGTACCTCCACGAACCGCACCACATCCCGCACCCGCACCCGCACCCGCACTCCCACCCCCGCACCCGAAAGCGCTGAAGCCCCGCAGCGCAGCGGAACCGAACCGACATCTCTCGCCTTCCCCCGCAGCGGCGGCCGCATGACGGTGTCGGCACCCACCTCCGCACCGTCAGTCCGCGGAGCCCTCCCGCACGGGAGGAACCTCCTCGACCGGAGGCATGAACGCCCGCAGCCACCGCTCCGTCTGTGCGACGTGGGCCTGTGCGGCGCCGGCCGCTGCGACGGGGTCGCGGTCGGCGATGGCGGTGGCCAGGTTGCGGTGGTCGGCGTCGCTCTTGCGGCGCAGCTCCGGGCCCTCGGGGAGGGTGAAGACCTGGTACTTGCGGGAGCGGGCGCGGAAGACGGACAGCAGGGAGGCCAGGGTGGGGTTGCCGCCGATCCGGGCGATCTCGGCGTGGAAGCGGTGGTCGAGCTCGGAGGCCTTGGTGGGGTCGGCGGTGGCCTCCATGGCCTCGATGAGGGAGAAGAGCGTCCCCACGGACTCCGGGGTGCAGCGCGCCGCGGCCTGGGCCGCGACGTGGGCCTCCAGTACCCGCCGGATCTCGTACACCTCCAACAGGCCGGTCAGCGGCAGGAGTTCGAGGGTCAGCGAGAGGCTGCCGATGACGTCCTCCGGCCTGAGCTGGGAGACGTAGGTGCCGGAGCCGTGCCGCGGTTCGACCACTCCCAGGGCCGCGAGCATCCGTACGGCCTCGCGCAACGACCCCCGGGAGACGCCGAGTTCCTCGCAGAGCTCCCCTTCGGGCGGCATGCGCTCACCCGCGCCGAGACGCCCCGTGGCGATCATGTGCCGTAGGCCGTGGAACGCCTTGTCGACTGCGGACATCCGACTCCTCCCGTGACCCTGACGGGTCGGCGGCGGCG
The DNA here is from genome assembly GCF_008905045.1 of Streptomyces albicerus. Classification (GTDB taxonomy): domain Bacteria; phylum Actinomycetota; class Actinomycetes; order Streptomycetales; family Streptomycetaceae; genus Streptomyces; species Streptomyces albicerus. The sequence goes on from NZ_VWMY01000038.1 coordinate 29,496, forward strand.
TCCGGACCCTCCGGGAACTGTACCGAGTCGCCGGATCGTGAGTCATCAGATGTCTTGTACGTATCGAGCCTGAGTCATCTGATGACTATCGCTGTTCGACCCCTTGATTGTCGGAAAATCGCCTGTCAGGATGCCGACTCATCATATGTGTCCTGGCGGGTGTCCGATGTCCTGCCACGGCGTCCGTCCGGCAGATGTGGAGTCAAGTGAGCGAGACCGAGGTCACCACAGCCCCGCGCCCGCTGCTGCTGGCCGGCGGCCGGCCCGCCGCCGGGGCCTGGTCGCTGGACCCCGCGATGAAGCACCTGAACCACGGCTCGTTCGGGGCTGTCCCCCTGGTGGCGCAGGAGTGGCAGAACCAGCTGCGTGCGGAGATGGACCGCTCCCCGGTGGTGTGGTTCCCGGCGTTGCCGCAGCGGATCGCCGCCACCCGGGTCGAGCTCGCCGCCTTCCTGCGGGTCGCTCCCGAGGACCTCGCCCTCGTACCCAACGCGAGTGCCGGTGTCAGCGTCGTGTACGCCGGCCTCTCCCGCCGCCGCGGTGGCGAGATCGTCGTCACCGATCACGGCTACGGGGCCGTGACCATGGGCGCGGAACGGCTGGCCCGCCGTTGGGGCGGCCGGGTGCGCACCGCCCGGGTGCCGCTGGACGCGGACGAGGAGCAGGCGTACGAAGCCGTCGCCGCCGAGTTGGGCGAGGCCACCGACCTCGTCGTCCTCGACCACATCACCTCGGCGACCGCACGCCGGATGCCGGTGGAACGCATCGGCGCGGAGGCCCGCCGGCGCGGCATCCCGCTGCTCGTGGACGGCGCGCACGCCCCCGGTCTGATCGCCGCCCCCCTCGACGGCGTGACGTGCGACTTCTGGGTCGGCAACCTGCACAAGTGGGGCTGCGCACCGCGCGGCACCGCCGCGCTGGTCGCTCGCGGAGCGCTGCGCGAACAGCTCTACCCACTGATCGACTCGTGGGGCGGCGCCGATCCGTATCCCGACCGCTTCGACCAACAGGGCACGGTCGACGTCACCGGCTATCTGGCGGCGCCCACGGCACTGGACTTCATCGAACGCACCTGGGGCTGGGGTACCGCCCGCCGGTACATGGACGACCTGGTCGGCTACGGCGAGCGCGTCGTCGGCGCCGCCTTCGCCGAGCTGACCGGCGTCTCCGGTGCCGTCGACGTGGGCATGCCGGTTCCCGGCATGCGGCTGGTGCGGCTGCCCGCGGGGCTGGCCGGCAGCCGCGTCGAGGCCGATGCGCTGCGCGACCGAGCGGCCCGGGAACTGGGGGTGGAGACGGCCTTCACCAGCTTCGGCGGCGTCGGCTACCTACGGCTGTCCGCCCACGTCTACAACACGGCAGCCGACTACGAGTACTTCGCCGAGGTCTGCGTCCCCGTCCTCGGCGAGTGGGCCCGCGCGGCCCGCGAACAGCCCGGCGCGTCGTAGGCGGCGCGACCCCTCCAACCCCCGTCCCCGAAGCCGCTGCCAGCGCGGCCGTATCCAAGGAAGAGGTCGGCATGATGAGAAGAAGGACGGCAGCTCTCGCCCTCGGCGCAGCCAGCGCGTTGGTCCTGTCCGGCTGCTCCGCCATGAGCGGTGGTGGGGGCGGCGGAACCGTCACCCTCAACATGGTCGAGAGCCTGACGAACCCCGCCCGTACGGACCTGCTGAAGGACCTCATAGCGGACTTCGAACAGCAGAACCCCAAGATCAAGGTCAATCTGATCTCGCCGCCCACCGAGCAGGCCGACCAGAAGATCCAGCAGATGCTCCAGTCCGACAGCGGCGTGGACACCCTCGAGGTGCGGGACACCACCGTGGGCCCGTGGTCGAACAACGGCTGGCTCTACGACATGAAGAAGGACCTGGAGCCCTGGAAGGGCTGGCAGGCCATGACGGAGAACGCCGTCAAGGCATCCGAGAACGCCGACGGCAAGACGTACTTCGTCCCGTACGGCTTCTACGGCCTGAGCGTCTTCTACCGCACCGACCTGATCAAGGAGGCAGGCTTCAGCAAGCCGCCGGCCACCTGGGAAGAACTGCTGAAGCAGGCCTCCGCCATCCACGACCCGGCCAAGCGCCGGTACGGGTACGCCTTCCGCGGCGGGGCCAACGCCAACGGCAACGCCACCGCCGTCATCGAGGCGTACGTCGCCGACGAGATCGACCCCGCCGACGGCTTCAAGCTGAAGGACGGCAGCACGATCTTCTCCGCGCCCGAGGCCCTCGACGCCATGGAGACCTATCTCAAGCTCTTCAAGCAGGCGTCCCCGAAGTCGTCAGTGTCCTGGGGCTACCCGGAGATGGTCGAGGGCTTCTCCAACGGCTCCACCGCCTTCCTCCTGCAGGATCCCGAAGTGATCGCCACCGTCTCGGAGTCCAAGGCCATCGCGAAGGACCAGTGGGACACCGCCCCGCTGGTGGCGGGCCCCAGCGGCAAGACCGTTCAGCCGCTGGCCACCGCCGGATGGGGCGTCGCGGACGGCAGCAAGCACAAGGCCGAGGCCGTCAAGCTGGTCGAGTTCCTCTCCGAGGGCGAGGCGTCGACGACCTTCACCAAGAAGAACAGCCTGGTGCCGATCCTCAAGTCGGCGACCGAGGACCCGTTCTACAAGACCGGCCCCTGGTCCAGCTACGTCACCATGACGGAGCACCCGGAGAAGTACCTCAACGTCAGCCAGCCGCGCGGCGTCGCCTGGTGGACCGAGTGGCAGCAGAAGGCCGACGCCGACGTGCAGAAGATGGTGCTCGGCAAGACGACGCCCAAGGAACTGCTGGCCGGCTGGGACACGTACTGGACCGAGAAGCGGCAGCAGGAGCAGTAGGCATGCCCACCGCGTCCGAAACGACGGAAACGACGAAGACGGCGTCGGCGCGCTCCTCCCGGAACCGGAAGGGGGGCGCCCCGCCCACCCGCGGCGTGGAACGAGGCCGCCGCAGGCCGGAGTTCACCGCCCGGCGCGGCTTCCTCATCGCCGCCTTCATGGCCCCGGCCGCGATCTTCGTGGCGGTCTTCACGTACTACCCGATGATCGCCGGCAGTCAGATGGCCTTCCGCCACTGGAATCTGACGGACCTGAGCGACACCTCCTGGGTGGGCCTGAAGAACTTCCGCGACGTCTTCGCCGACCCCGCCTGGGGCACCGTGCTCGGCAACACCGCTGTCTGGGTGTTCGGGTCGATCGTGCCCCAGTTGGTGATCGGTTTCGCCCTCGCCCTGTGGCTGCGCCGGAAGTTCCGCTTCCGGGGCCTCTACCAGGCGCTGGTCTTCTTCCCCTGGGCGATCTCCGGGTTCCTCATCGGCATCCTGTTCCGCTGGCTGTTCAACAGCGAGTTCGGTGTCGTCAACGACCTGCTGCAGAAGGCGGGGCTGATCGACGAGCCGGTCGCCTGGCTGGCCGACCCGAAGACGGCGATGTTCGCCGTCGTGGTCGCCAACGTCTGGTACGGGGTCACCTTCTTCACGATCATGATCCTGGCCGCGCTGCAGTCCATCCCCGAGGAGCTGTACGAGGCGGCGGCGCTCGATGGCGCCGGCAAGGCGCGCACACTGTTCCAGATCACGATCCCGTACATCAGGATCACGCTCGCGCTGACCGTGCTGCTGCGGGTCATCTGGATCTTCAACTTCCCCGACCTGATCTTCGGGATGACCGGCGGCGGACCCAACAACGAGACGCACATCGTGACCACCTGGATGATCAAGATCACCCAGCAGGGCGACTACGGCAGAGCCTCCGCGCTCGGCCTCATCGTGGTCGCCACGCTGCTGGTGTTCGCGGTCTTCTTCCTCCTGGCCACGCGCGAGAAGCGGGTCGACAAGCGAGAGGTGAAGCCTTGATCGGCAAGGAGTCCACGGCAGGCCGGGCCACCAAGTTCACCTTCCTGGGGCTGTGGCTGGTCTTCACCGTCTTCCCGCTCTACTGGATCACCATTACGTCGCTGAAGGCGCCCGGCGACATCTTCGCCTTCCCGATCGCCTACTGGCCCGAACACTTCTCGCTGGAGAACTACAGCGGGCTGTTCGGCAAGGCCGACTTCGGCGTCTACCTCACCAACAGCCTCCTCGTCGCGACCGTCGCGGGCGCGGTGGCCACGGTGATCTCGATGTTGTCGGCGTACGTGCTGGCCCGCTTCGAGTTCCGTACCAAGTCCGCGCTGCTGATGGCCGCCCTGGTCACCCAGATGATCCCGACCTTCATCGCGCTGGGGCCGCTGTACCTGCTCATGACCGACCTCAAGCTGGTCGACAACCGGCTCGGGCTCATCCTCGTCTACATCGCCGTCTGCATCCCGTTCTGCACGGTGATGCTCCGCGGCTTCTTCGAGAACATCCCGGACGCGCTGGAGGAGGCCGCCATGATCGACGGCCTCTCCCGGTTCGGTGCGCTGTTCCGGGTGCTGCTGCCGGTGATGCGTCCCGGGATCGTGGCCGCGTTCATCTTCAACTTCGTCAACTGCTGGAACGAGCTGTTCCTGTCGGTGACGCTGATGAACAGCGACAGCAACAAGACCGTCCCCACGGCTCTGAACGGGTTCATCTCCAGCTTCAACATCGACTGGGGATCGATGTCCGCGGCGGCGGTCCTCACCATCCTGCCCACGATGGTGCTGTTCGCCTTCGCCAGCCGCCACATCGTCCAGGGGCTCACCGCCGGCGCGGTGAAGGGCTGAGGGATCGCGCCCCGCCGCACGGCGGGGCGCGATCCCTGACGGGGAGAGCGGGGGCGCGTCAGCAGCTGAGGTTGCCGCCCGGGGCCACGCCCAGGATCTGCGTGAACTGCTGGTACTTGTCGATGCGGCTCTGTACCTGCGACGGATTTCCGCCGTTGCACTCCAGGCTGCCGTTGATGCTGCGGATGGTCTCGCCGAATCCGGCACTGTTGACCATGGCGTTGTGCGGTGTCATGGTCCCGGGCCCGGTCTGCGTGTTCCAGTACCAGAGCCCGGTTTTCCAGGACACGGCGGAGTCGTTCTGCACCAGGTCGGGGTTGTTGAGCAGATCGATGCCCAGGGCGTCGCCCGCCGCCTTGTAGTTGAAGTTCCAGCTCAGCTGGATCGGACCACGGCCGTAGTACTTGTCGTGGCCCGCGGGGCAGCCGTACGGCTGGCTCCTGTCGCAGTAGTGCGGGTAGTTGGCCGTGTTCTGCTCGACGATGTGGACCAGGCCGCCCGTCTCATGGCTGACGTTCGCCAGGAAGGCCGCGGCCTCTTGCTTGCGCACGGTGTCGCTGCCGGTCGTGGTGAAACCGGGGTAGGCGCTCAGTGCGGCCGTGAGACCGCCGTACGTGTAGAAGGAGTTCCGGTTCGGGAACATCTGGTTGAACTGGCTTTCACTGACGACGAAATCGGCGGCTGCCGTCGTCTTCTGTGCCAGGGCCTGCGGGGCGAGGGTCGCGAAGGAGAGCAGGGTTGCCGCACCGGTGGCGGTGAGCAGCCCGAGCGTACGTCGACGCATGGGGAATCACTCCATGGATCAGGGCGCGCGAGAGAGCGCACGGTTCCCCTCGAAGGGGAACGGTGGAGGGTGGGGGTGGGGGGTGTCCGTGAGCGTGCGCGGGTGTCATCGCCCGCACAGGCGAACCGGCGGTTCACCCACGCTCCGTGAACTGCCGCTTCAGCTGCTGACGTTGACGTCGATGCAGGCGTAGAAGGCGTTGGAGGTGTCGGCGATGTTCCAGACGGCGAGCACCTTCTGTCGGCCGCTGAGGCCACCGAAGTTCACCTGGTGGGTGACCGTCGCGCCGGGCTGGGCGCCGTTGTCGTTGAACTCGGCGATCTTCTGACCGCCGGCGAAGTACTGCCAGGTGCTGGTGGAGTGACGGGCCGTCAGACTCCACTGGAACTCCGTGCTGCTGCTCACCGGAGTGACCTTCCAGCCCTTGCCGTCGTCGTCGAGCTCGGCGAAGCGGGAGTTGCCGCCGCTGCAGCTGGTCAGCCCCTTCGGGCCCTCGACGCTCTGCGGTTCGTACGTGATGTCGCCACAGCTGACTGTCCCGGCGGCACACTGTGCCTGCCTGCTCGGCGGGTTGGAGATGTAGCCGTGTGCGCTCGCGGAGGACGCGGGCAGGCTCACGGCGATTACCGGGGCGAGCGCCGCGCCGACGAGCACGGCTGTCCTCTTCCTTGCGTGCATGTTCTCTCCTTCACTGGAGGCCGTCCCGCGGATGTGCAGGGTTGTGGGGAACCCGGTACGGCGGGTCGGCTTCTCGTGGGTGGGGGACCAGGAGTGCGAAGGGCGGCAGCGCGAATCCCGTGTGCAGACGCGACGAGGTACGCCCGTCCGGACGGGACGCGCTACTTGGACTAGACCATACCGGCGGGCGTGGGCGCGTCAAGAGTGCTGCATGAGGCGGAAGTTGGGAGGACGGTTCGCCCGTGGTCGGCGGAGAGGTCGTCGCACGGCCGTACACAATGGCAAACCGCCAAGGTCGGCATGGGGATCGCGAGGTGCTGTCCGGTGACTCCGGACTGCGCTTCTGCCGACCACCGCCGAAGCGCGGGCCGGAAAATCCGGTGCCCCGTCCGCCCCCGGTTCCCTACACTCGCCACACATCGCGCGCCGCCACAACATCGCGGCGCGCCCCGTGACGAGTGAGGGGAGCCCGGCCGTGCGTTACCGCACCGCTGTTGTTGTTCCCCCGTCACGGTACGAGGTGATCCTCGTGTCTCCGGGTGTCCGGTGCCGGCTGCGCGGCCGGAACCGGATGCCCGTGACGAACACCTGACCCGCGCACGCCCCCGTACCGGATGAACCGGTCGGGTGCGCCGCCGTGCCGTGCTGTTCGCCCGGGAATCGCGCCGACCCGTTCTGGATCACCTGAAAGGCCATGGGCCGTGCGTACCGACCTGCACCGAAATCCCGTCAACCCGCTTTCCGCCGTCCGCAATCTGGGCATCCTCGCCCACGTCGACGCCGGGAAGACCACCGTCACCGAGCGGATCCTCTACATCACCGGGACCACCCACAAGCGAGGCGAGGTTCATGACGGTACGACTGTCACCGACTTCGATCCGCAGGAGCGCGATCGGGGGATCACGATCTTCGCGGCGGCGGTGAGTTGTGCCTGGGACTCCCACCGGATCAACCTGATCGACACCCCTGGCCATGTCGACTTCTCCGACGAGGTGGCGCGTTCGCTGCGCGTGCTCGACGGGGCGGTGGCGGTGTTCGACGCCGTCGCGGGGGTCGAGCCGCAGAGCGAGTCGGTGTGGCGGCAGGCGGATCGGTACGGGGTGCCCCGGATCGCCTTCGTCAACAAGCTGGACCGTGCCGGCGCCGATCTCGATGCGGCCGTCGAGTCGATTCGGGAGCGACTGCATCCGGCCCCGCTGGTCGTGCAGTTGCCGATCGGCGCGGAGGACGGGTTCAGGGGAGTGGTCGATCTGGTGTGCATGCGGTCGTTGGTGTGGGCCGATGAGCACGGCACGGTCCAGGAAGGGCCCGTGCCCGAGGCCCTGCTCGACGAGGCGCTGCGGCGCCGCCGGTTGCTGGCGGAAGCCGTGGCGGAACTGCACCCCGGTGCGCTGGAGGAGTTCTGCGCGGAGTCGACCGTCTCCGCGTCGACCCTGACAGCCGCGCTGCGCGACCTGACCCGTACCGGCGACGGCGTGGTCGTGCTGTGCGGCTCGGCCTACCGCAACCGCGGGATCGAGCCACTGCTGGACGCCGTCGTGGCGTACCTGCCCTCGCCGTTGGACGTGCCCGCGGTACGGGGCATCCACGACGGTACGGAAGAAGAGCGGGCCGCCGATCCGGCGGCTCCGTTCGCGGCGCTGGCGTTCAAGGTGAACGCGACCGCCACCGGGCGGCTGACCTACCTGCGGGTGTACTCGGGAACGATCCGGAAGGGAGAGACCGTGACTGTGTGGGACGCGGGCGCGCCGCGCACCGAGCGCATCGGCCGGATCCTGCGCGTCCAGGCCGACCGTCACGCCCAGTTGGACCGGGCGCTGGCCGGGGACATCGTCGCGGTCGTCGGGCTGAAGTCCGCCCGGGCAGGGGCGACCTTGTGCGCACCCGGGGCTCCGTTGGTTCTCGAACCGCCGAGCACGGCCGAACCGGTCGTCTCCGTCGCGGTCGAGGCGCGTGCCAGCACGGATACGGACCGGTTGGTGTCGGCGCTGACGCGCCTGGTCGAGGAAGATCCCTCGCTGGTCGTCCGGACCGACCCCGAGACCGGCCAGACAGTGCTGTCGGGCATGGGCGAACTGCATCTGGAGGTGGCGGTGGAGAAGATCCGGCGCGCCCACGGGCTGGACGTCCGGGTCGGCCGGCCGAAGGTGGCGTACCGGGAGACCGTCGTACGCGGAGTCGCCGGGCTGGTCTACCGACACGTCAAACAGGACGGCGGCGCCGGTCAGTTCGCCCATGTCGTCCTCGACGTGGAGCCGCTGCAGGCTGCCGTCGATGACGGTGACGGCAGCGCCACGGGCTTCGAGTTCCGGTCGGTCGTCGTCGGCGGACGGGTTCCGCAGGAGTACGTCCGTGCCGTGGAGGCCGGCTGCCGGGATGCTCTGGCCGAGGGTCCGGTCGGCGGTCACCCGGTGACGGGGCTGCGTGTTGTCCTGACCGACGGGGTGATCCATTCGAAGGACTCCTCGGAGATGGCGTTCCGTACGGCCGGGCGACTCGCGCTCCGGGAGGCGTTGCGTGCCTGCGCGATGGTCCTCCTGGAACCGGTGGTCGAGGTCACGGTCACCGCGCCCGAGGACGCCGTGGGCGGAGTGCTCGGCGATCTGGCGGCGCGCCGCGGCCGGGTCTCCGGCTCGACCGTGCGATCGGGAGCGGTGGTGGTCACCGCCACCGTGCCGCTGGCCGAACTGTTCGGCTACGCGACCCGGTTGCGCAGCCGCACGCAGGGCCGGGGTGTCTTCACCACCCGGCCCGTCGGGTATGCCCCGGCACCGAGTGCGGCGCCCGACAGGGCACCCGCCGGCTAAGCGGGTCCGGCCGCGCCCCAAAGGGGCGCGGGGAACTGCGCGACCAGCCACGACGGCCCCGCAGACGACACACCGGACCTCCCGCGGAGCGCTTGGCCGCAACGGCGAACGGCGGTCCCGCCCGTACACGGGCGGGGCTGTCCTCGGCGGGCGACGTACCGGGGTCGCTCCACGACACCTTCAGCCGCAGCACACCTCAGCGCAACACGTCACGCAGCAACCTGGCGTTCTTCACCGCCTGGCTCGATCCGGTGCGCGCGGCCAGCGCCGTGACCTCGGCTATCTCCCCCTTGGTCGCGCAGCGAGACGCGCACTCGGTGGCGAGGGCGAGGAGCGGCGCCGCGCCCCGGATCGGCGTGTCGCGCAGCAGCCCGGGCAGGGCGACTTCGAGTACGGACCAGACGGTGCCGTACGCGCCGGTCTCGGCCGCGGCGCGCAGCGAGTCACTCACCCGGTTCGCCTCGATCCACTTGCCGCGCAGCAGCGTCTCCAGCTGCCGTCCGAGCAGCCCGCTGTCCAGCTGCCCCCGCGCGGCGAGCACCAGCAGGGCGTCCACCGCCGCGTCGCGTTCCGCCTGCCGGTCGAACGTCACGCCGAAGGCCAGCGCCATGTGCACCGCGAAACCCGCCGGACCGCCGGACTCCGCGACGCACGGCAGGGCACGTGTCCACCCTCGCTGGGAGGCGCGGTTCCCGAAGTAGTCACGTGCCATCACCTCCTCGCGGTGGTGCGGCAGCTGCGCCACCCAGAAGGGTGCCAACGGCTCGTACAGGCCCACACCCTCGTACGGCCCGACCAGGGCCGCGGCGGCCGGCGGGAGCGGGGGATCGAGGACCACTCCGGGGCGTGCGGGTATCCACAACGACACCCAAGGGGTGGCCCGTTCATGCTCGGGCCACCCCTTCGGCTCCGATTCCTGGCGCGGCAGGCCGCCCTCGCGCAGCCAGCGCGCCAACCGTCGTCCGGCGTCGGAACCGAGTGCTTCGGCCGCCCGCAGCACCTGCTCGTCCTGTGTCGGGGTGACGCGCAGCAGGGCCTGAGCCAGGTCGACCGGCGCGGGGGTGACGCCGAGTTCGTCGAGCGCCGAGATCCGTTCCACAAGCACGGCGGCGTCCAGCGCCCCGGTGGCCAGGGTCGGCACGGCCAGCAGGAACGGCTGCGCGCCGGACTCGATGACGTCCATGGCCTCGGCCAGGCGCGCCGCGAGCATCGCCCCGGCCAGCGAGAAGGGGTAGTACCGGCCGAGGTGGACGGCCCGTTCCCTCGGCTCGTCGCCCCGGACCACCGTCGCCACGTCGTACAGGTCGGCCTGTGTGCAGTCGATCCTCTCGCGCGGTTCCCTGCGCATGACCGGCTTCAACTCCAGGGCCAGAGCTGTCCGGTCGAGGTGGGCGTGCCGGACCAGCCCGTCCAGGGCACGCTCGAACGCCACCACGTCCTGGTCGTTCGCGACGACCGCCGCGACCTCGTGCGCGACCTCAATGGCCGTCGCGATGGGGCCCGGCACCGGGCGGGGTTCGGGCACGACGGGCAGTACGTCGTCGGCGTACGGCTCGGTGACAGCGACCTGTGGGGTGACATGGTCCTGCGATGTGACAGCGACCTGTGGTGTGCCGAGCAACTCGGTGGCTCGCGCAGCAAGTCCCGGGCTGAGCCGTTCGGCGGCCGTCCGCAGCTCCGGCAGGACCGCGTCCCCCGCCGCCTCGAGATGACGGGCGACCACATCGAGAGCGCGCTCCTGCAACGCCAGGTCCGGGTGGTTGAAGGCCATCGCCATGTCGACCAGGATCCGGCCCGTGCGCGTCGGCTCTCGCCGGACCGCGCGGTCGAGCCAGGTGAGCTGGGCACGGACCAGTTTCTTCTCCGGGCGGAGCAGGACCCGTTCGCACACCTCGGTGAGTACGTCGGGCTCGAGCAGTCCCGCTTCGTCCACCCCGGTCAGGACCTCCTGGGCGTAGGAGGCCACCGGCAACGATCCGTCGAGCAGCGCCACGTACCCCCTGACGACGGCCGCGTTCTCGGCCGGTGTCGGCGCCAGGGCACGCAGGAACGCGAGCGGCGGCGCGGTCTCGCTGCGTGTGCCGTCCTGGAGCAGGCGCCCGAGCAGGGAGTCGACGAGTACGACGCGATCGGGGGCCATGGAGGCGTGTTCGGCCGGAGTGAGGGCGAGCGCCTCCAGTACGTCCGCGGCGTCCGTCCCCAACGGCGGATCGCTGACCAGATCCGCGAAGATGCGACGGACCAGTGTGTCACGGTCGATCACGCCTTCGGAGGCGAGGCTGATGAGCACTCCCACTCGGAAGTTCTCCATCATGTACGACCAGCTCGTCTTGGACCGCGTGAAGCGGAACCCGCCCATGCCGAGGTGCATCCCCGGTCGCGTCACGGCCGACGGCAGGAGTTTCGGTGTGAAGTCGTCGGCGCGCAACCGCTCCAGGAGGTTGGCGCCCGGCGCCCCGCCCAGGAGGTGTTCGGACCGCTGAGCGTAGGTGCCGCGGCTGTTGAGCCAGTCGCGGATGAACGCGTCGGAGGTCGGCAGCGGACAGCCCGTGTCGCGGACGAGGTGTTCGAGAACGCTGTATCTGGAGTTGGCCCCGGACGTCGTCCGTTCGTCGAGCCGCGCGACCAGTTCGGCCCGCCAGACGACGGGGTGCAGATTCAGGACGTCCACCAACCAGGCGCCGCCCAGGGGCAGATCGTTGTGCCGCCCCCCGTTCTCGTGCCGCAGGAGCCAGTCCGCGGCGTCCTCGGGAGTGACCCGGCACCCCAGTTCGGCGGCGAGCTGGGCGACTCGCTCCTCCTCGGTACGCCTGTGCCAGTCGGGCTTCATGGCTTCGCGGCGGGCCGCCAGAGCCGCGGTGCTCGCCGCGCGCCGATCCGGAGTCAGCGCACCCAGTTCCCGGACCACTCCCGCGATGTCGCCGGCTTCCGCGCGTTCGACCAGTCTCATCCGGCCACCCATCGTCGCCGCGTCCGAATCACTTAACGGCACCAGTCCCAGCTCCCCCACCAACGTCTGTTCGACCCGTGCGCCACACCCTAGAGGAGAGGAACCGGCCTCTCAGCGACTCCCGAAAACGCTTGCCGCGCTGGTCCGTTGGCGAAAACCACGCACCGCGTACTCAGCTCCGTGACAAGGTCCGCCGCGTTTTCTGTGAGGCTCGGTGTTATGGCCATGCAATCGAAAACCTGTGGCTAGACTCGCGCCCCATGCGTAACTCCAGCCCCGTCAATCAGCGGAAGAAGACATCCCCTCGCGCATCGCGCACCCACGCACATGGCTGGAGAAGAACGCCCCTGAGCGGGATCCCCCGGGGCGTCCGGACGCGCCTCAACTCCCTCGTGACACATGGGACTTCCGAGCCGCGCGGCACATCCGGCGGGAAGGGGGACGACATCCCGTGAAGGCCCGGCACAAGCAGTCCCGCGACCCGCGCGGACACTGGCTGTTACTGATACTCGTCCTCCCCGCGATGTTCGGGGCCCTGCTCTTCGAGGGCTGGACCAACCACGAGGTCGACGCCGCGAAGACACGGTCCGCGTGCACCTCACCCGCACCCGATGCCGTCGCGGCCGGCGGCCCCGTGGTGGGGATCAACCGCAACGGGATCCAGACCGGCTCGATGCCCGCCCGCACCGTCGCGCTCACCTTCGACGGCGGCCCCGACCCCGTGTGGACCCCGCGCCTGCTCGACCTCCTGCGACAGCATCGGGCGCGCGCCACCTTCTTCCTCTTCGGCTCCCAGGCGGCCCGCCATCCGGACCTGGTGCGGCGGATCCGCGCCGAGGGCCACGAGATCGGCTCGAACACCTACACCGGCGCCGCCCTCGGCGAGGCGTCGTCCGTCCGCTTCTCCGCCGAACTCGACCTGACTCAGAGCGCGTTGGCGAGTACAGCGGGCCTGCGCACCAATCTGCTGCGGATGCCGCGCACCACCTCGCCGGACACCCTGTGCGGCCGCGAGTGGAAGGCGGCGCGGCGCGCCACCGACGAGGGCTACGTGCTGGTCGCCGCCGACAAGGCGACCCGGAAACCGGCACAGGGCCTGGTCCGGCAGCTCAGCCAGACGCCGACCGCCTACCGGGAGACGGCGAAGCTGCTCAAGAACCGCAGCGTCGACCGCTTCACCACCGTCTCGGCCGGGCTGCGACTCACCCCGTACGAGCCGGTGTCGGCCGTCGAGAGATGGCGCGGTACCGCCCTGGTCTGGGCCACCACTGTCGGCCGTGCCTTCTCGAACGCCATGACGTGGACGCTCGGCATCGCGGGCGCCCTCGGGGTGCTGCGCCTGGTGCTGCTCGCCGTCTTCGCGCGGGCCCATGTCCGGCGGCTCGAGCGCTCCCGGCCCGGCGCGCCCTGGCTGCGGGAGGTGACGGAACCGGTGACGGTGCTCGTGCCCGCCTACAACGAAGAGGCCGGGATCGAGTCCACCGTCCGCTCGCTGCTCGCCTCCGACTACCCCCAGCTGCAGATCGTCGTGGTCGACGACGGTTCGGCGGACCGGACGGCGGACCTCGCCGAGGGCATCGGCGATCCGCGCGTACTGGTGATCCGCAAGCCCAACGGAGGCAAGGCCGCCGCCCTCAACACCGGTCTGGAGTACGCGAGTCACGACATCCTGGTGATGGTCGACGCCGACACCGTCTTCGAACCCGACGCCATCCACCACCTCGTCCAGCCGCTCGCGCACCCGGCCGTCGGCGCGGTCAGCGGCAACACCAAAGTCGGCAACCGGCGGGGCCTGCTGGCCAAGTGGCAGCACCTGGAGTACTGCTTCGGCTTCAACCTCGACCGGCGGATGTTCGAGGTCCTGGAGTGCATGACCACCGTCCCCGGGGCCATCGGGGCGTTCCGCCGGGACGCGCTGATGGGCGTCGGCGGGGTCAGCGACGACACCCTCGCCGAGGACACCGACCTCACCATGGCGCTGTGGAGGTCGGGCTGGCGGGTGCTCTACGAGGAGTGCGCCGTCGCCTGGACCGAAGTACCCACGTCACTACGGCAGTTGTGGCGGCAGCGCTACCGCTGGTGCTACGGCACGATCCAGGCCATGTGGAAGCACCGCCGTGCCGTCGTGGAAGGAGGCGTGGCCGGACGCTTCGGCCGGCGCGGACTCACCTACCTCGCGCTCTTCCAGGTCGCCCTGCCGCTGCTCGCGCCAGTCATCGACGTCTTCGCCCTGTACGGAGTGCTGTTCCTCGATCCACTGAGTTCGGCCCTGGTGTGGTTCGGCTTCCTGGGCGTCCAACTGGTGTGCGCCGGTTACGCGTTGAAGCTCGACGGTGAGCGCGTGGGAGCCCTGTGGTCGATGCCGTTCCAGCTGTTCGTGTACCGGCAGTTGATGTACCTGGTCGTCATCCAGTCCGTGGTCGCCGCCCTGCTGGGCAGTCGGCTGAAATGGCACCGCATGAAGCGATCCGGCACGGCCGCTGAACAGATCGGCGGCCCGGCCCCGTATAAGAGCCTGCCGACGAGGTGATCCCAGATGAGATGACACCTATGCGTTGAGGGACTGGACAGGCCGATGAGTGACGGGACCGACCGACCGGCGGGCTACTACGACCCGAGCGGTGGTGTGGCGGAGCCGCCGCGTGTCGTCCCGGGGCGGGCGGCGCGCGGGAGCGCGGCCCCGCCCACGACGCGTACGGCACCACTGCCGGGCATGCCCTCGCCCGCCACTCCGGGGCGCACGGGGCACGGACGCCGGCCCCCTGGAGACACGGGCGGCGGCAGGCACCCCAAGCCGCGCCCCACCCGACGCCGCAAGGTCACACGGCTGGCGATCCTCCTGGTCTCCGCGCTGGTCATCGGCTCCATCGGCACGTACGTGTGGGCCGACACCAGGCTCGACCAGGAGATCGACCTCGGCGCGCTGCCCGACCGCCCACCGGCCGGAAAGGGAACCAACTACCTGATCGTCGGCTCCGACAGCCGCGCCGGCCTGTCCGAGCAGGCCAGGAAGGACCTGCGCACCGGCTCGGCCGAGGGCCGCCGCACCGACTCGATGATCCTGCTGCACACCGGCGCGAACGGCACCACGATGATGAGCCTGCCGCGCGACTCGTGGGTGACCATCCCGCCGTACGTCCGTCCCGAGACCGGCCGGAGCTTCGCCGCCGAGCCGGACAAGCTGAACGCCGCGTTCTCGTTCGGCGGCCCCGATCTGCTCGTACGGGCCGTGGAGCGCAACACCGGGTTGCGCATCGACCACTACGCGGAGATCGGTTTCGCGGGCTTCGTGGGGGTGGTGGACGCGGTCGGTGGCGTGGACATGTGCCTGGAGCGGGCCGTCAAGGACGAGAAGTCGGGCGCGGACCTGCCGAAGGGCTGCCAGACCCTCGACGGCACCAAGGCGCTGGCATTCGTCCGCCAGCGCAAGCAGGAGGCCCAGGGCGACCTGGGACGCACCCGCAACCAGCAGAAGTTCCTGTCCGCACTCGCCAAGAAGGCGGCCACGCCGGGCACGCTCCTCAACCCCGCCAAGTCCTTTCCGACCCTCAGCGCGGGCCTCGACACGCTCGTCGTGGACAAGGACACCGGCTTACAGGACCTCATGTCGCTGTTCCAGGCGATGCAGAGCGTCACGTCGGGCGGCGGCAGACAGATCAACGTCCCGGTCTCCGACCCCGGTTTCGCCACGTCCAAAGGCAGCGCCGTGAAGTGGGACGACCGCCGGGCCCGGAAACTCTTCGCGGAACTGAGGGACGACCGCCCGGTCACTCTCCCTCAGGAGAAGTGACCACCTTCCGCAGGAGAAGTGACCACGGCGCGGTCCGCGGTTCGTCAGGCCCGCTGTGCGGAGGAGTGCAGCGCCGGGGCCGAGGCCGGGGCGGGGGCCGGGATCTCGAGGGCGTGGGGATAGGCGGCCGGCCGGTGCTGGAAGGAAAGGATCTTCGGGTTCTGGATGACGCCGTCGCGGATCTCGATGGCTTTGCTGATCGTGGCGTCGGAGTCCCATGCCGCGGGGCCGCTCATCACCTTGCGCAGGTAGGGGAGGAGCGCCTCGCTGATCTCCCACGTGGCCGAGTTCCACAGGTGGGACGGGCTGTGATCCACCGCGTAGTAGTGACAGCCCGGCCCGACCGTGGACATAGGCTCGCCGAAGGTGCTCGGACGGGCCCATTCGAAGCCCATGCCCTCGTCGCAGGAGACGTCGATGAAGAAGGTCCCCGGTCGGAACAGGGCGAGCTCCTTGTCGGTGACGAACGTCAGCGGCGCGTCGGTGTCCTGCAGGACGCAGTTGACGATGATGTCGAACCCGGCCAGGTACTCCGCCATCGGCACGGAACCGGCCGCGGTGACTGCCCGCAGGCGCGACGGATCGTCCTCCTGCTCCTCGAAGTGGCCCATCACGACCGACGGCATCGGCGATGCCACCGCCGCCGCGGCGCGCTGGGTGAGCACCGTGACGTCGGAGACGCCCATGGCACCCAGGCCCGTGACCGCCCCGCGCGCCGTGGCGCCGAAGCTGATGACCACCGCGCGCATACGGCGCCCGTAGCTGCCGGTCAGCCCGCCGAGCTGCAGGGCGTGCAGCACCGAGCAGTAGCCGGCGAGCTCGTTGTTCTTGTGGAACACATGGACACTGAAGGCGCCCGTGGACGTCCAGTGGTTCATGGCTTCCCAGGCGACGAGGGTCAGCCGCCGGTCGATGGCGAGCTGGGTCATCTTCTCGTCCTGCACGCAGTGCGGCCATCCCCACAGCACCTGGCCCTCGCGCAGCGCGGCCACGTCCTCGTGCATGGGCTTGGGCAGCAGCAGCACGTCGCACTCGGCGAGGAGCTGCTCGCGGGAGCGCAGGCCCGCCACGAGCGGTCGCAGCGAGTCGTCGGCGACGCCGAACCGTTCGCCGTAGCCCTGTTCGAGGAAGATTCTCCTGCGTATGTCCGGGGCGATCCGGTCGAGGTGGGCGGGGTGCAACGGCAGTCGGAACTCGTTCTCCTTGCGGGAGGAGGCGAGTACTCCGAGACTCAACAGGCTCATGCGCTTCCTCATCGTTTGCTTCTTGTGGTGCTTGTCGTGCTTCTCGTCGCCGTCAGGAGCGGTCGGGGCGTCACGAGCCGTCGGCCTGGTGCCTGCGCACGCGCTCGGCCAGGGGGAGGGGCGTCTCGTCCAGACCGTTGACCGACCCGCTCGCGATGCGTGCGCACGTCCCGTGGCAGGCGAGCAGCTGCTTGTCGTCGCGGTGGGAGACCACCACCGCCTCCGGGTCCGGCGCGTTCCGGTAGTCGGTGCCGCAGATCAGGCAGGCCAGCCCGGAGAGCATCTGGGCGGTCGGTTCGGGGCGGCCACGACGGTGGCTGGAGATCGAGTTCTGTGAATACATGCGTCCTGCATCCTCCTGGTCGGTTCAGGGCGTACGCGAGGTGCCGGAATACCTCCAGGGCACCCCGGGAGCCAGGAAATCCGCTACCGGGGAGCGCGGAACGGGGTACGGAAGGGGCGACAGAAGACAGCGCGACAGTACGAGCCAGGAGTCATGGTGCGGCTCTTTTCCGGCCGAACCCGCTGTGCTCCGGCCTTTGCCGTTCCCCGAGGGCGACGCCGAAACGGATGACGGCATACGAAAGGCGCTCGGTACCGCAACCGTACTCCCTCCGGGCCCTGGAGCCGACCCGTCAGGGCGTCACCGGGCCCTTCCCCGCCCGGACGGCCACCCTGCCGAACTCTCGGGCCCAGCAGGTCGCCGACGTCGCCACCGCCCCGCCGGGAACGTTTCTGTCGCTCCGGACGTTGTAGGGAGTGGTTGTAGTTGAAGTTTGCGAACGTGTGAGCGCCCGCGGAGTTCTGACAGTGGGCCTTTCGTCGTTGCGGGGGTTTTCTTCGACGCCTGGCGACCAGCAGCCCGGGATCGCGCGAGTGCGCGTTTCCCGCACGACTCGCCATCTCGAAGGAGACATCACATGACTCAAGGAACCGTGAAGTGGTTCAACGCGGAGAAGGGTTTCGGCTTCATCGCCCCTGATGGGGGCGGCGCCGACATCTTCGTCCATCACTCGGCGATCGACACGGGCGGCTTCCGCTCCCTTGAGGAGAACCAGCGGGTGGAGTTCACCGCCAGCCAGGGTCCCAAGGGCATGCAGGCCGACCAGGTCCGCGCACTCTGAGGACCCCCGTTCGATACCCCATTTGCGAGGCAGGCCCGCGCCGCGGGTCTGCCTCGCGCTGCTTCCGTACGGGCTTCCAGCATCCGGCGCCCTGCCCCCGCGCCGACGGCTTCGGCCCGCGCATCCCGAAAGGAAAATCGTGACCACTGAAATCATCAACCGGGGCACCGGTCCGGCGTACAACGCCGAGACGACGAAACCCCCGCCCGGTACCCGGGGCAGCGATTACGCCGCGCTGTCCCGCGAGGTGAAACAGCGCGGGCTGCTGAAGCGGCGACCGGGCTACTACTCCGTCAAGGTCGGGGCGAACCTGCTCCTGCTGGCCGCCGGCTGGACCGCGTTCGCCATGATCGGGCAGTCGTGGTGGCAGCTGGTGACCGCCGCCTTCCTCGCGGTGATGTTCACCCAGACCGGGTTCATCGGGCACGACGCGGGACACCACCAGATCTCCGGCTCCAAGCGCGTGAACAACCTGCTCGGCCGCGTGCACGCCGACCTGCTGATCGGCCTCAGCTACGGCTGGTGGATCTCCAAGCACAACCGGCACCACGCCCACCCCAACTACGTCGACCGCGACCCCGACATCGCCGACGGCGCGATCGCCTTCACCGAGGACCACGCCCGCGTCCGCAGCGGGGCGTACGCCTGGCTGGCCCGCCACCAGGCCTGGCTGTTCTTCCCGATGCTGTTGCTTGAAGGACTCGCCCTGCACGTCGCCGGCGTGAAGGCGATGCTCGAGCGCACCGGCACCGCGACCTCGCGGGCGACCAAGCTGGGCGAGGCGGGACTGCTGACGGCGCATATCGTCGGCTACCTCGCCGCACTGTTCCTGGTCCTGACTCCCCTCCAGGCCGTGGTCTTCCTCCTCGTGCACCAAGGGCTGTTCGGGCTGTACATGGGGTGCTCGTTCGCTCCGAACCACAAGGGCATGGCCATGTTCGCCAAGGACGACAAGGTCGACTTCCTGCGCCGCCAGGTACTGACCTCACGCAACATCCGCGGCCACCGGATCACCGACTTCGCGCTCGGCGGGCTCAACTACCAGATCGAGCACCACCTGTTCCCCTCCATGCCGCGGCCCAGCCTGCGCCACGCCCAGGAAATCGTGCGCTCGTTCTGCGCCCGGCACGGCATCGCCTACCACGAGACCGGCCTCCTCGACTCCTACGCCCAGGTGCTGAGGCACCTCCACGACGTCGCCGGGCCGCTGCGCCTGCGCCCCGAGCTGGAGTACTGATCACTCCACCGTTCGTGCCTCTCTCCTGACACCGTTCGTGCCTCTCCTCTGACACCGTTCGTGCCGTTCACTGGATGCCGCTCGTGCCGTTCGTTCAGCGGATGCCGCGCGGCACCACCAGGCCGCTGTCGTACGCCAGGATCACGGCCTGCACCCGGTCGCGGAGCCCGTACTTCTCGAGGATGTGCGCGATGTGCGTCTTGACCGTGGTCTCGCCCACGCCCAGTTCCAGCGCGATCTCCGCGTTGGACAGGCCGCGGGTGAGGGCGCGCAGGACGTCGAGTTCGCGGCCGGTGAGGGCGTCGAGGCGGGAGGG
Organism: Streptomyces albicerus; assembly: GCF_008905045.1. Taxonomy (GTDB): domain Bacteria; phylum Actinomycetota; class Actinomycetes; order Streptomycetales; family Streptomycetaceae; genus Streptomyces; species Streptomyces albicerus. The sequence continues at coordinate 49,102 of NZ_VWMY01000038.1, forward strand.
CACGTCCGGCGTATCGGGTGCGGCAAGGTGGGCGAAGCGGTCCAGCAGGCGGTGGGTGACGCGGGGCGAGAGCACGGCGTCACCGGCGGCCACCGTACGGATCGCGTCCACGAGGGAGTCGGCGGGACCGTCCTTGACGAGGAAGCCGCTGGCTCCGGCGCGCAGGGCGTCCACCACGTGCGCGTCCAGGTCGAACGTGGTCAGGATGACGATCCGGCTCGGTGAGCCCGTCTCCGCGATCCGGCGGGTGGCTTCGACGCCGTCCATGTTCGGCATGCGGATGTCCATCAGGACGATGTCGGGCCGCAGTGCCCGGGCGCTCTCGACGGCGGTGACGCCGTCCGATGCCTCGCCGACGACCGTGATGTCCGGTTCGGCTTCGAGGATGAGCCGGAATCCCGTCCGGATCATGGGCTGGTCATCGACCAGCAGGACGCGGATGGCTTGCATACGGGGAGGGCCCTTCGTGCCGGGGTTCGTCGTGTCGCGGTTCGTCGTGCCGGGGACCGTCGTGCCGGTCGTGCCGCGGATCGGCGGACGCGGTGAGGGGGATGACGGCGTGGACGCAGTAGCCACCGCCGGGACGCGTGCCGGTGTGCAAGGAGCCGCCCACGGCACCGATGCGCTCCCGCATGCCGACCAGGCCGTGGCCCGAGCCCTTGGACAGGGCGGGCGGTCGCGGTGCCGTTCCGTCGGCCGCCCGTGGGCCGTCGTCGCACAGCCTCACGGTGAGCCGGTGGCGCTCCGGCTCCCAGGCGACGGTCAGGTCGGTGCGGGTGCGGCCGGCGTGCTTGAGCGTGTTCGTGAGGGCCTCCTGTACGACCCGGTAGACGGTGAGCTGTGAGCCCGCAGGCAACTCGGCGGGGGACCCGGTGGTCTTGAAGTCGACCTGGAGCCCCGCCGCGCGCACCGAGTCCACCAGCGCCGGTATCGCGTCGATGGTGGGCTGCGGCGGCTCCTTGCTCGGATCGTTGTCCGCCTCCTCGTCCGTACGCAGGACGTCGAGAAGCCGGCGCAGCTCGGTGACGGTGGCCCGGCCGGTCTCCTCGATGGTGCCGTGCAGTTCGTGGGCCTTGTCGCTGTCGCGCTCCTGGACCCGGTCTGCGGCGATGGTCTGGACGACCATGAGACTGACGTTGTGCGCGACGATGTCGTGCAGTTCGCGGGCGATCCGGGCCCGCTCCTCCATGACGGCCGTGCGCGCGTTGGCGACCTGCTCGCGTTCGAGCGCCGCGGCCCGTTCCAGCGCCTGGTTCTGGATGGCGGCGCGCGCCCGGGTGAGCCTGCCGAGCGCCCACGCCGCGACCAGCAGTACCGTCTCGGTCAGCAGCGCGGCGATGCGGTGGCCGGCCGGGGCGAGTACCGCTTCGGTGACGGCCGCGGCCGGGATGAGCGCGGCCACCACCAGGGTGGCCGTCCTGGGAGCGCCGCGCAGAGCGGTGAGGAACACGGCCGTGGCCACGCCCAGGTAGGCGGGCCCGATGGACGTGCCGTCGGGGCCCGAGAGCTGCGGGATGTAGTGGAGCCCCTGGAGCACGCTCACGGCCGCCGCCGTCACCAGCAGGACGGACAGCGGAAACCGGCGATGGACGGCCAGCGGCAGCGCGGACAGCAGGACGAGTACGACGAACCAGGCGCCCGGAGACCGCAGTTCGGGTCCGTCGGCCGGCATCCCCATGGGCAAGGACAGCGACCCGGCGGTGATCAGCAGGGCCAGACCCGTGTCGGTGACGGCCGGGGGCATGCGGCGCCCCGCGAACGAGTCCATGAGGTCCATGGGCTCCACGGTAGACGGAACGCCAAGCGCCCTGATCTCACTTGAGGTTGAAAGCCGGCGCTCCGCTCCTCCCCGAAGTCATCCTCCGCAGGGAGGAGGAGCCCGCCGGGCGCGGCGGCTCGCGCGCGCCGCCTCCTCCTTCGTACGACGGAGACCGCCCCGCATCTCGCCCGGCCGGGGGACACGAGGGTTCGACTGCGTGGCCGAGGCCACGGCCCCTTGTCACCGATGCACTTGAGGCACCACGGAGTTGAGGAGTTGAGCAGTCAATGGTGCGGTCCTGGGGCCAACAACCGGACGTGTCCGCCGCCGCCCGCCGGTACGCGGTGCAACTGACGGACGTGACCAAGCAGTTCGGGGAGGGACCTACAGCCGTCCTGGCCCTTGACACGGTCAACGCGGGCATCGAACCCGGCACGTTCACGGCCGTGATGGGTCCTTCGGGCTCGGGCAAGAGCACGTTCCTGCACTGTGCGGCCGGCCTCGACAGGCCCACCTCGGGGCAGGTCCGTCTCGGCACGCAGGACCTGTCGGCGCTCAAGGAGCGACGGCTGACGGAGCTGCGGCGTACCCGTATCGGCTTCGTCTTCCAGGCGTTCAACCTCCTCCCGTCCCTCACCGTGGAGCAGAACATCACGCTGCCCCTGCGGCTGGCGGGCAGGGAGGTCGACGCGAGCTGGTCCGACCACATCGTGACCGCCGTCGGCCTGGGCGACCGCCTCACGCGCTTTCCCGCACAGCTCTCCGGGGGCCAGCAGCAGCGGGTGGCCATCGCGAGGGCCCTGGTCACCCGCCCCGAGGTGATCTTCGCCGACGAGCCGACCGGAGCACTCGACCCGGAGACCGCCCGGGACATCCTCGGACTGCTTCGGCAGGCGGTCACCGACCTCCACCAGACGGTGGTCATGGTCACGCACGACCCGATGGCCGCCGCACACACCGACCGCGCGGTGTTCCTCAGCGCCGGCCGGATCGTCGACGAGATGGGCGCACCGAGCGCGGACGGTGTCGCGGGCGTGCTCTCCGGCCTGCGGAGGGCCGCCTGATGCTGAGCCTCGCCCTGCTGACACTCAAGGCCCGCAAGGGCGGTTTCGTCGGTACGTTCGTCGCGTTGCTGCTGGGTGCCGCGGTCTTCAGTGCCTGCGGCGTCCTTCTGGAGTCGGGCATACGGGCCGGGTCCTCGCCCGAGCGGTACGCGGCGGCCGACGTCCTCGTCGCGGGCCGGCAGGAGGTGGAACTGACCCTGAAGGACCTGGACGGCTCGACCCTCAAGCAGTCGCAGCCGCTGCCCGAACGCGTACCGCTGCGGGCATCGGTGGCCGACCGGCTCTCCGGCGTCGACGGCGTGAAGTCGGTGATCCCGGACATGGGCGCGTCGGTACGGCTCACGACCGGGGACGGGCAGCCGATGGCCGGCCGGCACGGCGCGGCACCGGAGGCGCACAACTGGTCGAGCCTCCGTCTCGGCGACTTCCGCCTGACCACCGGCCACGCACCGCGCGCGGCGGAGGAGATCGTCCTGGACACCGGGATCGCCGGGCAGGCGGGTCTCCGCCCCGGGGACCAGGTCCGTCTGATGACCGCGTCCACTCCGCGCACCTTCGAGGTCGCCGGACTCGTCGCACTGAAGGACGGCCGCACGCCCCGCCAGTCGGTGGCGTTCCTGTCCGACACCTCCATGCGCCAACTGGCGCCCTCCGTATACGCCTTCGGTGTCCTCGCCGACCCAGGCACCTCACTCCAGCGAATCGCAGACGGCGTCAAGGCCGCGCTCGACGACGACCGGCTCGCCGTGCACACGGGGGAGGGGCGCGGACGAGCGGAGTTCCTCGACGTCACCGTCAGCGGGTCGAATCTCGTGGTGCTGGCGGCCGCGGTCGGCGGCAACGTCCTGCTCATCGCCGTCTTCGTGCTGTTCGCCACGACGTCGCTGTCCATCCGGCACCGCCGCCGGGAGATCGCCCTGCTGCGCGCGATCGGCACCACACCCGGTCAGATCCGGCGCATGGTGGCCGCGGAGGCCGCCGTCACGGGCCTGGCCGCCGGGGTGCTGGGCTGTCCGGTCGGCCTGGTCCTGGTGTACTGGCTGCGCGACCGGTTCGCCGGACACGGCATCGTGCCGTCCGACTTCGGGCTCGCCGTCAGCCCGCTGCCGTTCCTCGCGGCGGTGCTCGTGACCGTCCTGACCGCCTTGGTCGCCGTCCTGTCCGCCTCCTTCCGCGCGAACAGGATCCGGCCGACGGAGGCCCTCGGCGAGGCCGCGCTGGAGTCCCCGGGTCTCGGCCGCGGACGCAGGATCACCGGCGGTGTGCTGCTTGTCCTGTCGGCGGGTATCTTCTCCACCGGCCTCGCGCAGGACGCCGACTTCTTCACCCTCGTCGGGCTCGCCAACTCCCTCGTACTCATTCTCGTGATCGCCGTCGCGGTGCTCGGCCCGCTGGTCTCACGTGCCGCCGTACGCCTCCTCGGTCCGCTGCTCAACAGGACCGGTGTCACGGGCTACTTGGCGGCGGCCAACACGCGGGCCAACGTGGGCAGGCTGGCCGGCGCGATCACGCCGCTCGTGCTCGCCGTGTCCTTCGCGTCGACCGTCGTCTTCACCCAGACCACCGGGCTCAGGGAGTCGGCCGACCAACTGCGGTCCGGCCTCGTCGCCGACCACGTCCTCACGGCGCAGGGCGGGGTGTCACCCGAACTGGCCGAGAAGGTACGGGACATGAAGCAGGTGCGGTCCGCCACCGGACTGGTCAAGTCCAAGGTCATCGGGGTGGGCAAGCTGCTAGGCGCGCAGGAGTCCGTGTCCCTCAGCGCGCAGGGCGTGGATCCGCGGGCCCTCGGCAGCGCCCTCGATCTGCGGCCGCGTGAGGGCGACCTGACCGCGCTGTCGGGCGCCACCGTGGCGATCAGCACCACCACGGCGTCCTGGCTCGGCCTCGGCGTCGGTGACACGGCCCGGCTGTACCTGGGCGACGGCACCCCCTTCCGCGGGGAGGTCGTCGCCGTCTACGAACGCGGCTTCGGGTTCGCCGACGTGACCCTGGACCACGATCTGCTGCTGGCCCACACCACGCGCAAGGCCGACGAGTCCGTGCTCGTACGCTCCGACCCCTCGGCATCCGGTGTCGCCGAGGCCCTCTCCGGCCTGGCGGCGGACTATCCGGGCACCGTGCTCCGGGACGGGCTCGCCGTCGACGACCAGCTGACGGAACAGCGGGCCAACGCCTGGGTCAACTACCTCGTGGTCGGCCTGATCATCGCGTACACGGCGATCACCGTCGTCAACACGCTGGCGATGAGTACGGGAGCGCGGCGGCGGGAGTTCGCGCTGCTGCGGCTGTCCGGTACGGCCCGCGGCCAGGTCGTGGGCATGATGCGCCGGGAGAGCGTCATCGTCATCGCTGCCGGGGTGGGCATCGGGACGCTGCTGTCCGTGTTCCCGCTGGTCCTCGTGTCCCTGGCGCTGAGCGGCTCGCCGGTGCCGGCCGTGCCCGGACTCGGCTATCTGGCGATCGCGGGCGCGACGGCGACGCTGGCGGCCGCGGGCACGATGGTGCCGACGCGGGTGCTGCTGAGGATCCGGCCGGTCGAGGCGATCGGCGCGAAGGAGTAGGGAGTTGACGGCGGCGATGGCGATGGCGTCGCGACGCCTGCCTCTGTGGGCGGGACCTCTCCAGCCGCCGGGATCTCTTCAGGCGGGACGCCGGTCCCTTTCCCTTCGGGCAGGTCAGCGGGTGGCGCGCACGCCGTCCAGGGCGACGGACAGGACCCGGTCGCGCTGGGCGTCGTCGTCGAAGGTCGTCGCGGTGATGCCCGCGACCATGCGCAGCAGATCGACGAAGTCCATGTCCTTGCGCGCCTCGCCGGCCTGCTGGGCCCGTTCGAACAGCGGGCCGCCGGCCGCGTACATCGATTCACGGCAGGCGGCGAAGATCTCCGACTCGTCGTTGAGCGCCTCGCGCACGGCCCGCTTGGTCACCATGTAGCCGGCGAACCGGTCCAGCCAGGCCGTCAGTGCCTCCCACGGTTCCAGTTCGGCGACCTCCTGGGCGACCTGGCACAGGGCGTTGACCTCGTCCGCGTAGACGCTCTCGAAGAGGTGCCTGCGGGTGGGGAAGTTCCGGTACAGGGTGCCGATGCCGACGCCCGCGCGACGGGCGACGTCCTCCAGGGAGGCCTCCGCGCCGTGCTCAGCGAAGGCCTCGCGGGCGGCCGCGAGCAGGGCGTCGTAGTTGCGCGCCGCGTCCTTCCGGTGCGGTCGCCGGGACGCGACGATCTCGCTGACGGGGAACGACTGGGCGGTCACTGCTGCCTCCCGGGCGGGACGAGGTTGAAGCGGAGGTATTCCTCCGCTACAGTGGAGGCGTACCTCCACTTTAGCAGTGCGGGGTGCGTTCGCCGTGGATGCGTGCGGCCGCACGCATGGCGACGCGACGCCACCCTCGCGTCTGTGCGGGCCCCGCGCCGAGCGCACCGCCCGGCACCGCCCGTCCCCCTGACACCTTTCGCGACCTCCCCCAGCTCGCGATCGTCGGTGTGCCCTGTGCTGCCTACGGCATGCGCCGGGCCCGTACGACCGCGGCCCGAGGCCTTCGGCCGCAACCAGTTCCGAGAGGCTCTTGATGCCCCGCAAGTCCACCCGCCTCACCTTCGCGGTCCTCGCGACCGGTGCGGGCGTGTTCTCCATGCTGCAGTCGTTGATCGCGCCGGCCCTGCCGACCGTTCAGCACGCACTGCACACCTCGCAGTCCACCGCGACCTGGGTGATGACGGCGTACCTGCTGTCCGCCTCGGTCTTCACGCCGATCCTCGGCCGGGTCGGCGACCTGATCGGCAAGAAACGCACCCTCGTCGCCGTCCTGGTGGCGGTGCTGCTCGGGTGTCTGCTCGCCGCGCTCGCGCCGACCATCGGCGTACTGATCGTCGCCCGGGTCGTCCAGGGCATCGGCGGCGCGCTGTTCCCGCTGTCCTTCGGCATCATCCGGGACGAGTTCGCCCCGGGCCGGGTCAGCCCCAGCATCAGCAACCTGTCCGCGGTGATCGCCGCCGGTGGCGGTGTCGGCATGGTCGCGGCCGGTCCCGTCGTGACCGCGCTCGGCTACCGCTGGCTGTTCTGGCTTCCCGTCGGCATCGTCGCGATCACCACGCTGATCGCCCTCCGCTACGTCCCCGAGTCGCCCAGCAGGGCCGCGGGACGCGTCAACTGGCTCGGCGCCATCCTGCTGTCGGCCTGGCTGGTGGCCCTGCTGCTACCGCTCAGCCAGGCGACCAACTGGGGCTGGGGCTCGACCCGGGTGATCGGACTGTTCGTCGCCGCCGTGGTGCTCTTCGCGCTGTGGCTGCTCGCCGAGGCGCGGTCCCGCTCCCCGCTGATCGACCTGCGCGTCATGCGACTGCCCGCCGTGTGGACCACCAACACCGCCGCGCTGCTGTTCGGCGCCGGCATGTACTCGATCTGGTCCTTCCTGCCCGGCTTCGTCCAGACGCCCGGCTCGGCCGGTTACGGATTCGGCGCCAGCGTCACCGCCTCCGGGCTGCTCATGCTGCCGATGCTGATCGCGATGTTCTTCTCGGGCATCCTGAGCGGCCGTCTCGAGCCCGTACTGGGCGCCAAGAAACTGCTCACGACCGGCGCCGCGCTGGGTGCGATCGCCTGCGGCTTCCTCGCCGTCTGGCACGACCAGCAGTGGCAGATCGCCTTCGTGGCAGGGGTCTTCGGCCTCGGTATCGGTCTTGCCTTCGCCTCGATGGCCAACCTGATCGTGGGCAGCGTCCCGGCCGAGCAGACCGGCGCCGCGACGGGCATGAACGCCAACATCCGCACCATCGGCGGATCCATCGGGGCCGCGGTGACCAGCGTCCTGGTGACCGGCCATCTACAGCCCTCGGGCCTGCCCTACGCCTCCGGCTACACCCACGGATTCACCCTGCTCGCCCTGCTCTGCCTCGCCGCGGCCCTGGCCGCGCTGCTCGTCCCGGTCCAGCGCAAGGGCCGTATGCCCGGCGCACCCCGCGCCGCCCACGACACGTCGCGTACGGACCAGCAGGCCGTCGCGCCCGGGGCGCGGAGCTGACGTGTACGAGGACCGCTGAGCCGGCCGTCGCCGAGGCCCTGCACGGGGCTGAGGCGACGGCCGTCGCTGTTCGTCGACGACCTGGTGGTCGTCGGAGCCGGTGAGGTTCCGGTCCTCGGCGCATGCCGTCAAACTCCCCAGGATTCCCAACAGTTCGGCGTTGCGGCCGCCCGGCTCAACTATGTGATGGGAAAATCAAAATAGGTGTCTGGATAAGGTTCATCTTTCAGTGTGTAATGCCACCACTCGCAATCGTATGGGGCAAAACCGCAGGCCTCCATGATGGAGCACAGATGTTGCCGGTTTGTCGCTTCGGTTTGCGTGATCCCTTTTGCTCCATGATGTGAGATTGAATCCATCAGGTCATGGCCGCCGCCCGTGGGAGCAAGTTCACCGGTAGTCAGGTGATACAGCGTCAAGTCAACGGTGCTACCCCGGCTGTGGCCCGACTTGGCGGCCACGTATCCCATGTCGAACATCGCGGCTCTGTCGATATTCGGATAGTGCCGTGACTTCGTCCGGCCATCTTCCGGCTGTTGTGACCAGCGCAGAAAGCAGTCCACGGCACGTTGAGGGCGATAACCGTCCCAGAGAAGCAGGCCGAAGCCGAGGGATTGGGCCTTTTCTTGCGCCCTTTCCAGAGCCGTGCACAAAGCCCTCGTGCCGACGATTCGATTTGTCAGATATCCGTCCACGGGCTTGCCGGTGAAGTTGTCCCAGGTGGCGTACTTGGCATCCCAGCGTATGCCGGATACAAGCTCGTCCACGAAGACGAAATCATCTTTCATCGGATTTTCCCCGTCAATGCCAACGACACCATTCGGTCGAGCACTTCGGCAAGCGGCAACTCTGCGGCTGCCATCATCCTCGGATAACGGCTGTACGAGGTCATACCAGGCAGAGTGTTGACCTCGTTGAGGACTACTTCTCCATCGTCCTTGAGGAACATGTCCACCCGCGACAGCCCCCTGCATCCCAAGGCGCGGTATATGGCCTTTGCTGTCTCCTGAACGAGCGATCGCGACTCCGCCGGAATGTCGGCGGGAACGATTGCCGTTGAGTTTTCGGAACCGCTTTCAGGCTCGTCCTCCTGATGGATTCTGAAGAATCCGTGAGAGAGATCAATTCGATCCACCTCGCCCGCGACCAAATCCAGATCGTTCCCCAGGATGGCGCATCCGATCTCGCTGCCGACGACAGCCTCTTCAATCAGCACCTTCGAGTCATACTGTCTTGCGGTCTCCACCGCACTCAGCAGTTCCTCTTTTCGGGATACCTTGCTGACGCCGAAAGATGACCCTGAACGGGCCGGCTTCACGAAGACGGGATAGGTGAGCCGGTCGGGATCAATGTTCTCGTTCGCCGTGACGGTCCAGAAATTCGGCGTAGCGATTCCCGCGCTTCTGGCGACGATGTAGGCAAGGGACTTGTCCATACACAGAGCAGAACTTTGGACATCGCAGCCAACGTAGGGAATGCCGGAGAGCTCCAGCAAACCCTGCATCGCACCGTCCTCGCCGAGTTTGCCGTGCAGAACGGGCAACACGACGTCCAAACTGATCGTTTCGTATTTTCCCTGATCCAGAACGAGCAATCCGCGGACGCTCCTGTCCGGTGACAGCGCTGCCGGACGGCTCCCGCCGTTCTCCCAATCTGCGTCAGGCCCGTCACAGAGCTTCCAGGCACCGCTCTTCGTAATCCCGATATAGAACGGTTCATACTTCGCGATATCGAGGTTCCGTGCGACCTCCTGCGCGGACTTGACGGAGACGGGGTGCTCTTCGGAGCAGCCTCCGAATATGATTCCGACCTTCAACCTATCCATGCTGATTCCTGCTTTCGAATTTCAGGCAGTTGGTGATGGAGTTTTCGACCGTGTCGCTCAGGGCATGGTCTGTGTAGTAGGCGGTGTGCGGACTGATGAGCACATTCGACAGCTTTTGCAGCCGCAGCAGCTGTTTGCTTTCGATGGGTTTGTTTCTGCAGTCGGCGTAGAATATTCCTTCCTCTCCTTCGAGGACATCCAACGCCGCACCGCCCAATCTGCCGCTTTCCAATGCCGGAACAAGGGCCTCGGTGTCGAGCAGTGGGCCGCGCCCGGTATTGATGATGAACGCACCGTGCTTCATCTGCTCGATACGTTGACGATTGAGGAGATGGTGCGTATCCGCGTTGAGCGGTGCATGGAGCGTTACGATGTCGCTCAGCTGCAGCAACTCATCAAGAGGAAGGTAATCGGCGGCGATCTTGGGGAGATTGTCATGGGCCAGTATTCGACAGCCGAAACCTCGCAGCCTGTCCACGACTGCTGTGCCGATGCGTCCTGTCCCGATTACCCCGATGGTCAGGTCTCGTAGTTCTTTCCCACGCACATCGTTCAACCTGTAGTCGTGCATGTCCGCGCGGCGGACAGTGGATTTTGCATTCCGTACCGCCATCAGCATCAGCATGAGCGTGTAGTCGGCCACACTGTCGGGCGAATAGGCGACATTTTCAACGGAAATGCCGAGACTCTCCGCGTATTCCACGTCGATGTGGTTGTAGCCGATGCTCCTTGTGGAGATGTACGTTACGCCGGCTTTGCTGAGTGCAAGAAGAGCGGAATTTGCGATCTGGGTTTTATGGCCTACGCTGATGCACCGGTTTCCGAAGGACAGTTCAATATTGGCTTCGGATACCGCCGCCTCCGTGATGGTTGGTACTACGCCGAAGCGGGGTGCCAGCTCCCGGAACAAAACTGCCTCATCCTGCCCGCATCCATAAATTGTGATTCCTGTTACCGGGACGGACGAGGAGGACGAGGTCGCCGGCGATCGGGTGCGGCGGGCCGCTGTCCGGGCTGGTTCGCTGTAGGTCATGCCGCCAGTCAAGGTGGCGTCGCGTTGCAGGCACGTATGCGGTTTTCGATATGCCGACGATATATTACTATCGGGTAACATCGAGAGGGTGCGCACGCGTTGATCGCGCAGGGGCGACTCTCGCGCATCCTCGAACCTGTGGTCAGTCCGCACCTGGTTGGCAAGGTCGCTGTCGTCGGCAAGGTCGCTGTCGTCCGGGTCGAACCCTCCGCGGGCTCGAGCGGCACTCGCGACTCATGCCGGACCGTCGCACGGAAGCCCTTCCCTCCCGTCGTGGCCGCAGCTGCTGCCGATACGCAGGGCGCGTGCGTTCCCGGGTGGTGGGAAGTCGCGTTCGTTACTGGATGTCTGGCTTGTGGTGTTGCTGGATGGGTGAAGCGGGACGCGCTCTCGGGACCATCAAGGTGTCTGAAGCTGGGCACGCCCCGACCCGGCCGTGGCCGGTCTGGACAAGTTGGCACAACAAGATCTCTGACGGAGCTCCGGACTTCCCCGGCATCGGCCGTCTGGCCGGTGCCGGACGACTGGAGTCGCGGTCAGCCGGCCCGGTAGCGGGAGGCGAGTTCGGGGCTCTGTCCGCCGAAGGCGGCGAGGTCGGCCTTGAAGACCGCGTCGAGGAGCCCGGCGTCCTCGACGCCGGGGGCGCAGACGACCTCGCCGAGTTGGAGGCCGCGCAGCCCGGCGGTGACGACGTCCTCGGCGCTCATGCGCGGCACGGCACTCAGGTCGAGGCCCTGACGTGTGTGGAACTCGGTGGCGACGACGCCGGGGCACAGCACCTGGATCTGGACGCCTGTGTCCTCCAGTTCAGCGCTGAGGGTCTGCGACATGGCCACGAGGTGGGCCAGCGAGCCGGCGTAGACGGCGCGGCGGGGCATGACGGACTTGTCGGCGGGGCCGCTGAAAGCGATCATCCCAGCCACGTTGATGATCTTTCCGTCGCCGCGTTCTTGCATCCCGGCGGCGGCGGCGCGGGTGAGCATGGTGGGGGCGACCACCTTGACGTGGACGAGTTCGCGGGCCTTGTCGGCGGGCAGTTGGGCCAGCGGCATGTAGTGGGCGACGCCGGCGTTGTTGACGAGCATCGTCAGCGGCTCACTGGCGCAGATCTCGGCGACGGTGTCGATGCCGACGTCGGTGGACAGGTCGGTGGCGACGGTGCGGACCGTGACGTCGGGGCGGGCGGCGGCGAACTCCTCGAGGCGGTCCTTGTTGCGGCCGACGACGATCAGGTCGTAGCCGTCCGCGGCGAAGCGCTCGGCGAATGCCTTGCCGATGCCGGAGGTGGCGCCGGTGACGAGGGCGAGCTTGCTCATGAGTGCTGTTCCCTTCGGGGGTCGGCCGACGTGGCCGGAGTGGTGGGGCTCTGGTGGAGCCAGGTGTGTTCGGTGCGGTACTGCGCGGCGACGGCGTCGGGCTGGTCGTCACCGAGGTGGTGATCGCCGACGGTGTAGCCCTTGCGGTTCGGGTACCAGGCCAGGAACCGGTAGGACGGCCGGTAGCCGGCCGGGTCGACGGCGAGCCGGGTGCCCGGCAGGACCGGGACGAGGGTGTCCTTCTCGTAGATCGAGGTGATCTGCGCGATGCGCCACAGTCCGTCGGTGCCGCCCTGGGCGCGGTACTGAGAGCGACAGGCGGAGGCCAGGTCCGCCTCCACCCCATCGATGTTGATGCGCCACTCGATGACCAGCGGCAGCTCGACCAGGGCCCGGTCACCGTCGATGCGGACGGCGGGCGGGCTGAGCCGGTGCACCGCGTGGTCGTCGCGCCCGGCCATGGCGCGGGTCTGGCGGACGAAGTCGGCGCCGCTGCCGGTGAACCAGCTCATCTGGACGATCGAGTCGTCGGCGAAGCAAGTGGCCATCTCCTCGTACCAGCCGCGGTTCCGCTCTGGCGTTCGCGCAGCACCAGCTGTGTCACGTCCTCAGCGGACATGGGGCTTCCTCGGGAGAGGGGAACGAGTCGTCGTTCATGCGTTGAGGCGGTGCAGCAACTGGGCGAGCCCGCGGGCGCCGGCCAGGCCACGGCCGGTGACGGCGGTGGAGTCGATTCCGGCCTCGCGCATGGCCTCGTCGAACAGCTCCATGTCCAGTGCTTCCACGGCGGAGAGAGGGTCCACGTTGTCGGGCCGCACCATGGTGTTCAGCAGGGACAACGCCGCGCCGGCGGCACCGCCCAGCTTGAGACCTCCGCCAGCCGGTCGGCGTCCAGCTTCAGCTCGGCGGCCAGTTCGACGATCTCCCCGATCGCGGCCTGGTTCATCATCAGCAGCGCGTTGTTGAACAGCTTCGCCGTCTGCCCCGTGCCGGCCCCGCCCAGATGCACCACGTGGCGGGAGAAGGACCGGAACACGAGCGTGCAGCGCTCGGCCGCCGACAGCGGACCGCCGACCATGGTGGTCAGCCGGTGCTCCTCGGCGGCTGGACGGCCGCCGCTGACCGGTGCGTCCAGCACCTCGACATCGCGCTTCGCGCACAGCTGGGCCAGTCGGACAGCGTTGCCAGGCAGCCCCGTGCCGTGGTTGGCGACGCCTGTGCCGGGACGCAGATCCTGAAGGATCTGGTCGACCAGCTGCAGGACGTCGGCGTCGGTGCGCACGCACAGGCAGACGATGTCGCAGGCGGCAGCCAGCTCCCCGGCCGTGTCGTGCCGCTGGTGGGGGACCTTGCCCAGGCCGTCCAGGGATGCGGGGCGCCGGGCCCAGGCGTGCAGGGGGACTCCTGCTTCGGCGATCGCCGTGGCCATGGGCAGGCCCTGGTCACCCAGTCCGATGAACCCCACGACGGGTCGTGCAGGAGTTCGCGTTGGTGTCATGCTTCCACGGTCAGCGGGAAATGCCTGGTCAGGTAGTAGACCCGTTTTCCTGGGAATGGCGGTACCAGGACAGGCAAACGCCTCTCTTGCCACAATCAAGGGCATGGCGACCACAGAACTCGGCGCAGCCTTGCGTCACTGGCGGGACCGGGTCTCGCCCCAGGCCGTCGGCTTGCCCGCGGGCGGACGCAGGCGCGCCGCCGGTCTGCGCCGTGAGGAACTGTCCCAGCTGGCCGGTATCTCCGCCGACTACATCATCCGGCTGGAACAGGGACGAGCCGCCAGCCCTTCACCCCAGGTCGTCGGGGCCCTGGCCCGCGCTCTGCGACTCACCCAGGACGAGCGAGCCCACCTCTTTCGTCTGGCCGGCCTCGTCCCGCCCGGCCCCGGCACGGTCCCGCGGCACATCACCCCTGGCGTCCACCGCATGCTGGACCGCCTGACCGGTACACCCGTCGCCGTCTTCGACGCCGCCTGGACCCAGCTGCTCGCCAACCCCCTCTACACGGCACTCATGGGTGAATGGCACGGCGCTGACCTCAACGCGGTCTGGCGCAACTTCGTCAACCCCCGAAGCCGCGTGCGCCACACCCCCGAATCCATGGGCGCCCTGCAGGTGGCGCACGTTGCCGACCTGCGCCGCACCGCCGGCCGCTACCCCGACGACCCGAACCTCAAGTCCCTCATCGCCGAACTACGCTGCCGCAGCGCCGAGTTCGACACCCTTTGGGAGTCAGGCGCCGTCGGCGAGCACCAGGCCGCCCGCAAGACCATCGACCATCCCCAGGTCGGCGCACTGACCCTGGACTGCGACGTGCTCAGCGTCGCCGGCAGCGATCTTCGCATCATGGTCTACACCGCCCAGCCCGGCACCGAGGACGCCAACCGCCTGGCGCTCCTGAATGTCGTAGGGACGCAGTCCCTCGTCCGGTAACCGCCCCGGGAGCCCTCCGCGCATCGGCCGGGCCTTGAAGGCAGGCCGAGCGCCTGGCGATGCGGAATCTGAAGGCCCGATTGAACCGAAACCGTGTCCGCATGCCATCCTTCCTGATCTCCATGCCCGCCCGCCGACGCGCCCGCATGCCGGGCGGTCTCCTGGACGACGCCACCGCGCTCGTCTCCCTCGCCGAGGTCCTCGACGCCATCCCGGACCCGCGAAGGTGCCGGGGCCGCCGGCTGGGCCGGGATCACACGCTTCGCCGCCGGCTTCGACCCCGCCACACGGGCCCGGATCGGCCTGGTCCGCGGCATCCCCCGCGCCACCACCGTCGCCCGACTGCTCCGACGCCTCGACGGCGACGCCCTGGGCGCCTGGTTCCAACTCCAGCACGCCGACTCGCTCACCGCCCCCGAGCCGGAGCAAGGCCTGGCCAAGCGGGAGGCGGTCGCGGTGGACGGTAAGACCGTGCGGGGCTCACGCGCCCGCGGCGGCCGGGCCGTCCATCTGCTCGCGGCGGCGGTGCACGGCAGCCGGACCGTCATCGCCAGCGCCAGGTGGACACCCACGCGTCTACGCTCTGACGGACCTGACCATGTGCCAGGCCACCCCGGCCCAGCTTGCCGAGCACGTGCGTAAGCATTGGGGCATCGAAGCCCTGCACCACCTGCGCGACGTCACCCTCCGAGAGGACGCCTCCAAGATCCGCACGGGCAGCGCACCCCGCGTCATGGCCGCCCTGCGCAACACCGCCCTCGCCCTGGCCGAACTCGTCGGCCGGCGCAACCACGCAGCAGCCGTCGATCACAACCGGTCCCACCCCGACCACGCACTCGACCTGATCAAGCCCACGACGTGAGAACGCACGCGCCCTGTGCCGATACGCCGGTGAGACCCCCCGAGATCGCCCCGGGCGAGGTCCGGCGTGGTTGCCAGGTCCTCGGTCCTCGACGATCAGCGCGCGTATGGCCTCGAAGCTACCGGCCGGTAGCATATCGTCGGCATATCGAAAAGCGCATACGTGCCGGCAACGCCACGCCACCTTGACTGGAGGCATGACCTACAGCGAACCAGCTTCCGTCAACCTCTGCCTTGGCAGCATGCTCCCGCTCGCCGGCCCCCGCGCCGCCCGGTCGTGATACCGCTCAGCCTCGGCGAGATCGCCGCGGTCGTCGGCGGGACGGTCGAGGGCGACGGCGCCGTGAAGGTGACCGCTCCGGCCGTGCTCGACGGCCGGCAGGCCGAGCCGGGCGGCCTGTTCGTCGCCTTCGCCGGCGAGTACGTCGACGGCCACGACTACGCCGGCCAGGCCGGCCGGGCCGGTGCGGTGGCCGTCCTCGGTTCCCGGCCCACCGCACTGCCCACCGTCGTCGTCGAGGACGCCCAGGCCGCGCTGCAGGCGCTCGCCGCCCACGTCGTGGCCCGGCTGCGCGACGGGCTGACCGTTGTCGGGCTGACCGGTTCCCAGGGCAAGACCGGCACCAAGGACCTGCTGGCCGCCGTGCTCTCGAGCGCCGCGCCGACGATCGCCACGATCGGCTCGCTCAACAACGAACTCGGCGTGCCGCTCACCATGCTGCGCGCCGACGCGGCCACCCGGTTCCTCGTCCTCGAGATGGGAGCCCGCCGCGTCGGCGACATCGCCGAGCTCACCGGCCTGGTCACGCCCGACATCGCCGTCGTCCTCAACGTCGGCCAGGCCCACCTCGGCGAGTTCGGGTCGCGCGCGGCCATCGCCAAGACCAAGGGCGAGCTGGTGCAGGGGCTGGCGCCCGGCGGCACCGCCGTCCTCAACGCCGACGATCCCCGGGTGGTCGCGATGCGCTCGCTCACCGACGGTCCGGTGCTGACCTTCGGCCGGGCGGAGCACGCCGACGTGCGGGTGCTCGGCCTGGCGCTGGACCGGCTCGGCCGGCCGTCCTTCACGCTGCGGGCCGCCGACGCCTCGGTTCCCGTCGCGCTGCCGCACGTGGGCGCCCACCAGGCGCTCAACGCGTCGGCGGCCGCGGCCGCGGGGCTGGCGGCCGGCGTACGCCTCGACCTGGCCGCGGCGGCGCTGGCCACCGCCTCGCTGTCGGAGTGGCGCATGGAGCTGCGCGACCTCACCGGTGGCGTGACGCTGCTCAACGACTCCTACAACGCCAACCCCGACTCGACCCGCGCCGCCCTGGACGCGCTGGCGGCGATCGAGGGCGGGCGCCGCATCGCCGTCCTCGGCCAGATGCTCGAGCTCGGCGACGACAGTGCGGCCGAGCACCGCGCCGTAGGGGAGTACGCCGCTTCCCGGGCCGATGTGGTGGTCGCGGTCGGCGAAGCCGCCCGGTCGATCGCCGACGGCGCGGGAGAGCGGGCGGTGGTGCTGGCCGACAACGACGCGGCCGTCGACTGGCTGCGCGGCCACCTCGCCGCCGGCGATGTGGTGCTCGTCAAGGCCTCCCGCGGGGCGCGCCTCGACGAGGTCGCCGCCGTGCTCGGGTAGTTCGGCGGGGCGAGCCGGGGGATCCGCGTCGCCGTCCTGTTCGGGGGCCGCTGCCCGAAGACCGCAGAGCGCCGAAGGCGCCGTCCACGGGCGCCAGGGGCGAGGACGGGCAGACTGCCGGCTTAGTGCTGGGCGACCTGGGACATCCCGGCTCATCGCCCGCGCCGCCTCATATAGAGGTCGAAGGCCCGGTAGACCATCGGCCGCAGTGGCAGGTCCCACTCGCCGACGTATCTCACCGCCTGACCGCCGGTGCCGATCTTGAACTGGATCAGCCCGACGTGCGGGTCGTCGGTGTCGAGGGTGGGGGTGATGCCGCGCAGGTCATAGACGTCGCAGCCGGCCGCCAGCGAGTCGCGGATCATCGCCCACTGGCAGGAGTTGGAGCCGCGCACCTCGCGCTTCTCGGTGGCGGAGGCACCGTAGGCGTACACCGCGTGGGCGCCGACGCGGACCAGGATGGTGGCGGCGACCAAGTCGCCCTGGTGGCGGGCCAGGTAGAGCTTGATCCGCTCGGGGTCCTCGGCACGCAGCGCCGCGAACATCGTTTCGAAGTAGCTCAGCGGCCGGGGCGTGAAGCGGTCGCGCTCGGCGGTGTGGACGTAGAGGTCGTGGAACGCCTTCAGTTCCTCACCGACCGTGACCTCGACCCCCTCCTTGGCCGCCTTCTTGATGTTGCGGCGCCAGAGCTGGTTCATGCCCCTGAGCAGGTCGTCCTCAGCCTTGCCTGCCAGTGGAATCTCATACTTGAACTGCGGATGCCCGACTCCGAAGCCGTCCTCCGGGCTCTGCGGCAGCCAGCCGGCGTCCCTGAGCCGGCTGGTCACACGGGCCCCGACCGGGTCGGCATGCCGGCTGGACACCTCGGTGAGCCGCTTGACGCCCGGGTCGGCGATGCCCTCCTTGACCTGGTCGGCGCTCCAGGTGTCCGTGCGCACCGGCGGACCGAGCCGGATCGCGAACGCGCCGTGTGTCTTGAGATAGGCCGCCAGAGGGTCGAGCCACGCGTCGATCTCGCCGGTCCAGTCGATGACCGGGCCCTCGGGGAGGTAGGCCAGAGTGAAGCGATCGAGGCGCGGCACCGGGCGGTGCAGGACGAGCCCGGCACCGACCAGCCGCCGGCCGTCGTACCAGCCGAGGGACTCGCTGCGCCACTCGGTCTTGACGCGGCCCCATGCCGGGGTCTGCAGGAAGCTGACCGACCGCTGTGCCCGCACGAACGCCAAGTGCTCGGTGGCGCTGATCGGCCCGACGGTCAGACTCACGCCCGCGGCCCCGGCCCCGGCCCCTCGGTGGTGCGCGCTTCGGCTCACTGGTCCGCCGTCCTCACGTCGGCGTTCTCGGAGAGGGCGCTGATGCACCCCGGGTACCACCGGGTCTGGGCTGCTGTTCGTGCTGGTTCGCTGCGGGACATGCCTCAAGTCAAGGCAGCGTGGTGTTGCCGGCACGTATGCGGTTTTCGATATGCCGACGATATGTTCCGGGCCGGCGCCTCACGGGGTCTCTGGTGATGACAGTGCCTGGCGCGCGGCTTCCACCCGATGATCCTCATCGGCTCGCGGCCGGAGCCCTGGAAGCGGCCTGGTGTTCGCGGCGCTTGCGCCGCTTCCTTGATGCCGGGGATTCCGTGTATCGCGGGCGTATCGAAAATCGCATACGCCACGGCAACAGTCGTCCGGTCTTCAATGGCGGCATGGACCACCGCACATCATCGTCAGCCCCAGCCCGTCGTACGCGCAGGATCGCGATCGTCAGCCTGACGATCCTCGGTGCAGCGATCGCTGCGTTCGGCCCGGTCGGCGCGCTACCGAGGATCTTGTCCATGCCGCTGCGCAGGCCGACGTGGCACGTCTGGGTCGGTACGGTCAACGGTGTGGCGCTCATCACGGTGATCGCGCTGCCGTTGGCCGCGCTGGTGGTGTGGGTTCTGGCACGCCGTCGGAGTGCCGCCGGCGTCACGTCGGCGTGGCGGCTGTCGCTGGCCGAGGTCGGCATCGTCTACGGGACGGTGCCGTGGGTATGGATGATCATGTTGGCGGGCGGCCAGGACGGCGCCGTGAGCCTGGTCCCGCTGCGGGACCTGGTCACGATGCCGACGGGTCAGGTCGTCGGCAACCTGCTGGTGTTCGCGGCGCTGGGGTTCTTCGCCCCGCTGCGGTTCGCGGCGCTGGCGTCGGTACCGCGGGTCCTGGCGCTCGCGGCGGGCTGCTCGGTGCTGGTCGAGGCCGCGCAGTACGTCCTGCCGCTGGATCGGGTGTCCTCCGTGGACGACGTACTGCTCAACGCCGCCGGCGCCGGGCTGGCCGCGCTGGCGTCGCGCCGCTGGTGGCGCGCTACGGCCGCAGCGTCGTCGGACCGACCTCGACCGGCCGCGGCCGCGGCACGCTGAGCCGCCCGCAGTACGCCGGTCAGCGGCCCCGGGCGGCGGTGGCTGAGGCGCACAGGCAGACAGCCGTCGCTGCACAGCGGATCACCGGATCACCGGATCACCGGATCGAGCACCGGGGCCGCACCGGGGACCCAGAGCTGTCAGAGCGGGTTGAGGCGGGCCCTGAGCAGGCAGAACTCATTGCCCTCGGGGTCGGCAAGAACGTGCCACTGCTCCTCGCCGGTCTGGCCGATGTCGGCCCGGCGCGCCCCGAGCTTCAGGAGGCGTTCGAGCTCGGCATCCTGATCGCGGTCGGTGGCGTTGACGTCGATGTGCAGCCGGGGCTTCCCCTGCTCCGGCTCGTCCCTGCGGCTGAGGATGATCGTCGGCTGCGGCCCGCCGAACCCTTCGCGCGGCCCGATCTCAAGGGTGCCGTCGTCTTCGCGATCGAGCACGACGAAGTCCAGGACCTCGCACCAGAACCGCGCCAGCACCTCGGGATCGCGGCAACCGAGCACAAGCTCACTGATACGACATGCCATTGACGAAACCTACTCTCAGCGTGGGAACTGCCGGGATGATCGCGACCGTACCGGGCGAGGACCGTAGGCCGCGCAGTGGGGCAGCTGACCTCGGACGCGCCCAAGAGCCACAGGTGTCGTGATGCATAGGATCGCCGGCATGACGCTGCGACCTGTCCTGGTGAACATAAAGGCTCTTGACGACGTGGCGGTCGGCCGGTTCTGGGCGGAGGCGCTCGGCTGGGGTGTTTCCATCAACGAAGCCGGTGCGACCGCCGCCAAGCCCGCCGGCTTCGATTGGCTGGACCCGGTCACCGTCTGCATCGACGTCATTCGCGTCCCGGAAGCCGAGACGACAACGAAGAACCGTGTGCACCTCGATCTCGCCACCACCTCTGCGGCCCAACAGGCGGAGTTGGCCGAGCGCCTCCGGGCTCTCGGTGCGACGCCCGCCCATGTGGGCCAGGGCGACGTGCCGTGGACGGTCCTCGCCGACCCGGAGGGCAACGAGTTCTGCGTGCTGGAGCCTCGGGAGATCTACCGGGACACCGGGCCGATAGCCCGGGTGGTGGTCGACTGCGTGGATCCGCGGGCCATGGCCCGGTTCTGGGACGAGGCGATGGACTGGACCCTGCACGAGGTGACCGACGATCATGCGGTGTGGCGCTCCGCCAAGGGTGTCGGCCCGTATCTCGAATTCGTCCGCACTGGCGTGAAGACCGTGCCGGACCGCGTCCATCTTGACCTGGTGCCGGACGCCGGTGACGACAAAGCAGCGGAGGTGGCCCGGCTGCGGACCCTCGGCGCCACCGATCTCGACGTAGGCCAGGGCGACGTCCCGTGGACGTGCCTCACCGACCCGGAGGGCCACGAGTTCTGCGTCCTCGCCCGGTCCTGACGCGGAGCCTCGTCGACACCCCGACAGGTGAGCCTTGTGCGCTCATGCGCCATGACCCCGGGTGGGTCGGGCTACGGCGTCTCGGTCGATTCGGGCGGCGAGAGCTTGCGCGTAGGGGTCGAGTTCAACTCGCTCGCCGACCAGAACACTCAACTCGCGAACTCCGCCGCGTGGGCGCGCTCAGCCGCGAAGAACAAGAACCGCAGCCGAAACACAACCCTGCTTACAGCGCCGCACCCACACCGGCCGTCTCCCGTACATCCTCCGCCCGAGCCACCTCTCGCTCGGCGGAGCCACCCCTCGTCCGCCACAGCCACCCGATGTCCCGGCCGAACGACCACGTCAGCAGGGCCAGGGCGAGAGCGACGACGCCGAACGTCAGGGCGTACGGCAGGAGCCCCGAGCCCGCGAGCAGCAGCAGGACGCCCTGGAGCGCGGCCACCGTCTTGCGCCCCGTGCTCGGCGGGAGCGTGCCGTTCAGCCACGGCAGAAACCTCGCGGCCGCCACGAAGGCGTAGCGCATGGCGCCGATCAGGAGGACCCAGGGGCCCACGGTCGTGGCGACGTACACGCTGAGCACCAGGATGAGGAACGCGTCGACCTCCATGTCGAAGCGCGCGCCCAGCGCGGAGGAGGAGCCGGTGCGGCGGGCGACCTTGCCGTCGACCGCGTCGAGGATCAGGGCGACCGCGGTGAGGGCGACCAGGACCGTGACCGGGGGCGGGCTCTGGAAGGAGTCCGCGACCAGGGCGGTCACTCCGCCTACGAGGGTGGCCCGGCCCAGGGTCACGCGGTTCGCGGGGCCGAAGGAGCGGGGCCGCGTGCGGTGCAGGGCGCGCGAGAGCACGGCCCACGTCGCGAGCGCGAACGCCAGCCCCGTCAGCCAGCCCGCGGGCCCCATGCCGATCGCCGTGCCGAGCACGGTCAGCAGAAGCAGTTGCACGCCCGCTCCCACGGCCGTCTCCTGCTGCAAGAGCCTCGCGTCGTACGTGTTGTTCAGGGCCACCGCACATCCTCCGGCCAGGTGACAGAGTCGATCATTGCCGCGTACCTTGTGCGCGGCTTCGCAAAGGTCGGTACGTGGCTCGCCGCCCGATCGTTCAGCCGATTCGCTCAGCCCGTTCACATGGACCACTCAGGAGGATGCCGAATGGACCGCTCCGCCCGCGCCTTCTGGCTCCGCTCTCCCGGCCGTGGCGAGCTCCGGGACGCCCAACTGCCGGAACCCGCCGAGGGCGAGGTTCTGGTGCGAACACTTTTCTCAGGGGTGAGTCGCGGAACCGAGACGCTCGTCTTCCGCGGCGGTGTGCCGGAGAGCCAGCACGCCGCCATGCGGGCCCCCTTCCAGGAAGGGGACTTCCCCGGGCCGGTCAAGTACGGGTACCTCAACGTCGGACTGGTGGAGGAGGGGCCGTCGGAACTCGTCGGGCGGACCGTCTTCTGTCTCTATCCGCACCAGACGCGGTACGTCGTCCCGGTGAGCGCCGTGACCCCCGTACCCGAGACCGTGCCCGCCTCGCGCGCCGTGCTCGCCGGGACGGTGGAGACCGCGGTCAACGCCCTGTGGGACGCGGCACCCCTGATCGGCGACCGGATCACCGTGGTGGGGGCGGGGATGGTCGGCGCCAGTGTGGCCGCGCTCCTTGCCCGGTACCCCGCAGCCCGCGTCCAACTCGTCGACGCCAACCCGGCGCGCGCCGACCTGGCCCAAGCGCTCGGCGTCGACTTCGCGCTCCCGGCGGACGCCGCCGGCGACCGCGACCTCGTCGTCCACGCCAGTGCCACCGAGGCAGGACTCTCCCGCGCGCTCGAACTCCTCGCCCCGGAAGGGACCGTCCTTGAACTCAGCTGGTACGGCGACCGGAAGGTCAGCCTGCCGCTCGGCGAGGCCTTCCACTCCCGCCGACTCGTCATACGCAGCAGCCAGGTCGGGACGGTCTCTCCGGCCCGGAGCTTCCGCCGCACATACGCCGACCGGCTTGCCATCTCGCTCGAACTCCTCGCCGACCCCGCCTTCGACGCCCTGATCACGGGGGAATGTGCTTTCGAGGACCTGCCGGAGGCGATGGCGGACCTGGTCGCAGGCAATACGACCGCGCTGTGCCACCTAGTGCGGTACAACACCGACACTGGGGCTGCGCCCCTTTAGGGGCGAGGGGAACTGCGCGCCCAGCCCCCCATCACCCGCAGTCAAACAACTCACCCCCTACTCCACCGAACCCAACCCGCCCCACCCAGCGGAGCGCACCCGTCCGAAACTCCGAGCCGTACCCCCTGAACACGGAGAACGGACCGGCCGTACTACACGGCACGCCCCGGCAGAGGGGTCAGACGCGCCGCACCTGGAGGGTCGTCCGTTGTTCAGCATCACCGTCCGCGATCACCTGATGATCGCTCACAGCTTCCGCGGAGAGGTCTTCGGACCCGCGCAGCGCCTGCATGGGGCGACGTTCCTCGTGGACGCCACGTTCCGCCGCGCCGAGCTGGATGACGACAACATCGTCGTCGACATCGGACTGGCCACCAGGGAACTCGGGGAGGTGGTGAGCGAGCTGAACTACCGCAACCTCGACAACGAGCCCGTCTTCGCCGACACCAACACCTCCACGGAGTTCCTGGCCAAGGTCATCGCAGACCGCCTCGCCGAGCGAGTGGAAAAGGGAGCGCTGGGCGAGGGCGCCCGCGGCCTGGCCGGCATCACCGTCACCCTGCACGAGTCGCACATCGCCTGGGCGAGTTACGAGCGTGGCCTGTGAACCACCACGCCGACATCATCCCCATGTCCCTGCGCGCCCTGCACTTCGTGATGCCCGGTGGAGTGGACGACCCGACCACCCCCAGCGGCGGCAACGTGTACGACGCCCGGGTCAGCCTCGACCTGCCGAGCTTCGGCTGGCAGGTCCACAAGCACGCCATCTCCGGCAGCTGGCCGCAGCCCGCGGCCCCGGCCCGCGCCGAACTGGCCCGCACCCTCGCGGAACTGGCCGACGACACCGTCGTACTCCTCGACGGCCTGGTCGCCTGCGCGGTCCCCGAGATCGTCATCCCGGAGGCCGAACGGCTGCGCCTGGTCGTCCTCGTGCATCTGCCGCTGGGCGACGAGACGGGGCTCACCCCCGCGCTGGCCGCCGACCTCGACTCGCGGGAGCGCCGCACGCTGCGTGCCGTGCCCGCCGTCGTGGCCACCAGCGAGTGGGCGGCCCGCCGGCTCGTGGCCCACCACGGGCTCGCGCCCGACCGGGTCCATGTCGCCGCGCCCGGCGCCGACATCGCGCCGCTCGCCCCCGGCACCGACGGTGTCTCGCGGCTGCTGTGCGTCGCCTCGGTCACCCCGCGCAAGGGCCAGCACCGCCTCGTCGAGGCCCTCGCCGCCGTCACCGACCTGCCCTGGAGCTGCGTCATCGTCGGCGGCCTGACCCAGGACCCGGAGTACGTGGACCAACTCCGGGCCCTGATCGACCAGCACGGCCTCGGCGACCGGCTGCACCTCGCAGGACCCAGGTCCGGCGCCGCACTCGACGCGAGCTACGCCTCCGCCGACCTCATGGTCCTCACCTCGTACGCCGAGACGTACGGCATGGCCGTCACCGAGGCGCTCGCTCGCGGTATCCCCGTCCTCGCCACGGACGTCGGCGGGCTCCCCGAGGCGGTCGGGCGCGCACCCGACGGCGGGGTGCCCGGCCTCCTCGTACCACCGGAGAACCCGGCCGCTCTCGCCGCCGAACTGCGCGGCTGGTTCGGCGAGGCCGACGTACGCCGTCGTCTGAAGGCAGCCGCGCGCGCCCGCCGGGCCGCCCTGGACGGCTGGGCCACCACGGCCCGGAGTCTGTCTGGTGTCCTGGGGCGAATGAAGGCCGAGGCCAGGAGGGGGGCGGTGGCATGAGTACGAGCATGACGCCGCCCGGAGTTCCGGGGCCCGGCACGACGACGGCAGAGCCGGAGCTCGACGAGGAGACGACCACGGCCTCACTGGGACGTGGCGAGGGCACGAGCACCGCAGTGCGGGGACGGGACGAACAGATGACGACCGGGGCCGTGGCGCAGGAGCAGGAGCAGGAGCAGGAGCAGGGACGGGACAAAGGAACGATTCGGCTCGGTGACCGCACGCGCGGCGAGGCCACCGACGACACGCCCCGTTACGCCCCCGAGTGGCTGGAGTTGCGCGAGGGCGCCGACGCCGCCGCCCGGGCGGCCGAGCTGCTCGACCCGTTGCGGATCCGGCTCGCGAATCTGCCGCGGCGGGCCAACGGGCTCGTCATCCACGACCTCGGCTGCGGCACCGGCTCCATGGGGCGCTGGCTCGCGCCCCGGCTCGACGGGCCCCAGCACTGGGTGCTGCACGACCGCGACCCCTACCTGCTGCACTTCGCCGCCGTCGGATCGCCCCGCTCGGCCGCCGACGGCAGCCGCGTCACCGTGGAGACACAGCGCGGTGACGTCGCCCGGCTGACCGCCGACTCCCTGGCAGGCGCCTCGCTGGTGACGGCCTCCGCGCTGCTGGACGTCCTCGGCCCCGACGAGATCGAGGCGCTGGCCGCGGCCTGCGCCGGGGCCGGCTGCCCCGCGCTCCTTACGCTCTCGGTGGTCGGACGCGTCGAATTCACCCCGGAGCACCCGCTGGACGACGAGATCACCGCCGCGTTCAACGACCACCAGCGACGCGGCGATCTGTTCGGCCCCGAGGCGATCAACGCGGCCTGCGACGCCTTCGCCCGGCACGGCGCGACCGTACGGGTACACCCCAGCGCGTGGCGCCTCGGCCCTGACGAGTCCGCGCTGACGACCGAGTGGCTGCGCGGCTGGGTCGGCGCGGCAGTCGAACAGCGCCCGGAACTGGCCGCGCGAGCCGATGCCTACCTCCGCGAACGCCTCGCGGCGTGCGAGGCGGGCGAGTTGAGCGTGGTGGTCCACCACAGCGACCTGCTCGCGCTGGCCCGCCCGACAGGGGGAGCCTGATGAGCGCGCAGGCGGTGGTGGACGAGGAGCGGCCCCTGGCCGTCCGGGACGAAGTACTGGCCCCGACGGCCCGTGACAGTGGCGCGGACGAGCAGGCGGTAGCGGACGAGCAGGCGGTACGGGCACGGATCGACGAGAGTCCGAGTGCGCCCGCGCCCGCCGCCCGCCCGGCCGCGAGTCTTCGTAACGGCTTGGCCCGAGTCCCCGGACCCGTCCGCGCCCGCCTCAACTCCCGTGTCCTGCGCACCCACTTCGGCACCATCGCCGGCGTCGTCATCCTCACCGTGCTCACCTGGCGTCTCGGCACCGGGGTCTTCCTGGACGGTCTGCGCCGGATCGACGGCGTGACGCTGCTGGCGGCGCTCGGCATCGGCCTGCTCACCACCGTGTTCAGCGCCTGGCGCTGGTGCGTGGTGGCCCGGGGGATGCGGCTCAGGCTGCCGCTGGGCCCGGCCGTCGCGGACTACTACCGCGCGCTGTTCCTCAACGCGGCGCTGCCGGGCGGCGTACTCGGCGATGTGCACCGCGCGGTGCGGCACGGGCAGAGCGCCGGCGACATGGGCCGCGGCGTGCGCGCGGTCGTCCTCGAACGGGTCGCGGGACAGGCGGTCCTGGCCGCCGTCGGCGTGACGGTGCTGCTCACGCAGCCCTCGCCGGTGCTGACGGAGACCCGGCACCTCGCCGTGCTGCTGGCCGCCGTCTCGCTGTGCGGGGTCGTCACGGTGGGCGCGGTACGCAGCCGGGGCAGGGCGCCGCGCTCGTCCCGCCGCTACCGGGCGGTGCGCGCCGGGCTCGCCGAGGCGCGCGGGGCACTGCTGGCCCGCGGGAGCTGGCCGGGCGTGGTGATCTCGTCCGTCGTGGTCCTCGCGGGGCACGTCCTGATGTTCCTGCTCGCGGCCCGCGTCGCCGGATCGGCCGCGTCCGCCGCCGAGTTGGTGCCTCTGGCGCTGCTGGCCCTGATCGCCATGGGGCTGCCGCTGAACGTCGGCGGCTGGGGTCCCAGGGAGGGCGTCACCGCCTGGGCGTTCGGCGCCGCGGGCCTGGGCGCGACCCAGGGGCTCACCGTGGCCGTGGTCTACGGAGTGCTCAGCTTCGCCGCGAGCCTGCCCGGTGTCGCTGTACTGGTGGCGCGTTGGTACGCGGGGCTCCGGCGCCCGCGGCAGGAGAGCGCGGCCGCCGAGCCGGGCCGGGACTCGCACATCGAGTCACCGGAATACCGGATCTCGGCCCGCGCCGAAGGAAACGGGGACGCTCAGTGCCGATCGACGACCGCAGGAAGCCCGGTCTCCGATGTCAGTGCGGACAAGTACGCTCCGAAGGACTCGGCCAACGAGGCAAGGAGCTCCTTCCCCTTCCCGGCGGACGCCCTCGAAGGGCGCCCGATGACACCGGACTTGGTATAGGCCGACATGCCCAGCGTCAGCAACTGCCGACGGTCGTCGGCGACGAAGTCGGAGGTCTCGTAGCCCGGCCTGACCAATTCCGGATGAGTGTGCAGCAGAATGGAGGCCTCTATTTCCCCCGCGTGCATATCACTGAGCAGCGAGGTCTGTATCCCGGCCCGCTCCCGCGCCGCTTCCCAGTCCTCCGCGGCCGGGAAAAGAGCCATCCGCGCACCGGCGGCGGTCGATTCCTGCACGACATTGCCCAACACGTAATTGCCGCCGTGTCCATTGACCAGTACGAGCGTGTCCACACCGGACCGGCGCAGCGAATCGGCTATGTCCCGCACCACCGCATGGAGTGTCACGGAGGAAATGCTCACCGTTCCCGGCCAGGCCGCGTGTTCGTGCGAGCAGGAGATCGTCACCGGAGGAAGGAGGTGAACGGGGAATGCGGCAGCCACCTCCCGGGCGATCGCGCACGCGACGAGCGTGTCGGTCGACAGCGGAAGATACGGACCGTGCTGCTCGAAGCTGCCCACGGGAAGCACGGCGACCTGCCGGGAGACACCGGCGCCTCGTGCCCGTACGTCTTCCGTGGTGTCCGTCGGCAACAGGCCTGACACGGTGAGCTGTGTTTCCGAACCGCCCGAATTGACCATGTTCTCGCGACCTTTCGTCTCTGCTTAGGAACCAGAATCATGACAGAAATAGATGGTGCACTCGCCGGGAAAGCCGATCCCTCAGGTGTCGAACGGGTCGTGAATGCCCCGCTGCCCACGGTGTACGGCGATTTCCAGGCCGTCGGCTACCTGGACCGTACCCGCGGAGACGAACAGGTGGCCCTGGTCTACGGCGACATCGAGGAAGAGGGAATGCTCACCCGGCTGCACTCCGAGTGCCTCACGGGCGACGCGTTCGGGTCCCGGCACTGCGAGTGCGGTCCCCAACTCTCCACCGCGCTGCGGGAGATCGCGGCGGAGGGGCGCGGCATCCTCGTGTATCTGCGGGGGCACGAGGGCCGCGGGATCGGTCTGCTCGCCAAGCTCCAGGCGATGAAGCTCCAGGCCGAAGGTCTCGACACGGTCGAGGCGAACCTCGCGCTCGGGCTGCCGGTGGACGCCCGTGACTACGGGGTGGCCGCGGACATCCTGCACGACCTCGGTGTCCGCTCGGTGAGACTGCTGTCCAACAACCCGCGCAAGCGCGAGGCGTTGCTGCGCAACGGCATCAAGGTCGACGAGCAGGTCCCGCTGCTGATCCCGCCCTGCGAGGACAACATCACCTACCTGCGCACCAAGCGGGAGCGCCTGGACCACGACCTGCCGCACCTGGACGCCGTCGTGGGCCACCGCGTCTGACCCGCACCGCCCGCCGGCCGCCGGTGGCTGTGCGAGGAACGGGAGCGTCACCTGGACGCGCCGGTCGTGGTGACACCGGCGCGGACAGGGTAGGGAAGGGGGAATGACCGACGACGTCCTCTTTCTCTCCCGCGACCAGGTGACGGCCCTGCTGGACACCGACGCCGCGATCCGCTCCCAGCGAGCCGCCTTCACCGCACTCGGCGACGGCACCGCCGAACTGCCCGGGAAGATCATGCATCCCAGCGGGTTCGACGACAGTGTCGTGTTCGCGTACCTCGCGCGGCTGTCCGCGGACACCGGTGCCGTCGCCAAGGTCGGCAGCGTCAATCCGGGCAACGCGGCCGCCGGGCTGCCCACCATCCACGCCGTGATCAACGCGCTCGACCCGGTCACCGGGCAGCTCGTCGCCGTCATGGACGGCACGGCGGTGACGACCCTGCGCACCGCCGCCGCCAGTGCCGTCGCCTTCGACGCACTGGCCGTCCCCGACAGCACGGAACTGGGCCTCCTCGGCTCCGGCACCCAGGCACTCGCCCACGCGCGGTGCGTCGCCCGGGTGCGGGATCTGCGGGCCGTACGGATCTGGAGCCCGGCCCCGGACCGGCGCGTACGGGCGGCGCGGCTACTGGCGGCCGAACTGGGCATCCAGGTCAAGGCCGTCGACTCGGCGGAGGAAGCCGTGGCCGGGCTGCCCATGGTCGCGGCCTGCACCCTCAGCAGCACGCCCGTCGTACGGGGCGAGTGGCTCTCGCCGGGATGCACGGTCGTCAGCGTCGGCTCCTTCGAGCCCAGCCGCAGCGAGGTCGACACCGAGGTCGCACGGCGGGCCGCGGCCGTCGTCGTCGACGACCCGGCGACCGCGGCGGAACACGCCGGCCCTGTCGTGGACGCGCTGCACTCCAAGGCACTCGCCCACGAGGACCTGATCCCGCTCGGCGGTGTGCTCACGGGCCGCCGCCACGGACGTACGACCGCGCAGGACATCGTCTACTACAACAGCGTCGGCCTCGGGATTCAGGACGCCGCGGCGGCCTGGGCCGTGATCGACGCCGCGCGGGGACACGCCCGCGGAGGGGAGTCGCAGCCATGACCGGCGTGCCCGGGCGTGCGGGGGTCGTCATCATCGGCGGCGGGGTGATGGGCGCGAGCATCGCCTACCACCTCGCGCGGGCCGGAGTGCCCGACGTGGTGCTGGTGGAGCGGGACGAACTCGCGTCCGGGTCCACCTCGCGGGCCGCGGGCGGGGTCCGCGCACAGTTCTCCGACGAGCTCAACATCCGGC
Source organism: Streptomyces albicerus (assembly GCF_008905045.1). GTDB lineage: Bacteria > Actinomycetota > Actinomycetes > Streptomycetales > Streptomycetaceae > Streptomyces > Streptomyces albicerus. Next base: position 78,809 of record NZ_VWMY01000038.1, read on the forward strand.
TGGGCGCGCGGAGCCTGGAGGCGTTCGCCCGCTTCGGCGAGGAGACGGGCCACGACATCGGGCTGCACCGCGTCGGCTATCTCTTCCTGCTGTCGACACCCGAGGAGGTCGAGGCGTTCGAGGCCGGGGTCCGGCTGCAGAACGGCCTCGGCGTGCCCAGCCGCATGATGGCTCCGGCCGAGGCACAGCGTCTCTCGCCGCTGATCACCACCGACGGGCTGCTCGCCGCCGCGTTCTCCCCGGACGACGGCCACTGCACGCCCGAGGCCGTGGTGCACGGATACGCGGCCGCCGCCCGCCGCCACGGCGCGACCGTCGTACGGCACTGCGAGGTCACCGGCATCGAGACGCGCGGCGACGACATCACGGCCGTTGTCACGCGCCTGGGCCGTATCGACACGTCGGCCGTCGTCTGCGCGGCGGGCGCCTGGTCGCGGGCCGTCGGCGCGATGGCCGGCGTGGACCTCCCGGTGGAGCCGCTGCGCCGCCAGATCGCCGTCACCGAACCGGTCCCGGACCTCCCGCCCGACCTCCCCATGACCATCGACTTCAACAGCAGCCTCTACTTCCACACCGAGGGTCCGGGCCTGCTCGTCGGCATGTCCGACCCCGACGAGACCACCGGCTTCGCCACCGAGACCCACGACCGCTGGATCCCCCGCCTCTGCGAGGCCATGGAGCACCGCGCCCCGGCCCTGCTCGACCTGCGCAGGACGGGCGGCTGGGCCGGCCTGTACGAGATCACCCCGGACCACAACGCCCTGATCGGCGAGGCGAGTTCGGTGTCCCGCTTCCTGTACGCGACCGGATTCTCCGGGCACGGCTTCCTCCAGGGACCCGCCGTCGGCGAGGTCGTCCGCGACCTGTACCTGGGGCATGATCCCTTCGTCGACATCACCCCGCTGCGTGCCGAACGGTTCGCCGTCGATGCCCTGCGACCGGAGGTCAACTGCGTATGACCGAGCTCCACCTGTGGCTGCGCCACGAGACCCGTACGACCGAGCGACGCACCCCGATCGTGCCGTCCGACGCCCGGCGGCTCATCGAGAACGGCGTGACGCTCACCGTCGAGGAGTCCCCGCAGCGGGTCTTCCCGGCAGAGGCGTACGCGGCCGTGGGGTGCCGTGTCGTGGAGGCCGACTCCTGGGCCGTCGCGCCGTTGGACGCGGTGATCGTCGGCCTCAAGGAACTCCCGGACGAGCCACGTGAGTTGAGGCACCGTCATGTCTTCTTCGGGCACGCGTACAAGGCGCAGCCCGGGGCCGAGGCGTTGCTGCGCCGGTTCGTCGCCGGGGGCGGGGCGCTGCTCGACCTCGAGTATCTGGTGGACGACAACGGGCGCAGGCTCGCCGCCTTCGGCTACTGGGCGGGTTATGTGGGCGCGGCCCTCGCGGTACTGCACCACCGGGGCAGGCTGACGGCTCCACTGCGGCCCACGTCGAAGGAGGAACTGGACGAGGCACTCCAACCGGCCCCCGGAGACGACCGGTTCACCTCGCTCGTGATCGGCGCCCTCGGCCGCTCGGGGCGCGGTGCGCGGGTCGCCCTCGCCGAGGCCGGGCTCGACCCCACCTGCTGGGACCTCGCCGAGACCCGCGACCTGGACCGACCGGCCCTGCTGCAGCACGAGCTGATGGTGAACACCGTGCTCACCACCGGACCGGTCACCCCGTTCCTCACGGACAAGGACCTGACCGAACCGGGCCGCCGACTGCGCACGGTGTGCGACGTGACCTGCGACGTCGGCTCCCCCTACAACGTCCTGCCGGTCTACGACACGGTCACCGACTGGACGAATCCCGTACGACGCCTCCACGAGCGGCCCGCCCTCGACCTCATAGCCATCGACAACCTGCCGTCCCTGCTCCCGGAGGAGGCGAGCACGGGCTTCTCGGGGTCGCTGGCACCGTTGCTGATGGAGTTCGGAGTGGGCGGTGCCTGGGGGCGCTGTCTGGATCGGTTCAACGAGACCTGCCGTGAACTCGGCCTGGTGGAAGGGGAGTTCCGAGATGCCTGAGACCGCCGCCGTACCTGCCGCCGTCCCCGCCTCCGGCACGGTCCACTGGATCGGCGCGGGCCTGTCCACGGGCAGCGGTCTCGCCGCGCTGTGCGACGCCGCCGACCGCGTACGCCTGTGGCATCGCACCGAGGAGCGCGCGGCGCAGAGCCTGGGCGCCCTGGGCCTCGCCGGCCGTGCCGAGCCCCGCGCCTACACGCTCCCGGCCCTCACGGCCGAGCTGGCACCCGGCGACGTGGTGGTGTCCATGCTCCCGGCCCCCGAACACGCACCGCTGCTCGCCGCCTGCGTGACCCGCAAGGCCCACTTCGCCTGCTCCAGTTACGTGTCGGAAGCGGTCCTGGACCAGGTCCCGGCCGCCACGGCGGCCGGCATCGTCGTCCTCACCGAGGCAGGCCTCGACCCGGGCATCGACCATCTCTTCGCGCACAGCCTCATCGCCCGTGCCCGCGAGGAGATCGGCGCCGACACAGCCGCCGAGGTCGGCCTCACCTCGTACTGCGGCGGGATTCCGGCCGTGCCGAACGACTTCAAGTACCGGTTCAGCTGGGCCCCGGCCGGCGTCCTCAACGCCCTTCGCTCGCCCGCCCGTTACATCGAGGGTGGCGCCGAGACGACCGCCCTCCGCCCCTGGGAGGTCACGCGCCCCCATGTGGTGGACGGCGAACCGTTCGAGGTCTACCCGAACCGCGACAGCATCCCCTTCGTCGACCAGTACGGACTGCCGTCGGCCTGGAAGCCCCAGACCTTCATCCGCGGCACGCTCCGCCTCGACGGGTGGCTCGACGCCTGGCAGCCGGTCTTCGAGGAACTCCGGCACGGCGACGACCAGCGGATCACCGCGCTGGCCCAGGAATTGGCGACCCGCTACCCGACGACCGACGCAGACCGCGACCGGGTCGTCCTGGCCGTCTCCCTCGACGTACGCGACGGCACAGGGCGCGCGTGGTCGGGGCGCTATCTGCTGGACATGCGGGGCGACGCCGAGGAGAGCGCGATGGCCCGCTGCGTGTCGCGAACGCTGGCACTCGGCGTGCGGCGGATTCTGGGGGGAGGCCTGCCGCCCGGCCTCAACCGAGCCGCGGAGACCGCGGCGCGTTCGGAGGAGTGGCTCACCGAACTGGCCGCAAACGGGATCGACTTCACGCTGCAGGCCCGCTGTACGTGAACTCCGGGGCCTGTCAGGGCCTTTGACGTAAGAAAGCTGCCGCTACCGTTGATCCCAAAGGGTGTCGGGGACGGGGAGTGCGGATGTTGGAGCCCATGTCGGTGGCCGCCGTGGCGGGCGTGCTCGGGGCCGTCGGCTCCGGGATGGCCAACGAGGCCGGGAAGTGGGCCTGGGAGTCGGCCGGCGGGCTGGTGCGGAGGATCGCCGGGCGGGAGGTGGCCGCGCCGGGGAACCCGGACGAGGTGGCGGCCGTGGCACGGGTCGTGTCCGAGGGAGTGCGCAGGGATCCCCAACTCGCGCGGGCCTGGGTCGAGTTCGCGGGCGGAGTGCGGGCCCCTGGCGTCGTCGTCGGCCGGCCTTGTCTGCCCCCTTCCATACGGTCCTTCACCGACCGGCGGGACGCGTTGAAGCGACTCGACGAGGAAGCGCGGCGCAAGGCCGACGGACGGCCCCGGCTCGCTCTGCTGTACGGCCCGGAGGGGATGGGCGTCACTACGCTCGCCAAGCACTGGGGAGTGCGGGCGGCCGAGCGCTTCCCGGACGGCCAGATCTATGTGGACCTGCGCGGCGGCGGCACCGGCACGCCCCTCGACGCGGCGCGGGTGCTCGGCGAGGTGTTACGGCAACTCGGCCTGCCGGACGAGGAGTTGCCGCCCGCCTTCACCGAGCGGCAAGAGCTCTTCCGGCGGTACGCGGCCGACCGGCGGCTGCTGGTCATCCTCGACCACGCGCGATCCGCCGCCCAGGTCGAACCCGTGATCGGCTCCGCACCCGAGGTCTTCACGATCGTCGGCGCCCGGCACCGCCCGACGGGTCTCGACGCCTTGCCGATCCCCGTCGGGCCGCTCACCGAACGGGACTCGGAGCGGCTGCTGGCGGCCCTCGTGGACAAGTCCGCGATCGCCGCCGCCCGCGCCACGATGCCGTCCCTGCTGGCCCGGTGCGCCGGTTCGCCGTATGCCATCAAGGCCGCCGCGCCCCGTCTCTTCGCGGCCACACAGGAGGCCTCGGCGGTGTCCCCCGAGACCGATCCCGTACGCGCCGCCGCCGAGGACTCCTACCGGATGCTGACGCCCGGCGTGGCGCGGCTCTACCGGCTGGCCGCGCTCTGCGATCTGCCCGCGCTCGACGCCGCGGGCGCCGCGCGGGCCGCCGGCACCCAACCGGCCGAGGCGGAAGGGTGGTTGGAGGAACTCGCCGACACCATGCTGCTGGAGCGCGTGGACGACGGGCGCTACCAGTACCGCGAGGGCGTACGCGCGCACGCCGAGGCGGTCGCCGCACGGGAGGACGGGATCGTCGCCTGCTCGGCGGCGATGAACCGGACCGTCGAGGGGTATCTGCTGCGGGCCGTGAGCGCGGCGAGGGCGGTGCTGCCGGAGAGCTGGCGGATCCCGGAACTTCCCGCCGGGGCGGTCGCGGTGCCGTACGCCGACCGCGGTGAGGCACTCGATGCGCTCGCGGCCGAGGCGGGCAACCTGGTGCGAGTGATGGGCCTCGCCGACGAGTTCGGCGACGGCGACACCGTCGTACGGCTGGGCCGGGCGCTGTGGCCGCTCCAGCTCAAGGCCGGTCACCATGACGTCCTGCTGCCCGCACTGCGCATCGCCGTACGGGTGGCCGACGAGCGGTTCCCCGGCACGCGCGAGGCCGGGGCCCTTCATGCCCAACTCGCCCACACTCTCACCGAGTTGCGCCTGTGGGACGAGGCCGAGCGCGAGGCGGTCGCCGCCGCACGGGACGAGCGCGCCGCCGGGCATCCGCGCGGCCACGCCTCCGCTGTGGAGTTCCTGGGGCTGCTGCGGCTACGGCAGTGGCGGTTCCAGGAAGCGTACGGCTGCTTCGAGGAGTCGTACGGGATCTACGCGGGCATCGGTCCCGAGGACGAGGGCGCCGGTGATCTGCCGCGTGCCCTCGCCTTGTTGGAGCGCCACCGGGGACGGGCGCTGCGCGGGCTGCAGCGGCGGGAGGAGGCAGGGGAGCGGCTGGAGCGGGCGCTGGCGTTCTTCAGGGAGAGCGGCGAGGCCTACAACACGGCGCGCACCCTCACCGACCTCGCCGAAACCCGCCTGGACGGCGAGGAGTTCACGGAGGCGCTGCCGCTGATCGACGAGGCGATCGCCGCGCTCGCGGAGGAGAAGGCGGAGTATCACCTCGCGTATCTGCGGGTGCTCCGGGAGCGGTGCGTCGGCGTCAGGCCGGAGTGACCCGTACGCGGTGAACGGCCGTGCCGGTACGGACGGTCAGGCCCTCGGCGATCAGCTCCTCCACCGCCTTGCCCGCCGCCAGCCAGGCGTGCAGGGCGGAGGCGTACGCGGCGGGATCGGCCGTCGACTCGGCTGTGAGACAGAGGAGTCGGCCCGCACGCGTGCGCACCGTGCAGGAGTCGGGACCGGTCACATAGGCGGCCAGGGCGCAGTGCGGGTGACGGACGAGGACCTCGGCCGTCCAGCGCGCCGGTGGGCCGAAGCGGGGGTCGGCGGCGGATCCCTCGCGGAACACCACGTCGGCCAGGGCGAGTTGAGCCGGGTCCCTGGTGTCCTCGTGTACGGCCAGATGCGTCTCGCCGTCGCCGGGCGGGCCGGAGCGCGGGTCGGCGTACCGCTCGACCGCGACCTCGCCCGCACCCGGCAGCCAGGTCATCACCCTCAACGGGGCCGTGCGGGACGGGGGTTCGTACGGAGGCAGGGGAAGGGGCTCGAGGAGAGCGGGCTCCTCCGGCTCGGGGAGACCCAGCTGCCGGTAGAAGTGGCGGCGCAGCAGGGCAGCCGACCGGCCGGGCTGCGACGTGGTGAACTCGGCCGGCCCTGCGAGGGGTTGGTGCTCGGTCAGGAGGGCGTCCAGCTGCGAACGCAGGGGAGTCGTGGGATCGAGGCGAGGCGCGTCCCGTACGAAATCCGAGATCGGCGCGTCGGGGTCGAGAGCCGAAAGCGGTGCGGCCCCCAGGAGCACGGGCGTACCGAGGGCCGCGGCGTAGTACGTGACCGAGCCGTGGTCGCCGATCACCACGTCCGCGGCGAGCAGCGCCTGGCGCCAGCCGTCGACGGGGTCGATCAGGGTGAGTCCGGCCCGGCGGGCGCGGTCCAGCCAGACGCGGATCTGGCCGGGGCGGTGGCCGTACCAGATGTTGGGGTGCAGGACGGCCGCGACGCGGTACTCGTCGGCAGGGAGTTCGGAGGTCAGCCGGGGGAGGAGCGCCGGCAGGACGTCGTCACCGCCGTCACCGAACAACGATTCGGTGTGCCAGGTGGAGTTGAGGAGGACGAGCCGCTGGCCGGGGTGCGTGCCGAGGGCCCGGCGAAAGCGCTCGCGCTGCTCGCGCGCCGCCAGGAGGCGGTCGAAGCACGGGTCTCCGGCGAGCACCGCCGTGTGCACCGCCTCAGGACAGGCCGCCCGCAACCGTTCCAACTGCTCCGGATGCGACAACACGAGCGCGTCCGCGACAGGCCTGCCGTCCTCGGCCAGCAGCCACTCCCGCGAAAGCCCGAACACGGGCGCGCTCCCGGCTCCCGGCTCCCGGCTCCCGGCTCCCGGCTCCCGGCTCCCGGCTCCCGGCTCCCGGCTCCCGGCTCCCGGCTCCCGGCTCCCGGCGTTGCCAGCCTTTTAGTGTAGCCGACACCGTGGGACAATACGGTCAAACTGCCTGAAAGGGCGGCGAGTTGGCCGCCGAAGCTCGCCGAGATGGCCAGCTTCACCGGCGTACGGACCGCCTGTTCCCACGGCACGACCGGCACGTCGACCTTCGCGAACAGCTCGGCGAGGCCCGCGCGGAACGCGGAGGAGCCCGGAGTCGTCGCGAGGAAGTGCACCCGGAAGTCGTCGTAGAACAGCGGCAGGATGTCCAGCAGCCGAGTCGCCGCGGTGACGTTGTGCACGACGAGCAGCACCGGAAGGCTGTCCCGCGTGATCCACCGAGCGGCGTCGTCCCCGACAGGCACCCGTATCCAGCCGTCCCGCCCCGCATCCATCCCGCGCCCTCCGAAGAACCGCCCCCTCGGGCACCATCCATGTGATCGGGCAACGATAGTCAATGAGTCGACACGCCCCGCTCAGCCGCCGAGCGCCTCCCGCACGAAACCCTTGAGTTCGTGGAAGGACAGCATCCCCGCAGGCCGCAGCTGCGCCATGAACTGCACGGTCAGATCGTTGCGCGGGTCGACCCAGAACGTCGAACCGGCCGCTCCGGTCCAGCCGTACGACCCCTCGCTCTCCGGTGACTCCGTGCGGTCCGCGTCCACCACGACCGAGACGCCGAGGCCGAAGCCGAGGCCCGCGTTGCCGGGCTGCCCGTGGATGGGCTTACTGCCGAAGGTGTGAAGGTCGCCCGGGATGTGGTTGGCGGTCATCGTGTCCACCGTCTCGGCGGACAGCAGGCGGACGCCGTCGAGTTCGCCGCGTCGGCGGAGGAACTCCATGAAGCGGTGGTAGTCGCGGGCGGTTGCCACCAGCCCGCCGGTGCAGGCCGGCAGTCGTGGGCGTTCGTGCACGGGCGGGCCCGGGATCGGCGCGATCCCGCCGTCCTGGTCCTCCTGGTACAGCACGGCCAGCCGGTCCGCCCGCTCCCCGGGGACCCAGAAGCCGGTGTCCGTCATCCCGAGCGGCCCGAAGACCCGCTCGGCGAGGAACGCGTCGATCGGCCGGCCCGTCACCACCTCGATGAGACGTCCGATGACGTTGGTGGCCACCGAGTAGTTCCACTCGGTCCCCGGCTCGAACTGCAGCGGCAGACCCGCGTACACCTCGCAGGCCTCGGCCAGGTCCGCGTCCTTCGGCGTCGTGATCTCGATCCCGGCGGCCCGGTAGAGGGCGTCCACCGGGTGGGTGCGGTAGGCGCCCATCGTCAGGCCCGCGGTATGGGTCAGGAGATGCCGGATCAGGATGGGGCCCTCGGCCGGGCGGGTCCTGACGTCGGCGCCGGTCCCGCTCACGTAGACCTGCGGGTCGGCGAAGGCCGGAAGATGGCGGGCGACGGGGTCGTCGAGGTCGAGCAGGCCCTGCTCGTGGAGCATCAGCGCGGCGACGGACGCCACCGGCTTGGTCATCGAGTAGAGCCGCCACACGGTGTCCGCCGTGACCGGGACCCCGGCCTCCCGGTCGCGGAGCCCGTACGACGTGAGATGCGCGACACGTCCGTGACGGGCCACGGAAACCAGGTACCCGGGGAGCTGACCGACCTCCACACGGCGGGCGAAGAACCGGTCGAGCCGGTCCAGGGCCACCGGATCCAGGCCGACCTCGACCGGATCCACTTCTTGCCGCAACTGATCCATGGCCTGCCTCCGATCGACGGTCGGACGAGGAGCGAAGGAGGTGTCCTCCGAATGAAATTTATGGCCACGGCAGCACATGTGCGACGACCCGTGGTCCGGCGCGCTCAGGCGCCGCCGGCCCCGGGGCACCTGACGGGCGCGCGAAGCGTTCGATGGACGAAGGTGTGCGCCAGTGCGCTGAACTGCGGCTCGACCCCGGATCCGTAATCCCGGGACGTACGTCATAGGAGGCGGAATGACTGCCCTATGCACGGAGGATCGGCCGAGGCGGACGCGATCACGGTCCGTACTGCTCCGATGACTACGCTGCGTGAAGCAACCATTCGCCTGTTCGATTCGTATATCTCCGTGGAAGCCCAGCAGACCCGCCAGGCGCCGTGATGCCGGAGCGTCACGATCCGCTTGACCGGGTTCGCACCGAGCAAGGAGAACCGATGCGACCGTTCGCGCTCAACTATGCCCGTCCGGCCCAGCAGTTGGAGGTCAGCGTTCCGTATGCCTATGACTCCAGACTGCAGTTGAACGTGCTCCCGGACGGGCGGCTTGCCGCTCATGACTACGCCGTGTTGCGGGAGTTGGGAGCCACCACGTCCACCGCCGGCTCGAAGACCCACTTCGACGACTGAAGCCGGACCCGCAACGATGACGGTTCTGATCCTGACGTGCGAACAGGATGTGACCGCGGACATGGTGGTGGCGGAACTCGACGGGAGTGGCGTCCCGGTCGTCCGGCTCGACCCCGCGGACCTGCCGGGCCCGGTGGCCCTGTCGGGCGAGTACGTGCACGGCGCCTTCCGCGGGCACCTGTCCGCCGGCGGCCGGCTGGTGAGCATGAGCGGGCTGCGGTCCGTCTGGGTCCGCAGGCCCGGTGTGCCCGCGTCCCGTGTCGCCGAGCCCTCCGACTGGCTGACCGAGGAGTCCGCACAGGCGCTCTACGGCATGCTGCGCTCCACCGGCGCGCGCTGGATGAACCACCCCGACGCGGCCCGCCGGGCCCGCCACAAGCCCTGGCAGCTCCACCTCGCCCAGCGCAGCAGACTTCCCGTACCCGCCACGCTGATCACCACGTTCCCGCAGGCGGCCCGTGACTTCGCGGACCGCTTCCCGGACCTGGTGGTCAAGCCCGTCTCGGGCGCGCACCCGCAGGAACCGCCCAGGGCGGTGCCCACCAGCCGGGTCGCGCCCGACGCGGACTTCGCTGCCGTCGCCTTCGGCCCGACCCTGCTCCAACGGCGGGTCGCCAAGCAGGCCGACATCAGGCTGACCTGTGTCGGCGACCGGATCCACGCCGCCCGCAAGGCGGTCGCCCCGGGCGCCGACCCCGACGAGGTGGACGTACGGTTCGCCACCTCCGACGCTCCCTGGCGCCCGGTCGAGGCACCGCCGCTTATCGCCGCCGGGGTGCACACCTACCTCCGGGAGGCCGGACTGGCTTACGGCGCCTTCGACTTCGCCGAGGACGCCGACGGGATGTGGTGGTTCCTCGAGTGCAACCAGTCCGGCCAGTTCGGATTCATACAGATCGAATCGGGCCAGCCCATCGCGCACACCGTCGCCGACTGGCTGGCCGCCCCCGGCCCGACCACCACACCGCCCAACGGCGGCAGGGCGTGGGCGATCGAGGGCCACTGACAAACGCCCCGCGCCCCTGACGGGGCGCGGGGCTGTGACACATGCGGCTCCGCCGTGTGGGCGCGCCCCGTCAGGGGCGCGGGGAACTGCGCGACCAGCCCCCACCGGCCCGCACCCGAACGATGCTTCCAGCGGAGCGCCACGCGAAGCGTCTACGTGAGGCGTACCGACAGCCCACGAGCCGTGAAGACCGGCTCGGCGCGGAAGCCGTCCACCGTGATGCTGCCGAACCGCCCCTGCAACGCCCGGGTCTCGATCACCGGAACCACGGTGCCCCGCCTCGGGCGGTAGGAACCGTCGAGCCGTATTGCGAGCGCGCTGCCCCGGTCGAGCCGCACACGACGGCTCACCGTCAGAGCCGGCACGCGGTCGCCGGCGAGCGTCACATCGAGGCTCGTGCCGGACGCCTGGGCGTACACCCCCCGCACCCGCAGCGGCGCAGCCACCCGCAGGACACCGCCTTCGACCCGTACGTCACCGCAGCCCAGCGCCTCCTCCGAACCGGTCGCGAGGACGCCCTCCTCCAGCGTGGTGCCGCCGCTGTAGTCGTTCCCGCCCGTGAGGGCCAACGTGCCGCTGCCGCTCTTGACGAGCGCGCCCCGGCCGCCGATGTCGTTGCGCCAGGTGTCGGCGGCGCCGAAGCCTCCGGCGGCGGCATCCAGCGTGACGTGCACGTCCCTGTCGAAGGCCCCGTAGCCGTCGGCGGCGGCGAAGAGGTTCAGCCGCCCCCACTGCTCGAAGCCGTCCAGCAGGACGTATCCGGCGGGCAGCGCGGTCGTGCGCAGCACCTCGCGACGCTGGGCCGCGGAGAGGTAGGGCAGACGCGTCTCCAGGAGCACCTCGGCACCCTTGGGCACGGTCATCCGGTTGTGCGCGTGCCGCTTGGGCAGGACGTACGTCAACCGGGGCTTGACTGCTGCCCAGTTGGCGTCCCGGTCCACGTACGGGTCGGTGTCCCGGCCCGCCGAGTGGGCGTAGGCGTACAGGGTGTCGGCGGTCGTGCCGGTCCGCTCCTGGAAGTAGGCGGAGGCCTGCGCGCGGGCGGTCGCCTTGAGGCCGGCGTTCTTCGGGTCGGCGAGCGCGGCCGCGGCGAGGGCCGTGGAGAGGACCCGGGCACCGACCACGTCGACGGTGGAGTGCATGCCCGCCACGATGCGGGTGTGGGAGAGCTCGGAGGCGCGGGCCACCAGCTCCTGGAACCGCTCCGGAATCGCGTACGCCATGGCCAGCGCCGCCAGATAGAAGGCGTTCGTGTGCCCGCTGGTGAAGCCTCCGTCGTCGGCCGGGTCGGTGCTCCGCTGCCGCAGCAGCTGCGGGACGACCACGACGTCGGACTCGTAGACGGGGAAGCCCAGTTCGTCGGTCCTGCCCGTGTCGACGACCTCGCTGTCCTCGTTCATGCGCCATGGGCGGGGGTACTGGTAGCTCAGCTTGGAGGGGTTGCTCGACGCGAACGGGCCGCGCACCGTGTCGACCAGTTCGGCGACCTTGCCGAGGTCCGAGTCGTGGGAGCCGGCGCCCAGTGCGGAGCCCGCAGGCGCGTCGGCCGGGAGCGTGTCGCTGATCCGGCCCGGCGGAATGCCGTCCGGCGCCGAGGTGATGCCGGTGACGGCCTTCGCCCCGCTCTTGTAGAGGTCGGCGAGCGGACCGAGGCCCGCGATCACCGCGTAGCTCTGGTGCTGGCGGTCCTGGATGAAGGCGGTCCGGGCCTCGGCCTCCGTGCGGCGTCGGGTGACGTGCGCGCAGTACCGCATGTTGGCGCGCAGGACCTCGGGCATGAGCGGGGTGCCGGAGTCCCAGGCCGCGCCCGTCTTCCAGATGCGCGCGAAGCCGTCGAGGATGTGCACGGCCGCGTTGGTCTCGGACGTGAGGTTGGCGACGACGTTGGTGGTGTACGAGTCCACGAAGGCGACGGACGCGTTCGTGGCGGCCGAGGCTGCCGTGGCCGCCGGCCAGGCCACGACCGCAGGGGCCGCGACCAGCCCGGCCGAGACGCCCACGGAACTCCGCAGGAACATACGCCGGTCGATACCGGCTCTGCCACGAGGGGGACGGGGATGCGCACCGGCCATGGGAGGTGCCTCTCCTTCTGGAGTTGTGAGAGTGATGACGGAGGAATGAGTTCGAAAATGGTGGAACTCGAACGGATCACGTGAGCTGAACCCGGACTTCTGAACGGGAGTTGAACTCGTGGGCTCATCCCGGAGTGGCGAACTCAACGGTCTTGGGAACAGATCGGCCGGGGCCGCCTCACAGCAGCGACCGGGCCAGCGCCACGGCCCCCTCCACCGGCGGCGCGCGCAGCGGCCGCGGCCGTGCCGACGGCAGCGCCTCCGCCAGCGCGGCGGTGAACGCCTCGTACAGCAGCGGCTGGACGAGCACAGTGCTGCCGGCCACCACGACGTCGTCCACCGGGACCCCGCGCGCGGCGAGCCGTACGACCAGCGACGCCAGCGCGCGGCCGCCCTCGGCGATCACCCGACGGGCGAGCGGCGAACCGTCCTCGGCCGCCGCGAACACACTGGGCGCGTGCCGCCCCCACTCGGCGGAGACATCGGTCGCGCTCTCCAACGCCGCGCCCAGGGACGGCACTTCGGGCACCCCGAAAGCGGTCGTCAGCCGGTCCGCGAGGGCGTCCGGCGGATCGCCGCGGTCGTGCGCCGCCCAGACGGCCCGCGCGGCCTCGCGTACGAGACCGGCCGAGCCGCCCTCGTCGCCGAGGACCGCGCCCCAGCCGCCGACCTGGACCGCGCCGCCGTCGGGCAGCCGTCCCACCGCGACCGAACCGGTGCCGGCCACGAGACCGACGCCCTTGTCCAGACCGGCCGCGGGTACGAGGAGTTCGGCGTCGCCCACGACGAGGCAGGGGACACCGAGGAGAGAGTGGAGTGCGGAGCGGATCTCCTCGCACTGGCGAGGCGTCTCGCACGCGTGCCCGCCGACGGCCACCGCGGCCGGGCGCGCGTCCCGTGGCATGGCGTCCTCGATCAGCGCGGCCAGCCACGCGGCGGCGGGCCCGGGATCGTGCGGCCTCCAGCCACTGCTCGTACGCACATGATCGGCGAGAGCACTCTGCCCGGAGCCGGAGTTCTCCCCGGCGTCCGCGCGGAGGTGCGTCTTTGTGCCGCCCACGTCGATGCCGACGGCGATGGGCGTGGAGTCCTGCACGGAGCCTCTTTCGTCGTTGCGCGGTACTGCGCGTGCGGAGCGAACGGCGGGCGAACCGTGGGTATGGACCAAGCGGTCTCGGGGAGGTGGGGGCGTGCCTCACTTCCCCGAGACCGCTTGGCAATCGTGGCTGAGGACAAGTGGTAGGGAAGCCCCGGGACGGGCTTCGGGGACTGCGGCAGGCGAGTACCGCAGGAGTTCGTTAGGAAGTTAACTAACGAAGTAGGGTGCGGTCAAGGGGTACGGAAACCCGATGCCGTACAACCCTTGCCACCAGACTGCTGCGGCACGACCTGAGGGAGAGCATGAACCTGAGCGAGAGTGCCCGCGCGGTGTTCGCCGTGCTGGCCGAGGCGGGTACCGCCACCCGCCCCCAGCTGGCGGCCGGTGCGGGCCTGTCCAAGCCGACCGTCTCCTCGGCCGTGGCCGAACTCGAGGCCGCCGAGCTCGCCGCCTGCTCCGGCACCGCCTCCGGCGCCACCGGTCGTTCCGCCGCCGTCTACGGTCTCGGTCCTGCCGCGGGCGCCGTGCTCGCCGTCGATCTCGGGCCCACCCACACCCAGGTGCGGGGCTGCGCCCTCGACAGCACCCTGCTCGCCCAGGGCACCGGCTCCCGGGAGGAGGCCGCCGACACCGTGCGCAAGGCCCTCGACGCGCTGCCGGCCGGCGCCCCGCTGCGCGCCATCGTCGTCGCCGTGGGTGACGTCATCGCACAGGACGAGGGAGGCGCCGGTATGCACCCCGCGACCGCCAAGGCGGGACCCGCCTTCGACGCCATGGCCGTCGCGCTGCCGCCGGGTGTGCCCGTTCACCTCGAGAACAACGTCAACTGCGCCGCGCTCGCCGAACTGCACGAGGGCGCCGCCCGCGGCCGCCAGACCTTCGGCTATCTGCGGATCGGTGTGGGCATCGGCCTCGGCATCGTCGTCGGCGGCCAGGTGCTGCGCGGGGCGAACGGCGCCGCGGGAGAGGTGGCCCGGCTGCCCTACCCGTGGGACGAAGGCCGCGAACCGCGCCAGGAGGCCCTGGAGGAGCACATAGGCTCGCGTTCCCTCCTGCGCCGTGCGGCCGAGGCCTGGCGGGACGCCGACGGTCCGTGTCCCCGCACCGCCGAGCGGCTCTTCGCCCTCGCCGAGGAGGGTCACGCCACCGCATGCGCCGTGGTCGGCCGCCATGCGGCCGACGTGGGCCGGCTCGCCGCCGCCGTGGCCGCCGTACTGGACCCGGGACTGATCGTGCTGGGCGGCGGCACCGGCGCGTACCCCCAGCTCCTGCCCGGTGTACGGGCCGAACTGGCCCGGCTGAGCTGGCCCACCGAGGTGGTCAGCAGCACGGTCGGCGACAGCGGCACCGTGGCGGGCGCGAGCCGTTTCGCGGTGGACCGTGGAATTCAAACCGTGACCGGTGGTATGCGGGTGAAGCATTGACGGGTCAGCCGTAGGTCTGCCAATGTCCGGACAAGCGCTTTCCATGGCCGGCGGGACCCGGCTCCGGGTGAGGCGTCCCGCCGTACGTGACGTACGGCAGCCGTGCGAGGGCGCGCTCGTGCGACAGCGGCCCGCAGGCCGGGGACCCCCACCTCTCAGTGCGACGCGGCCGGGCGAGGCCGCGCGCCGGAAGGCATACCCCAGGGAAAAGACCCGAGCCGCTCGACGGCCAGGGGATCCGTCACGCACATCCAGGAGGACCCGGTGGGTCACCAGATCTCGCGCAGAACCCTGCTCCGCACCACGAGCGGCATCGCCGTCGCCGGCACGCTCGGCAGCGCGCTCAGCGCCTGCAGCGGAGGAACCGGCGCCGGCAGCACCAGCAGCGACCTGACCATGATTTGGTGGGGCAGCGACGACCGGCACGCGGCCTACAAGAAGGCGCTCGCCGCCTTCGAGAAGAAGAACTCGAAGATCAAGATCCGGGAGACCTACTCCGGCTACGACGGGTACTTCGACAAGTTCAACACCAACATCGCCGGCGGCAGTGCCCCGGACCTGTTGCAGATGGACACCGCCCTGGTCGCGCAGTACGCACGCAAGGGAGTCCTCGCTCCGCTCGACTCCTACGTCGGCAAGAGCCTGGACCTCACCGGCTTCGCCAAGACGCTCCTCGCGGCAGGCACCGTCGACGGCAAGCTCTACGGCGTCCCGTCCGGCATCGGCGTCAACCAGCTCACCGTCAACCGCAGCGGCCTGGAGGACCTGGGCCTGAAGCTGCCCGAGCGCGAGTGGACCTGGGCCGACCTGAAGAAGATCGCCCAGGATGTCTACAAGAAGAGCGGCGGCAAGATCTACGGCGTCGACGACGGCGGCGGCTCCACCCTCCAGTGCTTCGAGATCTTCGCCCGGGAGAAGGGCCAGACCTTCTTCACCGACGACGGCAAGAAGCTCGGCTTCACCGCCGACACCCTCCAGGAGTGGTGGGAGTACTGGGCCGACATGCGCAAGGCCAACGCCTCCCCGCCGCCGGCGATCACCTCCGCCGCGCACAACGACCTCACCAAGAACGCGGTCGTCATCGGCAAGGCGCTGTTCACCTTCGACTCCGGCGTCTACGGCGCGGGCGGCTCCATCACCGACGCGCAGCTGGACTTCCTGCCCACCCCGCAGGGCGACTTCTCCGGCGCCCGCGAGGGCAACTTCGTCAACGGCGGTGTCCTGCTGAGCGCCACCAAGGCCAGCAAGAAGGTCGCCGACTCGGTGAAGATCATGTCGTTCTTCGCGCAGGACGAGACGGCGATCAAGGACATGCAGCTGCTGCGCGGCATCCCGCCGACGGAGAAGGCCCGCAACCTGATCGCCTCGGGCCTGACCGAGACGGACAAGCTGAACATGGAGAACGCGGACTACATCTCGCAGCGGGTCGGGAAGGCGACCAACGCGCTGGCAGCCCCCGCGCCGCCGCCGCAGGGGGCCGACCAGATCTGGGACCTGCTGTTCCAGTCGAACCTCGCGGTGGCCTTCGGCAAGAAGTCGATCAAGGGGCAGCTCGGCGAGTTCTTCGACCAGGCGTCGGGGATATTGGGCGGGTAGCTCCGCCGGTAGCTCCGCGGGTAGTGCGGCACTTCGGCTGCGGGCCGTTCGTGGCTGGTCGCGCAGTTCCCCGCGCCCCTGACGGGGCGTGGGTGCCGCGCCGGGCTTCGATGGATGCGCTCAGTCCTCGCCGCGCATCAGCACAACGGGAGAGGGTCAGGGAGAGATGAGTATGACCACCGCGCAGACCGACGAGGTCGTCAAGGAGCAGCCTGCTCCTGTGACCCCGTCCGACCAGCGGGAGCGCGACCGCATGCGCCGCCGCCTCGCCAGACGGCGGGGCGGGGGCTGGTGGCCGTACCTCTTCCTGGCGCCCTGGTTCGTCGGCCTGTTCGGGCTGACGATCTACCCGATGCTCGACTCGCTGTACCTGTCCTTCACCAACTTCGACCTGCTCACCCCCGCGAAGTGGGTCGGCCTGGACAACTACGACCGCATGTTCACCGACGACCCGGTCTTCTGGGACTCGGTGCACGCCACGCTGCTGTACGTCGTCGTGTCCGTGCCGCTGAAGCTGGCACTCGCTCTCGGTGTGGCGATGCTGCTCAACCGCGATCTGAGGGGTATCGGCCTCTACCGGGCCGCCTTCTACCTGCCGTCGCTGCTCGGCGGGGCGGTGGCCATCGCCATCGTCTGGCGGCAGGTGTTCGGAGGCGACGGCCTGTTCAACGACTTCCTCGCCTGGTTCGGCATCAAGGGCCAGGACTGGATCTCCAGCCCGGACACCGCGCTCTACACGCTGATCCTGCTGGCCATCTGGCAGTTCGGCACCCCGATGGTCATCTTCCTCGCCGGTCTGAAGCAGCTGCCGAAGGACGTGTACGAGGCCGCCGCGATCGACGGCGCCAGCCCCGTCACCCGGTTCTTCAGGATCACCCTGCCGCTGCTGACCCCGATCGTCTTCTTCAACGTGGTCCTGCAGATCATCGACGCGTTCAAGACGTTCACGCCCGCCTTCGTGATCAGCAACGGCTCCGGCGGGCCGCTCAACTCGACCATGCTGTACTCCCTCTACCTGTACAAGAAGGGCTTCACCGACCTTCAGATGGGATACGCCTCGGCCCTCGCCTGGGTGCTGTTCCTGGTCATCGCAGGCTTCACGGCGGTCAACTTCATCGCCAGCCGCTACTGGGTCCACTACGACGACTGACGTCTGAGCGAGGAGTCCTTCACCCCATGTCCGCCATCACCCCGACCCGAGGCCTGAAGTCGCCGTTGCGGAAGCTGCGTTCGGCCACCGGATCCCGTCGCATCTTCATCCACACCCTGCTCATCGGCGTGGCGATCGTCATGCTCTATCCGCTGCTGTGGATGCTGAGCAGCTCGTTCAAGCCCGACACCGAGATCTTCACCAGCCCCGGGCTCATCCCGAACGCACTGCGCCCGGAGAACTACTCCGAGGGCTGGAGCGGCTCCGGCAACTCCTTCTCCCTCTACATCACCAACTCGCTGATCGTCACGATCGGCGCCGTGATCGGCAACGTGATCTCCTGCTCGCTGGCCGCCTACGCCTTCGCGCGCTTCGAGTTCCGGGGCAAGAAGATCTGGTTCGGCCTGATGCTCGGCACGCTGATGCTGCCCACCCAGGCCGTCCTGATCCCGCAGTACACGATCTTCTACAACCTGACCTGGATCAACACGTACCTGCCGCTGATCGTGCCGAAGTTCCTCGCGGTGGACGCCTTCTTCATCTTCCTGATGGTCCAGTTCATCCGCTCCATCCCGCGCGAGCTGGACCACGCGGCCATGATGGACGGGGCGAACCCCTTCCAGATCTACTGGAAGATCATCCTGCCGCTGATGAAGCCGGCCCTGATCACCACCACGATCTTCACCTTCATCTGGACGTACGACGACTTCCTCCACCAGCTCGTCTACCTCCAGCAGAACGACAAGTTCACCGTCCCCCTCGGCCTGACCCTGTTCCTGGACCAG
This sequence comes from Streptomyces albicerus, assembly GCF_008905045.1. Classification (GTDB taxonomy): domain Bacteria; phylum Actinomycetota; class Actinomycetes; order Streptomycetales; family Streptomycetaceae; genus Streptomyces; species Streptomyces albicerus. The sequence goes on from NZ_VWMY01000038.1 coordinate 97,022, forward strand.
ACCAGCGGCTCCTCCTACGGGGCGATGTTCGCCATGTCGACGCTTGCCCTCCTGCCCACGCTCATCTGCTTCCTCATCTTCCAGAAGAGGCTGGTGGAAGGCCTGTCCACCACCGGTATGAAGGGCTGAGTACGTGTATCTCCCGCGCCAGCGCGGCCAGTTGCACCACCTGCCGGACGATCCGGCCGCGTACGACGCCGTGCTCGCCGGTGTCACCGAGACGGCTTTGAGCCGTCTCACCCCGGAGGGCAGCCTGGAGAACCCGGCCGCCGGCGACGACATCGGCGACACCTCCCTCGGTATCACGTCGCTGCTGGGGCTCGCCTGGCAGCGAACGAAGGACCCGCGCCTGCCGGAGGCCGTGCTCCGCAGCCTCCGCTTCCATCTGCGCGAGCGCGTGTTCACGGAGGACAACCCCGGCTACCCGAACCTGACGGCACGCAACTCGGGCCTCCCGTACGCCCGTTACGTACTCGCGCCCGGTGCGCACCCCATCGGTGACTGGCCGAGCACGGTGTGGGCGCTGCTCCAACTGGTCAACGTCATCGAGACGACCGATGGGCTCCTCAACGACGAACTGCGCCACGAGGTCGTCGAGTTGGGGCACGGCTACTGGCGCTGGCTGACCGAGGCCACGGTCTTCAATCCGCAGGACGCCGCGAACCAGGCCATCGGATGCGTGGTCGGCGGCCTGATGCTCGCCCGCCATCTCCCTTACGCTCAAGGGGAGTTGGTCCGGCAGCGAGCCCTTCGGCTGTACGCGGACGAGATCCGGGCCCGGCGCGTGCGGGACCGGGGCGCCCCGCTGCCTCCCGAGCACGGCGGCGCGTACGACAACAACTACGGGCCGATCTCCCTCTCCTTCCTCGCCCAGGCCCACCGGGTCAGCGGTGAGGAGATCTTCGCGGAGGACGGCGACACGCTCGCCCGCTACATCGACGCGCGGCTCTGCGGGAGCGGCTTCGACATCGGTGGGCCGCGCTACAGCGAGCAGCACTCCGGCTTCGAATCCGTCCTCGGGCTGCGGTACTTCAGCCGCCGCATCGGCGCCGACCTCGGCCGCTACGCCGGGGACACAAGCTGGGGCCGGCACGCGGTCGGGGCCGACGGAGGCGTGGACGGGCACTTCGCGTTCATGCTCGTCTGGCAGATCCAGGACACCACGAGCTGGCACCGCACCCCGCGCACGGCACCCACCTGCCACCAGCTGCGTGCCGGCACGGTCACGGTGTCGTTCGACGACCGGATGACGCCGTCCGTGATCGAGGCGGGCGGCACGGCGCTCGTGGCCGCCGCGGTCAACCGGCAGCACGGCTTCGGGCCCGTCACGGACGGCTTCCTGCTGTGCCGGCCGATGGGAGCGGTGCGGGTGGCGGACCACCGCGTCGGCGGCCTTGCCGCCAAGCTGGTGAGCAAGCCCGTCGTCGGCCGGGACCATGTCCTGCGCCATGTCCAGTCGCTGTACGTCACGGACGGCACGCGGCTGTGGATGACCGTCGTTGTCGAACAGCTCGACGGGGAACGGTACTTGCTCGTCGGAATGCCGTATGTCGCCGCGGACGGCGACCGGTTCCGCCGGGTCGCAGACTTCCCGCTCGTCGCCTCCACCGGGGAACTGCGCCTGACGCACCCGCGGGAGGGCAGCCCGGACTCCTTCGACGCCCGGGACGAACTCACCCAGGAGCAGGCCGCGTTCGCGCTGGCCGCCGACCCGCGCGGGTACGGCGACCCCGACGCCGGCTGGCGGCACGTACGGACGACGACCGCCCTGGAAGTGGGGCCTTCCCCCGACGCACCGGAGGGGCTGGACGTCTTCGCCGTGCGCTATGGGGAAGCGGACGGGCAGGTGAACGTGGTCTGTGAGCGTTCGGAGGAGGGGCTCGTCCTGCGGACGGAGTCCTTCACGGCGATGCTCGGCGGACCCGACGCGCACGGCGAACCGCAGCTCACTCTGCGGGACGCCGGGCGCTGAAGGGCTCGGCGCCGGCCGCGGGTGCGGTCGGCGCCGAGCTGCATGAGTGCGGGGGGCGGCTCAGGCCGACACCTTCTCCCGTCCGGATGACTTCTGCAGGTCCGGCTCGCCGAGCCGTTCCGTCGGCACCTTGTGCGTCTCGCGTGCCGTGAGTGCGGCGATCACCGGCGGGACGCACAGCGCGGCGGTGAACAGGGCCACGTTCGCCCAGTCGTCGCCGTCCGGGCCGGCGATCTGCGCGGCGAAGGTCACCGCGAACCCGGCGACCGCGAAACCGATCTGCGTACCGATGGCCATGCCCGACAGCCGGACCCGGGTGGAGAACATCTCGCCGTAGAAGGACGGCCAGACACCGTTCGCGGCGCTGTAGACGACACCGAAGGTGACGATGCCGAGGATCAGGACCAGCGGGTACGAGCCCGTGGAGATGGCCCACAGGTAGGCGAACATCATCACCGCGCTGCCCGCGGCGCCGAGGAGGAAGACCGGACGGCGGCCGATGCGGTCGGACAGGGTGGCCCACAGCGGGATCGCGCCGAGGGCGACGAGGTTGGCGAGTGCGCCCACCCACAGCATGGACGTACGGTCCATGCCCACCGAGTCGCTGGTCGCGTACGCCAGCGCCCACACCGTGAAGATCGTGCTGACCGAGGCGACGAGGGCGGCCGCGACCACCCGTAGGACGTCCGCCCAGTGGTCGCGCAGCAGCACGGCGAGCGGCATCTTCGCGACGCCCTCGGTGGCGGCCTGCTGGGTGAAGGTCGGCGTCTCCTGGAGGGTGCGGCGGATGACGTAGCCGGCGACGGCGACCGCGAAGCTCATCCAGAACGGGACGCGCCAGCCCCAGGAGAGCAGCTGGTCCTCGGGGAGCGCGGCGATCGGGATGAACACCAGTGTGGCGAGGAGCTGGCCGCCCTGCGTGCCGCTGAGGGTGAAGCTGGTGAAGAAGCCGCGCCGGTTCGGTGGCGCGTGTTCCAAGGACATCGAGTTGGCGCTGGCCTGCTCGCCCGCGGCGGAGATGCCCTGCAGGATCCGGCACAGGACCAGGAGCACGGGGGCCAGCGTGCCGACCTGGTCACGGGTCGGCAGACAGCCGATGAGGAAGGTCGAAAGGCCCATCAGGATCAGCGTGAAGACCATGATCTTCTTGCGGCCGACCCGGTCGCCGAAGTGGCCGAGGAAGAGCGCGCCGATCGGGCGGGCCGCGTACGCGACGCCGAACGTGGCCAGCGAGAGCAGGGTCGCGGTGGCCGGGTCCGACTCGTCGAAGAAGACCTCGGGGAAGATCAGCGCGGCCGCGCTGCCGTAGATGAAGAAGTCGTAGTACTCCAGGGCGCTGCCGATCCAGGCGGCCGTCGCGGCTTTCTTCGGCTGACCGGGCGGGACGTCGTGGGGTGCTGCGGGGACAGACACGGCGTGCTCCTTCGGGGGAACTCCAACGTAAGTGGAGTGAGCGGAGGGGAGAAGTGCCGGATCCCTGGGGTGACGGGGCGGCCGCGCCGGGGGCTACCCGGCTAATTAACCCACTGGATAGTTAGTAGCGGTTGGCTACGGATGTTGCGCTCACGTTTCCCGGGTGTCAAGAGGTCACGCCGAAGGATCTTTTCCGGCCACGGAAGGACTCAGTCCTCGGAGCGGTCCGCCGTCAGATAGGCGATGACCATGTCGCCCAGCATGTTCCGGTAGTGCTCGCGCCGGCCGGGGTCGACCAGGTCGCGGCCGAACAGGGCGCCGAAGGTGTGCCGGTTGGAGACCCGGAAGAAGCAGTACGAGCTGATCATGGCGTGCAGGTCGACGGCGTCGACGTCTGCCGTGAACAGGCCGGACTTCTGCCCCGTCTCCAGGATGCGGCTGATCACGTCCAGGGCGGGCGAGCCGATCTTGCCGAGCTTCTCGGAGGCGGCGATGTGCTCGGCCCCGTGGATGTTCTCGATGCTGACCAGGCGGATGAAGTCGGGGTGCGCCTCGTGGTGGTCGAAGGTCAGCTCGACCAGCCGCCGGATGGCCGCGACCGGGTCCAGGTGCTCGACGTCGAGCTCCTGCTCGGCCTGCCGGATCACGGTGTACGCCCGCTCCAGGACCGCCGTGAACAGCTGTTCCTTGCCGCCGAAGTAGTAGTAGATCATCCGCTTCGTGGTCCGGGTGCGGGCGGCGATCTCGTCGACCCGGGCCCCGTCGTAGCCGGCCCGCGCGAACTCCTGCGTCGCGACGTCGAGGATCTCGGCCTTGGTGCGGGCGGCGTCACGGATGCGCCCGTTCGGTCGTGCCGGTTCTTCGACGCTGGTCATCGGGTTCCTTCGGGCGAGGGGCCAGTGCCCGAGATTCTAGAAGCAGGCTCCCGTATGCGGTTCCGGGTTCCCGGCTCGTTCCCGGCCGGCCCTTCCCGGGGGAGCTGGATGCTGATATAGCTAACGTACTAGTTCGTACATTAGTAAGCCGCTCTGGAGGTCCGCCGTGGTCGCCGTGGTCAAGGACTCGTATCTCGTCGGACTGATCGGCGCGGGCATCGGCCCGTCGCTCAGTCCGGCACTGCACGAGCGGGAGGCGGACCGGCAGGGCCTGCGCTATGTGTACCGGCTCATCGACATCGACGCGCTCGGCGTCGGTCCCGAGGCGGTGGGGGACCTGGTGCGCGCCGCTCGCGACCTGGGTTTCGACGGACTGAACATCACGCATCCCTGCAAGCAGCTCGTCATCGAGCACCTGGACGCGCTCGCCCCGCAGGCCGAGGCGCTCGGTGCGGTGAACACCGTCGTCTTCGACGGTGGGCGCGCGGTGGGCCACAACACGGATGTCACGGGGTTCGCGGCGTCCTTCGCCCGTGGGCTGCCGGATGCTCCATTGGAGCGGGTGGTGCAGTTGGGGGCCGGTGGTGCGGGGGCGGCCGTCGCGCACGCCATGCTCACGCTGGGTGCGGGGCATGTCACCGTCGTCGATGCCCTGCCCGAGCGGGCGGCGTCGCTCGCCGCTGGGCTGAACCGGCACTTCGGCGACGGGCGCGCGGCCGCCGCGACGCCGGATCGACTGGCCGGTCTGCTCGGTGGCGCGGACGGCATCGTGCATGCCACGCCCACCGGAATGGTCGCCCATCCCGGGATGCCGCTTCCCGCCGCGTTGTTGCACCCCGGGCTGTGGGTGGCCGAAGTCGTGTATCGGCCGCTGGAGACCGAGTTGTTGCGTACCGCACGGGCGATGGGCTGTGCGGTGCTGGACGGTGGGGGTATGGCCGTTTTTCAGGCCGCGGATGCGTTCCGGCTCTTCACGGGGCGTGAGCCGGACAGTGTGCGGATGCTTGCAGATATTTCCGAGTTGGCCGGTGTTGCCGGTGCCCGGAGCTGAGGGCGCCTTATGGGTGGGCTGGCTCGGGTTGTGGGGCGGGCGCGGGTGGTGGGGGGTTGATCGCGCAGTTCCCCGCGCCCCTTAAGGGGCGCCCCCCGTCAGCCCGAGCGCGGCTGACGAGGGCCGCCCCCGATTTGTCCCTAGCCGTGAAGTGAGACCGAGGAGAATCAACGTGCGTACGTCCATTGCCACCGTTTCCCTCAGTGGGGCCCTCACCGAGAAGCTCACCGCTGCGGCGCGGGCCGGGTTCGACGGTGTGGAGATCTTTGAGAACGATCTGCTCGCCAGCCCCCTCTCTCCGGAGGAGATCCGTGCCCGTTGTGCCGATCTCGGGCTGAGTATCGATCTCTATCAGCCGATGCGTGACATCGAGGCCGTGCCGTCGGACGAGTTCGGGCGCAATCTGCGGCGGGCCGAGCACAAGTTCCGGCTGATGCGGCGGCTCGGCGTCGACACCGTGCTGGTGTGCTCCAGCGTGTCGCCGCTCGCCGTCGACGACGACGCGCTCGCCGCCTTTCATCTGCGCCGACTTGCCGAACTGGCCCAGGACTTCGGTATCCGTGTCGCGTACGAGGCGCTGGCGTGGGGACGCCATGTGAGTACGTACGACCATGCCTGGCGCATTGTCGAGGCTGCCGACCATCCGGCGCTCGGCACCTGTCTGGACAGTTTCCACATCCTCGCCCGGGGCTCCGACCCCAAGGGCATCGAGGACATCCCCGGTGAGAAGATCTTCTTCCTGCAACTGGCCGACGCTCCGCTGATGGCGATGGACGTGCTGCAGTGGAGCCGTCACTACCGCTGCTTCCCCGGGCAGGGCGGCTTCGACGTCGCCGGGCTCGTCGGGCATGTGATGCGTGCCGGATACCGAGGACCGCTCTCGCTCGAGGTGTTCAACGACGTGTTCCGGCAGGCCGAGGCCGGGCCGACCGCCGTTGACGCCCTGCGTTCGCTCCTCGTGCTCCAGGAGAGCGTCGGCCTCACCGAGCCGCCCGCGCCCGTCGTGCCGACCGGCATCGCCTTCGCCGAACTGGTCACTCCCGACGTCGAACCGGTCTCGGAGGTCCTTGAAGCGCTCGGTTTCGCCCGTACCGCCCGGCACCGCAGCAAGCCGGTCGACCTGTGGCAGCAGGGCGAGGCCCGGGTGCTGCTCAACACGGGTCCGGCCGCCCGCCGCGACGGCACCGGGCTCGCTGCCGTCGGCCTGGAATCCCCGGACCCGGCGGGCGCGGCCCGGCGCGCCGAGTCCCTCCTCGCGCCCGTACTGCCACGTCGCCGCGCCCCCGAGGACGCCCCGCTGGACGCGGTCGCGGCACCCGACGGCACGGGGCTGTTCTTCTGCGCGACGGACCGCCCCGAACTCCCCAGCTGGACAAGCGACTTCGAGCCCGTCGCACACAAGTCACCCACCAGCGACGGCATTTACCGCATCGACCATCTGGCACTCACCCAGCCCTGGCACCAGTTCGACGAGGCGGCCCTCTTCCACCGCAGCGTCCTGGGGCTCGGCGCCCAGGAGAGTGTGGACGTCGCGGATCCGTACGGGCTGCTGCGGAGCCGTGCCGTGACCAACGCCGACGGCAGCGTACGCATCGCCCTCGGCGTCGGCCCCGCCCCGACCGCCGACCAGGGCGGCCGTGCGCAGCACATCGCGCTCGCCACCGACGACCTCGTGACGGCGGCGCGCCGTTTCCGGGACGCGGGCGGCTGTCTGCTGCCGATATCCGCGAACTACTACGACGACCTCGCGGCCAAGTACGAGTTCACCGACGACGAGTTGGAGACGTACCGCGAGCTCGGCATCCTCTACGACCGCGACGCGGACGGCGCCTTCCGCCACTGCTACACGGAGACGATCGGCCGCGTCTTCTTCGAACTGGTCCAGCGCGACGCCGGCTACCGCGGCTATGGCGCGCAGAACGCTCCGGTGCGGCTGGCCGCCCAGCACATACGGCGTCCGGTGCACTGAAACCGGGCGCGAGCCAACGCCTGTTGAGCTCTTACTGGATTCTCAACTTCCCCAAGACGTGGCCGGGCCGCACTCCGCGAGTCCGGCCAGCGGTATGCCCTCACGCCCAACTGGCCGTTATCAAACGGTAGTTGATCCTCCGGCCGTCCGTGTTCCGGCCCGGTTGTGGCCCTCACCTGGGCTGCTGCGCTCTATCACCGTTCCTCGGCGCGTTGCAAACAGGCGGACATTACCTACGAGTTGACCCTGAGCACTCAAACACCACCGCTATCATCATCCGACTACGGAGCGATCGTGCACCGATCACCAAGCGTGCACGGCATCGGCCGCACCCCCACTTACGCCTGTCGCGGTCGCGCATGCCTGCCTGCCCGCGCCTCGTGCAGGACGGAAAGCAGCGCATCCATGAGCAACAGCAGGGGCAGAGGGCTTCAGGCCAATGTCCTCGGTACGTTCGACACGGTTGTGATGGCGGTCGCGGGCAGTGCCCCGGCGTACTCGCTCGCCGCGACCACCGCGGTCCTCGTCGGCGCCGTGGGCCTGGCCAGCCCCGCGGCGCTCCTGTACTGCGCGATACCCATGCTGGGCATCGCGCTGGCATTCAGCTATCTCAGCCGGATCGACACCAACGCGGGCGCCAGCTACTCCTGGGTCGGCCGCACGCTCCACCCGTTCCTCGGCTTCATCAGCGGCTGGGCGCTGGTGATCTCCGCGACGATCTTCATGGTCGCCGGTTCGCTGCCCGCCGGTTCGATGACGCTCTCCCTCTTCGACGAGGGGCTCGCGGACAACACGGCGCTGGCCACCGTGGTCGGCGCGGCCTGGTTCCTGGTCATGCTGTTCGTCGTGCTCGGCGGCGCGCGGCTCACCGTCCGCGCCCAGCTCATCATGTCCGGTGTCGAGCTCGTCATCCTGGCCGTCTTCGCCGTCGGCGCCCTCCTGCACACCGACAACGCGCGGCCCTTCGACTGGTCCTGGCTCGGCTTCAGTCACTTCGACGGGGTGAGCGGCTTCGCGTCCGGCGCGCTCATCGCCGCCTTCTACTACTGGGGCTGGGACGTCACCTCCAACCTCAGCGAGGAGACCAAGGACAGTCGCCGCACCACGGGCCTCGCGGGCCTGATCGGCGTGGGCATCGTCTTCCTCCTCTTCGAGCTCTTCACCATCGCGGTGAACGTCATCCTCTCCTCGCAGCAGATCCAGGAGAACGACTCCAACGTACTGGCGGTCCTCGGCGAGGAGATCTGGCCGGGCTGGGGCGGCAAACTGCTGATCGTCGCCGTGATGCTGTCCACCATCGCCACCCTGGAGACCACGCTCATCCAGGTCACGCGCTCGCTGTTCGCGATGGGACGCGACCGGACGATGCCCAGCGCCCTGGGCAAGGTGCACCCCAGGTGGAACACCCCGTGGGTCGCGATCACCGTGGTCGGTGCGGTCGCGCTGGGCATGTTCGTGGCCTCCAACGCCCTCGGCTCGGTCGGCGACATCCTCTCGGACGCCATCGCCGCGATCGGCCTGCAGATCGCCGTCTACTACGGACTCGCGGGTCTCGCCGTGGTCGTCGCCTACCGCAAGATGCTCATGAAGTCGCTGTCCAACTTCGTCTTCGGCGGGCTGTGGCCGTTCCTCGGCGCCCTGTTCATGTTCTGGATCTTCGTCGAGTCGCTGGGCGACCTCAGCAGCGCGTCGATCGCGATCGGCATCGGCGGCCTGGCCGTCGGCCTGATCCCCATGCTCTGGTACTGGCGCCAGGGCAGCGACTACTACCGGCCGGCGAAGCTCGACGCCAGCCGCGTCGTCGAGACCGACTACATACCCGACGGCTACGCCGCCGCGGCGGCCGAGCGGTCCAGCGTCCACGAGGGTCTCCCCACCGACTTCTGAGAGGGACCCCGATGGCGCGAGACCGTTTCACCCCCGACTTCGACCCCGACTGCGGGGACGCGGCCCTCACCTCCGCCAAGCAGGACATCGTCATCGGCCGCTGGCAGGGCCTGCGACAGCTGCTGCGGGACACCGGTCCGGCGTGGCAGCCGCGGGGCCACCGGATGCGGCTGCTCGCGCAGGCCTGCGCGAGCACCTCGACGGCCGAGTCCTGGCTGGCCGCCGAGCCCCGCAGCGCCGACGCGCTGGTGCTGTGGGCCGCGACCGAGACGGCGCGGGCCTTCAACCTGGCCATCGCCGCGGGCCGGGGCGTCCCCATCGACCAGAAACGTGTCGACAACGCGGTGATGGCCTGCCTCCAGGCGGCCGGGGCGTATCCCGACGACCCCACGCCGTGGATCTCCCTCATCGCCGTCGCGCGGCTCTATCCGGCCGGGGTGCGCCGCCAGGAACTGGGCCGCTGGTGGGACGAGTTGCACGGGCGTGACCCGTACAGCGTGGAGGGTCACCTCCAGGTGCTGCACTACTACGCGGCGCGCTGGCACGGCACGCACGGCCTGATGTACGACTTCGCACGGGACACGGCCGGCGTGGCACCGCCCGGCTCCGCGCTGCCCGTCCTGGTGCAGTTCGCCCGTGTGGAGGAGTACCGCTACATCCTCGACGGGGCGAAGGGGCAGCACGGCGCCATGGCCGGGATCAGCCAGCACTGGAACCACGACGGAGCCGTCAACGACGTACACCGCACCTGGCATCGCTGGATCATGGAACGCCCCGACGCACCCGTCGAGCCCGGCGAGGTGCACCACCTCAACTACCTGACCCATGCCGCCTGTTACGCCGGGTTGCCGGACATCACCGCCCCGCTGTTCCGGCTGCTGGGCCGACATGCCACCCGGACGCCCTGGTCCTACACGGGCGATCCCGAGAAGCAGATCGTCAGGTGGCGCAACAACCCGAAGCACCGCGCGTGAGTTCCTGCAGGTCTGGGCGAAGCCTGCCGGGGAGTGTCCGCCGCGGCGGTTGACGGTCCGTGGCCGCTGAAAATCAGCCTCTCCGGCGTTTGAGGAGCGGGGGTTCGGGGGCTGGCCCCCGACGGGGTCTGGGGCGGAGCCCCAGGGGATG
>NZ_VWMY01000038.1:107422-122692 GCF_008905045.1 Streptomyces albicerus
AAACTACCGTGGCGGAAGGGAGTTCCACCCGGCGATCACCGGGCGGCCGTGTTCCGTGGACAGCCGACTGACCGTCCCCGTCTCCAGCTTGAACAGGCGGCCGTCCTCGGCGGGAAGGTCGAGCCGGCGGGCGGTCAGGACGCGCAGCAAGTGGGAGTGGGCCACGAGGACCACGTCACCGTCGTCGAGCGCCTTCTCCGCGCGGGCCAGCACACGGTCCGCGCGCTCGCCCACCTCGGCGGGCGACTCGCCCGGGTGCCCGTCCGGGCCGGGCGGCACCCCGTCGTTCCAGAGGTACCAGTCGGGCCGGGTGCGGTGGATGTCGACGGTGGTGACGCCTTCGTACGCCCCGTAGTCCCACTCGTGCAGATCGGGGTCGGTCACGGCCCCGGTCAGACCCGCCAGCTCCGCGGTCCGCATCGCACGGGCCAGCGGGCTGGTGAGCACGAGGGCGAAGGGCCGCCCGGCGAACAGCGGGGCGAGGGACTTGGCCTGTTCCTCGCCGTGCTCGGTGAGGGGCAGATCGGTCCGGCTGGTGTGCCGGCCCGACCTGCTCCACTCGGTCTCGCCGTGGCGGACGAGGAGGAGATCGCCCATGACTCCTACTTCGTGGACTCGACGGCGTGGCCGCCGAACTGGTTGCGCAGCGCCGCGACCATCTTCATCTGCGGGGAGTCGTCCTGCCGGGACGCGAACCGCGCGAAGAGGGACGCGGTGATGGCGGGCAGCGGCACGGCGTTGTCGATGGCCGCCTCGACGGTCCAGCGGCCCTCGCCGGAGTCCTCCGCGTAGCCGCGCAGACCCTGCAGGTGCTCGTCCTCGTCAAGGGCGTTGACGGCCAGGTCGAGCAGCCAGGAGCGGATGACGGTGCCCTCCTGCCAGGAGCGGAAGACCTCGCGCACGTCGGTGACGGAGTCGACCTTCTCCAGGAGCTCCCAGCCCTCGGCATAGGCCTGCATCATGGCGTACTCGATGCCGTTGTGGACCATCTTGGAGAAGTGGCCGGCGCCCACCTTGCCCGCGTGCACGAACCCGGCGTCGCCCTCGGGCTTCAGCGCGTCGAAGATCGGCTGGACCTTGGCGATGTGCTCGGCGTCGCCGCCGACCATGAGGGCATAACCGTTCTGGAGCCCCCAGACACCCCCCGAGACACCGGCGTCCACGAAGCCGATGCCCTTGGCCGCCAGCTCCTCCGCGTGCTTCTCGTCGTCGGTCCAGCGGGAGTTGCCGCCGTCGACGACGGTGTCGCCCGCGTCCAGCAGGTCCGCGAGTTCGTCGATGACGCCCTGGGTCGGGGCGCCGGCCGGGACCATCACCCAGACCACGCGCGGGCCTTCGAGCTTCTCCACGAGTTCGGCCAGGCTGCTCACGTCGGCGCGTTCCGGGTTGCGGTCGTAGCCGATGACGGTGTGGCCCGCGCGGCGGATCCGCTCGCGCATGTTGCCGCCCATCTTGCCGAGGCCGATGAGACCGAGCTGCATCGCAGTCATGTCAGTTCACTTCTTTCGCAGAGTGCGGTACGTGGCCACGAGGGCGGCGGTGGAGGGATCGAGACCGGGGACGTCAGCGCCCTGGGTGAGGGCGGGTTCGACGCGCTTGGCGAGGACCTTGCCGAGTTCGACGCCCCACTGGTCGAAGGAGTCGATGTTCCAGATGGCGCCCTGTACGAACACCTTGTGCTCGTACAGCGCGATCAGCTGGCCGAGGACGGAGGGGGTCAGTTCGGCGGCCAGGATGGTCGTCGTGGGGTGGTTGCCGCGGAACGTGCGGTGCGGCACCTGCTCCTCGGGCACTCCCTCGGCGCGTACCTCGTCGCCGGTCTTGCCGAACGCGAGGGCCTGGCCCTGGGCGAACAGGTTCGCCATCAACAGGTCGTGCTGGGCCGCGAGTTCGGGACCCAGCTCGTCGACCGGGTTGACGAAGCCGATCAGGTCGGCCGGGATCACCTTCGTGCCCTGGTGCAGCAACTGGTAGTACGCGTGCTGGCCGTTGGTGCCGGGCGTGCCCCAGACGACGGGCCCGGTCTGCCAGTCGACGGGATGCCCGTCGCGGTCCACGGACTTGCCGTTGGACTCCATGTCCAGCTGCTGCAGATACGCCGTGAACTTCGACAGGTAGTGCGAGTACGGCAGCACCGCGTGTGACTGGGAGCCGAAGAAGTCGCCGTACCAGACACCCAACAGGCCGAACAGCAAAGGCGCGTTGGACTCGGCCGGGGCCGTACGGAAGTGCTCGTCGACGATCCTGAACCCGTCGAGCATCTCGCGGAAGCGGTCCGGGCCGATGGCGATCATCAACGACAGGCCGATGGCGGAGTCGAAGGAGTAGCGTCCGCCGACCCAGTCCCAGAACTCGAACATGTTGGCCGTGTCGATGCCGAAGTCGGCGACCTTCTCGGCGTTCGTCGACAGGGCCACGAAGTGCCTGGCCACGGCGTCGGGGTCGGCGCCGAGCCCGGCGAGCAGCCAGGACCGCGCCGAGGTGGCGTTCGTGATCGTCTCGATGGTGGTGAAGGTCTTCGAGGCGACGATGAACAGCGTCTCCGAAGGGTCCAGGTCCCTGACGGCCTCGTGCAGGTCGGCCCCGTCGACGTTGGAGACGAAACGGACCGTCAGCTCGCGGTCGGTGAAGGCACGCAGCGCCTCGTACGCCATCGCCGGGCCGAGGTCGGAGCCGCCGATGCCGATGTTGACGACATTGCGGATGCGCTTGCCGGTGTGGCCGGTCCACTTGCCGGAGCGGACCTGCTCGGCGAAGTCGGCCATCTTGTCGAGCACGGCGTGCACGGCCGGCACGACGTTCTCGCCGTCGACCTCCACGACGGCGTCGCGCGGGGCGCGCAGCGCGGTGTGCAGGACGGCCCGCCGCTCGGTGACGTTGATCCTGTCGCCGCGGAACATCGCGTCGCGCAGGCCGAACACGTCGGTGGCGGTGGCGAGTTCCTGGAGCAGCGCGAGGGTCTCGTCGGTGATCAGATGCTTGCTGTAGTCGATGAGCAGGTCGCCGACGCGCAGGGTGTAGCGCGCGGCACGCTCCGGGTCGGTGGCGAACAGCTCGCGCAGCTGCGGGTGGAGGAGCGTGCCCGCGCGGTGGTCCTCCAGGGCCGTCCACTCGGGACGGCGGGTGAGCCTGGGGGCGTCAGACACGGCTCTTCCTTTCCTCGCTGTCACCGCGCAGGGCGACGGCGTACATCTCGTCCGCGTCGAGGCGGCGCAGTTCCTCGGCGATCAGCTCGGAGGTGGGGCGGACCTTCAGGGCGAGGGTGCGCGAGGGCTGGCCCGGCAGGGACAGGGTCGCGAGGGGGCCCTCCGGGCGGTCGATACGGATCTCGCCGTTGTCGGTGCCGAGCCGGACGGCGGTGACGACGGGACCCGCGGTGACGACGCGCTCGACCGTGACCTGGAGACGGGCCTCCAGCCAGCGGGCCAGCAGCTCGGCGCTCGGGTTCTCGGCCTCGCTCTCGACGGCGGCCGAGATCACCTTCGTACGGGCCTGGTCGAGGGCGGCCGCGAGCATGGAACGCCACGGCGTCAGCCGCGTCCAGGCCAGGTCGGTGTCGCCCGGCGCGTACGAGGCGGCCCGGGCCTCCAGGGCCACGAGCGGGGTCTCGACCGCGTACATGTCGGTGATCCGGCGTGCCGCGAGGGCACCCAGCGGGTCCTTGACCGGGATCTCGGGCGCGTCCACCGGCCACCAGACGACGACCGGCGCGTCCGGCAGCAGCAGCGGCAGGACCACCGAGTCGGCGTGGTCGGACACCTCGCCGTACAGCCGCAGCACGACCGTCTCACCGGTGCCGGCGTCGGCGCCCACGCGGACCTCCGCGTCCAGGTGCGACTTGGTGCGGTCCTTCGGGGTGCGGACGTGCCGCTTGATGACGACCAGGGTGCGCGAGGGGTGCTCGTGCGAGGCCTCCTCGGCCGCCTTGATCGAGTCGTACGCGTTCTCCTCGTCCGTCACGATGACCATCGTCAGGACCATGCCCACGGCTGGCGTGCCGATGGCGCGGCGGCCCTCCACAAGGGCCTTGTTGATCTTGCTTGCCGTGGTGTCGGTCAGGTCGATCTTCATGGCCTGCGCCAGCTCCGTCCGTCTCGTGCGAGCATCTCGTCGGCTTCCCCGGGACCCCAGCTGCCCGAGGCGTACTGCGCGGGCTTGCCGTGCTCGTCCCAGTAGCCCTCGATCGGGTCGAGGATCTTCCAGGACTCTTCCACCTCCTGGTGACGGGGGAAGAGATTGGCGTCGCCGAGCAGGACATCCAGGATCAGCCGTTCGTACGCCTCCGGGCTGGACTCCGTGAACGACTCGCCGTACGCGAAGTCCATCGACACGTCCCGGATCTCCATCGACGTACCCGGCACCTTCGATCCGAAGCGCACCGTCATGCCCTCGTCGGGCTGGACGCGGATGACGATCGCGTTCGCCCCGAGTTCCTCGGTGGCGGTCGAGTCGAACGGGGAGTGCGGGGCGCGCTGGAAGACGACCGCGATCTCGGTGACGCGACGGCCCAGACGCTTGCCCGTCCGCAGGTAGAAGGGGACGCCCGCCCAACGGCGGTTGTCCACCTCCAGCTTGATCGCCGCGAACGTGTCGGTGGTCGACTCGGGGTCGATGCCGTCCTCTTCGAGGTAGCCGCGGACCTTCTCGCCGCCCTGCCAGCCGGTCGCGTACTGGCCGCGCACGGTGTGCTCGCCCAGGTTCTCCGGCAGCTTCACGGACTTGAGGGCCTTGAGCTTCTCGGTGAGCAGCGAGTCGGCGTCGAAGGCGATCGGTTCCTCCATGGCGGTCAGCGCCATCAGCTGGAGGAGGTGGTTCTGGATGACGTCACGGGCCGAGCCGATGCCGTCGTAGTAGCCCGCGCGGCCGCCGATGCCGATGTCCTCGGCCATCGTGATCTGCACGTGGTCGACGTACGACCGGTTCCAGATGGGCTCGTACATCTGGTTGGCGAAGCGGAGCGCCAGGATGTTCTGGACGGTCTCCTTGCCGAGGTAGTGGTCGATGCGGAACACCTGGTCCGGGTCGAACACCTCGTGCACGACCTTGTTCAGCTCACGCGCGCTCGCCAGGTCGCGGCCGAACGGCTTCTCGATGACCGCGCGCCGCCAGGAACCAGCCGGGGCATCCGCAAGCCCGTGCTTCTTGAGTTGCTTCACGACCTTGGGGAAGAACTTCGGCGGTACGGAGAGGTAGAAGGCGTAGTTGCCGCTGGTGCCCCGGGAGGCGTCCAACTCCTCGACGGCGGCGCGCAGTTGCTTGAACGCCATGTCGTCGTCGAAGGCGCCCGGGATGAACCGCATGCCCTCGGCGAGCTGCTGCCAGACCTCCTCACGGAACTCCGTACGGGCGTGTTCGCGCACCGAGTCGTGGACGACCTGGGCGAAGTCCTGGTCCTCCCAGTCGCGCCGGGCGAAGCCGACGAGCGAGAAGCCCGGCGGCAGCATGCCGCGGTTGGCCAGGTCGTAGACCGCCGGCATCAGTTTCTTGCGGGACAGGTCGCCCGTCACACCGAAGATGACCAGGCCGGAGGGGCCTGCGATCTTGGGGAGGCGGCGGTCGCGGGCGTCGCGGAGGGGGTTCTCCCAGTCGGACGCGAGGGCTGCCTCGAGCACGGCTTCCGGCTCCGCGGGAGCGGTGACCTGTGGTGTCGCCGCCCCGGGAAGGATCTCGCTCATTCCCCGTCAACTCCCTTGCTGCTCAGCGAGACCGTGACCGCGTCCAGCAGCTCGACCCAGGCGGCCTCGAACTTCGCGACACCCTCGTCCTCCAGCTGCCGCACGACCTCGTCGTACGAGATGCCCAGCTTCTCGACGGCCTCCAGGTCGGCGCGGGCCTGGGCATAGCCACCGGTCACCGTGTCGCCGCGGATCTCGCCGTGGTCGGCGGTGGCGTCAAGGGTGGCCTCCGGCATCGTGTTGACCGTGCCGGGCGCGACCAGCTCGTCGACGTACAGCGTGTCCTTGTAGGCCGGGTCCTTGACGCCGGTCGAGGCCCACAGCGGGCGCTGCTTGTTGGCGCGGGCCCCGGAGAGGGCGGTCCAGCGGCCACCCTCGAAGACGTCCTCGTACGCCTCGTACGCGAGCCGCGCGTTGGCGAGCGCCGCCCTGCCCTTGAGCGCGAGGGCCTCGTCCGTGCCGAGCTTCGTCAGCCGCTTGTCGATCTCGCTGTCGACGCGGGAGACGAAGAAGGAGGCGACGGAGTGGATGGAGGCGAGGTCGAGACCGGCGGCCTGCGCCTTCTCCAGACCGGCCAGGTAGGCGTCCATGACCTCGCGGTAGCGCTCCAGCGAGAAGATCAGCGTGACGTTCACGCTGATGCCGAGGCCGATGACCTCGGTGATCGCGGGCAGGCCCGCCTTCGTCGCCGGGATCTTGATCATCACGTTCGGGCGGTCGACCAGCCAGGCGAGCTGCTTCGCCTCGGCGACCGTCGCCCCGGTGTTGTGGGCGAGGCGCGGGTCGACCTCGATGGAGACCCGGCCGTCCCGGCCGCCGGTCGCGTCGTACACCGGGCGCAGGATGTCGGCGGCGGCGCGGACGTCGGCGGTGGTCATCATCCGTACGGCCTCGTCGACGGTGACGCCGCGTACGGCGAGGTCGGCGAGCTGCTCCTCGTACCCCTCTCCGGAGCCGATCGCGGCCTGGAAGATGGACGGGTTGGTGGTCACGCCGACCACGTGCCGGGTGTCGACGAGCTCGGCGAGGTTGCCGGATTCGATGCGCCTGCGGGACAGGTCGTCCAGCCAGATGGAGACGCCTTCGGCGGAGAGGTTCTTGAGGGTTTCCGCGGTTGCGGTTGCTTCGGTCACTGTGATCATCTTCCTTCGGGCGATCGGATCAACCGCGGACAGCGGCAAGAGATTCCCGGGCGGCGGAGGCCACGTTCTCGGGGGTGAAGCCGTACTCGGCGAACAGGGTCGTGGCGTCGGCGGAGGCGCCGAAGTGCTCCAGGGAGACGATGCGTCCGTTGTCCCCGACGTACCGGTACCAGGTGAGACCGATCCCGGCCTCGACCGCCACACGGGCCTTCACGGACGCCGGCAGCACGCTCTCCCGGTACTCCGCCGGCTGCTCCTCGAACCACTCCACGGACGGCATCGACACCACGCGGGTGCCCACTCCCTCGGCCTCCAACTGCTCGCGCGCCGCGACGGCGAGCTGAACCTCGGAGCCGGTGGCGATCAGGATGACCTCGGGCGTCCGGGTGGAGGAGTCGCGCAGGACGTAACCGCCCTTCGCCGTCTCGGAGTTGGCCTCGTAGGTGGGCACGCCCTGACGGGTGAGGGCGAGCCCGTGCGGGGCCGGGTTCGTGGCGTGCCGCTTGAGGATCTCGGCCCAGGCGATCGCCGTCTCGTTGGCGTCGGCCGGGCGGACGATGTTCAGACCGGGGATGGCGCGCAGCGAGGCCAGGTGCTCGACCGGCTGGTGCGTCGGACCGTCCTCGCCGAGGCCGATGGAGTCGTGCGTCCACACGTACGTCACGGGGAGCTGCATCAGCGCGGACAGCCGCACCGCGTTGCGCATGTAGTCCGAGAAGACGAGGAACGTGCCGCCGTAGATACGGGTGTTGCCGTGCAGCGCGATGCCGTTCATCTCCGCGGCCATCGAGTGCTCGCGGATACCGAAGTGGACGGTACGGCCGTACGGGTCCGCCTCCGACAGGGGGTTGCCCTTCGGGAGGAACGAACTCGCCTTGTCGATGGTCGTGTTGTTGGAGCCGGCGAGGTCGGCGGAGCCGCCCCACAGCTCGGGGAGCACACCGCCGAGCGCCTGGAGGACCTTGCCGGACGCGGCACGGGTCGCGACGGACGGGCCCGCCTCGAACACCGGCAGCGCGGACTCCCAGCCCTCGGGCAGCTGACCGGCCACGATCCGGTCGAAGAGCTTCGCGCGCCCGGGCTGCGCGGTGCGCCACTCGGCGAGCTGCTTGTTCCAGGCGGCGTGCGCCTCGGCGCCGCGGTCGAGGGCCTGCCGGGCGTGGTCGAGGACCTCGTCGGCGACCTCGAAGGTCTTCTCCGGGTCGAAGCCGAGCAGACGCTTGGTGGCCGCGATCTCCTCGGCGCCGAGCGCCGAGCCGTGCGAGGCCTCGGTGTTCTGGGCGTTCGGCGCGGGCCAGGCGATGATCGTGCGCATCGCGATGATGGAGGGGCGCCCGGTCTCGGCCTTGGCCGCCGTGAGGGCTTCGTACAGCGCGTGCACGTCGATGTCGCCGCCGAGCGCGGGCTCGATCCGCTGGACGTGCCAGCCGTACGCCTCGTACCGCCCCAGCACGTCCTCGGAGAAGGCCGTGGCGGTGTCGCCCTCGATGGAGATGTGGTTGTCGTCGTAGACGAAGACGAGGTTGCCGAGCTTCTGGTGGCCGGCGAGGGACGAGGCCTCGGCGGAGATGCCCTCTTCCAGGTCGCCGTCCGAGACGATCGCCCAGATGGTGTGGTCGAAGGGGGACTCGCCCTCGGGGGCGTCCGGGTCGAACAGGCCGCGCTCGTAGCGGGCGGCCATCGCCATGCCCACCGCGTTGGCGACGCCCTGGCCGAGCGGGCCCGTCGTCGTCTCGACCCCGGCCGTGTGCCCGTACTCGGGGTGGCCCGGCGTCTTCGAGCCGTGCGTACGGAACGCCTTCAGGTCGTCGAGCTCCAGCTCGTACCCGGAGAGGAAGAGCTGGGTGTAGAGGGTCAGCGAGGTGTGGCCGGGGGAGAGGACGAAACGGTCGCGGCCGGTCCACTCGGGATCCGCGGGATCGTGTCGCATCACCTTCTGAAAGAGGGTGTAGGCGGCCGGAGCCAGGCTCATCGCGGTGCCCGGATGGCCGTTGCCGACCTTCTGCACGGCATCCGCCGCAAGCAGACGGGCCGTGTCGACGGCACGCCGGTCCAGTTCGGTCCACTCAAAGCTGTCAGGTGTCTGCGCGCTCATCTTCAAGAAGTCCTCGGTAGAAGCCCAGGATGTGCTCGGACGCGTTCAAACTTAAAAGTCAGACTTTTACCGGGGAAGGTATCCCTGTGTCAGCCTTTGGTGAAAGTGGGACAACGACCGCGGGACCGAGCCGACGCGAGAGGGACATGGCTGACATAAGTACCCAAGACGGAGACGGCTGGGCCGGGATCAGAACCTTTCCCTTCCCCGTCGAACGGAGCGTCTGCGGCGTCGGCATGCAGATCGGTCCGATGGGGCTCGGCAGCACCTGGCACGCCGGCGACCCGATCGAGCGAGTGCACCGCATCGACTTCCACGCGGTCCTGCTGATCCGGGGCGACCCGGTCAGGCACATGGTCGACTTCACCGAGTACGAGGTCTGCGCCGGCGAGCTCCTGTGGATCCGCCCGGGCCAGGTCCACCGTTTCTCGGCGACCGCGGCCTATCGCGGAACGGCCCTGATCATGCAGCCGGGCTTCCTGCCCCGCGCGACGGTCGAGGCGACCGGCCTCTACCGCTACGACCTGCCCCCGCTCCTGCGCCCCGACCCCGCCCAGCTCGACGCCCTGGAGCACTCCCTTGCCCAGCTGGAGCGCGAGTACGTCGACACGGGCACGCTGCCGCTCAGCCTGCACACCTCGGTGCTGCGGCACTCACTGACCGCGTTCCTGATCCGCCTGGCACACCTGGCCACCAGCTCCGCCGACGCGGCACGCGAGCAGACCGACACCACCTTCACCCGCTTCCGCGAGGCGGTCGAGAAGGGCTTCGCCACGAACCACAGCGTCAGCGCGTACGCCGACGCCCTCGGCTACTCCCGCCGCACCCTCGTCCGCGCGGTCCGCGCCGCGACGGGCGAGACGCCCAAGGGCTTCATCGACAAGCGGGTCGTCCTGGAGGCGAAGCGGCTTCTGGCGCACACGGACATGCCGATCGGCCGCATCGGTGTCGCCGTGGGCTTTCCCGACGCGGCCAACTTCACCAAGTTCTTCCACCAGCACACGGGGACGACGCCGGTGGCGTTCCGGGCGGAGCTGCGCTGAGCCTCCGCCGGAAGAACGGCGATATGTCCGCGGGCCGGTGGGGGCTGGTCGCGCCCACGCGGCGGAGCCGCATATGTCACAGCCCCGCGCCCCTTGCGGGGCGCGGTACCGCACTGGACTTCGCCGAGGCCGCTCAGGAGAGGCGAGCCCGGTCGGGCCCGCCCCTTCCCCTCAACTCACCTCTCAATGACCGAAGTTGAACCAGTTCACGTTCACGAAGTCCGCGGGCTGGCCGCTTGTGAAGGTCAGATAGACGTCATGCGTTCCGGTCACGTTGCTGATGTTCGCCGGGACGGTCCGCCAGCTCTGCCAGCCGCCGGTGTTGGCGAGGGAGAAGCTGCCGATCGGCGCGCTCGTACGGCTGTCGAGGCGTACCTCGACCAGACCGCTGACACCGCCCGCCGCACCGCTCGCGACGCGGGCGTTGAACTGCCTGGCCGCCGTGGAGCCGAAGTTGACACCTCGGTAAAGGGCCCAGTCGCCGTTGGCGAGGGAGCCGAGGTTCTGGCCGCCGCCGGAGTCGGTGGTCGTCTCCGTGTTCACGCCGCTCTGGCCGTCGTGCGACTCGGCCTGGATCGCGGCGTACGCGTCACGGTTGCCGGTCGGCGGAGGTGTGGTGCCGCCGCCGGACTGCAGCACCTGGACGTAGTCGACGACAAGCGGGTGGCCGGGCACCGTGGCGCCGTCCGGGCCGCCGCCGAAGGCGTCCACGAAGGCGCCGCCCATCGCCACGTTCAGGATGATGAAGAAGCCGTGGTTGGTGGCGTTGTTCCACGTCGTCGCGTCGACCTGGTTCGCCCGTACGGTGTGGTAGTTGGTGCCGTCGACGTAGAAACGGATCTCCTCCGGGCTCGTCGACCGGTCCCACTCCATGCCGTACGTGTGGAAGCCGGCCTGGCAGGTCGCGCCGGGGCAGGCGGTGGAGCCGCCGAGGCCGGTCGTCTCGTTGCAGGGGCCGCCCGGGTTGGTGCCGCAGTGCATCGTGGCCCACACGGTGTTGACGCCCTGCACGTTCTCCAGGATGTCCAGCTCGCCGACGCTCGGCCAGTTCTGGTAGTTGCCGCGGTACGGCGCGCCCAGCATCCAGAACGCCGGCCAGTAGCCGCGGGCGGCGGCGCCCGTCACGTTCGGCATCTGGATCCGGGACTGGACGCGCAGCTTGCCCCCGGCGGGCGGCTGGAAGTCGGTGCGGTTGGTCTCGATGCGGCCCGAGGTCCAGTTGCCGGCGGCATCGCGCCGCGGGGTGATCCGGAGGTTGCCGGAGCCGTCGAGCGCCACGTTGTTGGTGCTGGAGGTCATCGTCTCGATCTCGCCGGTGCCCCAGTTGGCGGGGCCGCCGGGGTAGCCGGTGCCGGTCGCGTACTGCCAGTTCGACGTGTTGACGCCGGTGCCGGCGGCGCCGTTGAAGTCGTCGACGAAGACCTGCGTCCAGCCGGAAGGCGGCGGGGGCGCGTCCGCCTGGGCGGCCGACGCCCCGGCCGCCGCCAGGCTCAGTACGGCGGCGAGGGCGATGAGCGTGCGCCGGAGTGGACCGCGTCTGACCGGTGTGCCGGAAGTTTCCCTCATGGGTGCCTCTTCGGGTACG
Organism: Streptomyces albicerus; assembly: GCF_008905045.1. Taxonomy (GTDB): domain Bacteria; phylum Actinomycetota; class Actinomycetes; order Streptomycetales; family Streptomycetaceae; genus Streptomyces; species Streptomyces albicerus. The sequence goes on from NZ_VWMY01000038.1 coordinate 118,963, forward strand.
GAGTGGGGGTGCGCGGGTGTATTTGAGAGCGCTCTCAACGAAGCTGCGCGGCCAATGTGCTCTTCGGCACTCCGGTCGTCAAGAGATAAAGCAGAGAAAGCCCTTGAGGGGCATGGGAGTTCACACCGTGAAGGAGCGGGGTCGACCACGGTCCGGAACCTGTTCGATCACGTATCGGAGAACAGGCGTGTCCGGGGGCGACGGCTCAGGGAGCGTGCGGGCATGGCGCATCGCGGGGGATGTCTGATCAACGGTTGTCTGACCGTGCTGGTGCTCGCGCTGGTGACGGTCGTCGGTGTGATGGCGTGGATCGGGACGAGCGGTTGGCGTTACGACAACCAGGCGCGGGACGATCTGGAGCAGAGCGTGGAGCGGATGCGGACCGCCCTGGAGCGGGCGGCGGCCGACGGCGCGTTGCTCGGCACAGAGATCGACCGGGCGGTGGTGGGCTTCAACAAGCCGCACGCCGAGGTCCGGCGGCAGGGCCGGACCGTCACGGCCACCGTGCGGCTGTCGACATTTGTGGGCGCCTGGTTCGTCGGCAGCGGGGAAGCCGACGGGTGCTACCGGTTCACGGCAGTCCCTTCTGCCGGTTCGCCTTCCGTCTCCGTACGCGAGGTGCCCGCGCGGTCCTGCCTCGACCGTGTGCGCAGGCCGTACCGGAAGCCCGCGGAGGTCGCCGATGACGTGGTCGTGGAACTGCGGGCCGCGGTGGCCCGTGGCGGGGTCGAGGGCGCGGGCGCCGCGCAGGTGTGGAGGACCGCGGGCATCAGGATCGAGGACATCGAGACCGAGGGCGGTCGACTGACCACGATCGCCTGGCTGGACGGCGGCACCGGACCCTTGGGCAAGGACTGCTACGAGTTCAGGGCGGCCGGGTCCTCCGTCACCGCCAAGAAGCTGCAGCCGGACGGCTGTTACCGCTTACAGCGGGAGCGCGAGCGGGACGCGCCGCCCTAAAGGGGCTCGCCCCTTTAGGGGCGCTTCAAGCTCGTGCGTACGGTGTCGGTTGTCTTGGGCTGGTCGCGCAGTTCCTCGCGCCCCTAAGAGCGGGGGTGCTTCGGGCTCGTGGGTGTGGTGTCGGTTGTCCTGGGTTTGGCGCGCAGTTCCCCGCGCCCCTGAGGGGCGCGCTTGCCGCCGGTGCTCCTTCAGGGGCGCGGGGAACTGCGCGAACGGCCCCCACCGGTCCGCAGCCGCACCCAGTACAGCAAGCACCCCCAACGAAGGCCCCGGTCCGAGGAGACCGGGGCCAACGCTCAGTGCTGCTTGGTGAGTTCGGGCTCAGGCGGAGCCTCCTCGTGCAGCCCGAACCGGTCGTGCGCCCGCCGCATCCGCTCCGGCGCCCACCAGGCGCGCCGCCCGAGCAGCGCCATGCTCGCCGGGACGAGGAGCATCCGTACGACCGTCGCGTCGATCAGCACCGCGAGGGTCAGCCCGAGGCCGATCTGCAGGATGGGCGAGAATCCGCCCGTCATGAACGCGCCGAAGACGACCGCGAGCAGCAGCGCGGCGCAGCTCACCACGCGCCCGGAGCGGCGCAGACCGCTGACGACGGCGTCCCGTTCGTCGCCCGTCCGCAGCCAGGTCTCGCGCATCCGGGCGAGGATGAACAGCTCGTAGTCCATGGCGAGCCCGAAGGCGATCGCGATGATCAGCGAGGGTGCCGTCAGGCTCAGCGCGCCGAGCTCCTGTGACCCCAGCACTCCGGCCAGATGCCCGTCCTGGAACACCCAGACCACCACGCCGAGCGCGGCACCCAGGCTGAGCAGCGTGGTGACGATGGTGCGCAGCGGGATCAGGACCGAACCGGTGAAGGCGAAGAGCAGGACGAAGATGCCGGCGAGGACGGTGACGGCGGCCCAGGGCGCGCGGTCGCCGAGCATCGCGCGGAAGTCCACGAGCCGGGCCGCGACACCGGTGACCTCGACGGGCTCGTCGCCGCGTATGTCCCGTACGCGCTGGACCAGGTCGGTCGCGGCCTTGCCGTCGGCACTGCCGCTCGGCTGCAGCCGCAGTACGGTCGTGCCGCCCGGCAGGTCACGGGACTCGGTGCCCGGCGAGAGCGCCCTGATCCGGTCGGCCGTCGCCGGGTCGGTGCCCGGCCGCAGGACCACGGTCACCCGGGAGACTCCGGTGCCCGGCGGGAAGTGGTCCTCCACCGTGTCGTCCAACTGGCGTGCTTCCGTGCTCGACGGCAGCTGCTGGGCGTCGCCGATGTTGATCTTCATGCCGGTGACGGGCAGTGCCAGGACGAGCAGGGCGAGGACGGACGTGGCCGTCACGGCGACCGGACGGCCCGCGGCGAACCGGGCCAGGCGGGCGAAGACCCGGCCCTCCTCCCCGGCCGGCTTGGTGCGCGCCGGGGCGATCCTGCCCCCGAAGCGGGCGAGCAGCGCGGGCAGCAGCGTGAGTGCGGCCAGCATGTCGACGACCACCACGGCGGCCACGGCGAGACCCATGCTGCGCAGGAACGTGCTGGGGAACACCAGCAGACCGGTGAGGCTGACGGCCACGGTCAGGCCGGAGAACAGGACCGTGCGTCCGGCGCGGGCCACCGTGCGGTGCACGGCCTCCACCACGTCGTCGGTGTTCCGGCGCTCCTCGCGGAAGCGGACCACCATCAACAGCGCGTAGTCCACGGCGAGTCCGAGGCCGAGCATCGTGGTCACCTGGATCGCGTACACGGAGATGTCGGTGAACTGGCTGAAGCCGAACAGGGCCAGGAACGCGCCCGCGATCCCGCTGACCGCGACCAGCAGCGGCAGTCCGGCGGCGCGCAGGCCGCCGAAGATCACGAGCAGCAGTACGAGAACCACCGGGAGCGAGATGATCTCCGCGCGCGCGACGTCCTCCTGGGCCCGCTCACCGAGCTGCTGCCCGAGCAACGGGCCGCCGCTGACGTGGACTTCGGGTGCCCTGATCTCGTGGATGCGGTCACTGGCCGCGTCCAGTGTCTTCTCCTCTTCCTCGTCGTCCAGGCCGCCCTGCAGCGTCACCGGGATGACCAGGGCCTGCCCGTCCTCCGCGAGAAGACCGCGGGTGCGGTACGGGTCGGGGACGGCCGCGATCCCGGCGACCTCGCGCAAGTCGGCGACGGCGCCCTCGACTTGGGCGCGCAGTCCCGGGTCGGACACCGCGGTGCCGCCGACCACCGCGGTGATCGACTCGCCGACCGGGTCGATGTCGTCGAGGTACTGGGCGGCCCGCTCCGACTCGGTACCCGGCACGTCCGGCACGGAGTCACTGAGCCGGCCGAAGACGCCCGTCCCGAGCCCGAAGCCGAGCAGCAGGAAGAGCAGCCACAGGCAGATCACGGTCAGTGGGCGGCGGGTCGATGCGCTGGCGATTTTGGCGAGCACGGGTGCCTCCCGGCGGGTCGGCGGTTATTGGGCGCCCTCAGACTGACGCCGCCTGGCCGGGTCCTGGATCGCCGAGGGGAGGGGTTTCGGGGGATCCCTCGTGCGGGTGAGTGGGTGATGCGGTTCCGTCGTACGGGGGATGCGCATCTGCGGGCCGGTGGGGGCTTGGCGCGCCCACGCGGCGGAGCCGCATATTGATACAGCCCCGCGCCCCTAAGAACGGGGTGCCTCAGGTTCGTCCGTGCAGTGCCGGTTGTCGTGGGCTTGGCGCGCAGTTCCCCGCGCCCCTAAGGGGCGCGCCTGAAAGTCCGCCCGGCGGCAGGCGCGCCCTTCAGGGGCGCGGGGAACTGCGCGACCAGCCCCCACCGGGC
>NZ_VWMY01000039.1:0-59747 GCF_008905045.1 Streptomyces albicerus
GCGAGTTCCTCGGTCTTCTTCCAGGCCGTCAGCATCGCCGACGTCTGGTTGTAGTTCACCCGCTCTTGCCGCGTCCACGCTTGCGTGCGCGCCGCGAGGGCCAGGTTGTAGACCTTCCGCACGCACCCGAACGTGCGCGACAGCTCGGCCGCCTGCGCATCGGTCGGATAGAAGCGGTACTTGAACGCCCGCTTCACGTGGGTGGTCTTCACGGTTCACATATTACCGCATCAGTTTGTGACGGACTGCGGGTAGTTGGAGGGGGACGCCGGTCCGCCCTCGCGGCGAACCGGCTTTTCCTGCCCTGCTCCGCAGGAGCTTCGTTTCCTCCCCCGGCTGAAGCCGGGGATATCCACGAAGGAGCAACCCGATGAGAAAGGGTCATCCGAAATGCGAACCTACAGAGATCTTGTAGGGTCTCGCGGTTGGTGTCCGGCCGGTCGGACGGCGGATCAGCGCAGTCCGGCGAAGAGATCGTTCTCGGGTACGGCCGCGCCGGTGGCGTCCTGGACACGTACAAAGGTCTCCATGCCCATCAACTCGCCGAACCTCTCCTTGCCCATCTTGACGAAAAAGATGTTCTCGCCCTGACTGGCGTGCGCGGCCAACGCATCGAACTTCTGACCGCTGAACGCGGTGGTGTCCACCCACGTGGTGATCTCATCGTCGGGGAGGCCGATCTCGGCCAGCGCGGCGGCCTCGGCAGGATCCGGCTCCGGCATGTCCTCATGAAACTCGCGCATGATCTCGCCGAACCGCTGCATCATCGAGCGGGGCATCGTGGTCCAGTACACCTTCGGTGCCAGCGCGGTCATCTCCAGCGCCGCCATCGTGATGCGGTGGGCCTGGATGTGGTCGGGGTGGCCGTAGAAGCCGTTCTCGTCGTACGTGACGACCACATCAGGTCGGTAGTGCCGCATGAGTTCCGCGAGTCGGGAGGCGCCTTCCTCCACGGGGGTCTGCCAGAAGGATCCGGGGGCGTCGTTGCTCGGCCAGCCCGCCATCCCGGAGTCGGCATAGTCCAGCATCTCCAGATCGCTGACCTTCAGGACGTCACAGCTGGCCTCAAGTTCTTGACGGCGCATCAAGGCGACCGCCGCCGGATCGTGCCCGGGATCGCCCGGCTTGACACCCCCCGGTCCGTCACCGCAACCGCCGTCGGTACACGTCACGAGAACCGTGCGGATGCCTTCCGCCGCGTACCGCGCGAGGACCCCTCCGGTTCCGGTGGCCTCGTCGTCGGGGTGGGCGTGTACTGCCATGAGCGTCAAGGGCCGGTCAGTCATGAAACAGTCCTCCTGCAGAAATACGTCTTGGTCCGAGTGCGCGGCGGGCGTACCGCGATCCTGGGGCCCGGATCCTGGCGGGGCGGACGACCTTGTGGTCTCCGTGTTCCCCGACCGTGCGGCGCCGGTCCCTCGGTCGATGCAACCGCGCAGACCGGACCGGCTGTTCCCGGCGCGGCCGCTTGGCCGTCCAAACGTCGGCGTTCAACGCAAACGAGGTACAGGTGCGACCCGCATGTCTCAGCGCCACGTCGGATCCGACTTCCATCCAGCACCAGCCGTGAGATTCCGACACGAAATTTGAGACCGTACAGATCTTCTTCTACGTCTGCGCCATGTCGACGAAGCGTGAGGAGCGGCCCTGCAAGGCGACCGTGATTGTCGCGGTGACACCGTCGCGGTGTTCGGCCACGATCAGGTGGCTGGCCCCACCCCCACACGGGGCCGGCCCCGGCACACCCACTGAGCCCGTACACCGACGGCGCCCGCCGACTGCCCGCCGCGCAGCGACGAGGGCCAAGAGCACGACGACGAACCACCGAGGCGGGCGCGGCAGCACACCCACCCCGGCAAACCCTGACCCCGCGCGTCAGCGGCGGACCAGCACCGCGTGCGTGACGGTCGGCGAGCCGACCATCTCGGACACCCGGTAGCCGTCGATCCCGTCACCCAGATTGTCGAGCAGCCGCTCCCCGCGCCCGATGAGCATCGGCGCGATCACCAGGTGGAGCTCGTCGATCAGCCCGGCACGCAGATACTGCTGGATGACCGCCGCGCCGCCGCCGATCCGGACGTCTTTGCCGCCCGCGGCGTCGAACGCGCGCTGGAGCACCGTCTCCAGCGACTCATCGGTGAAATGGAAGGTCGTTCCGCCGTCCATCTCCAGCGTCGGGCGCAGATGGTGGGTGTGCACGAAAACATCGTGGTGGTAGGGCGGGTTGTCGCCCCACCAGCCCTTCCAGGACTCGTCCTCCCACGGCCCGCGCTGTGGCCCGAACATGTTCCGCCCCATGATCGTGGCGCCGATGTTCTGGTCGCCGCGGGCGAAGTAGTCGACGTCGATTCCGGTCTTCCCCGCGGCGGAGTCTTCCGTCGCGGAGACGAACCAGCTGTGCAGGTCGTCACCCCAGCCGACGCCGTCGCCGAACGGGGCGTCCAGTCGCTGGTTCACGCCGGCCGCGAAGCCGTCGAGGGAGATCGTCACGTTGTGTACGCGGACCTTGGGCATGGCCTTCACCTCTCGTGTTGATGTCGTTCTCTCACCCCTGCGTCGTACGGAGCCTGCCTGAATCGACACCCCCGCGCACATTTTTTCGGCGGGTCATTCTGGTGCCCGGCACCGCGCCTCGGCGCCGAGTGCGCGGCGCGGGCGGGGCTACGCCGACGAGCAGCCGTCCCGCGCCGCCAAGACGGCCCTGCCCAGTCCTCCGGGTGGGAGCCCACGAGTACGCCGACGAGTGCCCCGGCGATCAGAAACGGGCCGAACGGGATGGTCGTCTTGCGTCCGGCCGGTCCCGCGAGGATGAGTCCGCCCCCGTACAGCGCCCCGAGCGGGTACCCAGCGAAAGTTCCGACCAGGACGGCGGCCCACCGCCCGTGAGCCGGAGGGGTAATAGTGTCCCGCGACGGAGCGGCCTTCACCATCTCATCGTCGGCATCCACATCACCCATGGCAGCCGCCATCTCGTTCAGAGTCGGCGCGCCGGCGGCCACATGCGCTGCGCGCGGGTCACCGGCGGTGCGTTCGCGGACGACGTCGACGTACGACTGGGAGCCGAAGCCGCGGACCACGAGGACTGGGATGCCGTACGGCCCGAGCCAGTCGGTGAGCAGCTGTCGGAGAGTGTCCTTCACCCTCCGCCGCAACCGCCCGGCCCTCCCTGGTCGCCACGCGTTGTTTGCGCGCTGCCGTTTGGCAGCGACCCGACCCAGGGGCCAGCGACCGAGACACGGTCAGTCGCTACTACCACGCCTCGGGTAAAGCACCAGGTCAGCGAAGTGCAGAACCCAGAACAGCGACTGAAGCGACTGAAGCTTCCTATATATGGCACACACGCACACACCCGAACGGACTCATATACCCCGACCTTGGGTCGCTTCAGTCGCTGCGAACTCCTCCGCATCGCGCTGACCTGAGCGTTTCACGCCAACCGAGAGCAGCGACCGGACAGTCGCTGAGTAGCTGCCCTTCGGTCGCTGCTCCTTCACCGCGGCAGCGATCCAAGCGACTGAAGCGACTGAGCGACCGACACGAGCCTGCGACGGCTTGTCTGCGACAGCGACTTCGGCCATGAGTCGCTTCAGTCGCTCCCTCCCAGTTGCCGGCCTCGTCACTCGGTGGCGCGGGCGATGCTCCGGCCGACGTAGGTCCATGTCGGCTCGGCGCGTTCTTCGGGTGTGGCATTGGTCAGACCGTCGAGGTGTTTGACCGCGTGGCGGGTGATGTAGCGGTCGGGGTCGGGTGACTGCAGGTAGCGGCGCAGGAGTTCGGGGTCAAGGTCCTGGCGCTGGAGGTAGGCGGCGATCGTGCCGACCAGGAGGTGGTTGTGAGCGAGGGCGTCGGTCAGGGCATACAGGATCAGGCGCCGCCATTCGCTCATGCAGGCCTGGTGCTGCGTGCCGAGGCTCTGGGCGCGGGCGAGGTAGGCGTTGATGTGGCGGCAGTGATGGGTGACCAGCGCGAGCAGCTCGTCCGGCACTCCGTCACCGGCCGGGCGCGGGGCCGGCGGCACGGTACGCGCCCCAGGAGCGGGTGGCAGGGCGTCACGGATCTGCTGGAGGCCTTCAGGCTGCTGGAGGCCTCGGGGGGTCTCGCTGCGCCGTACAGGGCGCTTGCGCGGATACGAGGTCATGGCGGTGCGCTCTCCGGCCGGTCCCCGCCATCCGGCACTCCTCAGGTGGCGGGGCCACACGGTGGGCGCTGTGAACGACGCAGTGCGTCTAGGGCTTACCTGTCCGTATCAGTCGGGGGCTGATGCGGCACTCGGCCGGGCACCGTCACAGCGGACATGAAAAGGCGGCACCAGCCGGGACAACGACTCGTTTCCCGGGCGGTCACGCGGGCGGGTCCTGCGGACTGCTTCGGCAGGTGCGGTGTCGTGCCGTCTCGTTGATCTGCTGTGCCGCTATGGTTCTGGGCTGCGGCAGGATGCGCACGCCGCGAGCCTGCGTCCGGTACCCCGCACCGGTCATGCACCAGGCGAAGGACACCGGAACCGACTCGGTTCCAGGGACGGTCCCGCACCGTTTCGCCCATGCCCGCGCGTCATCGACTCTGCGGGGCAGCGGGGGCCCTGGAGCGGAGATCGCTCCTCATGACCAAGTCCGGTGCGAGCGGCCCCAAGGCCCGTGCCCGCAAGGCGCAGCAGGCCGCTGGTGTCCGCTACACCCAGGTCCGGCGCACAGCCTCGCCCTCGCGCAACGGGCGCACGGTGCAGTTCCTGCTGGAGGACCGGTACGAGCTCGGCACGCTCGCAGTGCAGTTGGCGGCCGCGTGGGCAGGGGGTTGAGGAACATCGGAACGAAAACCGGCGCTAAGGATCTGTCGGCCCTGGTGGGCGGCTGACGGAGCGTCGGCGGCCGGACCCGTCTGAAGTCTTCCCGCAGATAACGCCCTATTATCTGCGGCATCGCTGATCACGACCTGCGGCGACGTTCTCGGGGCCGTGCGCGAAGCGGCCCCGTTATCTGTGGCAAGGGGAAGCGGTGCCCGCTGTCGTACGACTGCCTGCCGGGAAGGCGTTGACCGTCCGCGCGGCGGCCGACGTGTTCCTCGACTCGCTGGACAACGCGAACACGCTCCGGTCGTACGGAATCGGCGTCGGCAAGACCGCCGAACACCTCGGCGAGGCCCGCCCGCTCGCCACCGTCGCGGACGACGAGATCGGCGGCGCCCTCGAACAACTGTGGGGCGAGGCGGCGGTCAACACGTGGAACGCCCGCCGGGCGGCGGTGCTGTCCTGGCTGGGCTGGTGTGCCGAGCGCGGGTACGACGGCCCGAAGGTGCCAGCCTGGGTGAAGCGGATGCCCCCGCCGGACTCGGAGACTCCGGCCCGCTCGAAGATGGCGGTCGACCGGCTGATCGCCCGCCGCGACGTCCATCTCCGGGAGAAGACGCTGTGGCGGATGCTCTACGAAACCGTCGCGCGGTCGGAGGAGATCCTGGGCGTCAACATCGAGGAGCTGGACCTCGCCGGGCGCCGGGCTCCGGTGAAGGCCAAGGGCGCGAAGCCGCGCACCCGCCGCCGCGGCGTTACGCGCGAGGACTACGTCCTGGAGCCCGTGTACTGGGACGCCGGTACCGCCCGCCTGCTGCCCCGGCTGATCAAGGGCCGTACGCGGGGGCCGGTGTTCGTCACCCACCGCAAGCCGGGTCCCAGCAAGGCCATCGCGCCGCGTGACGTGTGCCCGGACACCGGGCTGGTCCGGCTGTCTTACGGCCAGGCCCGCGCCCTGCTGGATGCGCACACGGCCATCGGCGGCGTACCGGGCACGGGCTGGGACCTGCACGAATACCGGCATTCCGGGCTCACCCACCTCGGCGAGGCCGGGGCCAGCCTGCCGATGCTGATGGCCAAGTCCCGGCACAAGAAGCCGGAGAACGTACGGCGCTACTTCCACCCGTCGGCGGAAGCGATCGCCGAGGTCACCAGCCTGCTCGCACCCGGCGACGCGCGCCGCTGACCCTGCTGTCACCGGTGTGCCCTACCGCCGTCCCGGCGCCCACGCCGCCACGGGCATAGTCGGCCAAGATCCTCCGGGGCCCGCGAGTAGCAGCGCAGGCCGACTCTCTCCTCTTGGTCGGCCGGATCGCGGGTGGAGGCCTCAGACGGAGAACCGGACGTCGGTGAGCTGCTCGGACACGGCCCACAGGCGCTGCTGGACGGCCGTGTCGTGGGACTTCTTGCTGGAGGCGACCACCTCGGGGTATCCGCGGGTTCCGCCCATGCCGTTGGGGCCGTAGAACTGGCCTCCGGTGACGGCGGGATCGGTGGCCGCCCTCAGGGTGGGCAGCGCTCCCATGGCGGCCGGCTGGGCCAGCAGAGGCTGGACCAGTTCGGCCCCCTTGCGCACCAGGCCGCTCATGTTCTGAGTGAGTTCGGTATCCGACGCGCCGGGATGCGCGGCGGCGGCGATGGTGGTGTGGTGCGGGGCGAGGCGGCGCTGGAGTTCGTAGGTGAACATCAGGTTGGCCAGCTTGGCCTGACCGTAGGCGACAACCCGGTTGTAGGAGCGGTCGAACTGCAGGTCGTCGAAGTGGATGTCGGCCCGGATGCGGTGGCCGAAGCTGCTGACGGTGACCACCCGGGAGCCGGGCACGGGCAGCATCAGGTCCAGCAGCAGGCCGGTGAGCGCGAAGTGCCCGAGGTGGTTGACCCCGAACTGCATGTCGAACCCGTCCTCGGTCTTCTGCCGGGGTGTGAACATCACGCCCGCGTTGTTGATGAGCAGGTCGATCTTCGGATGCGCCGTGTGCAGCTCATCGGCGGCCGCGCGTACCGATTTGAGGGAGGCGAGGTCCAGGCGCTGGAGGCTGAGCTTGGCGCCCGGGGCACGCTCGCTGATGCGGGCGAGGGCCTCGCGGCCCTTGTCGAGGTTGCGCACGGCGAGGACGACGTGCGCGCCATGCTCGGCCAGGGCCCGCGCGGCCTGCAGCCCGAGGCCGCTGTTGGCGCCGGTGACGACGGCGACCCTGCCGTCCTGGGCAGGGATGTCCTGTTCGGTCCACCGGTCGGTCGTGCTGGCCATGATCAACCTCCATAAAGTGAATGACGCTTCATGTTGTAGAGTGAAGCATCATTCATCTTTCGTCAAATGGTCCCGGAGGGCTCCATGACCTCACCCCGACCGCTGCGTGCCGACGCGGCCCGCAACCGCGCCAGGATCATGACCGCGGCGCATGAGCAGATCACCGAGCACGGGCCCGAGGTGTCGATGGAGCAGATCGCCGCTGCTGCGGGCGTCGCGGTCGGAACCCTGTACAAGCACTTCCCGAACAAGAGCGACCTGGTCGCATCCGTGGTCGCCGCCTCGTTCGAAACACTCGCCGACGACGCCGAAGAGTGCCTGCAACGCGAGAGCCAGGGTTCACCCGCCATGGCGGAGCTGACCGGCTTCCTCAGCCGCGTGATGGACACCGTCGCCCACAACCGCGCCGTCAAAGCAGCCGCGTACGCGCTCGGCGCCGACCACGCAGCCCACCCCGCCATGCAGGAGGTGGAGACCCGCGTCACCCAGGCCCTCGGCCGGCTCATCCGCACCGCACAAGCCCAGGGCGGTCTGCGCGCCGACTTCACCGTCGACGACCTGTACCTGATGCTCTACACCCTCCCCGCCGACCAGCCACCCACCGCCCGCGCCCGATGGCTCGCCCTCCTGCTCACCGGGCTCACCGCCCGCTGACCGACCGCGGGGGTACGCCGCCGTCGCGGCCACCGCCGGGACGCCCTCTACGACCGCCTCGCCTGCCGACAGAAGGCGTACCGGGCCCGCCGACGGGCCGCCGAGCGGGTCCGCGAAGCCGTAACGGCCCCGGCCGTTGTGACGACCCGCGGAACCAGCTCCGGGGCTCTGGCCAGCCCGGACGCCTAGGTCAAGATGGTGGCGACCTCGACGCGCCGCCGTACGACGTCACTCGTCGTCGGCAGCGTCCTTGTCGCGCAGCGGGCGCATACCGCTGGGCAGCTCGGGCAGCTTGAACGAGTACCGGCCCAGCATGTTGATGTGCTGTCGCACGAACGGCGAGAGGCGGGCGACATCCTCGTCGCGGACGTCGAACCCGTCCGCCCGCAGCTGGTTCACCGCGGCGTCCATGTACCTCGTGTTGAAGAGGACGACGGCGTTGAGGACCAGGCCGAGCGCGCCGAGCTGGTCCTCCATGCCGTCCTGGTAGCGCTGGTAGAGCTGCCCCGAGCGGCCGTGGAAGATCTTCCGGGCGAGTGCGTGGCGGCCCTCCTGGAGGTTGGCCTGCGCCTTGATCTGGCGGCAGTAGCCGGGCTCGTCGGCCAGCCGCAGGATGTGCAGGGACTTGGCGATCCGCCCGTAGTGCGCGATCGCGTCCCCCAGCGGGGTCGGCCGCCCGTCCCGCGACAGCATCCGGATCACGTCGTACGCGCGCACCGCGCCGGTGTGGATGGAGCCGATGATCCGCAGGATGTCCTCCCACCAGCGCTCGATCCGGGCGAGGTCGACCCGGCCGCGGGCCGCTTCCTGGAAGGCGCCGTAGTCGGCAGTGCGGTCGATGCGCCACATCTTCTGGTCCGGCAGGTCAGCGAGCTGCGGCGCGTACGCGAACCCGGCCAGGGTGAGGAGTCCAAAGACGATGTCGCTGTACGAGGCGGTGTCCGTGACGATCGTCTCCGGGCGCTTGCCGCCGTCGCGGTCGTAGAGGACATCGAGCACGTACAGGGAGTCGCGCGGGGTGCCGGCCACCACCTTCCCGCCGAGCCCCGCCGCCTGGTCGTTGATCATGTTGAGCCAGGTGGCGCCGCCCCGGCGCCCGAAGTACTTGGGGTTCGGCCGGGCGTAGACCGAGGGGACGGGGACGACGAACCGCATGCCGTCCACGGAGGCGACCAGCCCGCCGCCCCACGCCTGCGCGAGGCCGATGGACGCCTGGTGCTCGATGAGGGTGGCGTTCGCGGCCCGGTAGGTGGCCAGCCGCAGATACGTCTGGTCGACGTGCGACAGCCTGCCGTACTTCAGCTCGTCGATCCCGCCGATGACCGGCGTGTAGCCGATGTTGCAGCCGTGCGCGACCAGCAGCGCGGCGACCGTCACGTGCAGGTCCTTGAGCCGGGCCTCGCCGCCGGTGATCGAGGTGAACGCCTGGTCGGCGCCGGTCCACGAGAACACCTCCAACAGCACCTCCGGCAGGTCGACGCGGGGCATCATTGCCTCCACCGCCTTCCGCAAGTCGCTCAGGGAGGCGGGTTCGGGCTCCGGCTCCAGGGCGGCGAAGTGCAGGCGGCCGTCGTCGTCGAACACGATCTGGGAGTTCGCCGGCACCCGCCCGGCGACCTCCCGGTATGTGCCGTCCAGCAGCGCGGCCCGCGCCGCCAGGTGCTCACCCGCCTCGCCGGGCAGGTTCAGGGAGGCCAGCACGGTCGGGCGGACCTGCTCCCATCCCTCGCCGTCCAGCAGCTTTGCCCGCGGGTCGCCCCACTTCGAGGAGTTCTTCGCGAACACCTCCCGCCGGCGCAGCAGCCGGTGGAAGGACTCCAGCACGCAGAACACGTACGCCTTCCAGTCGACCGTCCCCGGCTCCATGTGCGGCGCGGACAGGACCAGCCGCCGCCACGAGCCGGTCAGCAGCGACGTGTCGATCTCATCTGGGCTCACCTTCTTGCGCCCCATCAGGTCGGGCAGTGACTTCAGCGCCTTGAGGACCGGCAGGCCCTCCGGGGTGGCGCCGAAGTCGACAACCTGGACGAGGAGTGTCAGGAACGGCCGTACGGTGGGGAACCGGGCGACCAGCATCGTCCGCCATGCCTCGTCCGCGTCCGAGTCGATCGGCGGCGCCAGCTCGAACAACGCGGCGATCGCGGCGGCCAGCTCCTCGCGCGGCACCACCTCCTCGATCCGCTCCCACATCGCCGTCAGCGTTGCCACCTCCGGCGGACTGATCTCCCCGGACTCGGTGTCGACCTGCTCGCTCGTGGTGTCGAACACGACCCGGAACGCGGTCGCCAGCCTGATCCCGGCCCGCTCCATCCTCGGCAGCGTCTTCAGCTTCTGCTTCGCCGTCTCCCGCTCCGCCCGCGCGAGCAGCTTCGTCGCGATCAGCACCTCCAGCAGGTCCAGCGCGTCATCGACCGCCCGGGACGTCAGGTAGACCGCGGTGGCCAGCAGGGTGGCCAGGCGCCGGGAGTCGCCGTGGCGCCGCAGCGTGGACGCCTTGCCGTCCACGCCGTACCGCGACAGCTCCGCCAGCCGCCGCGGCGGTATCCCCGACACGTCCAACTCGCCCATCCCGAACGCGTCGATCTCCGCCGCCCGCTCAAGCGCCCACTTCATCTGCGGCCCCGAGATCCGCACCGGACCGCGCCGCAGCCGGTCCAGCTCCGACACCCGCGCACCGAGCGGCACAGTCAGCAGCGAGTCGAGCACCGCCCGCTGACCGATGCTCAGCAGCCCGTAGAGGCTGTCCCACAGCCGCTGGTTCGCCGCCTCCCGCACCGACGCGACCAGCCGGGCCAGCGTCGTCACACCCGGGCAGCAGCACCCGCCGCTCACGCAGCCACCCCACCGACGCGTCGAACAACGCCTTCGGGCCCTCCCCGGTCGTCCAGGCCCGCGCATCCACCCACACCCGCAACTCGGCTTCCGCCTCGGCGAACTCCGTGTACTCCAGGACCTTCCGAAGCTCACGGACGTGGGCCAGCCGGGTGTTCTCCCGTTCCCCGTACGCCTTCAGTACCGACGCGTCCGCGATGCCGAGCTGCTCGGCGAGGTAGTCGACGACCTCCGGCGGAACGTCGGTCGGGTCGTCCAGGAACACCCCGAGGTAGCGCGCGGTCGTGAGCTGGGCCGCGAAGCCCAGCCGGTTGTGGGACCGCCGCTTGCCCTCGATCAGCTCCCGGTCCGCGTCGTCCAGGAAGAAGAACCGCTCCAACTCCGTACGGGACGGCGCCCCGTCGTACGCCGCGTACGCAGCGGCTTGTGCATCCGTCAGAAACTCGACCGGCACCCCGGACCTCCACACAGTCAATGATCAACACGACTGCTGAAGGCTCCGCCCTCGAAGAAGTCCAGGTCAAAGCGCTCTCAGGTACGCGGGAGGCTTAGCGCCGGTTTTCGTTCCGATGTTCCTCAACCCCCAGCTCGGCCACATCGGCGAGATCATGCACTTCTGGGTGCACTCGGCGGACGCGGGCGTGGAGTGGACCCGCGGCCTGATCGAGCGGATCGAGGGTGGCGCGTACACCTTCGAGGGCGAGGGTGAACGGTTCGTCGGTGCCGTGGTCACCCAGGAGCTCCCGCGGATGGTCGATGCCGACGGCATCGACCTGCGGACGGCACCGACCTGCCAGCGGGTGCCGCGCGGACGCGGGCGAAGCGAGAACTCCTGCGGTGTTTCGGCTCCGACCTGTGGCCCCATCCGGACCGGCCCAGTTCCAGCACGCGCTCGGCGTACTCGAGCGCTGCGGCATGCAGCGGATCGCGTCGCCGGGCAGGGCTCGTAGGTCGGCCGTGTTCCTTCTCGGAGAGTGGCGGGGTCTGTTCGTCGGCGAACTCGGCGGCGCCGTCGCGTAGTTCGGCCGTAGGCCGCGCTGCTGATCGTGAAGCTGTGCTGGAGGGCGACGTCCAGGGCGCGGCCCAGCGAGCCGAAGAGCCGGTTGCCGCCGGCGTCGAGCAGGGCGCGGTGACGGCGGCGTCCGCCTCGACGTAGCCGGGCGATCGCCGCGCGGCGGCCGGCCGGGCCGCGGCCGGCTCCACCCTGCGGCTCAGCTCAACGGTCTCCCGCAGCAGCCGGCGGGGCTCGTACTCCTGCCGCCGGCGCAGCACGTCCGCGTCCAGGTAGTCCCACCCCGCGGGCGGCAGCACCCTGGTACCGGTGCGCGGTCTGATGCCCGGCATCCCCTTGCCCACCACCGACTTGACCGCCTCGCGCAGCACCCCGCGGCTCACCCCGAGCTCGGCGGCCAGCTTCTCCTCGACCGGCAGCGCGTCCCCGGGCGCGGCCTCCCCCGACACGATCCGGCGTACCAGCTCGTCGACCGCCCACTCATGCATCGTCCTCATGCATCGTCCGATGTCTGCGCATAAATGTTCCTCCCGCCCCCTCGACGGCAAACATCGAATGATTTAACTTTCCCCGTCAACTGCCCTCGCGAGAGCCGTCCTCAACGAAGAGAGTGCTCGGCATGACGCATGCTTCAGGCCACGCGACCCCAACGCACAGCAGCGCGTTCCCCCTGCGCACACAGAATCTCCCGGCCCCCGAGCTCCGCGAGCTCCCCGCCCCGCCGAGACGGGTGTGGCCGATCATCGGCCCCGGCGTCGTAGCGGCCGGAGTCGGGCTCTCCTCCGGGGAGTTCATCCTCTGGCCGTACATCGCCTCGCAGGCCGGCCTGGTGTTTCTCTGGGGCGCCGTGGTCGGCGTGCTCACCCAGTGGTTCATCAACATGGAGGTCGAGCGCTACACGCTCGCCACCGGCGAGACCGCCGTCTCCGGGTTCAACCGGTACTGGAAGCACTGGGGCGCGGTGATGGTGGTCTTCACCTACGCCGCCAACCTCTGGCCCGGCTGGGCGACCAGCTCCGCGACGATGCTGAGTTACGTCTTCGGCGGCGATCCGGCGATCATCGGCATCTGCCTGCTGGCCGCGATCGGGGCGATGCTGACCCTGGCTCCCGTGGTCTACAACGCGCTGGAGAAGCTGCTCTTCTTCAAACTGGCCGTCGTCGCCGTCTTCTTCGTCCTGGCCGTCCTGCTCGCCGTCGAGGCCTCCAGCTGGGGCGACCTCCCCGACGGCGCCACGCACTTCGGCCGGATGCCCACCGAGCTGAGCGTCGCGGTGCTCATGGGCGCCATCGCGTACGCGGGCGCCGGCGGCGGGCAGAACCTCTGCCAGTCGAACTGGATCCGCGACAAGGGCTTCGGCATGGGCCGCTACGTGCCGCGGGTGGTCAGCCCGATCACCGGCAAGGAGGAGGCAGCCTCGACCACCGAGGCCGCCGCGGGCTACGTCTTCGACCCGGCCGACCGCGAGAACATGTCCCGCTGGCGGCGCTGGTGGCGGCTGGCCAACCTTGAGCAGGGCATGACGTTCGTCCTGGTCACCATCGTGACCATCGTGCTGACCTCGCTGCTCGCGCACTCCACGGTCTTCGGCATGGAGGGCCTGGCCAACGACGTCTCCTTCGTGGAGGCCGAGGGCGAGGAGCTGAAGTCGACCGTCGGCGGCTGGTTCGGTACGACGTTCTGGCTGATCGGCGCCTTCTCCCTCTTCACCGCGGCGACCGGCATCGTGGACTACACGTCGCGGATGGCAGCGGACATCCTCAAGTCGACGTATCTCCGCCGGCGCCCCGTCACCGAAAGCAAGCTGTACTTCTGGCTGGTGTGGGGGGTCGTCGCCGTCGGCGCCGCGATCCTGCTCGCCGGCTTCGACCAGCCGCTGGTGCTGCTCGTCATCTCCGCCTGTGTGTCGGGCCTGATGATGTTCGTCTACTCCATCCTGCTGCTCGTCCTCAACCGCAAGTCACTCCCCCGCCCCCTGAAGATCCGCAACTACCGGGTAGCGGCGCTGATCTGGGCGGTGCTGCTGTACGGCACCCTCGCCGCCCTCACGATCCGCCAGCAGTACATCGACAACTTCTGAAGCCTCCCAGGTGCGAACCCCCGCGACTGAGGTAAACGCAGCCGACAACGCCCGCCCCGACCGCCGCAGCCAGTCCTGGTTCGGCGCCGAGGGCCGGGCCGGCATGATCTACCGCTCCTGGATGCGCAACCAGGGCTTCGGCCACGAGGTCTTCGACGGCCGCACGACGATCGGCATAGCCGTCAGCGCCTCCGAGCCGGCGCCCTGCTCTTCCGCACGCCGCCGGCGTCGACCTGCCGGCGGTGATGGTCACCGGCGGGCCGATGCTCAACGGCAAATACCGGGGCCGGGACGTCGGCTCGGGCACCGCGGTCAGACAGTTCGAGAAGGACCTCACGACCGGCCGGATGACCCAGGAGGAGTGCTTCTTCGCCGAGGGCCGCATGGCCCGCTCGACCGGCCAACGCATGACAATGGGCACCGCCTCGACCATGGCCTGCATGGCCGAATCGCTCGGCATGCAGCTGCCGGGATCGGCCAACTGGCCCGCGACCGACGCTCACCCAGCGCACCGGCGCTGACCTGCCGGACTGGATCAACACCGCCCGCGCCGCACAGCTGCCCGGGATCACCGGTTTCGCCCGCGGACTGACCTCCGACCTCGAAGCCGTGATCGCCGGACTGACCCTGCACTGGAGCTCCGGCGGCACCGAGGGCGCCGTGACACGCGTGAAAAAGATCAAGAGGCAGCTCTACGGCCGAGCCGGATTCGAACTACTCCGCAAGATGATCCTGCTCCAGTGACCCTCTGCGACCGGTCCCCAAGATCTGTGCCAGAGCCATTCAGCGGCTCCACCCAGGCGACTCCAACTGGCCCCAATTCGCGGGTGACTTGTGAAGATCAGGCGTTGTGAGGTGGGCTCTGGCAGCGATCACGGGAAGCTGTCACGGTCGGTGAAGGGCGTGTTCGATTCCCGTGTCTGAGCCGGGGTGCGCTGGGCGAAAGTGGGCCGTGGAAGGGCGTTCCGTGTCTGTCAGGGGTGGTCGTGACGGCCCGCGAGGGATCCGCCTATCCAGAAGGGCAGTTCCTTCTGATCTTTGCTCAGTGACCGTCGTATGGCGTTGACCAACTGCACCTGCGCCTGGGCGGGCGCACGATTGGCTTGGGCGAACTCCTCCGCGCTCAACGGATCACGCGACGGGTCGCGTGCCGGGTCACGCGCCACCTGGTCCAGGAACGCGCCGATGGCCTTGCCGAAGTTGTCGATCTCCGCCGCGACGGCGGCGGGGGCGACCAGGCTGGCACGGGTCAGGGCTGCACTCCACTCGCTCCAGTCGTAGTCCCATCCCTGTCGGTCGGCATGGGCGCGGCTGATGGTCATCGTGAACTTGGCGTAGTGGCTGATCAGTTCCTGGTAAGCGATCAGTTGCTTGTCCCGCAGCCACTGACGGTCCTGGGCCCGGTGCGTGACAATGCCCCCGACCAGGACCCCGATCGTGGCGGACAGCGCCCCGGCGGCCGTTGTCACCAGTGTGTCCAGCAGTGCCACCCGAGGCCCCGCATCCCCTGTCGCTCGAACGTCAGCGGCTCGAACCTACTGGTGACCAACCTCCGGTGACAATGCCCAACCTGCGTTGGCGCAGGCAGCCGTCGCGGCGGGTCACGCGAGCAGGATCATCTTCCGTAGGAGTTCGAATTCGGCGCGCCCATACAGCTGCCTCTTGATCTTTTTGATGCGGTTCACGGCGCCCTCGGTACCGCCCGAGCTCCAGCGGAGGGTGAGCCCGGCGGTGACGGCGTCGAGATCATTGGTGAGGTCGCGGGCGAAACCGGTCAGGCCGGGCAGGTCCGCCGTAAGAGCCTCGTCGATCCAGGCGGGCAGGAGGACGCCGGTCTGCTGGGTGAGCATGTCACCGAAGTCACGGACGAGTTGGTGCGCGGTGGCCAGCTCGGGGCAGGTGTCCAGGACCGCTTTGAGCTGCTGGTGTTCGTCCTCGGTGAGCGAGGCTGGCCGGCGGGTGAGCCAGCCGGTGACCTGCCGCGCGGTCGGCGGTGCCGGGGCGGCTGTGGGGTCCGGCGGGGCTGGTGAAGGCGGTGCCGCGCCCAGTTCCCGCTCGACGTGAGGCGGCCAGATGCGGGAGATCGTCAACGCCCCGGCCGTGACGACGTCCTGGACGTGCGGGGCGGGAAAAGCCATGCTGCTTCTTCACCTCCCCCGGCGCCGCTGCTGACGGCGGCGCGTAGCCGTCACGAACTCGTCGCAACAAAGGGAAGCCTCCTGAGCGAGCTGTACGCCCTCGCCCAGGACCGCTGACCGACGACCAACGAAGGCCACAGAAGGCCACCGACGCGGTCTGTAGCGGTCGGTCCTGCTCTTTTGTGATCTTTCGAGGAGAGGCACGCCCTGTGCTCCGTACGGTCCAGGCTGTGGCGGTACGGAGCACAGGGCGCCGCCGCCCGTCACGCACGCAAGGTTTCTACGTGCCTATCGGTACGAAGACGGGTCTCTGTCGGTACGAAGACGGGTCGGGATGCGAAGTCCACGTTATGCAGCTGCGGTTGGCGTGCCCAGGAGGACGCGGAAGATGTGGGGACGAGTACTCGTGAGGGCAGCCGCCTCCATCGCGGTGTGCTCCCTGGCCGCCTGTGGCGGCGGCCAGGCGCCCGCCGAGGGAAAGGCACCGCGCGAGGCCTCATCGGGCTCGACCTCGATTGCGGGCAGCGGCGGAACGCGGCCGCAGGGCCCACCCCAGGACTTCGAGCCAGAAGCCATCGGCTCGTTCGACTGGTACGGAGGGCAGTGGCCATTGCCACCAACCTTCGGTGGCGGTGCCGGCGACTTCCTGGCACTCGGCGACCGTCTTGCGTACACCTACGACACAAAGGACGTCGGCATCACCGCCTACCGGCTGGACGACGGGGAAATCACATGGTGCAAGAAGGTGCCGGACGGGGACTCCGTCGCGCTGGCGCCGCGCCTGGCAGGCACCGCCGTGATCGGCGCTTTCGCCAGAAGCACCGAGGGGAGAGGTACCTCCGCGGGCCACCACGCCATCACGGTCGCCGCGTACGACGCGGCTACCGGCAAGGCGCTTTGGACACGTGACGTCGTGGAGGGCGACGGCACTGCGGTTCCCACCGCTCACATCGTCGGGGCCACCGACCGGCGGGTACTCGTATCCGCTGAGGACGGCTCCAGTGCCCTGGTCGACGTGCGAACTGGCCGACTGGTCTGGACCGACCGGGACTTCGAAGGGGTCGATCTGGAGGACACGGTGGCCGTCGGTAGGCGCGACGACGGCGTTTTCGTGGGCAAGTCAACCTCGGACGGCCGCCAGTTGTGGAAGCGGCAAGTCGTCATCGGCGAGGGGCTGACGGCCGATCCAGGTCCTGGGCTGACCCTGGCAGGCGGGATCGGGCAAGAAGACCTGCTTGTCGACCCGGTCACGGGGAAGACCAGTCTGGACATGAAGGATGGGGCATCTGACTGTCACTACGACGGCTGGACCACGACTGTCTGCTCCGGTACCGATGGATCCGGTTCCGCCACCGTCACAGCCGTGGACCTGCGCAGCGCGCGCGTACTGTGGCGCCTGCCGGACGAAGCCGCGAACCGGATCGTGCCGCAGGTGACCTCAGCGTGGCACGGCCTGGTCTACGCCGAAGCCAACGGTCCCATGACTCTCGACGCCCGCACGGGCAAGGACCTCCGCACGGATATCAGCCTCGCCCCATCCATGGTCAACGACCGGTACGGGCTGGTGTACGACGATCTCGACAGGATCATCAAGGTCTACCGAGCGAGGCACCGACCGGCGTGATCGTCAGCGCGCTCCGCTGGGACATCCTGAACGAGTGGGTCCGGTACCTGAACGACAGCAGGCACCCGGACAAGACGGCCGAGATGTCGTACGTCTGGGGATTCATAAACCGGGACTTCGGCGGCGACGCGCTGCGGTGCCTGTGGAGCAAACACGAGTGACCATCGCCCGGCTGCTGCTGGCCCGCCAGCGGGTGGTCGTCCTCGACGAGGCCACGGCCCACCTGGACAACACCTCCGAAGCCGCCGTGCAGGAGGCGCTCACCGAGGCCCTGGAGGGGCGCACCGCGGTCGTCATCGCACACCGGCTGTCGACGGTACGGGCCGCCGACCGGATCCTCGTCGTCGAGGCGGGACGGATCGTCGAGCGCGGCACGCACGAGGAACTGCTCGCGGCGGGCGGACGGTACGCGGAGCTGTACCGGACGCAGTTCGAGAAGCCGGGACGGTCCGACGTCCCCCGGGACGGCGTGCCGGAGATCGCCGTGGCGGGAGAGGCGGCGGCGTAGGCAGCGTGTGACTTCTGTGTCTTTCTGCGCAACAGCGAGTTCGCCAAGGAGGGCGAGCGTCCGACCACCACACCGCCGACCCCGGTGGCGTACGGCGAGACGTTCGGCGGACCGACCGCGGACACCATGTGGCTGCGGCTGGATCGGCCTGATCTCATTGAACGCGGCGGGAGCCGTCGCCCGGTTCGGCTACCTGCGTACGTACCGCGGCTGACAGGCTGACAGTTGCCCGGCCTGCCCGCCCGGCCGCCCGGCCGCCCGGCCGCCCGGCCGCCCGCCAGAAGAAGGGAAGACGAGTCACATGTCCGTGCCTCCGCCGCGGAACCTGTCCCTGCCCGAGGAGTTCGTCCTGCTCTCACACCTGGCCTCCGGCAAGGTGCACGGCTCCGCTCGGGCGGTGATCGGATGCGCGGCGGCCGAACTCGGCGAACTCGCGCTGCGCCGCAAGCTGCTGGTCCGTTCCCGGAAATCCAGGATGCTCGGCTTCGACGTCTACCGCACGCACGGTGTCGAGATCGAGCTGCTGGACGCCGGCCCTACCGGCCTCGCCTGGGCCGACGAGTTGCTGGCCGAGTTGCAGCAGCACGGTTCCGCTTCCGGACACGGCCGCGTCCGCCTCCCCTGGTGGTTCCGGCGGCACCATCAAGGGTTCTCGCTGCACCGGGCGGCGCTCGCCGAGCGAGGCGTACTGCGCCCCAGGCCCGGCCGGCACACCGGCCTCTTCCGATTCCCCGCGAGGCAACGCCACTACCCCGACCACGTGGTGCGCGACGCGCTCATCGCGGAGGTCCGCGCCGCCGCCGGCGAGCAGAGCCGAATCGACGAACACATGCTGTTCCTGTCCGATCTGGTGGAGACCGTCGGGTTGAGCAAGGACCTGGGTGCCACGATGAGCGTGCGCCGGAGGCTGGATCGCGGTCGTGGTGTCGGTGCGGTGGAGTACCTCCCCGAAGACCTGCGGGACACCAGCTCAGCGCTCGCCGCGCTGGTGCCGACGCGTGACAACGACGCGCGGTACGGCCGCCCCCGGGTCTGACGGGCGGCCGTGGCCGTCAGGTCTTCTGCAGTGCGCGGAACTGGTCGATCCACACACGGTTCCGTCCGGGCAGACCGTCCTCGCCGTCCACCACGGTGTACGGGCAGAACAGGCTGTTGAGGATCCACGGCTGTTTCGTCTCGGTGAAGTCCGTCGTCATGGCGTCGTCCTGGATCACCCCGTAGGTGGCCACCGCGAGCTTTTCGGTGCTGCGGAACTTCTCGACCTGGTCCTGGAGAAAGGTGTTGTTGCTCTTGAACCAGGGGCTCATGGCGAGGAAATCGTCCCACTTCTTCTGGGTGAAGCGCTCATCCTCCTGGGTGGAGGGGTCATCGATGGCTCCCTTGAGCACCTCCCACACCTCTTTCCCCTGCTCCTTCGGGTAATCGTGTGCGAATTCGGCGGAGACCGGGTCCGTCAGGTGGTCCAACCAGAGGTTGACCAGGGAGAATTCGGTGGCAAGGAACTTCTGGTCGGCGCGCAGGCCATCGGGGCCGTCGAGTATGAATGTGAGGTAGTCCTGGCCGTCGCCCGGGACCGCCAGGTGCGGATGGATGTCCACTCCCCTGATGGCCATGGTGTTGCTCACGAAGCGCATCCAGCGCTTCTTGGCACGTGTGATCCTGCTCTCGTCATCGAGGTGGTTGAGCGCACCCATGTAGAGCTCGGTCTTGTCCGCCGAGTTCTCGTCGCGGTAGGCGATGACGCGTTGGGCAAGCTTCTCGTAGAAGACGTTGAGGCGGCTGTTGCGGTCCTCGGGCATGCTTTCGATGAACGGTTCGTTGCCGATCACCAGGATGTCGACCTTGTTCATGACGACCGGCAGTACCTTTTCCAGACGCTCGAACGCGGTCGTCCAGGCATCGCTGCCCGGGGTCGGGATGGGATTCTCTTTGTACTCGAATTTCAGCGACAGGACCGTGCCGTATCCACGTGCACCGGCCTCCAGGAGCATTCCGATCTGCGGGCTCCCGGCGATTTCGTCCGCGGAGGAACCGTCGGCGTCGCGCATGGGGTAGAACCCACGCAGCCAAGTGGCCTCGACATCCTCCAACTGCTCGAACCTCAACTTGCCCGGGTCACCGTTGAAGTTCGCCCCGAGGACCCCGACCGGGGGCGGTGCCGTAACGCGAGCCGCATCCTCGCCCGGCACGGCGTCCTGGCTCAGCCCCGCGTTCTGGCTCTGCCCTGCCTTCTGCCCCGCTTCCGCACTCTGGCCCGGTCCGGCGTTCCTACTCGGTCCGGACACATCGTCCCGGGACCCCGCAGCGCCCAACGCGGCCAGCCCGGCAGCCCCGGACACACCGAGCATCCGCCGGCGGGAGAACACAGGGTGCTTATGGGCTCCGGTCGAGTTCACGCCGAAGTCTTCCCCCATCACAACTCTCCTTTCTTTCGCGTCTCTCGCGCCACAGCTCGTGGCGCTGTGAAACGCATCGTGATCTTCATGGCTGTGGTCGGATTGCCACTGGCAGTGGCCTTGCACGCGCGGCACCGACGCTCAACTCCGCCCGGATCGCGCGGGATTGCCGCTCAGCCGCGCGGGGATGTGGGCGCCGCGCTTCATGTGGCCGAGGACGGCCCGGCCCCGCTGTCAGCCGGGGTCATCTTGAGGCCGGCCTCCGTGGCGGCCCGCTGTCCGCATGCCA
Source organism: Streptomyces albicerus (assembly GCF_008905045.1). Classification (GTDB taxonomy): domain Bacteria; phylum Actinomycetota; class Actinomycetes; order Streptomycetales; family Streptomycetaceae; genus Streptomyces; species Streptomyces albicerus. Next base: position 20,568 of record NZ_VWMY01000039.1, read on the forward strand.
AACAGCATGGTGGCCTTCCGTCTTTTTCGTCAATGATCCGGAATAAATAACCGGGTTTCTCGGCCATGCTCTGTCCTCGCCCCGCCGGTCAGCCCAACTGGGCGCGCGGGTAAGGGAGATCGGCGCGGAGAACACCGGCCCGCACCCACACGAGGGCCTGCGGTTCGCCCCGCAAACCCGCTGGTCGGGCCCCAACTGTGCCCGGCCCTTGCCCCGCACGGGAGCACGGACGGCAAGTGTCCTGGCACGCGTGCGACTTGAAAACAATTGAGGGCTGAGAGCTGGTGGATCGGCGTGGGGTGGCCTGGCGTACGGGCCGGGCCGGACGTGAGGCAGTGCCCCGCCAGGGCCCGGCGCTCGCCACGGCAAACAACTCCTGGGCGGCCGGAATCCCACCCGGACGTATCCGAGAGCTGCTGTGCTTCCGCGCCCGCAGCCCCCTTGGCGAGTTTCAGGCCCTGTCGGCTCGTTGTGAGCCGGCCACCATGCGGGTGCTGACGCCGATCCGGTTCCAGGCGTTGATGGTGGCGACCGTCATGACGAGCGCCGCCAGTTGCCGGTCGTCGTAGTGGGCGGCGGCCTCGTTCCACACGTCGTCGGACACGCCTGGAGAGAGCAATTGTCAAGACCTGTGGATTGGTGACCGCGTAGCGAGAGACGCCTTGTCGGGGTGTATCGGGCCGGGCGCTCGTCCGGCCGTTGGAGCGGTGCCGAGCCGCTGCCGGTTCATCGCGCGGCCGTGGCGGGGCCGGCCGGGGGAGGGCCTGTGGGCGGCGGGTGAAATCACGTTCTTGCGAGATCTTCGTGCAGGGGTGAGCGGGGGTCCGGAAAGCCTCTCAGCCGGCCCGGCCCAAGGTCACGGTGCGGGATCCGGGCGTGAAGTCGCCGAAGGACTGTTGCCAGGACGCACCGGGCCAGTAGTACGTCACGCGGCCCTCGACGGGCCGGTAGTGGGCTGTGTAGAGCGTTCTCGACCCCTGCTCGTCGACGGATTGGTACAGCGGCGGCTTCAGCATCGCCGCCACGTCCGCACCCGCGGCGCGAATGGCGCGCAGCCGCTCCTGCGTCCGCAAGGCCCGCTCCTGCCCGTCGGTCACCGGCAGGTGCTGGTGATTGGCGGCGCAGGCATCCGGCGCCACCGTCGGCGACATATCCGGCCCCACGAACACCGTCACCGCCTTCGCGGGATCGACAAGGGTGAGGTTCTGTGGAACGGCGACCGGCAGGGACCGCAGCCTGCCGACCGCCTCATCGACGGTGTCGCACGTCTCCAGCAGGTAGCGCACCACGATGAGAATGGCGAAGCCGCGTCCGTAGACGGAACGTCCGCCCCAGGTGAGCGAGACCGCGAGACCGGCGTTGTTCATGCCGTCCTGCAAGCCCCACAGCATGTCCTGCATCCCGATCACGGGGCGCAGGAAGCAGGAGGAGACGATGGTGCCCTCGCACTGATCGGGCCGTAGGTCATAGTTGCGCAGCAGAGTGCCGTTCGTGCCGATCTGGGTGCAGGCCGGGGAGAACGGCCGCAGTGCCGCGTGGGTGAGAAAGACTTCCGCCTCGGGCCGGTCGAGTTGGCCGGCCAGGCGGTCCAGAACCGGGACCAGTTCCGGCATGTGCGCACGAAACAGCGCCCGAACACGGTCCGCGCCCTGCGGAGTCTGGCCCTCCTCGGTCAACAGGCCCTCCATCTCCTGCCACAGGACCCGGGCGTAGGCGGCCCACCGCCCGTCGCCGCCGTCGCCGACCTCGATCGCCCGGAAGGTCATGTGCCGTTGCCGCACGGCTACCACTCCCCCTGTGAGAATCGGACGAGGTGAGGGCAACCTAGCCAGTTGCGGGGTGAATCACCAGGTGGCCGCCATCGGCGACGGCCAGGCGCTGGATCTGGTTGAAGCCGCTGAACGCGAGCGTGGCCGATTCCAAGCAGGCGATTACGTCCCGCGTTGGAGGAGCCGGAGTCAAGTAGGCGAGCGCCGGCGGGAGCAATTGTCAATCTCCCACCAGGCGGGAACGAGAGCCGTCAGCATCAGGAGCGCGGTCAGGGCGAATGCCCAGGGGTAGCCGGTCAAGCCGGCCACCACGCCGAAACCGACGGCGCCGATGCCCATACCCGCGTCATAGGCGACATTCCACAGGGCGCTCACCGTTGCGTACCCAGAGGCCGGGACCCGGGAGTACATCAGCGTGATGGTTGCGCTCTGGGTGATGCCGAAGCCGACCCCGAACACGGCCGCACCCACGACTACCGCGACGGGGAAGCCCGTGAAGGCAACGACGAGGATACCTGCGGCTGAGGCGACCAGCCCCGGCACGACCAGCCCGGCGGCTCCGCGCCGGTCGGCGCGCCGACCGGTGAACCAGCGGGATGCGGTCGCGGCGGCCGGTTGCACGAAGAGAGCCGCGGCGACCACGCCGGAATTGCCCGGCGCCACGGCCAGTGGCAGAAAGGTGACGACGATCCCCGCGCCCACTGCCGTCACCGCGAACACGGCCGTGGGCCGGCCGAGCGTGCCGGAACGAACCCCGGCGACAATTCCCAGGGGCGGCCCCGACGCCGCTTCCCGGCCGGGCAGGCCCGGGACGGCGGCGATGGAGACCAGGGCAAGAAGTGCCGCTGCTGTGCAGACGGGCCCGTACCCCGTGTGCAATGCCAGCCAGGTCCCGAGCGGCAGGCACACCAGCGACGGCACACCGGCCATGACGCCGATCAGGGCCAGCCCCTCCCCGCGGCGTTCGGGCGGGATCAGCGACGCCGTCAGCGCTCCACCCGCCACCAAGGTGAAAGCGAAGCCGAGCCCCCGGACAAGGCACACCGCCACGATCCACCCCATACTCCGCGACGCGGTCAGGACCAGTGCAGGAGCCCCGAGCAACAACAACCCCGCCCCCAACAACACGCGGTGGCCACAGCGTGCGGCCAGCCATGGGGCCATCAACTCACCGCCCACCGTGGCCAGCATCAACGCACCGGTGACCAGGCCCGCCTGGTCACTGCCCCGGCCCGGCACGCTCTGCGCGTACACCGGGACGACCGACAGCAGCAGGAAGAAGCTCGCCGAGGAGCCGACGACCGTCACAAAGCGCAGTAGCAGCGGACGTGTCACCAGACGCGGCCGCGCCGTGGCAACTCGGTCTTCAGGGTCGAAGGACGAGGCCATGCGATGAACCTAGGGGACGGAGCCGTTCGAAGGCTCCCCGTTTCCATGCCTGTTCAAGGGGCCTGTTCGTCGCTGCAATCTGTCATTGGCGACCGACAACTCCCCTACCTCGTCATCTCCTTCGGCGCGTCTGCGGTAGCAGATGAGAGTGCAGGCACTGCTGGTGAACCGGCTGGCGTCTCGCCTGGAGCGGGTCGGGAACCGTTGCCCCGGATCCTGCGTGATCTCTTGACGTGTTGTTGGCTGGTGATGGGGAGACCCGATTGACTTCTCCCCCTCCTGAGTGAGGGGGATTCTCACGGCTCGCGCTGTGAGGTTTTCTGCTTCGTCGCCGACTGCCCGCCCGGAGAACTCCGTTGAGGTCTTACACCAGCTCCACAGACAGATGCGGTCAGCCCGACCGCCAGAAGGTTCGTCGCCGCGTTCACGTCCCGGTCGTGGGTCGTGCCGCAGGTGCACGTCCAGGTACGGACGTGCAGGGGCATCTTGTCCTGCAGGGTGCCGCAGACGGAGCACAGTTTCGAGGAGGGGAACCATCGGTCGACGGCGATCACCTCGCGCCCGTACCACTGGGCTTTGTACTCCAGCATGCTCCGGAAGTCCGACCAGGCCGCGTCGGAGATGGCGCGGGCCAGGCTCCGGTTTGTGACCATGGTGCGCACGGTCAGGTCCTCGATCACGAGCGTTTGGTTTTCACGCACGAGTCGAGTGGTCAGCTTGTGCAGAGTGTCCCGGCGACGGTCGGTGATGCGGGCGTGGATCTGGGCGACCTTGCGGCGGGCCTTGGCCCGGTTGGCCCCGTTGCCCTTGGCCTTCTTCGCCAGGCGGCGCTGAGCCTTCGCGAGCGCTGCGCGGTCGCGGCGCTCATGTCGTGGGTTGGCGACCTTCTCCCCAGTGGAGAGGGTCAGGAGGTGGTGCAGGCCGACGTCGATACCGACCGCCGCATCCGTGGCCGGGAGCGGCTTCACGGACGGGTCCTCGCACAGCAACGAGGCGAACCAGCGGCCGGCCGCATCCTGGCTGATGGTCACCGTCGAAGGGCTCGCGCCCTTGGGCAGGGGCCGGGACCAGCGGATGTCGAGTGGTTCGCTCATCTTCGCCAGCGTCAGCCGTCCGTCCCGGAACCGGAACGCGCTGGTGGTGTACTCCGCGCTCTTGCGGGACTTCTTCCGGCTCTTGAAGCGGGGGTACTTCGCCCGCTTGCCGAAGAAGTTGGTGAATGCGACTTGCAGGTGCCGCAGCGCCTGCTGGAGCGGCACCGACGACACGTCGTTCAGGTAGGCGAGTTCATCGGTCCTTTTCCAGACCGTCAGCATCGCCGACGTTGCGTTGTAGTTGACCCGCTCCTGTCGCGTCCATGCCTCGGTGCGGGCCTGGAGGGCCATGTTGTAGACCTTGCGTACACACCCGAACGTGCGCGACAGCTCAGCTGCCTGCGTATCCGTCGGATAGAAGCGGTACTTGAACGCCCGCTTCGCGTGAGTGGTCACGACTCACAAACTATCACGTCAGCTTGTGACTTCCTGGCGGACTGTCAGCGGTGGACGCCGAATCGCCCGGGCGGCGATTCGGCTTTTCCTGCCCTGCTCCGCAGGAGTCCGTTTCCTCTCCGCCCTGAACGGCGGCGTATCCACGGAGGCATCCGATGAGAGCTCGGACGATGGTGAGCGTGGCGGTATCGGCCTGTGTGGCGCTGGTGGCGTGCGCGTGCGGTCCGGAGAAATCGACGGAGGACACGGACGCGAAGCCTTCGCAGCCGTCCGCGTCTGCACAGGCCGAAGAGCCGTCGGCCACGCCGTCCGGGTCCGCTCAGACCGAGAAGCCGTCGGCCGAGCCGACCAGCGACCAGCCCGCGCCCAGGACGAAGGAGCGCGCGATCCAACGGTACGAGCAGTACCTCCACGCCCTGGGCCGTGAGGACATCAACACGGTCTGCGAAGTGGCCGGGCCCGCCGCGAAAAAGGCACAGGACCAGGGGTTGGGTCCGTGCACGTCGACGTACTCCGTCGTGTTCCAGATGATCTCGCCCGCGCAGAAGAAGGCCCTGCAAACCGCGACGGTCGACCCGCAGCGCATCACCGTGCGCACACCCGACAAGATCGAGATGCCGGTCGAAGCAGTCAAGGCTTCCGCAACCTTCTCCGAGAGCGACCTCGGCAGCTACACCTTGGAGTACCTCAAGAACGATTGGTACATCACCGACTGAACCCGACGCGCCGTACGCGGAGCCGCCCGCCGGACGGCTCCGCGCGCACGCCACCCGGTGGCCGGTCGACCGGCCACCGCGAGCCTGGTGGTCGCCGATTGTCGTTTCCCGGACAGTCTCCTACCGAGTGAGCCTTCCGCCGAGCCCGTGCACCACACGTGGTGCACCCTTTACGGCCGTCCTGACCGCTTGACTTGGCGACTGCATCGCAGAGGAAGAACGGCAGAGGAGGCAACGCAGAGGCGGAGCGTGACGCTGCGTATTCGAGCCCCCTCGTGGCGAAGTCGACGGCAGTCGGCGCAGAGCGCTTGTGAAGACGGCGCGGTTGGCGGTTGTGTAGTCGTGCTCACGCCTGGACCAGGCGATCCGGGCAGGGATCTGTTCGTTGTCGGCCACGCGTGGCTGAGGTGCGTTGAGGTGCTGACGCCACCAGAGGGCATTGCGGATTTGGCGGTCGAGGATGGCGTCGACGAGGCTGCTGCGTGCTGGCATGTCGAGCCCGTAGTCGTCGGCGAGGGCCCGTACCTGGGTTGCCTGTTCCTCGGCGGGTGGGGCTTGTGGCTTGGAGGAGATGCACCAGGTCCAGGCTCAGCCATGGATCGGCGGTCTCTGGATAGCCGGGCGGGATGCGGCGAGGATGGGCGCATGGACAACAAGGAACTGGCGGAATTCCTGCGCCACCGGCGTGAGACGCTGCGGCCCCGCGACGTCGGGCTGGCCGAGGGGCCGCGCAGGCGTACGGAGGGGCTGCGCCGCGAGGAGGTCGCGCAGCTCGCCGGCATGTCCACCGACTACTACGCCCGGCTGGAACAGCAGCGCGCTCCGCAGCCCTCCGTCCAGATCACCACGGCTCTCGCCCGGGCACTGCGGCTGACCCTGGACGAACGCGACCACCTCTTCGTCCTCATCGGCCACAACGCCCCGGCCCGCTTCCACCGCTCCGAACATGTCAGCCCGACGCTGCTACGGGTCCTGGACCGCCTGGACGACTCCCCGGCCCTGGTAACGACCGACCTGGTCGACACCCTCGCGATGAACCCGTTGGCCGTCGCGCTGCTCGGCGACCAGACCCGCCACACCGGTCTGGCCCGCAGCGGCTACTACCGCTGGTTCATGGACCCGGCCGAACGTCTGGTGTATCCCGAGGAGACCCACGAAAGCCACGGCCGCGCCCAGGCAGCACGCCTGCGGGCCGCGCTGACAGCCGGCAGCGACACCCCCCGAGCCGCCCAGATCCTCGCCGAACTCCAGGAACACAGCCCCGAGTTCGTCCGCATGTGGGAACTTCAGGAGGTCGCCCGCTATGGCGACTGCAAGACCATCCTCCATCCCGAACTCGGCCGCATCGACGTCGACGCCCAGGTCCTGTACACCGAGAACCGCGCCCAGACTCTGGTAGTGCTGACCACTCGCCCCGGCACGGAGAGCCACAGCAAACTCGAACTGCTCTCCGTCATCGGACACCAGCAGCTCACCCCCTGACGTCCTGGACCGGGGATCGGGCCGGGCTCGGCGCGGGAGGGGCCGGACAAGGGCACCGTGGAATGGTGCAGCCCGCACGGCTTTTGCCCTGCGCTCTACGGCCAAATATGTCGGCCCCCTGCGATGTCCGGGCTCCGCGCTCAGGCCGCCCATTTGACCGGATGCCGCCTCCGTTTTACTCTCGCATACATACGGAGGCAGCATCCGTTTTGATGCGGCCGCGCGATCACGGCAGGCAGGAGGGCGCATGAGCGCCGGCGAACAGCGAGGACGCAAGCCCCGGGCGGACGTCCAGCGCAATCGCACGGCTCTCCTGGAGACCGCGCAGCGTCACTTCCTGCAGCACGGGGTCGGCACCTCCCTTGAGGCGGTGGCCAAGGAGGCGGGCGTCGGGCCCGGCACCCTGTACCGGCACTTCCCCACCCGGGAGGCGCTGCTGGCGGCTGTGCTGCAGACGCGCTCCGAGGAGCTGGTGGCCCGCCAGGCGGACATCGAGCAGCTCGGCGACCCCGCCGAGGCGCTGGAGCAGTGGCTGCGGGCGATGGAGGAGTACTTCAGCGCCTTCAGCGGGCTGCCGGACCCGCTCATGGCCGCGGCCCGGGCGCAGGAGCCGGACAACCCGCTCACGATTCCCTGCGGCATCCTCATCTCCGCCACCGATCAGTACGTGCGAGCCGCGCAGCTCGCGGGGCGCGTGCGCGCGTCGGTACGGGGGCACGACCTGTTCCTCGCGGCCTGTTCCGTTGCCTGGATCAAGGGCACCGGTACCGAGGAGGAGTCGCTCGACCGGCTCCGCACGCTCATCGCGAGCGGCTACCGCGAGCGGGACACCCAGGCGTAAACCGCCAGGCACCCCTCCCCGCCCCCGCAACGCCAGGTGGCACCACCACACGGCCATCACATCGCGCTGCCCTCAGGCGCGGCACAACCTCTTAAGGAACAAATCATGAAACTTACTGTCATAGGCGCCGGTGCCATCGGCGGGAACCTTGCCGCCAAGCTCAGCGCGGCGGGTCACGACGTGCAGGTGGCCGACGCCCGCGGCCCCGAGGCCGTCCGGGCGGAGGTGCTGGAGTCCGGGGCCCGCGCGGTGGACCTTGCCGACGCCGTCCAGGGCCGGGACGTCATCGTCCTGTCGATCCCGTTCGGGGTGGCGGACCAGCTGGCGGACCTGTTCGCGTCGGTGCCCGACGAGACGGTGGTCATCGACACCTCGAACTACTACCCCGGCATGCTCAGCGAGCCGATCGAGGCGGTGGACAACGGCCAGGTGGAGAGCGTGCACACCGCCGAGCTGCTCGGCCGCCCCGTGGTCAAGGCGTGGAACGCCGCGCTGGCCGAAACCCAGCGGACCAAGGGCGTCCCGGCCGGAACGCCCGGCCGCCTCGCCATCCCCGTCGCCGGCGACTCCGAGGAGGCGCGGAAGGTGGCCATGAGCCTGGTGGACGACACCGGCTTCGACCCCTACGACGCCGGCACACTGGCCGACTCCTGGCGCCAGCAGCCCAACGGCCCCGCCTACTGCACCGAACTGACCCTCGACGAACTGCCGGCGGCCCTGGCCGCGGCCGACCGCGTCAAGGACGCGGCCATCCGCGACAGCCTCCCGGAACGCTTCGCCGCCCTCGGTGCCAATCCCACCGTCGACGACGTCGTCGAGATGAACCGCGCCGCCCACCGCTGAGTCACCCGACGCGGCTCTCGTGCACGCAACGGCACGAGAGCGACAGCGCCGGCACGCCACGAGCACACACGACGAACACGAAGACCGGCGCTCACTTCGGCAAGGCCGCCATCACCCACCCACACCACCGCGTCCGCGGTCCGCCGCAGCCCCGGTCGCGCCGCAGGGACCCAGCCCCGGAACCCCGGTCACCGACACCGGGGCTCCGCTCCGGACAAGGAGTTTCACCATGAAGATCGGCATTCTCGGCACCGGGAACATCGGCAAGACGCTGACCAGGCGGTTGAGCGCGGCCGGGCACGAGGTAAAGGCGGCCAATTCGCGCGGCCCGGAGACGATCGAGGCGGACGTGCTGTCCTCGGGCGGACGCGCGGTGACCACGGCGGAAGCCGTAGTGGACGTCGACGCCGTGATCCTCTCCATTCCCTTCGACCGCATTCCGCAGGTCGCACCACTGATCGCCAAGGTGCCGGCTGACACGGTTGTCATTGACACGTCGAACTACTTCCCGCATCGGGACAACGGAATCGCGGCGATCGAGGCCGGCCAGGCCGAGAGCGTGTGGGCTGCCAAGCAGCTGGGCCGGCCCATCGCCAAGGCGTGGAACTCGATCGGAGCCGAGTCGTTCGCGCACAGGAACAAGCCGGCGGGAAGTGCGGACCGCATCTCGCTCCCCGTCGCGGCCGACAGCCCGCGAGAGCGTGACCTGGCAATGGCACTCGTTGAGGACACCGGGTTCGACGCCTTCGATGCGGGGCCGCTCGCGGAATCGTGGCGGCAGCAGCCCGGCACACCCGCCTACTGCACGGATCTCACCCGTCATGAGCTGCCGGACGCACTGGCGACGGCCGACGCGGCGCGATCACCGAAGCGGCGCGACCTCGGGCTCGCCGTGGTCCAGGAACGCTTCGGGGCCGGCGTGCAACCAGACGCGGAATACCTTGTCCGCCTGAACCGCGCAATTTCCATGTGAGGAGGGACGGGGGCTGACGCGGTGCCCCGTGAGAGTCCCTCGTGTCTCGCCCCCGTCTCCAGCTGCTCCGCGACGAACGCCGCCACCCCCGGCGGCACGTCGGCCGGCGCCGACAAGAAGGTGCCCAGCATCTGGGCGGTGCCCCACTGCACCGCCCAGCCCAGCCTGTTATGAGACCGGCGCTTGGCCCGGGGCCTGTTCCAAGGCCACCACGTCCAGCTAGAAAACCCCTCCAGCTCCTGAACGGATGGCTCGCCGGCGAACCGCGCGTACCGGCCTTCTGCTCTCCTGAAATTCAGTCAACTGCCACAGGTGGTGACGCTAGGCAACAGGCACCTCACTGGAAGAACAACCCAGACCTCCGCGCGGACTACCGCTGGCACCGGCCCAACATCGAACGCGTCGTCTCCCAGGTCGCCAGCCGAGGCGGACGCCGCCTCAAACTGCGCTACCGCGGCACAGACCGCAACAACGCCTGGCTCAAACGCCGCACCGCCGCCCTCAACCTGCGCAACCTCATCAACCGTGGCTTGGACTACGCCGCCCGATGGACCCTCACCACCGCCTGAGGGCCCGAGGCGCCACACACCCCCGCATGCGGGGGGCCAGCCCCACAGCAGGCCCTTCAGGCACCCCACCACGCCCACAACCCGCCACCCCAACCAATCCCGGCCGCCGGACACCCCGCCGACGGCCTCAAGCCCAGCCCCGGAAACGGCGATATCAGCGGCCTCCTAGAAGCGATGTGGCCACGTGAGATGGATGACCCGCCGGGAAATGCGCCAGCCGTCATCGGTGCGTCGCAGGTCGTCGGCGTAGACGACGCTGGCGACACCGCCGCCCTCCAGCAGGCTCAGACCTTTGGATCGGGCCCGCACCTCGTCGCCCGGGCCTTCCGACACGACGATGTTCGTCGTGTGGTGGGCTTTCGCGTGTCCGGGGACGTTCAGGATGGTCGCGATCGCGTCCAGCCCGACGACCGGGTCGAAGCCGAAGACGCTGCCGTCCCACATCGCGTCTTCGGTGAGGCATTCACCGAGACGGTCCAGTTCCTGGTCGTCCATGATGTGCGCCCACAGCGCCAGGGCCCTGCTGATTTCGACGATGTCTTCATTCGTGGGTGTCACGTTCGGCTCTCCATTTTGTGCGTTGCTGGATCAGGCCTTGGCGCCGCTCAGCATGGCCAGCACCTGGTCGTAGGCGCGCCGTTGGCCTCAGCCGATCCTCTCCTTCGCCGCAGGGGCCGGGCGCGCCCGGCAGTCTCGACTATGGGGGTGTATCGGCAGGGGCGGGAGAGGATCACATATCCATGGACCGACGATCCTCCCCAGCCGGCCACCATGGAGATCGTGCACAAGAAGGAGCTGCGGACCCTAGCGGGAGTGTCCTGGCTAGCTCGATTTCGCGGACGTTTTCCCAAGCCAGAGCCTCGACGGACGTATGACCTAAGAAGCCGTATCTGAACCGAACCTGATCGCTTGATTTCCGCTGGTCAGGCATGGTCTAGCTCGGGATGAGGGAGGCATGCGACGTCTTGTTTCGGCTCCGTGATCGAGGGGTGCGCGATGGCGTCGGTGTTGGGAATGCTGGAGGAGCGGGAGACAGCGGCCCGGGTGCGGGTGGAAGGGCTGCGGGAGGAAGTCGCGCGGCTGGCCGGGGTGTTGGAGGCCGCGGAGATCGAGCTGGACCGGCGGGTGATCGCGCGGGAGGAGCTGGTCGAGGCCCTGGCGGCCTCGGCTGCCGATACCACCGCCGTGACCGAGGCGGAGGCAGAAACCGTGCCCGCGCCGGTGCCGGGCTCGATCGTGCCGCCTTGGCGCGAAGGACTGCCGGTGACTGTGCTGGCGCCGGACTACCAGCGGATTCTGGGCGTGCTCGACGGACGGCGGCCCGCGGGTCAAGGACCGCTGAAGGCCAGGGAGATCACGGTTCAGCTGGGCTTGGAGACAACGTCGGCGAAGGTCGAGGGGGTGCGCTCGAAAGCCCGGCGTCTGGCGGAGCGCGGGTGGCTCCTGCAGGAGACCTCGGGGGCATTCAGCGTCGGCCGACGGCCCGTGGCCGTGCCAGACGCCGGCCCATCCGCGTGACCATCGACCACCGGATCATCGCCTCGCTGCTGGTTGGCAACGTCTCATAGTCCCGGGCCAGTCGGCGCGAATGCATCAGCCACGCGAACGTGCGCTCCACCACCCACCGCCTGGGCAGTACCGCGAACCCCTCCATGTCGTCGGTGCGTTTGACGATCTCCAAGGTCAGTGCGAGTTTTGACGGCACCAGTCGACGAGGGAGCCGGTGTACCCGCCGTCGGCCCAGACGAAGGTGATGTCGCGGTGCAGGCGGCGCAGCCGCATCAGCAGGCTTGCGGCGGCGTCCCGGTCGCCGATGTTCGCGGCTGTGACCGCGACGACCAGGAGCAGACCGAGGCAGTCGGTCACGATATGCCGCTTGCGGCCGCCAACTTTCTTCCCGCCGTCGTAGCCGCGTGAGGCGGCCGACACCGAGGCCGCGGCCTTCACCGACTGTACGTCGATGATCCCGGCCGTCGGCTCCGGCTCACGGCCCTCCCGCTCACGCACCCGTCCGCGCAGCCGGTCGTGGCACTCTGTCATCAGCCCGTGCTCGCGCCAGCGGCGGAAGAAGGCGTAGACCCGGCCCCAGCCGGGAAAGTCCGCGGGCATCGCCCGCCAGGAGATCCCGCCCGCGACCAGGTAGCGGATCGCGTCCAGCAGCTGGCGGTGGCAATAGCCCTCGGGCTGCCCGCCTCTGCCCTGGAGCCAGGCCGGCACCGGCAGCAAAGGCCGCACAACCGCCCACTCCGCGTCCGACATGTCGGAGGGATACCGGCGTTCCCGGTCCGGATGGTCGGCCGCGTTGCCGTACACATGCGCGAGGCAGTCACACGATGGAGCAGCCGAGTTGGACTGGACGGGTCCGGACACGTACAACAACGACACTAGGGCCTCCCGGCGCTGCTCGGTTAGATTCGCATCCCCGAGCTACCGAGAAGCCCTGTCTTCATGCGCGCACAACAGGAAGATCACCCCGGCGGGAAACAGTGTTCATGGTGGGCGGCCTGGTGGTCATCGTCCTCATCAACTCCTGGTGGTCCAGCAGGTGCGACTCGTCGATCACGACCGCGGTGCGTCCGCGCTCGTCGACCTCCGCGGCCAGCGGCGGACGCCTGAACTGACGGGCATTCACCTCGCGCGGTTCCTACTGGACCCGTGCGAGGTACCGGTGGAGGTCACGGATTACCTGGCGGGTCGGCTGGAGATCGCCGACGCCGGAGCATCACCTGCTGGAACTGGAGCTGGCGGCCGCCGCCGAAGTCCGACAGACGGCGGCGCAGCCGCTGACTGGGGAACGGCTCACTGGATCAGCTCGATGTGCGGATGGTCCGGGGATACCGGGCAGACGTGCAGCTGCAGATCGTAGCCTCGGGCGAGGTCGAGCATGGTCGGGTTGTGCGGTTCGGGATGGGTGGTGGATGACAGAGAGCGGGCTCGGTCCTCGTCGGGAATCCAGTCGGGATAGTTGGAGTTCCATTCGCCCGAGGCGATGGTCAGCAGCGGATCCATCTCGGTGCCGCATGAGGGGCAGAGCCGGGGTAGGGGATCGGTGAGGCCCCAACGGGTCCATCCACCGACCTTCCAGCCGGGAGCGACGGACATCCTGCCCGTGTAGAGCTCGTTGTAGAAATCCTTCGAGTAGGGCGTGTCAGAGCTGTCCAGCGGGTACGGCGTGTTGTCAAAGCTGTCCAGAGCGGCGCCGGCCGTCTGCCACCTGCGCCAGTCCTCCAGCTGCCGCTGGAGCTCCTTGCCCAGTTCCATGATGTTGGGGTATTCGGTGATCTGCTCCGGCGCGAGCAGGCACGGCTCCGGCAGGTAGCCGGGGAACTGGATCGCGGGCGGCTCGGGGGGTGTGTCGAGGATGTCGGTGACTGTGGCGGCGGACCGCCAGAACAGCGCCGTCTCGGGCTGCGCGGGGTGGTCGAAGGGGCACCACAGCACTTGGAGCAGATCTGCCTCGGCCTGCTTGGGCGGGCGCAGCAAGGGGACGTCGCGTACGTACAACTGGGCCACGGGCAGCATGACGATCGGGCCCTCGGGCCACGGGCGGCCGGCCTTGATCCGCTCCTCGATCGCCAGCTCCTCGGGCGTGTACCGGGTCCCCGGGGGATCGCCGCCCGGCCGGTTCGCCACCGCTGCCCGGATGCGTCGCCGCTGCCGCACGTCCTCGGGCGAGAGGATCTCGTTCCACCCGTCCCACTCGTGCGGTCCCTCGCAGTGCGGCCACGGCTCGTCGGCGGGCCACAGCAGCGGCCCGCCGACGGAGCTGTCGTACGGCGTGGGCGACCCGGGGCGGGGATGCAGCCGGGTCGCCGTGCGTGCCAGCGGGGCCAGTTGCGGGGCGACCGCGGTGACGTCGACCAGCCGCGGCGGCGTGGTACGGATACGGAGTGCGGCGGCAATGCTCATTGCCCGCTCGGCGCACACCGACCGGATCTCGTCCAGCAGCTCGGGGTAGTGCTCGCCGTACGTGTTCAGCGCATGCCACACCGCGTCCAGTGCTGCTATGAGCGGGGCGGGCTTGGCGACGGCGAGCACGGCGGGAAGAGCGAAGTGCGGCTGTGAGATCCGTCCCGGGGTGCGCGGCGTAACGGCAAGGGGCACCACGACGACCTTGCGCCCTGTGTCCGCGAACGGCGGCGAGACGTACGGCGGCCACTCCGGAGGTATCGCTTCGAGCACCGTCCTGTCCGGTACACGAGGGTCGGAGCGCAGGGCCTCCCACATCCGGGCCGGGTCGTCGAACGGCGGCGGCAGAGGGCGTCCCTCTGCCGACTCCGAGAGCGCCTGGGCGACCCACGGCACATCGGTCAGGCCCGCAGCCTCGCAGGCCCGCCGCGCGGCCAGCAATGCCACTGCACGCTGGACCTCGGGACCCACGACATCGAGGGCGTGCACCAGGTCGCTGTCGAAGCGGAGCAGACCGAGGACGTTGCTCTCGCGGGCACCGCGCAGCCTCTCGCTCGGCAGCCGCCCGCCCCACTCCCACTCCTCGTGGTGCAGGCGGCGCCCCTCGGCGGCTTGTTCGGCCCGCTCCTCGGCCGCCCGTTGGAACACCTGGCGAGTCAGGCGTTCGGCCTCGGCGAGCTGCTCGGGCGTACGCGCCGTCTGGCGCACGTTCCAGTGCAGGTCCCCGGCCATCCGCGAGGTGTGGCGGATCACCTCGTCCGGGCGGGGTGGGGCAGGCCAGAACTGCAGGAGGTAGCTGTCCGCCCGGGACTCCCCAGCCACTCTGGTGGAGAGTTCCCGTCCCTCGTCCATCCCCCGGGCGCAGTACCGGACCCGGTAGTCGGTTCGAGCGAGACCCAGGTCCCACGCGGCCTCGCCGTCCCCCTGCACCAAACTTGTGCGTTCCGACTCGGGGCGGAAGGACACCTCCACCACGTCATCCCAGACCGGGTCCAGCACAGGGGCTGCGTCGTGGACTTCCACGACAAAGCCGACGTCGCCCGCGTACAGCCCGGTGGACAGGACGATCACACCTGGGACCGCAGCCCCGCACAACCCCCCGATCTGGTACGCGCGCGCCTTGGCGAGGTCAGGTCTGGCGCTGTCCGGATCGCTCTCGACGTAGATCTGACGATCGTGAACACGCACCTCGCCTGCGACCGGCCTACGCACAGCACTCCCCTCGTCGAGGACGGCCTCAAAGCCCCTGTCGGGCAGGCCGTCACGTGCCCCGCATCATGCCGCAGGCCACTGACAACACGGCCGACGACGCCGCGAGGCCGACGGTGACATCGATGATGCGGCCACTGACGCAAGAGGGTGTCGGTCACGATGTGCCGTTTGCGGCCCGGCACCTTCTTGCCGCCGTCGTAACCGCGTGAGGCTGCCGACACCGTCGCGGCGGCCCGCACCGACTGCGCGTCGATGCCCCCGCCGTGGGCCCTGCCTCGCGGCCCTCCCGTTCACGGACTTCCCGCGCAGCCGGTCGTGGAAGTCTGTGATCAGCCCGCGCTCGCGCCAGCGGCGGAAGAAGGCGCGGACCCGCCCCCAGCCGGGAAAGTCCGAGGGCATCGCCCGCCACGAGATCCCGCCCGTGACCAGGTGACGGATCACGTCCAGCAGCTGCCGGTGACAGTGACCCTCGGGCGATCCGCCCCTCCCCCAAAGCCAGGCCGGCACCGGCAGCAGAGGCCGGACGGCCGCCCATTCCGCGTCCGACATTGTCGGAGGGATACCGGCGTTCCCGGTCCCGGTGGCCGACCGCGTTGCCGTACGCGTGCGCGAGGTGATCACACGATCGTGCAGCCGCATTGGACGGGAGGAGTTCGGAGGCGCACAACAACGACATCAGGGCCTCCCGGCACTGCTCGGTTGGATTCACATCCTCGAGCTACCGAGAGGCCCCGTCTTCATACGCGTACGACGGGAAGATCACCCCGGCGAAAAACCTGTTCGACCCACACGTTCCATGATCGGTTCAGATACGGCTTCTAATAGTCGCTCTGGATCTGGCCCTGAAGCGATCATCGGGGCGCCAGGTCGGTCGATTGCAGGGCCGGGACCTGGCAGAACTTCAGAGGGCTACGACCGACGACTTAAACACTGCGGCAGCCGGTCGGAGAACTCCAGCAACGCCATGGCCAGTCCCCTTGCTCTGGACGTGACCCTCCACCCAAGACCCGCTGATCTACGCCGCCCGGGCACGCGTGTCACCCACTCAGGTGATGGTGCAACACCTGGGCACCAACTACCCTTCCGGTTGCGCTGTTGAGCTGCACTTTTGCGATCCTCGGCCGGCGCACCACTCTCCGCCCCCTAGAGAAGGCACCGGGATGCTCGCGGCTTGGCTGAGCTGGTTCAGTTGCGCGCTCTCGCTCACTTCGGCCTGCGCAGTTCGGCGGGTTGCGCGCCCAACCGAAGCCGACAGGTTCGCGGATTCCTGAAGGCCCAAGACCGTGAACTGGCTGGCCACCCGGGGCCGAGACGGCGATCGTACGGCCGGTTGAAGCGGCAAGGGCTCGTAGAGGCTGCGTTCGGGAGGGTGTGGTGAGGGAGGCGGTCTTCCTCCACGTGAGGCTTCGTCAGGGTGAAGGGCTCGCGGAGCTCCTGGAGGTGATCGAGCGGTTCACCCCGCTCGCCCAGTCGTTGGCGCCGTCGGCGGCCGTTGCCCAGGTGGGCGGCGCTCTGCGGCTGTTCGGCGTCGGCCCGGTCGGTCTGGCGCAGCGGCTGCGGCTTCAGGCGGCTGCTCTGTACGGCCTGGGCACGGTCGTGGGGATCGGTCCGTCCTGGAGCGTTGCGGCCATGGCGTCCTCGCGTACGGGGTCGGGCGGCGTCCTTCACGTGCCGGCGTCCGACACCGCGGATTTCCTCGGGCCGCTTCCAATCGGCGAGTTGTACGGGATCCGGCGGGCGCAGGCCACGGCGCTCCGTTCCCTGAGGGTCTTGACGATCGGGCAGTTGGCCGTGCTGCCCGGTGCCACGGTGCTGCGGATCTTGGGACGGCCGGGCCGCGCGCTGCAGGAGCGCGCGCTGGGAGTGGACCATCGGATGGTCGTGCCGGGCCGTGCGGCGGAGACGGTCAGCGTCCGGGCCGACTTCGCCGTGGATGTCCTGGACGGCTTCGAGGTCCGCTCTGCGGCTCTGCGGCTGGCCGCGGAGCTCGGGGCCCGGCTGCGGGCGGGTGAGCGGGCGGCGCGTTCGATCACGGTGGTGATGCGGATGGCTGACCGGACGGAGGTGTCGAAGGCCCGTACGCTGGCTGCTCCTTCGGCGCACACGGACGATCTTCGCCGTGCTGTGTACGGCGTCCTGGACGGCTTCGGCTTGCAACGCGCCCGGATACGGCGCCTCACGCTGGTCGCGGAGGCCGTGGACGGAGGGCTCGCCCACACGCAGTTGACACTGGACGGCGCCCGCGAGGCGCGGCTGCGGGTTGAGCCGGTCATCGACCGGCTCAACGACCGTTACGAACCCGGGACGGTGGGCCCTGCGGCAGCTCTCGCATGAGGCGACTCCCTCCGCTGTCCGGTGTTTCGCGCGTTGCACGTCTGGGACTTCGTTGCAGGCGGGTGCAGAGGTCACGGGCCTGCTCGTCCTGGCGGCAGCCGACGTCGGCTGCCAGGGCGGGGACCGGCCGGCCGGGAACTGTGGGGCAGGCCCGTCGCGCGAGGGCCGTGGTCCGGCGGAGGTACCGCGACGACGGGCCGACGGTGCCGTGGGTCAGTTCTCGGGTTTCCAGGTGATTTTCACCTTGCCATTGGCGCCGTGGAACGCCCTGCCGAAGGTACCGCCGAGGCCGTCGGCGCCGCCCAGCTCGCTGGGACCGCCGAGGCCGGGAACAGCCGAGCTGCCGCTGCCGCCCTGCCCGCCGGATTCGGGCGACTCGTCCACGTTGCACGCGTCGTCACTGGTGCTCGCGCCGCCGCCGGCACCGACGCGACCGTCACCGGTCGGATGGCAGTTGTCGACATGGTGGACCAGGAGAAGCCGCGGCCAGGATTTCACTACACGCCGCACGGCGTGTACGTGCACGGGCTCGGGGGTGAGCCGCATGTCCACAGTGGAGTTCGACGGCCCGCCGCGGCAGGTCGAGCCGCTCACCGTCGAGGAGCTGCAGGACAGAATCCGGCGGGTGAGCGGCACCGATGTCACGATCACCACGATGTTGTCCGGGACCCGCTGGATCGACACCGCGCGGCAGGCGACCACGTACCGGGCCGGCCGGGTCCTGCTGGCCGGGGACGCGGCCCCCCGTGTACGCGCCGGTCGGCGGCCAGGGCCTCAACGTCGGTATCGTCGACGCGGCGAACCTCGGCTGGAAGCTCGCGGCCGTGGTATGCGGCTGGGCGGCGAGGACATCCTCGACACGTACACCACCGAACGGCATCCGGTCGCGGCGCGCCTGCTGCAGAACACCCGGGCCCAGATCGCCCTGATGCGACCCGACCCGCAGACGAGCGCGCTGTGGGAGATGTTCTCCGACCTGATGGACCTCGACGACGCCCACCGGTACGTCGCCGACATGCTCGCCGGCATGGACGTCCGGTACGACCTGGGCGACGACCACCGGCTCGTCGGCACCCTGTGCCCGGACATGAAGTTGACGCTGGAGCGGCCCGACCCGGACGTCGTCACCGCGGTGACCCGGTCGGCGGACCTGCTGCGTGAGGGTCGTGGGCTCCTGCTCGACCTCGTCGACCGCGCGGAGGCCCGCGACGCCGCGGCCGCGTGGACCGGACGGGTCAACACCGTCACCGCCCGCACGGACCGGGTGGACGTCGACGCGTTGCTCATCCGGCCCGACGGCTGTGTCGCCTGGGCCTTGCCCACCGGGCAGGACCTCGACGCCACCACGCTGGTGCGTGCGCTGGGCACATGGTTCGGCCAACAGGCCTGAGCACCGTACTAACAGTCGTCTCAGGTTCGCTCGGTAGGAAGTAGGCATCCAGATAAGCGATGCAACCCGTATGTAGGAGGCTAGTGATGGCAGTCAACGCAGCGCCGTCCGGGGAAGCGCCGGCCGGTCGGTTGGCAGGCCGGTGGGTGCCATGGTTGGTGATTGGCTTGTGGCTGGTGCTGGCGGCGGGCATGGTGCCGCTGAGCGGAAAGTTGAGCTCGGTCACCACCGACAGCGCCGTAGACACCCTGCCGGCCAGTGCCGAGTCCACCAAGGTGGCGGTGCTGGACGACAGTCTCCCCGGCGGTGACAACAACACGTTCGTCTTCGTGTACCACCGCGCCGACGGCATGACCGACGCCGACCGCGCGACGGTCGAGCGCCACTACAACACCCTTGCCAAGCGGTACCCGCCGAAGGCGACGGCGGCGGCCGGCGAGGACGACGAGGGCTCACCGACGAGCCCCTCCACCGACCGCAAGGCGATGATGTTCACCCTCGAGGTGAGCACGGCCTACGGCGCACCGGAGGACATCGTCGGCCCGTTACGTGACGCCGCGAAGGACCGCCCCTCCGGCCTGGAACTCGACGTGACCGGCCCGGGCGCGATCGACGGCGACATGGATGCCGTCTTCGACGGCATCGACGTGCAGGTCCTCCTCACCACCATCGTCGTCGTCACGCTCCTGCTCATCCTCACCTACCGCAGCCCGGTGTTGTGGATCATCCCGCTGGTGGCCGTTGGCGCGGCCGCACTGACCTCGATGGGGACCGTCTACCTGCTCGTCAAGGGCTTCGGCATCGTGGTCAACGACCAGAACTCGGCGCTGCTGACGATCCTGGTATTCGGCGTCGGCACGGACTACGCGCTGTTGCTCATCGCTCGATATCGGGAGGCACTGCACCACCATGAGAACGTCCGGGTCGCGATGGTCCACGCGCTACGCGGCGCGGCGCCGGCCATCGTCGCGTCCGCGGCCACCGTGGTCGCCGGCCTGCTCTGCCTGCTCGTCGCGGACCTGAACAGCACCAGCGGGTTGGGCCCGATCGGTGCGGCCGGCATCCTGTGCGCGCTGGTGGCCATGCTGACGCTGTTCCCGGCGGTGCTCGTGGTGCTCGGCAGGCGGATCTTCTGGCCGGCCATCCCGCGGTTCAGCACGGCCGTGGAGGAGAAGCCGGGGCTGTGGGGACGGCTCGGCACCGCCATCAGCCGCCGCCGGTGGGTAGCGACGCTCGGCTCGCTCGGAGTCCTCGGCGGGCTCGCCCTCGGGCTGGCGGGCAACACCGGCGCCCTGCGGGAGCAGGACCAGTTCCTGTCCGCGCCGGAGTCGGTCACCGGCTTCACCGTTCTCCGCCAGCACTTCCCGGAGCTCGGCGGCCAGCCGATGACGATCTTCACGCGGCCGGCGCACCAGGAGCGGGTGCTCGACATCGTCAAGGACACTCGCGGTGTGGCCCTGGCCATCCCGGAGCAGACCAGCGGTGGCTGGGCCAACATCTCTTTGTTCCCGAAGGACGCGCCGGACACCGTCGCAGAGTACGACACGATCAAGCGGGTGCGCACCGCCGTGCACGCGGTGAGCGGGGCGGAGGCGATCGTCGGCGGGCCGAGTGCGGAGAACCTCGACACCGAGGTGACCACCAAGCGCGACGAGAAGCTAGTGATCCCGCTGGTGCTCGTCGTCGTCCTGATCGTCCTCGGGCTGCTGCTGCGCGCGATCCTGGCCCCGCTGGTCCTGATGGCCACCGTGATCGTCTCATTCGCCGCAGCCTTCGGCGGCAGCGTGTTCGTCTTCGACACGATCCTCGGGTTCAAGGGGATCGACTATTCGGTGCCGCTGCTGGCATTCCTGTTCCTGGTGGCTCTCGGCGTCGACTACAACATCTTCCTGGCCAGCCGGGCCCGGGAGGAGACCGTGCGTCTCGGCACCAGAGAGGGCGTGCTCAAAGCCCTCTCGGCCACCGGTGGCGTCATCACCTCGGCAGGCCTGGTCCTGGCGGCCACGTTCGCGGTCCTCGCCACACTTCCGCTGGTGATGCTGATCGAGGTCGGGTTCCTGGTCGCCTTCGGCGTGCTGCTCGACGCCCTGCTGGTGCGGTCGGTCCTGGTGCCCGCCCTCACCTTGCTGATCGGCCGGCGGATCTGGTGGCCGAGCCGGCTGTCCCGTCCAGCGGCGGAGCTGCCGGACGGCCAACAGCCGCTCGCCGACGAGGAGCCCGCGCTGCAACGGTGAGCGCGGCGGCACGGACGAGATCCGGGACGGGGACCCAGGCCCGTCCCGGATTTTTTTCATGGGCCCGACAGTCGCCGCCCTTTGGTCCTGCGCCGTGCGGCCGGGGCTGGGGTCGGCGCACCGTGTCCTGCCCCGACGGTGAGCCGCGCGGGGCCATGCCCGAGGGCCGCCGTCCCTTGTCCTGCGCCGCGCCGCCGGGGCGGGTCAGCGCACCGCGGTGTCCTCCCCGGCGGTGAGCCGCACGATCGGGGCGGGCGGGGCCGCGGCCGGAAGGCCGACCCGAAGCAGCGCACCACCGCGTGCGGAGCGGGCGACGGTGGCCCGGCCGCCGTGGGCGTCGACGACCCGCTGCACGATCGACAGCCCCAGACCGGATCCCGGCAACGCCCGGGCGCTGTCGGCACGGTAGAACCGGTCGAACACCCGCGGTACGTCGGCGGCGTCGATGCCCGGCCCGGCGTCGTCGACCTCGAGCACCACCGACGCGCCCTCGGCACGGAGCCGGACCTGGACCGGCTGGTCCGCGGGGGACCACTTGCCGGCGTTGTCGATGAGGTTGAGCACCGCCCGCTCGAGCGCAGCGGGACGCCCGCTCACCCACACAGAGGTCACGTCGAGCGCGACCTCGATGTCGGGCACGCGGGAACCCGCCCGGGTCGCGGCGGCCACCACCACGTCGGCGAGGTCGAGCACCTCAGTGCTCTCGTCGCTGACGTCACCGCGCGCCAGGTCGGAAAGCTCGGCGACAAGGGTGCTCAACTCGGCCACCTGGGCGCCGAGATCGTTGAGCAGCCGGGTCCGGCTCTCCGCCGGCAGTGCGCTGTCCAGGGTGCCGCGCCGATCGAGCCGGATCAGCAGCTCGACGTTGAGGCGCAGGCTGGTGAGCGGGGTCTTGAGCTCGTGGGCGGCGTCCTCGGCGAGCAGCCGCTGGGCCCGCCGGGAGTCCCGGAGCGCGGCGAGCATGTCGTTGATCGACTGGATCAGCCGCCGGATCTCCCCACCGCCCTCATCCGGGATGTCGGCGTCGAGATCCCGGGTGTGCGCGACACGTACCGCGGCGGCGGTCAGCCGGTCGATCGGTGCCAGCCCGGTCCGCGCCACGGTCCGCCCGACAAGGGCGCCGCCGACCACGCAGAGCAACCCGATCAGCAGCATGCCGAACCCGAACCGGTTGATCGGGCCGTCGTCGACGACGCGGGCCACCTGGACCGCGCCGTCGCCCGCCCGCAGCGTGTAGATGACGTAGCCGTCCTCGTCGCTGTCGTTCGACTCCATCAGGTCGGCCGACGCGCCCTGCGCCACGCGCCCGGCGTCCTCGCTGACCGGGGGCAGCGCGGGTTGGCCGGCCGGCGTCCGGATCGAGCCGTCGGGCAGGATGACCCGCACCAGCCGACCGGATCCGGGATACGGCGGTAGCTGGACCTGCGCCAGACCGGCGCGCTCCGCGTTCGTCGCCAGGACGCGGGAGTCGGCGCGCAGCTGATTCTCGGCGGTGTCCCGCAGCTCCCAGTCCAGTAGCTCGCTGGCCACCTGGAAGGCCACGAACACGCTGACCGCGATGGCCGTCGCCGCGATCACCGTCAGCCTGGCCCGCAGGGACCGCCGGCGCCACCATCGGGTCAGCCGGCGCGGTTCCCGGCCGGCGGGCCTGCTCACGGAGGAGTCTCCCGCAACGTGTATCCCAGGCCGCGCAGCGTGTAGATCAATCGCGGCTCACCCTCGGCCTCCATCTTGCGGCGCAGGTAGCTCACGTATACCTGGAGGTTGTTGGCGGTGGAGCTCATGCCGAAGCCCCAGATCGCCTCGAACAGCGCGTCGCGGGTCACGACCCGGGTCGCGTTGCTCACGAGGACCTGCAGGAGGGAGAACTCGGTCCGGGTCAGGCGCAGCGGCCGCGCGCCCCGCCACGCCTCGAACCTGTCGGGATCGAGCCGGACGTCGGCGAACGACAGGATCTGCGACTCCTCGTCGGTCGGCGTGCGTCGGCGCAGCAGGGCCCGCACCCGGGCCAGTAACTCCTCGGTGGCGAACGGCTTGGGCAGGTAGTCGTCGGCGCCCGCGTCCAGCCCCGCGACCCGGTCGGAGACCTGGTCACGGGCGGTCAGCATCAGCACCGGCAGATCCCGGCCCGCGGCCCGCAACCGCCGGCAGGTCTCCAACCCGCCGAGGCGGGGCATCATCACGTCGAGGAGCAGCAGATCCGGCGCGTCGCCACCGACCCCGTCGAGCACGGCGAAACCGTTGGCGACGGTGCTGGTGTCGTAACCCTCGACCTGGAGCACCCGCTCCAGCGACTCACGGATGGCCGCCTCGTCATCCGCGATCATGATCCGCACGCCGGCCCGCCCCCCTCCAGTCGATGCTTTTGCCGCTCATTATCCCCGATCAACCTGAGGCCAGGATTAGAGCGTCGCCGCTGTGGTGCCCGCGGGCCGTGCTCTTACGGATGCCTAAGATCGTGTCCTACGTGGTGAGGCGGACGAGGCGCTTGTAGCAGCAGAGGGCGGCGGCAAGTCCGAGAAATGCCAGGTAGTTGCGGGGCTGGCGCTCGTAGCGGGGACTGAGTCTGCGGTAACCGGACAGCCATGACATCGTGCGCTCGATCACCCACCTCCGACGCCCTAATCGCTCGCTGGATTCGATGCCTTTCCGGGCGATGCGAACTCCGATACGTTTCCATCGGAGCCATCTGCGCAGGTCGGCGCGGTCGTAGGCTTTGTCTGCGTGTAGGCGCTGGGGCTTGAAGTACCGGCCGCGGTGAGGGGTCGTGTCTCCTTACATTGTTCCTGGGGCTGATTCCGGTCACTCGTAGGATCGGAAGGCCCAGGGATGCTGGGTGTGACTGCGTGTCTCCAGCCCAGTGGTGGCTTCAAACGATTGGCCGCCCGCCATCCCGCGACGACCCGGCCACTCATTGGGATGCGCGGCAAAGATCGCTTGGTAAGGACACGCTGGCGAGGTCGTCCTGCGACAGACAGAGGAACGACTTCGGAGGCGGCCGTGCCCCAACTGTGGGCTGGTATGGATGCAGGCAAGGCCGAGCACCACTGCGTGCTGCTCGGTGCTGACGGCACGCGGGAGCTGTCGCAGCGTGTGGTCAACGACGAGAATGCATTGCTCAAACTGATCAGCGATGTGCTGGAGTTGAGCGTCGGTGAGCCGGTGACGTGGGCGATCGACCTCAACGCCGGCGGGGCTGCCCTGATGATCGCGCTGCTGACCGACCACGGGCAAAAGGTCCTCTACATCCCCGGCCGCACCGTCCATCACGCCTCCGGATCCTACCGGGGCGATGGGAAGACGGACGCGAAGGATGCCTTCGTCATTGCGGATCAGGCGCGCATGCGATGTGACCTTCAGCCGGTTCACCGCGGCGACGACATTGCGGTCGACGCGGTTTCTCACCTCGCGTCGCCTGCACCTGGCTGCGGACTCCTGCTGGACCTCGTCGACCGCGCGGAGGTCCGCGACGCCGCGGCCGCGTGGACCGGACGTGTCAACTCCGTCATCGCCCGCACGGACCGGGTGGACGTCGACGCCTTGCTGATCCGGCCCGACGGCTGTGTCGCCTGGGCCTTGCCCACCGGGCAGGACCTCGACGCCACCACGCTGGTGCGTGCGCTGGGCACCTGGTTCGGCCAACCGGCCTGAGCGGCCGTATTAACGTTCGTCTCAGGTTCGCTTGGTAGGAAGTAGGCATCCGGATAAGCGAGGTAACCCGTCGTGTCTTGCAGACGGATGCCGCACGGATACCGCACCACACAAACGCCTGAAGAGAGGGACTGACATGAAGCCCATGGGACGCCGCGGCTTTCTCACCGCCAGCACGGCACTTGGCATTGGTGCCGGCTTGTCCACGCACGCCATTGTCTCGGAAGCGAGCGAGAACGAGACTTCGGACAAGACTTCGGACATTTCACGGCGGGACCAGGACCTGCCCTTCATCGGCACGGAGGAGACCTTTTCGACTCCCACGTTGTTGAAGCTGAACTCCATCAATCAGGATCACGTAGCGTTCCTTGAGGAAATTGGTCTTTCGGATCTAGGCCAACGCCGCATCGGCGATATGGATGCGGGGGGACTCAACGTTCAAATCCTCTCTGCTCATACACCCTCCGTACAAAATGTCCCTGGGCAAAGGGGCATCGACCTTGCCTATCGTCTTAACCGGCAACTTGTAGACGGGCCAATCGCCAAATATCCGGGCCGCTTCAAGGCTTTCGCCACCTTGCCCTTGCAGAGCCCGGAGGCGGCGGCGGACGAACTGGAACGCTCGGTTCGGGAAGATGGCTTCTTGGGCGCACTGACCAACGGACACATCGCGAAGAAGTATCTCGATCATCCCGATTTCGAGCCTGTGCTGGCACGTGCCGTTGCTCTCGATGTGCCGATCTACCTGCATCCCGGCTATCCAGCTGACGAGGTCTTCAAGATCTACTACAGCACCACACGGTCTAAATACACGGAAGAGTACCAAGACTACATTTTCAGTGGGTCTGGATATGGCTGGCACCAGGAGGTGCTGACCCAATGCATTCGGATGATCGCGTACGGGGTTTTCGACAGATTCCCCAAACTGAAAATCATCATCGGCCACATGGGCGAAGGTCTTCCCTTCTACTACGAGCGGATCGTCAATGACATGGGCGAGCCGACCAAAGACTCGCTCGAGAAGCCCATCGGGCAATACTTCCAGGACAACTTCTGGGTCACAACCAGCGCATTCCCCCAGACCGAACTGCTCGATCTCCTGCTGAAGTACATAAGCGTGGATCGAGTGATGTTCGCAACCGACTACCCGTTCGCGGACATAAAGGAGCAGACCGACTGGTTCCGCGGAGTCGATTTGCCACGCGAAGCCAAGGAAAAAATTGCGTTCCGAAATGCGGAAAAACTGTTCGGAATTAAAGCCTGACACGTCCCGACGGGCAGAATGATGCCCGTGAAGTGACGCGCCAGCGTCGGCAGAAGTGGAGAATGCTTTGGCTGTAAGGCGAGAGTACAGCCAAAGCATGCGATGCGCGGCTGCCGCATCACGCGGTCTTCATACAACGGCGGATCGCATGCTCTTCTAGAGAGATCGAAGTGTCGCGCTAGTTCGCTGTAGGCAAGCAAGACGAGCGTAGTAGCGACTCTCTTGAGATCCTCAGCGCGCTGACCCGCCTTGTGATTAACGGCGCGGTTCGCAAGGGTCTGCTGCGGGGCCCGGGAACAGCAGAGACAAGGTGTGCTCCTGAGGTCGTGCGGCCCGGGACGCGCGGGAGGGGAACACGGACCCGCGCACAGCGGGCCGTTCGGAGTCCCGCCCCCGGATCCGCGTGCACGGACCGGGCTCGAAGACGCGGACTGAGTCTGCGGCGGACACCTGCCACCTTGCCGTGCGGATGGCACCCGTTGCCGGTTCTGCCGGGCCTGTCGGACGGCGAACAGGAAGATCGCCCGCTCGGCCGGTGGTACGGGGCGCACCGGAGCGCGCCCTGCGCCGAGCACCTGACAGCAGAGTCGTTGCGAGGTCGCTGATCACCGGACCGTCCGCGATCACGGACAACTAGCTGAGCCGCCAAGGGACGTGCGGTCGGCGGGCAGCTCGGGCGCTGTTGGTGAGGGCGGGTGGGTCATTCCGAGATGGGATCGGGGCGTGTGCCCGAGGGGTGGGCCGCTCGGAGGTATTTCATGGCCGTGATAGGGGACAGTCCGAAGAGCCGGATGAGATGAAGTGGATCCCGGGTGTGTTTCGCTTCGTCGAGGATGCGGTCCACGCGCAGGCGGGTGATCTGCAGGCCGAGACGGCGCAGAGTCTTGGTGATGGCCTGTGGGTTGACCTGGGGGTGGGAGTCGTCCGTGGCGGTCCGTGCGGTGACCAGGAGGTGGGGGCTGGTGGTGGTAGGCCATCTCCGGTGACGTTCGGTCAGCCAGCGGGTGAGGAGGCGGAAGGTGACGTCGTCCAGGTAGACGGTGTGGTGGAGCCGTCCGGGGCGACGGACGGTGAGGCGGCCCTGGCTGCGGTCCACATCGTCGAGCAGCAGTCCGCGCTGGTCGTGGGTGCTCAGGGCGTGGACGGCGGCCAGCACGAAGCTGAGCTGGTTGCGCGTCCCGGGAAGCTGGTCGAGGACGCCGTGGAGGTGATCGTCGAGCAGTGGGACGGGCAGCTTCCGGCTGCCGGACAGCACGATGGAGCGGGTGGGATCCCTGAAGATCAGCTTCTCGCGTTTGAGCGCGCGAAAGAGCGAACGCAGCGGCGTGGCAAGGGCCTTGGCCTCCTCGCCCTTCAACGCCTTCAGTGCCTCCCGGACGTGCTCACCCGTTACGGCGCGCAGATCGCCGATGCCGGCCTCGTACCAGGCGCGAAGACACGGCGAGACGCGGCGTACGTAGGCGCAGACCGTCGTCGGGGCCAGCGGCACGCTGGGCCGGGAGGCCTGGCCGGAGAGGACATCGATCCACCGGTGGACCGCGGCGCGGAACGGCTGCGGGGCTGTGTCGGCGAGGCGGCGGGCGCGGGCCGAGGCGGCATCGGAGCGGCGGTCAGGGAGGAGCCGGCCCGTCACCCGCAGGTAGTTGACGACCCGGGCGCCGTTGAAGTCGTGGCGGCGGGCGAGGAGGCGGACGTCCTCTTCCCGCAGGGGTGCTTCGGCGCCCAGGTGGGCGACCAGGACCCGCAGGGTGCGGATGCTCGTACTGAGGGCCCGCCGCCTCCAGCCGCGCTCGCGGATGTGGGCGACGAAGCCGTCCAGGACCTCCTGGGCCGAGGGAGTCAGCGCCGGAAGACGCCGGTCGTCGACACGGGACCAGTCGCGCGCGAGAGGGAACAGGTCCAACTGGCCGGGCAGCGCGAGATGCGGGGAGACGAGGCGGGCGGCGCGCGAAGTCTGGATGGCAGCGCGGCGTTTGGCCTGCAGACGGCGCCAGCCGTAGAGGCCGTCCGGCTCGCCGGCCCGGTCGTGGTCGACCCGCAGGTGGGGTGCGAACGGTCCGCCGAACCATAGCTGGTCGCCACCGGCCAGAGCGACGCCGTCGAGGTCGTACTGGGTCTCGGAGAGGAAGAGGACGCACCGGCGGCAGTGGTCGTCACGCAGTGGCAGAACGCGCCCGCAGCGATGACACGGCCTGGGAGAGCGGTCCATGCCCCAGCTGAGACAGAGTGCGCAGCGCTGTTCCCGCTCGTTCGTCCATGCCAGGCACTCCCGGCAACTGCCGGGCCCCCGCGACATCCAGGACGGTACGAGCCGCGGCCGCCAGCAGGCCGGCCCGGTCCAGGGCTTCGAGCAGCGTGGGACGCATCTGCGGCAGGTCCACCAGCGCCTCGGGCCGCACCAGATCTTCGTCCGGCGGCCGTGAGGCGAGCGCGAGCCGGGCGCAGTCACCGGTGTGGAACATCCAGGTCTCGCCCACCCCGCGCTCGGCGGCCATCTCCTGAAGGACTGCCAGAAGGGGCGGCAGACCCGCGATGTGTCGTCGGCCGCGGAGCCGGCGCCCGTGCTCGCGCGTGAAGGACCGCGGCCACGGCGCGAACAGTCCCAGCTGCCCGGGGACTTCCTCGACACAGACCCACGGATCATCCAGAGGGGCCGGCACCCGGGCGCGCACCCGCCGAGGTACACGCTCACGGACCCGCCGCCCCGTACGGCTGTGGCGGAGCGGGAAGCTGGACAGCCGTACGCCGTCGATGTGCAGAGCCAGTTGGAGCGGCCGTCCGGACGGGAGTGCGCGCCCCTCGAGCTCGGCGCGCATCCATTCATCATCCTCGCTCAGGCGCAGGGCGATGCGGCAGCCCCGGCAGGTGCCGTCCGCGCCCACGACCGCCGGCCAGCCGCACCGGCGGCAGACGTCGTTGTGAAGCCGTCCCTGCGCGACCCGGTAGCGGCCGTCCCGGCATCCGGGGCACAGGCCGCGGGCGGTGACCGGTCCCCAGGCCGCGCACAGGGCGCACGACGCCGACAATTTCGGGCGCTGCATGGTCAGTTGGGTGGCAGCGGGCGGCGCTGGCCGACCGCGCCGCCCGTCTGCTTCGGTACGGGACGGCTGCCGCTGCCTGCGCGTGGATGTTCACCGACGGCCTGGGGCCGGTCCCCTTCCTCGGTCTGCTCGACCGCGACCGGCTCCGCCGTCATCAGGTCCGCGACCGTGCAGTTGAGGGCGGCACAGATCATGTCGAGATCATCGAGCCGTACGGTCACCGGCTTGCTCGACCACAGCGCGCACACCTTGCTCAGCGAGGGTGTGAACCCGACCTGCTCGAACGCGGTCTTCAGATCACTGGGCCGCCAGATGTCCCGCTTCGCCGCCACCCAGCGCAGATTCCACTTCACGGCCTCACACCTCCCCGCTCAGCCGGCGTACGGCGCGCCGGGACGACTCCAGACTCGCGCGCTCCGGATCCCCCTTCGCCGTCGCCAGATAGCCCACCGTGGTGGTCGGCCACTCGTGCCCCAGAAGCACCTGAACATCTCAAAGCGGCATTCCGTCCTCATAGTTGTGGGTCGCGCACGCGTGGCGCAGCAGATGCGGGAAGAGCACGGTCACCGTGCCCTTCAGGTGCGCGAGCGAGGCCCGGCGCAGCGAACGGCGGAAGGTGTCGGCACACATCGCCGGCGCGATCGGCAGGTCCGCTCCCAGCGCGGTCGGCAGCCGCTCGGACGGGAACAACGGGGCATACGGATCAAGACAGTTGTCCGGGAACAGGCCCCGGACGTTCTCGACGTACCACCACAGCAGCGCGCCCCTCGGCGAACATGAACGCCTCCCGCTCGCGCGGCCCGGACCCGCGGGCTCCCTTGCCCCGGACCAGGAAGCGGCCCCACTGGCCGCTGTCCCAGTGCAGGTCCCCGAGCCGGACCAGGCACAGCTCGGTGGCGCGCGCCCCGGAGAGGTAGGCCGTCTTCGCCATCACGTAGTTGCGGACGGCCACCGGATACTTGCGCGCCGTCTCCAGCTCCTGGCGCCAGGAGCCGAAGAACGCCTTCGTCTCGGCCCGCGACGGAGGAATCCGCAGCCCGAAATCCCCCGGTGGCGCGGCCGGTTGAAGGCGTCGACCGGCGACTCGACCGCCGCGCCGAACCTGCGCAGGATCTCGCCGGCGTACCGCTGTTCCAGGAACGCGAAGTACTGGTCGATACTCGTGATCTTCTTGCGGACCGTGGAATGGGCGCGCTTGCCGGGCCCGGCAAAGTACTGGTCCAGCATCCGCGACGACAGCTCCCACGGCAGAACACCGTGGAAGCTGCAGATCTCGATCACCGGCTGCACCAGCTGGTTCAGCGTCGTCGCCGCGAGCCCGGCAACATCACGGGCCCAGCAGTACTCGGCGAGAGTGTCCTGGTAGAGCGCCTCCTCGGCCTCGCGGGACGAGGGATGGAAACCACGACGTTGCAGCGTGAGGACGTCCGCCAGGCCCTCTTCCTGCCCCGCGGTCCCGCTCGGCTCGCCGCGTCCACTGATCAGCGTGAAGCGACCGATATCGGAATCCACCACGGACATGCAAATTACGGAACTGACTCCTGAAATTTGCGAGTTACTGGCACATCTTCACCCATTCGAGTGGCCGACGAGCAGGCGCAGTCAGCTAGGGTGAACAGCTCGAACACCCACAGATCGTCCACCGACGAACCCGTCGACACTCCACTTGGATGCTCGCCGCGATGGCCTGCGCCCCACCCCGCCCGGGCAGCGCACCGTCATCGACGACTCCCCCGAGGCGATCGCCGCCTTCCTGCACCCTCGCCCGGTCCAGGAGCTGCCCGGCCTGGGCGCGAAAATCGCCGCGACGCTCGGCGAGTACGGCCTGCACACCGTCGGCGACGTCGCCGATGTCCCCCAGCTCACGCTGCAACGGCTCCTCAGTGCCCGAGCCGCCCGCGCCCTCCACGAGCATGCCCAGGGCCGCGCCACCACTATCGTCGACTCCGCCCCGGCGCCGATGACCATCAGCACCGAGCACCGCGTCGCATGAGGTTGGCGCCGCCTCAGCGGTGGGTGACAGTCAGCCGCTGATGTCGAAGACGATGCCTTTCTCGATCTGGCGAAACCGCCATCCCGACGACCGGCGCCTACGCGCCGTCGTCGACAGGGCGAACGTTGCCTGATACGGCACGGGGGGGACTCGTGGATCTCAGTCCGGGGCTGCCGCCGTGATGTGGCTCAGCACGCACAGCCAGCGGCCGTTCCGGTTCACGAACACATCGGTCGTCCACTCATCGGCGTCGAAGCGTTGGCCCTTGTAGTGGGCCGTGTTCGTCACCCGCCCCGTGGATACCGCGGTATCGCCGTACACCCGGATCCTCGGCTGGCTGACGCTGGTCATTGCCGAGTGGGTCAACTCCCCGGACTCGACGAGCGAGAGAAACTGCTCCTTGGCGGAGATGCCTGACTCGGAGAC
This sequence comes from Streptomyces albicerus, assembly GCF_008905045.1. GTDB lineage: Bacteria > Actinomycetota > Actinomycetes > Streptomycetales > Streptomycetaceae > Streptomyces > Streptomyces albicerus. Next base: position 52,094 of record NZ_VWMY01000039.1, read on the forward strand.
GATGACCCACTCATCGGCCATGAAGCCACCGATCAGGGTGGCGTCGTTGGAGACGATGGCATCCGCCCAGTCCTTCGCGAGGGCGATGAGCCGTGTGTGGACAGGGTCGCCCTCGGGGCCCTTCCGGGGTGTGCCAGCGATGTCGCCCATCGTTCGAATCTAGTAGGGAATGCCGGCTGCCACTGTCTGCCACGCCGACGACCGGCGCCAACGCTCCGTGGTCGACAGGGCGAACGTTGCCTGATACGGCACTATCTTCATGCACAACGGACCTTGGCACCCGTTTCGATGCTGTACCGGCCCCAGAGGATTGCGTTGCGTGTCACGGGACCGTACTCGCCGTCCTGGCTCACGCCGGCTCTGCCCTGCGCGTATTGGAGTGCCTCCTTGGTAGCGGGCCCGAACTCCCCGTCAATCGCGATGTTCCTGCCATAACAGTGCCGCAATGCCTTCTGCAGGGAGGTGACACCCGCACCGGTGCTTCCCTGGGCCATGACGCACGTTGTGTTGGTGTTACTGGTTGACGGCCTGGTGGTCCAGGTGGTGTCCGCACTCTGCGTCCAGGCGGACGAGGTGCACCACGGGTATGCCGCAGCTGCAGCAGAGGGCGCGGCAGCGACGGCCCCTCCCAGCGAAGCAGCCAACAGCCCTGAAGCAACAAGTGATGTGGCGCCCTTACGCGTGCGCAGGAACATACTCAGCCCTCTCATCGATCCGCAATCTTCCGGCCAGGTCGGCCAGTGTCAGCCCCGTACGACGGGCACGGTAGCCCGGCCCGGTCGCTGGGTGTGCCGGTCGTTTGCCCCACAAGGAACGGCCACCGCGCACACCGGAATACGGGCAAGGCGGCGGTCGAGACCGCCTCTGGTTTTACAGCCGCGACCTTATTGAACTCGACTGCCGCTACCGCTGGGACCACGAGAAGCCGCCCTACCGGTCCGTCAGATCCGTGGCTCCCAGCGAAGGCGCGGAGCACCGCGGAGTGCGGAGGGCTGGGTGTTGGGGTGTTGGGGCGTTGGGGTGTTGGGGTGTTGGTTCGACAACTTTTCGACGGCATCGCGCCTGGTGCGTGAGGCTGAAGGCCGGGATGCCGAGCCGAGCGCCTGCGTGCTGGACGCCCAGAGCGTCAAGACCTCCGCCAACATGCCCGCGGCCGGCCAAGGCATCGATGCAGGCAAGAAGATTGCAGGTCGCAAGCGCCACCTCGGTGTCGACACACTCGGCCTGCCGCTGGCCGTGTGGGTGACCGCGGCGAGTGTCTCCGACAACGTCGGCGGCATCCACCTGCTCTCCCGGATCGCCACCGCGAACCCCCGCGTGACCAAGGCGTGGGCCGACACCGGCTATCGAACGAAGACCATCGACCACGGCGCCCGCCTGGGCATCGACGTGGAAGTCGTCCAACGCGACCCCGGCGTCAAGGGATTCAAGGTGATCCCTCGACGTTGGGTTGTCGAACGAACCCTTGGCTGGCTGATGCATCACCGCCGCCTAGCCCGCGACTACGAGAGGCACGCACACCGCTCCGAAGCCATAATCCACATCGAGATGATCGACCTCATAAGCCGCAGACTCACCACCGAATCCACCCCGAACTGGCGCGACACCTGAACTGCCAGATGCCCCGGCGCGTTTTCGGGCCGGGGGCCATCGGTGTGCAGATGGACGTCCGACAATCAGTGCGCGACGCTGCGCATCAGTCCCTCGAGATCGCGTTCGCCGACCGGTGTCTGTGCCCCGTCCTGCAGGCCCCCGCTGATCAGCTGCTGAGCGGCCGGCAGACCGAACGTAGCAGTCCAGGCCTCGTTCTCACGCAGGAGTCCTTCCCTGAAGTCATCGGCGGGCAGCGAGCGCTTGGCTGCTTCGATGACACCGTCGGGCAGCGCGGCGATATTGCGAGCGACACGGTCGACGTACTCGTCGAGTTCGTCGGCGGGCAGGGCCCGGTTGATCCAGCCGTAGGAGGCTGCGGTCTCGGCATCGAACAGGTCGGCGGTGAGGACCACCTCCAGTGCGCGGTTGCGACCCACACGGTCCCGGAGGTACTGCGTTCCGCCTCCGCCGGGGATGATGCCCATGAGCGCTTCGATCTGACCGAGTCCGGCGGTCTCGACGGCGGCGAATGCCATGTCCGCTGCGGCTACGAATTCCGCCCCGCCCCCGCGGGCCTTCCCGGCCAGCTTGACGATGGTTACCTGGGGCTGGTGGCGGATGAGCTCGCCGACAGCCTGGAACACGTTGACGTCCGCCGGCGCCGACGCGGCGAGCTCCTGGAGGACGTCCATCTTCTCCCCGATCCGCATGTCCACGTGAGCGAGGAAGAACTCCGGGTCGGCGCTCGAGAAGACGATCACCCGGACCGATGAATCGTCCGCGAGCGTGGTCAGCACGGTGCGGAGCTCGCGCATCATCGTCGCGCCGATCACGTTCACCGGGGGATTGTCGAGGATGATCCGTGTGACGCCGTGTTCGCTGCTCACGCGCAGGGTGAGGTAGGCATCGTTCGCCATGAAGGTCTCCCTAGGTTGTCAAAAGGTATGTAAGTTTGCGATGCATACCTACCGTCGGCGGCGCCGCTCGGATCGTCAAGAACGCACTTTGGGAGAACCAAGGATCATGAAGGACACCGATCTGCACGGTGTTGACACCGACACACGTACCGTTTTCCGGGCGGACTGCCCCAGCCGGCCAATCCTCGACCAGATCGCGGACAAGTGGTCGATGATGGTCATGGCGCTGCTTGAGCGGCCTACCCGGTTCAATGAACTGAAGCGCGGTCTGGAGGGTGTGACGCAGCGCGTCCTTACCCAGACGCTGCGTCGCCTCGAGCGGAACGGCATGATTCAGCGCAAAGTACTGCCGACCTCACCAGTCGGCGTCGAATACTCCCTCACACCGCTGGGCGAGTCCCTGCGCGAGCCGTTCGGGCATCTCTACGACTGGACCGTCGAGCACAGCAAAGAGATCCAGAACTACCAGCGGGCGTACGACAGCAGGGCTGGCGGTTAACCGCCTGTTCGATGGTGTCGATGTGTAGGTGGAGCGCAGTGACATGGACGAGCAGGGCTCAGCTGGCCCGCACCGGCGCGTACTGATCAAGGCGCCGGTTCTGCCGCATCTTCACGATCCACGACGCCAGCAGTTGCTCCATCTCCTGGAGGGTCCAGACCGCGTCCCCTTCCGGGTCGGCGCCGCGGTCCGCGACGTCAACGCCCCGGTAGCCCAGAAGGAGTTCCAGCAGCAGGGACTGGATCCCGGCGAGGCGCGTTCGCAGGCGGCGTTGTCGCTCGGCCGCATCAGGCGGGCGGGCAGCAGAGCGATCCCCAGCGTCCGGGCGACTCGGACCATGTGGTGGTTCTTGTAGACGCTCCCGTGATCGCTGGTCACCGTCTCGGGCGCGAAGAACGGCCGCCTGGCCACCGGGTGGCCTGCGAACTCGGCGGTGCCGTGCTGCCCACGGCGCGCAGGCGGCGGTCAAGTTCGAAGCCGAAGAACATCTGCGCCAGTTTCGACCGCGCGTAGGTGCGCTTGGGCCGGTAGTCGCGGGCGCTCTGGAGGTCCTCGAGGTCCAGCCGCGCGGACTTTCCCACGAAGCTTCCGCTGGTGACTATGCGGCCGGCCGGCACGGCCGACAGCAGGGGCGCGAGCCAGCCGGTCAACGCAAAGTGCCCCAGATGGTTGATGCCGAACATCCACTCGTGGCCGTCGTTGGTCTCCCGCCGGTGCGGTTCGTCGAGCAGGACCCCGGCGTTGAAGACGACCGCGTCCGGGCGATCCGCCTTCCGGCTGCCGAGCACCAGCGTTGCGCCGGTGCCAGCAAGCTGCTCGGCGACGAAGTAGCCGATGCCCGAATTGCCGCCGGTGACCAAGAGAAACTTCCCGTCGGCCCGCGGAAGCCGGTGTACCTCCCATGACCGGGACCGGACGGTGGGCGACATGGCAGGCTCCATGCACCCCGGGCGGTGCGGTGGTGGCGGCCCGTACGTTGATGGCCGACGCCCCTCCAGCCCCAAGATCCCGGCGGCCATCGACAGATCGCCGACAGATCACCGTCCACCGCCGACAGGCAACCGACACGGTGTAACCCCGCCCTCCGACGCGATCGTTGCCGACGAGCCAGACCGAGTGGTCCCGGCGCAAGCCAATTCCTGGGCTGCCGCGAGGATTTCGAGATGCCGATTGAAACCGTTCAATCCCCTCGCTTCCACTCGAGCGCCGACTCCGCGCGAAGTGATCGCACAGTAAGGCCTGTTACGAAACCGGCTGCACAACGATTGACCCTCACCTCACTCAGCTCTACGTTACCCATACCTCTCCCCTTGAATCGATTCATCAATTCTGCGTGAGTGAGGAGTCGTTGTGATCAGTAGGAGGAACATTCTCGCGGGCGCGGCCGCCACAGTCGCGGCAGCGACCGTCGACGCGGTACCGGCTACGGCCGCGCCGGCATCCGGACAGGTCCAGGCGCAGACGCAGCGAGGCAACCTGCGCGTCACGGCACCGACCGTGGAATACGTCCGGCACCCCTTGGGTCTCGATGCGCAACGCCCCCGGCTGAGCTGGCCGTTGGCGGCTGACAAGCCGGGCATGCGCCAGAGCGCCTATCAGATCCGCGTTGCCACCACCCCCTCGGGCCTGTCCCACCCGGACGTCTGGGACAGCGGGAAGGTCACGTCCGGCGAGTCCGTCCTCGTGCCGTACGGGGGTCCTGGACTCAAGGCCCGGACCCGCTACTTCTGGTCCGTGCGCGTGTGGGACGCCGACGGTCGAGTCTGCGACTGGAGCGCGCCCTCGTGGTGGGAGACCGGCCTCATGGATGCCGGGCAGTGGACGGCCGACTGGATCTCGGCTCCGGCGAGCCTCACGGACGCGCCGTCCTTGGAGGGCAGTTCCTGGATCTGGTTCCCCGAGGGTGATCCGGCCGGCAGCGTTCCGGCCGCCACCCGCTGGTTCCGTCGCACCGCGGACTTACTCGACGGGATCACGGCGGCGACGCTCGCCATCACCGTGGACAACGTGTACGCCGTCTCCGTGAACGGGGTCGAGGTGGCCCGTACCGACCTCGACACGGACAACGAAAACTGGCGCCGCCCGGCGGTGATCGACGTACTGGACTGGATACGCGCCGGCGAGAACGTCCTCGCCGTCTCGGCCGCCAACGCGACCCAGGGTCCGGCGGGAGTCATCGCTGTCCTCACGGTCCGTACCGCCTCCGGCGAGGAGAAGACGGTCACCGACGCCTCCTGGAAGGCGACGGACAAGGAGCCTCCCGTCGGCTGGCGCGGGCTCGGCTTCGACGACGGGGACTGGCCGGCGGCGAAGGTGGCGGCCGTGTGGGGCGGTGGGCCGTGGGGAAGGGTCGTCCCTGTGTCGTACGCCGTCACCCAGCTGCGCCACGAATTCCGGCTGCCGCGCAAGAAGGTGTCACGCGCGCGCCTGTACGCCACGGCACTCGGACTGTACGAGGCCCATCTCAACGGCAGCCGGGTGGGCCGTGACCAACTCGCTCCCGGCTGGACCGACTACCGCACACGCGTCCAGTACCAGACGTACGACGTCACCACGTTCCTGCGGCCCGGCGCCAACGCCATCGGGGCATACCTGGCATCCGGCTGGTACGCGGGCAACGTAGGCATGTTCGGGCCCAGACAGTACGGCGAACACCCAGCGCTGCTGGCGGAGTTGGAGGTGGAGTACGCGGACGGGACGAGCGAGCGCATCACGTCGGGCACCGACTGGCGGGCGCCTCCGGGCCGATCGTCGCCGCCGATCTCCTGAGCGGTGAGACGTACGACGCGCGCAAAGAGAACCCCGGCTGGACCTCACCCGGCTTCGACGACGGGAGCTGGCTCGACGTACGCGGCCTCGGCGACGTCGGTCCCGACCTGATCGTCGCGCAGGTGGACGGCCCCGTACGCGTGGCCGAGGAGCTGACACCGAAGAAGGTCACCGAACCCAAGCCAGGCATCTTCGTGTTCGACCTGGGACAGAACATGGTCGGCTCGGTACGCCTGCGGGTGTCGGGCGACGCGGGAACGACCGTCCGACTCAGACACGCCGAGGTACTCAACCCCGACGGCACCGTCTACACCGCGAACCTGCGGAGCGCGGCGGCGACCGACACGTACACCCTCAAGGGCCACGGAGAGGAAACCTACGAGCCTCGCTTCACCTTCCACGGTTTTCGTTATGTGGAGGTGACCGGGTTCCCCGGCACTCCCCCGGCGAAAGCCGTCACCGGCCGCGTCATGCACACGTCCGCCCCGTTCACCTTCGACTTCGAGACCGACGTACCGATGCTCAACCAGCTGCACCGCAACATCACGTGGGGGCAGCGCGGCAACTTCCTCTCCGTTCCGACGGACACGCCCGCGCGCGACGAGCGGCTCGGCTGGACGGGAGACATCAACGTCTTCGCGCCCACGGCCGCGTTCACGATGGAATCGGCCCGTTTCCTGTCCAAGTGGCTCGTCGACCTTCGGGACTCCCAGACCACGGCGGGCGCGTTCACGGACGTGGCGCCGGTGGTCGGCACGCTCGGCAACGGCGTCGCCGGCTGGGGCGACGCGGGCGTCACGGTCCCCTGGGCTCTCTACCAGGCATACGGTGACCGCCAAGTCCTTCAGGACGCCTGGCCGTCCGTCCAGGCCTGGCTGAAGTACCTGGAGAAGAACAGCGACCGTCTGCTGCGCCCGGCGCAGGGATACGGCGACTGGCTGAACGTCAACGACGAGACCCCCAAGGACGTCATCGCCACCGCGTACTTCGCGCACAGCACCGACCTCGCGGCCCGGATGGCCGAAGAACTCGGCAAGGACCCTGCCCCCTACCTCGATCTCTTCGGACGAGTACGGGAGGCGTTCCGGAACGCATACGTCAACTCCGACGGCAGGGTCAAGGGCGATACACAGACGGCCTATGTCCTCGCGCTGTCAATGAACCTGCTGCCGGACGCGTTGCGGAAGGCCGCGGCCGACCGGCTGGTCGCTCTGGTCGAGGCAAGGGACTGGCACCTGTCGACAGGCTTCCTCGGCACGCCCCGGCTGCTGCCCGTCCTGACCGACACCGGGCACACCGACGTCGCCTACCGCCTGCTGCTGCAGCGCTCTTTCCCCAGCTGGGGTTACCAGATCGACCGGGGCTCCACCACGATGTGGGAACGCTGGGACTCCATCCGACCGGACGGCAGTTTCCAGGACACGGCCATGAATTCCTTCAACCACTACGCCTACGGCTCGGTGGGCGAGTGGATGTACACGAACATCGCCGGCATCTCGGCGGGTCGGCCCGGCTACCGCGAGATCGTCATCCGCCCCCGCCCGGGCGGAGCCGTCACCTCCGCCCGCGCCACCTTCACCTCGGTCTACGGCCCTGTCTCCACACGATGGCGGCAGAAGGCCGGCCGCATCACCTTGACCTGCACGGTGCCGCCCAACACGACCGCCGAGGTGTGGCTCCCCGCACCCATTCCGGAGGCGGTCACCCACACTCACGGGAGATTCCTGCGCCAGGAGGACGGCTGCGCGGTCTACCAGGTCGGCTCCGGCACACATCACTTCGCCGCATGACGATCCTCCGGGCCCACGGGCGGGCACAGCACACGTGTGTCCGCTCTACCTGTGAAGTCCCTGGGGCTTGCTTGAGCCGTGGGGGG
>NZ_VWMY01000039.1:59910-120572 GCF_008905045.1 Streptomyces albicerus
CCCAGGTCAGATGAGGCTGCTCACAGGTCGCATCTCCCGGCGGCGAGTGCCGTGATCGCGCACTCGGCGGCGTGCAGCACCGCGAGCGCGGAGGGGCCCACAGCCGTGGGAGGCGGGGTCGGCCGGCCCGCTCGGGATCCGCCACTGCCAGGCGGTGCGAGTGGCAGAGAGCGGTCATGGCGGTGCCGCGAGCCAGCTCCTACAGTTCGGCCGGTCCCAGGTCGTCGACCGTGCGCCGGATGCAGAGGGCGGCCGCATCCGACTGGGCCGGGACTTCGGCGTTCAAGAGGCCCGCGCGCACGGACACCTACGACAAGCAGCGGGCAATGGAGCTGCCGCGCCGACCAGCACGATGACGCGCGCCGTCGTCGTCCCGTGCGCGGGCGGACCGGGGCCGCTGCCCGCCTTCGCGGGGGCCGGGGCGGAAGGCGCCGTACTGGCCGCCACCTTCGGCATCGTGTCGGGGATGGGCGGCAGCCCGGTCACCCTGGTCGAGGTCGCGGGGCGAGCGGCGGAGCTGGGGCGACGGAACTTCGGCTATACCACGCAGGGTTGGCGTCGGACCAGGACCTGGCGGCGGTACGGGAGGCGTTGACGGCGGTGGGGTGAACCGTCGGGTTCACCCCACCGCACACAGACCGGGCCGGGCTGTCAGCTCAACAGGCGATGACGTACCAGACTGGGGTCCAGAACACGTCATTCCTGTCAGGAGCGTCGATGGAGAACATCCAGGCACCGTTCACGTCGTAGAAGTGCGCCCTGGTGCCCGGCGTCTGGTTGTTGTGGAGGGAGCCCCAGCCCACGAGGTTGGGCAGGGTGTACGTCGTGCTGCACGTGGTGTAGTCGAATCTGTTGCCGTTCCCGCCCTTCCCGCACACGTAGTAGTACGCACAGTTCAGCGAGGCGGCGGCCGAGCCGGACCCGGCCGCTTCCGGAACGACGGCGTTCTTCATCTGGGCCGCCGTCAGCGACGGCTGCCGGGCCTCCTCGGACGTGAGGATGCCGGTGCCGCCGTTGGCGCTGTCGGTGTGGGCGGCAGCTGTCCCGTTGAGCCCGACCGTCGAGGCCGCGATCGCCGCTGCCGCGAACAGTGCCGCGGCCAACTTGCGTAGTGCCATGAGAAATCCCCTCCCAGTGCCCGTCAACTCGCGGTCCAGGAGTAGCGGTTGGCGGCTCTTCACCTTCGAACACTGGGTCCGAACAAACAACCCCTTGAACACGTGACGCAGCTGTCGGAGGTGAACCGGAGGAACAGAGAGCGACGGGGCGGCGACCGGCTCAGGGCTGCACGCGGTAGGTCACGTGCGTGACCTGGCTCGCCGGACGCGACGTCACCTGCGGTGCTGGAGCCGATGGTGAAGGGGCGATGTGTGGGCGTAGTTCGTCGATCAGGCCGGCGGGTCAGGTACTGGTTGACGGTAGTCGCGCTGCCGAGGACCGTGACGTCGTCGCCGGCCGCCGCGCGGCCTGGTCCAGTGCGGAGGTGATTCCGTCCGTGACGAAGTGGTACGTGGTGCCACCGTCCATCGGCTGCGGCTCGCGCGCGGTGGGTGAGGACGAACACCGGCGCGTGGATCGTCGCCCCACCAGTGGCGGCGATCAGCCCGGTCAGCCTGTGGTCACACTGTCTTTATCGCGCCTCCGTCGAGGATGTGGTCCGCCCCGGTGGTGCTGCCGGCGAGGGGCGAGGCGAGGTAGGCGACGAGGGCGGCGACCTCGTCGGGGCTTACGAGCCTGCCGGTGACCATGCCCATGGCGGTCGGGAGATGGGCCAGGAGCTGTTCCTGTTCCAGGCCCATCGACTTGGCCAGCTCGGCTCCGTAGCCGTCGGGGCTTTCCCACATGTCCGTGCGGACGGGACCGGGCGAGACCGTATTGACGCGCACGCCCTGGGGGCCGAACTCCTCGGCCAGCGCCTTGCCGAACGCGGTCAGTGCAGCCTTGGCGGTGGTGTAGGTGATAGGGCCCGCATGCGGGGTCCTGGCTCCGTTGGAGGAGATGTTGACGATGGCGCCGCGGCTGTTGGTGAGGTGAGGCAGCGCGGCCCGGGTAGTGCGGACCGAGGCGAGGAAATTCAGGTCGAACGCGTCGTACCACTGCTGGTCAGTGAAGGTGAGGAAGCCGCCCGTCTGGCCCTCCCCGGCGTCGCCGCCGCCGACGTTGTTGACCAGGAGATCCAGCCCGCCGAGCTCGGCTTCGGCGAGGGCGACGAGCCGGCCAGGGCCGTCGGCTTTTGAAAGGTCCACGGACACGCCGATCGCGCCGGTGGCCTTGAGCTCCGGTGTGATCGTCCGTGCCGCGGCCACCACCCGCATGCCCTCACTCACCAGTGCGGAGACGATGGCCAAGCCGATCCCCCGGCTCGCGCCGGTCACGACAGCGGCCTTGTTGTTCAGTTGCAGGTCCATGGAGCACCCCTATCCAGAGATGAGTCTCATTCGATGCGAGAACTCTAGAATCTGCAACACTAATGTTGCAAGTTGCGGGTGAGTGGCGACTATCCCGTACTCTTCTCGGAGAGTCAGGGAGAGGGAGCCTCGTGGATCGGAAGAGTCAACAGCGGCCACTGCGCGCGGACGCGGAGCGGACCGTGAGGGCAATCCTGGAAGCCGCCGAGCGTGTCCTCAGCTCCAATCCGGCGGCCACGATGGAGCAGATCGCGGAGGCGGCGGGCGTCGCCCGGACGACCGTGCACCGCCGGTTCACCAGCCGAGAGGCCCTGGTGGCCGCTCTTACAGCCTGGGCAACGCAGCAGTTCCACGAAGCCGTGACGAGCGCCCATCCCGACAGCGCTCCACCACTGGTCGCCCTCTACCAAGCGACCGCCAACGTCCTCCGGGTCAAGATCGGGTGGGGGTTCGCAATGAGCAGGACCACACCGGAGGACCCCGACGTGGCGCGCGCACATGCCGATGTGCTCGATCAGTGCGACCGCCTGTTCCAGCGCGCACTGGAAGCCGGTGTACTACGCCCTGACACTGACCTGGCGTGGGCTCGCCGCGTCTATTACGCCCTCATTCACGAGGCCGCCCAGAATCGCTCGGACGAAGCCGACGATGTCGATGAACTGGCAACCCTCGTGGTCGAAACTTTGTTGCGTGGCATGGGTCGGCAGGGCAGCTTCCTCAGCCCTTGACGAGTTCTGGAAGGGGTACTTCGACCACCTGCCGGCTGCGGTGGCCGAGTACGACCGGCTGAAGGCTCAGATCATCGCCGAGGGGTGATCGCTCAGCCGAGTAGTGCGACTTCCGCCTCGCCGTGACTGGCTCGGGCTCGCATCCGCTCGGCCTGCCGCTTCTTTTCGGCGATGTGTCTCAAGCTCTCCTGCAGTCCGGCGACCTCGCCGAGCCACTGCATCCGCTGGGCCTCTCCCAGGCGCTGGCGGGTGTTGGTCTCGATCCCCAGCAGCCGGGGCTCCTGGACCAGGTCCAAACGGAGCATGGGGCACCTGATACAGGCGTCTGCATGCTGGCAAAGGGTCCCATAGGGCCGGTCGCACGTGCCGAGTGCGACCTTGCGCAGGCTGAAGTGCTCACGGAAGTCCTGCCACTCGGTGTCGCAGGGCTCGCGGTACTCCTCGCTGGGACGGTGCTTTCGGCGCTGGTCGACGAACTGCCGGTAGTGGCGGATCACCTCCTCGGGACAGACCGCGACGTAAGCCTGAGTGGTGTTGAGATCGAGATGGCCAAGGAGCTTCGCGCGATGTGGACCGGCAGACCGCCATTCACCGTCTCCGTCGAGAAGATTCTGCGGAACTCGTGCGGCGTGAACCTCAGCGGTGTCCCATCGACGTCGACGATGCCGGCCCGGAGCGCATGCTCGGTGAGGAACTCGCGGATTCGGTTGGGGAGATGACTTGCAACCGGTGCTGGGAGGGGCACTGGAACAGGTACGGCATCGGCGGGCCGAAGACCCGCTCGTAACCGTCGTACCGAGTCAGCAGCGGCACCCGCTCGCCGGTGCCCTTGATGCGGCGGATGATCCGAGCGAGGACCGCGACCAGGTCCGGGTCGGCGGGGATGACGCGCTCCCGGTCGGTCTTGGACGGGCTGATCTGCAAAAGCGGCACAGTCTCGCCGGTCGGCGCCTCGTACTGACGCAGACTCAGGTGGGTGAGCTCCAGCAGTTCCTCGATCCTGGCCCCGGTGTGTCGCAGAACCTCGATGCTCGCCCAGGTCCAGAACGCGTAGTTCTCCTCGCATTCGGCATCGAACCGCGGCCCCCGCCCCCGGCTCGTCGACCGGGGAGAGGAACAGCGCGGTGGGACGCCAGCGGCTGCCGGCCCGGCGGTGCGTCGATACTGCCAGCCCTCGACGGTGGACTCCTCACCAGGCTTCACAGAGCGGGCCGCCTGCAGCAAGAGCGTGGCGCGGTGCAATCGGGCCTCGGCAGCGTCGACGAGCTGCGGCTGCCAGTGCGGCTCCCCATGCGGTCACCTGAAATTCGTCTCGCTTCCGCAACCCACGTCGATGCCTCGGCGTCCAACTGTCCAACTCCATGACGGACGGCTGCTGATCACCCGGGAGAGCACGTGGCGAAGAAGGACCAGACGACGGACGCGGCAAGGGAGGAGGACCGCGAAAAGTGGATGGCGCGTTTCCAAGTACGGCTGGCCATGCAGCCGGGCGTGGACCGGGCAGTCGTGCTCCAGGCGGTCAAGGATGTCACGGCGCATTGCGCGGATACGGGAGAGCACCCGCAAACCGCCTTCGGTGATCCGGACGCCTACGCCGTGCAGGCCGCCGCGCGGCTGGTGCCGGCGGACCGGGCGGCGCACGCGAGGCGGCACAACGCCGTGGTGGACGCGTTCAGCTCGGTGCTCAAGAGGGCCAGGGATGTCCCCGGTCTGTGACCGGTTGAAGCGACTTCTGTCATGGCCCGGCGCACGGGTTCTGACACAGCCACAGCTTCCTTCCATCCGCCGGGGCTGCTGGGCAGCTCAGACGACTGGCGGAGCGCGCCGGAGCGGGTGACACCGAGCCTCCTTATACGCGCTGCTGAGATTGCCGCGCAGGCCGAGACGACGAGGGAGCAGATCGCGCAGCTGACCGCACGGCTGGACGAACTCGGCCGCGCTGCCGAGGAGGTCCGGATAACCCGCAAGACGCTGCTGGAGCCAGCCGGTCCCCAGCCGCCCGCGCTGCCGGCCCCCAAGCTGCCGGATCATCCGGCCTACCAGCAGATCATGGCGGTGTTCGCCGCGGCCGACGCGCCCCTGCGAACGCGGCAAGTGTGCGAGGCGATGGACCTGGAGATCGCTCCCAACAACATCAACAACACCCGCCTGAAGCTCAAGCGGCTGACCGAGCGGCTGACCGAGCGTGGAATCCTGGAAACCCGAGACCACATGCCCTCTCAGTTGTCGGAAGTGCTGGTCAGCGCGTCTATCAGCTGCCGGGCGCGTGTCTCCTCTCTCAGGAGGGCCTCGACCAGGGGGCCGGTGCCCGGATCGGCCGTACTCACCAGGTTCGGGCCCGCGGCCTCGTCGACGTACTGCTCGACGGGCCGGGCGTCGGCTGTCAGGCGAACGCGATCACCGGCGGTCAGCGCACTGTGAACCGAGGCGTAGTCGATGCCCAGGCGTGCCAGTCGCTCGCCGCCCGCGTACCGGGTGTCTTGGTCGGGGGCGCTCTCCCCCAACAGATGCGGGTACTGGAGCGCAACCTCGTGGGTGGCCAGGATCGCGAGCAGTACATGCTCGGTGCCCACCACGCCATTGCCGAGACGACGTGCCTGCTCGTAGGTCTCCAGTCTGACCCAACCGGCGGGCAACGACGCCCAGTTGACCCCACTGAGTCTGATCAGCCACCGCATCCAGAAGGACATCCGACGATAGTGGCTACGGCCGAGGAGAACGTCGCGTGTGGCGTGCAGCAGAGGGTTGAGGCCATCCTCCTGACTCCCTGAGCCACCGTCGAGGCGGGCGCGTACGGCGTGCGGTGAGATACCGCATGCGCCCAGCAGCTCCACAGCGCGGTTGTCCTCCTCCAGCAGTCCCCTCAGCAGATGCTCGGCGCCGAACTTCGCCGCGTCTTCCCCCTGCGCGTGCCCCATCGCGGCGGTCAGCGCTCTGGCCGCAGCGCCCGTGAACTGGGTGCGCCGATCACCGTCGTCCCCCAGGACGTCCTTCGAGGCAACGCTCCCCTCCGCGTCGTCGCCGGCGCTCCACCCGCCGTCCCTGTGCATCCTGTCCCGCAACACCGCCAGCAGCACGGTCTTGGTCGCCCCTTCATCCACGAGTGCTTCGCGCGCCGACCCTTTGGACGTGGTGATGCCGGCCAGTAGATGCTCTGTGCCGATGGCTCCCCCGGCGTCCCCCTGCGCGCCCCGAGCGGCCCCCAGGATTCCCACGATGTTCCAGTCGGGCGACTTGGTCGCTTCCATACGGCCTTCCTCTTCCTGCTGGTCCTGCGGAGCAGCCTCCCTGACCGGGGCGGGAGACGGCGTCGCTCCGGAGAACGATCTGCTACTGCACCCTGGGATATACCTGGAGCGTTGCTGTATCACCGGATGCGCGGGCCGCGATGACGACAGCAGCCTGTTCGCCACGCGAAAGATGAGGTCCAGCGGTGTTCGCGTCCACCCGCCCCTTTCCGTCCGCGGTGGTTGCCGCGCCCGCCGGACCAATGGTTCAACGCCCGGCGCCGCGCACACCCTTCAGGCGAGCGGCGGTCTCGGCCGCACCAGGCCGGTGTCGTACGCGAAGATCGTCGCCTGCACCCGGTCCCGTAGATCCAGCTTGTTCAGGAGAGCGTTGACATGGGTCTTCACGGTGCCCGTGGCAACCCCCAGGCGAGTGGCGATCTCGGCGTTGGCGAGGCCCGTCGCGATCAGGGAGAGGACCTCGCGTTCACGGGCGGTGAGGGCGTCGAGGGCCGCGGGGGCGGCGGGTGGGGCGGGGGCGGCGGCTGTGAACGTGTCGATGAGACGGCGGGTGATCGCAGGGGCCAGCATGGCCTCGCCGGCGACCACCACCCTGAGCGCCGTGAGGAGTTCGGTCGGCAGGGCGTCCTTGAGGAGGAAGCCGGAGGCACCGGCGCGCAGGGCCTCGTAGACGTAGGAGTCGAGGTCGAAGGTGGTCAGGACGAGCACCCGGGGTACGTGGCCCGACGTCGGGCCGGTCAGGAGGCTCGTCGCCGTCAGGCCGTCCATGCCGGGCATGCGGATGTCCATCAGGACCACGTCCGGGGTCAGTCGGCCGGCCAGCGTGACCGCTTCGGCGCCGTCACCCGCCTCGCCGACCACCACGAAGTCCGGCTCAGCGTCGACGATGGCCGCGAATCCCGCGCGGACCACGGCCTGGTCGTCGACGACCAGGACCCGGGCGGGGGTGGAGGGCGAGGTCATGGGGCGTCACTTTATCGAGCCCTCGGCAGGGCTCAGGAGCGGGGCGTCGGCAGGGGTGCCGTCGCGCAGGTTGCCCAGGAGCTCGCGCATCGCCGCCAGAGACTCACGGGCCGCCGGGGCCACGTCGTCGAGGCGGCCTTCCTCGGCGGCGCTGACCACTTCGGCGGTCCGGTCGAGGACCGCGGCGCGCAGCCCGGCGGCGACCCGCTGCCGTTCCCGGTGCGCCGCGGCGAGCGCCTCGTGGACGACCGCGCCCAGCTCGCCGTCCTCGCGGCGGGCGATGTGCCCGCGCCGGGACCGGACGAGAAACCCCGCCAGCCACGCGCAGCCGAACAGCGGCAGCAGCATCACCGTCAGGGCGAACACAGTGAGCCCCACGGCAAGGGCTCCGGCCGGCTCCCCGTCGATCGTGCCGTCCCGCATCGCTGTCACCGACACCGCGCCGGCCAGCACCGGCGCCGCCAACAGCACCGATGCCCAAGTGGCCCACGGATCACGGCCGTACGCCCCCACCGCGTACACCCCGCCCGCCAGGGCGCAGGCGCCCGCGATCAGGGCCAGCCAGGGATCCGCGTCGGAGCCGGGTGCCCACGGCCACAGCCAGGCTCCCGCGAGCAACGCGGCCAGCACCGGCCAGGGCGCCGCCCGCCGCCACAGCAACGGCAGCAGCTGCACGATCAGGAGCGCGCTCAGCAGCAACAGACCGGGCGCGTCCCGGTCCTCGGTGAACAGGAACACGGCCGGGAGGATCCCGGCGGCCGGCAGCAAGGCGTGCGAGGCGAGGCGCCAGTCCAGCACCCTGCCCCGCCCCGTCGAGGGACGTGCGGTCTGCTCCGGGTGGGCCGGCAGTTCCGCCCGTACCGACCAGCCGCCGGACGGGCCCGCTCCCGGCCCGGCGGTCACCGTGCCGCCGACCGCCTCGGCGCGCTCGCGCATACCGGTCATGCCCCGCCCCGACCCAAGACCCCGGCCGCCGGCGCCGGGTGCGCCGGCCTCCAGGTCCGTACGGGACCCTCCGTCGTCGTCGACGGTGAGCGCCAGCCATCCGTCGCCCAGGTCCTGCACGCCGACTCGTACGACGGCCCCCGGGGCGTAGCGCAGCGTGTTCGTGAGGGCCTCCCTGGCGATGCCGAACACCGCCTCCGTCACCTGCGTGCCGGCTGCCGCGACGTCCGCGGCGCCCGTGATCCCCACTCGCTGTCCGAGGCGGATGAAGCCGCTGGCGAGTTCCTCGAGCCGGGTACCCAGCGGGACGTCGTCGCCCTCCTCGGCGGCCCCCAGGGAGGTGACCAGGCGCTGCACGGTGGCCTGGGTCTCGCGGCCGGTGCGGGCGGCGAAGTCGAGGGCCTCGGCGGCCAGTTCGGGACGGCTGGCGGAGAGGCGCCGGGCGGCCTCCGCGGTGACGACCACGGAGGTGAGGTGGTGGGCGCTGACGTCGTGCAACTCCCGTGCCAGCCTGCGCCGTTCACTCGCCCCCGCCTCCTGCCCCTCGGCCCGGGCCCGGGCCAGGCGAGCGGCGGCCCGCGCTCGTGCGGCCGACTGCTGGGCGCGGCCCCGGCCGAGCCCGACGACTCCCAGGTGGAACGCGACGGCGACGGTCAGGCCGGCGACCGCCGAGAGGCTCGCGCCGTCGACGGCGAAGCCGACCAGGCCCTGGTAGCACACGAGGACGCCGACCGCCCTCAGCGTCACCGGCAGGGTGGTGCGGGCGGCGACCGAGTACACGGCCATCAAGTCGCCCACGATGACGAACATCAGGACCGCGTCCGAGGCCGTGGTCAACAGGGCCAGTCCGTAGAAGGCAGACACCCCTGCCAGCGCCACCAGCGGCACCCGCCGTCGCAGACCCAGCGCGATGGTCGTCCCGGCGGCCACGACCAGGGTGAACTCGAGGTCCTCGCGGGAGACGCCGTAGCCTCCGTCCAGCACCTCCGGTCCCGGCCACACCAGAAGGAAGGCCGCGACGACCACCGGCAGCAGCCAGTTCCGTAAGGTTTCCATGAGGGCATGAGCCTACGACGTGCCCTCTCGCCGATGCGTCCTGCGCCGGACCGACCCGTCCCCGGCCGCGTCCAACTTCCGATAGAGCCGATGGGCCACGTTCACCGGCCGGGCGTGGGCCGGGTGACTTGATCGAGGTGACGAGGGCGGTGGCCGCCTTCGTGCCGGCCCCAACCTTGGTCAAGCAAGTGGCAGCGGCAGACGAGGCGTTCGCGATGCCGGCTGTCCTGCCGCCGGGAAGCCCGCCAGTGACGGCGGCATGGCCGGAAGCACGCATGCGACTCGCCGTTCGTCATGGCATGCCCAAGCGCTGGCGGTAGGACGGGAGAGGGCCGGCGTTCGCCAGTACGGCGGCGCAGGCGGTGTTAGTGGCGCAGGCCTGGCCGGGGCTGCGGGGAGGCAGCAGGGTGTTGTCGGTGAATGTGAGGCGGCGGGGGTTTCCGCACCCCTCCTCCGGGTTCTGCTCGTCGGCCGGGGGCCAGGCTCCGGGGAACTCCCGTCGTTCGAGCCATTCGGGCATGGCGTCGTCCCAGAAGTTGCTGCGGTAGCGCACGTTCTGGACGGGGCGGTTACCCCATTCCTCGCTGCAGCCGCCGATGGAGGCGACGTAGTCGTAGACGGTGTTGCGGTCCACGGTGACCCAGTTGGTGCTGTCGTCGGTGTAGATCCCGACGTTCCAGATGCCGTCCTTGCTGTCGGTGACCGCGTTGCCACTGATGACGGCTCCGTCGGCGAAGGAGCTGCCCTGTTCGCCGCGTAGGTAGATGCCGCCTCCGTCCTCGATGAGCCGGTTCGTCGCGAAGACGCGGTTGTCGAGGATGTGGTTGCGGCGCATGATGCCCCGCAGGTCGTCGCTGGGCCCGGAGAGGATGCCGGTGTAGGGCACGTCGTTGACCTGGTTGTGCGCGATGGTGGTCTCCTGGGTCGCGGTGTCCCAGATGCCGGAGGCCGCGTGGTACTCCGCGCCGATGTGGTGGATCCAGTTGTTGGTGATCCGGTTGCCGCGGTTGGTCCCCTTCTGGTCGGGCGGGACCACCCCCATCAGGATGCCGCCGTCGGAGACGTCGTTGATGACGTTGCCGTCGACGACGTTGTACGAGCTGTTCTCGGACAACTCCAGCGCCTGGGCGCCCAGGTGGGTGAAACGGTTGCCCTCGAAGGTGATCCGCTCGGCGGTGCGGAAGGCGACCGTGCCGGGCACCGTGAGCAGCCTCGCGTCTTCGCCCTTCCCGGGCCGCAGGTACATGCTCCACGCGGCGGGAAACCCGGCGGGTTCGCTGGGCGCCAGCCAGGTGGCGTAAGCGAACGTCAGGCCGCGGAAGCCGATGTCGTGGAGGGGACGGCCCGGACGGCCGGTGCCGGTGACCAGGGTCTCCAGGACCGGGGCGACCACCCTGGCCCGGCGCATGTCCTCCCCGGGCCGCGGGAAGTAGAGCAGCTCGTGGTGTCCGGGCCGGGAGCGGTCGAGATACCAGCTGCCGGGCTTGGGTGCGAAGCTGGTGGAGTTCTCCACACTGTTCGGCGCTTCGAGCAACTCCGGGCCCTCGTACAGCTCTTGGGCCAGATCCCAGCACGGCTGGTCCATGGTGATGGTGGTCCGGCGGGCGCTACCGGAGACCCCTGCGACTCCGCAGCGGCCCTCGACATAGCCGGATCGGTAGACGAACTCGATGTCGCCGGGGTTCCGCCAGGTTCGGGGGACGGTACTGGTGGTGACGTAACCGGTCCTGGTTGCCTTCAGCGTGCCCGGGAAGCCCGTACCGTCGCGCGTGAGCCGCGTGGCGCGCCGGTCCTCGACGTAGAGCTGGCGGGTTTCGAGCCCGCCCACGTCCGCGCGCCAGAATCCCTGTAGCCGTTGGTCCGGCCGCCACTCGGAGATCTGCCGGCCGCCACTGATCGTCACCCGCTCCTGTCGCGGTGTCCCGTGGCCGTACGCCTGGTAGATCACCCGGTGGCCGCCCCGGCCGGAGTCCCCCGCGGCCTCCGACAGGTGCAGCGGCGCCTTCAGGTTGTACGTCCCGCCGCGCAGGTTCACCACCAGGTCCGACGTCATCCGCGGCGTCCGGGCGCGTACGGCCTGCTGCGCGCGTGCCGGTGTGGCGAAGGGTCGGTCCAGGGTGCCGGGCCAGGAGTCCTTGCCCCAGGGAGCGACGTACAGCTGCGTCGGAGTCGCCGCTTGGGCCGGTGAGGCCG
This sequence comes from Streptomyces albicerus, assembly GCF_008905045.1. Lineage (GTDB taxonomy): Bacteria > Actinomycetota > Actinomycetes > Streptomycetales > Streptomycetaceae > Streptomyces > Streptomyces albicerus. Next base: position 71,452 of record NZ_VWMY01000039.1, read on the forward strand.
CCGCCGGAGACGGCAGGGCCGCCACCGTGAGCCCGATCGCCACCGCCGCCTGCGTCACGACGCCTGCCCTTGTCCGCGTACGGAAGATCGTCACGCTGCCTCCTCGATGTACGGAGTTCCACGCTGGGGCAGCACGAGATGGTGCGCAGTCGTCCTGAGGTAGCGGCATCGTCGACCAAAGTCGGAATCGGCGGTCCTCTTGATCGGCTGACAGCCAATCTCATCCCGTGCGACGGCAGTAGCAGACGAGGGTGCAGGCGGTGCTGGTGAAGGCACAGGACGTGGCTGGTGTCCTGCGCCAGAGTTGAGAGCCTGGGCGTCAACCCGCTGTCGAAGTCCCAGGTGAGCGCGATGGCCTGGTCGAACAATCCGCAAGAACCGCTGAGCAAGGAGATCAGATGCCGCACCGACGTGGTCGGCATCTTCCCCTACCGCACCGCACTGATCCGCCTGGTCGGCACGGTGCCGGCCAAGAAGAACGACGAGTGGACCGAGGCCCGCCTCCAAAGAAGAGATCACCGAGTGGCCGTCGATACCCCACTCCAGCGGACGTGACCGTAACTCCTGGACTGCGCCCGCATGTGGCGGGGATCACGCCTGAGGGAAAACCTGCCGCCCGTGCCCCACGTCTAGCAGGCGTGAGAGCAGTGAGGAAGGCACCCGACGAACTGGACGAGGAGCGTCTCGTCCGGCTGGTGGCCAGGGGCGATCGTGCCGCGTTCGAGGAGTTGTACCGGCGTACGTCACCGTGGCTGGCTGTGCGGCTGCGCCGCCGCTGTGTGGACGAGCAGATCGTCGCCGAGGTCATGCAGGAGACCTATCTGGCGGTGTGGCGCGCGGCGGGTGCGTTCGCCGGAACCACAGCCGGTGGGACGGCTGCTGGATGGCTGTGGACGATTGCGGCGCGCCGCCTGGTCGACGCGTTCAGGCGCAGGGCTCACCACGCGGAGCCGCCGCCGGCCGCCGCTGTGCCCGACGCGGCGCCCGCCGCCGAGGAGGAGGCGCTCGCAGCGACCGTCGACGGTGACGTCGGGGACGCGCTGCGGCGCCTCGCGCCGGAGCTCAGACAGGTACTGCAGGCCATGGTGCTCGACGGGTTGTCCGTTCGGGAGACCGCGGTACTGCTCGGGCTGCCCGAGGGCACGGTCAAGACCCGTGCCCGCCGGGCCCGGATCGCGATGCGGAGGGCGCTGGCATGAGTGTGGAACATGCGTCGATGCGGATCATCGACGGTTACGCGCGTGGCGACACGGACCTCGCCGCCGACGAGGTGTGGGCCCTGGAGGCCCATCTGGAGGCGTGCCGGGTGTGCCGTGACCGGCTGTCGACCGCCGTCACGGCGCAGGCGCCCGCCGTTGCGGCGTTGGTCGGCACCGTGTGGGCCGACCTCGAACCCCAGCTCGCCGGCACTGCCCCGATGCCGCGTCGGCGGCACTGGTCGGCGCGGCTGTCGCGATGGCTGACGCCCACGATGGTGCCGTGGCTGGCCATGGTCGTGGGCGTGACGCTGCTCGCGCTGCTGCTCGACCTGGCCGACACCGGCTCCGGCGAGGTGTCGCTGGTGCTGCTGCTCGCGCCGGTTCTGCCCGTGCTCGGCGTCGCGGCGTCCTGGTCGCGCGGTCTGGACCCGGCGTACGAGCTGACGGCCTCCGCGCCGAGGGCCGGGCTCTACCTGGTGCTGCGGCGCACCGCGTCCGTGCTCGGCGTGGTCGTCCCCGCGCTGCTGGTGGGCGGATGGGTGACGGGGGTGATGGTGGCTCAGTGGCTGCTGCCCTGCCTGGCCTTCACCGCGACGACGCTGGCGCTCGGCGGTGTCGTCGGTGTGACCCGCGCCGCCGCCTGGCTGGCCGCCGTGTGGGCCGCCGTGGTCGTGGCGCCGACCCTGGCCACCAGCCGTACGACCTTCGCCCTGCAGACAGGCGGTCTGCCCGCGTGGGGGCTGATCCTTGCACTCGGCATCGGTGTCGTGATCGCCCGCAGAGGCGCCTACTCCGTGCTGGGAGCCCATCGATGACCATCGGAAAGGAACACCACATGAGATCCGCGGTGAGCGCGGCCGACATCGCGCCGACGGCCTACGCCTGGGAGATCCGGGCCACCGGGCTGAAAGTCAGGGTCGGCAGGAAACGGATGGCCGTCGACGGGCTCGACCTGTCGCTGGGCACTGGAGTGCACGGCCTGCTCGGCCCCAACGGGGCGGGCAAGACCACCCTCATCCGGGCACTGGCCACCGTGCTGCGCCCCGCCGAGGGCAGCCTGGAACTGCTCGGCGAGTCCGTGGGCGGCATGGGCGAGCTCCGTGCGCTGCGCCGTCAGATCGGCTACCTCCCGCAGGAGTTCGGCTACTACAAACGCTTTACGGTGCGCGAGTTCGTCGAGTACATGGCGTGGCTGAAGGAGGTGCCGAAGGCGGACATCCCCGCGGCGGTGCAGCGCGCCGTGGAGCGGGTGGGTCTGGCAGACCGCGCCGACGACAAGATGAAGGTCCTGTCGGGCGGCATGGTGCGCAGGGTCGGCATCGCCCAGGCCATCGTCAACGACCCGACGATCCTCCTGCTGGACGAGCCGACAGCCGGCCTGGACCCGGCGCAGCGGCTGCGCTTTCGCGAGCTGCTGCAGGAGTTGGGTACGGACACCTGCGTGGTCGTCTCGACCCATCTGGTGGAGGACGTGGCCGCCGCCTGTACCGACGTGGTGCTCTTCGCCGAGGGCCGGCTGGTCTTCCAGGGCCCTCCGGACGAGCTGGCCTCGGTGGGCGGCCCGGAGCACGTGGGTGACAGCCCGCTGGAGCGCGGCTACTCGGCGCTGCTGCAGGGCCCCAAGCAAGGAAAGGGCACTTGGTGAACGTCAGCGTCCTGCGCATCGAGCTGAAGCGCTCCGTCGCCCTGTGGGCCGGCGCCGTGGTCCTGACGACGGCGCTGGCGTTCCTGTACCTGATTCCCGGATCGTGGTGGACGGGCACCACGTCGTGGACGGCCCAGTGGACGTCCATGGCCCTGTGGACCCGCTCCATGCTGTTCTACCTGTGGCCGCTCGCCGTGGGGCTCGGGGCGCTGCAGGGCCTGCGCGACCACCGCTCGAAGATGTCCGAGCTGCTGACGAGCACGCCGCGGCCCGCCCGGCACCGCGCGGCCACGCTGGCGGGCACGACAGCGATCACGCTGACCTCGGCCTTCACACTCCTCGTCCTCGTGGGCGCGGTCCAGGTGCTCGCCAACACCGAGTACACGCACCTCGGGTGGCTGCCGATCTCGCTGGTGGGAGCACTCTTCCTCGTCGCGGGGGCCGTGCTGGGCATGGGGGCCGGGCGGGCCCTGCCGTCCGTGCTCACCCCGCCCGCGCTTGCCATGGGCGCCTTCGTGTTCACGGCCCTCATGCACATGTCGTTGGGCCGGACGGAGACGACCACGGCGGCGGGGATCGAGAGCACGGAACCGAGCCGGGTCTCCCTGCTGTCACCGGGGGTGGAAGAGGTACGCGATGTGCTCGTCACGCTCTCCGCCTCGGTGCACGTCGGGCAGACGATCTGGCTGCTCGGCATGGCCGCGACCGGCTTCGCGCTGCTGGTGGCCGCGACCCCGCGCGTCCGGCTGATCGCCCTGACGCCCGTCCTGGCGGGCGTGGTGATCACCCTGCTCGTCCTCCCCTCCGACCCGCGCCGGATGTATGTCGTCGACGAAGCCGCCGCGGAGTTGGTGTGCGACGGCCCGGTGTGCGTGGCGAAGACGCACCAGGCGCGACTCGCCGACCTGGCGGGTCCCGGTAAGGAGGCGCTGCGCCTGCTCCACGGCGCCCTGGGCAGCCAGGCGCCGGTCTCGGTCCGGGAGAACACCGCCGTACTGCCGGAGGGCTCCACGCCGCAGTGGTCCCGCGAGACCGTGCTCTTCGACTTCGACGACGACATCATCGCCGCCGCCGCGAAGGGCGAGGAGCTGACCTGGGCCCTGATTGCCAAGGGCATGGTGCCAGGGTGCACCCCCGTGGGCTGGAGCGGCTTCGGGAATGATGACTTCGCGCAGACCGTCGCGGTGGGCTGGGTCCTCGGGGACCTCAGGTCGCTGCCCGGCACAGCGTCAGCGAGTTTGCGCCGCGAGGTCGACGCCGAGGCCCGCCCGGTGTGGACGGAACTCAAGGCGCTGCCGCGGGCCGAACAGCTCTCGCGGATCAACGCGATGCGCGCCGCCGCGCTCTCCTGCAAGGGCGACGCGTTCGACGCGCTGAAGGGCGGTGCCTCCCGGTGAGATGGCTGACGCTGTACGCCCGCTCGCGTCAGGTACCCGCCTCGCTCGCCGCGGTGGTGATCAGCGCCGTGGCGATAGGGGCACTCGCCCGGAACGGCAGCGCAGGGCCCGGTGATCCGCGGCCGGCCGCGCTCATCCTCGCTACGGGGGCGATGGCCGCCTCGGTCGGGCTCAGTGGGCAGGACCTCGCGCTGGACCGGACGGCCGCGATCCGCTGGGTGCCTCGCAGAGTGGCCCACGTGCTGCTCGCCGGCGCGGTCGTCGCCGCCGTGCTGCTGACCGTGCAGACGGTGGGCGAGGACATCGCCACCACGGCGTTCGTCGTCCGCAACAGCGCGGGCCTGATGGGACTGATCGCCCTGGGCGCGGCGCTCTCGGGCGGCCAGTACGCATGGACGCTGCCGTTCGCCTGGCTCTCCTTCTCGTTCTTCGCCCCGCCACCGACGAGTACGCCGATGCAGGTGGCGTCGTGGATGCTGCTGCCACCCGAGACGGCGGCGGGCACCTGGACAGCCCTGGTCCTCACGGTCGCCGGCACCACGGCCTACGCCGTCGCGGGACCGAGACGGTAACCGGACCGAGCCGCACGAACACCCCAATCAGGGTTACCCGCTGTCACGCACCAACTCGTCATCCCGTACACCACTTGGCGGACACCGTTGGCCGAATTCGGCGGTGGTGGCCGAAGGACCTTGCGGTGGCGGGATGATGGCCGGAGCGGCGTGCAGGCGCGAGCGCGAGGTGATCGAGATGTCGCCCCGTCCATAGCCGGCCCCGCTGCGAGGCGTCCGACGCTCACTAGGCCGACAGCTCTTCCGAAGGCGGCAGGCGCGAGGCCCGTACGGCGGGAAAGACGCCCGCGAGGACGCCGACGAGGATTGCGCCGCCGAGGCCGATTCCCGCTGAGGACAGGGGGATGACCACCGGCCACGACCGGTATAACGGCGTACCCGACCGTGGCCAGGACACCGAGGATGAGTCCGGCGAGGCCGGACAGGGCGACGGACTCGGTGAGGAACTGGTTACGAATCTGGCCGCGGGCGGCGCCGAGGGCACGGCGCAGGCCGATCTCACGTCGGCGTTCGAGGACGGAGATCACCATGGTGTCCGCGACGCCGATGCCGCCGATGAGCAGGGCGACCGCGGCCATGCCGACGAAGAGGCCGGAGAAGGCAGCTTGCGTGGAGCGCTTCGTGGCGAGCGCGTCCGCGGGGCGGCTGACCTTGACCAGGCCGGGATTCTCCGGTGCGATCGTCTCGGGCAGAACGGCGTGCACGTCCTCCATGGCGCGCTCGTCCGCCTCGATGAACAACTGGGTCGGACGGCCGTCAAAGCCCAGCTCGGCGCGTGCGGATTGCCAGCCGACCAGGACCGAGCGATCGACATCGGGGGCGAGCGGGATGCTGCGAAGGATGCCGACGACGCTGAACCAGCGGCCGCCGAGCAGCACTTGCGGGTGCGGGACGCCCGGGACCAGGTCGGGGTAGCCCAGGCGGGCGGCGGCGACCGAGCCGAGCACCGCGGCCGGAATCCCCTCGGTGGCCTTGGTCAGGTAGCGGCCCGACCGGATCTGCGCGCCCAGGACTTCGGGGAGGTCGCGTCGGGGCGCCCAGGACCATGAGCCCCGCCCCGTCCTGTGTCAGCACGGTCATCGGCGCTTCCTGGGACGGTGGTGCTGTGGGAGGGAACCGGGACCGCCCGGCGAGCGGCGGGGTGCCGTTCGCCGGGCGGCTCGGGGTCAGGGGCAGCCGGCGGGAGTCGCCCGCGAGGCGTTGTCGATCAGTGCCTGGTGGGCCGCCATGAGTCGCCGGACATCGGGCTTGACGACCTTGCGGTCGTATGTGATCAGCCCGTTGAGCTCGCCCTCGACGTCCGCGATCTGGGTGTACACCGCGCCGTTGCCGCCCTTGCAGGCCAGGGCGTGCACCTCGGCGAGTTTGGTGAGGTAGTCGTCGGTGTATGTGGCCGGGTCGACATCGACGTAGGACTGCTGCACCGACCAGGCGTGTCCGGGTACGGCCAGGCCGAGGCCGCCGTACTCGCCGCTGACCAGGGCCCGCTTGCCGTCCGGGTGCGGTGGCAGCGCGGGGCTCGGGTAGCCGTGTTCGTCCATGATGTCGCCGGTGCCGCCGTCCGCGCCCAGGTTGAGGCCCGACTGGTTGTTGACCAGGCGGGTCGGGTCCCAGGCTTTCGCCTGTTCGGCGATGCGGCCCACGTCGTACTGGCCCCACCCTTCGTTGAAGGTGACCCACATGACGATCGACGGACTGCTGATGTGCTCGTCGATCATCTGCTTCATCTCGCGCTCGTACTCGGTGCGGGCCGACGCGCTCGGGTTCACGCCCGCCGTCATGGACGGCATGTCCTGCCACACCAGCAGGCCGAGCCGGTCGGCCCAGTAGAACCAGCGGTCGGGTTCGACCTTGATGTGCTTGCGCACCGAGTTGAAGCCCATGGCCTTGTGCATCTTCAGGTCGTAGGCCAGGGCCTGGTCGCTCGGGGCGGTGTGCAGGCCGTCCGGCCAGAAGCCCTGGTCGAGGGTGGCCATCATGAAGACCGGCTCGCCGTTGAGGACGGTGCGCGGGGTGCCGTTCACCTTCTCGACGGCGATGGACCGCATGCCGAAGTAGCTGCTGACGCGGTCGGTGCCGACGGTGACCTTGAGGTCGTACAGGAACGGGTCGTCCGGCGACCAGAGGTGTGCGTCGGGGATCTTCAGGGTCAGGGGGCTGCCGGTGCGGCCGGCGGCGGTGGCGACCCGCCGCTTGCCGTCGTACGCGATCGCGGTGACCGCGAGTCCGGTGCGCACGCCCTGCGGTTCGACGGTGAGGGTGTCGGCGCCGGCGTCCGGGGTGAGCTTCAGCGAGTCGACGTGGTCGGCGGCGACGGGTTCCATCCACACGGTCTGCCAGATGCCGGAGGACGGTGTGTACCAGATGCCGCTGGGGTCGAGGCGCTGTTTGCCGAGTGGCGGGTTCTCGCCGGTCGCCGAGTCGGTCGGGTCGTGGACGCCGACGATGAGTTCCTGGGTGCGGCCGGGTTTCAACGCGTCGGTGATGTCGGCGCCGAACTTGTCGTAGCCGCCCTTGTGTTCGGCGACCTTGGTGCCGTTGACGTACACCTCGGAGCGCCAGTCGACCGCGCCGAAGTTGAGCTGCAGGCGTTTGCCGGAGCCGATCTTCCAGTCGGCCGGGACGGTGAAGGTGCGCCGGTACCACATCCGGTCCTCGTGCCGCTCGATGCCCGACAGCTGAGACTCGACGGGGTACGGGACGAGGATCTTCTCGGCGAGGTTCCGGCCCACCGGGGGCTGCTCCCCCGCCTGGGCCGCGGCGAACTGCCAGGTGCCGTTGAGGTTCTTCCAGTCAGTGCGGGTGAGTTGGGGCCTCGGGTACTCACGGTGGGCGTTGGCCGGGGTGACGTCGTCGGCCCACCGGGTGCGCAGTTGGTGGGTCGAGTGGTTGGCGCCGCTGCTCCAGAAGGCCTTGACAACGTTGCCGTCCTGGCCGGTGAGGCCGCCGGATCCGTCGTAGCGCACGTCGGCGGTGCCACGCGCGGTGCCGGTCTTGTTGCCGACGACGGGTTCCTTGAGGGCGACCAGCAGCGATCTGGAGTCGGCCGGATTCAGCCGCGCCCGGCCGAGCGGCCAGGTGGCGCCACCGATCACGGCATCCAGATGGTCGGTGAGGGCGGCCTGGGGTGCCGCGAGTGCCTGGGCGAAGTCGAGCCGGAGTGTGCGGCCGTCCTTGAGGACGGTGGTGGCGATGGCCCCGTTGTAGTCGTAGCCCTCGGGCAGCAGGAAGGCCTTCTGCGGGATGGCGGTCTTGGTGCCGCCGGGCGGTGTCCAGCGCACGTGGAGGTTGGACCCTCCGTAGTGCTCGAAGTACTCGATCTTGATGTCGTAGGCCTTGCCGGCGGTCAACTCCACGGGTTCGCCGACCTGTTCGCGATCCCAGTCGTCGACCCAGTGGTCGATGGCGAGCTTCCCGTCCACCCAGAGGCGGAAGCCGTTGTCTCCGATGACGGAGAAGGTGGTGGGGCCGGTCTTCTCCGGCACGATCCGGCCGGTCCAGCGGACGCTGACATCGTCCGACCGGCCGGTAGCCGAACGCAGACGGGGCTCCAGGTTGTCGAAGTCGAGCTGCGGGTCGAAGCCGGTGGCCTTGAGCTCGTGGAAGTCGAAGGCGCCGGGAGCGGACTGGGTGTAGTACTCGCCCTTGAGGCCGTGGACCTCGGGGGGATCCTCCGCGGCCGTCGCGGCAGGTGCGGCGGCCAGTCCCGCGGCACCCAGCACTGCCGCGAGGAACAGGGCGAGGTGGTTTCTGAACGATCTGAACGATCTGATGCGCACGAATCCTCCTTGGTTGAGGAAGGGTGGCGGCTCGGTGCTTCAGTCTGTACAACGTTGGAAGCAGAGGCAGTTGGCATGAGAGCACGGCTCCCGGCCGCTGTCCAGGTTCATGACAAAGCTCCGACCGCGGAGCCGCCACCGATGCCGAGGAGATCCCTTGCGGGTCAGCCTGAAGGACGTTGCCGAACGGGCCGGCGTCTCGATCAAGACCGTTTCCAACGTCGTGAACAACTATCCGCACGTCACACCGGTGATGCGCGCCCGGGTGCAGGAGGCCATCGACGAACTCGGCTACCGGCCGAACCTCACAGCGCGTCATCTGCGCAAGGGCCGTACCGGCATCATCGCGCTCGCCGTTCCCGAGCTCGGCAACCCCTACTTCGCCGAACTCGCGGGCGCGGTGATCGACGCGGCCGCCCAGCACGAGTTCACGGTCCTGCTCGACCACACGCGCGGCGACCGGGAGCAGGAGCTGCTGGTGAGCCAGGGTTTCCGGGCCCGGGTGATCGACGGGCTCATCCTCAGTCCGCTGGAGCTGGAGGCCGAGGACCTGCGCGGCCGCGCCGACGACGTGCCGCTGGTGCTGCTCGGCGAGCGCGAGTACGACCTGCCCTTCGACCACATCGCGATCGACAACGTGGCCGCCGCGCGGACGGCGGTGCGCCACCTGCTCGACCGAGGCCGGACCCGGATCGCCTACCTCGGCGCCCGCACGGACTCCGCGAACCGCCCGGCGCACCTGCGACTCGACGGCTGGCGGGCGGAGTTGACGGCGGCGGACCTGCCGGCCACGGACGATCTGGTCGTGCCCGTCGGCGGGTGGGACCGGGACGACGGATCCCGGGCCATGGCCCGATTGCTGGACGCGGGCGTGCGGCCCGACGCCGTCTTCGCCTACAACGACCTCATCGCGATCGGTGCCATGCGGGTGCTGCACGAGCGCGGGCTCAGGGTGCCGTGGGACGTTGCCGTGGTGGGCTTCGACGACATCACCGAGGGCCGTTTCGGAGCCGTCTCACTGACCACGATCTCGCCGGACAAGCAGGCGATCGCCCGCCTTGCGGTGGCCTCGCTGTTGCGCAGCCTGTCGGGCCGTCAGGAGCCCGGAGGGCGTGAACTCACCGCGGAATTCCGGCTGGTGGAGCGGGAGAGCACGCTCGGCCGTCGCTGACGACGGTCCGGACCATTGGGCCGAGATTTCGGACGGAAGGGTTTACAGCCCCGCTTCCAACGATGTAAAAACCTCCCCTGAACGACGTGCACGCCGTGTTGACCGCAAGTGCCGAACTCCCCGGGAGCGCTCTCAGCGCCGGGGCCGCGCCGTTTGGGGACTGTCATGAAGCCCACCGCACTTCTCCGTCGTACCTCCGCACGGACCCTCCTCGCCACCGGCCTCCTCACGAGCCTGGCCCTGACCGGATGCTCCAAATCCGAGGACTCCTCTACCAGCGACAAGGCCGCCGCGCAGCAGGGCGACTCCGGCCAGCAGGTCGCCTCGCCGAGCACCGGATCCGGGCCCGCCTGCACACTCGACGCGTACGGGGGCAAGAAGCTCGACCTCGAGAGCGCCACCGTCGGCTTCTCCCAGTCCGAGAAGGAGGCCAATCCCTTCCGGATCGCCGAGACCGCCTCGATCAAGGCGGAAGCGCGCAAGCGCGGCGTCGAGCTCCTCACCGCCAACGCCCAATCGCAGTTCTCCAAGCAGATCAGCGACGTCCAGGACCTCATCGCCAAGGGTGCCGACCTGCTCGTCATCGCGCCGCTCAACTCGGACGGCTGGGAACCGGTCCTGCGCACGGCGGCGGCCAAGCACATCCCGATCGTCACGGTGGACCGCAAGATCAACGCCACCGCCTGCAAGGACTATGTGAGCTTCATCGGCTCCGACTTCGTGGAACAGGGCAAACGGGCCGCCGACCAGATGATCCAAGCGACCGGAGGCACGGGCGAGATCGCCATCCTGCTCGGCGCGGCGGGCAACAACGTCACGACGGAACGCACCAAGGGCTTCACTGACCGGATCAAGGAAAAGGCACCCGGCCTCAAGGTGGTGTTCCAGCAGACGGGCGAATTCGCCCGCGAGAAGGGCCAGTCGGTCACCGAGAACCTCATCCAGTCCAAGCCCGGGATCAAGGGCGTCTACGCCGAGAACGACGAGATGGGCCTCGGCGCCGTCAACGCCCTCAAGGGCGCGGGCAAGAAGCCCGGTGACGTGAAGATCGTGACCATCGACGGCACACGCAACGCCGTGCAGGGCATCGTCGACGGCTGGATCCACGGCGTCATCGAGTCCAACCCGCGCTTCGGACCGCTCGCCTTCCAGACACTCGACACCTTCACCCGGGGCGGCGAAGTGGCGCAGGACATCGTTATCAAGGACAGCGCGTACACCAAAGCCAACGCCCAGTCGGACCTCGGCAAGGCGTACTGACATGCTCTCGGTCACCGGCGTGTGCAAGGTCTTCCCCGGTGTGAAGGCACTGTCCGACGTGGACTTCACGGCCCGCGCAGGGGAAGTCCACGCCCTCGTCGGCGAGAACGGCGCGGGCAAGTCGACCCTGATCAAAGTTCTCACCGGCGTCTACCAGCCGGACGCGGGCGAGATCGTCCACGACGGCACGCCGGTCCGCTTCACCACGCCCCTGCAGGCCCAGCAGGCGGGCATCTCCACCATCTACCAGGAGGTCAACCTCGTCCCGCTGATGAGCGTGGCCCGCAATCTCCTCCTCGGCCGCGAACCCCGCGGCCGGCTCGGTCTGATCGACTTCCGGCGCATGCACCGGGAGGCGGACGAGGCGCTGTGCGGCCTGGGCATCCGGGTCGACGTGCGCCGTCCGCTGCGCGAACTCGGCGTCGGGGCCCAGCAGATGGTGGCTCTCGCGCGTGCGGTCGCCGTCGACGCACGGGTGGCGATCATGGACGAGCCCACCTCGTCTCTCGAACCACGCGAGGTGCGCACCCTGTTCGACGTGATCCGCGCGCTGCGCGAGCGCGGCATCGCCGTGGTCTACGTCAGCCACCGCATGGACGAGCTGTACGAGATCTGCGACGCGGTCACCGTGCTGCGCGACGGGCACGTGGTGCACACCGGCCGCCTCGCCGACCTCGAACGCCTGCGTCTGGTCTCGCTCATGCTGGGCCGGGAGATCGGCGAGGTCCGCAGCGAGGGCCTGACCCGGTTCACCGGCTCTCACCACATGTCAGCCGAACCCGTACTGCGAGCAGAGGGGCTGACGGTCCGCCACCAGTTGCAGGATGTGTCGCTGTCCATCCGCCCGGGCGAAGTGGTGGGCCTGGGCGGGCTGCTCGGCTCGGGCCGCAGCGAGACGGCCAGAGCTGTCGCCGGAGCGCTGGCAACAAGCTCGGGCCGAGTCTCGGTCGGGGGCGCCCCCGTGCGCACCGGCTCCCCACCGGCCGCGATCCGCGCCGGCATCAGCATGCTCCCGGAGGACCGCAAGGCCGAAGGCATCGTCCCCGGGCTGTCGGTACGGGAGAACATCGCGCTCGCCGCCCTTCCCGCACTGTCGCGGTTCGGGCTGGTGGACGACGCCCGCATCGACCGGATCGTCGACACCTTCGTGAGGCGGCTGCACATCAAGTCCGCCGGCCCGCACCAGAAGGTGGGCGAACTCTCCGGCGGCAACCAGCAGAAGGTTCTTCTGGCCCGCTGGCTCGCCCTGCACCCGAAGGTACTGCTGCTGGACGAGCCGACGCGGGGGATCGACGTCGGGGCCAAAGCGGAAGTACAGGCCCTCATCGACGAACTCGCCGACGACGGACTCGCCGTACTCCTGATCTCCTCCGACACCGAGGAGCTGATCGAGGGCAGCGACCGCATCGTCGTACTCAAGGACGGTGCGGTCGTGGACGAGCTGACCGGCGACGCCGTCACCGAGGACGCGCTGATACGAGCCATCGCGGCCGAACCCGCCGGGACTCACCATGACTGATCTGACGCTCGCACGCGGACCAGTGGACCGCGACCGGCTGCTGCGCCTGCTGCGGGAGTACGGCGTCTACGCGGGCGTCGTCGCACTCCTGCTCTTCAACGTCGCCCTCACCCCGCACTTCGTCTCCGCGGAGAACTTCCGCACCCAGGCCGTCCAGGTCGCACCGGTCCTCATCGTCGCCCTGGGCATGGCGCTGGCGATCGGCACTGAGGGCGTCGACCTGTCGGTGGGCTCCGTGATGGCCCTGTCCACCTCGCTGCTGTCCCTGTACCTCGGCTACGGTCCGTGGGCCGCAGCACTCGTGGCGGTGGCAGGCGGCATCCTGGTCGGGCTCGCGAACGGAACACTGATCGCCTTCCTCGGCGTCCAGCCCATCGTCGCCACGCTCGCCCTCATGGTCGCCGGACGCGGACTCGCCCTGGTACTGCTCCCCCAGCTCAAGGACGTACGCGACCCGGGCATGGCGGCACTCGGCTCCGGCGACCTGCTGGGCATCCCGTATCTCGTCCTCATCGCCGCCGCCCTGGCCCTGCTGGTGGCCTTCGTGGTGCGCCGCACCACATTCGGGCGGCAACTGCTCGCCATCGGCGACAGCCGGCCGGCGGCCCGCCTCGCCGGCCTGCCCGTCCGCCGGGTCCTCATCGTGGTGTACATCTGCTCCGGCGCCCTGGCCGCGATCGCGGGTGTCCTCGCCACCGCCCGGCTGACAGCCAGCGACCCCACCTCGCTGGGCACTCTCATGGAACTGTCGGCGATCACCGCCGTGGTCGTCGGCGGCACCCCTCTGTCCGGGGGACGGGTCCGCATCGGCGGCACGATCGCCGGCGCCGTCCTCATCCAGTTGCTGACCACCACGCTCGTCAAGCACGACCTTCCGCCGTCGTGGACGCAGATCGCCCAGGCCGTGGTGATCGTCGGCGCCGTCTACGCGGCCCGCGAACGGGGGAAGCGATGACCACCGAGACCACGGAAACCGACACGCAGCCCGACACCGTCCGCCGGAGCACCGAGGAGGACGGCTCACCGAGCCGCGCCGAACGCGTCAGCGCCCTCGCCCAGCAGCACGGGGCCCTCGTCACCCTCCTGGTGGCCATGGTCGTGGCATCGTTGAGCTTCGACACCTTTCTGACCGGCGACAACCTCGAGAACATGGCGCTGTCCTCGGCCTTCCTCGCCGTGGTCGCACTCGGCATGACGTTCGTCATCGTCACCGGCGGGATCGATCTCTCGGTCGGCTCGCTCTTCGCCCTCGGTGGAGTCGTGGCGGCCTGGGGCTCGCAGCACGGCACGACGGTGGCCCTCCTGCTCCCGCTCATGGTGTGCGGACTGATCGGCCTGGTCAACGGAGTGCTCATCGCCCGGTCAGGACTGGCCCCGTTCATCGTCACCCTCGCCGCCATGCTCGGTGCGCGCGGCATCCTTCTGGCGATCACCGACGAGGGCTCACGGACGTATCTCGTGGACAAGGACTCGTTCTTCGCGACACTCGGCCAGGGCTCACTGCTCGGGGTCGGTGTGCCGGTGTGGATCACGATGGCACTGTTCGTGCTCGGAGCCGTCGTGCTGCGACGCACCAGGTTCGGACAGTACGTGTACGCGGTCGGCGGCAACGAGGACGCGGCGGCCTTGATGGGTGCCCCGGTGGCACGAACGAAGATCGCCGTGTACACCCTGTCCGGCCTGTGCGCCGGCCTCGCGGGCGCGCTCAACGCCGCCTGGCTGGTGTCGGGCGTGACCATCCTCGGGTCGGGCATGGAACTGGAAGCCATCGCGGCAGTCGTCATCGGCGGCACCCTGCTCTCCGGCGGTTTCGGCTTCGTCAGCGGTTCGCTGGTCGGCGTGCTCCTGCTGAAGGTGATCCAGAACATCATCAACCAGATCGGCTCCCTCGACTCCGCCTACCAGCAGGTCGTCAGCGGCGCCTTTCTCGCCGGCGTGGTCGTGGCCCAGACGTGGCTGGGCCGTAGACGGCGGGTCCTATGACCCTGTGAACTCCGCGCGCGTCTCGGCGGTGGTGCCGATGTGGACACCGTGCCGGACGGCGGTGTGCCGACAGCGCCGGCACGGCTGGTCGGTGTCGGCCCGGGAAGGAATCTCCCGGTGGAGGCCGCCCAGGGCGGGCCAGTCCGGTGCGGTGGCGGCCGGATACGGGGGCGCGGGAGTCTGGGTGAGCCGGGCGCGCAGTCCCTCCAGCGATGCCGGTAGACGTCGGCGTTGTGGCCGCGCGAGGTGGTGGCGCCGCTTTCCCAGGCGCGGAAGGTGGCCTCGGTCACCGAACAGGCGTCGGCCACCTGGTACACGGACAGGTCGGACCGCAGCCGCAGACCGAGCCGTTCACCCGGCGCCGTCAGGGAGCGCGGTGCGGCAGCAGCCGACACCGCGTCCACGGGGAAGAGCTCGTCCACGGATTGCCTCAACTCTCTGACCGGGAGAGGCCGATGGGGTTCAAGCACTTCCTTCGGCAGGCGCGCTTGGCAGCGCAGCATGCCCGGCCCGAACGCCGTGCGCGGGCCCGCATGAAGGTTCTGCCGCCGGGTGTGACGATCTGACCTGCGCCAATACGCCGCGGCCCATACCTGTTCGAGCGAGCCTGCAACCCGTACGGAACCTTCCGCCTCGACATGGACAAGCGGCTCGACCTCGCGTCGGCCTCCGCCGTTCCGCGCTCCCGCACCCCGGCGGACATCACCGTCCGGACGGCCGCCGGGACACGATGAGGTCCGCGAACGGGAAAATGAACGGCCGAAACGGGCAGTTGGGGCGCCGAGGTGGCCTCGTCGTTCATGTTCGGCAGACGGCCGTTGGACGAACGCACGGCCGTCTTCGCCGATCCACTCCGCGGTGCTCTTCCGCCTCTTCCGGTCGTCACTCGGAGGCCGACCCCTCCTCGTAGGCCGACCCTGGCGCCAGAGCACCACGGCTGATGCTGCCTCCAGTCTTCCGATGGTCAGTTGCTACTGGCCGTTGGATCCTCCTCACGGGCCTTTCGGTTGCTCAGGCGAAATCAGTTGGCGGGATTGCCGAACCAGCGGGAGAGGTGGGCGTCCAGGTCCTGCTGATCGTCGCCGATCCAGGCGACGTGGCCGTCGGGGCGTAGCAGGACGCACGGAACATCCAGTACCGCAGTGGGATCCGCGAGGTAATCGACGCGGTCTGACCAGCCGCCGACGGTCAGGCGTTCGGTGCGGTCCAGCAGCAGGCCGCGGCCGCGATGCAGCAGACCGTAGAGGTGGCCCTGTTTCACCTCGATGTCGCGCAGGCGGTGGCCGAGCAGGTCGGGGCCTTCGCCGAAGTCGTAGCGGATGCCGATCGCGGTGATCTTCTCGATCAGATAGCGATTCACCTCGTCGAAGTCCATCAGTTCGGTGAGCAGCCTGCGCACGGCCTGCGGGCCCGGTTCGGTGGACTGCAGTTCCATCTGGGCGCGGGTGTTGTCCAGGACGTCCTCGGCGACCGGATGACGTTCGGCGTGGTAGGTGTCCAGCAGTGTTCCCGGCGCCCAGCCGCGGATCTGTGCGGCCAGTTTCCAGCCGAGGTTGAACGCGTCCTGAACGCCCAGGTTGAGGCCCTGCCCGCCGATGGGTGGATGGATGTGTGCCGCATCGCCGGCCAGCAGCACCCGCCCGATCCGATAACGTTCGGCAAGCCGGGTGGCATCCCCGAAGCGGGACAACCAACGCGGGGAGTGCACGCCGAAATCGGTTCCGGCGACGGCGCACAACTGTCGTTTGAAATCCTCGAGAGTGGGCGGTTCCGCGCGGTCGCTGACTCCCGCGGCGGGGACTACGACGCTGTAGACCCCTTCGCCGAAGGGCCGGAGCCAGAATCGCTGATGGGTTTCGCGGATTTCGGTCACCTTGGCGGCGATCTCCTCCTGCGGCACACTCATTTCCATCTCGCCCATCAGCGTCTCGGTCCGCGAGGGCTCGCCGGGGAAGCCGACGCCGAGCAGTTTGCGCACCGTACTGCGGCTGCCGTCACAGCCGACGAGATAGCGCGAACGCAGTTGTTCGCCGTCGGCCAGCTCGACGGTCACTCCCTCGTCGTCCTGCTCGAAAGCGGCCACCGCACAACCGCGCCGGACCTGCGCACCCAGTTGGATCGCATGCTCTTTGAGCAGGTGGACGATGACCGGCTGCGGGATGCCCAACAGATAGGCGTACGCGGAATCCAGGCCCTGGGGCGCGGGTTTGTTGATGGCGGCGAAGAAACCGGCGGCCGGACGCTGCCTTCCGTGTTCGCGAATGCGATCCAGCAGTCCGCGCATTGCCATCAGCTCGAGACTGCGAATGTGCAGACCGACGATGCGGACGAACGACACGGGCTCGGTTTCCTTCTCCAGAACGAGTACCCGCACATCGTGCAGCCGGAGTTCGGCGGCCAGCACCGCGCCAGTCGGCCCGCACCCGGCAATGATCACGTCGAACATGAGGGGCGCGCGATCGGCGCCGGAGGCCGATGACCGGAGTTCGGGGACTTCGCCCACGGTGAAGTCGCGCTCGACCGTGTTGTTCGACGACGGCTCAGCGGTGAACTGCGGAGAGTGCATAGGTGTTGCCTTTCGGGAGTGCCTTGTTGGCGAGGCGCTCCCGGCGACACCTACGTCAGTCGCCGGCCATGACAGGAAGGGGGAGCACCCACATCGCTACAGCGTTCATGGGTCTCACCTCCTCGGGCGGTGTCACGGTCCATTGCAAGCTACAAGCCCGAGCAACAGCCCGTCCATTCATTTCCCAGCCACGTGATCACGACTCCGAACGGGCCCGTGCGGTTGCAGGGCGAATCCGGCGCGGCGGCCCGGCTCGTCCTGGTCACGGTCGACTCCACGATCGTGCGCGCGCACCAGAATGCCGCCGGGGCCCTCAAAAAGGGGCTCTGGTCGGCGAGCCCGCCCATCACGCGATCGGACGCTCCCGCGGCGGGCTGACCACGAAGATCCACCTTGCCGCAGACAGCCGCTGGCGCCCGTTGTGTTTTGTCCTCACCCCCGGTCAAGCGGGCGACGCCCCCGCTTTCGAGCACGTTATGGCCGCCCTGCGCGCGCCCAGGACAATCGGTCGGCCGCGCACCCGGCCCGAAGGTGTCCTGGCGGACCGGGCCTACTCATCCCGGGCCATCCGCGAGCACCTGCGCCGACGCGGAATCCGGGCGGTAATTCCACCGCCCGCCGACCAAATCGCCAACCGCAGGCGCAAGGGCCGCCAGGGTGGCCGTCCACCCGCCTTCGATCGCGAGGCGTAGAAAGCGGCGCAACACCGTCGAACGCTGCATCAACCGCCTGAAGAACAGGCGCGGCCTGGCCACTCGCTACGAGAAGACCGCCACCGTCTTCCGAGCCGGACTCCACATCGCCGGCATCCTCATGTGGTCCACCCGCTGACCCGAAGGAAGGACCTGACGGGTGTCAATTCCAGGGTTCCTGGTAGGGATTCTCGCCCAGCACCTGCGCGGCGGCCGCGCAGAGGTCTTCGCCGTAGAGCTGGTTGCTGCCGTATTCGGAGCCCCAGAGTTCGGAAGCGGCCTGGGCCACGGCGCGCCAGCTGAAGTCCTCATCGACTCGCCACGTGCGAATCTGCACGGCCATCTCCGTCGTGATCGTCGCCGGATCCACAAGGTTGTGTGTCATTCCACTGACCCTAGAAACATTGCTGGCGAGGTGGCCATCGGAATACGGCCTCGCCTGAACCGCCGGACAGGACCCCAGACCTTCCCTTCGGATCCTGCCGGGCGACGCCGGGCATCCCTCTCCAGCCTCACGGGGGACTGGGGCATCCGCGCGCTGACCCAACAAGATCCGAAAGAGAAGCCCTAGGACCGACCGGTGAACAGCTTCTGCAGGGCCTCGGCGACCACCTCGGGGCGTTCCTGCGGCAGGTAGTGGCCCACGGCAGGCACGAGTCGTACGGTCAGGTCGTCGGCGTAACGCTCCGCTCCGGCCAGCAGCGACGGTGCGATCACGTTGTCGCGTTCTCCACCGAGGAGGACCGTGGGAACGGTCAGCCGATGGCGGCGCCAGGTGCCGCGCACCAGGGCAGGGACGTCCCGTAGCACGTATTGCCAGAACAGGGCCTGCCCGGCGTGCGCACTGGCGCTTGTTGCGGCGGTGAACTCCTCAAGTTCCGCCTCCTGCCAGGCCGACCGGTCAGCGACCTGATGCCGCAGCAGAAAGCGCGTGAAGGCAGACCAGTGACGGAGCACGAAGCGGCCGATCACCGGGTACTCGATGAAGGCGGTGAACCACATCCGCCAGAGATTCGGCAGTATCGCCCTCTGACGGGACCACGGATGGGCCATGTTGAGGGCCAGGAAGCCGCGGAACCTCTCCGGCTCCCGCAGGCACAGACGGAAACCGAGGTGGGCACCCCAGTCGTGTCCGACGAGACCCACGCGGTCCAGGCCGAGCGCATCGAGCAGCGTGAGCATGTCTTCGGCCAGGCTGTCCATGTCGTAGCCGCGACGCGTCTGTTCGGACCAGCCGAACCCGCGCAGGTCCGGACAGATGAGGCGGTGACCGGCCGCGACCAGGGCGGCGACCTTGTGCCAGGCGAACCAGTGCTGCGGGAATCCGTGCAGCATCAGGATCGGTTGGCCGGTGCCGTATTCGGCAACGTGCAGCCGGATTCCACGCACATCCACCCATCGGTGCTCGACCCCTTCGTCCTGTGGAAGTGGCCTGTCAGAAGCGATCGTGCTCGCTGCCATCAAGAGCTCCTCTTGTGTCGGTGCGGACCGCGACTGGTTCGCATCGACAAGCCAGGAGTCGGGCCGAGGTCGAAAGGTTCCCCCGACTTTCACGATGGTGGCTGTGCTCATGTCTCGTGGTGTTGCTCTGGTGGAGCGGAAACGGCAGCGGACCGCGTCCGCCACCTACTGATCAGGTCGTCGCTGACACCGGCGCGAAACTCTCCAAGTCCCTGATCTGCAAAGGCTACGCCCCCTGGCCCGGAGGGCCGTCGACTGGATGCTCGACGCCCGGCAGTGGCCCGGCGCCGCAACCGAATACGCGACCAACTGCTGGCCAAGCCCCAGACCCTGCTGTCCGACCCCCGTCACATCTTCTCTTCCACTCGGACTCCGCAGCCGAGGTCGGCCGCCTGATCACATCACCCGACCAGAGCCCTGGAGCGTTCCCGCCCCATGAACAAGACAACAGCCCGCGTCCGCGAACTCAACCTCTACCGCCATTACTTCGACCTCGTCACCGCAGGCACCAAGACCATCGACAAGCCAAATTGCCTGGTGAGGATCATTGGCATTCATGGTGCTGTCCGGCGGGCGGCGAGTATCAGGATCGGGGGACGTCTGAGGTGCTCGGCCAGTTCGGGACGGGCTGCGAGTGCGGCTGTCCTGGGGGCGGGTTCGTCGATGCCGGTCAGTTCCAGTCCGGCATCGACCAGTGCGTTGATCAAGGTGTCTGAGGAGCAACAGCAGCTCTGGCCGTGAAATCAGGAAGCCTCATCAATGACCGGCCTACCTCTTCGAACCACCGTTACCGACCCACGCTCCTAACGCAGCGCGGCCCGCTGCGCGATCGTGCGAATGAAGGCCCGGCTGCGGCGTTCCCCGAGCAGGCCGCCGTACATCCACTGGACCGGTTGCAAGATGGCGGGACGTGTCGCAGCGAGCACTGCGAAGCGCGTCCCACCGTCCTCCGCCACGGCGGCCATACCGCCCACCACCAGTCGCGACTGCATCAGGCACCATCCGGGCGCCAGGCGGACCTCGAAGGTTTCGCGCACGCCCAGTGTCCCCACCGCCAAAGCCGCCTTGCGGTCGCTGTCGCCCGGCGGGACGCGGAATTCCCGGAGGAAGGGGACCAGGTGTGGCAGCTCACGCTCCAAATCCGCAGCGATCCCCCACACCCGGTCGTACGGCAGGTCGATCCGTTCCTCGGCGTACATTGCGGCCCGTAGCCCCGTGGCCACCACCCGCAGCCGCGCCACCGGATCACTGCTCATCGCGACCACGCCTTCCGGAACGAGGAACGTGCGCGGTGCAGGCGGGACTTGACCGTGCCGGGAGCGACTTGAAGCAGTTCGGCCGCGCTGCGTTCATCAAGTCCCTCCAACTCGCGCAACACCAGTACCGCACGGTGCTGGACCGGCAACCGCGAGAGCACATCCCGCACCTGTGCGGACAGCTCCCCGCCATCGTCGGACAGCAGCCCTGCCAACCGCGCGACGTCATCGGGATCGGCCGCCTGCTCGACCTCGGTGCGCCGCGCCTGACGCACTGCCTCGCGAACGGTGACGGTGCGCACCCATCCATAGAATGCCTGCGGATCACGCAGTCCCCGCAATCCCCTGAAGACCGCCAGCAGCGACTCCTGAACCGCGTCCGCCCAGTCGACCGGAGCGATCGGACGGCACAAGCGCGTCACGTACGGGGTCACCAGGGCGAGCAGATCGTCCATTGCCAGCGCGTCCCCGTCCTGCGCGGCCCGTACCAGCGCTGCTGCGGCATCCCACGGCTCCTCGTCGTTCGTGCCGTCCCCCGTGGAATCACCCATCCTGATGACCCTACCGGCCTGGTCGCGGCTTCATCTGGCGGGTGCGCAACCCGACGCCCAGTGATGGCGCGAGTTCGCCAACCCCACGCCCGACCATTGAACGACGTGGCCAAGGTCGGGCCCGCTGTCGTCAGCCAGCGTCCCGGCACGTCACCGCAGTGTCTGCTGCCGGGTGGAATGCCATCGACCGGGCGCCTGAGGCGACCACGGTCGACGATTGGCTGTCCGGCCTGGCCGCACTCGCCAAGACACTGGGCTTCATCCACTGGACCATCACCTGGTCCATCGGCAGCATGCCGACAGCCGTCCAGGCGATCCTGTCCTAGTTCGAAGAACCCTGCGCCGACGTCCCCGTGGCGATGATGAACATGGAACTCGGTGAACGCCGGGGCGGCGGACTGCCCGGGTTCCACGCGTACGAACGGGACCTCCAAAAGAAGTATGAAGAACAAGGCGACACCTTGGGACAACGATTCCGCCGGGAGCGGCTGCTACTGCCCTCTGGACTCCCCTCATCTGCGACGGCCACTCACGGGGAGAACGCTCCCAGCCGACGGATCGCGGTCCCCTGGACGCTCTGTCACATCCTGAGCATCGATGCCCCCGGCCTTGTCCAGCCGCACGGCCCTGCCGAGCCCTCCGCCTCAGAGAAATCTGCCGAGCAGACGGATCCTCGGCGCTCAAGCGCGCTGACACGCTCATGCGCCGAGGACGGCAGGCAAAGGCCAGGAAGGACCTCACCGACCAACTCCAGCAATACCCGTGGGACTCCCGTGTGCACTGAGGCCCGTGCAACGTGAAGTTCGCAGGTCACGGGTCTGGTATGAGGAGCGGGCAGGGTACTCATGCTGGTCGTTGGCCGGTGTCCACGGTGAAGATCGTCTGACCTGTCGGCCGGAGGCGTTGTCGGGTTCGGCTGCGCCGCCCGCCATGCGGCTCTTACGATCCGTCACCGGGCCGGTACGCCGGGAGAGCGCGGAGAGGGCGTGGGAATGCAGGAACTGGAGCGGATCACGGCTCGCCGGAGTGAACTGGACACGCTCGCTGAGGAGTTGGCCAAGCAGCTACATGAGGTCCGGGCCGAGCGGGAGGAACTCATAGTCGCCGAGCGGGTCCTGAACTGTCTGGCCGAGCAGGACCGGGCCGTGGCCGTCGCCCCGACTCCCGCCCGGGTGGCGGGCCGGGCACCCTGCTGATCCCGCACCGCAGTGAGACTCCCGACGAGGCCGCCCTGCCCGGCAACTACCGCAATACTGGTGATCGTGCGGGCCGCCGACGGCCCGGTGCAGGTCAGGGCGGTCGGCGAACGGCTGGGCCTGGACGCTTCGGTGCGCGGCAAGCTGGAGCCGCTGCGGGCGAAGATGACCAAGCTCGCCGACCGCGGTCGGCTGCACAAGCGACCCAACGGGCGGTTCACCGCGCGTCCGTGACCGCGTAGGGCGGGGGCGTAACTGACGGGCCCCCGGCGGCACGAGATCCGCCGCACCGTGCGCGAGCACCTGGGTGTCCCGTGCCCCGAAGTCCAGCTCTGTGTCAGCGAGTTGCTGACCAACGTGATCGACCACCTCGGCGTGGGCACCCCCTTGCCCCTGCGTCTGTCGCGGACCGAAGACGACCACGTACGCCTGGAGGTCACCGATCCGGACCCGCACGCCTGGCTCGTCCTGCGTCACTCCCCCACGGACGACGAGACCGGCCGCGGTGTGCTCCTGCTGGACGCGGTCGCCCTGCGCTGGGGCGTGGAGCGGCCACCGGACGGCAAGGCCGTGTGGTGTGAGTGCGCCTTGTAGGCGCCTGTTCGTGTCCCCGGTGAAGCGGACTACTGCCGGGCTGTCGTAAGGTCACCGGGAGCTGGGGTGTTGGCGCGGAGCAGTGCGGCTCCGAGCGGGGTGAGGGTGTGCAGTACGGATGCGGCGTGCCGATAGCTGACGATCAGGCCCGCGTCCCGCAGGGCGGTGGCGTGCTGGCTGGCCGATGACGCGGAGACCCCGGTGGCGCGGGCGAGTTCACCTGTGGTGGCGCCGCTGGCGACGACGCGCAGGGCGGCGGCGCGGGTGCGGCCGAGCAGGGCTGCCAGGGGTGCGCCGGAGCTGAGGTCCCCGGGGAGCGCGGTGCGGCGGGGCTCGTGGCTGAGTGCGTAGATCAGGACGGGGTCCAGCGTGTTGTCGCCGAACGTCACGGGGTTTCCCCAGCAGAAGTACGACGGGACCAGGAGCAGCCCGCGGCCGTTCAGGTACAGGTCACGGTCCTCGGGATAGACGGTGCGCAGGACGGGGCTCCGCCACCGCACGTCGGGGCCCAGGTTCTGGAGAATCCCCTCGATCCCGCCCTCGAGCACGTCGCGGGCGCGGGCGGACCGTTCGGCCTCGATGCGGGCCTGGATGCGGTCGCTGTACGGGGCGATGACCGTGTCGTAGTAGGTCCGCATCGCCAGTACCAGTTCCTTGCGCAGGCCCGGCTCGGCCAGGCGCGGCGCCCAAGCAGGGGCGCTGCTGGTGCGGCTGAGGATGCCCACCTCGTCCAGGACCCGGCGCTGCGGGATTGCCAGGACGGCCCCCAGACCGGCGTCGAGTCCTTCGGCGGCCTCGGAAGGGGTGAGGAAGTCAGGGAAGTAGGCGGCACGCGGGACCAGCGGTAGCAACAGAGTGCGCAGAGTGCGGTTGAGGTGTGTGGCCTGCAGCCTGGCACGGGCGCCGCGGTACCAGTCCGCGTAGGCCCAGCGTCCCCGACGGGTCTGGAAGCGGTGCAGGCTCGCGCAGATCTCCCACAGCGGGTCCGATGCGGCCGCGACGCGGGTCCGGGCCAGGTCGGCATCGGTGAAGTGGATCCGGAGCATTCGATTCCCCCATGGTGTCCTGGGCTTTTCAGGCAGAGCAGAAAACCCTGGATGGCCATGCTCGCGTCAGAGATGCTCAAGGAGCAAAGGGGCGCGACGGCCGCGCGCCACAACTCGGGGGAGTGAGCACCACCATGAGGCGAGCGTTCGTTTCCGCATGCACAGCCGCAGTAATCGCCACGTTCACTACGGCCGGCTGCACCACCAGCACGGACGAGCAGTCGGGTTCCGCTCAGCCACAGCGGGCCACCGCGGCCGAGAGCACCTGGGGCCAGGGGCGCGAGCTGACCGCCGCCGAGGAGATCCTCGTACGGCGTGCCGAACAGCTCCTCATCAAGGAATGCATGGCGGACAGGGGCTTCCCGTACCGGATCGGCGCCCTGCCGACTGTCGACGACCTGAAGGGTAACGGCGCCTTCCTGACCGACGTCGGCTGGGCCCAGCGGAACGGCTACGGCAGCCGGCTGCATACGAGGACCCAGCACATCGACGACCCGAACGGCGCATACGCCAAGGCGCTCCCGCGCAAGGAAGGCATCCGCTACACCGACGCGCTCCTGGGTTCGCCGTCGAGCGCCATGCTGACCGCCGAACTTCCCACCGGGGGCACCGTCCGCACTCCCCGCGACAGCTGTCTGGCCGACGCCCGGGGCCGGCTGTACGGGGACTTCGAGACCTGGTTCCGGGCCGAGAAGACGGCCACGAACCTGACGCCCCTGTACGCGGCGGACCTCGCAGAGGACCGGCGGTTCACCGACGCGGTCAAGCAATGGTCCGCATGCATGCGGACGGCGGGCCACGACTACGCCACCCCGACGAAGGCGCGCGAGGGGCTCCCGGAGCTCAAGAAGGGCCTGAGCGAGGAGAAGGCGTACGCCGTGGAGGTCCGCCTGGCGGTGGCCGAGGCCACCTGCGCCGGCCGGACACCCCTGACCCGGACGACCCGCGCACTCGAAGCCGAGTACCGCGAGAAGCTGCCCTCCCGGTACGACGACGCGCTTGCCGCCCATCAGCGCATGAGCCTCGACGCGCTGGCCCGGGCCGAGAAGATCACCGGCTCGGCGGCCTGATCCCGCGCCGTCCCTGCAGTACCTGGCATCCACACTTCCGCGGCAGCACGGCCGCGGAGCGTCATCACACCGCACCCACACACAAGGAGTCATCCATCATGCGCAAGATCCTGGCCACCGCCGCGACACTCGGCCTGGCAAGCTTCGGCGCGATCGTCCCGGCGGCGAACGCGCAGGCCTCCACCGCCTGCAACAACGCGTACGCCGCCATCCCCGCCGGCACCTTCGTCGCGTACAGCGGGGCAAACTGCGGCGCCACTCGGCTCGGCAGCACAACGAGCTGGGACTCGGACTGGGGCAACAGCTCCGGCCCCTTCCAGGGCCGCTGGCAGGACACCAACAACGCGGAATCCCTCGTCTACAAGTCCTCGGACGCGAGGCGGGTTCAGCTCTTCAACGGCACGGGAGATGACTGGGCGGGCGGCCACACCTGCATCAGGCCGGACGAGTACTACATGGACACCCTTGAGGAGCAGTACTTCACCAGCGGTGTCGAGGTGGAGAACGAGATCAGCTCCCACCGGTTCATCTGGTCGGGATGCGGCGCGTTCCTGGACTCCTGACCTGACCACTCACCCGCACGGCTGACCGGTGCACCCACCCCGTGGCCCGCCGCCTCCCGGCGGGCCACGGGCGCCCCGAGAACCCAGTGAGCGGTGTGCATCGTGAAGTTGCAGGTCTTGTGTCCTGAACATGAAAGGGGGTTGGTTGTAGGACAGCTTCTGGAAGTGATGCTGTGCAGAAGATGATGGATTATGGCTCCTCGACGTCGCCCTGCGGGGGGGGAGGCGCCAACTGGGCCGCGCTTCACCAGATGCTGAACGTAGTCGGCCGCCGAAGGGCCTCCGCCATCGCACTGACCATCTCGGAACGGATGACGAACATAGCCTCGGAGAGCAGCCGTGAGGCGAGGTAGACCGCTCTCTCCCTCAACACTCCCCCGGCTTCGCCAGCTGGTGTCGTCACTCTGCAGCGCGTTGCCGCCGCGTCGGACCCTTGCGATACCGTCCCTGGAGTTACGGAGGCGGGCCGGGTGCGGGCTCCCGGCGCCGAAGCCGCCGTACTCCAGCTCCGCGCTCCCATCGACAACGGCAACTTCGACGCCTACTGGGCATTGCACCCCGCCCGCGAGCACCAACGCCGCTACCCCACCCCTGACCAGCACAACTACGAACTCGCGGCCTGATCACAAACGTCCGTGCAGAATAGCCATGCTCATACAAGATTTTCAGATGGCGTTGACGATCTCTCGCATCGCGTACTGGCCCGCATGCCCGCTGAGCGAGGGGTGCTTCGCCTTCCAGGCGGTGATCACGGGCCGGATCAACTTCCATGCCTCATCCGGCAGATCGCTCGGGTACGGCTGGCGCCCGCCCATGCTTCTCAGCGGACCGCACACTTGGCCGGCCGGGAAGCACCGGAACCGGACAGCCCGCCTCAAGTGCGACGAGCACCGCCGAAGTCTCGCAGAACGCCCACTGGGCCACGGTCGGCGCCCGTTCCTAGAGCGTCCGGAACCGGTCCGTGGCCGCCAATACGGCCTCCGTCGTGGCGTCCCCCGACAGCCCGTGCCCCTCCTCGCCGATCAGCACGAGCTCCGCGTCGGGCCACACCTGAGCCAGCTGCCACGCGCCGTCCGGGGGCCCGCTGATATCCATCCGCCCGTGGACCATGACGCCGGGGATGCCGGCGAGCTTCCCTGCGTCGCGCAGCAGCGCCCCGTCCTCCAGGAAGCCGGCGTGCCGCCAGTAGTGCGTTACGAGGCGGGCGAAGCGCAGCCGGAAGTGCGGGTCCACGTAACGGGGATCGGGCTTGTGCCCCTGGTGGGTGGACACGTGTACGTCCTCCCACCGGCACCACTCCCGTGCCGCCCGCTCCCGTACGGCCGGATCGGGGTCGGCGAGCATCCGGGCGTACGCCTCCACCAGGCTGCCGTCCCGCTCCCGCTCCGGTACGGCGTCGCGGAACCGGGCCCATTCCTCGGGGAAGACCCGTCCCATGTCCCGGGTGACCCACTCCACCTCGCGGCGGGTGGTGTTGGTGACGCTGAAGAGCACCAGCTCGGACATGCGTCCAGGGTGCTGCTCGGCGTACGCCAGCGCGAGGGTCACACCCCAGGAGCCGCCGAGGACCATCCACTTCTCGATGCCGAGGTGCTGCCGCAGCAGCTCGATGTCGGCGACCAGATGCGGGGTGGTGTTGGCGGCGAGCGAGGTCTGCGGATCGGCGGCGTCGGGCGTGCTCCGCCCGCACCCCCGCTGGTCGAGGAGCACTATGCGGTACGCAGCGGGGTCGAACAGCCGTCGCCAGAACGGCCCCGCGCCGGACCCCGGCCCGCCGTGCAGGACAAGGGCGGGCTTGCCCGCGGGATTCCCGCAGGTCTCCCAGTACACGCGGTTGCCCTCGCCGACGTCGAGCATGCCGTGCTCGTACGGCTCGATGGGGGGATAAAGCTCGGCCACGGGAGACACACCCTCCTGGAATCTAACAGCACTGTTAGATTAGCACCGTGAGGAATCATCCAGACCCTGTCGCCGTAGGCACCCTGCTCCGCCATGTCCTCGAACTGCTCGACGGCGGCGTGGCCACGGTCTACCAGGAGCAGGGCATCGCCGAGTACCGGCCCCGCTTCTCCCCAGTCGTACGGGCGCTCCTGGCCGAAGGCCCGCTCCCGGTCCGCGACCTGGCCGCGGCGGTGGGTGTCTCGCACTCAGCCGCAAGCCAGACGGCAGCCGAGATGGCCCGCGTGGGCCTGGTCACCCACACCCCCGACCCGCGAGACGCCCGCCGCCGGCTGATCGAGCTCACGTCGAAGGCCCATGCCCTGCTGCCGCAGATCGAGGCGGAGTGGGACGCGACGGTGGCGGCGGTGGCGGAGCTGGACGGGGAGCTCTCGATGCCGCTGGCGGAGCTGCTGATCGAGGTGGCGGAGGCCGTACGTCGCCGCCCGTTCCAGGAGCGGATCGCGGCGGCGTATCGACTCTAGGGACCTGCAGTGCTCTAGGGACCTGCAGTGCGGTCCCTCTTCCGAGCTACCGCACTGCAGCAGCCCTGGAACCGGACGCGTTTGACCGC
This sequence comes from Streptomyces albicerus, assembly GCF_008905045.1. Taxonomy (GTDB): domain Bacteria; phylum Actinomycetota; class Actinomycetes; order Streptomycetales; family Streptomycetaceae; genus Streptomyces; species Streptomyces albicerus. The sequence continues at coordinate 99,484 of NZ_VWMY01000039.1, forward strand.
ATCGTCCGACTGGCTCCAGCTCACGATCACCGATGGCTCGAATGCCACTGCTGCCTTCGCCATCCTTGCCGACCTGTCCCACCGTGGTGTCGCACGACTGCTGGGTGAGTTCATCGAACGGCTGGGCCTGGACGACGTGACCCTCACCCTCAATGACTGGGGCGGTGACCAGTTCCTGGGCCAAGGCGGGTTGCCTCACCCATGGAAGTCAGCCCTCTCCGGCCTGCTCGATGGCTGTGCGGAGCAACTCGGCCATCGAGCGGCCGGCCACCCGCAGCGGCTCCGGATCGCGGGCGGCCCGGGAGAGTACGAACGCCCCCTCCAGCATCATGATCATCGAGTAGGCGAGTGACCGCGCCGCGTGCTGGTCGGACACCCAGCGGCCGAACCACTGTTCGCCGGCGCTGACCCACTCGGCGAAGACCTCCGCCGTCGCGACCCGCAGGATGTCATTGGTGCTGGCGACCTCCAGCGCCACCGTCGCGATCGGGCACGCGTCGGCATAGTCCGTCGCGGCCAGGTCGTCCGCGGCCGCCTCGAAGGCGTGCGCGACGGATTCGACCGGGTCCGGGACGCTGTCCAGCAAGGCCAGCACCATCAGGCCGTACGCGGCGCCGGACGTGCGGATCGTTTCCTCGGCCAGCTGCTGCTTGCCGCCGGGGAAGAAGTGGTAGATCGAGCCGAAAGGCGCTTCCGCTTCCGTCGCGATCCGCTTCAGGCCGGTGCCCGTGTAGCCGTTGCGGCGGAACAACACTGTGGCCGCACCCTGGATCCTGGTCCGCGTGTCCGGCTGCCCCTGCCCCATTGCCTTCGCCCCTTCTCCACCGACGTCTTGGCATGGCCCGTCGGCCTTCACTAGATTACATTAGAACGCTCTATCAAATGGGGGTGCGATGCCGGAGATCGAGTTGTCGTCCGGGCTGATCGACTATCAGGACACCGGCGGTGGAGGCCCGGTGCTGGTGTTCGGCCATGGCCTGCCGATGAATGAGACGCAGTGGCGCAAGGTGGTACCGCTGCTGGACGGGTATCGCTGCATCCTGCCCACACTGCCCCTCGGCGGTCATCGCCGACCGATGAACCCGGACGCCGACCTGTCCCACCATGGTGTCGCACGACTGCTGGGTGAGTTCATCGAACGGCTGGGCCTGGACGACGTGACCCTCGTCCTCAATGACTGGGGCGGTGGCCAGTTCCTGGTGTCGGAGAAGCAGGGCCGAAGGGTCGCCCGGCTGGTGCTGGTGGCCTGCGAGGCGTTCGACAACTTTCCCCCAGGACCGGCCAAGGCGCTGGCCACCGTGTGCAGGGTTCCCGGCGGCGTCTGGCTTCTGACGCGGCTGATGCGCATCCCCGCGTTCCGGAACAACCGCAACGGATACGGCGGGATGAGCCTGCGCGGGATTCCGGACGAGATCTTGGACGACTGGTTCGCTCCCGCGACCGGTAGCAGGGCCATTCGCCGGGACTTCGCCAAGTTCGCTACCTCGGCGCCCAAGCGTGAGATCTTGCTGGCCTGGAGCGAGCGGCTACGTGACTTCGACCGCCCTGTACTGGTCGTCTGGGCGACCGAGGACCGATTGATGCCGCGCGAGCACGGCCCCCGACTGGCGGAGCTGTACCCGAAGGGCCGGCTGATCGAGATTTCCGACTCGTCCACCCTCATCCCCGAGGACCAGCCTGAACAACTCGCCGAAGCGCTCACCGACTTCCTGATCCGGACCGGAGCAGAGCCGGTCCCACACACCGGCTGAGCGCACGGGCGGTGGGCGGCCCCCGTACCGCCCCATCGGCCAACGGGAGCGCTGACACCGGCCAACCGTGGGCTTCTCACCGTACTTGCGTGACCGTTACGGCCGAGGATGGGGCCTCCTGGTAGTTCGTGGGTGTTCAAGCCGACCGATCCGCCCAGGATCCCTGCGGAGTGACTTCCACGGAGATCTCTCGGCGTTCACCGACCGTTCAGGGCGCCGGGTAGTTGAGCCGGGCGCGCTGGAACTACGGTTGGCGGCGTCCAGCGCGGACGTACGGCACACGGCGCGGCTGATCCTCACGGGACCGGACGCGCACTGGCCCGGACCGGAGGTGCGAGGCGGAGGTGTCGGGGTGGGGTGACCCCTCCGCGCGGGGAGCACGGGGGATGCGATGGGCAGGTTGGTGCATCACGAGTTGCGGGCTTCCTTGACCGCGTTGCTCGCATTCGTCGTCAGCGCGGTGGTCGTGGCTCTCGTACGGGAGTTCCCGCCGGTGCGGACCGACGGCCGGTTTGCGCTGCACATCGCAGGCTGGCTCGCGCTCTGGGTGCTGTTCACGCTCCTCAAAGCCACCCGGATCAAATGGCTCGGCGAGGTGCGGGACTTCGATGCCGCGACTCCCGTGGCCCCCGAGACGGTCCTGCCCACCGAGGAGTTCTGGCCCAGCCGGCCCATCATCTGGGGTTTCCTTCCGGTGCTCCTGGTGCCGACGCTGGTCATGGCCCTCGCCTGGGAGCCGTGGATCGTCCTGATTCTCTTGTGGTTGGCCCTGGACTGGACGGCGAAGGCCGCACGGATCGTCCACTGGGAACGCAAGAACCGCTACGTGCTGTGGCGGGGCGGCGTCAGGAGCAGGCCGTGGGAACTGTCGTACTCCCCCGTCAGGCCTCCGGCACCGGCTCGAACCGCCACCGACGCACCGCCCCGGTGACCAACTCCCGGCTCAGCTCGGGGAGTTCGGGCAGGTCGGCATCGTACGCGGCGTCCCACCACGTAATGACCAGCACCCGTTCCTGCGCCGCCGTGCAAAAGCTTGCGTCGCTCATCCCGTCCCCGGACGGCGGGAGCATCCCGATCACCGGGGACGCGCACGAGAGGGCTCCTCGGGCGGTCGTCTCCGTGAAAATCGGGGGAACCTTCATGCAGCAACGAGGCATGCGCCGGGGCGCGCGGCCCGCCGTGCTCGGCCTGATCGTCGGCGGGCTCACCACCCTCACCCCGGCAGCCGCCCATGCCCTCCCCGCCCCCAACGACTGGCCGACCAGCGGCGGGTGAGGTGGTCCAACGGCCTGCGCGGAGCTCAGCGCACATCTCTTCCAACTCTTCACGCTGCTTCGCGAGTCGTTCGGCGCGGTTGCGGGCCTGGATGAGTCTGAGACCAGAGTCTGCCGCCCGCCCCCGACGACGCGGTGCGCTGCCCGTACGCCGCGGAATAGGCGGGCGCGAAGCTGCGCTGAGGCCCGGCCGCCGACGACACCGAACTCGCGGTCCTGCGGGACCCATGCTCGGTTGTCCGCTCGAGTCCGTGACGTACGAACCTGCCGCGTAGCGCGCGACGCGGGCAGCAGGAAGGCCCCGACCGGTCGGGGGAGGCCAGCCGGGGCCGTGTAGGGGTGGCGTGCGGAGGGCGGTCGCCTCTCGGCGAAAGGCACCATGGGGCTTCAGCCGGACGATCGTCCCCATGGGCTATAGGTGAGGCCCGGGGACACTGTCCCCTCCGCAGCCACGTATGGATGAACGGTCAACCATTGCGGGATGTTCCCGGCCTGGCCTGGCTGCCGCTGTGAGCTGCGACATGCGTCTGCGGACGGGTTCAGTCGAGGAAGTCGGCGATGAGGACGGCGAATTCGTCGGGGGTAGCCAGACGGATGCCGAGGGTTTCGGCCCTGGCCCGCTTGGATCCGGCGTTCTCGCCGGCGACGACCAGGGTGGTCTTCTTGGAGACGCTGGAGGAGGCTCGGCCGCTGGCGCGTTCGATGAGCTCGTTCATCTGGTTGCGACTGAGCTTCTCCAGCGGCCCGGTCATCGCACCGGTGACGACCACCGTCATCCCAGCCAACGGCCCGGCTGGCTCGTTCTCCTCGCTCGCTCCGCTTTCCTCATCGCCGCTGTCGGCGGCGGTCGCGCGGGGCGGGGTGGTTCCGGGTTCGGTCATGTTCACCCCGGCGGCGGCGAGCTTGTCGATGAGGGGGGCGAGGTCGGCGAGTTCGGCGACGATGGCGGGGGCTTTCTCGGTGCCGATGCCCTCGACCTGCTGCAGCGTTTCCGTGTCGGCCGCCCGGATGTGGTCCATGGTGGCGAAGTAGCGGGCGATGCGGCGGGACATGGACCGGCCGGTGCCCCGCACACCGAGCGCGCACAGCACCCGCGACAGCGGCTGGTCCTTGGCCGCGGCGATGGCGGCCAGGAGGTTGTCGGTGCTGGTCTCTCCCATCCGCTCCAGGCCCAGCAGCTGGTCGCGGGTGAGGGTGAACAGGTCGGCGAGATCGGCGACCAGGCCGGCCTCGACGAGCTGGACGACGCGGGTCGTGCCCAGGCCCTCGATGTCGAGCTGGTCGCGGCCGGCGGCGTAGGACAGGGCGGCCACCAGATGGCAGTTGCGGCCGTTTTCGCAGCGCCAGCGCTGCTCGCTGGTGTCAATCGCCGACCCGCAGCGCGGGCACACCTCGGGGAAGACGATGGGCTGTTCGTCGCCGGTGCGCAAGGAGGCGACGGGGGCTTCGATGCGGGGGATGACGTCGCCGGCCCGGTGGACCATGACGTGGTCGCCCAGGCGCAGGTCGCGGCGGGTGATGTCGGCCGGATTGTGGAGCGTGGCATACGTGATGGTGGCGCCGTCGATGGTGACCGGCTCCAGCACGGCGCGCGGGGCGATGATGCCGGTGCGGCCGACATTCCACTCCACCTCCAGCAGCCGGGTGATCTTCTCCACGGCGGGCAGCTTGTAGGCGACCGCCCAGCGCGGGGCCCGCGACCCCGAACCGGCCACCTGCTGGTCGGCGGCCAGGTCGGCCTTGATGACGACCCCGTCGATCCCGAACGGCAACTCAGCGCGCAGCGCCGCGATCTCGCTCACCCGGGCCAGCACCTGCTCGACCGTGTCGGCCGTGATGCCGGGCACTGCGGCGGAGGCGGTGGTGTTCACCCCGTACGCGGCGGCCTGCGCCATCAAGTCACTGTGCGCGCGCTCGAGGAGCTGCTCCGCGAGCGCGGTCTCGGTACCGGGCACTGGGAGGAGCCCGTAGCCGAAGAACGTCATCGGCACGGTGTAGGCGCGCTCCTTGGCGCGCAGGGTGCCCGCCGCGGCGCCGCGCGGGTTCGCGAACGGCTGCCCGCCGTGCGCGGTGCGTACCTCGTTGCCATGCTCGAACTGGGCGGTGGTCATCAGGACTTCGCCCCGGACTTCCACGGTGACCGGTTCGGCGAGTTCGTCCGGCAGACCCTCGATGGTGCCGATGGCGTGCGAGACATCCTCCCCGGCCGTCCCGTCGCCCCGCGTGACCAATCTGGTGAGGCGGCCGCGGGTGTAGCGGGCGGCGATCGCGAGCCCGTCCAGCTTCGGCTCGACGCTGAACTGCTCCACGTCGTGGCCGATCCGGCGGGCCAGGGAGGCGGTCCAGGCGGTGAACTCCTCCGGCGAGAACACGTTGTCCAGGCTCAGCATCGCCACCGTGTGCGGCACATCGCCCTGAACCGCGCCGCCGGCTACCTTCCCGGTCGGCGAATCGGGCAGCACCTGCTCGGGATGCTCCGCCTCGTATGCGGCGATGCCGCGCACCAGCCGGTCGTAGGTGTCGTCGTCCAGCGGTGAGGCGCCGCCCTCGTAGTAGGCGGCCGACGCCTTCACCGCGTCCTCGACCGCCTGCGCGTAGGCGGCGGCATCCACGATCACTGCAGCTGGTGTCGTCATGCCCGCCATCCTGCCCGCCACCACTGACAACGGCCCGGTGCCGACGTACCCGGCCGTCCATCCAGCCGGGTACAGGTGAGATCTGGGGTCACCCGCGGCACCGCCGGGTCCTGCCTCGAACGCCGTGCTGATGGCCGACTCCAGCACACCGGATTGCCGCTGAGACTGAAACGTCCGGGCGACTGGATCATGGGGGTTCACACTCGCCGAGGACTGTGACGCTGCGGGGGCCTGGGGTCGGGCCGGGCAGGTAGAGCTGTGCCTCCCCCTTTGCCACGACGCCTGGGGCGAGACGGTCGCCGTCGGTCAAGGTCTGTTCCAGCTCGGTGAGGTGGCCATTCAGGGCCTGGAGGTTGACTGGCGTGAGAGCTGTGTTGCGGCAGGCCAGTAGCTGGCAGTGGGCCTTGACCGGCTGGTCGGCAGAGCTGGCCGGGCTCCGGCACAGGGCGCGGTCGGGGTTGTAGACGCAGGTGAGGAAAGCCCCGGGAACACGTGCGGGTCGTGGTGGGCGAGGATGCGGCGCAGGTGGGCTTCGTCGGTACGACCTGACCGTCGAGGGCCGCGCGGCGGGCGAACTCGGCAGGCCGAGCTTCGGCCTCCGCGCCGGCCGGTCCCCTCTCGGTACTCCTGATCGGGCATCGGAACCTGACGCGGTCGTCAGCGCCGCCGCCCCCCGGCCCACCTGGCAGCGTCCGGATGTCACCGCCGACGACCGTCGCCTGCCCGCCCTGGTCGCGCAGAGCCTGGACGACCTCCACTCGCTGCGCATGGCCACAGCCGCATCGCCCGGTGACACCTTCCTCGCCGCGGGCGTCCCCTGGTTCTTCACGCTCTTCGGCCGGGACAGCCTGTGGGCCGCACGGATGCTCCTGCCGCTGGGCACTGATCTCGCACTGGGCACCCTGCGCGCCCTGGCCGCCCAGCAGGGCACCCGCACCGATCCGGCGACGGAGGAAGAGCCGGGCAAGATCCTCCACGAGGTGCGGCGCGGCGTCTTCGACGACGGCCAGGGACTTCGTCTGCCGCCGGTCTACTACGGCACGGTCGACGCGACCCCCCTGTGGATCTGCCTGCTCCACGACGCCTGGCGCTGGGGCCTGCCCGCCGCCGACATCGAGCCGCTGCTGCCCGCACTCAAGGCGAGCTCGGCTGGATCGACACCGCCGCCCAGGCCGGAGGCGGGTTCCTGTCGTACGTCGACCACCGCGGCACCGGCCTGGCCAACCAGGGCTGGAAGGACTCCGCAGACGCCGTGCGCTTCGCCGACGGCCGCCTCGCCGAAGCGCCCCTGGCCCTCGCCGAAGTACAGGGCTACTCTACGAGGCGGCCCTCGCCGGAGCGGCACTCCTCGACGCCTTCGCCCTGCTGGACGGCGAACGCTGGCGAACGTTCGCATCCGACTCGCCGACCGGTTCCGCGCCCGCTTCTGGGTCTGCGATACCTCCGACCAGCGAGGGCCCTACCCGGCCATAGCACTCGACAAGTCCGGCCGCCCTGTCGACGCCGTCGCGAGCAACATGGGCCACCTTCTGGCCACCGGCATCCTCAACGCCGACGAGATTGCCGCCGTCGCCGCACGGCTCGCCGCCCCGGACATGTCCGACGCCTACGGGCTGCGCACGATGTCGTCCCGGTCCGACGGCTACGGCCCGCTGCGCTACCACTGCGGCACCGTCTGGCCGCACGACACCGCCATCGCCGTCACCGGCCTCGCCCGCAGCGGCCACCCCGACGCCGCCGTCCGGCTCATCGAGGGCATCCTCGCCGCGGCGCCGGCCTTCGACTACCGGCTGCCGGAACTGTGGGGCGGCGACGCCTGCGCGGGCACCCCCGCACCGGTCCCCTACCCGGCCGCCTGCCGCCCAGAGGCCTGGTCAGCCGCATCAGCCATCGCCCTCATGACCGCCCTGACCGGCCTGGATCCCGACATCCCCGCGGGCCGCATCCGCCTCCGCCCGACAGGCCCACTCCCCGTCGGCGCACTCACCGTCGCCGGGCTCACCGTCGCGGGAGAACGGCTCGACGTCACCATCAGCTCGGACGGCCGGGTCGAGTCGGTATCAGCGCCTGCGGGACTGATCGTCGAAGGACGCGCGGCGTTGCGGGCCTGAGGATCACCCCGGACGACCGGTGCGACGGCCGGTCCAACGAAGCCGAAGGCGACTCGGCGGCGGCACTGCCGGGGACCGAACGGCCGAATGGCGCAGCGCAGCGATAGTTGGCCCCTTGAGTCCTGCGCCATTTGGGCTGTGGCTGCGCGGCTGGTCTGGCCGCCGAGTGCTTGAGCTGGTCGCTTGAGCGCTGCGGTTGACCCGGCTGAACACAGGGCCGTGGTTTCTGCAGGGCGACCGACCCGAGCGGAGTTCGGTCCGTCGCTCAGTAGCCGGGCGGGATCCGGTCCTGCGGCCCGTCAGCCGCCTCTGCCGCGCCGTCGTCCATCTGGGCCCGCTCGGCCACGGCCGGGTCGGTCGAGTCCGAGACCAACTCCGCGATGCGCAGGGTGCACTCCCACTCCGTCAGCTTGCCTTTGATCACCACCAGGTATGACTCCCGGTCGGCGAAGCGGTACACACGGCGCCGCTTCTCGACGATATTTTTGCTCGGTACATACGTGTGGATGGCAGCACGGAGTGCCTTCAGTGCCTGGTCCTTCGTTTCCTGCCCATGGCAGATGAACTCGGTCCTGTAGACGTCGCTGTAGTACTCCGCGATCACGACCCAGTTGCCCATGCCCCCTACTCCCCCTCCGCGCCGTTGCCAGTCAGCCACAGCTCAGCCTCCGGAGCAAGAGTGACGCAGACCGAGGGGTGGCCTCCAATTCCAACAGACGCCAGGGACACCTCAGTTACGCCCCCTGTCGCTGGGCGACCTGGTCACGGGCGGGCGGTGAACTTCCCGTCGGGCCGCTTGTGCAGCCAGCTGCGGTCGGCCAGCTTCGTCAGCTTCCCGCGCAGCGGCTCCAGCTTGCCCCGTATCCCGGTGTCCAAGCCCAGTACCTCGCCGATCTGCCGTGTTGCGAGCGAGCCGGCGGCCTGCCGCACGGCGGTCAGGCTGCGCTGGTACTCCGCCGCAGCGCGGACTCAGCCATCTCCGGCCCACGATCCGGGACCAGCCGCACCCGACACCTCCAGCTCCCCGATGAGAGGGTGGTCCAGGTGCTGCACCTTGTGCTGGAGAGCTGTGGAGCGGACAGGGATCCGCTCCGATCGGTACCCGAGGTTGCAGGCGACAACCCAACCCTGGCCGTCGGGGCCAACGAGCTGCGCAGTGTGCTCGATGATCAGCTTGGCGTCAGGGACGTGTTCGCTCATGGGACCGCCCGTGTGGTTGGTGTGGATGTCGACCGGTCCCGTGACAGCCTGCGCCCCCGTCAGCAGCTGATCGCATGGGGCCTTCAGCCCCGCTTTGTCGTTCATCGCGCCGACATGCTCCCCGGCCGCAGTGCGAACCCGGTGATGACGCCTTCCATGTAGCCGGTTCCGGCCCCGATGCCCAGGATGGCCCATACGGACAGGTCCGGATGGGCCGCCAGCACCAAGAGAATCGTGCTCAGACCGACCGCGGTCCCGACGAACGATGCGATCAAGGAGACGTTCACCGACGGCGTCAGCCGATCCACCGTCGCACCGATGAGACGCAACATCACATAGCCAGCCAGGACTATGGCGAACTCTTGGCCGGTATTCGCTCGGGGCCCTGCGATGACGGCGGCGACAATCCCGCCGCCGCTGATGATGACCGTCGTGACGGTGGCGAGCCGAGCAGCCGAAACAAGAGGCAGGCTATTGACAGCCTGTCCAACGGCAAAGGCGCCGAGGGCGGCAACACTCACAGCGATCAACATGCCCAGCCACCATGAATGAACAAACGGATCAGTCAGCGTCACCGCCGACAACCCGAGCATCACACCGACGATCTCGATACGCGGACGCTTCGTCATCGTCGGTCAGTCCTTAGCTGTTGAGCGGCTGTCCACGAGATCAGCCCGTCGAGCGAGGAACGTAACTCGGGGTCGCCGGGACCCGTCCCGCGTCCGGGGCCGCCCGGGTGGCTGCCGCGCAGGCGAACCCGTCGGCCGCCCCAACTCCGTTTCAAGCCCTCCCTTCAGACGAGCCGTACCGAACCGAGTTCTCGCCGTCGGACGCGCACCGGTCGAACACGGCTTCGCTCACCTCAAGAACTGACGGATCCTCACCAAGCTCCGCACCGACCCTGCCTGCGCCCCCTGCCTCCTGCCTCCTGCCTCCTGCGCGCCTTGCTCGTTCTGACCAACCTCGAAGTCGACAGATGACAGACGATCTACTCCGTAGACTGCCGCCCACCACCAGCCTGAGCATTCCGAGAACCGGTCACACCAGCCCTTTGACCTGCGACTTCAAGTTGGCGGATGCTCAGTGGTCTTCCCCTCGTCTCTGGCCACTTACCGCTGGAAGTCACACGACGATGTGACTTCCAGCGGTAGGTGGCCATTCGCCCTCCTGGTTGGCCGCCGTGGAGCTCTCCGCTGCAACCAGACTCTTGAGCCGGGACACCGTAGTTGAAACCTGGCCACGGGAGTTGGAACCAGCGTCGGGGCGGCAGGCGGGGGCGGCACCGATAAAGTCGGCTGGTGACCGAGCGCATTGTCCAGCCGTCCCTGCCGACCCGAGATCAACTCTGCGCTCTACGTGACCTCGTTCATGGGCGGATCTACTCCGCGGGTTCGGTTGCCATTCGGCTTCCCGGTGAACCGCCTCATGCTGCGGACTCCGGTGTGGCCGATATGGCCCGTGCCTCGGGCGCCCTGTATGACGTCACCAACGTCGTCTGCAAGCGGCTGTTTGCCGAAATCGACACTGGTCAGCCCGGCGTCGCTCCCGAGCTCGCGCGGGAGGCGCTTCTCGCGATCGCAGACGCTTGGCGAGATGCGTCCAATGTGCCCGCTGAGCTGCGGAAGCTGGTATTTGATGCTGCCCTGCGGCGGGCCTGAGCCTGGGTTCTGCCATCACACTCTCAGACGGAGCTGCGGGCCTCTTCGTAGTCCGGCTCCGGTATCGGACCCTTCTTCTTTCCGGCAGCAGGCAAGGTAATCAGCAGCACAGCTGCTCCGAGGAGTGCGATGACCGCGATCCAGCCCGCGCCGACGTGCATAGCATGGATAAACGCATTATCAGCAGCCTGAGCAAGAGCGGGCCGGTGGATAGTGGTGGCGACGTGGCGGGCCTGTTCGGCGGAAACTCGCGCCTGATCCTGCACCGGACCGGGTGCACCCTCCAGCGAAGGTTCGATCGCACGGCGATACGTGATCGACATGATCGTGCCGCCTACTGCGATTCCGATCACACTGCCGGTTTGTCGCACGGTGTTGGTGACGGCCGATCCTGCACCGGCCTGTTCCAACGGCAGGTCGCTGATCAATGCGGCCGTAACGGGGCCGATCACCATGCCGATCGAGAGACCCTGTATCAACAACAGGATCTCGATCCAGACGAGTGGAGTTTGGAGTCCGAGGAGCCCGTACCCGCCCATGGTCAGCGCAGCCACGGTTAGCGCCGGCACGGTGACAAGGCGTAGCGGCAGGCGGCGAACCAGGCGGGAGGCAAGGGGCGCCCCCGCGAGCGCGCCGAATGCGGTCGGGATATTGGCCAAACCCGCTTTCATCGGCGAAAATCCGAGCGCGCCTTGCAGGTAGAACGCATTATAGAAGGTGATGGCGGCCACACCGAAGAGCAGCAATCCGAGTGCCACATTGCCGCCACCGAATGTGCGTTGCGCGAACAGTCGCGGATCAAAGCTGGGCACCTTGACACGCAGTTCGACGAGTACGAAAACGGCCAGCAGAACCAGACCGACAACGATCGGCGCCCAGACGTCGGTACGACTCCACACCGCCACCTGCCCCGCCCGGATCAGCCCGTAGGCCAACGCCACGAGCCCACTGATCGACAGCAACATTCCAGCGGGGTCCAGTGGTCGCAGAGTGGGGCTGCGGAAATTCGGAACCAGCACGGCAAGCCCGACCAACGCCAATGCCGCGACCGGGACATTGATCAGAAAGACCGAGCCCCACCAGAAATGATCGAGCAGGAACCCCGCCAGCACCGGGCCGGCAGCCATTCCGACACCGGCCGACGTAGAGAAAATGCCGATCGCGGCAGCCCGCGCGGGGCCAGTAAAGGTCCACATAAGGATGGCCATCATGGCGGGCGTGATCAGCGCGCTGCCCACCCCCATCGCAGCTCGAGCTGCAATCACCTGACCCGCATCGCTTGCGTACGCCGCCCACAGCGAGGACCCGGCGAAGATCACCAACCCACTGGAAAACACAGTCCGGTGACCGAACCGATCGCCCAATGCGCCTGCAGTGAACATCAATGTGGCGAAGGCCAGAGTGTACGAACCGGTCGCCCATTGCAGCTGACCGGGATTGGCCCCCAGTCCACGAACCGGGTCTGCAAGGGTCTCCAGCGTAGTACTCAGGACGGTATTGTCCAGCCAAATCAGCAGAGAACACAACATAAGAACGGCAAGAATCAACTGCTGCCTGAACTTCGGCAACGTTGGAGGCGCGGACATGAACACCTTCGGATATCGATCGGCGGGAACCTGAACGACTGGACCATAAGCAAACTCCACGACGCCGTCAAGCTTAGAGTTTCCTGTCAATACTGTTGCGGCTGAACGGACTTTATGTCCTCTGCCGGATTTGCGAACTGAGCAATTTTGTGCCCTCTGGCGGATTTACGACTTGAAGGATTTCATGGCTCCCGGAGGGTTGCGACTGGGCGGATTTCATGCCCTCCAGTGAGCTGTCGCACCGCGTCCTGCGACCCCAACTCGGTGCCCACGCCGAACCGCAGCTCCTGCCCGCCCAAGACTGCCGGAACACTGGCACTTACCTGACGCTTTACCGAGCACCAGTTCTGCGTCACTCAACATGGCCTTCAGAACTCAGTCCCGGCGGATCGGGTTCGGCTGAGCGGGGTCACTTGCTTTGTCGATCTTCCGTGGGAGATCTTCGGCGTGCTGGATGAGGAGCCCTCACAGTGCCGCGTAGTGGTCGAGCGGATTGGGTCGTGAGAGCTGGGACCATGTGCTGCTGCGCCGGAGGTGCCAGGCCCGGCGGACGTCTGGGGGGTGTTCCGCTTCGATGGGACGCGGAGCGAACCGGGGTTCGCCTCGGGTTACGTCGTCCCAGACGTAAGCGCACGCCTCCTGACGCTTGCGGTCGTCCATATTGGGGCCGACAGGACCAGGGACTGGCGGCAGTTCAGCGATGATCGAGCCCCATGTCTCGCCGGCCAACGACCAGCCTTGCAGCGCCTGGCGGCGTCGCCGGTAGTCGATGGGGGAGCTTCGGTGTCAAGGTCCTGGGCCAAGCCCTCCAACGCAGCGGTGAAGCGGGCCGAGCCGTAGTTGTTGAGCCACTGATAGAACTTGGCTCGTGGCGGCGTATTGGCCGTCGGCGAGGTTGATTCCCAGGACCGGCCCCCGGAAGCAGGCGCTAAATGATCTCTGGGTCACCTCAGGTGTGCTTGGCCATCGTGTGGCCCGCTCGTTTATCCGGCGAGGGCGAGGTTGTGCACCCGGGCGATGCCGCGCATGGCGTGGTGGACTCCGTCGCCTTTGAGCCGGCAGTCGCGGAGGATCTTCCAGGTCTTCATTCGGGCGAAGACGTGCTCGACGCGGGCGCGGACCTGCTCGTGGGACTTGTTGTGCGCTTCCTTCCAGTCGGGCAGATCTTCGCCCTTGCGTCGACGATGGGGCATGACAAGTCCCGTGCCGGGATAGCCGCCGTCGGCGATTGTGAGTGTCCTGCCGACGGCGGCCTTGGCGCCGGATTCCTCCCACGCCTTGCAGTCATTGCGGTTCCCGGGCAGCGGTTGGCCGACCACGACGACGAACCGGTTGTCGGCGTCGATGACGCCCTGGTGGTTGGTGGAGTACCGGCAGTTCTTCGACTGCTTGGCGATGGTGTGATCGCGAGTGGGCACCAGGGTGCCGTCCACGATGGACACGGTGTCCTTGGCGAACCGCTTGCGGGGCTGGAGCGCGAGCATCGGTCCGAGATGGTCAATCACGCGGGCCACCGCGGATTTCGACACCCCGAACAGCGGCGCGAGCTGACGCATCGTCAGGTTGGTGCGCCAATACGCCGCGACCAGCAGCGCCCGGTCCTCCAGGGGCCGGCTCCACGGTCGACCCTTGCGAACCGCATCCGCACCTCGCGCCGCAGCACGGTCACCAGCTGCCCGAAGGCGTGCGGGCTCAGCCCGGTGAACGGGGCTATCCAGGACGGCTCCGACGCCGCGATCACACCAGCCACGCCGGGATCATCGCACCGTAGCGTGCCCCGTCAGCAGGCCTCCCCGCCTCAGCGGAACTCGTGGACCAACTGGATCTCGCCGACAATGTGGGCGTTGAAGTCGTCCAGCTCCTCGGCCGGAACCCAGAGCTCGAGGATCGTCTGCCCGCCGGCCTGCTGGATGGGATACCGGCTCAAGAACTCCGACTCGACCTCGAAACGAGTGACGAAGCCGGCGCCATCGTGCTTCACGTTCCAGTCCCGCGCGATCCTGACCGCGTAGTCCTCGTTGAGGACCGGGTAGAAGATCGGCTGCTCGGGCAGCCGGGGCGGCCAGGCACGCCAGTTCAGCTCCCGAACCAGATCCAGCTCCTTGGGGCCGGTGGGGCGCCACAGGGTAGTCGTTGCTTGCTGGCTGGTCATCTGCATCGCTCTCTAAACGTAGGCCGGGTACGGCGGGTCGGGAGACCGGACGATACCGGCACCGCGAACTCAGCAGCCACGCAGTTTCCGCACCCTGGCCAGCTCCATGACCAGCAGTTACGGGACAGCCCTTGGCTGCAGGCATGGGAAGACCTCGGGCGCGCGCCGCGCGCGTGGCCGGTGGCGCTGACGTCGTGAGCTGTGGCGGCCGCCTTCAGCGGGAACACGGCGTGCAGCGGGACAGTGAGGCGGCCATGGTCGGCGAGATCGGCCGCCAGTGGCAGTCCTGCCCAGCCCGTCGACTCTCCTGCTTCGGAGCGGGAGAACCGCACTCCATTTCGGCCGGCGTCGAACTCTGCGATGGTCACCACGCGGTGCGGCTCGCCGGCAATGGCCAGTTCGGCAAGAGAGCCCTTACCGGCCGCGTCCAGCACCAAGTCGACACCGTACGGAGCCAGTGGGGCAAGGCGATCGGCCAGCCCCGCCCCGTAGGTGACCGGTACGACGCCGAGCTGGTCGAGGAAGCCATGGTTGCCTTTGCTTGCGGTGCTGGCCTGCGCGGTCGCCGGAGGCGGGCCACCACCCCGGCGTCCGGTCAGCGCGCGGCGAGGAACTCGAGCGTGTCGATCACGCGGTTCGAGAAGCCCCACTCGTTGTCGTACCACGCGACCACCTTGACGTGGCGGCCGTCGACGCGGGTGAGGGCCGAATCGAAGATCGCCGAGGCGGGATTGCCCGTGATGTCGGACGACACGAGCGGGTCGTCCGAGTACTCGAGGATGCCGGCGAGCGGCCCCTCCGCTGCGGCGCGGTACGCCGCCAGCACGTCGTCGCGCGTCACGTCGCGGGCGACGGTCGTGTTGAGTTCGACGATCGAGCCCACCGGCACCGGTACGCGGATCGAGTCGCCCGACAGCTTGCCGGCGAGGTTCGGCAGCACCAGGCCGATCGCCTTGGCGGCGCCGGTCGTGGTCGGCACGATGTTGACGCCGGCGGCCCGGGCGCGACGGGCGTCGCGGTGCGGACCGTCCTGCAGGTTCTGCTCCTGCGTGTAGGCGTGCACCGTCGTCATGAACCCGTGCTCGATACCGGCGAGTTCATCGAGGACCGCGGCCAGCGGCGCGAGCGCGTTGGTGGTGCAGGAGGCGTTCGACACGATCGTGTGCACGGCCGGGTCGTAGGCGTCGGTGTTGACCCCGAACGCGAGCGTGACGTCGGCGCCGTCCGACGGCGCGCTGACGAGTACCTTCTTCGCGCCCGCGTCGACGTGGGCCCGGGCGGCCTCGGCCGAGGTGAAGCGGCCGGTGGCTTCCAGGACGATGTCGACGCCGAGTTCGGCCCACGGCAGCTGCGCCGGTTCGCGCTCGGCCAGCACCGTGATCCGACGGCCGTCGACGACGAGGGCGTCCCCGTCGGCGGTCACCGGGCGTCCGAGCCGGCCGGCCGTGCTGTCGTAGGCGAGCAGCCGGGCGAGAGTGGCGGGCTCGGTGAGGTCGTTGACGGCGACGATCTCGACGAGGGCGCTGTCGCGCTCCAGCAGTGCGCGCAGCACATTGCGTCCGATGCGGCCGAATCCGTTGATGGCGATGCGAGTCATGAGTGAGGTCCCTTCCCTTCCACACCAGGCTCGCCCGCGGCTCGCGCCGCTGACAGTGGCGGGATCGTCACGGTTCAAAAGGATCCCGCCACGGATCCCGCCACGCGGTGCCGGGCGGGTTACTCGCCCCGGGTGAAGGTGCGCCGGTACTCGCTCGGTGTGGTGCCGAGGATGCGCTGGAAGTGCAGGCGCAGATTCGCGCCGGTGCCCAGTCCGACGTCGGCGGCGATCTGTTCGACGCCGCGCTGCGAGCGCTCGAGCAGTTCGCGGGCCAGGTCGATGCGGGCGCGCATCACCCACTGCATCGGTGTGTAGCCGGTCTCCTCGACGAAGCGCCGGGAGAACGTGCGCGGCGAGACCCCCGCCTGCCGCGCCAGTATGTCGAGGGTGAGGGGCTCGCCGAGCCGGTGCAGCGCCCACTCGCGGGTGGCGCCGAAGCGCTCGCCGAGCGGCTCGGGGACGCTGCGCGGCACGTACTGGGCCTGGCCGCCGCTGCGGTAGGGGGCGGCGACCAGACGCCGGGCCGCGTGGTTGGACGCGGCCACTCCGAGGTCGCCGCGCAGGATGTGCAGGCACAGGTCGATGCCGGAGGCGGCGCCGGCCGAGGTGAGCACACTGCCCTCGTCGACGAACAGCACGTTCTCGTCGACCTGGACGAGCGGATGCCTGGCCACAAGTGCCCGCGTGTAGTGCCAGTGCGTCGTGGCGCGCCTGCCGTCGAGCAAGCCCGTGGCAGCGAGCGCGAAGGCGCCCGTCGAGATGGCGGCGAGCCGCGCGCCCCGGTCGTGGGCAGCGATCAGTGCCTCGACGACAGCCTGCGGCGGCTCGTCGCGGTCCGGGAACCGGTAGCCGGGGACGAAGACGATGTCGGCCCACGCAAGAGCGTCGAGGCCGTGGGCGACGTGGTACGCCAGGCCGTCACCGCCGGTCACGAGACCAGGTGCCGCGCCGCACACCCGCACCTCGTACGGCATGCTCGCGCGGGTCGTGAACACCTGCGCGGGAATGCCGACATCGAGCGGCTTCGCACCCTCGAGCACAAGGACGGCGACGCGATGCAGGCGGGAGGCTGGCACAGGAAGAGGTTACGTGGGGCGTGACTGCGATACGCCCACTGCGCGGACCGGGCAGACGACACCGGCCGGGCTGTCTTCCACGTTTGCAGTCCACCGCCCGTCGCACCCGTCGCCCGCCTCGAGCCGATCTGACACCAAACACCCGCTCAAGAGAAAACCTCTACCCTCCACGCTCTCCAGGACCCCATCCCCATCAGCCCCGTCGGGCCAAGTCGGCCGCTCACGGGCCGACTGAAGCGCTCCCTACGTTGTTCGGCGGGACGATCGGCTCACGCCTTCCGTACCAGCTCAAGGTAGTGGTCCCAGTCCCAGTTGGATCCAGGGTCGGTGTGGGTGGTGCCGGGCACCTCGTTGTGCCCCAGGATGTGGGTGCGGTCCAGCGGAATCGCGTATCGCGCGCACACGGCCGCGGTGAGTGCCGCCGACGAGGCGTACAACTCCTCGGTGAACCAGACGGGGTCATCGACCCAGCCCTCATGTGCGATGCCGATGCTGCGGTTGTCGTAGTCGTCATCGCCGGCATGCCGGGCGATGTCCTTCTCCCGTACGCACTGGCCGATGTGGCCGTCCGCCGAGCGGACCACATAGTGGGTCGAGGTGTGCCGGTCGGGATTCCGGAAGACGGCGACGGTGTCGTCGAAATGCTCTTGCGTGACATGGATGACCACGTAGTCCACGGGATAGCTGCTGGGGCGCTGCGAGACGCGGTAGTTGGCGGGAGAGGCAGGCATCCACTGCGCGCCCGCGTGGTCGACGGCACCAGGGGACATGCCGGCGCCGGCCGCGGCACCGGTAGCCGTGCCGGTGGTGGCTGCCGCGGTCAGCGTGACGGCGGCACCGCGCAGGACTGTGCGGCGGGAAGGGGCATTCGGGGGCATGAGGTCTCCGGTGGGGAGCTGGAAGCAGAGTCAGGTCCGGTGCCAGTTGTGCCGGGGCAGGTTGGGGTTGTACTTCCCCTTGGGCAGGTCGTCGGTGAGGCGCAGGGACCAGCGCTGCAGGCGCTCCAGCAGCTGGGCTTGCACCTTCCGCAGCGGCGGATCGTCCCAGCGGTTCTTCAGCTCCATCGGGTCGGTGTCGAGGTCGTAGAGCTCGCCGGTGCCGTCGACGTGGGAGTACAGCTTGTAGCGGTCGTGCCGCAGCGCCCGGGAGGTGCCGCTCTGGGTGACGGCGTTCAGCTCGTCGTAGCGGGTGCCCTCATACGGGAAGTGCAGCTCCGGCCGGGCGTCGTCCGCGTAGGGCAGGCCGCCGTAGCCTCGCTCGACGACGATGTCGGCGAACTCCGCGGCCGGGTAGTCGGTGCCGGTCAGCAGCTGCCACATGCTGCGGCCCTGCACCCCCAGCGGGATCGGCCGGCCGACCACCTCGCACACGGTGGGCAGCAGGTCGGCGAGCGAGACGAAGTCCCGCTTGTTGTCGCGGGCCTTGACGCCGCAGCCGTGCACCACCATCGGGACACGGGCGAGGACTTCCGGCATCCCGGCGCCCTTGCGCTGCAGCCCGTAATCGCCCACATAGTCACCGTGGTCGGAGAGGAAGACCAGCAGGGTGTTCTGCCACAGGTTCTGCTCCTTGAGATGGTCGACCAGCCGGCGCAGCTGGTCGTCGATCAGGCGGAGCATGCCGCAGTACGTGGCACGGTAGCGGCGCCACAACGTGTCGTAGCCGGGCCGCTTCTCCTCCACCAGATCACGCAGCCACTTGTACGCGCCACCCTTCTCCTCGGCCGCCTCGGGGCCGCACGCCCGCTCCGGGACCTCGTCCTCGCCGAAGAGGGAGAAGTACGGCTCCGGCGCCTGATACGGGTTGTGCGGCTCGGGCATAGACACCCAGGAGAAGAACGGCTTCTCCTCGTCCCGGGCGTCGATCTGCTTGATGGCGTCGGAGACGATCCGGTGCGCGTACTGCAGCTCCACCGGGAACGGGGTCGGTTCCTTCGTCGGCCCGTGCTCGATGGACTTCAGCCACTGCGAGAACGCCCGCTGCTCGGTCGTCTCATCCGGCCCCGACTCATGCCCGTACGGTCCGGCGAAGGCGTCGAAGTCCTCCTTGCTGCCCCGGTACATGTGCGTCTTGCCCGCGTAGAACCGCTGGTAGCCGGCCGCGCCCAGCACATCCAGCAGGTCGTCGCCGCGCGTCACCTGCTCCGGCGTGGTGTTGGAGTTCTGCCGTACCCGATGGGTGCTCGGCCAGCGCCCGGTCAGCAGGCTGGTACGCGCGGGAACACACGCCGGGGCCGTGGTGTACGCGCGGCGCAGCCGCATGCCGTCCTCGGCCAGCGAGTCGAGAAACGGCATCGTGTCGAGCGGAAAGCCCTCACCGGCGGTGAAATCGGCGCGTTGCTGGTCCGTCATCACAAACACGATGTTCGGAGAGGTCGGGCAGCTCACAATGTCCCTTTCCGGTATGGGGAACGCGGTTGGAGCGATCGGATGGAGGAGCGAATCAACGGGCCGGTCCGCGGCCCTGGCGCCGGACGTACAGGCGGTTGCCCTCCGGTCCGGTCCACTCCAGGCGTACGACGCCGGCCACCGCGGAATCGTCGATGCGTGCCGGATCGGCCCAGTAGCCGAATGCGGGATTCCGGAAGAACGTGGCCCACGGGCGGCCATTGTGGTCCTTGAAGAAGTTGTTGTGGCCGGCGCCGACACCCGCGGTGTAGCGCTTGGAGTACGGCCCCTCGAAGCGGTCCGCGACGGCGACGACAGCGTCGTACTGGTAGTGGGTGCGGCGCGTGCCCGGCGGATCGTAGGCGTAGCGGGTGCTGCCGTCGAGATTGGTGGACGTGCGATCCCAGGCGGCGTGCAGCAGGTAGTACTTGCCGCCGTGCTTGAAGACGTACGCACCCTCGAGATAGGGCTCGGGGTCGTACGCCGTCTGCCGGAACGACGGGAGATTCGTCGCCGGGACGATGTCCTCCATGTCGTCCCGGAACTTCGCGTACAGGTTGTTGTGCAGCACCAGCCACGCGTCGCCGTCCTCGGTGTAGAGGCTGCCGTCGATGTGGTAGCGCGCGATGGGCTTGGCAGGTGCCGGCTTGTCGGGGACCAGGTCGCCGAAGGGCTTGTCCAGGTTGCCCCGGACGAGGCGGTACGGCCCTTCGACCCCGCCCTCGCTCACCAGCAGGAACGACCCGGTCTTGAGCGCGTTGTCGCCCATGCAGGCCATCAGGTACCACGTGCCGCGGAAGTAGTGCAGCTCCGGCGCCCAGACATTGCCGCGCTTGCCGCTCTCGTCGTCGTACCAATGCTCCTGCCAGGGGGCGACGACCGTACGCGCAGTCCGGTTCTCGCCGACGAATTCGGGCGACCACACCTTGCCCTTATCGGCGCCGGGGCGGATGCCCGTGGTGTCGGCCAGCCGCCACGGGCCGTGCAGGGACGGCGCCGTCCACACGAAGATGCCGTCGTTCCACGGGGTGGCCGTGGTGAGCCCGGGCACCCGGCTGGTGCCCGTCGCCACGTACATCGGACGGCCGTCGACGACAAAGCAGTTGACGTAGGTGTCACGCATCCAGACCCGGCCGAGCGGCTCGTCGCGGGGGCGCAGCTCGAGGTTCAGGAGAAAGGAGTTGTCCGCGCGCGGCCACAGGTCCTCGCGGGTGTCGGCGAGGCCGTAAGGCTCCGGGTCGGGCCAATTCGCCGGGTACCGCCGGCCGCTCGATGCGGGCTGCGCCGGCATCGCCTGGGCAGCCGCCGCCGGCAGCGCCGCCACCCCCAGCGATCCGGCCATCCCGGCGAGGCCGGCCGCACCGACCGTCCTGGCCGCACCGCCCAGCAGCGCCCGCCGGCCGATCCACCGCCCGTTATCGGAACCGGTGCTCATCAGTCGTACTCCCCTTCGTCGTCCAGCATCGCGGTGTGCCGACCCGGCTCAGCGCCTCCACCGGACGCCGGCACTGCCGCGCCCAGCCGTGCAAACGCGACCGCTCCCTGCCTCCTCACGGCGCGTGAGACGGCGTCCCTGGGGGGGTGCTTCTATCTGTTTGGTCAAGGTCTGTGGGCTTGGTCAGGCTGTTTGTTGGTGCCCGGGTTGGTAGAGGGTGCGGTGC
>NZ_VWMY01000004.1:0-52776 GCF_008905045.1 Streptomyces albicerus
AAGCCGTTCATCTGGACCAAGACAGCCGAAGAGATCCTCGACTCCCTCGCCCGCTTCTACCGACGGATCTCTGGCGCAGGACACTAGCAAAGCAGAACCTGATCTGGATATGGATCTGCCAGGCAGGGAGGGAGAATTCGGTGGTGCCATCATGGCGGCTGAGCCAGGGTCACCTAGCGTGGTGGTTATGACGCTGCGACGACTGTACGCGGGGCAGGATGGAGCCGCCCACTTCGAGTCATGGGAGCCGGGGATAGTGCCGGCAGTGCCTGGTCCGGGCGAGTTGAGTGCCTCTGCTCCATGGAAGGCGTCGGCCTGCATGGTGGTTCGGGCGCCGGTCGGGGGCGGCCACCCCGAGCAGCCAGAGGCCGGGCGACGTCTGGTGGTCTTGCTCTCGGGCGAGTGCGAGGTAACCGCGTCCGGCGAGACGGTGATCGCCCGCCCTGGTGACCTGCTGCTCGTCGAGGACACGACAGGCACCGGGCACTCCAGCAGCACGACCACCGGCTTCGAGGCCCTGATGATCGTGCTGGACTGAGGGAACGCACGCTGGCTGAGCGCGCACGGGTCTGCCGTTCGACTGCCTCTGCAAATGCCGTCGTCCACCGCCGCGCGGGCGTGGTGGCCTGGTGCGCGGCGAGCGCCTGATGGAGCCGAAGCCGGATGATGCCGTCCCCGGGTCCTCACCGGCGCTTCGGGAAAGCCTGCGGCCGCCGGGGCGGGCTCCCTGACGCGGGGCGCGGGCGCGGCAACTGCGGGCAGGACGCGCACGGTGCGTACGGCATCGGTGCCGGCCGACTCGTTCGCCGCGGCGACGATGCGCGGGGTGATCAGCCTCAACTGGGTGGCGTAGGCAGGCGAGTCGGGGCGCAGGTCCAGCTGCCCGGTGTCCGGGGGCGACGGCGGCGGCATGGTCGGGCAGCTGCGGGGCGGCAGCGGCCGCGATGTCCGGCCACCGGTCTGCTGACTCCATTATCTGCGATCGAGTCGACCCGGCGGAGTTCGCCCTCGGACACGTCTGCATCAGCGTGCGTTCCCTCAGCCCAGCACGATCGCTGCCCGATGTTCAGCGTCAACCCCAAGGTGCTGCCCCCGCCTGGACGAGTTGGAAGAAGCCCTCCTCGCCCGCCACAAGCGCGCGATCGAGGAGGGCCGTCGGGGTGAGGTCGAAGGACTCGACCTCACCCCGACGTTCCTGTGCAGCAAGCGGGAACAGGCCCGACGGTGCGAGCGGAACAGCCCCTTGCTCTGGGAATCCCTGCCGTCCCGCACCAGAAGTCCCAGCTCACAGACGGGTGATCAGAAGCGCAAAGACCAGCAGCGCGGTCTCAGGAAAGGCATGTCGGTCACATGCCTGCCACCGTCACAGGACATCGGCGAGGCGGTCCACCTGGTTCGGGTCTCGGCCGTGGCAATGGAGCATGACCTCGTCGGCGCCGAGGTCGGTGAAGCCGACGATCGCTTCGCGGATCTCGGTCGGCGTGGTGAGCATTCCGGCCACCATCCGGTCGGCCATGCCGGTGAAGGTGTAGTACGCGTGCATGTTGGCCTGGGCGTCGTGGAGCACGTCGTCAGGGCCGAGCGCGACGTTGACCTGCGCGACAATGCGCGGTTCACCGTCGCGGTCGTACTCCTTCCAGAGCCTGCGTGCCGTGTCGAACAGGCCGCCTGCCCAGGAGGGTGCCGCGGCGGCGAGGAAGCCGTCGCCCCAGCGCGCGACGCGTTCGATCGCGGCGGGCTTGAAGCCGCCGAAGAGCGCTTCGGGGCCGCCTGGCCGGGCGGGCGCGGGGCCGATCGGGCCGATGTTGTCGCCGTACGGCTCGCCGGACCACAGGCGGCGCATTACCGCCATCTGCTCGTCGAGGCGGCGGCCTCGGGTGCGCTTGTCGATGCCGGTGACCTGGTGGTCGTCGTCGCGGCCGCCGATGCCCAGGCCGAGGACGAGGCGGCCACCGGTCATCCGATCCAAGGTGGCGGCCTGCTTGGCGAGCAGGGCGGTGTCGCGCAGTGGTGCGAGCAGTACCTCGGTCTGGACGCGGATGCGAGAGGTGGCGCCCGCGAGGACGGCGAGTGCGACCAGGGGTTCGGGGTTGTCGTAGACGAGCCGGTCGAGCAGGCCGAGCGTGCTGAAGGGCCCCGTTTCGGCGCGTTGTGCCCAGGTGAGCAAGGTGGCCGGGTCGCCGATGGGCAGGCCGATACCGACGTTCATGAAGGAATCCTCCGAAGGGAAGGGTCGACAAAGACTGCTGCCGCCTCTCCGGCACCTCAGCGAGGTGGGACGCTCCCGTTCTGCGGCGTGCTTCTGGGGAACGTCTCGTCGAAGTGATCTCACTTTAGGGTCAGCCGGATTGACGGGACAAGCCGATTTCAACTCCGGGCAGGACGACGTCAAGGAGCTGAGCCGACTGCCGACCGACGTCGAACTCCCAACTCTTGGGCGCCTCGTGGGTGACCACGAAGACGCGATCACCAGCCACAGCCTGACCGGCCCAGCCGTTGGTCTGGTCGGACACGAACCGTCCGACCACCATCGCGCCGATTTCGGTGTAGACAGACTGGATGAAGTCCTTGGAGGCCTGATTGACATCCTCCGCCTCTTAAAAAAGGGGAATTCCAACCCAGGTGGGTTGAGGTTCACGGACGCTCGACCGCTGTGTGGGCGGTGTCGTCCCCCCCGGCACCGGCTGAGCGCCGGGGGCGAGTAGTGCCGCCCTGTCCTGCCGCGACGTTGGCTGCTGCGTTGGTGTCCGCGTTGCAGATGAAGCCACAAGAGGAGCAACAGAATTCGGCTTGGCTCTTGCGCGAGTTCTTGTCGATCCATCCGCAGGCACTGCGCCGCAGGCTGGTGTAGGGGGCGGGGACGTCTTCGACCCTGCCGGGGGCCTTGTGCTCGGTGCGCTGGCGGAGCAGGCCCCAGCCCTGGGCGAGGATCACCCGGTTCAGCCCGCTCTTCTGCCGCACCTGCTTGCCGGGTTCCTGAACGGTGCCCTTCGCCGAGCGGGTCATGTTCTTGATGTTGAGCTTCTCGAATCGCACCAGGTCACAGGTGCGGGCGAGCATCGTGCTGGTCTTCTCGCACCAGTCCTTACGCCGGTCCGCTTCCCGGGTCTTGAGCCGTGCGACCGTGGCGTACTCGGCCGTCTTCCGCTCGCTGCCCCGGGGTGCGCGTGCGGCGCGCCGCTGGTGCTTGCGGACCTGGGCGCGTTCCTTGACCGTGAGCTGCGGGCAGTTCAGCTTCCGGCCGTCCGACAGCGCGGCCGTGATCGTCACGCCCCGGTCGATGCCGATGACGTTGCCCGTGCCGGGGGCGTCGATCGGTTCGGGGACGACCGCGAAGGCGATGTGCCACTGGCCGCCTCGCCGGGTGATGCGGAACGTCTTCGCCTTCGGCAGGTCACCTCGGGTGAGACGAAAGCGGACCCAGCCGCAGCCGGGCACCTGCACCTGCGCCCACCGCCTGTTGAGCTTGTGCACCCGCACCGATCGGCCCATGACCTGCCTGCCGGTCTTCGCGCTCAGCGTCGGCGAGCCGTTCGGCTCGCACTCCGGCACGCGGTCGGTGCCGATGACCCGGAAGCCCTCGTGCACGTGCTTCTTGCGCCACGTCGGCTCACCGAACCCGGACGTGAACCGCGCGTTCTTGGCCCGGGCGAAGTCCTTGAGTGCCTGCTGCTGGACATCCGCGTTCCCCGCACCCAGCCATGCGTTGTCGCGCCGGGCCTCGGTGAGCTGGCGGCACTGTTCGCGAAACCCCGGGCGGTCCTGCGGCCTTTGTGCCAGTGCGCGTGCTGCTCGACGGCCAGGTTCCACACGTACCGGGCATGCGCGCAGTGTTCGAGCATGACGCTCTCCTGCGCGGGCGTCGGGTACACACGAAATCTGGAAATGGCCCCATTCCAGGGCCAGACTTGACGCGTGACCAAGCTGAATCTGCGACTTCCCGACGACCTGTACGCCAAGGCCAAGGCGCTTGCCGCCACAGACGACCACTCCCTCAACTCATGGCTGGTGTCACTCGTGCGACGAGCGGTTGAAGACAGCGAACGCCGTTCCGCCCCGGGGGCGTAACGGCCGTCCCTGCCCTGCTCCGCAGGGACTCGCATTCACCCCCGGCCTGAACGGGGCACCCTGCGAGGAAACTGGGTGGTGCGCATCTCGGCCCCGTTCCACTCCCAGGCCACCTCGCCGTTCCCGTACCAGTCGAAGAGTGGGCCGACCTCGCCGTCCGGCCTCGCGGCATAGCCGTCGGCTGATACGGCGGCGTACATGATCGTCTTTCCCGTCGTTCTTCTCGCCTCAGGCCCCGGCCGGCCGGTAGCGCAGCCAGACGACTCCGGATCGATAGGGCGTGGCCGCGACCAGTTGGAGGCGGATGGGGCCGACACCGTCGAGGATCCGCGGCCCGGCCGGCCACAGGTGCGGATTCACCCAGAACCAGAACTCGTCGACCAGGCCCTCCTGGGCGAGGGTGTGCGCCAGCTCCCCGCATCCGGAGACGATCAGGTTGCCTGTGTGCTCCTCCTTGAGCGCGGGGACGGCCTGGACGACCTCGCCGTCGATGAGGGTGGCGTTCCACTCCAACGGCGCGGTGAGTGTCCGCGAGGCGACGTACTTCGGCATGCCGTTGACCCGCTCCGCGTAGTGGCCCATCGACGGATCCTCACCGAGGTGCGGCCAGACGGCCGCCAGCCCCTCGTACGTCTTGCGGCCGAGCAGGAGAGCGTCGGCCAGGATCAACTGCTCGAGGCCTGCGTCGCCGCTGTCGGCGTCGAGCTCCAGCCACTCCTCGGGGGTGGGCGCCTCGAAGGCGCCGTTGACGGTGACCTGGTTGTGAACGATGACTTTTCCCATGCCCGTCAGGCTAGGAACCGGTCCTGGACGTCCGCATCTGTCGAACGACTGGTGCCGAGCCACCGGGCACGGGAGGTTCGGAGGCCTTTCATAGGTCGAGTTACAGGTCGAGTTGCAGGTCGAGTTACAGGTCGAGTTGTCCCAGCTCGGCCCGTCGTCCGACGCCCAGTTTCGGATAGGCCTT
The DNA here is from genome assembly GCF_008905045.1 of Streptomyces albicerus. Classification (GTDB taxonomy): domain Bacteria; phylum Actinomycetota; class Actinomycetes; order Streptomycetales; family Streptomycetaceae; genus Streptomyces; species Streptomyces albicerus. Next base: position 5,036 of record NZ_VWMY01000004.1, read on the forward strand.
GTAGAGGTGATGGCCGACCGTGCGCGGGCTGAGGAAGAGCTCGGCGGCGATCTCCCGGTTGCTCATCCCCAGGGCTGCGCGACGCACCACTTGCAGCTCCTGCGGGGTGAGCCCGCTGGTGCTCCGGGCGTCGGCGTCCCCCGGAGCGGACTCGCCGAGAGCGGTCAGCTCCGTGCGTACCCGCGGCAGCCAGCCGTGGGCACCGATTCTGTCGAAGGTCTCGTACGCCTCCCGGAGCTGCTCCTTTGCCGCGGTTCGGCGGCGGTGCCGGCGGAGCCACTCACCGAACACCAGCCGGGTCCGCGCCCGGTCGTACGGTCCGCAGCGCTCGGCCGCCAAGGACTCCTCGAACCGCCCGTCGGCGTCACCGCCGTCGTCGAGGAGCGCCTGGCAACGCAGCAGGAGGGCGGAGGGCACCGGGCTCTTGGTGTGCGTTGCCCAGTCGGTGAGTCCTGGCAGGGACCGTCGGGCCCGATGGGTGTCGCCGACCCGCACCGCGGCCTCGACGAGGTCAGGAACCGCGCGCACCGTGATGTCGCGCCCGGGTGCGCCGCCGCAGACGCCCTCGAGCCGCTCGAGCGCGCCCTGCGGGTCGCCACCCATGAGGTCGACAAGACCGAGCGCCCAGGTGGCCTGCGCGGCCGCCATCCCGTGCTGCCGCGCGTCGTCGAGGACGAGCGCTGCCGCCCGCTCGGCGCGGGCGTGGTCTCCGCGGGCGGCGGCGAGCCACGCCGACATCGCGGAAAGGACGACGACCTGGAGCTGCTGACCCAGTTCCTCGGCCAGTGCCATCGCCTCCGCGACGTTGCCGTCTGCGTCGCGGAGGCGGCCCGTCACCAGCTGGGCGAGCACCAGCGGCTCCTGGGCATAGGGCAGCCAGCCCAGCGCTCCGAGGCTGCGCAGCTCCGCGACGTGGGCGTCGAGCATCGTCACGGCCGTTTCGTCCTCGCCGATCAGCAACCCCATGAACGCGGCGCTCAGTCGCTCGACGGTGCCCGCGCACTCGCCGTCCCGGGCTGCGAGGAACATGTTGCGCATCGGCTCGACCGCCTCCGCGATGTCGCCGCACAACAGGTCGGCGAAGCCCACCAGCCCGTTGATCAGCTGGGTGGGGCCTTCCGGGATCGAGCGGAGCCGCTCCGCGCAGCGCCGCAGCAGGGCGGGATCCGCCGCGTCGCGCGCGCACCAGGTGGCCTCGGTCAGGATCGAGACGGCAAGGTCTGGCTTGGTCGCCAGTACTGGGGCGGCGGCCTCCAGCGCGACCCGGGACGCCTCGGCCGGCGACGTTCGCTCGTATGCCACCTGAGCGCGAATCCAGCCGGACTCTGCCACCTCACCGGGCTCGTCGGTCAGTTCGGCACCGGTGGCCGCCAGCTCGACGGCCCGGTCGAGCTGCCCGGCGTCGTACGCCGCCCGGGCGGCAGCCACCAGCCGCCTGCCGCGGACGGTCGGTGCGCTGGTCAGTCGGGCGGCCCGGTCGAGGGCCCGGGCCGCGGCCGCCGCCGCGCCACGGCCCGTCGCTCGATCGGCGACCTGCTCCAGGCCGTCAGCGGCCGCGTCGTCCGGCCCGCCGGCGGCCGTCGCGACGTGCCAGGCGCGCCGGTCGGCGTCGCGCGGATCGGTCAGCACCCGCGCGAGCGCCCGGTGCGCGGCGACCCGGCGGGCGAAGGGAGCCTCCTGATAGGCGGCCGCCCTGATCAGGGGATGTCGGAAGAGCACCCCGTCGGCGGTCACGTGGATGAGCCGGCTCCGCTCGGCCGGCTCGAAGTCGCCTGCGTCGCCCCCGAGTTCCGCGGCGGCGGCGATGAGGGTCGGCAGGGCGGAGCCGTGGTCGGCCGCGGCCAGCAGCAGGACCGTCCTGGTGGGCTCCCCGAGGGTGCGCACCTGCCGGCGGAAGTGTTCCTCGAGCCGTCCCGCCGCCGGCAGCGGCGTGACCGGCGGCGGGACCGCGGTCGCCGCGGTCGCATGGGCCGCCAGCTCGACGATGGCGAGCGGATTGCCTCCGGACTCCTCGAGGATGCGGTCGGTGACGTCGCTCGGCAGCGTCCCTGCGGCCGCCGCGAGTCGAGCGGCGTCGGCGTCGCCCAGCCGCGGGAGCGTGCGGCTCTCCACCCCGGGCGCGGGGAACGGGCACTCCCCGTCCCGGGCGGCGAAGACGGTCGCGACCGGGTCGGCGGGCAGGCGGCGCACGGCGAAGAGCAGGGCGTCGATCGACGACTGGTCGAACCATTGGGCGTCGTCCAGTAAGCACAGGAGCGGCCGGTCGCCGGCGATCTCGGAGAGCAGTGACAGCGCTGCCGCACCCGGCAGCATCCGTTCGACCGGGGCACTGCTTGCTCCGAACGCGGCCCTGAGGGCCTGTGCTTGTGCGCCGGGCAGGGCGTCCAGTCGGTCGAGGTCGCGCACGAACATCAGTTGGAGGGCGGCGTACGCCACGTCGGCCTCGGACTCGATCCCCACCACCCGCAGGACACGCATCCCGCCGGCGACACTTTCCGCATAGTCGAGGAGCGCCGTCTTGCCGATCCCGGCCTCCCCGCGCAGCACCAGCGATCGGCTGCGGCCGTCCTTGGCATCGGCCACGAGGCGATTGATCCGCGACTGCTCCGCAGAGCGTCCGACTATCACAGAGGGCACCCTAGTGTCCTGCGGCATCCCGGAGGGCAGGCTGGTCGGCCAGATCTGCACCGGCTCGCTCTCGTTGGCCGGCCACTCGGCCGACAGCCGGCGTTCCGGCCGCTCCGGGCAGTCGGTGGCCCAGCACGACGAGATCATCCAGCTACGGGGATCTCAACCCGAGCCCAGAGGGCCCACTCCCCTGAGGCCAGTTCACCGCCACCAGCCACAAACACCGTCGGTTCCGGAAGCCGATCGCCGCGCCACACCATGCTTTTGTCACCAATAAGACCATTTCATCCTGAAGTTACTGGTCGCCCGCCACGCTCCAGGCAACCGCATACCGGCCTGCCGCGACCCACTGCCATGCGCCGCCCTCCTTGCGAAGCGCGACCGAGATCGGGCATGTCCGCTGGTCAAGCCGCCGCTACGCTCCCTAGCCCTCCCTGAACCGAAGCGCGTCAGGTCCGCCTACTTTGCACCGTGTCACTTAGTGACGTACTGTCGTTTGAAGACAGTGGAAGCGAAGAGTGTGAGGCGCCATGGTGACGAAGGAGCGCAGCGGAGGAGGGATGAGCGAGCAGCGGCGTGCGCGGCTGCGGCTGGAGATCTCCCGGGAGGCGGCGCGCCTGTTCTGGGAGCAGGGGGTGGCCGCTACGAGCGGCGATCAGATCGCGGAGGCCGTGAGCCTCTCCACGCGCACCATCTGGCGGCACTTCCGCAGCAAGGAGAGTTGTGCTGAGCCGATCGTCATGCAGGGCGTTGTCACCCTGATGACGGTGCTGCGCAGTTGGCCCCGGCGCAGCTCGCTCGAAGATCACCTGACCACGGAACTGACCCGGCTCAGACTCGGTCACCAGACGCCGCCCGTCGATCTTGCCGACGAGATGCTCGCGATGAAGATGATCCGGCTCGCCGACACCGAGCCGGCGCTGCGCACGGCGTGGCTGATGGCCTACGACCAGGTAGAACGCGCGATGTGCGTGATCATCGGCGACCGTCTTGAGCGCCCGGCCGATGATCTGGAGGTGCGGATGCACGCCGCGGGCGCCGCCGCAGCCGTGCGGGTGCTGGAGGAGCACATCGGCGCCGCCGTCCTCGCCGGCGCCGACGTCACGCAGTTCACCGACGTGACGGCCGTCTCCCGGCGTTTCGCCCATGCGATCCGCACGGCCACCGGCGGAGTCGTCGGCGACCCCGTCGCCTGAGGGGTCCGAGCGCCGAGAAGCCCTCCGACCGAACCGAAGCGAACCCAGAAGGGGCGTCCCCCATGACCACCATTTCGCGCGAGGTCCCGCACCTCGCCGTCGAGGACCTCCTCGGCGCACCAATCCGCATCGCCGCATCGATATCGCCCGACGGCACCAGGATCGCCTACCTGGCGCCGTGGCGGGAGCGGCTGAACGTCTGGGTGGAGGGCGTCGATTCGGATGAGGAAGCGCGCTGTGTCACCGCGGACGACAACCGCAGTGTGCACGTCTACCACTGGACGGACGATCCGCGCTGGCTGCTCTACCAGCAGGACGGCGACGGCGACGAGCGCTGGCACATCTACCGCGTCGACTTGGAGAGCCCGGATGCCGAGGCGGTCGATCTCACCCCCTTCCCCGGGGCCACGGTCGCGGGTTTCGAGACGATGGTCTCCCGGCCGGGCAAGGCGTTCCTGCATCTGAACGCGAGGAATCCCGCCGAGTTCGACCTCTACGAAGTAGACATCGCCACGGGTGAGTTGACGATGCTGGCGGAGAACCCCGGCCAGGTCGCCGGCTTGCTGTACACGCCCGACGGAGACCTGTACACCGAGACATGGACCGCCGACGGCGACATCGAGCTGGCGCAATGGGACACCGGGACGGGGACACTGCGCCCGGTCACCACGATCGACGGCGCCGACTATCCGACGGGCGTCCAGCCCTTCCAACTCACCCCGGACGGGACCGGTGTGTGGCTCGGCTCCAACCGGGACAGCGACCGGACCCGGCTGGTCCGGCTCGATCTGGCCACCGGTGAGGAGACCGTGGTCGACAGCCACCCGGACTTCGACCTGGATACGCGTTCCGCCGTCTTCCCGACGCTGCCGTCGCCGCTCATCTGCCACCGGCGTACCGGTGAGCTGCTCGGGGTGCGTTACCTCGGCGAGCGGCAGGTGATCCACCCGCTGGACGCGCACTTCGCCGCGGTGCTTGAGAGCCTGGAGAAGCTGTCCGACGGCGACCTGTCCGCCGTGTCGTCCGACGCGAGCGGGCAGCGCTGGGTCGTCAGCTTCACCCATGACCGTGACCCCCAAGTCACCTACTACTACGACCACTCCACGGGCGAGAGCCGGCTGCTGTTCCGGCCCTTTCCGCACCTGGATCCCGAGAGCCTCGCCACCATGACGCCGGTCACGATCACCGCACGCGACGGACTGGCCCTCCCCTCATACCTGACCCTGCCCCTCGGGACCGAGCCGGCCGGGCTCCCGCTGGTCCTGCTGGTCCACGGCGGCCCCTGGCACCGCGACAGCTGGGGCTACCACCCCGTCGTACAGCTGCTGGCCAACCGCGGCTACGCGGTGCTGCAGGTCAACTTCCGCGGCTCGGCCGGTTTCGGCAAGGCGTTCCTCAAGGCCGGCGTCGGGGAGCTGGCCGGGAAGATGCACGCCGACCTCATCGACGCCGTCGACTGGGCCGTCGCGGAGGGATACGCGGACGGGAACCGCGTCGCGATCTTCGGCGGCTCCTATGGCGGTTACGCCGCCCTGGTCGGTGTCACCTTCACCCCCGACGTCTTCGCCGCCGCGATCGACTTCTGCGGTCCCTCGAACCTCGTCACCTTCCTGCAGACGGTGCCCGAGTTCGTACGGCCCCACCTGATCAACAACTGGTATCTCTTCGCCGGCAACCCCGGCAACCCCGGCGACCCGGAGCAGGAGGCGGACCTGCTGGCCCGCTCCCCCATCAGCCGGGTGGACGCGATCCGCACCCCGCTGATGGTGATCCAGGGCGCCAACGACGTCCGCGTCGTCAAGGCCGAGTCCGACCGGATCGTCGACGCGCTGCGCGCCCGCGGCGTCGAGGTCGAATACCTGGTCAAGGACAACGAGGGTCACGGCTTCGTGAACCCGGACAACAACATCGACGTCTACCGCGCGGCCGACCGCTTCCTCGCCCACCACCTGGGCGGACTGCCAAACGCGCAGTAGCCGACGCCCCGTCGCAGCCGGTATCGGAGCGAAACACCGGGACCTACGGCCGGCAACCCGCAAGGCAGTCACCACAAGCCGTAATGACACACGACTACTTGATGAGTTGATCCCACAACATGACTGAACCCATACCCCCCTCCCACTCGGCGACCACCCTGCACGGGCCGGAACCGGACGCAACCCCAGGACGCCAGGCGAAGAAGACACCGCTGGAGCAGATGGGCGGCATGACGGGCCTGGTGTACACGATGCTGCCGATCGTGGCCTTCGTGCTGGCCAACTCCGCCTTCGGGCTGACGGCAGCCATTGGGACCGCCGTCGGTGTCGCGCTGGCGATCTCCGTGCTGCGCCTGATGCGCAAGGAGCCGCTCCAGCCCGCGCTGTCCGGCCTGTTCGGTGTCGCGGTCGCCGCCTTCGTCTCCTGGAAGACCGGATCGGCCAAGGGCTTCTTCCTGACGGGCATCTGGTCCAACTTCGCCCTCGGCGTGCTCTTCCTGCTCTCGGTCCTCGTACGGCGGCCGCTGGCCGGAGTCGTCTGGGGCGCGCTCAACGGCAGTGGGACCGCCTGGCTGAAGGACAAGCCCTCCCGGCGCTACTACGACATCGCCACGCTCACGCTCGTGGGAGTCTTCGCGGTCCGGGTCGCCGTCTGGCAGTGGCTTTACGACGAGGACCGCACGGGCTGGCTGGCCGCCGCGAGGATCGCAATGGGCTACCCGCTCCTCGCCCTGGCCCTCCTGGTGGTGCTGTGGGCGGGCCGGCGCTCGGGCCAGCGGCTGAAGGCCCTGGCCGGACAGCAACCCGCCGGATCGGTCTGGGGCGCGGCCAGTTGTCGCGCGCCGCGGCGCTGACCGAGCCGGCCCTCGCCGGGCAGCTCAGTGCCGAAGGATGTGTCCCGCTGCTGGGTGGCGGCTGTGAGCGGACCCGATGGTCTGGACGCGAGTCAGCTCGTCGTCCAGTGTCTGAGTTTCTCGGGGTTGCGTACAACCCAGATGCGTTTGATTCGGTCGCCCGCGACATCGAATGCGAACACCGTCACGGTGACGCCGTCTTGCTGAGCCACCAGACCGGGCTGACCGTTGACCGTACGCTCCAGCAACGTCATGTTTCCGGGCCTCCGGCGGGCGATTTCGGCCCAGGCGTGTGCGATCTGCTCGCCGCCTTCGATGGGGTGCAGGAAGGTCGTGGCGAGGCCGCCGCCGTCGGCGATCGCCGTGGCGTCGGGGTCGAGCAGGCCGATGAGGGCATCGATGTCCTTGGCTTCCCATGCCTGCTTGAACTCCCTGACGATGCCGGCGCGCTGGGCCGCCGGAGTCGCGGAAGGCTGCGAGGCCCGGATGCGGCGGCGGGCCGAGGAGGCCAGCTGGCGGCATGCCGCCGGGGTACGGCCGACGATCTCGGCCACTTCGGCGAAGGAGTGGCAGAAGACATCGTGGAGGATGAACGCGACGCGTTCGGCCGGGGTCATCGATTCGAGCACGACCAGGAAGGCCAGGTTGACCGACTCATCCAGGGTGACCCGGTCGGCCGGGTCGACAGTGGTGCCGCCGGGCCCTCCGGTGATCCACTCCGTATGTTCGGGTAGCGGCTCGGGGATCCATTCGCCCACGTAGGTCTCTCGCCGGGCCCGCGCCGAGCCGAGCAGGTTGAGGCAGATGCGGCCGGCGACCGTCGTCAGCCAGGCGCCGGGGGATTCGATGGCGTCCTGCTGCTGCCGGGACATGGCGTACCAGCGGGCGTAGGTCTCTTGGACGGCGTCCTCGGCCTCGGCCAGGGAGCCCAGGAGCCGGTACGCGAGATTGATCAGCTGACGCCGCTCGCTCATGATCGCGTCCAGGCTTGGATCGGGCCGGCTTTGTCCTGGTCCGGATCGGGTGGTCATGGTGTCGACGGCTCCCTCGGTCGCGTCTGCCCTCACCAGTTCGACAAGACAGCGCACCGGAATGTGAGGCCGGTGCGTCACCTCACATTCCGGGGGGCTGTGTTGTCGAACTGCTGAGACGAACACATCATCCAGCGAACAGGAAACTCAGAGACATCATGACTGCCCCACTGCCGACAACACCGTTCGCCGACCCGGCGCCCGCGCAGCGCCTGGAGCGGGCGGCCACCGCGCTGACCGCACACGGTTTCACCGTGGAAATCCTCGATGACGCCGCCGCCGCGCGTACCCGCATCAAAGATCTGATACCGGAGGGCGCCAGCGTGTTCACCGGGGCCAGCGAGACCCTCCGCCTGTCCGGCATCGACGAGGACATCAACAACAGCGGGCGGTACCAGGCCATCAAGCCACGCGTCCTGGCCATGGACCGCGTCACCGGCGCCGACGACATCCGGCGGCTGCTCGCCGGCCCCGACGTCATCGTGGGCAGCGTCGCCGCGCTCACCGAAACCGGCTCCCTCGTGGTCGCCTCGGGCAGCGGAAGCCAGTTGCCCGGCTACGCCGGCGGCGCCGCCCGCGCGATCTGGATCGTCGGGGCGCAGAAGGTGGTACCCGATCTGAGCACCGCGCTGCGGCGCGTCGAAGACCACTGCCTCCCGCTGGAAAGCGCCCGCACGCGGGAAGCCTACGGGTGGCCCAGCGCCATCAACCGCCTTCTCATCCTCAACGCAGAACACCACCCCGGGCGCGGCACCGTCCTGCTGCTCCGCGAAGCCATCGGATTCTGAAACCGCCCGTCGGGCAGCGGTCCCAGATCCGCCAGCGAGAGGCCAGGGTGGCAGCGCAGGCACGGACATCCTCGTATTCGATGACGGGGATCAGGCACCCGAGTGATCTTGAGGCTCCGTGCCTGCGTTGCTCCTGGCCCCTGCTGCGCCCACCAAGCTGCGTGCCCTCTCGTACCCGACGATCCCTGGTTCGGGGAACCGGACATGATGGATCGCCGCAACGCGGCACACACAAGGGGCTCCGACCTCGCGTGAAGCGATACACGACCTGCGTGGGAAACGGTGTCTGCTGACACAGCCACGGCATCGAGGGTCTCGTCGCAAAGCCGAGATCGGCGCCCTGCCGGGCAGGCCGCGGTGCGGCCTGGTGTGTTGACTGCACCATCTCAGCAAAGCGAGAGTGCAGCCTTCGAGCCCGACTGATGGCATGGGGCGGTACTGATCCGGATCTACAAGAACTTTTGACGACGGGGCAGGCGCGCCCAGTTCAGGTGGGTGGGGTCGTGGGAACCGGCCGCGTGGACGTTCCGTTCCTCATGATGGATGCCCAGGGCAATGCCCTTCCTGAGGTGGAAGTTTGGGTGCGCGACCTGATGCGAGGGGACGCCCGCCCGAACACGGGGAGTCCATCCGCATCATCGCGGCCGGAGTGAAGGTCCCGGTCGGTGTCGTACACAAGACCCTGGCCGAGGCCAAGGCAGAGGCCCAGCGCGATCAGTAGCTCGCCGCTGGGCCTCGGGGTGTTCGCTGGTGCTGCCGGTCAGCGTCGCTCGTCCGTGATCCAGACGAGCCAGTGGCCCGTTCGCGGTGGGCTGGGTCTCCACCCTGATGGGGGTCAGCAGCGAGAATCGTTGAGTGCGTATGCCGTCGATCTGCTGGTGCCCAAACTCATCAACACCACCAATCCTGTACAGGACCGCGGCGATCCGGCGTGACTCCAAGGCTGGGATGTCGGGGCGGGCGCTGGAGCACAAGTACGGGGTGAGCCGGCCGGTCAGGCGTTGAAGACGGCCTCGGAGCGGTCGCGGTTTTCGTGCAGGTCCCAGTACAGAGGGGCGATCTGCTCGGGCGTGGCCGTCGGGAAGCCCTCCGGGCCGCCCTCGCCGATCCACACGTTGATCGCCACGTGGGCGGCGTGCACGCCGCTGCCGGCCAGTTCCTTGTTCAGGTTGATCACCCAGTTGCGCAGAGCTGCCTGGGCCGCGTTGGCGTTGCCGAACATCGGCACCGGGTCCACGGAACCGCCACCGGTGGTGAACAGCAGAGTCCCGGCGCCCGCCTCGCGCATCGCGGGCAGTACCGTCTGGGCCGCCGTGATGGCGCCGTAGAAGCCGTACTCGATCATTGGCTGCAGATTGTCCACCGTGACCTCCGAGGGAGTGGCCAGGGTGAGGCCGGGTACCGGGGAGTGCGGGGCCGGCGAATACTCCAGTACGTCGATGCCGCCGAAGCGGGCCTTGGCCGCGTCCAGGGCATCGGTCAGTGAGGCGCGGTCGAGGATGTCGGCGGGGAACGCGGCTGCCGTGATGCCTTCCTGGCCGAGCTGGGCAACCAGCGTTTCCAGCTTCTCCTTGGTACGGGCGATCAGGGCGACGTCGAAGCCGCGGCTGCCGAAGGTGCGCGCGATGGCCAGGCCCATGCCGGGGCCGGCGCCGACGATGGCGAGAGTGGGCACAGTGAGATCTCTTCCGTGTGGTGACCGCCAGGACATGCGGAGATCGGATGCCCGGCTGGCGTGTGGATCAGGTGTGTAGATCAGGCGTGGGCGGCGTGGTCGGCGGGAACCGCGCAGCCGTCCGGGCCGCAGATCGCCGCGTCGTTGTCGGCATCGAGAACGGTCGGGTGGGTCTCGTCCCAGACCTGACGCAGGATGCCGAGCAGGGCGTCGGTGTCCTGCGCTCCTGCAACGGCGTACCGGCCGTCGATGACGGTGAAGGGGGCACCGGTTGCCCCGAGCTGCTGCGCCTGGTGTGCGTCTTCCTGTACCTGACGGCGGTAGCGCCGGTCGGCGAGCACCTGGCGAGTCTGTTCGCGGTCCAGGCCGATCTCGTCAGCCAGGCCGAGCAGATCGTCGGGCGTGAAGATCGACTCGGCTTTGCCGAAGTAGGCGTGGAAGATCATGTTCCAGGCTTCGCCGTTCTCGCCTTCGGCGGAGGCGTGAGCCAGGAACTCGTGGGCCAGGTCGGTGTTCCCGACTCGGTTGTCCAGGACCCGGTAGGGGGCCAGGCCCTCGGCGGCGGCCATGCCTTCGATATCCGGTACGCCGGCCTGCCCGGGGATGACGCCGTACTTGGCCAGCACAAATTCGCGGACGCTGAGCGTGCGGTCCTCGGGGAGGCCACTGCCCAGAGGGAACGAGCGGTGGATCACCTCTACGTGGCCGCTGTGCTCGAACCGCTCTACGGCCCGATCCAATCGATGGCTGCCCAGGCCGCACCAGGGGCAGGTGATCTCAGACCAGATCTCGACTTTCATGCCCTGACCTCCAATTCCTACTGTTTGTTCGTAACGCCATGATGAGCCAGTATGGAAGGCGATACAAAAGGCACATCGGTGTGCGCGACGGAGAGGAACGGGCGCTATGCAGGACAGTGCGGGTATCGGGATGGCGGCTGCGGTCGGGCCGTGCGCGAGCATCCCCGCCGATCACATGGACTTCATCCGCCAGGTGCTCGACCGGGTGGGCGACAAGTGGAGCATGTTGATCATCGCCGTCTTGGAGGGCGGCCCGATGCGCTACACCGACTTGCAGCGCCAGATCCCGGGGATCTCCCAGCGCATGCTGACCCACACCCTTCGCCAACTCACAGAGGACGGGTTGATCAGCCGTACCGCCTACGCCGAGGTGCCACCGCGCGTCGAGTACGCGCTCGCCCCGCTCGCCGGCGGCCTGAACGAGATCGTCAAGCAGCTGATCGGTTGGGCGGCCGACCACCACGACGAGATCCGCGCCAACCGTTCCCGTGCCGGCATCACCGCCTCCTCCGCGTCGCGGTCCTGAAGGCGTCACGCTTCGCACTCGCAGAAATGGGCGCAGTGCAGCAGTACTTCGCCGGCCATCCGATGAACCCGATCCCACCCAAGAAGACCGGCGGGCACCTCACACGCGTCCGGGCGGTGCGGCCCCGCGTCGGCCCGCCCGGCCCGGACCGGCTGCTCCGGCAGGACGAGCGAGCGCGGTTCCACCGCGCCGGCCGGGTTCTCGTGGAAGGGCTCATGCGGGCCTTCACCGTCGCCGATGTCCGCCCCGACTCCCGACGTGCTCCGTGGTGAACCGGGCCGGACGCGTCACCTGATGCAGCCACGCCACCGGTGGGGAAGAATGTCTCGCCCGGACCCGCACCGAACTGAATCGGCACGCCGGACAGCAGGGTGCCGAGACCGATCGTCTGCCCGGGCCGCAGCACGGTGAAGCCCTGCAGCGTGTAGTACGTCCGGAGGTCGCGCGGCGTCTCGAACTCGCCGAACAGCAGCAGCTAGTCCGGCCGCCAGTACACGCACCGCTTCAGCAGCGCGGCCTCGATCCCGCGACCGCGGGCATCCTCCCGCACCACGACCGCGTTGATCTTCGCTTACTTCGGCATCGAGAGCAGTGCGTACCGCTTGTGGCCCGGCAGCTGGGCGACCATGGAGATGACCGAGCCGGACGGGACCGTCGGCGCCCCGGCCACCTGCCTCAACACTTAGCCCTTGCGCTAACCATTACGTCCCGCAATACTTAGCCTCATGGCACAGTATTCGGCGCAACTGGACGGCGTGTTCGTCGCCCTCGCCGACCCGACCCGGCGCGCCGTCGTGCGGCGCCTCGGCCACGGGCCCACGAGCGTCGGCGACCTCGCCCGCGAGTTCCCGATGACCCTCCCCTCGTTCATGAAGCACGTGCGGACTCTCGAGTCGAACGGACTCATCCGCACGGTCAAGTCCGGCCGGGTGCGCACCTGCGTGCTCAACCGCGAGCGGCTCGCCCTCGTCGACGACTGGCTCGCGGAGCAGCGCCGGATATGGGAGGAGCGCACCGACCGCCTCGAACAGTTCGTCACCGACCCGGAGGAGAACAGGCAGTGAATCCCGATCTCGACCTTGGCCTGGAGCGGATCATCCGCGCCCCGCGCGCGACGGTGTGGAGCGCCTGGACCGACCCGTCCCGGCTGGAGCAGTGGTGGGTCCCCGCTCCGTCCCGCTGCCGGGTGGACAGCCTGGACCTGCGGCCCGGCGGGGCGTTCGTGACGCAGCTGAGCGACGACGGGGCTGAGTTCGTCCCGCACCTGGACGCATGCTTCCTCGCCGTCGACGAGCTCCAGCGGATCGTGTTCACCAACGCGATCAACAGCACCTGGCGTCCCGCGCATCCCGCCCCGGTCGCGATGACCGCCGCGATCACGCTGCTCGATCACCCGGACGGCACGGACTACCGGATGGTCGTCCGGCACGGCGACCCGGAGTCCCGCGCCCATCACGAAAAGCTCGGCTTCGCCGAGGGCTGGGGTTCGGTCGCCGCCCAGTTGGCCGCCCTCGCCGAGAGCATGGCCCCGCGATGAAGATCACCCTCACCGAGTTCGTCACGCTCGACGGGGTCAGCCAGGGACCCGGCTCACCGGACGAGGACACCAGCGACGGTTTCACCCTCGGCGGCTGGCTCGTGCCCCACATGGACGGGACGTTCGTCCAGCGCGCCTCCGACTGGCTCGACCTCGCCGACGGCCTGCTGTTCGGCCGGCGTACCTACGAGGCGTTCGCGCGCGACTGGCCGAAGATCACCGACCCGGCCGATCCGTTCACCGAGCGCATGAACACGCTGCCGAAGTACGTCGTGTCGAACACCCTCACTGAGGGGACCTGGCACCCCACGACCGTACTCAAGGGCGACCCGGTCCAGACAGTTGCCGAGCTCAAGACACGACCGGGACGGGAACTCCAGATCCACGGCAGCGCCCGCCTCGGCGACGCGCTGCTGTCGGCGGGCCTGATCGACACGCTCCGCCTCGCGGTCGCGCCCACCGTGCTCCGCACCGGCCGGCGCCTTCTGACCGGCCCGGGCGCCCCGTCCGGTCTCCGCCTGGTCCACCACGAGGCGACACCGAACGGCCTGCTGCTCCTCGAATACGAGACAACAGGCCAAGCACCCCAAGGTGAGTACGAGGGCGTCACCGCCTTCGTCTAGTGCTGTGACCGCATAGGTTCGCCGAGGTGGTGATCATGGCGATTGGATGTCCGGTGACGTCCGTTCCGACCGCTGGAGGCGTGGTGGCCGAGCCTGTCCGTGTGGGCAGACTGACCGATCAGGAAGGGCAGCAACTGCAGCAGATCGTGCGCCGCGGCAGCACGAATTCGGTGCGATATCGGCGGGCGATGATGCTGCTGGCCTCTGCCGGCGGGAACCAGGTTCCGGTGATCGCCCAGCTGGTGCAGGCCGACGAGGACACCGTCCGTGACGTGGTCCACCGATTCAACGAGATCGGTCTGGCCTGCGTGGACCCTCAGTGGGCGGGAGGCCGTCCCCGCCTGCTCAAGGCTGACGACGAAGACTTCGTCATCCAGACGGCCACCACCCGACCGGCCAGGCTCGGCCAGCCCTTCACTCGCTGGTCGCTGCGCAAACTTGTCTCCTACCTGCGCAAAGTCCACGGCCGGATGATCCGCATCGGCCGCGAAGCATTACGCTGCCTGCTCGCCCGCCGCGGCATCACCTTCCAGCGCACCAAGACTTGGAAGGAGTCCCCGGACCCGGAACGGGACACCAAACTCGACCGCATTGAACACGTCCTGGACCGCTTCCCGGACCGGGTCTTCGCGTTCGACGAGTTCGGCCCGCTCGGCATCCGCCCCACCGTGGGCTCGGGCTGGGCCGAACTACGACGTCCCGACCGGTTGCCCGCCACCTACCACCGCACTCACGGGGTGCGGTACTTCCACGGCTGCTACTCGGTCGGCGACGACACGTTGTGGGGAGTCAACCGCCGCAAGAAGGGTGCCGGGAACTCGCTGGCCGCGCTGAAATCGATCCGCGCCGCCCCGCCCGACGGCGCGCCAATCTACGTGATCATGGACAACTTGTCCGCCCACAAGGGCACCGAGATCCGGCGCTGGGCGAAGAAACACAAGGTCGAATTGTGCTTCACCCCGACCTACGCCTCGTGGGCCAACCCGATAGAGGCGCACTTCGGACCGCTTAGGCAGTTCACCATCGCCAACTCCGACCACCCCAACCACACCGTCCAGACCCGCGCCCTGCACGCCTACCTGCGGTGGCGAAACACCAACTCCCGCCACCGCGACGTCCTGGCCGCCGAACGCAAGGAACGCGCCCGCATCCGAAGCGAAAAGGGCATCCGCTGGGGCGGACGACCCCTCGCCACCACAGCCTGAGCGACCCGGCGAACCTATGGTCAGAGCACCACTAGCATCCCCTGTCATGAGCGATTCGGAGTATGTCCTTGACTGGCTGCAACACTGGTACGCCGCGCAGTGCAACGAGGACTGGGAGCACGAATGGGGCGTGAAGATCGCCACGCTCGACAACCCCGGCTGGACCGTCACCATCGACCTGGAGGAGACGGACCTGGAGCACCACGAGTACCCCCGCCAGGACGTCAACCGCAGCGCTCACGACTGGGTCTGGGCATGGACTTCCGAGAAGGCCTTTCACGTCAGATGCGGGCCCGGCAACCTCACCGAAGCCCTCGCCTTGTTCCGCTCCTGGGCAACCGCGAACACTCCCTGAGCAATCGGACAGCGGCGGGACACCGACCCGGTGAACCTATGTGGTCACAGCACTAGCGAGGTCACGCCCGCCGACCGAGCCGTCCTCGCGCACCTGGCCCAGGACGGGCGGGCCTCGCACCAGGCTCTGGTCACCGCGCTGAAGACCAGCGCCTCCACAGTGAAACGGCGCATCGACCAACTCACCGGACTGGGACTGCTCAGCTTTCGTTGCAACTGCGCCCGCCCTTTGGGCGGCTGGCCCGTGGCGGCCACCTTCTGGGCCAGAGCCGCACCGGCGGACCTGCCAGACCTCGGACACGCCCTGATCCGGCTGGCGCAGACGCGCAACAGCGCCGCGATCAGCGGCCCCAACAACCTCATTCTGCAGGCCAACCTGCATTCGGTGACCGACGTCCTTCGCTTCGAAACGCACCTGGCCGCCTCTCACCCCACCCTCGACATCGTCGAACGGGTGATCACCATGCGGCACGAGAAGCTGCTGGGCCGCCTCCTTGACCACCACGGCCGCACCATCGGAACCGTCCCTCCGGACACCTGGGCGGAGCCGCGCGGAGAACTCCGACCTGACGTCTACCATGCAGCCCGCCTCCTTGACCGTTGGTGAGGCGCCCGACCCAGGTGATGATTGAGCCCCACTGCGATCCGATTGCGAACTGACATCAAACTCATTGACATTGATCTTGTCGGTCACGGCCGAGTAACTCCCTGAGCCACGTCGAGACGACTCCCTTAGTAAGGCTCTGGCCCACTTCGTGTGGTCGTGTGACTCTCGGTCACGCCAGTAGGACTCGTTTGCGAAGGAGTTCGAATCCTGCGCGGCCGAACATCTGGCGCTTGAGCATCTTGATCCGGTTGACATGACCTTCCACGACGCCGGAGTTCCAGGGCAGTGTGAGGCCGGCGATGACGGCGTCGAGGTCGCGTTCGAGATGCTGGGCGAAGTGCCGGAGGCTGGGCAGGTCGGTAGTGGAGGTGGCCGCTTCGATCCAGGTCGGCAACTGGTCGCCCTGGAGGTGAGCGAGCATGTGGCCGAAGGAACGCACGTGCTCGGAGAGTGCGGTGAGTTCGGGGCAGTTGGCCAGGACGGCTTTGAGCCGGAGCTGGTCGCTTTCGGGCAGGGCGTCGGGGTGGGTGAGGATCCAGCACGTGACGGCGCGGGCCGATGGCGGGCGAGGGCCGACTGGTTGGGGTTTGCCGCGAAGGTTCCTGCTGACGTAGTCGCGGACGCCGGCGTAGCCGCGGGGATAGCCCTGTTCCTTGATCTCCTCCCATAGCTTCCAGGCGTTGGTGCAGCCTTCCTGCCAGCGCTGATCGAGGTAGGGCTTGTAGTCGTCGAGCGTGGTCGCGCGGTTTTGCCACTGGCCCGTGAACATCTCCTCCGGGGTGGTGGCACGAGAGAAGCGCAGGATCGTGTTGAGGGTCATGCCGAGCTGCCGGGCGACGGACCGCTTGCTGTGACCGGCGGCGAGGAGAGCGTGGATGGTGGCGTGCTTGGCGCGGGTGCGTTCGGCGAACCTGTGCCCTGTCGGCCAGGGCGACGATGCAGCCGGCTCCGCCTCCTCCTGGGGTTCCTCCGGCTGTTCCGGGATGGGGCGCAAGCATCCGCGGTGCCGGTAGACGCATTTCTCGGCGGCTTCGCCCAGGTTGTGCCAAAGATGCCACCGGTCGGCGACTTGAAGGGCCTGCGGGGCTCCGCGGGTGGCGCCGTCAGCGAAGAAGGGTGCGCGGTCGCGACAGACAATCTCGATGCCGGGCCGATCGGCGAGCCCGGCAGCGAGCGTGTCCGCCTCTCGGTCGGGCAGGAGGTCGATCGGCCGACGTGTTTCGACGTCGACGAGCACAGTTCCGTAGATCCGTCCCCTGCGCTGGGCGTATTCGTCCACGCCGACCACGCGGGGCGTGGCCGTGGGCGGATCCGGGAGCGAGGCGATCAGCCTCAGCAGGGTGTTCCGGCTGACCGGCGCCCCGAAGACGTTCACCATGCGAGCCCCGGCCCGGCCCGCGAGCGCGAGGCCGACCGAGATGAGCGTCGATCGCAGCCGTTCCGTCCGCCGGCCGAACCGGCGGGTGAGGCCCGGCACCTGCTCGGCGAAAGTCTTGCGCGGACAGGAGTCCTCCGCGCAGACGAACCGGCGCACCCTCAATGCCACTACGACGGACTTGCCCGCCGTCGGCAGGTCATGGGGAAACCGCAGATAGGAGCCGTGTATTCGCCCCGACAGGCACCCACAGCCCGGGCAGGTAGCCTGCCGGGCAGTGCTCAGGGCCTCGACCCGGACGGCCATGTCGGTCACCTCGACCGACTCCACTAACACGTTCTCCAGCGAGGAGAACAGCAACTCTTCGAGTTGCGGCCGTACTTCGTTCACGGCTCAGCACTGTCGGCCACGCTGCACACCGACCGGGCGATTTTCGGGCTACCTCAGCCACTATCACGGGAAGATCGACTGTAGGTTCCAATTCCGAATGGCCCATTCCGATGCAGTGACCAGGAGGTTTCACTCTGTCTCGTTCGCGGGCCATGGCATTCCGTCTCACGATCTTGGCCCTTGGGCACTGCCCATGCACTCCTCGGAGGTTTCAGGCCCCCGTCTGCCTTCATGCCTGCCAGGAACGACTCCAAGTCTGGGAACTGGCCGACATGCACCGGGTATCCGAGCCCGGCACGGCAGGGACTGACCCTTCTTCTTTCCGTTCCGGTAGAAGCCCTTTGCGTACTCGTCCCGGGCCTCCTCCGCCTCGTCCGCGAACTTGAGTGGTTCGGCCGAGGTGATGAGGGCAGCCTCAGGCATTGATGGTCCGGTGCAGACGTCACGTGTGCGTTCTGGAAACGGAGTTCTTCAGCGGGACGGCGGTCGTGCGGTCGAGGAACCGCCGCAGCCCGGTCCGCACGCCGTCAGTGGGCACGGTGGCGGCGAAGCAGGCCGCCTCGACCGCAAGTCCTTCGTCGACGGGTAGGTTGATGCCGCGGGTGACCGCGCGCAGGCAGGCCGCTACGGCCGTCGGCGCGTGCCGGATGATCCGGTCGGCCAGGTCCCGTGCGGCGTCGAGGAGTTCGTCGCCCGGTACGACGGCGTTGACGAGCCCGATCTCCGCAGCCCGCGCGGCCGGGATCGGGTCGCCGGTGAGGATCATCTCAAGGCCGCGTTTGCGGCCGACGTGCCGCGGCAGCCGCTGGGATCCACCGAAGGGCGGTGGGAAACCGAGCGAGATCTCGGGCTTGGCGAACATGGCGTGCTCGGCGGCGATCGCCAGGGGAGCGGCCTCCGTGATCTCGCAACCACCGCCGTACGCCAGCCCGTTGACGGCGACGATCACAGGCTTGGGGAATTCCTCGATCCGCCGGGTCAGCGCGTGTCCCCGTCGGACGATCTCGCGCAGGGCGCGCTCGGGCCCGCCGGCGATGCTCCCCGCCAGAGACGGAATGTCCGCTCCCGCACTGAACGCCCTGCGCCCGGCGCCGGTCAGGACGATCGCCCGGACGGAGTCGTCGGAGTCGAGGCGGTCGAGGCCCGCGAGCAACGCGTCGATCGTCGGGTAGTCGAGGGCGTTGAGCTTGTGTTCCCGGTCGATGGTGATGGTGACGACGTGCTCGTCCCGGTCGATGTGTACGGTCATGCCACCTGCTCCGTTCCGCCTGGGCTAGGACGCATCGAGGCTAGGAGCCGTACCCTATGACGATCCATTAATTGTCCTGGATACAGATGGATGCAGGTGCCACATGCGGCCACCGTCCTACAAGGCCATCGTCGACGAGTTCGCCGCGTCGATCAGGTCCGGCGCGCTCCCGGCGGGCACCCGGCTCCCGACGCACCGCGCTCTCACCCGCGAACGGCGGATCGCACTGGCCACGGCCACCCGGGTCTACGCCGAACTCGCCGCCATGGGCCTGGTGGTGGGGGAACCGGGGCGCGGGACATTCGTGCGGGTGCAGTCCGGCTACGACGGCCTTGAGCCGTCACGCGCCCTGCCGGTGCCGCGGATCGCGGACCTGTCGTTCAACCAGCCGCTGGGCGAAGGCCAGGCCGACCGACTGCGGCAGGCGCTGCGTGCGCTGTCCGTCTCGGGTGAGGTCGAGGCGCTGCTCCGCCAGGACCCGCCGGGCGGGCACCTGCACGAGCGGGCGGTCGTGGCCACCTACCTGCTGGAGCGAGGGATCGACACAGCGCCAGCGAACGTCCTGCTCACCAGCGGCGCCCAGCAGGCACTCGATGCCGTGCTGCGCTCCCTCACCAGGCCCGGCGACGTCCTCGCGGTCGACGCACTCAGCTACCCCGGCATCAAGCTGCTCGCCTCGGCCCACAGGCTCGATCTGGCCCCGATCCCGGTCACGGAAACGGGGCCCGACCTCGCCGCGCTCGAGCGCCTGTGCCGCACACGCCCCGTCCGCGCGATCTATGCGATCCCCACCCTGCACAACCCGCTCGGCTGGGTCCTCGACCGGGAACAGCGCGACCGCCTTGTCACCATCGCCCGTTCACACGACTGCCTGATCGTCGAGGACGGCACCTACGCGTTCCTCGCATCGTCACCGCCTCCTCCCCTGCGGGCCCTCGCCCCTGAACGCACCTGCTACGTTGCCGGACTGTCCAAGAACGCGGCCCCCGGCCTGCGATTCGGCTTCACCGTGCTGCCCGGCCCTCACGTGGAGACTGTTGCCAGGAGCCTTCGCCTGGCGGCCTGGGGCGCTCCGGGACTCATCACCGCGCTCGCCATCGGCTGGCTGGCTGACGGCACCATTGCCCGCTGGGAGGAGGAGCGCCGAGGCGACGCGGCCGCCCGGCAGGACATCGCCCGCGCCGCACTCGACGGCATGCACCTCACGGCACATCCCGTCTCCTACATGGTCTGGCTCGGCCTGGAGCCGCACCAGCGCCCTGACCATGTCGCAGCTCTACTCGCCAACGCAGGCATCCTCGTGTCCACCGCAGACGCCTTCGCCACCGGCCCTCACCGCCCCCGAGCACTCCGACTGGCGCTCGCCACACCACCCCGGGACCAGCTCGCGACCGTGTTGCAGCGCCTGAAGGACGTGCTCGATGCGATCCCACCGTGACGGCCTGCTGGCTGCCCACCTCTAGGTATCCGAGCAGGCGTGAGTTCGTCTCACCCCGCTGTCCTTTGGGTCGGACAGAGGCCACCGTCAATGAGAAATGGACACGGGAAACACGAACCTACATCGACAGTCACGCTGCGTACGCGACCACACGAAGTGGACCAGAGCCCTTAGTACGGACAAAACCAGAGCATCGAATCCGACCCGGGCGCGACGTTTCCCAGCGCCGAATAGTTCGTGACTTCGGGTGCGGCGGCGATAGTGACAGCGGCGTGCGGTGGCCTGGTGATGGCGGCGCCAGCGAGACCAGTTCAGTGCGTGGTGTGTGCGTCGTATGTGGGCAGCGTGGGGCGGCCAGCTGCCGGGAGTCGCTGGATTTCCGCCGGTGTGAGCGGGGCGAGATCGCCGGAACCGTTCGATCCGGCGTCAATGGCAGGGATGCCCGACTTCCTGCGCAGGGCCGCCCAGTTCACCGAGTACCCGCTCCTGGCGGGGCGTCGGGATGCCGACATCCCGAGGCTTCGTCAACTCGGATACGGACCCGAGGAAGCGAGAGGGGTCAGCCAGAGCAGAGTCGACTGGGAAGCCTTCTACGCCGATCTGCCGGCCGACGATCCCATCACCAGATCAGAGCTGCGGGTGCGCGTCCAGGCCCGCGAAATCATCCACGAACATCAAGAACTCCTTCGCGATCTGTGCGCCGAGTACCGGCTGGACCTGCTGCGGCGGCACCGTCAGCCCCGCCGGACCGCCCCGAGCTGGGCCCGGTGCAGGTCTGGGGCGGTGAATCGCTGCGCCACCGTGCGCAGGACGCGGGCCATCGCCTGGGCGGGTGGGGTGGCGGGGCGTGCCGCGGCGCGTGCGAGGAGGATGCGGCGGGTGGGGGCCGGGACGTCGGAGGCGAAGAGCAGAAGGCGTACGTCGCTGCGTCGGCTGGTGAGGGCCAGGCGGGGTGCGAGCGCGATGCCGAGACCGGCGGCGACCATGGCCTGCGCCTCCTGGTAGTCGTGCGATGAGTAGGCGATGCGCGGCTCGAATCCCGCCTGGCGACAGCTTCGGCGCAGAACGTCGGCGACGGGGTGGTTGTCGGCGCGGATGATCCACTCCTGGTCGGCGAGGTCGCCGAGGCGCACGGAGGGATGTGTGCGCAGGGGTGAGTCGGCAGGGACGACCAGCACCGTGGGGTCGTCCAGTAGGTGGGTTAGGGCGAGCGCCGGATCGTCGAGGCGGTTCCATTCGTAGTCCCAGAGCAGCCCCTGCTCCACCTCGCCGGTGTGCAGCATCTCCCTGAGCTCCGCGAGGACTCCGGCGCGTACCTCGATGCGGATGCCGGCGTGGCGACGTCGGAAACGCGTGAGCGCCAGCGGCAGCAGGGACGCACTCGCCGTGGGGAAGGAACCGAGCCGCAAGGTGCCCTGGTCGAGGGCGGTGAAGGAGTCCAGGTCGGCCTGGGCGGCACGGAGTTCCCGGCGGATGGCCTGACCGCGTTCGGCCAGCGCGGCACCCGCCGGGGTGGGGCGGATACCGCGTGGCAGCCGCTCGATGAGGGGCTGCCCTGCCTCCTGCTCCAGCAGGGACATCTGCTGGGAGGCGGCGGAGGTGGTCATGCCGAGGGCTTCCGCTGCGGCAGTGAGTGAACCGCGTTCGGTGGCCTCGGTGAGCAGCAGCAGGCGACGCACGTTGAGCATGCTGACGACTTTAGCTGAGCTAAACCCTCGTGAAGCAAACTGCGATTGTTCCGAAGTCACGCCTCTGCGAAGGTCTCCGCAATCTCCGAGCGGTTCACCGGTCCGCAATGCGCCCGTAACCGCTTCTCGGCCCTTTTTCCCTCCCCTCCGTTGACCCAGGAAGAGCCTCAGACGTGCACATTCCCGCGACCCTGGTACGTGGCGGCACAAGCAAGTGCTGGCTGTTCAACCAGGTCGAAGTCCCTGCCGACCGTGGCGACCTCGAAAGGCTGCTGGTCGCCGCGTACGGCGCCACCGACCCCGTGGAGCTGGACGGGGTGGGCGGGGCAACCCCCACCACCTCGAAAGCGGCCGTGGTCAGCGCCTCACCCCAGCCTGGCGTCGACGTCGACTACCTGTTCGCTCAAGTCGGCATCGGGACGGGGTCGGTGGAGTGGACGAGCAACTGCGGCAACTGCGCCACCGGCGTCGCCCTGTACGCGGTGACCAAAGGAATGGTTCCGGTCACCGGCGACCGGACGCGCGTGGTGATGCACAACACCAATACCGGAGCGGTCCTCGAAGGGATCGTCGACACCCCCGGAGGCGTGGTGCACCACTTCGGCCGCCAGACGGTACCGGGCACCCGTGCCGGTGGGGTCGCGGTCGGCCTCACCTTCCGCGACCCCGCCGGTACCACTGCCTTACTGCTCCCCACCGGCCGGACCGCCCAGGACCTGCGGGTCGGCGCCGCCGAGCCGGTACGCGTGAGCATGGTGACCGCGGGAGCTCCGGTCGTGCTTGTCGACGCCGCCAGTGCCGGGCGTACCGGTGCCGAGTCACTGGAGCGGATGAGCGCAGACGTCTCCTGGCTGCGCACCGTCCGTCATACCGCCGCACCCCTGATGGGGCTGCTCCAGCCGGGCGAGGAACCGGGCGACGCGGTGCCCAAGGTTGGCCTGGTCGGGCCGCCGGTGCCGTACACCACCACCCTCGGTGAACCGATCGGTGCCGAGGACTACGACCTCTCGGTGCGCATGCTCACCATGAACGCCCCACACCCTGCGATCGGCCTGACCTCTGCCGTCGCCGTCGCGGCGGCCGGGCTGCTGGAGGGGTCCGTGGTCTCCCGGATCACGGGCGGCCCGACCGACGAGTGGTTGCGCCTCGGCACGCCCGCCGGCGTCGTCGCGGTCCGCTGCACCGATGTAAGGGACGGCCTGCCGCACCGGGTCACCGTGCAGCGCGCGGCCCGTCTGCTCGCCGACGCCCGGATCTACGTACCGGAAGCAGGCAGCCCGCAAGCTGCCTGAGCCGCGACGAACATCACCTCGGTCAGGCCGGCTTCCAGCCATCCGCACCGGGATACCCTCGCGCCCTCGGGGCGCGCCACCCCGTCCCCACCGCACCAAGGACAAAGATGTCTGCTGAAGTGATCTCCATAGGCGCCCTGTTGGTGATGTTCGTGATCGGCACCGTGCTGCCGATCAACCTGGGCATCCTTGCCTTCGTCGCCACCTTCGCGGTCGGCACCGCCTCGCTCGGCCTCACCGAGGACGAGATCTTCGAGGGTTTCCCGGCGAAGCTCTTCGTCACCATCGTCGGGGTCACCTACCTGTTCTCCGTCGCCCGCCGTAATGGCACCATCGACTGGCTCGTCGCGGCCGGGGTACGGCTGGTGCGCGGCAAGGTCGCGCTCATTCCCTGGGTGCTGTTCCTGGTGGCCGCCCTGCTGACGGCGTTCGGTACGTTCACACCAGCGGCGGTCGCGATCCTCGCGCCGATCGGCATGAACTTCGCCTTCCGCTACAAGCTCAACCCGCTGGTCGTCGGCATGATGGTGATCAGCGGCGGGCACGCGGGCGCGTTCTCCCCACTCGCCGTTTCCGGTGCGCTGGTGCTCGGCCTGGTCGACAAGACCGAACTGCAGGTCTCCGCGGTGACGCTGTTCAGCGCCAGCTTCCTGATCAACCTTGTGCTCTCGGCACTCACTTACGCACTGCTCGCCAAGCGCCCCGCCCCGCTGGCCGAGGGCTCCGAGGATGCGGCCGAGGACGAGGACCTCGCCGTGTCCGGCAGGCCCGACTGGCGCCAGTGGCTCACCCTCGCCTGCCTGGTCGCCCTCGTCGTGGGCGCGCTCGGTTTCCATCTGGAAATCGGCTTCCTGGCTCTGGCGGCCGGTACCCTGCTGGCTCTGGTGGACATGAAGCGGCAGGAGAAGGCCGTGGACGGCGTCAGCTGGTCCACCCTGCTGCTGGTCGCGGGCATGATGACCTACATCGCCATGCTGGAGAAGGCCGGCATCATCGAGAGCATCTCCGAGCATGCGGCGGGCCTGGGCGCACCGGTCGCCGTCGCCCTGCTGCTGTGCTTCACCGTGGCCATCACGTCCGCCTTCGCCTCCTCCACGGCGATCCTCACCGCGATCATCCCCATCGCCGTACCGCTGCTGCTCTCCAGCCACCTCAGCGCCGCCGGACTGATCGCCGCTCTCGCCGTCTCCACGACCATCGTCGACACCTCGCCCTTCTCCACCAACGGCGCACTTGTCCTCAGCAACGCCCGCGGGGTGGACCCCCGCCGCTTCTACCGCCAGGTCATCGGCTACACCGGCGGAATCGTCGCTCTCGGTCCTGTCGTCGCCTGGGGCGCGCTGGTCCTGCCCTGGTCGTAGCGCGCGGTGGACAGTGCCGCGCGGTGCGCGACTGTTCCCGCACGCCGAGGGGAGCCTTCGCCCGCGAGATCGTGCTGCCCTCGGCGATACTGCGCGCGCCGCCCGCCGGGATCGTCTTGCGCGTCGCGGCCCTGGCCGTGCCGGCAGCCGTTGCCTGGCACGCCGTCTCGTGGGCGGGCGACCTCCGCGGCAAACGCGTCCTGGCTATCGGCAGCGGCCCCGTTGGCGCCCTCGCCGTCGTGGCAGCGGCACGGGTCGGTGCCGCCGAGATCCGGTGGCGGCTCCCGACCGGGCGGCGGCCTGTGCCGACTGAGTCTGCCGTGGGTGTCTGGAGGCGTCAGGCCTCGGGCGATTGCTCGAGCATGGCGAGTGTCAGGACGTTGCCGCCGATGCCCCAGCCGCCGTCGGTGACCTCCTCGACCAGGACCATGGTGTTGGCGCGGGCCCGTTCGCCGTAGAGCTCGACGTAGAGCTCGGTGGCTCGGGTGACGATCTTCTCCTTCTGCTTCTCGTCGAGGGTGCCGGCAGGGACCTTGAAGTTAGCGAACGGCATGGTGGTTCTCTTTTCTGGAATGGGGTTACAGGGAGCTGCCTGCGGTGAGCAGGTCGTCCAGCCCGACGCGGCGAGAGAAGTCGGCACGGATACGGTCGGCGACCGCGGAGACGACTTCGCTGCCGTCGCGGCTGGGGTCAATGTGGGTGCGCAGCGGCCGGGTGCCTGCGGGCACGGCCACCAGGCGTACGACGGCGTCGGCGACCTGCGCGGCGTCCGCGTCCGGTGGATGAGCGCGGCCAGTCTCTTGTCGAGTCCGGCCGGCACAGCGCTGTAGCGCTCGTCGCAGGCGGCTGCACGGTCGGTGCACGTACGGCAAAGACGCCGTGGTCGGTCAGATGATGCCGCCGTTGGCGCGGATGACCTGGCCGTTGAGCCAGTGGCCTGCCGGCGAGGTGAGGAAGGCGACGACCTCGGCGATGTCAGCGGGGGTGCCAAGTCGTTCCAGCGGGGGCTGGGCGGCCAAGCGGGCGATGGTCTCCTCGTCCTTGCCGTCGAGGAACAGGTCGGTGGCCGTTGGACCGGGGGCGACGGCGTTGACGGTGACGTCCCGGCCGCGCAGCTCTCGGGCGAGGATCATCGTGAGCGCCTCGATGGCACCCTTGCTGGCGCTGTAGGCGCCGTAGCCGGGAAAGGCCAGGCCCACTATGGAAGTTGAGAAGGTGACCATGGCCCCGCCGCTGCGGATTTTCCGGGCTGACTGCTGGGCGATGACGAAGCTCCCGCGGATGTTGGTTCGGTGGACCGCGTCCAGCTCCGCCAGGTCCAGGTCGGCGACCGGGGACAGGTACAGTCGGCCGGCCGCGTGGACGACTACGTCGACGCCGCCGAACTCGGATTCGGTGGTGTCGAACAGCGCGGCCACCTGCTGCTCGTCGGCGACGTCGGCCTGGACGGCGATGGCCCGGCCGCCTGCGGCGGTGACCTCCTTTACGGCGGCCTCGGCCAGATCACGATTGCCGGCGTAACCGACCACGACGGCGAATCCGTCGGCGGCCAGCCGACTCACCGTCTCGCGGCCAATGCCACGGGAGCCTCCGGTGACGATGGCGACGCGGGGCTGGTCCGCATGGTCGCTGAGCGCGGTGCGGCTCGCCGCGGTTTCTTGGGAGGACGCGGCTTCCAGGGAGGACATGGAGACTCCTGTGAGAAATGCCAGAGGCGGGTGCCACGACGCGTGGATCGTGGCGTGGGGCGTGGGGCGTGGGGCGTGGGGCGTCGGCGTTGTCACCGGCTGCTCCCTGCTTGCGTCTCCAGCGTGGGCCGGTGCTGCCGGGCCAGCCATGGCTGTCTCTACCCAGGGGTTGCCACCCCCTGGCTCAGAACGCCGGCGCGCGTGACGATAGGGAGCGTGAACCACTCCGAACTCGCCGCGTTCCTGAAGTCCCGGCGCGCCCGAATCCGCCCGTCCGACGTCGGCCTGCCGACCGGTCCGCGGCGCCGGGTGCCCGGTCTGCGACGCGAGGAGGTCGCCCAGCTGGCGGGCCTGTCCGCCGACTACTACACCGAGTTGGAACGTGGACGCGGCACCCAGCCCTCCGCTCAGGTGCTGGCCGCGCTCGCCCGGGCGCTGCGTTTGAACGGCGACGAACGCGACCACCTGTTCCACCTCGCCGACCGGATGGTCCCCCCGGCTGCGCACGGCCCGACCGCGCACGTCCAGCCTGGCCTGCTCGGCCTGCTGGACCAGCTGACCACCACTCCCGCCCAGGTCATCACCGACCTGCACGAAACCCTCGTCCAAAACCCCCTGGCAGTCGCGCTCGTCGGCCGGCACCCGGCGGCGCGCGGCCCCGCGGCAAGCTTCGTCTACCGCTGGTTCACCGACCCCGATGCCCGCACCCTCTACCCGGCCGAGGACCACCCGTACCACTCCCGGGTCTTCGTCGCTGACCTGCACGCGGTCGCCGCCCGGCGCGGCCGCGACACCGAAGTGACCCAGATGGTGGCCGCGCTTCGACGGCGCAACCAGGAGTTCGCCGACCTCTGGGACACCCACGACGTCGCCCTCCGACGGACCGACCACAAACGCATCGTGCACGCCACGCTGGGCGTCATCGAGCTGGACTGCCACAGCCTGTTCAGCGAGGACGGACGCCAGCGTCTGCTGTGGTTCAGCGCCCCACCCGGCACCGAAGGCGCCGCCCAGCTGCAACTTCTCTCCGTCATCGGCACGCAGGACATGACTCCCAGCACGAACGGACTCGGACAGCCACGGGCCTGAGCAGGGTCCGGAAGCGGCACGGTAGCCGTGGCCTGTGTGCGTGATCGCACCGTTCAGGCGGCCGGGGTCGCCAGGACGCCGACGACGATCCGGCGGAACCGCTGAGGCCGGACAAGCACGAAACCCTCGCCGACGGCCTACCTGGCCCTTCCGCCGGGCAAGGCGACCCTAGGAGTATCGCGGCCACCCTGCGCAGCTGCATGGCGTGTTGTGCCGGGGCTACTGTCGATGGCATGGACAGCGACAACCTCCTGGGGCAGTTTCTGCGAGCTCGCCGCGGCCTTGTGCGGCCCGAGGAGCAGGGCGTGCCGATGATCGGCCGCCGCCGTGTGGCGGGCCTGCGCCGGGAGGAAGTGGCCATGCTGTCCGGGCTGAGCACCGACTACTACGTGCGCCTGGAACAGGGCCGCGAGAGGAACCCTTCGGTGCAGGTGCTCGACGCACTGGCCCGAGCACTATTGCTGGACGACGACGCGATTGCCCATCTGCACCGGCTGGCCCGGCCCGTGCCGGGACGTGCCCGCAAGAACTCCCGGCGTCAGCGGGTGAGTCCCGCTCTGCGGCAGATGATGAACAGCTGGACCGGCACACCTGCCGTGATTCTGGGGCGCTGTATGGAGGTGCTGGCGCACAACCCCCTGGGCGGCGCCCTGTTCGCCGGCCACACCTACAGCGGAGATCTGATGCGGCTCGTCTTTCTCGATCCCGACGCCCGGGATTTCTACCCGGACTGGGACCGGGTCGCCGCCAACACCGTCGGCGGCCTGCGCGAGGCAGCGGGCACCGACTATGACGACGCGCAATTGGTCGAGCTGGTCGGCGAGTTGTCGCTCAAGAGCGAAGCGTTCCGTACGTTGTGGGCGCGTCATGACATCCGCCAGAAGAGGCATGAGACCAAACGCTTCCGGCACCCGGTCGTCGGGGAACTCACGCTGGACTACGAGTCCTTGACCATCAACAGCGCGCCGGGTCAGCAACTTGTCGTCTACCAGGCCGAGCCCGGCAGCCCCTCCGCACACGCCCTGTCGCTGCTCGGCAGCCTGACCGCGACAGAGACGGCGCAAGCCTCGGATTCCGTGCGGCAGGACACCGCCGCAGACGATTGAGTTCGCTCCGGCCGCCATTCCTTGAAGTCCGCCGCGCCCGTAGGCCGCGGCGTCCAACTCAACTACCTCAAGGCAGCCCCGCCCTCCTGCAGAATCTCGCCGCCGTCGGCCGGCCATCGACCGCCGCTTCGACCAGTACGGAGTGCTCGTTGTGCACCGGCATACGGACGCCTGCGGGCGCAGACCGCCAACAGCCGCGACGCTACGGGCGCTGCCGCACAGGCCGGATGACCAACTCGTTGACGTCGACGTCGGCGGGCTGGCTGATCGCATAAGAGATCGCACGAGCGATGGCATCGGGCGAGATGGCCGCCGAGCGGTAGGCCTTCATTGCCGCCGCGGCTTCCGGTTCGGTGATGGTGTCGGCCAGTTCGGACTCAACGACGCCAGGTGAGACGGTGGTGACCCGGATGAACGGCTCAGCCTCCTGCCGCAGCCCTTCCGTGATCGCCCAGGCCGCATACTTCGTGGCGCAGTACACAGCCGCCGTGGGGACCACCGAGTAGGCACCGATCGACGCGATGGTGATGAAGTGCCCGCCGTTCTGGCGCTGAAAGTGCGGCATGGCCGCGGCGATGCCGTGCAGCAGGCCCTTGACGTTGACATCGATCATCCGGTCCCACTCGTCCACCAGCAGTGAGTCAAGGCGCGACAGCGGCATGACGCCGGCGTTGTTGACGATCACGTCGATGTGCCCCCGCGCAGTAGCCGTTTCGTCGACGAACCCGGCCACGTCGGCCCGGTCGGTGACATCGAGACGGCGTACGTCGATGCTGCCGCCCTCGGCTCGGACGCTCTCCGCCAGGCTGGTCAGCCGATCCTCTCGACGCCCACCGGCAACGACGTGGTGGCCTTCCGCAGCAAGCCGCCTGGCGATGCCTTCGCCGATGCCGCTCGTGGCACCCGTGACGAGTACGACCTTCCGGTTGCTGCCCTGCTCTGTGGTCTCCGGGGTTGTCCGTGTCACCGCGTCCTCCTTGCTCAGTCAGGGCAGAAGCCCCGTTGACGGATCGTTCACCTGCGAACTTGCCGTGCTTTCGATGGCAGGAGAAGGCCGGGATCTTCCTAGGAGTACTGCACACACCACACCTGGCCGACGAGGCAGTGGTGCCGTCACTGACACACCCCGCGTCGGGTCACGAGGTCAAGTCCGCGGCGATCCACTCGGTGACCGAGCCGTGGCGGGGCTTCCAGCCGAGAATGTCGCAGGCTCGTGTGGTGCGGACGCGACTGTTGGAGGCCAGGGCCCCGGTAGTGAATTGAGGCCCCCAGAAGGCGCCGGCGGCCTCGATGTCCCAGGGCTCGGGACCATCGAGGCCAAGTGTCTCGGCGATCGAGGCGGCCAGCCCCTTGAGTGATTCCTCCCCGTTCTCGACAAAGTAGAAGGTGCCTGCAGGCGACCGTTCGAGGGCGAGGAGGTACAGGTCGGCGAGATCCTCGATGTGGACGGTCGACCAGATGTTCCGGCCGGCGCCGGCATGGCGAACGACGCCGCTGTGCCGGACCTGCTCGACCAGGGCGGAAATATGCACCTCGTTGCAGGCGGGGCCGAGCCCGTGACCGTAGATCATGGCCGGACACAAGACCGAGGATCGGATTCCGGCTTCGGCCGAATCCAGGACCACGCGGTGGATGGCTGCCCTGGCTACTCGGATCGGGTGTTCCGGCTGCCAGGTGGAGCCGGCGTCGTTGATGTCGTCACCGTACGACTGTTCGTTCCGCTCTCCTCGGGCGTCGTCACCGACGACGCCCGAGCCGCTTGTGTGGACGAACGGCTTGCCGGAGCCCTCCAGGCCGGCCCTGAGCGCCTCCACAGCGGCACGGTGGTCACGGTTGGCGGCGTTGATCACACCGTCGGCCCGGTCCGTACCCGCACGCCCACCAGCCAGCACCGATTCAGCAAGGAGGACATCCACGCGATGATCACATCACTCGGCAGCATCCGTGACGTGCTCACGGACGCCCAACCACAGGACATGGCAGACGTCTACCAGAACCTCGGGCTCCGGCTCACCTACGAGCCCGGAAAACAGCTCGTGCGGGCCGAGGCTCGCCTCGACCCGCACAAGTTGGGGATACGGTCTGTGTCCGAGGGGGGACTTGAACCAAAGCCCCAACCGGTCTTCCTGCGCGCCGACCTGGCGATTCAGGCGGATCTGCGCGCTGACCGAGGCCGATCCGCGACAACACACCGGTCGGCGATGAAGGGGAAGTCGTGGTGCATGCCCAGCCGCTCCGGCTGGGCATTCTGTTCGCGCGACCGGGGGTTCGGACGGATGTCGGTGAGCACGGAGGCGTTGAAGTCCGCGTAGGCGGTCAGCCTGCCCGCGCAGTCCGCCAGGAGCAGGGTCAGGATCTTCGTCTGCGTCACCGCGTCGAACGTGGGCAGCCCCTGCAGCAGGACAGCCTCCCAGGGCGCCTCGTTCACCGCCTTGGCAAGGGCCGGGACGACGGTCCTTCCGTGTCCGAGTACCTGCTCGGCGTGGCATGTCGGACTGCGAGGGGGCGTTGTCGAGGACGTGCAAGGGTGATTCTCCTTGTGGGATGGGCCGGTTGTCAGAGGCGCATCGTCGCGGCGGGCCGCACGCTGCGCGAGGGATGGCGAGGGTCGGCGTCATCGGGCGGTGGGGTAGGGGTCACTGCCAGCCGGACGAGAACTGGTGTGCCGCCACGGGCGCACGATCAGTCCGCGTCCGGCGGTGAGGTGGCGGGAATCAGGCCCAGACACCGCGTTCTGCGCTTGAGCCGGCAAGAACCCGTGCACGGCGTATTCCGCCTCGATGGACCGCCTCTCCCAGCCTTCGCGGTCGCGGAGGTAGCGGGGGCGGGGAGCCTTGATCGCACGGGTGTAGGCCTCGCCTGGGCGCAGCTCCCACGTGACCATCCCGGTGGTGTGCTCGGCACACGTGTCCGTGAAGGCCTGTACGGCAGGCCTCAGGTCGCCGAACCAGCGGCCCTCGAGCGCCTCACGTCACTCTGATCTGGGTGCGGGGAAGGACCAGGAGAGCTCCAAGTCCGTAACTAGGCTGATGGGCGGTCAAGTGGGCGGTGTGGATTGGCGGTTCCGGGCAATTGTGTCCGCGTACGCCATGTCCGGCTACGGCAATTACCTCAACCTGATCGCGCTGAGCCTGTTCTCCTACGACGTGACGGGTACCGCGTTCGGTGTCGGCGCGGTCATGGCGGTACGGCTGGTCTCCGGTTTCCTGGCCGGGCTCGCTGCGGGGGCGCTGTCGGCCAGGTTTGCGCGGCGGACGTCGATGATCTGCGCGGACGTTGCCCAGGCCGTCGCCATGACGGTGCTGGCGCTGTGCGTCTCGCGGATGCCGCTGTGGCTGCTCGCCTGCGCGGTCATGGTCCTGGGTGCGGGGAACACGTTTTTCACCGTTGCCTTGCGCACGCGCGGTTCCGGTCATAGTCGGCCAGGACGCCCGCTCTCATGCAAACGGCCTGCTGGTCACGGCGCGGTCTTTCGCCACGGTGCTCGGCTTCGCCTCGGCAGCGCCGGTCATCGGGCTGGGCGGCTACACCGCCGCATTCGCCGTCAACGCCGCAAGCTTCATGGTGTCCGCCACAGCGCTCCTGGTCCTGCGCCCGCGCACGGACGAGCCTGAAGCCGGCAACTCCGAGGAAGTCGCGAAGCCCGACAGTCGGAAGAGCGCCGGGCCGTTGCTCCGCATGGCGTGCGGTAGCCGGGTACGGCGCGTGATGGCAGGCGTGCCGGCCCTTCTGTTCGGCATGGTCCTGCTGAGAGGCGTCGACGCCCTGGCCTCCTCCTCGCACAATGTGGCTTTGCCTGTGGTCGCGCACTCCACCACCCCGTCCGGCCCGGCGGTGTTCATGACCCAGTTTTGGGTGGCGTGGGCGACAGGTACCCTCCTCGCCCACCAGGTACTCAAACGGAGGCGGGACGCGGCAGCGTGGGGAGAGCGCGCGTTCGCGGTCGGCACCTGCTTGATGTCGCTCGCCTTCGTGGTCGCGTTCGCCGGATTGCCCATTCCGGCACTGATGGTGGCGGCTGCGTCGGCGGGGTTTGCCGACGGCTGCACCGAGATCATCTACACCTCGCGCCTGCAGGCGGCCCCCGACCGGCAGCGCAGCCGACTGTTCGGATGGTCCGCCACGGCGGAGCAGTTCGGGTTCGCGCTGGGAACGGTGGCGGCGGCCGCGGCTCTCGAAGTACTGCCCGCCCTGGCCGTGGTGGCTGCTTTCCACAGCGCGGCGGCGTGCGCGGCACTGGTTCTGCTGCTGGCCATCGCCACCCGCGGCACGGCTGCGCCTCTGTCGTCCACCAGCGAAGAAGACGGGTCCATCAATGAAGGAGACGGAGAGGACACTCATGGAACGCGTACAGGGGCAAGCCCTCTGCCGAGGGCCTGAGCTGGAGTACACCGAGGACGATCCGCGCAGCGCCCTGCAGGCACTGCTGCGCGCTGCGGGCTCCGGCTCCGGCTCCGGCTCCGGCTCCGGCTCCGGCTCCGGTGCGGGGGTTGTCACCATCGCTCCGGATGGTTCCGCGACCGAGCTGCCGTATTCCGAACTGCTGGCTCGGGCTCGCCGTCTGCTCACCGGACTGCGGGAGCGCGGACTGCGCGCCGGTGACGTGCTGGTGCTGTGCGGACTGCCGCTGGACGAGTTCTTCCCCGCCTTCTGGGCCGGTGTGCTCGGCGGTGCCAGGCCCATGGCCATCGCGGAGCGCGCCGCCGAGGGCTCCCCGGCGCTGGAACGCCTGCTGCACGCCTGTACCTTGCTGGACCAACCACTGGTGCTCAGCGACGCGGCCGGGGCGGCGGCTCTGGCCCAGACGGCTCCGCAGCTGCGGGTCGCGGTTGCACAGGACTGCCTGAATGCCCCGCCTGCGGACGATCACACTGAGCCGGCCGCATCCGACGTCGCGCTGCTGATGCTGTCCTCCGGCAGTACTGGTGTGCCCAAGGCCGCGCAGCTGACGCACGCCGGACTGGCGGACTTTGCCGCGAGCAGCCGGCGCATCCTGGATGTTGGCCCGGACGACGCCATGGTGAACTGGCTGCCGGTCGACCACAGCGGCGCGTTCCTGCTGTACCACCTGCTCGCCGTCTTCGCGGGATGCACCAACGTCCACGCACCTACCGATCTGGTCCTGGCCGAACCGCTGCGCTGGCTCGACCTCCTCGACGAGTACGGGGCACAGCACAGCTGGGCGCCGACCTTCGCCTACCAGCTCGTCGCGGACGCGCTTGCGGAGCGGGGCGGGGGCGGCTGGGACCTCAGCCGTATCAAATCCCTGCTCTGCGGGGGCGAGCAGATCGTACTCCCGGTGCTGCGTCGTTTCCTCGACGCGACGGGCGCGTACGGGATCCGGGAGGGACACATCGTTCCGGTGTGGGGTATGGCCGAGACGGTCACGGCCGTCACCTATGGTCGCCTCGACCGGCCGGGCACCGTGCACCGCCTGCTCAAGAGCAGCTTGAGTGGTGACCTGATGCGGGCCGATGAGCAGACGCCCGAGCGCGACTGCGTCACCTTCGTCGCGGCGGGCTCGCCGGCGCACGGGGTCACCCTGCGCATTGTGGACGACCGCGGCGATCCAGCACCCGAGGGCCGGATCGGTCGGCTTCAAGTGCACTCACCCGCCCGCCTGACCCCCGGCTACGTGAACAACCCGGAGGCGGACGCGGCGGCCTTCCCCTGCGGACGTGACTGGCTGGACACCGGTGATCTGGCCTTTCTCGATGCGGGCCAGGTCGTGATCACCGGCCGCCGCAAGGATTTGATCATCATCAACGGGCACAACATCTACTGCCACGAGATCGAGGAAGCCGCCACCACCGCCGTCGCCGGCATCAGACCGGGGGAGGTCGCCGCCTGCGGCATTCCGCGCCCGGACAGCGGAACGGAGGAGCTGGCCGTGTTCTTCGTGAGCCACGGTGCCCACGACGACGCACGCATCACACGGGAAGTGAAGGCGGCGCTGTTCTCCCGACTCCGCCTCACCGCCGCCCATGTCCTGCCCATCCCGCACGGCGAGTTCCCGAGGACGCCCGCGGGAAAGGTGCGCCGTAGCGAACTCAGGGACCGCCTGATCGGCGGCGGGCTGCGCACGCCCTCTGCCCCGCGCGTCGCAGCAGACCCCGATGAGGTGACGCGGGCGGTGCAAGAGGAGATAACGGACTTGCTGGGGCGCCGGGTGGAGGCTCACGCGCCGTTCTACGAACAGGGCCTGACGTCCCTGCTCCTGGTACGTCTTCGGGCGCGCCTTGAGTCGCGGTTCGCGACGACGATCGCGCAGACCGCGTTCTTCGAACATCCCACGGCGGCCGCGCTCGCCGCGCATCTGGCCGAAGCCGCCGCGACGCCGACGCGCCCCGCCCACGTCGGCGCCGAGTCCGGTACCTGCGAAGACACGGCCGACCACCGTATCGCGGTCGTCGGACTTTCCGTGCGCTTCCCGGGCGCCGACACGGTGGAAGGGTTCTGGGCCAACCTGCGCGACGGCGTGGACAGCGTCCGCGTCTTCGAGGAGGAAGAGCTCGCGGCGGCGGGGCTGTCTCCGGAGCAGCGTCGCGCACCCGGCCTGGTGCCCGTCGCCGGAGTCCTTGACGGCGTCGACGAATTCGACGCGGACTTCTTCGGGATGAGCCCCAAGGAGGCCGGGCTCACGCACCCCGCGCACCGGCTGTTCCTGGAGTGCTGCCACGAGGCGCTCGAAGACGGCGGCTACGCTGCGGCTGAGCCGGGGACCAGCGTCGGGGTGTTCGCGGGTTCGGGCATGAACCTCTATGACCACCAGCAACCTTCGGCGATCGGTGCCCCGCACGACGGGAGCGACCCTGCCACCGGCATACAGGCCGCCGTCGGGCAGCAGCCGGACTTCCTCGCCTCCCGAGTCGCCTACCGGCTCGGGCTCACCGGCCCCGCCATCGGCGTGCAGACGGCCTGCTCCACCTCGCTGGTCGCTGTGCACCTTGCGGTGCAGACCCTGTTGAGCGGCGAGTCGGACCTGGCGCTGGCGGGCGCCGCCGCTGTGCACCTCCCCCAGGAGACGGGTTACCGCAGTCACCCCGGCTCCATCCTGTCACCCACCGGACGCTGCCGGGCCTTCGACGCGGACGCCGACGGAACCGTCGGCGGCAACGGCGTGGCCGCCGTCCTGCTGAAGCGACTCGACCGCGCACTGGCCGACGGTGACACCGTGCACGCGGTGATTCTGGGCTCTGCGGTCAACAACGACGGTGCGGAAAAGGTGGGCTTCAGCGCCCCTGGCGTCGCGGGTCAGGTCGAGGTCGTACGCCAGGCGCTGCGCAGGGCGGCCGTCCCCGCGGACACGATCTCGTACGTGGAAGCGCACGGGACCGGCACCAGGCTCGGCGATCCGATCGAGCTCGAAGCACTGAGCCGGGCTCTTGGCGAAGGCGCACGGAACAGGGCCTTCTGCACCGTCGGATCAGTGAAGCCGAACATCGGGCACCTCGACAGCTGTGCCGGAATGGCCGGGCTGATCAAGACGGTGCTCATGCTGCGGCACCGCACGCTGGTGCCGACGCTGCATCTGGCCAACCCCAACCCGGAACTTCCTCTGGCAGACGGTCCGTTGGCGCTGGGCACCGAGCTACGGCCGTGGCCGTCGCCGCACGGTGTGCCGCGGCGGGCCGGGGTCAGTGCCCTCGGGGTCGGCGGCACCAACGCCCATGTGGTGCTGGAGGAGCCCCCGTCGCCGACAGTGCCCCTGGCCACTGACACAGACCTACCGGTACTTGTTCCGGTGTCGGCCCGCGACGCGCAGGCTCTGGGCGAACTGACCGAACGGCTCGGTGACCGGCTGCGACAGCGGCCGGAACTCGCGGCCAAGGACATCGCGGCCACCATGGCACTCGGCAGGCCACACCGCCCGGCACGGACCGCAGCCGTCGGCCGCACGGCCGGGGAACTCGCCCGCGCCCTGCAAGGGCAGTCGGTACCGCCCGGTCCGCCCGGGCCGCTCGCGTTCGCCTTCACCGGACAGGGCAGTGCCCGCCCCGGCATGGCGAGCGGTCTCTACACCGCGTATCCCGCGGCCCGGCGCACGCTCGACCGGTGCGAGGAGATCTATGCCGACGAGTTCGGCGGCACCCTGCTCCCGCTCCTGCTCAACGAGTCGGACCGGTCCGCCGCCGAAGGCCATGTGTGGTCCACCGAGACGGCCCAGGCTGCCCTCTTCGCCCACCAGACGGCGCTGGTCGAGGTGTGGGGCACCGCCGGTATCCGCCCCGCGCTGCTGCTCGGCCACAGTGTCGGCGAGTACGCGGCTTTGCACGCAGGCGGCGCCCTGACCCTCGAGGAGGGGCTGCGGCTCACCGCATGGCGCGGCAGGTTGATGCACACGGTCTGTCCGCCCGGCGGCATGCTGGCGGTCCGCGCCGACACAGCGGTCGCGCAGCGCATCGCACAGGCCACCGGAGCCGAACTGGCCGCAGTCAACGGGCCACACGCCCAGGTGCTCTCCGGCTCACCACAGGTCGTCGAGCAGACGATGCGCCTCCTCGACCAGGAAGGGCTGCGATGGCAGGCGCTCGCCGTCGACCGGGCGTTCCACTCGGCCGCGGTAGAACCGCCGCTGCGCGCCTTCCGTTCGCACGCGGAGCGCGTGACGTACGAGCCGCTGCGCGTCCCCTTGGTCACCGCGGCCGACGGCGAGCTGCGTCCGACGGGATGGACCGTCGACGCGGACTACCTCTGCCGACAGGCGCGGGAGCCGGTCCGCTTCGATCTGGCCATGGCCGCCGCGGCGGAGCACGGGTGCGAGGACTTCGTGGAGATCGGTTCCGTGGACGCTCTCGCCGGCCTCGGCAGGCACTGCTTCCCTGGGAGCCGCTGGGTGAGCGGGCAGGGCAGGGGCACGCGAGCCGACCAGGTGCGCGGGCTCCTGACGGCGCTGGGCTCGCTGTACCGCGCAGGCGCCGAGCTGGACTGGCGCGCGATCACCGAAGACGGAGGCAGGGTGCCGCTCCCGGGGCATCCCCTGCGGCGGCGCAAGGTGGCACCCCGAGCCGTCCCGCCGACGCAGGCTCCCGGGCACCCACAGCAACACCCGGCCACCGCCGCGGAGCCTGCTGCACCAAGCGAACTACTTGATCTGGTACGGGAACTGACGGCCGACAAACTCGGCAGCGAGGCCAGGGACGTCGCACCCGACAGCTCGTTCTTCGAGCTGGGCGCGGACTCCCTCTCCCTGATGGGCATGACGACGGAGCTGGAGCACCGGTACGGCGTACGCATACCCATCAGAGAGCTGTTCTCCTCGACCGACACCCCGCGCAAGCTTGCCGAACGCCTGGCGTCCCTGCGGGGCGGCGCGACCGAAGCCCCTTCGGCGGAGCCGCACCAGGAGACGGAGGTGACCGTCTCCACGCAGCGGCCCCGTCCGGAACCGGCGCCGGTTCCCGAAGGTGTCGGTGAGCACCACGACCTGTTCGCTCAGCAGCTGAGGCTGGCCGAGCAACTCGTCGACCAGGTGACCGGGGTGATCTCCCGGCAGCTCGACGTGCTCGCGTCCGCTTCCTCCGCCGCTGAGGTCGCTCCGGCCGCGGCCCCGGTACAGCGGACCTCAGCCGCCAGCCCCGTACCGCCGAAGGCCAAGGCGGAGCCTGAACCAGCTCCTGCAGTACGCCGTCCACCGGCCCTTGCAACCGGATGCGACTTCAGCCTGTATTTCTTCGGCGATTACCCCGAGGACGCCGAGCACGACAAGTACGCACTGATCATGGACGCCGCGGACTTCGCCGACCAACACGGGTTCCACGCCCTGTGGTTCCCGGAGAGGCACTTCAACTCCTTCGGCGCGCTCTTCCCCAACCCCTCCGTGCTCGCCGCCGCACTCGCAGCCAGGACCAGTCGTGTCCGGCTGCACGCGGGGTCCGTGGTGCTGCCGCTGCACCACCCGATCCGGGTTGCGGAAGAGTGGTCGGTGGTCGACAACATCTCCGGCGGACGGGCGGGGCTGTGCTTCGCGAGCGGCTGGCACGCCACCGACTTCGCGCTCGCTCCGGAGCACTTCGGCCGGCACCGCGAGGTGATGTACGAGCAGCTGGCCACCGTACGGCAGCTCTGGTCGGGGCAGCCGGTCACGGTGACCGCGGGCGACGGTGAACCCGCCGAGATACGGCTGTATCCCCACCCCGTGCAGGAAGAGCCCCCCATGTACGTGGCGGTGGTGGGCAACCCGGACAGCTACCGTCAGGCGGCCGCCCAGGACCTGGGTGTGGTCACCAACCTGATGACGCAGACCGTCGAGCAGCTGGCGGAGAACATCGCCCTGTACCGGCGTACGCGCGCCGAGCACGGGCTCGATCCCGTGGCGGGCAGAGTGGTGGTGCTGGTGCACACCTATCTCGGCGACGACGCCGCGCGGGCGCGGGCTGAGGCGTACCGGCCGTTCGTGTCCTACCTGCGCTCCTCGTTGTCGCTTTTCGACCAGGTCACCAACAGCCTCGGCTTCGAGGTCGACCTGGACAACACCCCCGAGGACGACGTGGAGTTCCTGCTCGAGCGCGCCTACGAACGCTACTGCGACTTCCGCGCGCTGATCGGTGACGAGCACACGGCCGCCGAGACGGTGCGTCGGCTGGTGGACGCCGGAGCGGACGAGATCGCCTGCTTCGTGGACTTCGGCGTGCCGAAGGAGAAGGTACTGGCGGCGCTGCCCGCGCTCGACCGGGTTCGCCGCAGTGAGCAGCCGACGGCGCGGCAGCGAGCGGAACTTGCGCAAGAACGGCTGCCCCTGTCGCCCGCCCAGCGCCGCATCTGGTTCCTGGAGCAACTGCACCCCGGTACCAGCATGTACCACGAGCCCAAGGCGATCCGGCTGGACGGCCCACTGAACGTGCCGGCGCTGCAGTGGGCGCTGCAACGGGTCGCGGACCGGCATCCGGCGCTGCGTACCGTGTTCCCGGACGCCGACGGCATTCCATACCAGGAGATCCGTCCCCAGGCGCGCCTCGACTGTCCGGTCGACGACCGCAGCGGGGTGCCGGAGGAGGAGGCGCTGCGCGGCGTTCTGGAGACCGAGGGACGCCGGATCTTCGACCTGAGCGCCGGTCCGCTGGTCTCGGCCCGGCTGCTGCGCCTGTCGGAGGAGCGGCACCTGCTCTTTCTGCTGGCCCATCACATCGTCTTCGATTCGTCTTCCACAGCGGTGCTGGCCCGCGATCTCGCCGCCTGCTACCGCTCCTGGCCGCACGGCGATACTGAACTGCCACCCTTGGCCGGCGGACACACGCCCAGTGAGCCCGATCCCGCGGAGATTGCCGCGTCCCTCGACTTCTGGCGGCGTG
Source organism: Streptomyces albicerus (assembly GCF_008905045.1). Lineage (GTDB taxonomy): Bacteria > Actinomycetota > Actinomycetes > Streptomycetales > Streptomycetaceae > Streptomyces > Streptomyces albicerus. Next base: position 44,803 of record NZ_VWMY01000004.1, read on the forward strand.
AGCTCAGCGGTGCCCCGGAACTCTCGCTGCCCACGGACCGGCCACGCCCGCCGGTCAGGTCGGGGGCGGGGGCGAGCCTCACCCACGCGCTGGACGCTGAACTCGTCGGCAGGCTGCGGGCGTTCGCCGCCGGACACCGAGCCACGGTCTTCATGACGTTGACCAGTGCCATCGCGGCGGTGCTCGGACGCTTCAGCGGGCAGGAGGATGTGGTGGTCGGCACCGCTGTCTCCGCCCGGCCCTCCGACGCACAGCACCACGTCGGTCTGTTCCTCGACACCGTGGCCCTGCGCCTGGACCTTTCCGGTGACCCGGACTTCCCGACGCTGCTGCATCGAGTGCGGGAGAGCAGCACTTCAGCGTACGAACACCGCGCTGTCCCCTTCGACGAGTTGGTCGGCGCGCTGAACCCGCGCCGCGACCCGAGCCGCAATCCGCTCTTCCAGGTGTTGGTGGAGTACGAGAACGAGGGCCAGGTGGAGTTCGACCCGCCCCGGTTGACGGCCGCGCTGCTGGATATGCCGAGCGAACGCGCCCCCTTCGACCTCAGCGTGTATCTCACACACCACCGTGACGGTGTGCGCTTCATGGTCGAGTACGACACGGCTCTGTTCGACGAGAGTACGGTGCGCCGCTTCGTGGACTACGTCGAGCACACGCTGCGCCGTGCCCTCGACGCTCCCGGCACGCCGTTACGCGAACTGACCACGGTCACCGCTACCGACCGGACGGCCCTGGCACAGCTGGGACACCGGGACGCACCACTGCCCGACGCCGAGGACACCCTGCACGGGCTCTTCGAACAGCAGGCGCGACGCACGCCGGACGCCGTCGCGTTGGTGAGCGGTGAAGACAGGCTCAGCTACCGGGAGTTGGACACACGCGCGGACAGGCTCGCCCGGCAACTGCGCGCCAAGGGCGCGACGCGCGGAGAGCGGGTGGCGGTACTGCTGCCCCGCGGGACGCAGCTGATCACCGCGCTGCTGGGGGTGCTCAAGAGCGGCGCCGCGTATCTGCCCCTGGACCCGTCCGTGCCCACCCCTCGACTCGCCGCCCTCCTCGACGACGGCGGGCCCGTCCTGCTGCTGACATCCGATGACCTCCTCGCCCGGCATCCGGAGCTCGCCGCCCGGCGGTCTGTACACCTGGTGGACGATGCGGGCGACTTGGACGAAGCGGGCGACGTCCTGGACGACGGAGCACGGCCGGAGGACCCGGCGTACTGCATCTACACCTCGGGCTCGACCGGCCATCCCAAGGGAGTCGTCGTGCCCCACCGCGGACCGGTCAACCTCGTACGCGGGCATGTGGCACGACATCCCGCGCTGCGCACCCTGCAGTGGACCTCGCCCGCGTTCGACGTCAGTGTGCAGGAGATCTTCACCACGCTGGCCTCCGGAGCCGCGCTCGTGCTGATCGACGACAAGGTGCGTCACGATCCGGCGTCCGTCGCCGATGCGGTACGCCGCCACGGCGTGCAGCGGATGTTCATGCCCTGTACGCCGCTCAAGTACCTCATCGAGACGGGCCCCGAACTGCCGTCCCTGCGCGAGCTGTTCTCGGTGGGCGAGGCGCTCCAGCTCACCGACGCGTTCCGTCGCTTCCTCGCCGCGCACCCGCAGTGCGCCCTGTACAACCAGTACGGCCCCACGGAGACCTCCGTCATCGTCACCTCGCACCGCGTGGACCCCAGTGGCGAGGAGTGGCCGCCGATCGGTACCCCGGTACCGGGGGCGCGGATTCTGCTGCGGGACGGCGCCGGGCGTGAGGTGCCGGTTGGCGCTGTCGGCGAGATCCATGTGAGCGGTGCGCCGGTCGCACACGGCTATCACGCACGGCCCGCGGAGACCGCCGGGGCCTTCCTCGACGACGCTGCCGGATCGGTGCTGTACCGGACGGGTGACCTCGGACGCTGGCGCACGGACGGCTCCCTCCAGTACTGCGGCCGCGCCGACGACCAGGTCAAGATCCGTGGCCACCGGATCGAACCCGCCGAGGTTCTCAGGGCGCTGACCGCGCTCCCCGGAGTTCGCGACGCGGCTGTCGTGCCCCGCCGCGACCGGCACGGCGAAATGGAGCTCATTGCCTATGTGGTCTCCGCGGCGCTGTCGGATGACCTCCGTCAGCTGCGCACCGCGCTCGTCGCGGAACTTCCCGACCACATGGTGCCGCGCCGTTGGGTACGCCTGGAACGGCTCCCGGTCAACGCCTCCGGCAAGCTGGACCGCAGCAGGCTGCCCGAACCCGAGCCCGCGCCAGATGACGAGACCATGGCGGCGGACGCGGAGCCCGCCACCCAGCTGGAGAAGTCTCTGCACGAGCTGTGGTGCGACGAATTCGGTTCGCCCCAGGTGCCGGTGACCCGATCCTTCTTCGAACTCGGCGGCCACTCCCTGAGCGCCATCAGGCTGCTCAACCGGATGGCGGATCACCTGAGCGTCGAGGTGTCCATGGCCGACTTCTTCCGGGATCCGACCATCCGGGGCATCGCGGAACGCTGGGAACAGTCCGCGCCTGAGGTGCCTGAACTCGTCACCGCCGCGGATGAGGTGGTGGACACCGTGCCGATGACCTCCACTCTGCGACGACTGTGGCACCGGCACCACGAACGCACCGACCCCGGCGTCTACAACATCGCCCACCGCATCGACCTGCACGGCGACCTGGACCACGGGATGCTGACGCGTGCCCTGGACGACCTGGTGCGACGCCACCACGCTTTACGCAGCAGGAGTGTCCGGCGCGAGGGGCAGTACCTGGTCGAGGTGCTGGCCGACGTGCCCGTGGACCTGCCGGTCACCGATCTCACCGAACACACAGAGGACGCCGCGTTCGTTGAGCGGTGGTGCCAGGAGCACGCGTCCCGCGCGTTCGCGATGGACCGCGCGCCGCTGTTCCGCTTCCGGCTGGCACGGCTCGGCCCCGATCGCTGGGTACTGGTAACCGTGTTCCACCACGCGATCTGCGACGGCTGGTCCATGGGCATCATCTGGCATGAACTGCAGGAGCTCTACAACTCCCGGCGCAGTGGCACCGACGCCCCGCCGGCTCCACCCGCAGTGCAGGTCACGGACTGCGCACGAGCGGAACACCGGCTCGGGGGCGAGCGCAGGGCTGAACTCGAGCAGTTCTGGCGCACCGAACTCGACGGTGTACCACTGCGTTTGGACCTTCCCTGCGACCGGCCGCGGCCCGAGTCGTTGTCCGGCCGGGGCGCCCTGCACACCTGGACCATCGACGGCGACACGCCAGGTCGGGTCGCGGACACCGCAGCACGCCTCGGGACGACCCCGTACACCGTGCTGGCCGCGGCGTTTGCCACCTGGGCGGCCGGACTGTGCGGCCGCCCTGACGATGTGGTGCTGGCCGCGTCCAGCGCGAACCGCACGCAGCGCGAGCGGTCGGACGTGGTCGGGCTGCTGGGTGATGCCGTCCTGCTGCGCGCCCGGCTCGGCGAGGCCGAGACTTTCGCCGATCTCGTGAAGCAACTGGGCTCGACCCTCTTCACCGTGCTCGACCACCAGGAACTGCCGCTGAGCCAGGTGGCGGAGCTCGTGTCACCCGGGACCGGCGACGCACTGTTCCCCACCGTGCTGTTCACCGTGGTCACCACACCGCCACCAGCGCTGGACCTGCGATCGGCGACAGCCACGGTATGCGGCCTTCCCACGTCGGGCGTGGCACGGAACGAACTCTACGTGGTCCTGTCGCCCGGGGAGGACACCCTAACCGTCACCTTCGAGTACTCCACTGATCTGTTCGAGCAGACGACGATGGAGGCATGGGGCCTGAGCTTCACCGAAGTTCTGCAGGCTGCTGTGGAGGACCACTGGCGTCCCGTGCGGAGTCTGCTACGTCTCTGAGCCGGCCAACGTCCGGCCGGGCTGACCGCAGTACGCACAGTGCTCGGGGAACGCGTTGGCGGAAATGCCATCGGCCCTTCCCGCGCTCATCGACAGCCTCAGCTCCGTATGCAGCTGGGGCTGTCGTCGAGCCTGACAGCACTCCGCGGGATGCCATCGTGCCCGCGGTCAAAAGGGATCGGCCCCTCCGGGGATGCTTCTATCGCGGCCTGCGTACGACGAGTTCCCGGAGCGTGCCCGGCGGGAGAACGCCGATCACTGGGAACCACACCAGCCGCCGGCAGGGACCGAGGATTTGATGCCCCCAGGCAGGAGCAGCGCAGCGGAGGTTGAAAGCCGCAGGTCGGCTTGGCCTCGCTCACGGTCACCGCGATGGCATCGCGCTGCATTCGGAACCAGTCGGGACAACACAGCCAATAGGTGTCTGCACTTGAACGGCGGACGCCCCAACGCCCCTGTGAGAATGGATCAGTTGACAGTGCCGACGCCCTCCGGCGTGCTTGACTTGCCGGTATGTCGACGTCTCTTGGTGTCTCCCGGCCGGACCAGGCTTCCTACATGCTGCGAGCCGCCTCGAGCGACGCCGGCCGCGCATACAAGCAACAGCTGATCGACCTGCTTGACATCGCTTCGGGTCAGACCGTGCTCGATGCGGGATGCGGCCCCGGTACAGATCTTCCCGCACTCGCGGAACGGGTCGGCGAGCAGGGCACAGTCATCGGCGTCGACCGTGACCCCGCCATGCTGGAGCGGGCCCGGGAGCGCACGAACGGGCTACGTGTGGAGATCCGGGAGGGCGACGTACACGCCCTGCCCGTCGAGTCGGGGTCCGTGGACCGGGCCAAGATCGACCGGGTTCTTATGCATGTGGCCCACCCTGCCCAGGCGTTGGCAGAGTTGCACCGCATCACCCGGCCCGGTGCCGCGGTCGGTCTTGTCGAGCCGGACTGGGACACCCTCGTGGTCGATGCGGAAGATCTCGAGACCAGCCGTGCCTTCACCCGCTACACCACCGAGGAAGTGGTCCGGCACGCCACCATCGGACGCAGCCTCGCCCGGCTCGCCGACAAGGCCGGATTCCAGATCCGAACCGTGAACACGACGACACCGGTGTTCCGGGACTTCCAAGACGCAGACCACACACTGGGGCTCGGGCGCAACCTGCACCAAGCCATCACCGATGGCCGCATCGACCGAAACCGCGGCCACCGCTGGTTCACCGGTCTCTCCGAAGGCCCCTTCTACGCCTCCTTCACCCTGGTCACCGTGGTCTGCTCGCGCTGACCAGCACAGGCATGCCCGGACAGGCACCACGGCGCAGACACGGCGTCCGGCTCAGATGCGCCAGGGCTGTGCGTATCCCTCCCTCAGCGGTCCGCCGAGCAGGTCGAGCACCGGCTTCACCGCCGCCGCCAATGGGGCGGGGTCGGCGCGTTCGGCCACCGCCCGATGACCGTCCAACAGGGCCTTGCCCCGTGCCGGGTCTGCGCTCAGCAGTCTGCGGGGAAGCCATTTGCCGATACCCGTCCACGCACAGTGGTGGGCAGTGAGCAGATGCGCTGCTTCGCGCAGGGTGTGGTCGGCGATGGACAGCTGTTCGTAGCGGTCAGCGGGCGAGGCATCGACCAGGTCATCCACGTAGCAGGTGAGCACGTAACGGCCGTGCTCCCACTCCGCCGGGGTCAGCGCGGGAGGGCCGGCCGCGAGCACCGCTCGCGCCTGATCGCGGGTACGGGCCAGGTGGCCGTGCGGGTCGGTCAGGGGCAGGCCCTCGGCATAGATGAACAGGACGGTCCCGCGGCGACGGGCTCGGTCCCACTCGAAGAACTCCGGCACATCCACGACGGTGTTCAAGAACAACTCTGCCAGGCGACCGTCATGGCGGATGACCTCCCGGCGGCTGCTGTCGGAGTCCGGTAAGAGGACGGCCACGTCCAGATCACTGGCCGAGGTGGCGCGACCTTGGGCGGCCGAGCCACCGAGCACGGCGCCCAGAGTCTGCGGGAAGCGGGCCGCCACCAAGCGCTGAGCTTGAACCTGCACAGTTTCCTGATCATTCATGGGGGCTGATCGTGCCAGCCCCCGAGTGCGCCCTCCATGCATCGTGCGAAACGACGTCACGTCAGGAGCACAGGAGGCCCCACGCATCCCGGCTCAACTCCCGTACAGCCAACTGTCGTATGCGGCGTTGTCGACCAGGTGGTAGAGCCCGAGGGCGCCGGGGAAGAGCACCAAGGCGAGGACGCCCGACCGTACGAGTACCGGCGCCATGATCATGACGCCGCCTGTCTGGCCGGTGATCGTGCGCCAGTCCCGCCAACGCCGGATGTCACCCGCGCAGACCGCCCAGAAGAAGCCCCCGAACACGATCCCGGTCCCCGCGAACACAGCGGAGAATCCTCCCACCACGGCAAGGAACGTTTCGCGATCATGGTGATCGGCGACGAAGAACATTCCCACGAAGAGCAGGACGACAGCGGCGATTCCCTGCACCGCCCCTCTCACCACCACGTCCTTGAAGCGCAGCCGCGGGAGACGTACCCCATCCTCGTCCGTAACCACGTGAGTAGCCGGCGCTGCACCGGTGCGTTGCGTACGCATCATGGGCGGCACGCTATCTGAGAGCCCGAGACGGAATTTCACGGCCTCATCAAGCCGTCCGGATACGCCAACTCGCTTGATGCGGTGGAGGTGGCACAGCAGCCAGCGAAGGTCGGCCCCACGGCACGCGGCTGCCAGTGCATCGCCAGACGGTCCGCACGCGTCGCGGCGGGCGGCAAGACGCCGATGCGGTGGGGCCGTTCGGGCAGGCCTCCGTCGACGGGAACGGTCCAGGTGAGCCACGCGCCGGCATCGTAGAAGCCCTGCGGGAAGACCAGCACGCCGTCGCCCAGGGATCCCGACCCTCTACAACTCCGGTGTCAACGAAGGCCGCATCACCGCCGTCAAACTACAAGAACGCCTCATGGCAGAACGTGCCGGCGTCCCACTCCCCCGCCACCGCGTCGTCCTGATCGACCGACTCCGCCGCCGGTCCGCCACCGTCGTCTGGCCGCGCTCATGACCGCCAGGGCATCTACCGCGCGGCGACAGCCTCGATCTCCAGCAGCCACGCCTCGTCGTAAATGCCCGTGATGATGACCGTCAAAGCCGGAGCGTGGTCGCCGAGTACCTCACGCCGGACTGCGGAGTTCTCCTCCCAGTAGGCCCTGTCCGACAGGAAGGTGGTCACCTTGACCAGGTCGGACAGCCCCATCCCGTGGTGAGCCAGGGCCGCGGCCAGGTTGGCCCATGTCTGACGGCACTGTGCGGCAAACCGGTCCTAAAGACTGAGCGGAAGTGAGTCCTGGTGCCAGAACTCCTGCTCAGCCGGGTGCCCCGAACGGTGTTGGGCACCCTGGTCCCCCGCTTTCGCTCCACCACCGGGCGGCGCGCATCCGGTGCGTGGTCCGGGCGGGTGGGGGCGGGTTTCCTCACGCCGTCGGGTCTCCGGTCGGGCCTGGACGGTCCGATGCCCCGGCACATCACTCCGGTGTGCCGGGGGCGGTGCCGTCCGTCGCCGGATCGGATGCCCGAGGGCGCGGCGCCCGACCGCGATGCTCGCCGCATCGTGCCGGGAAATCTGGCGTCGTGGTGTGGCCAGCGGCTTCTGCCAGTGCTGCGCACCCCACCGGGAGGTGTAGGCCGGGTCCACCGCGACGATCGCGATGTCCTGCTCGGCGGCCATCGACACCAGCCGGGCCTTGAGTTTCGCGGTCGGGAAGCGGGCGAGCAGCCGCCTGAAGCGCTTGTTGCGGCCGTGCTTCTCCCGGCTTGCCTGCCAGCGTTCCCGCCACGCCTGCTCACTCAGCCCGGCGTCGTTCAGGTGGTGGCGGGTGTTCGCAAGGCGCTTGCCGCCGCGCACCACCCGCACCCGGCCCGCTGCCCAGTCCGCCTCCACCGCCGCCAGCCGGGCCTCCAATGCCTGCAGGCGGCGGGCCTTGGCATGCCACCCGCCCCGCGAGGCATACCCACGCGCCAGTCCTTCGCGCTTGTTCGCCTTGGCGCCCAGCGGCCTGGCCAGCCGCGCCCTGACCGCGCAGATCTGCCTCCGCAGCCAGTCCAGGTGGGC
>NZ_VWMY01000004.1:52786-249324 GCF_008905045.1 Streptomyces albicerus
GATACTGCCCGCCCAGCGCGCCGACGGCTTCACCGTCAGCTCCCGCTTGCGCACCGCCCACCCGGCGGCATCATGCATCAGCCCCAGCCGGGAGCGTTCCGCGAGATCCCCGGCGGCCAGCGAACCGAGAACCACGCCGACCTCGGCGAGCACGGCCGCATCCGCCTCGCTCACCCGCAGCCGGTCCCGGATGGCCACCCCGGCGGGCCCGGCCACCACGAACGATGCCGCCAACTCCCTTAACCTGCCCACCCGTTCACCGCCGCCCGGCCGAAAATCCCGTCAGGGCACTCAATGAGCACCAGCCACAAAAGTCACCCATTCGACCCACAAACTCCCGTTCCCCTCCCGAAGAACGAAAACCGAGAACATACCCCTTGCCAGAGGGGACCAACCCGGCCCAGGTCCCGGGCGCCAGCCAACCGCATCCGCCTCCGGCACTCACACACACTCACCAAAGGTCACTCCCGCTCAGTAAATCGGCACCAGTTCCCAACCCCTCTGGGAGGGAGCCGTCCGGAGCCACCGGAATCTGCCCGGAGACGTGGACCAGGCGTGCAGGAGCGGCGATCTCGTACGAATGACGGTAGCCGCCGCCGTCGGGGACTATCGGGCCAGGAGTAATCATGCCCGGATCGTTACAGCGCCGCAGATCCACAGCAACTGAGAAACCCGACGCGCTTCCTCCTCTGTGCTTGAGTCGGCCAAGTGCTTCGATATCGCTGTCAGGGCTGGTCCACCACGGCGGCAGCGAAACGCGCAGCGAGCGTCGCGACCGCAGCACGGAGTTCTTGACCGCCCTCGACGCGGAATGCGAACGGCACGCTCGCCAGCCACTCTTGCGCGTACATCGCCGGATTTCTTGTGCTGCCTACGAGCACGCATCCGTTTTCCGATGGTTCGAGCCGTCCCATGGGTGGCCGGATCCACGGGGCCACCTCAGCCAGTGGAGCGTCGAACACGACGTGGGTGGGGAACTCCCACCCAGTGCCCAGGTTCTCTTCCACTGCTGCCACCGGGTCGAGGCCGTCGGGCGGCTCGAACCCGTGGGCGGTCTGCTGCACGGCGCTGACCCGGTCGATCCGGTAGGTGCGGATCGCGTCCGCGCGATGGGAGTGACACAGGAGGTACCAGCGCCCGTGGCGGACGACGACCGCCCAGGGGTCCACCTCGGCCTCCCATTCGTTGCCGGACTCGCTCCGGTACGTGACCAGGACGCGACGTCGGGCCGCGACGGAAGCGACGAGGGCGCTGGTGGTGAGGGGATCGGGACGGGCCGATTGCCGGTCGGGCGCAGCTGACGCGTGCTCTCGCAGCGCCGCTGCCTGTCGGCCGATGCTCTCGGGCAGTGCCCGGATGACCTTGCCCAGGGCAGAACCAACGAGGTCGCCGACGTCGGCGGCTGCCGGCTGGCCGTCGAGCACTGCCATGACCAGACCAAGTGCCTCGGGCTCCGTGAAGACGACCGGCGGCAGCCGCGTCCCGCGCCCGAGCCGGTATCCGCCGTGGGGACCCCGGATTGACTCGACGGGGATGTCCGCCTCTCGGAGGATCGCGACGTACCGGCGCGCGGCCCGCTCCGTGACACCCAGGCACGCGGCGAGTTCGTCGGCCGTCGCTCCTGGGCGGGTCTGGAGGATCTCGAGGGTGCGCAGAGCTCGTGCGGTGGGGCTGAGATCGGTCGGCACACGAGCAGAGTAGGTGTCGAGTAGGTGTCACGGGATAAGCCGGAAGTAGATTGTCCGGAACTGGTCGTACGGTGATGTCCATGACGACGAGTGGTCCTTCATCCAACCCTGCGACAGGTCAACTTCGCCAGCACTGCCTGCGTGGCCTTGATGCTCCTCGGCGGCGACACCTCGCCGTGGCAGCAGGTGGACCTGCCGTGGGATGAGGCGCCCGGGCGGGACGGTATCCCGCGGGACCGCGAGGCACGATCCTCGCTCGACGAGGTGCTCACGGTCCTACGCCAACGCCAGGCGATGGCCCGCCACGTCATGGAGTCACTCAGCGACGAGCAACTCGCCTCTGATGTGACTCACACCGAGCCCGGCCGGCCCTGGATGGAGAACTCCCCCTTCAAGGAATGTCTCAGCATCGTCCTCAACGAGGCATGGGAACACCGGCTCTGTGCCGAACGTGATCTGACCGCACTGGAGAAAGAGAACTGACCGTGGACATCCTGCTCATTGCCGGCCTGTGGCTCGACGGATCCGCGTGGGACGCTGTCGTGCCGACGCTCAAGGCACTCGGCCACCGCCCCGTGCCGCTCACCCTCCCCGGTCAGGGTGACGGAGCTGCGTCCGCCACGCTCGACGACGAGGTGGCGGCGGTGCTCGCCGCCATAGACTCAGCGTCCGAAAAACCCATGGTGGTCGGGCATTCCGCCGCCTGCGGCCTCGCTTGGCTGGCGGCCGACGCGCGACCGGACAAGGTGGCCAAGGTCGCCCTCATCGGCGGCTTCCCATCCGCTGACGGAGAGCTCTACGCCGACCTTTTCGAGCTGCAGGACGGCGTCATGCCCTTCCCCGGCTGGGGCCCATTCGAGGGGCCAGACTCTGCTGACCTCGATGAGGAGGCCAGGCGCAGCTTCGCGTCTGCTGCGATTCCCGTCCCCGAAGGTGTGGCCAAGGGCCTGGTGCGTCTGGCGGACGAGCGCCGGTTCGACGTCCCTGTCGTGCTCGTGTGCCCCGAATTCACCCCGGCCCAGGCTCAGGAGTGGATCAGCGCCGGTGATGTACCCGAGCTCGCCAAGGCCAAGCACGTCGACTTCGTCGACATCGACTCCGGTCACTGGCCGATGGTCAGCAAGCCGATCGAACTCGCCCGGCTCCTTGCCGCGGTGGCTGCCGATGCCTGACGTGGATCCGCAGCTGAGGGCCCGGCACGTTCGCGCGCCATCGACGAGGCAGTCCGTTGCGGGCTTCTGACCCCGACCGAGTCAGTGCTGCGGACTGCGCACACCGCCGCATGACCGGATCACCATCACGAACAGAGGCGCGGCATTGCCGCTGGACACCTGCCGTGCTCAGCTGCAGCACCACCGGACCGTGCTTCGCCGATACCGCGGCGGAGCACGGTCCGGTGGTGCTGCGCGTCACACGCGAGGTCACCGGTTCTCGCCGCCCCCGTCCGGCAGGGTGCCGGTGCGGGCCACGTCGGCGTACCACCGTGCGCTGGCCTTGGGGATGCGCCTGCCGGTCGGGTAGTCGACGTAGACGGCACCGAAGCGCTTGCTGTAGCCGTAGCCCCACTCGAAGTTGTCCAGCAGGGACCACAGGAAGTAGCCCCGTACGTCGGCGCCGGCCACGATCGCCCGTTGTACGGCCGACAGGTGGCCGTGGAGGTAGGCGATGCGTTCCGGGTCGGCCACCTCGCCCTCCGGGTTGACGTAGTCGTCGAACGCGGCGCCGTTCTCGGTGATCATCAGCGGCATCGTGGGGAAGTCTGCCTTGAGTCGCATCAGCAGGTCGTACAGGCCGCTGGGGTCGACGGCCCAGCCCATCGCGGTGGTGCTGCCCGGAGGGCGGTGGAAGGCGACGTTGTCGGCGCCCGGCCAGGGGCTGTGTTCGCTCATCCCGTGGCCGTCGGAGCCGTGGCCGGCCTCGTCGGTGGCGGCGGAAACGAGGGTGGGTGTGTAGTAGTTGACGCCCAGGAAGTCCAGCGGCTGGTGGATCGTGGCGGTGTCGCCGTCCCGTACGAAGGACCAGTCGGTCAGGCCGGCCGTGTCCTGGAGGAGATCCTGCGGGTACTGGCCCTCCAGCAGAGGACCGGTGAAGACACGGTTGGCCAGCGCGTCGATCCGGCGGGCCGCGTCCAGGTCCTCGGCGGCCTCGGTCAGCGCTCGGACGTGGTGGATGTTGAGCGTGATGGACGTCCGTGCGCGGGAGGGCAGTTCGGCGCGCAGCGCCTGAACGGCCTTGCCGTGGGCGAGGTTGAGGTGGTGCGCCGCGCGCAGGGCGGCGACAGAGTCGGTGCGCCCGGGCGCGTGGACACCCGAGCCGTATCCGAGGAAGGCGCTGCACCAGGGCTCGTTGAGGGTGGTCCAGGTCTTCACCCGGTCGCCCAGCGCACGGGCCGCCAGGGCCGCGTAGTCGGCGAACCGGTCGGTGGTGACGCGCTCCGGCCAGCCGCCCGCGTCCTCCAGTTCCTGCGGCAGGTCCCAGTGGTAGAGGGTGACGACCGGTTCGATGCCCTTCTCCAGCAGTGCGTCGGTCAGGGCGCGGTAGAAGTCGAGTCCCTTCTCGACGGCCGGGCCGCGGCCGGTCGGCTGCACCCGCGGCCACGACAGGGAGAACCGGTAGGCGCTCACGCCGAGGTCGGCCATGATCGCGACGTCCTCGCGCCAGCGGTGGTAGTGGTCGGTGGCCACGTCACCGGTGTCGCCGTTGCGCACCCTGCCGGGTGTGTGCGAGTAGGTGTCCCAGATCGAAGGGGTGCGTCCGTCCGCGGCGGCGGCACCCTCGATCTGGTACGCGGCGGTCGCCGTGCCCCAGGTGAATCCCTGCGGGAATCGGAGGGCGGTGGTGATTTCCGGGGCGGGCGCGACACTTCGGGTAACGGTGGTCACGTGGGTCCTTCCAGATGTACTGCGGGGCGGGAGGGGCGAAGCGGGGTGGGGGGGGGCGTCGAAGGGCCGCGACAGCGGGGGGACGGCGGGGCGCTCATCCCTTGACCGCGCCCTGCATGATCCCGCCGACGATCTGACGGCCGAAGACGACGAACAGGGCGAGCAGGGGCAGCGTGCCGAGCAGGGCACCTGCCATGATCAGCGACTGGTCGCGTACGTATCCCGCGCTGAGCTGGGTGAGGGCGACGGGGACCGTCGGATTGGTCATGTCGAGCACGATGAAGGGCCAGAAGAAGTCGTTCCAGGCGTGCACGAACGTGATCATGAAGAGTACGGCCATGGGGGGCCGGGCGATCGGCAGCACGATGCTCCAGAAGATGCGCAGGGAGTGCGCACCGTCCACCCGTCCGGCCTCGACGAGTTCGTCGGGCAGCGCCTCGGACAGGTACTGCCGCATGAAGAACACACCGACGGCGCTGACGAGCGTGGGGAAGATGACGGCGGGCAGCTTCTGGCCCCAGCCCAGTTCCGTCATCATCATGAACAGCGGTACGACGCCGAGTTGGGGCGGCACCATCATCGTGCCGATCACGAGCATGAGCAGGATGTTGCGGCCCTTGAAGCGGAGTTTGGCGAACGCGAAGCCGGCGAGGGTGGCGAACAGCACCGTGGACAGGGCGATCACGCCGGCCACGATCAGGCTGTTGAGCATGGCCTTGCCCAGCGCGGCGTCCTGCCAGGCCTTGCCGAGGTTCTCCAGCAGGTGGGGTCCGGGCAGGAACGGCGGAGGTGTCTGGGTGACGCGCGTGTTGTCGGTCGACGCCGCCACCATCGTCCAGTAGAGCGGGAAGAGCGAGAACAGGGCCGCGATTCCCAGGAGGATGTAGGCGACGGGACCTGCGTGGTGCTGGCGTCCGGCACCCGGGTGCCGGAACAGCCTGGGGCGCCGTCCGCCGGAGGGGGTGTCCTTCCGGGCCTTCTTCGCGCCCCCGGGGCGCGCGTCCGCCGCCTGGACCGGGATGCTTTCTGTGGTCATGGGAATCTCCCGGTCAGGCCCTGCGCGCAAGGACGCGCTTGACGATTCGTTGGACGACGAACACGAGAATGAGCACCAGGAACATCGCCCAGGCGACCGTGGCGGCCCGGCCCATCTGGTAGTTCTTCCAGCCCTCCTCGTACAGCAGCAGTCCCAGCGTCTGGTACTGGTTGTCCGCTCCCCCGGTGATGCCGTTCGGGCCCTGGCCGAAGATCAGGGGCTCACCGAAGAGCTGGGTGGCGCCGATCGTGGACAGGACGATGGTGAACACGATGGTGGAGCGGATGCCGGGGACGGTGACCTTCAGGAACTGCTGCCACCGCGAGGCGCCGTCGATGGCCGCGGCCTCGTAGCGGTCGCGCGGGATCGCCTGCATCGCCGCGAGATAGAGCAGGGCGTTGTAGCCGGTCCAGCGCCAGATGACGATCGTGGAAATGGCCGTCTGCGCGGCCCACTTGTTGTTCTCCCAATCGATGTTGTCGACGCCGACCAGGCTCAACATCCAGTTGATCATGCCGAAGTCGCGTTCGAAGAGCATCGTGAACACGAGGGCTGCGGCACCCACCGACGTGGCGTAGGGCGTCAGGGCGGCGACACGGAAGAACGTCGAGCCGCGCAGCTGGTAGTTGAGCAGATGAGCCAGCCCGAGTGCCATCAGCAGCTGGGGCACGGTCGACAGGACGCCGATGGTGAACGTGTTGAGCAGCGCGTTCCAGAAGCGTTCGTCGTCCCACAGGGCCGTGTAGTTGTCGAAGCCGACCCACTCCATGAGGTTCAGGGTCGACAGTTCGACGCGGTGCAGGGAGATCCACGAGGTGTAGATGAGCGGGTAGAAGCTGAAGGCGGCGAAGACGATGAAGAACGGGGCGACGAAGGCGTACGGGGCGCCGCGGACGTCGAGACGGTGCAGCAGCGTACGGCGCCGCTGACGCTCCGTACCAGTCCCGGCCGGCGGGGCGGTGCCGGGCGCACCGTCTGGGGGTGTCGAGGCGGAGATGGCCACCGGAAGGCGTCCTTCCTGGAGGGTGAGGAGGCGGGCAGGGGCCCGGCGGCCCACACGGGCCGTGCGTGGGGCGCCGGGCGTCTGCGGAGGTGGGTGGGCAAACGGGCCCCGAGGTCAGCCGGCGGCCTTCTCGATGCGCTTGTCCGTGGTCTTCCATGCCTCGTTCGGGCTCTTGTTCTGCGCCTCGATCAAGGTCAGACCCTGCGAGAAGATGTCCTTGATGGTGCCGTCCTTGCGGCCGAGCACCTGCTCGTCGGGGATCTCCTGGGCCGCGGCGCCGAAGATCTTCCCGATCGGCGCGCCGCCGAAGTAGTCCGACTCGGCATCGACCACTTCGGGCATCTCCAACGCGGTCTGCGACGAGGGGAAGTTGCCGATCTCCTTGAAGAGGTAGGCCTGCTGCTCGGGGGCGGTGAGCCAGGCGACGAGCTCCTGCGCCTCCTTCTTGACGGGGCTCTTCTCCATCACTCCGAGGAACGATCCGCCCCAGTTGGCACCCTTGGGCGCCTTGGCGACGTCCCACTTGCCCTTGTTCTTCGGGCCCGCCTTCTCGCTGATGTGCGCGAGCATCCACGCCGGGCAGACCGTGCTGGCGAAGGTGCTGTTGGCCAGACCGGGGTCCCAACCGGGCTGGAACTGGCGGAGCTTCGCGGTCAGATCGGACGTGGCCGCCTCGGAGGCCAGCTTCCACGCGTCCTTCACGACAGGGTTGGTGGCGTAGATCAGCTCACCCTTCTTGTCGTAGAACTGCTGGGAGTTGCCGTAGATCATGGCGTTGAACAGCCCGCTGGAGCTGTCCATGAAGGCGACCTTGTCGTCCTTCGACTTCGCCTTGAACCGCTTGCCCGCGGCGACGTACTTCGACCAGTCGCCCTCCCACAGCTTGGCGACCTCGTCGCGGTCGGTGGGCAGGCCGGCCTGCTCGAACAGGTCCTTGCGGTAGCAGACCGCCATCGGGCCGATGTCCGTGCCGAGGCCGATGACCTTCTTGTCCGCGGCGGTGACCTGGCTCTGCTTCCAGGGAAGGAAGTGGTCCGTCCCGGCCGCGCCGGCCAGATCGACGAACTTGTCCTTCTGCGTGTCGGACAACTCCTTGGCCCGACCAATCTCTATGCCCTGGATGTCCTTCAGCCCGCTGCCGGCGGCCAGGTGGGTCTGCAGGGCGGTGTAGTAGGTCTGCTCGTCGCCCGCGACGTCCGCCTTGATGGTGACGTTCGGGTGTTCCTTCATGTACTTGTCGAGCAGCCCGGTCTCCTTGAAGCCCATGACGCCGAACAGGCCCATGGTGATGGTGACCTTGCCGTCCTTCTTCCCGCCACCGGTCCCCCCGTCACTGCTGCCCCCGCAGCCCACGACCAGGCCGAGCGCCGACGCAGCCGACACGGCGGCCACGACCCTCGTACGCAACTTCCTTCGGACCTTGTCCATTTCGTCCTCCTAGCGGCGGCGCTGACGCACCGGAGTTCGAGCCCCACGGACCGCTCCGCAGGCACGATATGTCCGGTGGGTACGTTCCCAAACGGCGATGGGAACGTACCCACCCAGGAGCCCGAAGCCTGGCCGCCGCGAAAGGCGTCTGTCAAGAAGTTGAATCCACTTAGTTTCCGGAAGATCTCCTGCCTCTGCGTTCGGACCCTTCGGGCGCTCTTCCCGGGTCTGGCACAATGCGCAGGTGAAAGCCGTCGGGGCACCGCGCTAGCGAGGGAGGCGTCATGGGGGGCAGGCAACGTCCGACCATCAAGACCGTGGCCGCGCGCGCCGGTGTCGGACGCACCACGGTTTCACGAGTCATCAACGGCTCGGAGCTCGTCAGTGAGAAGGCCAGGGCCGCCGTGCTCGCCGCCATCGCCGAGCTGAACTACGTACCGAACTCGGTTGCCCGGGGGCTCGTCACGAGCCGGACGAACTCCGTGGCCCTGGTGATCCCCGAGTCGGAGAGCAAGCTGGGCTCCGAGCCCTACTTCTCGGCGGTCATCCGCGGGGTCAGCACCGCCCTCGCGGAGACCCGCACACAGCTCCAACTGGTGCTCGTACGCGACCAGGCCGAGCGGGACCAGCTCACCCAGTCGGTGGCGGAGCGGCGTGTCGACGGGGTGCTGCTGGTCTCGGTGCACGAGCACGACCCACTGCCCGGGCTGCTGGAGGACATGGGACTGCCCACGGTGCTCGCCGGGCGCCGCTCCCCCGCCGAGTCGCTCAGCCATGTGCACTCCGACAACGCGGGCGGAGCCGCCACGGCTGTCAGCCACCTGCTTGCACAGGGGCGGCGGACCATCGCCACCATCAGCGGTCCCCTCGACATGGACGTAGCACGCAGCCGGCTCCAGGGCTGGCGGGAGACCCTCGAGAAAGCGGGCCACGAAGCCACGGAACAACTCGTGGCCTCGGCCGACTTCACCGAGGAGGGCGGCGAGGCCGCGATGCGTTCACTCCTTGAACAAGTCCCCGCGCTCGACGCCGTGTTCGTCGCCTCGGACGTCATGGCGGCAGGAGCGCTGGCGGAGCTGCGCAGGCAGGGGCGCAGCGTCCCCGACGACGTGGCCGTGGTCGGATTCGACGACTCCATCATCGCCCGGCACACCAACCCGCCCCTCACCAGCGTGCGTCAGCCCGTCGAGGAGATCGGCAACAGGATCGCCCATATCCTTCTGGAGGAGATCGGCAATCCCGAGGAGCCGCGTCAGCACGTCGTTCTCCCTACCGAACTCGTGGTACGCGAATCGTCATAGGTGTTCATCAGGGATGCCCGCGGGCAAGGCCGATCACCTTGCCGCGACATGCCCCTGCGGCAGCCCCGGGACACCTTCGCAGAGTGCGGCAGCGGACCCTGCCGGCCACGCGGGCAGGAGGCCTGGGCCCTCGTACCGGACACCGAAGCCGGCGGTCGCCGCGATGCCCTGTCCGGCCGACCGGCCGGCAGATTGCCGATGTCCGTGAATCCTCGTGCCGACTGGGTATCGCCGGTTCGTCAACGCCCGTAATGGCTGTGCGAGGTGAGCATTCAGGCCCGGGCCTCAGCCCGCCTCGGACTCCTCGGACGGGCGCAGATTCTCCTGGAGGTCGCCCGCACCCGTGATGATCGAGGTGTAGAGGCCGGAGCAGGTCGAGAACTTCTGGGTCGTGGCAGCGTCGAGGGTGGTCTCAGGCACGGTGGCGCACAACTGGCTGAAGTACTGGTCGTAGTACTCGTTGATAGCAGTGGTGCCATCCAGCGTCGCCTGGTAGCGCTCCTTGTCGGGACGGGCCTCCACCTCCTTGTGCAGCTGCTCCGTGATCGCGTGCACGGCCGCCGCATGGGTCTCGCAGGCACTGCCCACGCCCGCCCGGCAGTTGTCGGGCTTCGCGCTGACTGCGTCGCTGATCCTGCCGTGCCACTTTCTCTCCAACTCCAGTGACTCGCCGCCCTGGTCGTCGGTCGAACCTCCGCAGCCCGCGGCTGCCGCCATGATCCCGCAGACCAGCAGCGGTATCAGCGACTGCAATCCCGTACCGGCTCGCATCGCGCCCCCTGTCCTCCGTCTCCTCCCCCCACCTGGTTCGGGCGGAGGGCCGAGAGCGTAGCGCAACTGCGCCCTACCGGAGGGGAGCTGGCTGCGGTCACCGATCTGGCCGGATCGACCGCTGAGGAGATCGCTGCCGGCGATCGTGACCGGCCCTCGCCGCTCTTCCATGTCCGGGGCGAGGAACACAACCGGAACGGCCCAGGAAGCGGTTGGAAGCGGCTGTACGCAGCCCGTCGGATCCGCCCCAACCACCTTCTTGGGCAGGCCGAGACGGGCGTACGGCATGATGAGCCCGTGGATTTCGAGCCGTACCGGGGTGAGCTGCTGGCGTTCTGCTACCGGATGTTGGGCTCGTTCCACGAGGCCGAGGACGTGGTTCAAGAGACGTTGCTGCGTGCCTGGAAGGCCCGGGATCGGTACGACCCGGCGCGCGCGTCGGTGCGGACATGGCTGTACCGGATCGCGACCAACGCGTGCCTGACCGCGCTGGAGGGGCGTGGTCGGCGGCCGCTGCCGTCCGGGCTGGGCGCGCCGAGTGACGATCCTGAGGCCCCGCTTGCGCCGGCACTCGACGTCCCCTGGATGGAGCCGTTTCCCGACGCGCGGTTCGACGTGCAGGCGCGGGCCGACCTGCGCCTGGCGTGGGTGGCGGCGGTGCAGGTCGTTCCGGCGCGGCAGCGCGCCGTGCTGGTGCTGCGGGACGTGCTGGAGTTCACCGCGGCCGAGGTCGCCGAGCAGCTGGGGACCACGGTCGCGGCGGTCAACAGCACGTTGTAACGCGCACGTGCCGCCGTCGCAGGTGTGGGTGCTCTCGATGCGGTCTGCGAGCCGGACGATCCCGAGGTGAGGGCGGTGGTCCAGCGGTACGTGCGGGTGTTCGAGGCAGCCGACGTGCCCGCACTGGTGCGGCTGCTGGCCGACGACGCGGTCCTGGAGATGCCGCCGGTCCCGTTGTGGTACCGGGGCAGAAGCGAGTACGGCCTGTTCCTTGCCCGCGTAGCTCATGGCCGAGAACCTGATCGACGAGTACCGGCTGCTGACCTTCCCTGCCGTCCTCGGCACCGGCGACCGGCTCTTCCCCGCCGGCGGCCCTCACGCGGAGTTGGAGTGCCTGTCGGCGGAACAGGTCGGCGCCGCCGTCCTCACTCGTCACCGAACGGCCGCCCGATGACCGTCCTCTTCATGGCCCTGTACGAGGCGCCCGCCGATCCCACAGCATTCGATCGGCACTACCGCGAAATACGCGCAGCCTCCGCCTCCTGCGAAGGGCATGCCGCCGCAGCCAATGCGGCGCACCTCCAAGGACTCGCCCCCGGTCCGCAGCATGATCTACCGGGCCGACGAGAACGTGTTGTAGAGGCATCTCCGCGCGAACCCGCAACGCAGGAACGAGACTTACTGGATCGTTCCCGCCGGAGCCTTCGACGACGTCTGCTCGCCCGAGCATCGCAGAACAACCGGCTGCCGACCTCGGGCGAGCGACAGCAGACCGTCAGCTGTGGGGCGGCCCGCCACCGAGGTGTGGTATTTCGCAGCGCGTGGCCCATCGACTGCAGCCGCTCCAGGCACCATGGCGACTACCCAGCATGAAATGGCAACGGGCCGTCCATGGGAATTCCAACTGGCCGCTGCCAATGCGGCTTCTCAGCCAGGGGTGGTCGGCGGTTCTGCAATGCCGATGAAGTTCCCGGCCATGGGCCGGATGCTGACCGACCACCCCAGCGCTGTGAGATCGTCCGTGAGGGTCCGGGCATCGTGGAACACCTTCACGATGCGGTACTGGCTGCCGTCATCGAGCCGGCGCAGCGCCGCCGGGGTGGGCTGGTTCACGAGGACTTCCTCGTTTGCGGCTGCCGCGGGGCCATCGTCGATGAAGATCGCTTTACCGCCCGGCGCGAGCGCGTCGGCGACGGTGTTCCAGAACTCGGGCAACCGCGTCGGCGGGACATGGGAGAGCCAGAAGGCGAAGAACACCGTGTCGTAGCGCTCTGGAGACTTCCACTCGAACAAGTCGGCCTCAACGAACTGGACAGTGGGAGATGCGGTGCGCGCACGCGCGAGGGTCAACACTTCGGCTGCCACGTCGACAGCGGTCACCGACTGCGCCCGCGCCGCGAGTCTCGACGTCCACTGACCCGTTCCGCAGGCCAACTCCAGCACGTTTCCAACGATCGGGAGGTCATCGACGACAGCCAGCAACTCCTGCAGCTCTTCGCGCTCCGCATAGGGCCGGTCGTATTCAGCCGCGCCCGCCCTGTAATAGGCCATCTGCTCTGCCAGGAGAGCGTCGTCATCCAATGCAGGTTCCTCGCATCCGGGTTCGGTCAGAGCCAAGCGCGCTCAGCTCGCCGGCTTGGTTGCCACAGACACTGTCGGCTTTCCCCCTTGGGCAAGGTCAAGAGCCATCCGCTCTCCCTGGACCAGATCACCTGAGATCTTCAGTGCCCCGGATGGTGGTGGGGCGGACTGCACCGAGGTGTTCATGCGAAGGACGAGTGGGCCGGCGGGAATCGCACCTCTCTTACCGCTCCACCCGTGGTCCGCTGGGCTCGGAGCTCACGCCCATTACGCGGTACATGCCGATCGAGTCGTGCGTGGCGGTGTCGGCGAAGCCGAACTTCTCGTAGAGGAAGCGTGCGGGGCCGTCCGCGATCAGTGAGATATAGGCGCCGGCGGGCGCCCGGCGCTCCAGTTCCTCGGTGAGCGCGGCCATGATGCGCTTGCCGAGGCCGCGCCCCTGGTGTGTCGGGTGTACGCAGATGTCGACGATCTGGAACGCGGTCCCACCGTCACCGATGATTCGCCCCATGCCGATGGGGTTCCCCTCGCGCTGGAGGACCACTCCGTGCCATGTGTTGGGCAGGGCGAGCGCAACCGCTTCGGGGGCTTTGTCCGAGAGGCCGGCATCCGTGCGCAAGCGGCGGAACACGTCGACGGAGGGCACGCCCACACTCAACTCGTAAGGGTCATTTAAGCTAGTCACACGTTACATGCTATCGAGCCGTGCTGGGCTGCGCCACAAAACCTGAACTGCTGGACAGGCCCTGGCGCGGAATTCTCGTGACGGATGGTCAGCTTGTCGTGCGTCACGGCACGGGCCGTTGGCGCGTGAGACGGATGGCCCCATGTCGGACCGCGTGACGTTCGCAGTGATGGGCCGGCCTTCGGTGCACGACTCGCTGGTCAGTGGTCGGCTTCGGCGTGGTCGCCGTGGTCGCTGAGCTGGGCTTCGAACCAGTCGTGCAGGGCGTCGACCAGTGCGGGCTCTTCGGTGTCGTAGGTGAGAGTGGCCCCGTCGGGCCGTTCCCGGTAGCGCACCTCGATGCGCTCGTGGCCGTCTTCCAGTTCCGCCAGGCCCGGCATGCTGTCGCCGTGTATCTGGGCAGGGTCGCCGAAGTCTCCCTGGCTGAACGCTTCGGCTTCCTGTTGGAGGTGGGTGCGTATGAGGTCGATCTGCTTCTCGTCGTCGGGCTGGTCGGCGACGACATCCTGGACCCCGCCCGTCCGGGTGGGGGTGAAGTGGTGGGTGGTCTGTTCGAGGTCGAAGGGCATCACGGTCCGACCGCGCTCGGCGACCGCCTCTTGCCGGTCGGTCCGCCGGTCACCACTGTCCTGCGGCGGGCCGCCGATCAGCAGGACGGCGGCCAGCGCCGCGCCGACACCTCCTGCGGCGATGCCCGCCGTCAACAGTCGGCGCTTGCCGTCATTCATCCAGTGCCTCCGTCAGCACTCCGAGGGCGTGCAGTACACCCTCTCGCTCGTGGGGTGGGATCGCGTCAAGCAGCCGGGAGAACTTCTCCCGCCGCGCGTCGGCGAGGTTGTGCGCAGCCTTCTGCCCTGAGGACGTGAGACGCAGGACGACACCACGGCCGTCGTCGGGGGCCGGGGCGCGTTCCACCCAGCCGCGGGCGGTCAGCTGCCCGACGAGCCGACTGACGGTGCTCTTCTGCAGTCGCAGCCGGCGAGCCAGTTCCACCTGCCGCAGTTCGCCCTCCTGCGCAAGCTCACCGAGGGCGTGCGCCTCGGAGACCGGGATCGCCTGGCCACACGGGGTGCTTTCCGGCTGGTGCAGCCCGAAAGCACGGACGAAGCCCCGCAGCGCGTCTTGCAGCAGGGCAGGATCCGCCGCTCCACCATCTTCCGACATGGTTCGACGGTACAACCAGATGGTTCGACGCTGCAACCACCTGGCTGTGACGTGCTTGCCGGGAGGGAGCGGCGTGACCTTCCCGGCCTGCCGGATCACCGGATCACCGGATCGGCGCACTCGACGTGCTCGACGTGCTCGCCGAACAGAGCGACGTCTACTACTGCCAGGTCAGGGCGAACACGCACGAGGCGGACGGGATGTCGCCAGCGTCCGCTCGCACCGAGAGACACTTCGACCGCACCTGACGGACCCGGAAGATGAACCCGAGGAACGTGAACGCGATGCACCCTTGGGAGCCGCGCTGGCTGCTGTCCTTGCAGTACACCATCCTGGTCTTGTCCGGGTGGGGCTCCAGCCCGACCTCGCCCGTCCACTGCCGAAGAGCCGCAAACACATGGTGCGTCCGGATCCTCAGCGACCGTAACGCGGTGCACGTGCTTGCATCCGCGGCCAGCCGCGACTAACGTACAACCACATGGTTGTAGGAGAACTGAGTGAGGCAGACGCCGACAGCATCTTCCACGCCCTGGCGGACGCGACCCGCCGCGACATCATCGCCCGGGTGATCCGCAAGGAGGAGTCCGTGTCGGCGCTCGCACAGCACTACCCCATGAGCTTCGCGGCGGTGCAGAAGCATGTGGCCGTTCTCGAACGTGCTTCGCTCATTGCCAAGAGAAGGCGCGGAAGGGAGCAGATCGTGCATCCCGACATGGCGGCACTCCGCCGGGCGGCCCGTCTCCTCGACGCGTACGAGGAGGTCTGGCGGCATCGAGTGGCACGCATCGAACAGATCCTGGCCGAAGACCAAGAAGGGAAGGCAGAACTGTGACTGTGATCAGTACGCACAAGGACAGTGAGGCGTTGACCCTGACGTTCGTCGCCGAGTTCGACGCCGACCCCGAGCGCGTATGGCAGGTGTGGGAAGACCCACGTCAGTTGGAGCGCTGGTGGGGTCCGCCCACGTGGCCGGCCACCTTCGAGCAGCACGACTTCGTGGTGGGGGGCAGGTCCCGCTACTTCATGACCGGCCCGGAGGGTGAGAAGGCACGCGGGTGGTGGACGATCACCGCCATCGAAGCGCCGCACCGGCTCGAGTTCGACGACGGCTTCGCCGGCGATGACGGCGAACCTGTCACCACCATGGAGCCGACCCGTGCCGTCGTGACCATCGAGGGCCTCGGAACCGGATCGCGCATGACGACGGTCACGACGTTCACCAGCGCCGAGCAGCTCGAGAAGATGTTGGCCATGGGCATGGAAGAAGGCATGCGTCTGGCCATGGGGCAGATCGACACACTGCTCGTCGACGCCCCGCACTGACACGTCCCCCGGCGTCCCACTCCACGTCCGTCCCGGCTCGCGCGGCTGTCGACCCCGGCTACGGGGCCGCAGCCCGACCTCCGAACATCGCCCTACGCCCTGGTGACCGCTCGTCGGGCACCCGCGGATGCCGCCGACTCGGATACCGGTTTCGGCAGTTCATTGACGACACCCACCCATGAACGACCACGGCGGCGCCGCCCCTGCGGGTGGCGCCGCCCTTCGATCTACTGATACCTGCGACCGGTACGAGGCCGGCGAGCGGTTCGTGCGCGGGGAGAAGTCCGTGGTGATCGCGAGGGATCTGCGGCGCAGTGAGCGCTCGGTGGAACGCTGGAGGCGTGCATGCCGAGAGGGCAGGATGGATGCTCTCGCCTCCACGGGACCGCCGAAACTTCCCAAGCTGCCCGAGGCCCAGTTCGCCGTTCTGGAGAAGGAGTCTTCTGGGAGCGCTTGAGGGCTCGCGGTGGGAGCATCGAAGTGCCGCGCGGGATGAGGCTGCGATGGCGCCACTACGGGCCGGGCGGAACAGAACACCGCGGGCTGACACACGGATCAGGGCAATGAGGCACGGTTCGCATCCATCCATAGTGCCCAGGGGGGCTGATGACTCTTTCCTGCCGATCCGGCGACGAGCAGAGCGGTGGTTTGGAGATCACCATCACCTTGACCGCCCTGGAGACCGAGGCCATGGGCCAGGACGCCACCCTCATGGCCGAGATCTTCGACAGCTATCTGTGGGCCCTGGGCATGCTCCGCACTGGGCGCAACTCCCGCGACCCCGGCACACCGGCCCCAACTCCAGGCGACTGGGTTGCGGCCCTGCGCGGCCTTGACCGGCTCCCACCCCGCCTGAAGGGCGTCCGCGACGGTCTGATCCGCGCCTACACCGCGGCCGGCGGAAGCCTGGCACGTATGGCCACCGCCATGAACATCAGCACGTCGGCCGCTCGCCATCGACGTACGACGATCACCAAGCATTCCCCCGAAACCTGGGAGGAGTGGGCCGGGACGCGCTCTTCGCGACCTCGACGCGGCCTCACGGCCGGCCGCCGTCACGGCACCGGAAAGGGCGGGCGTGTCACACGGTGAAACGGAACGCGCCGGTGCTGCTGCCCATGGTCAGCCAGATGTGCCGTCCCTCCTTGACCAGTCTCAGGGCGATGTAGGCGCAGCCGGGGCAGCGAGCTGTGAGGCCGGGCTCGGGTCCGTAGACCTGCAACTGGGCGAGTGGGCCGGCCATCGCGCACTCCGGACAGCGCCACCAGGCCGTGGTGGCTTCCACCGAGAGGATTTCCGAGAGCGGACCGGCGAGGCAGTTGCCGTCGAGGTGGGTGTTGTCGTCTGCCACAAGGGCCTCCGTGCGGTGAGGTGGGCGGTCATCCGAAGCGCTCGGTACGGATGGTGGCGGGGTCGCGCCCCATGTCGACGAGCAGGCTGGCGACGGACTCGACGAATCCGGTGGGGCCGCAGACGTAGGCCGGGCTGGTCGCGCCGAGCCGGGTGACCGGCTCGGCGAGATCGGCAGCCGCGATACGACCGGCTCCACGGGGGCTGCCGGACGGTGCCTGTCGTGTGTAGACGATGCGCACGTCGAGGTGTCCGTCCGGGGCGGCGAGCTCGTCGCCGTACCAGACGTCGTCGGGGGTGCGCACGGAGTACAGCAGGTGGAAGGCGTTGCTCGAGGGTACGCGGCGATGGGCTCGGATCATGGCCGCCAAGGGAACGACTCCCGATCCGCCGGCCACGAGGAGCACCGGCTCGGTCTGTTCGGGCCGCCACACGAACCAGTTGCCGAGCGGACCCCGGACCTCGACGTCGGCGCCCGACGGCAGGTCGTCGGCGAGGTAGGGCGAGACCTCCCCGCCGGGCACGGTCTGCACGCCCAGTTCGATGCGGTCGCCGTCGGCCGGTGCGGCCAGGGAGTAGCTGCGCACCGCCTGGTAGCCGTCGTCGGCGGTGAGGCGTACGTCGACATGCTGGCCGGGCAGGTGTCCGGGCCAGCCGGGCACGGTGAAGACCAGGGAGCGGGCGGTCGCGGTCTGCGGGAGACGCGCGGCGAGTCGGGCCCTGTGCCAGGCGATGGCCATACTCAGTCGCCCCAGTTGCGCTGCTCGCGCCACGGGTCGCCATAGTTGTGATACCCGACGCCCTCCCAGAAGCCGGGCTCGTCCTCGTCCGTGAGCTGCAGACCGCGGACCCATTTGGCGGACTTCCAGAAGTACAGGTGCGGCACGAGCAGCCGGGCGGGTCCGCCGTGCTCGGGAGACAGCGGGTAGCCGTCGTAGGTGTGGGCGATCCATGCCTTGCCGTCGAGGAGATCCTCCAGTGGGAGGTTCGTGGTGTAGCCGCCGTAGCTGTGGACGACGACGTAGTCCGCGGTCGTCTCGACGTCTTCGAAGAATGCGTCCAGGGGTACCCCTCGCCACCGCGTGTCGAACTTCGACCACCGTGTCACGCAGTGGATGTCGTGGAGCGTCTCCTGCTGCGGCAGGGCCATCATCCGGTCCCAGGTCCAGCTGTGTGTCTCGCCGGTTTCCGTGGTCACGGTGAAGGCCCACGTCTCGGTGGGGACGTTCGGCGTGGGACCCGCCGACAGCACGGGGAACTGCTCCGTCGGGTACTGTCCGGGCGGCAGCCGGTCCGTCATGCGGCGGCCGCGTCCCTGAAAGCCTGGTGAGAAGGAGTTCACGGGCGTCGTCTCCTGAGCTGATGTGCGGACTGGTGAGCCCGGCAGGACCCTGGGGACGGCAATGCCGGTGGAGCGGGGGCCGCGCACACGGTACGGAGGGGGCACGACCGCGCGACCGTCTGCCGACCGTTTCGAGCGGTCAGTTCGTCGCACGTACCGAAACGGATCAGGCCGACCACCTCCTTCGGGCTTCGGTGGGGAGACGGCCACGGCGTACGAGGCCCCCTCGGTCCCGACGATAGCCGCCGCCCCTGCCGGCTTCGCGCCGAAGCGCTGTACCCGCGGGGTTGACCGCGTTGTCCACGCCGTGCACGAGCGCCCAGTCGAGCGTCCGTCGGTCGAGCATGTCCGCGTAGGGGTCTGGTTCGCCGGTCATCGGAGCGGTCAGGACCTCACCCAGATCGGGATGGCCGCGAGGTGGCGTGCCGCTTACCGATCAGCTCTCGGTCCAGGTAGAAGAACCGCTCCAGCTCCGGACGCGTGGGCTTCTCAGCGAACTTCCCGTACGACTCAGCCTGCGCCGCTGGAGAGCACACACGGTCACCAGCAGGCTGAACCCCACCGGGAACTGGCGACAGTTGATTAGGTGAGCCCGCCAGTATCAACCCCCGACCGGGGGCTACGTACTGGTTCCCCTGCGCTGCTCCATCGCCCGTACGACGGTGTGACCTGGCTCGCCAACGACTTTCCCGGCGCGGTTGTGGCGAGCTCCTCCCACCACCAGGGCAGGGCAGGGCAACTGCCACCGAAGGTTCGGCAGCGTCGCCACCTACGCCGTGACATCGTGGTGTCATGACCATCGAAGTTCGCCCGGCTTCGGTCTTCGAGGATGTCCGTGCCGTGCTCGGCCCGAAGTCGCCTGCGGCCAACGTCTGCTGGTGCCTCAGCTACCGGATCCCGTCCAAGCTCAACAATGAGCTTCGCGGGCCGGCCCGCGGTGAGTACGTCGCCGAACTGTGCCGTAAGGAGCCCCCTCCAGGAGTGCTCTCCTATGACGGCGACGAGCCGGTCGGCTGGGCCGCCGTGGCACCGCGCTCGGCCACCTCCTTCGCGCGCAACCGTAAGATCCCGCACGTCGACGATCTGCCGGTCTGGTCGCTGTGGTGCATCCGCGTACGCCCCGGTTATCGGAAGAGGGGGATCTCGCACGCCCTCATCGCCGGCGCGGTCGAGTTCGCCCGCAGCTACGGCGCACCGATGATCGAGGCGTACCCCCTCGACAACGGTGACGCCAAGGTCGACCTGACGATGGCGTACGCCGGGATCCGGAAGAACTTCGAACGCGCCGGGTTCACCCACGCCGCCGACACCACCTCGGTGCTGGCCGGTCATCCCCGGGTCCTGATGCGGCTCGACCTGCGATGACAGATCAGACCTGGGCTCCGGCGGCCAGCGCCCCGTACCGGCCGGCAAGGGTACCTCGTGCGTGCTTCCCCGGGCGCTGCAGGATAGGGCCATGGATCCGGTACTGAACCAACTGCCGGCCGCCTTCTGGGCCGTTCCCTATGTGGGCCGCCGATTTCCGGGGTCGTCGGCGGTAACCGGTCGGCCTGGCTTGGCGGCTGGAGCGAACTGTCAGCTGTTCGCCTACGAGGTGCTCCGGCACTTCGGCTTGGCTCCGCCCGCGTTGCGTTCGAGTGACCTGTGGTCGGACACCCAGGCCACCGTCCGCGTTTCCCTTGCCCGGCCTCTTGATCTGCTGCTGTTCAATGCCACCGACGATGCCTACGGCGCTCACCTCGGGGTCTGGGTGGGCGAGGGAAGGGTGCTGCACCTGTGTGCGGAGGCAGGACGCCCAGCAGTCTGGACAATGACAGAGTTCGCCGCTCGGGAGCGCTACCGGGTCCTGATCGGTATCAAGCGTGTGATCGTCCGTCAGTCGGCCGAGCTTCTCGGCAACCAGGTGCAGTAGTCGGGAGCGACGAGTCCACGTCCATAAATGTCGACGTCTCCGCGCCGGGCAGCCGCGGGGTGTGCGCGGCCAGTCGCGTCGAGCCGCCGGAGGGCCCCCGGTAGCGGACTACGACAGGCGGTCGGTGTCGCCGTCGGGGGCGGCGTGGGCCAGGCCCGTCCGGTAGGCGATGACGACGAGTTGTGCCCGGTCGCGGGCCTCCAGCTTGGTCATGGCGCGCTGCACGTGGGCGCGGACGGTGAAGGGGCTGAGGAACATCTGCTCGGCGATCTCCTGGTTGGACAGGCCGGTCGCGACCAGGGCCACCATCTCGCGTTCGCGCGGGGTGAGCACGGCGAGCTGTTCGGCGTGGTGCGGCGGGGCGTTGTCCGGTGTGGCCAGGAAACGGGTGACCAAGGAGCGGGTCGCGGCGGGGGACAGAAGCGTGTCGCCGTCGGCGATGGTACGCACGGCGTCCGCCAGGTCCTCGGCCCCGATGCCCTTTCCGATGAAGCCGCCGGCCCCCGCGCGCAGCGCCTGAGCGACGTACTCGTCGGTCTCGTACGTGGTGAGGATCAGGATGCGGCTGGCGCGCAGTTCCGGGTCCGCGCAGATCTCCGACGTGGCGGTGAGACCGTCCACCTCGGGCATACGGATGTCCATGATCACCACGTCGGGGCGCAGCTCCCGGGTGAGTCTCACCGCCTCCCTGCCGTCGCCGGCCTCGCCGACCACGGTGATGTCGTCGGTGCTGTCGAGAAGCATCCGGAAGGCACCGCGCAGCAGGGCCTGATCGTCGGCGAGCAGCACCCGGAGCGTCACGGCGCATCACCGGCCTCTCCCCCGCCCGTCCGTCCGTCGCCTGTCGCTCCGTCGGCCATCCGCCCCTCCTCCGTGGTTGTTGCTCCGTCAGTGCTCCGTGTCGTGTCCTTGGTGTGCGGGAGCGGCAGCTCGGTGGAGACGACGAAGCCGCCCTCCGGGCGCCTGCCCGCAGAGAGGTGTCCCCCGACCGCGGTGGCACGTTCACGCATCCCGATCAGACCGTAACCGGGCGGACGGTCCACCGTCGTTGACGCACTCGGTCCCGTGGATGCGGTCGGCACCGTACGGGCGCCCCCTCCGTCGTCGGAGACGGTGATGGTCACGCGATCGCGGTTCCAGGCGAGGCGCACCCGGGCGCTACCGGTACCGGCGTGCTTGGTCACGTTGGTCAGGGCCTCCTGGACGATGCGGTAGGCGGTGAGGTCCACTCCCGGCGGCAATGGCCTGGCCGTGCCCTCCTGGTGCACCGACACCTCCAGACCCGCGCGGCGGAAGGACTCCAGGAGCGTGGGAAGCCGGGAAAGGCCGGGCGCCGGTTCAACTGGCTCAGCCGCGTCCCCGGACTGACGCAGCAGACCGACCGTGGCCCGCAGGTCGTCGAGCGCGTCGCCGGTGGTCTCGACGAGCTCCTTGAGGCTCTTGCGCGTCTGCTCCGGGCGGGCGTCGAAGAGGTGGGCGGCGACCGTAGCCTGTGCGTTGGCCAGGGTGATCTGATGGGCCACCAGGTCGTGCAGTTCCCGGGCGATGCGTACCCGTTCCTCGGCCACTCTCCGGCGTGCCTCGCTGTCCCGGCTCTCCTCGGCCCGCTGGGCCCGCTCCTCCACGGCCGCCAGGTAGGCGCGTCGGTTCTGCGCCGAGTGACCGAGTACGCCGGCCGCCAGCGGGAACGCCGCCACCAGTCCCAGCCTGCTCGCGTCCTCCCACGAGTTGGTCCCGAACGGGAGGGTGGAGGCGACCAGCAGCGCCGTGGAGGTGAGCAACACCGCGCTCGCCGCGCGCCGATCGGTGCGCACGGCGAGTGAGTAGGCTGTGATCACGGCGGGGGCCACGATGAGCGGGCTCAGCAGGAGACCCAACGGCGCGACCAGCATGCCGCACACGGTCGTGACCGCGATGGCGGCCAGGGGTGTCCTGTGCCGCACCGGCAGCACGGCACAGGACACCACGGCGATGAGGTAGGCGGTGGCGGTCGGCGGAGAAAGCGGCTTCTCGTTGACCTGCACCACGCCGCCGAACAGACAGAGCGCAAACGCCGTCGCCGTGATCGCTGCCTCCCGCCACCACGTGCCGCGTGGTCGCGGGCCACCGCCACCCGTGTTCGTCATGGCCGGCTCAGTGCCGATGCCGGCCGACGGGGAGCGGCGGCACCGCTGTGTCCGGCACGGTCACGGCGGCCGGGACATGCCTGCTCAGTTTCTCGCCCTCGATATCCACATTCGGCAACACGCGATTCAGGATACGAGGCAGCCACCAGGCCCGGTGGCCGAGCAGTGCCAGGACCGCGGGTGCGATCGCCATCCGGACCACGAAGGCGTCGAAGAGGACGGCGGCGGCCAGGCCGACGCCCATCGTCTGGATGGTCGGATTGCTCATCCCGATGAATCCGGCGAACACGCTGATCATGATGATCGCCGCCGCGGCCACGACACGTCCGCTGTGCCGGAAACCGTTGACGATTGCCTCGCCGGGGGACGCGCCATGGACGTAGGCCTCCCGCATCCGGGTGAGGAGGAAGACCTCGTAATCCATGGCGAGGCCGAAGACTATTCCGATGATGAGAATCGGCATCAGCGACATGACCGGTCCGGTCTGCTCGATGCCGATCAGGTCTGCCGCCCAGCCCCACTGGAAGACGGCGACGAGGACGCCGAAGGCGGCACCCACCGACAGCAGGAATCCGAGCGCGGCCTTGACCGGGACAAGGACCGAGCGGAAGACCACCGTGAGCAGGAGCACCGCCAGGCCGATGACCACGGTCAGATAGGGGATGAGGGCGTCGGACATGGCTTCGGAAATGTCGATGTTCAGCGCGGTTTTGCCGGTGACGAGGATGCCGGCGCCCGTATCCGCCTCGACGCCGGAGACCGCGCCCCGGATCGCGTGCACCAGGTCCTTGGTCTCGCCGCTGTTCGGCGCGGTCTGCGGGACGGCGGTGAGGACCGCCGTGTCCTTGGCCTGGTTAAGGACCGGATCACCGACCGAGGCGACGCCGTCCAGTCCCCGTAGGGTCTTGACGACCTGGTCCGTGGCGGCCTGGGTGTCCGCGGACTCCGACGTGTCCACGACCACGGTCAACGGGCCGTTGAAGCCGGGGCCGAAGCCTTCTGACAGCAGGTCGTAGGCACGGCGCTGGGTGGTCTCCACCGACTTGGACTCGTCTCCGGGCAGCCCGAGTTCGAGGCTCAGCGCCGGCAGGGCGACGGCGCTGAGACCGAGTACGGCGATCAGCAGCACGCCCATCGGCCGGCGCAGCACGAACCGCGCCCAGCGGGTGCCGAGCCCAGGCCGGCCGGCCGCGGTGGGCACCAGGTGCGGGCGCTCGCTTCCCGGCCGGGTGGCCTTGCGGACACGGCGGGACAGTACCCGCCGGCCGAAGAAGCCGAACAGCGCGGGGACCAGAGTCAGTGCGACGAGGACGGCAAGGGTCACGGCGCCCGCGCCGCCCATGCCCATCTTGGTGAGTTCGGGGATTCCGACGACCCCCAGCCCGACCAGGGCGATGATGACGGTCGCGCCGGCGAAGACGACGGCGGATCCGGCCGTGCCCACCGCCCGGCCGGCGGCCTCCTCCGGCTCGCGGCCCTGGGCGCGCTCGTCGCGGAAGCGGGAGGTGATGAAGAGTGCGTAGTCGATGCCGACCGCCAGTCCCAGCATCAGCGCCAGGATGGCGACGGTGGACGTCAGGCCCAGCGGCACGGCCAGCGCGGAGACCAGGCCGAAGGCGATGGCCACGCCCACGAAGGCGGTCAGCAGCGACAATCCGGCCGCGACCAGCGACCCGAGGGCGATGACAAGGACCACCGCCGCCACCGCCACGCCGATGAGCTCCGTCGTACCGCCCGGTGACTCTTCCGATTCCAGGGCCGAGCCGCCGATCTCCACGGTCAGCCCCGCGTTCCGGGCCTGGCTCGCGGCGTTCTCGAGGGCGCTCTTCGTCGGCTCGGTCAGGTCGACGGCGTCCGCGGTGTACGTGACCGTGGAGTAGGCGATGGTGCCGTCCTCGCTGACAGCGCCGGTCTCATAGGGGTCGGTGGTCGACGCGACCTGGTCGCCCCCGTCCAGCGAGCCGAGCGTGTCCTCGACGGCCGCCTTGTGCTCCCTGGCCGTCACCCGCTGCCCGTCGGGGGCCTGGAACACCAAGCGGGCCTCGGCACCCTGGGAGTTGCTCTGGGGGAAGCGCTCGTCCAGCAGGTCGAACGCCTTCTGCGACTCGGTGCCGGGCATGGAGAGGTCCTCTTCCTCCCCGGCCGGCGCCATGGCGACGGCGGCGACGGCCAGCACCAGGACACCCAGCCACAGGCCACCCACGAGCCGGCGCCGCCGGAAGGCCCACCGTCCGATCCGGTAAAGAATTGTCGCCACCTGTTGATCACTCCAGACACCGCTAGGCAAGGGGAATGCGCGAGATTCACGCGCCTCCCACACTTCCCTCCGGCGCCCCGCCGGGCATCGTCCCCCGCTGCCGTCTTCCCCTGGTGCACCCGGACCAGCCACTCAGGTGTCCTGGTGCCTACGCACTACAAGCCGACTTGGGCCGGGGCGGGGCTTGGCCTGGAGTTCAGTGACCTCGGCGACAGCCGGACTGTCACGCCCTCGGCGGACGATCGGCCGGCCGCCTCCTGGAGGGCGAGGCCGCGCTTGACGTAACCGGCCCGTGAGGCGAGCACCCGGAATCGGGGCCCGAGCTGTGCGGGCGTCGCCGACACGGTCGCTGCTTCGAAGTCTCCTGCTGCGGCCTCCTCGCGTCGCGTGGACCGGTCGATGTCCCGCAGTCCGGGATGCTAGGTGTCCCGCAGTCCGGGACGCGCGCCGTCGACGACCCCCGATGGCCGCCGTAGTGACGCGCCGGGCCTGAGCCGTTCCGTGCCGGTGCTCAGCCCTGCGCCGGTGGCGGCTCACTGACGGCTGAGGGTCCGCGTCACTCCTGCGACGACCGCCGTCGCCAGGATCCATCCGGTCACGATCAGGAGGTACGACAGCCACTGGGCCCAGCCGGCCGGCGCGAAGGCGTTCTCCTGGCCGAAGGAGATCACCGGGAGCAGCAGGTCGAGGGTGTAGAAGACAGGATTGAAGGGCGGCGTCTCGGACGCCTTGAGCGGGCGGGGATCGTGCAGGGCGTAGGCGACCGAGCCGATCGCCAGCAGCGACAGCAGCCACCCGGCGGCGCGCAGCGGGCGGAAGCCGTAACCGACGGTGGCGTCCTGGACGTGGCCCCAGCCCCGGGCGTACCAGGGCAGGGTGGCCCTGTGCCGACGCTGCTTGGCGAGCTGGACGAGGCGGGCCGCGTGATCGTCGCCGATACGGCGGTACGAGCCGGCCAGCTGCTCATAGGCGTGGGGCACATATCCGTCCCTGTCACGTTCCAGCATGGGCAGCCGGCGCTCGGTGGGTTCGTGCGGCGTGAGGGTCGTGTAGCTGAGGTTGTTCAACAGCACCTGGTTCGGAACCATCTCCGGTTCCAGGGTCAGGAGTTCTATCTGGGAGCGGCGCAGGTTGAGGATGCCGTCCACAGGAGGTCCCTTGCGCAGCCACAGCTCCCCGATGGTGCAACTGCTGGCGTGAAGGGCCGTGCCACCCGGATTCGAGAGGCGGGCGTGCGACAGGGCGAGCCGTCCGGCGATGCGGGCCCCGCGCAGCTCGATCGCGCCGCGTGCCTGTACGCATCCCAGCAGCACATCGGCCGCGACGGTGAGTGTCTCCGCGTTGAGCACGATGCCGCCGGGCTGGTTGAGTTCGGCGTCATGCAGGTTGACCGACCCGGCGATGTCGGCGCCGCTGAGCTTCACCTCGCCGTGCGTCTGCAGCCCGGGTGCCCATAAGTCGGCGCCGATGGCGGCCTGGTTGAGCTGCAGTACCGGTTCCGTGTCGTTCGGCGCGGTGAGGTGGGCCCGGTCCATGAAGAGCGCGCCGGAGATCTGTGCCCCACCCAGTCGCACCGGCCCCCGCACCCGGCACTCCGTCATGCGCAGCACGCCGTCGACGCGCAGGGTGTCGCAGTTGATGGCCGGCAGCACGGCACCGCGCAGATTGAGCTGGCGCAACCGGGATCCGTAGAGGTCGGGAGCGCGGTCGAAGTGGCAGTGGTGCATTCCGACGGGGTGCTCGATCACTGCGTACCTCAGGTGCAGCGTCCCGGTGATCCGGGCGCCCGCGATCTTGAGGCCGGCGATCTGTCCTTCTTCCTGAGGTGCGCTGATCAGCAGCTCCCTCAGGACCGAGGCACGCAGTGTGCGCTCCGGGCCCCAGCCGGCTCCGGTTGAGGCGTCCTCGTCCGGCGCTGCACGGAAGTCCACGGACTGGCCCCGCGGATAGGCATTCCACACGCGCCGCTCGGCCGGGGTGAGATCGTAGACCATCATCACCCGGGACTGTGACCGGGCGATGGATGGCTGTCAACCGCCCCGTCCCGCTTGCCCGGTGAGGCGGTCGAGCGCTCAGGAGAGCGATCTCGACGCCCACGATTGCGGTTTGTTGTGCTCCTACGCTGTACCCAGGGGCCGGCGTTCAGGTAGACGCGGTCGGCGAGGAGTAGCCCAGTCAGCCGGTCAGGTAGCCGCCGGACACGTCGACGTCCGTGCCGATGACGGGTGCCGCCTCGGCGGAGCCCAGCCACATCATGACCCTGGCCATCTCCTCGGCCCGCACGATGCGTTTGATCGGGTAGTCCTGGGCGATCTGTTCGTAGGTGACGCCGAACGCCTGGGCGGCGCGTCGCAGCATCGGGGTGTCCACCGCGCCGGGCGCGAAGGCGGCCACCCGGATTCCGTTGCCGGCGTATTCCAGCGCGGCCACCTTGGTCAGCGAGGCCACGCCATGCTTGCTCGCGTTGTACGGCGCGATGGTGGCGAACCCGACCTCCGCCGAGATCGAGGCCGTGTTCACGATGACGCCGCCCTTCTGGGACAGCATCTGCGGAATCTCGTACTTCATGCCGAGGAAGACTCCGCCCACATTGGTGCGCCACACGTCATCCATGTCCTGAAGGGACTGCTCGTGCAGGCGTACCGCGCGAGGGCTCTCGATGCCGGCGTTGTTGAAGGCCACGTCGATACGTCCATGTCGCTCGACACAAGCCGCGACGAACTCCCTGACCTGGCTCTCCTGGCGGACGTCGGCGCGCACGTACGTCGCGTCACCGCCCGCCGAACGGATCCGGGACTCAATGCGGCGGCCAAGATGGGCGCGGCGTCCGCAGAAGAAGATCCGCGCGCCTTCTTCGGCCATCGCCCGCGCGGCCGCTTCGCCGATCCCGGAGGTGGCGCCGGTGATCAGTACCACCTTGTCCGTGAAACGCCCGTCCGGCGCGGCGCTTGGCAGTTGCCCGGCCGATTGGGTTGCTGCCGCGGCCGGGACGGAGCCCGTGACCGCGCC
This sequence comes from Streptomyces albicerus, assembly GCF_008905045.1. GTDB lineage: Bacteria > Actinomycetota > Actinomycetes > Streptomycetales > Streptomycetaceae > Streptomyces > Streptomyces albicerus. The sequence goes on from NZ_VWMY01000004.1 coordinate 80,365, forward strand.
GGCCGCCAGACCCGCCGCGCCGGCACGCAGCACGCGGCGGCGGGACGAGTCTTGGGGCAGCTCCCGCTCCTGTCTGCGCATGGCTTCACTTCCTTTCGGCGAGACGGTCCGGCAGCGGGGCCAGCGGGTAGTTACGCCAGAAGAACGCGTCGGCCAGGTGCTGGTCCCCGGCGAAGTTGATCGCCTCGGCGATCTTCCCGTTCCGGATGCGGAAGGCCAGCGCCCAGGTGATGTCGAGTCCCTCGGGTGCCGTGCTCCACCCCCGGTGCAGGTCGATGACCCAGTCTCCGTCGGCGGCGATGCACAGCGTCTCGGCGCGGAATCCGGCACGCCCCAACTCCCGGAAGAAGGCCAGGACTTCGTCGATGCCTTCCTTCGTTCCGGACAGCGGATGGTGGCCGGGAATGGTCCATCGGACATCCGGTGCGAAGAACGGCCGGAGGGCGTTGAGATCACCCGTGCCGTACGCCTCGTAGTAGCGGCGGATCAGCCGCACATGTGGGTGCTCCCCCGCTCCGGCCGTCGCCGCGCCGGCCGTCTGAGCCCCTCCCAGCATCGCGGCAGCCAGCCCGACCGCCCCCAGTCCCGCACCTCGCAGCACGCTGCCTCTGCTCACGGACTCGCCCTCGCCCACCGGCATGCCTCTCCCCTTCGCTTCTTGCCCGCTCTCGTAACTCCACGGAACCAGCGGTATCCGATGCGGTCCAATGCCTGCATCCATACGTTTGAGGCATAGAAGCTGCGACTGCGGGTTCAGGAGGCCGGCCGTGGATGTCGACACCAGGGTTCTGCGCTACTACGTGGCGGTCGCCGAGCACCTGAGTTTCACCCGTGCCGCACAGGAACTGTTCGTCTCCCAGCCGTCGTTGAGCCGACAGATCCAACGGCTGGAGAGCGAGGTGGGGGCCGCGCTGTTCGTCAGGACCGGCAGGCAGGTACGGCTCACGGCAGCCGGCGAGAACCTGCTGCCCGCCGCTCGCCGGATACTGGACGACTGGCGGCAGGCCGTCCGCGAGGTCCGGACGTCGGAGGCCGCGCGCAAACAGCTGCTGAGAATCGGGTTCGTGGCGACCGGCGCGGGACCACTGGGCAGGCGGGCACGCACGGTCTTCACCACCCACCACCCGGAGATCACGGTGGAGCCGAAACGGTTCGACTGGGGCGGCGAGGCGCAGGCGCTGCGGCAGGGGCTGGCCGATGCCGCCTTCGTCTGGCTGCCGACGGATCTCTCCGGGCTGCACGCACACGTCGTCGCGACCGAGCCGCGGTGGGTGGCCATGGCCGCCACGCATCCGCTGGCCGCGGCCCACGACACCGTAAGCATCATGGACCTGCGGGACGAGCCCCTGATGTGGACCCGCAAGGCGCCCCAGGAGTGGGTCGACTGGTGGGCGGTCAATCCCCGGCCGGACGGGTCGACGCCACTGTGGGGGCCTGAGAACGACAACGTCGAGGAGATGCTCGAACACGTCGCCACCGGCAACGCGGTATGCCTCGGCACGAAGTCGATGGCGGGCTACTACGCCCATCCCGAACTGACCTGGCGCCGCGTCACAGACATCGAGCCGCTCCGCATCGCCGTCGCCTGGCCTCACGGCCGGACCAACCCCCTGGTCCGGGCCTTCGTCGAAACGGTCATCGACCTCGCAGCTTTATGAGCCAACGGCTCCGTGCGCGACGTGGCCCCGACTGATCTCCTAAATTATTCCTTGACACGAATATTCTCTGTCACGAATACTCGTCCCCATGGACGCACTCCTCACCGCACTGGCCGACCCGGCCCGCTGGCGGCTCGTGAGCCTGTTGGCCGAGCGGCCCCGTTCGGTCGGCGTCCTCGCCCAGCTCGCCGGGGCGCGCCAGCCGCAGACGACCAAGCACCTGCAGACCCTCGAGCGCGCCGGCGTAGTCACCTCCCAGCGCACCGGCCAGCGCCGCATCTACGCGCTCCGGCCCGCTCCCCTGCGGGATCTGGCGGCTGCGCTCAGCCGGCTCGCCGACACCGCGGACCAGGTCGGTGGCCCGCGCGCGACCTACGACCGCTACGGGCTCAGCCTCGACGCGGAGCGGCTCGCCGCGGAGGAGTCGGGGTGGGCCGACGGCCGTTCGTTCAGGTTCCTGCGGTCGCTGACGGGGCGACCTGAGCTGGTGTGGCGCCACCTGACCGAGGCCTCCCTGCTCACTCGATGGTGGACGCCCGACGACCTCCGCGTCTCCGAGCTCGTCTTCGAGGCGCGACCAGGTGGGCGGGTCGTCCTGGAGTACCGCGACGCCGAGGACGCCGACGACTCCGACCTGGTCGCCGGGCGCGCGGAGGGAGTCGTCGACGACGTACGCCCCGGTGAGCGCCTCGCCTACCGGCTCTCCCCGCTGCTGCCCGACGGCGGCCTCGCCTTCACCGCCCACGTCGACCTCGGCCTCCGGCCCACCGACACCGGCACGGACCTCGACGTCCACTACCGGATCACCGACAGCACCGTCGACTCCGCGGACTTCATCGCAGGCATCGAGATCGGCTTCGGCCAGAGCCTCGACAAGCTCGCGGCGACCCTCACCACGTACGCGCACGACACCGACGGCGCGGACACCGACGAACGTGGACCACACGACATCGACAACAAGGAGCAGTAACGATGCGGAAGATCATCGAGCAGGCAGTAGTCACCCTGGACGGCCAGATCAGCACACCGCAGGACTGGCTCCCCACCAGGTGGGCCGGCGAGTTCGAGCAGCTCTCCAGGGACCTCCTCTTCTCCGTCGACGCGCTCCTCTACGGGCGGATCAGTTACGAGAGCCACGCCGAGGTGTGGCCGACCCTGCAAGAGGCGTTCGGTGACTACGCGGTCCGCATGAACACCATCCCCAAGCACGTGGCATCGCGCACCCTCACCGAGGTGACATGGAACGCCACTCTGCTCGGGGACGACGTCGTCGACGCCGTGCGCAAGCTGAAGGAACGGCCGGGCGGCGACATCCTCAAGGTCGGCACCGGCGGCTCGTTCAGCCGGACGCTGCTCGAGCACCGGCTGGTCGACGAATATCTGTTCTGGCTGTTCCCGGTCATCGCCGGCAGTGGCGAACGGCTCTACGACGGGATCGACACCACGGATTTCGACCTGACCGACGTCAAGCGGCTCGACAACGGCATCCTCGGCCTCACCTACGTTCCGACCACCCGCTGACACCGGTGCAGCAGCGCCCGATCCTCACGGACGTCGCGCCAAGTCCCCGGCCGCCATCACGGCCGGTGCCAGGTGCAACCTCCATGCACATTTCCACGGCAGATCCGCTCAGCCGCACCCGCCGCATGATGGCTCTTCCTGGTACGTAATACTCTCCTCATGAGCCGGAGTGTTACAAGCAGGAGCGGATCGGTCTCGATACGGCGGGCCGTCGCGCGGGATGCCAAGCGGCTCACGCGGCTCGTGCGGGGCTCACGCGCCTATGAGGGGCAGTACGCGGCCATGGTGGCGGGCTACCGTGTCGGTCCGGACTACATCGAGGCCCACCGCGTCTTCGTGGCCGTCGCCGCCGACGGGCCGGAAGGCCATGTACTCGGGTTCTATTCGCTCGTCCTCGCCCCGCCGGAGCTCGACCTGCTGTTCGTCGCCGACCAGTCACAGGGCCTTGGCGTGGGACGGCTGCTCGTCGCACACATGAAGTCCGAGGCTCGCGCCGCCGGGCTCGACCGCGTCCGGGTGGTGTCACATCCCCCCGCCGAGGGCTTCTACCGCAGCGTGGGCGCGGTGCACACCGGGACCGCGTCCGCGAACCCACCCGCCGTGGTGTGGGACCGGCCCGAGCTGGAGTTCCTTGTCTGTGCCGACGGTGCCGGATCTTGAGTGGTGCGTGATCCGTGATCCAGCTGATGTCCGCCGACGAAGGCCCTGAGCCCCCAGGACTGTAGGTCGTCCTGATGTCCATGAGGATGTCACCCGCGCAACGGCCCGGGATAGTCTCCCTACTCGCAAGTAGGTTGAGCATCCAGGGAGAGAGTGCCCATGCCCCGCACGTTCACCGTCGCTCGCAGCATCCTGGTACAGGCGTCACCGTCATCGGCGTATGACCAGATCAGCCGTCCCGCGCAGATGGGCCGGTGGAGTCCCGAGAACCTCGGAGCGACCGTGCCCGGCGGGAACGAGCCGGCTCACGTCGGCATGGTCTTCGAGGGGCACAACAAGCGCGGCCGATACCGCTGGACCACCCGCTGCACGGTCACCGTGGCGGATCCCGGCCGCCGCTTCGCCTTCCGCGTCCACGCGATCGGACTCAAGCGGCCGCGCCTGAACGCTCCGATCGCCACGTGGGAGTACCGGTTCGAGGCGGAGGGCAGCGCCACCCGGGTGACGGAGACCTGGACCGACGACCGGCGCTCCTGGCCCACGCTGGTGGCCGACGTCTTCGACCGCGCGGCCACCGGCGGCAAGACTTTCGCAGCCTTCCAGACCGGCAACATCGACACGACCCTGCGCAACCTCAAGCGGGAACTCGAAGCACCGGCGCGCCCCTGAGCCGAGCCGTCCGGGCACGCGCGTCGGTACGGGTGTCGCTGTCGCAGTCGTGGATCAGGTCTCGGACCCGGCCCGCACGGGTGGAGGTGGCCTCGGTTCCCAAAACCTCTACACCCGGCTGTCGGCCTACACCGTCAACCAGACCCGCCGGGGTCCGCCGGCCCGTCCGGTCGGTCGTCCTGTCCGGACGGGTCCTTCGTGTCGAAGCCGTCCGGACCGGCCGCGTGGGTCGGGCGGTCCGTGTTGTCGGGCCACACCCCCACGTGGTCCGGTTCCGCTGTCAGGCGGACCCGGCCGCGCAGGCCGTAGCGCTCCACGTAGTCACGGGGCAGCTGGAGGCGGCCCGCGCGGTCCAGGACCGTGAACTCCTCGGCAGCCGCGCCGGCGGCGGCGCGCAGTGTCTCCGTCGATGTGCGGCCGTCGCGGATACGGACCGTGCGGCGGACCTGGCCGGAGACGAGCGGGTCGTGGGTGACGACCAGGACGGTCGCGCCGAGTTGTTCGTTGGCGCGGCGCAGCGCGGCGAACACCAACTCGCCGCTTGCGGTGTCGAGTTCGCCGGTGGGTTCGTCGGCGAGCAGCACCTGCGGCGTGTTGGCGGTGGCGACCGCGACGGCGACGCGCTGCTGTTCGCCGCCGGACAGCTCGGCGGGCAGTCGGTCCCTGCAGTGTGCGACGCCGAGCACGTCGAGGAGTTCGGCGGCACGTGCGGAGCGTGTGCGGCGTGGTATGCGCGTGTACTTCATCGGCAGGGCCACGTTCTCCAACGCCGTGAGGTAGGGCAGCAGGTTGCGGCCGGTCTGCTGCCCGACGAAGCCGACGGTGTGCCGGCGGTAGCCGAGCCGTTCGCGCCGCCGCATGGCGAGCAGGTCGTGTCCGGCGACCCGGGCGCGGCCCGCCGTCGGCAGGTCGAGCCCGGAGAGGATGGACAACAGCGTCGACTTGCCGGATCCGGAGGCACCGACGAGTGCCGTGCACTCGCCCTCCTCGACGATGAGGTCGAGGCCTTGGAGGGCCTGCACCTCCACCTCGTCGGTGCGGTAGACACGGACGAGGTTGTCGCAGACGACGAGCCCGTCGTCCGGGAGAGGGCGCCGTGCCTCGCGGGCCCGTTCCTCCAGCCTGCGCAGGTCACTGCGGTCGGTTTCGCTCACCGTTCCTCCGCGATTCGCAGGACCGCGCCGAGACCGCGGCGCCGTCCTATCCAGGTCTCCACGCCCACCGCCGCGACGACCAGTACGCCGAGACCGGCGCCCAGGGCGGCGGTCAGCAGCAGGTCGGGTTCGACGGCGGGGGCGGCGGGTCCTCCCGTGAACTCCCGCAGTTGCAGGGCTGGTCCGAGGAGCGTGGGCAGCGTCAGTCCAAGTGCGGTGCCGCCCACGATCGCCGCCAGCACCAGCGGCAGGAGTTGCAGCAGGTGCAGTGCCGACGTGGCGCGGCTGCCCAGACCGAGTGTGCGCAGATAGGCGGTGGTGCGGCCGCGCGCCGGAGCGGACAGCATCAGTTCGAGGACGAGGGCCAGCAGGGCGAGCAGCACGGCGAGCGCGGTGCACGCGGTGTGCGCGGTGCCGAGCACGCGGACCATGCCGTCGGCGGCGGCCTCGGCCTCCTCCTCGGTGCGGATGCGCAGCTCGCCGACGGCGGTGCCGGAGCGGGCCTTCGGCACGAGCGCTCGCAGCGCCTCCGCGTCGATCCTCGGTCCGTACAGCAGCAGTGCGCTCTGTTCGAAGTCGCCGGCGTGGATGGCCGTGAGGGCCCGGTTGTCGGTGAGCAGCATCCGGTCCCGGGCTGTCGTCGAGCTGCGGATCGGGCCGAGCGCCGGGTCACGCAGTACGGCGTCGGGGAGGCCTCCGACGACACGCAGGCGCAGCTTCGTGCCGTGCGACGAGATGGTCAGTACGTCACCGGTGCGGGCATGGGTGGCCAGGACCCGGATCTCCCGGTCCCGTCCCGGCCCGCTGAGTCCGGCCGATTCGAGGGCGCGGGCAGCATCCGAACCGGGCGCCAGGGCACGGAGTTTCGCACCGTCGACACCGAGGAGGCTCGCGATGCCGTACCGCTCGCCGCTGGTCGCGCTGGTCGGGTCGACGCGCAGCTGGCGCACCTGGACCGTGTCACGCACGCCGCGCACCCGCGTCAGCCGCTCGGCGATATCGGGGGTGCGGCTCGCGCCGAGGAACGAAGCGTCGGCGCCGGCGTGCCAGGCGGCGGCCGCACGGCGTCCCTCCGCGAGCGTGCCGGCCACGATCCCGCCGAACACCGCCCCGGCCAGCGTCACCACCAGGACGAGCAGGGCGAGCGCCCTGGCCGGGGCCTCCTTCGCGGCCCGGGAGAGCGCGATGAGTGCCACGGCGCCGCGCCGCCGCGCCGACCAGCGTGCCAGGAGCCGTACCGGCAACGGGTAGCAGCGCAGCAGGACGACGACGGTGACGAGTCCCAGCAGCGCGGGCACCGCGGCGAGCAGCGGGTCGGGCCCCGCGTCGCCCGTCGTGCCGCGCGCCCTGAGTGCCGCCACGCCGGCCGCGGCGAGGAGGAGTATCCCTGCCTCGGCGACGATCCGGCGGCCCGCCGTGTGCGCAGTCGTCCGGTGCCGGGACTGTGCGGTGCGATCGCGGAGCGCGTACCAGGTGAGCGCGGGCAGCAGCAGCCAGACGAGCGCGGCGACGAGTGCCCCGTACCGGTACTGGGGTGCGGGGCCCGCGAGTTGTCCTGCGGCGGTGAGTCCGCCCGCGAGTCCGAGCAGTGCGGCGGGTGCGGTCTGGGCCGCCCGGGCCAGCGCGAGGCCGGTGGCGGAGGCGCCGCGGGCGCACTGCAGCCGGTGGGTGTCGAGGCGGCGGCGTACCGCGAGCAGCGCGGTGACGACGGCGGTGAGCAGCCCGACGACCAGCAGCGACGCGAGCGCGAAGGAGATCACCACGCGGCCCTGCCGCCATTGCCGGTCGAACTCGGTGAGCGCGTCGGGCAGCCGCGTGCCGGCGTCCAGGGTGGAGGCTTCGTGAGAGCCGATCGAGCAGAACATGCCGCCGAAGTCGGCGATGTCGCCGCAGTAGACGGTCCGTGCGTCGTCCGGGTAGCGGGTGAGGAGCCGCAGCAGTTCGGCCTGTCCCGCGTCGTCGGCGAATCGCGTGGCGGTGCGCGCGTCGAGGTCGAGGCGCAGGCCCCAGGTGACGGTGAGCGTGGCGTCGGCCTGGTTCTGGAGGGTGGTGACGGTGCGCGGCGCGACCAGGGCACGAGCCTCCCAGTCGAGTTCGGACGCGCTGCGCGGCGGATGCTGCGACGGGCGGGCCAGCAGGGGCTGTTCACGCCACAGCCGGCGCCCGCTCGCCGCGTCGGTACCGTCCGCCGTGAAGAACCCGACCACGACGGCGGTGGTGTTGATGTCCTTCAACGCGCCGGGCACGAGCGGCAGTTCTTGGCCGAGCCGCAGTCGCAGCGCTTCGCGGGTACGGGTGGAGACGGCGACCTCGACGGTCGCGCTGTCCGGGTCGGGCGGCCGGCCCTCGGTGTACGCGGCGCGTCCGGGTGCGTCGGAGGCGTACACCAGGCCGAGGCCTACGTCCTTGTCGGCCGCCCGGGTGCGGACGAGGGGCAGTTCGACGCGGGTCGAGTACGGCACGAGATGGCCCTTGAGCGCGCCGGGGGCCGCGTTGCGGATCACGGTGGTGACCGGGAGCAGGTCCGTCGCCAGGTCGGTGGTGCGGCTGCCGGGGAGCGTGCTGGTCACGGGGTCGAACCGCGCGCTGAGCCGGAGGCCTGGTTCTGCCTGTTGCTCCTGCTCCAGCCGGGCGGCGAGCGCCCGCCCGGCGAACCGGTCGAGCAGCCCGGGGCCCGCGGCGGCGACCGCGGTGAGCAACGCCAGCAGCACCGCGAGGCAGACCAGAAGCGGGAGTTCGGCCCGTGCCTCGCGCAGGGCGACGGGGCCGCGTCGCCGCGTCGGGCGCCTCATCAGTCCTCCCCCGCGCGCAGGACCCGCGCCAGGTCGACCCGCCCCAGGAACCGGGCGGCGAGGGTCACGATCGCGCAGATCACGAGTGTCGTCGCGCCCGCCGTGAGGGTCACGCGCACCCATGGCACCTCGGTGAGCAGCCCGGGGTAGACCGGCCGGCCGGTGTCGTCGATGGTGACCACCGGCATGATCAGGGCGGCCAGCGCGGTGCCCAGCAGGGTGCCGAGCACCGTCGCGACGGCGGCCAGGGCGAGCTGTTCGGTCCACAGGTACGCGGCGAGCTGGCCGCGCCGTACGCCCAACGCCCGCAGCAGGGCGAACTCGCCTGCTCTGGCCCGTGCGGAGAGTGCCGTGTGCAGCGTGAAGCCGACGATGGCGAACGCCGGCGCGAGGACGAGGCACAGCGTCAGCGCCCCGCGCGCGCCCTCGCGCAGCGGGTCGGCGGCCAGCAGGGCTCGCGTGTGCGGCACGTCGACGGCCGTGCCGAGGCGCGGGTCGGCACGGACCGCGCGCAGGGCCGCTGCCGCGTTCCCCTGGTCGGTGGCCACCCACCAGGCGGACTCGGCGGCGGGCAGGGCGCCGTCGAGCACCAGCTGGGCGGCCATGGCCCGGGAGTCGGCGAGCAGCCGGGGCCGGTCGCGGTCGGCGCCGGGCACGGCGTCGATCTCCCCGACGACCTTGATACGGGCGGTGCCGCCGCCGGCGCTCTGCAGGGTGACGGTGTCGCCGACGCGGACCACGCCGGAGGCCAGCAGGGTGCGGTCGGCGAGCGCGGGCGCGGCGGTGCGTCCTTTGGCGCGGTCGGTGCCCAGCCGCACGCTCCACGTCGGGTATTTGAGTGCGGTGTCCGGTCCGCGCAGCACCGCGTCCAGGAGAGTGCCGGGCCCGGGCCGGTCGGAGCAGAGCACGGGTCCCGGGGCGTCTCGGGGCCGCCTGCTCGGCGTGGCCGCGGGGCATCCGCCGACGTGCCGGTCGGGGGCGTCGGTGCGTATGTCGTGCCAGCGGGCGGGCCGGGTGAGGCCCGGGACATGGTCGATGGTGAGGCGGTAGGTGCGCCGCACCGTCTCGCCGGTCATGCTGAGGCCGAGTTGGACGACGCGTACGCCGTCGCCGCCCTCCGGAACGTTCAGGCGGACGGTGCGGGCGGCGCCGTCGGTGTCCTTCAGGATGGCCTCACTGGCGTGGGTGAGGCCGTCGGCATCCACGAAGTGGACGGTCAGCCGGACCGGGACGGGGCTGCCGGGCCCGTCGGCGGACAGTCGTACGCGCAGCGGGAGTTCACGCGGCGAGCCACCGAGTGGCAGTCCGTGGGCGGGGATGTTCCGGCCGAGCGGGGCGACGAGGTCCGGCAGCGGCCGGTCGGTGAGGTCGGGGCGCAGGGCGGGTGCGGGGCCGCGTGCGGTGTCGATGCCGGTGACGGTCACCCAGCTCTGGCCGATGTAGCCGTCCGTGTCGACGACGGGGGTGACCGCCCGTGCACCGGGAAGCGCGGCATAGGTGGCGCGCCGCTCGGCACGCTCAAGCCGTTCTCCGGGGTCGATGCGCAGGTCCGCGCCGACCTTGAAGACCGCCTGGTCGTAGTCGCCGCGGTCCAGTATCGCGAGCGCGGTGCTGCTGAGCGCCGCGACGGCGAGGGCCAGTGTCACCAGCAGCGCGGGCCCGGCATGCCGCGCGGCCCGCCGGGCGATCTGCCAGCCGCCCAGGGGCAGGACAAGCCCGGTGCCGCGCTGCGCGAGAGGGTCGGTGAGCCGGGCGGCCAGCGGCAGCGCCCGCAGCACGAGCAGCGCCGCGGCGGTGGTCATGGCAACGGGGGCGAGCACCAGGACCGGATCCACCCCGCCACCGGTGACCGGAGAACGGTACTGCCGCAGCTGCAGCCAGCCGAGCACGGCCACCGCCGCGAGCCCCAGGTCGGCGCCCAGCCGCTGCGCCCCCGCGAACCGTCCCAGCCGCAGCCGCAGCCCCCGCACCGCATGCCGGTCCCGTACGGTCCGCGCCGTCGGCAGCAGCAGTGCGCAGCCGTGCACCACGACGGCGAGCAGCGCGGCCACCCGGCCGACCGTCAGGTTCGCCGTCGCGGGTACGTCGCCGGACAGCAGCCCGGCCCCGGCGAGCAGCCGCAGCAGCGGACCGGCGAGGAACGGCGCGGCCAGTCCGGCGGGGACGGCGACGACCGCCCACTGCGCGGCCGTCGCCAGGACCAGCCTCGGGGTCCCGGCCCCGCGTGCGGCCAGCAGGGCGAGTTCGGGACGGCGGTGCTCGGCCAACTGGCGCGCGGTCAGCACAAGGGCAGCGGCGGCCAGAGCGGCGAGCAGCGTCGCCGGGATGTAGAGACCGGCGCGGGCCACGGCGATGGGGGTGGCCAGGTCGTCGAGCGCGTTGTCGAGGGTGGACGTGACAGCCAGCCGCGTCGTGGGCGGCGTCCCGCGGAAGACGGAGAGCGAGACGTCGCTGCCGCCGAACCGGTCAGCGCGCTGTCGCAGCGGCTCGATGTCACCGAGCCGCAGACCGCCGGTGTCCGGTACACCCAGCCAGAATGCACCGGCGTCCCCGGCGAGGCCCGGTGTCGCCGTCAGCGCCTGCCGGGACACCAGCGCGACGGAGTCGGTCGTGTCGAAGGTGGCACTGCCCAGGTTCGCCCAGAGGGCCGGGCTGCGGTCGCCCGCCCGGTACAGCCCCGCGACCCGCATCCGCACCTGCGGCCCGCTGTTCGGCTGGATCCGCAGTTCGTCGCCGGGCCGCACCTCGAGTTCCGCGGCGAACAGGTCGCTCAGCGCGGTCTCGACGATCGCCCCGTCGCCTCCCTCCCCCGGCCAGCGCCCTGCGACCAGCCGAGCGTGCCGCGGCGTCCCCTGGAGGGCGACCACGGACACGCGCGCGTCGTCGCGTCGGCGGCCGTCCGCCTCGGTCAGGTTCAGTTCGGCGGAGCGTGCGGCCGGGACCCGTAGCGCGGACCAGGTGTGATGCGCCACGCCGCCGAAGGTCCGGTCGACAGCAGCTCGTACGCGGGCGTCCACGTCCCCCGCGTCGCGCGGCCGGTACGCTCCGAACACGCTGACCACGGCATCAGGATCGCGGGCCAGTCGCCGCTGCGCCCCACCTTCGACGGCCTTCTCGGTGAGAGCAGCGAGCGCGGCCAGGACGGTGGCGGCAAGCAGCACGGCGAGCCCCGCAGCGCCCAGCACCAGCGCATGGTGCCCGGTCCCCCGCACCGCGGCAGGCGCACGTCTCCCGCTCAACTCCCCCGTCTCCCCCCGTAGACGGCAAAGTATGGTTCCGCATGCCGGAGACCCGCAATCGTTCGGACCGACTCGCTCGCACGACAGGCAGGGGCACCGCAACTCCGCTTACTTGTACGGATGTTGAGGACCCACGGACTCGTAAATGTTTCCTCGCTGCTCAGTCACGCAGGCAGGTAGACGCGGTGTCCGAGGGGCGCGGACAGCATGACGGCGCGACTGGCGCGGCGCGCACCGGCGTACGGGGACCCGTACCCTCTGCGGACGCCCTGGACGCACAAGTTGGCGAGGGTACAGGCGCCCTTGGTGAAGATCCGCCCTGCCTCGTCAGTCCAGGCCCGCAGGCGCATACCCGGTCAGGCAGCACTCTTCTTCCGGCTGCGTCCGGCCCGGGCGAGCGCGTCGATGAGCTGCTCTCGGCTCATCTTGGAGCGGCCCGCGATGTCCTGGTCCGTCGCGCGCTGGTACAGCTCCGCCTTGCTCAACTGCCGCAGCTCGCTCTTGCCGCCCCCGCTCCGTGCCGCCTTCTGCGGTGCCTTCCCGGCGGCGGGCTTCTTCTGCCGTGACTTGGGGCCGGTGCCACGGGCCTGGTCGAGACTGCTCTGCAGGATCTCCGTCAGATCGATGACGTTGGTGGCCGTCGGGGGCTCCTCCGCCGCCGCGATCTCCTCCCCCGCGGCCCTCGCCCGCACCAGCTCGCGGACCTTCGCCTGAAAGGTGTCGTGATACCGGCCTGGCTCCCAGGACCCGCTCATGGCATCGATCACCTGCACCGCTATCCGTTGTTCTTCGCAGGGAATCCCGGTCTTTGGGCCAGGCGGGAATGTGATTCTCGGCCCGGAGGCGCGAAGTGCCGGACATCTCTGCGTGTGGTGACGGTCAGGCTGGGCGCTTCTGGGTTTCGATGTAGTCCTTGACAATGCTCAGCGGTGCGCCGCCGCAGGACCCCGCGAAGTAGGACGGGGACCAGAACACCGAGCCCGTCCCGATCTGGTTGATGTGGTCGGTGTACTCCGCGCGCAGGTACCGGGAGCTGACGCCTTTGAGGCTGTTGACCAGCTTGGACAGGGCGACCTTTGGCGGGTAGTGCACGAGAAGGTGGACGTGATCGCCTTCGCCTTTGAACTCCCGCAGCTGTGCGCCGAAGCTCTCGCACACGTCGCGCATGATCTCCTCGCAGCGTGTCAGCATCTCGCTGCTCAAGACGTCACGCCGGTACTTCGTGACAAACACCAAGTGCGCGTGGAGGTGGTGGATGACGTGGTTTCCACGTCTGATATCGGGATCTGGTTCCCAGCGTGGTGACATACGCCAAGCGTAGTAGGATCGAGCGAACTCGACCGGAGGGGGGTGGGTTTGAGATGATCCGTGCGTACAAGTTCCTCATGCGGCCCACCGTCCGGCAGGGGCAGGCGCTCGGCGAGATGCTGCGGGACCACTGCTCCCTCTACAACGCGGCGTTACAGGAACGCCGCGACGCCTACCGGCACGTCTCGAAGACTACCGTCAAGTACGGGATGCAGTCCGCGCAGCTCAAGGAGATCCGGGCGGTCGACCCGGAGCGTCAGGGCCGCTGGTCGTTCAGTTCGCAGCAGGCCACCTTGCGCCGTCTCGACAAAGCGTTCGCCGCGTTCTTCCGCCGGATCAAGTCCGGCGACACCCCGGGCTACCCGCGCTTTCGCGGGGTGAACTGGTTCGACACGGTGGACTTCCCCAAGGACGGGGACGGCTGCCGGTGGGACTCCAGCCCGCACGACCCCGTCACCCGCGTCCGCTTCCAGGGCGTCGGCCACGTCAAGGTCAACCAGCACCGCGCCGTGCTCGGCAGGGTCAAGACCGTGTCGGTCAAGCGCGAGGCCCGCAAGTGGTTCGTCGTGCTCACCGCCGAGCAGGACGTGCCCGAACCGCTGCCCGCGACCGGCTCCGTGGCCGGCATCGACCTGGGCATCGCGAACTTCCTCGCCGACTCCAACGGCGAGTTCGTGCCCAACCCGCGCCACGGCCACCGTGCATCCGAGAAGCTCCGGGCGGCACAAAAGGCCCTGTCGCGGTTCCCGCGCTGCAAGGCGAAGGACCGAACCGCCAACCACCAGCGCGCGGTGCACAAGGTTGCTCAGCTCCACGGCAAGGTGCGTCGCCAGCGGCTCGACCACGCACACAAGACCGCGCTCGACCTGGTCCGCGCACACGACTTCATCGCGCATGAAGACCTCAAGATCCGCAACATGAGCAAGGCCCCCGCACCGAAGCCCGACACCGACCAGCCGTGCACCTTCCTGCCCAACGGGGGCGCCGCCAAAGCCGGGCTCAACAGGTCGATCAACGATGCCGGATGGGGGGTGTTCCTGACGATCCTGCACGCCAAGGCTGAAAGCGCCGGACGGGAAGTGATCGCCGTGGCCCCCCGCAACACCTCCCGCACCTGCCCCGTATGCGGGCACTGCGCGAAGGGGAACCGGCCCACACAGGAAAAGTTCCATTGCGTCTCGTGCGGCCACCACGCGCACGCTGACACGGTGGGCGCTCAATGTTCTACGGGCCGGGCTGGTCCGTCGCGACGCCAACCCGGCATAGCGAGAAGCCCCGTCCTTCAGGACGGGGAGGAGTCACGTTCGACACAAGCAGATCCAGCTCAGGATGGGACAGGCCAATGTCCGCCGCTGGGTGGACGACCTGCTGCCGCTGCTCACAGACGAAGACCCTGTCGGAGTGGACGCCTTCGCCACCCACCATCTGCCGCTGGACGACGCTCCGCACGCCTACGAGATCTTCCAGCACAAGGAGGACGATGCCGTGAAGATCCTCATGCGTCCGTGACACCGGTAGTGGCGGGCGGCGCGCGGCCCGCCACCCGCGAGGAGACCCCTTCCTCGCCGGGCTCCTCTCAACGCAACGAACCCATCCCGGATTATCGGGGTGGGTTGGGTTCGTGCGGAGCGCCGGGCAGGCCTTGCACCTGCATCTCCCCACAGGAAGTGGAGCGCCTTTCCTTGGACCACCGACGCGAAGCGCAACCTGAGATTCGGCAACACGCTCAAGATCAAGTATAGCGGGCCCACCGCACCTGGCCACTGCGCCGAACCGCGGAACGCTTCCAGGTCAGCTCACCACGGGACCAGGCGGTGCGGTTTGACCCAGAGCCGGTCCTTGCTCCTTTCGGTGAACCGCCGGTGGGCCGTAGCACCGAACGGCTTCGCCAACCACAGCAGTTCGCCGGCCAACTCACATCATGATCACGCCAGGCCGGCGAAGGTCTTCCGCTCACAGCCCCGCCAGCGGTCGAGCCGGGACGAAGGAGTGTCGGCAGGTGGTCCTGGTGCCGGATGGAATGTCAACGCCACGCGTGGCGGATCTTCAGCCGTCCGAACCCCATGGTCCCTGAGATCCGGATCTTCGGCCCACCGGGATGGAAAGGCCGCCGGGTCTTGTAGCGCGAGTCCTTCCACCCGGTGTGCACACCCTCGATGTCGACGATTGCGTCGCGCGGCACCGTGATCTTGGCCCTGCCGGTGCCGAGTTGCAGCTCGATGTCGACTACCGGGTGCTCGATGACCGCCCGGGACAGGTCCAGGTGCACCCTTCCGAATGCGGAATGGACCTTGAGGATCCGAGGTACTCGCCATGCGCCGCGCCGCTGGATCCGTCCGCCGGCGGCGGCAATCGTGGATGTGGTGCCCGCCTTCTCCTCCGGGAGCGAGGCCAGCGCCGGCACGAGGTCGCTGTGCGTCTTGGCGGTGAGCGCCTGGTGGAGGCGTTCGTCCATCTCCTCGTGCGAGATGTGCCCTTCGGCGTACGCCTCCTGCAGACGCTGCACGGCCGTGTCGCGGTCGTCTTCACGGATCAGTGGCGACGGGTCTTCCGGCAAGGGAGTCACCGTTTCACTCTAGTGCCGTGCCGGCGACGCGAACGCGCTGACGTCCGTAACGGGCAAGGCATTTGATGCGGAGGCCGCCCGCTCGTCATCATGGCCTGATCGCCCAACCCGGCGAACCTATGAGCCCATGTGGCCAGAGCATCAGCATTTGCCGTGTGAGGTCGGCTCGCGGGTTGATGCGTGTTCCGTCGCATAGGCTCCACAGCCCACCGCTTGCCCGTGGGGCGAACCCCTGGTCGACCGGGTTCCGCTCGACGATCTCGACGTCGTTCACGCATGCCGAGACTGCGGGCTGACATCACCCGTCCGCGGCGCCCTCGGCCTTCCAGCGCAGCAGGTCTCCCGGCTGGCACTCGAGCACCTCGCAGAGCGCGGCAAGGGTCGTGAAGCGCACGGCCTTGGCGCGGCCGTTCTTGAGTACCGCCAGGTTGGCTGGTGTGATCCCGACGCGTTCCGCGAGCTCGCCCACGGACATCTTGCGCTTGGCCAGCATCACGTCGATGTCGACGGCGATCGGCATCAGATCACCTCGGCCAGCTCGGCCTGCATCTGCGTCGCCTCGACGTCGCGCGCGACGGCCTGAGCGAGCAGCATGCGCAGCACGAGCACGATGAGCGCGACCCCCAGGATGGCCACGACAACCCCGCCCACCAAGAGGACGATGCCCGGGGCGACGGCCTCGCCGGGTGCCAGGAGCACCCCGAGCGTGAACATCAGCAGGGCGGCCGCCACGATCGCGCCGATCACGATGTGCACGTAACGGAAGGCGGCGTGGGAGAACACAGTTCCGCGCCGCACCATCGTCACCAGCCGCCACACGCAGACCAGGACGACCTGGGCCGTCATGATGCCCAGGGCGATGGTCACGAGGAACGCGGCGGGCGGGTACGCGAGGTCCGCGTCGACCCCCTCCAGGTCGGCGCCGAGCAGCGGCACCATCACTGCCTGTACGAACAGCGAGCCGGCGAGCAGCACCACGAGCACGGCGCGCAGCGCAAGCACTGTCAGCTTTCCCATCGCCCCTCCTTCGATCGAGCCACGATGGAAATCTATCGATAGTCGATAGACATGGCAAGAGGTCAGTCAATGGCAAGAGGTAAGTCAGTCGACGTGTGGGACTCCGGCACGTGGGACTCCGGGATCAAGCACCCACCACCACCCAGTACACGTGAACAGCCCCTGGCACCTGTCTGCGCCGGCCATGACCGGCAGCACAGTGGTGTGGCCGGGACAGTGCCCCTGGTGAGCCGCCGCGTCGACCTCCTCACCCTCAAGGAGAGAGTGAAGTGTCACGCGGCAGGAACATCCGGTTCCACTCGTGCGTACTATCTCTAGGCGGCCGCAGGCCGCAGCCCTTGCAGCCTGCAGGTGATCCCGTCATCTCGGACGGGACACAATGCCCACATCCATTCGCGAACATGGCGCTTCCCCCTTTGCCTCCATGGTCGCGAACTGAAGGAAGGCCAGTGCCATGCCTGAAGGCCAGATTCGCACTACAGAACTTACGTCGCAGTACGTCGCCCAGGTGACGGGCGACCTCGAGCGCAACGCCAAGGAGATGGACCGTATCAACGCGGAGGTGGAGGCGCTGCAGCAGCAGTTGCAGGCCCTGCAGCACGACCACACCGTGCTGGTGAACATGCAGCAGGCTCTCGGCGGTGCCGGCGAAGCAGGAGCAGAGCCTGCCGCACCATCCGTCACCACGGCTGCGCCGTCCGTGCCCCAGCAGACCTCCGCTGAGCCCAAGCAGGGCAAGGCGAAGAAGGCAGCATCCGAGAAGACCGCCGCCAAGGCCCCGTCCGCGAAGGGAGCCAAGACCGCTGCCAAGCCGACCCTCGTCGACCTGCTCCGAGGCCACCTGAAGCAGGAGAGCGAGCCCCGCTCCGCCGCGGAAATCACCTCCGCGCTCGCGGAAGCCCACCCCGACCGCAACATCAAGACCACCGTCGTGCGCACCACCCTCGAAGGGCTGGTAGCCAAGAGCCACGCTCACCGCACCAAGCAGGGCTCATCCGTCTTCTACTCCGCCGCGGCCGACGCGCAGCCCGCTCAGGCCAAGCAGCAGACGGAAGACACCGCCCGCTGAGCACCCCGGCCGGACACCTGTCGCAACAACGCCCTGTCCCGGACCGATGAAGCCCGGTCTGAAGGTCACTACTAGGGACCCAACCAGCCGGCAGCGGTACGGGACCGAGGCGATGTGAACGCCCCACCGAGTGCGTACACCTTCTGAAACACGAGATCCACAGTCAGCGGCCATTGTCAGACTCTCGCGGCAGCGGGCAGGTGCGACCCCGGCGGTGAGACCCGCGACCACGCCCGCCTCGAGGCCGCCCGCCACGTCGGCCCCGCAGGCGACGAGCATGATGCGGAGCTGACCACCGGGCAGATCGCCCGGCGCACCAGCCTGAGCGACAAGGCCCTGTCCGCCGCAAGCCAGGCCGGCATGGTCAACAACCTCAACGACGCCCTCGCCTGGGGCATCTTCCCCCTCCTCTTCGCCGTCCATGGCATGTCCATCGCCCAGATCGGGATTCTCGCCGCCCTCTATCCGGCTGTCTGGGGCGCCGGTCAGATGCTCACCGGCTGGTGGTCCGACCACAGCGGCCGCAAGCACCTCATCACCGCGGGCATGCTGCTCCAGGCCACCGCCATCGCCCTTGTGGCCGCCGGCACCAGCTTCGGCGTCTGGGCCACCGCTCAAGTGCTCCTGGGCATCGGCACTGCTCTGGTCTACCCCACCCTCCTCGCCGTCATCGGCGACGTAGCCCATCCCGCCTGGCGTGCCCGCGCCGTCGGCGTCTACCGGCTGTGGCGCGACGGCGGCTTCGCCGTCGGTGCCCTCCTCGCCGGGGCCCTCGCCGACGCCTACAGCCTGACCACCGCCATCTGGGCCATCGCCGCCCTCACCGCCGCCTCCGGCCTGCTGGTGGCGGTACGCATGTACGAGACACATCCCCGCACCTGACCAGTGAGTGGCGCAGCAGCCGGGCGGATGCCCGTTGACTGTCCACGAGTCGGGCCGGACTTCCCGTTGGCCAGCGGCCGGTGGCCGCGATACTTCTACCGTCGGCTCCCGGCGCGGGGTCAGGTCACCGGAACACCGGTGGGGCGAGGTGCGCGCCGGGGATCGGGACCGGGGACGCCACCGCTGGAGGAATAGAACTGATCATGGCGAGGATTCTGGTACTCGGCGCCGCGCTCGGCGGGCTGCAGACCGCGCTGCTCCTCGCCCAGGACGGCCACGACGTGACCGTCCTGGAACGCGACCCGCACCCCGCGCCGCCGGACACCGAATCCGCCTGGTCGCATTGGCGACGCCCCGGCATCCCCCAGTTACGCCTCACCCACCTGCCGCTCGCACGGTGGCACCAACTGGCCGAGGCCCATCTCCCGGGCCTGGTGCGGGAGATGACGGCGTCAGGGGCGGTCCGGATGAATGTGCTGGCGCCCGAGCCGGCCCTGCGCGGCCCGCTCCTGCCCGTGGACGAGCGCTTCGACACCCTCGCCGCCCGGCGTTCCCTGCTCGAGTCCGCTGCGACGCGCGTCGCCGAGGCGGCCGGCATCCGCATCAGACGGGGCATCACCTGCCGGGGCCTGCACAGCCCACGCAGCGTGCGGATCCCGTGCGGCGCCGGGCCCGGCAGTCGCGTGCCTCAGGTCACCGGCGTGGAGACCAGCACGGGCACGCTGCCGGCCGATCTGGTGGTCGACTGCACCGGGCGCCGCTCTCAACTCCCGTCCTGGCTGCGGGCCGTCGGCGTGCCGGATCCGATCGAGGAATCCGGCCGCCGCGGCTTCACCTACTACAGCCGGTACTTCCGCTCCGCCGACGGCGCTCTGCCCACGGACAAGTTCCCCCTGGTGGCGGAGCACGGATCGCTCGGTCTCCTGCGTATCCCGGCGGACCACGGCACGTACTCGCTCTGCCTCATCGGCCGCAGCGACGACCAGGAAGTGCGCCACGCGCTGCGGGACGAACGCGCCTGGTCCGCCGCCGTGCGCCTGTTCCCCGGCGCGGACGTCTGGCTCGACGGGGAACCCATCACCGACGGCATCCAGATCATGGCCGGCCTCACGGACCGAAAGAGAACCCTGTACGACACGGAACATCCCTCTGTCACCGGGCTGGTGGCCGTCGGGGACGCCTGGGCCTTCACCACCCCGGCCGTGGGGCGCGGGCTCGCGATGAGCCTGCAGCACAGCCTGGTGCTGCGCGATGTCCTCCGGAAGACAGGCACCGCCCACGCCGTCGATCTCGTGACCCAGTTCGCCAGGGCGACCAGGGACGACCTCGGACCGGTGTACCGGCAGACCAGCGCCTACACCCGCCACCGCATCGCCGAAATGGATGCACACGCTGCCGGAATCCCCTACCGGAACCCGGAATGGACCCGCGCCAAAGCACTCGCCGCCCTCGCCCGGCACAACGCCGACGCACTCCGTGCCGAACGCGCCGCCGCCCACCTCCTGCCCGACGCCCACGACCTCCTGCACACCCCGGCCCTCACCGACGCCGTCACCCGCCTCCTCCCCGACGTCGAACAGAACGCACCACCGGGACCCACACGCGCCGGCCTCCTCAAAACCATCGCGCCTTGAGGCCCTCCACACTCCCGCCACCACCTCACCAAAACGCCGCCCCGGCCGGGCGGTGCCCCCGACGGCATGCGGGCGCCCCCAAGAAGCCCAGGTCACCCGCCGCTGCCGCCCGCTACGAGGCCGGCCCATGACTCCGGGCAACCTTCACGTCCGCCAGGAGCTTCACTTCGTCACTCGCGCGGTGGCGCACCCCGGTTCGCCTGAACCCTGGCAGGTGGCACAGGCGCGTCCTCGACGTCAGGCCGTGGGCAGCGGAAGCGCTACCCGTCGCCCCAGCCCGAACTCCTCGGCCCCAGCGTGGCTGATGACCGCAAACGTCCCCGCCGGGACTCCTGGCAGCGTGGCCACGCGGGACGCCACCGCCAAAAGATCCTCTTCACCGGCTCCGGTGACGAAGAAGACATAGGCGTCCGCGTCCTCCTCGCCGTCATCGAAGACCTCTGCCTCGCCCTGGTCTTCGAGGTCGGCGAGGAAGTCCTCGACCGCCTCGATCCAGGGATACGCGTACGCGCCGTCCGGCAGGTTCGGTGTTGGTCGCAGGGGCACGTGAATCTCAACAACCATGGTGGGCACGAGGTTCATCCTGTACCAGCGCATCTGCTTGCCACCGCCGGGGGTGGCCAGGTCAGCACTGTCGGCGAGGTCGGTAGGAGCTTGATCGAGCACCTCACCGAGAAGAGCTTTGACAAGGCCCTCAAGGTCAGGTGCTCTTCCTCGGCTCCGGTGCGGGAATGCCGGCCGGGCCGGCGCGGTGCATGGCCTTGTAGAGGGCGGCGTGTTCGGGTGGGGCGGGCAGGGGGCCGCGGGCGGGGGCCTCGAAGGACTGGATCAGCAGGGCGACGACGCGTCGCCAGGCGTCGGGAGCCGCCTCGCCTGTGGCGCCGACGACGCCGGCGTTGGCCATGTGCAGCAGCACCAGATCCGAGGGGGCGAAGTCCTCGCGCAGCCGCCCGGTCGCCTTGGCGCGGTCGATGAGCTGTACCACGGCCTCGCACGCCTCGTTCCGGCGCTGTTCCAGGGCCTTGGCACTGGGGAAGGTCGTGGTCAGCACGTCGGCGAAGCCGTGGTCGGCGGCCTGCATCGCGCAGGCGGTTTCGATGAACGCGGCGAATCCCTGCCAGGGGTCGGGGTCCTCGAGAGCGACGGCGACCGCGTCGGCGTAGGCGTCCATGCGGTCGGTGAAGACGGCGGCGACCAGTTCATCCTTCGCGGGGAAGTGGCGGAGGATGGTGGCGATCCCGACTCCTGCCCCGCGGGCCACGGAGGCCATGGAGGCGTTCAGGCCATCGCGCCTGAACACTGTGCGCCCGGCGGCGATGATCCGCTCGCGGTTGCGCTCGGCGTCACTGCGCAGAGGCTGGACGGCTGCGTCGTCGGAGGGCTGGGCGCCAGGGTTCATGCGGGCCACCCTAGCAATCGGATTGCCCTATCCATTTTCGGTGGTACTGTGGTCACAGCGAACCGGAGCGGGCTATCCGAATCAAAAAATGGATAGCCCTATCCAAATTGAGCGATCGCATGGACCAAGCCGCCAAGGCGCTCGATGCCGACACCGTCGGCAAGGTCGCTCCCGCCATCGCCCAACGCCACCCAATTCCCCAGCCAAGTTTTACGAAAGGATCGCTGTGACCAGCATCGCCATCGTCGGAGCCGGCCCCCAAATGGGCCTGGCCATCGCCCGTACCTTCGGCTCCCAGGGATTCGACGTCGCCCTGATCTCCCGCAACCGCGACAAGCTCGACGACCTCGTCGGCAAGCTCACCGCCGAGGGCATCACCGCCGCCGCGTTCCCGGCGGACGTGCTCGACCGCGCCGGGCTCACCCAGGCGCTCAAGGACGCCGCCGCCAAGTTCGGCCGCATCGATGTCCTGGAGTACTCCCCGGTGGGGACGTTCGGCGTCACCACGCTGACTGCTCCGGCCGCGACCGAACCGTCCGATGTGGAGTTCGAGATGAACTTCCAGCTGTACGGCGCCATCGCCGCCACGAAGGCGGTGCTGCCCGCGATGCGCGAGGCCGGCGCGGGCACCCTGCTCTACACCACCGGCGCCGGCTCGATCTGGCCCGACCCGCGGGTCGCCAACGTGAACGCCGCCGCCGCGGCGCTGCGCAACTGGGTGATGAACCTGCACAAGGAGCTGGCCGACGCGGACACCGGTGTCCAGGCCGCCCACGTCGGCATCGACTCGTCGATCGGCGTCTCTGTCATCCCCGGCGTCGAGGCAGCCCAGCCCGAGCAGATCACCCCCCTCTACTGGGAGCTCCACACCACCAAGCGAGACGAGGCCGAACTCGTCTTCCGCCTCAGTGCCGAGGGTTTCCCTCGCTGACACCGCACCGGCATCCTCGTCGAACCCTGATCGCGTCGCGGCGTGCCAGTGCCGCGGCGCGATCCTGGAGAAGGGTTCTGCTCCGGTGAACGTGTTCCTGTGGCTCGTGCAGGGTGTGCCCGCCGCGGCCTCCGGCGTCCTCAAGTCCGCCACGTCCCGCGAGCAGCTCTGCTCCGCATGCGCGACGGCGAGGGACTGACCTCCGACAGCCTCGACACAGCCACCGAACTACTGCAGACGGGCATCCGCGAGAACCGCGCCGGCGGCAGGAGCCGACTGCCTCTGCCGGGGTGGCCGGTGGATCGGGCCGGTGATCCGGGTCAAGGGCCGGCCCGTGCCCAGGTTGGCCTGGGCGATGATCTCCGCGGTGATGGAGACGGCCGTCTCCTCGGGCGTGCGGGCTCCGAGGTCGAGGCCGATCGGGGAACTCAGCCGCGCCAACTGGTCTTCCGTGACGCCCTCCTCGCGCAGGAGACGCAGGCGCTCGTCGTGGGTGCGCCGGGATCCCATCGCGCCGATGTAGCCGACGGGCAGGTTGAGTGCCATGCGCAGCAGGGGGATGTCGAACTTGGCGTCGTGGGTGAGGACGCATACGGCGGTGCGCTCGTCCACACTCGTGCGCTCCAGGTAGCGGTGGGGCCAGTCGACCACCACCTCGTCCGCGTGCGGGAAGCGAGCAGCGGTGGCGAAGACGGGACGTGCGTCGCACACGGTGACCCGGTAGCCCAGGAACGCCCCGGCCCGGCTGAGCGCGGCGGCGAAGTCGACGGCGCCGAAGATCAGCATGCGGGGGCGGGACGCCGCGACATGGACGAGGACGGACAGCCGGTCCGGGCAGGTGTCGCCGTCTCCGCCCAGCTCGACGCGGGCGGTACGTCCCGAGCGGAGCAGGGCGCCCGCCTGTGCGGTCACCGCACGGTCCCTCAGCCCTCCGTCCAGGGTTCCGTAGGAGGCGGTGCCGTCGGCAAGGACACACACCGTGCGGCCCAGCAGGTGGTGAGGGCCGTCGACCACCTGCGCCATGGCGGTGGGCCTGCCCTGAACGATGTCGTCCAGGGCGACGCCGAGATGGGGGTCGGTCGCGGGGTCGACGCGCTGTACGAGGACGTCGAGTTCGCCGCCGCAGGTCAGGCCGACGGCGAAGGCGTCGTCGTCGGAGTAACCGAACCAGGCCCGCTGGGGAGCGCCGCCGTCCTGGAGGACCTGTCGGCACAACTCGTAGACGGCTCCCTCGACACAACCGCCGGAGATGCTGCCGACGGCGTTGCCGTCCTCGTCCACCGCCACCGACGTACCGACCGGCAACGGTGCGCTGCCGGTGACGCCGACGACGGTGGCCAGGGCGAAGGGGCGTGCCTCGCGGCACCAGCGGTGCAGTGTGTCCGCGATGTTCAGCATGGGGCTGTCTCCGTGGTTCGCCGTGGGGGCGTGGGACGGGCCGCCGCCGCGCCGTCGGGGAGTGCATGGGCGGCGGCGACCCTGGGGAGGTCCGGCGACCGGACAGGGGACCTGCCGCCGGACCGGTCAATGGACGTGCCGACGTGCTGGGGTCAGACCAACGCCTCGGCCGTGATGGGCAGTTCACGGACCCGCCGCCCGGTGGCGTTGAAGACCGCGTTGCCGATCGCGGCCGCCACACCCACCTGCACGACCTCACCGAGCCCCTTCACGCCCAGAAGGTTGCCGTCGTTGTCCTCGCCGTCCAGATAGATCGCCCTGACCTCGGGGACATCGGCGTTCACGGCGACGAGGTAGTCAGCCAGGTTGGCGTTGACGATCCGGCCGTCGCGGTGGTCGGTGACGGTGTGTTCCAGCAGGGCGGTGCCGATGCCGCCCACGATGCCGCCGAACGCCTGGCTCTCGGCCAGCTTCGGGCTGATGATCCGGCCCGCGTCGTACACCCCGAGCATCCGCCGTACCCGCACCAGGCCCAGGGTCGCGTCCACGGCGATCTCGGCGAAGGTCGCGTTGTAGGCGAAGTAGGAGCGCCGCGCGGGACTGGGCGCCCCGGCATACTGACCGCGCGCTTCCAGATGGGTACGGTCGTTGCGGGCCAGCAGGCTCCGGTAGCTCTCACCGCGCGCCGGATTGCCCTGCACATGCAGTCGGCCGCCGCGGACCACCACGTCGGCGGCGTCCACGCCGTGCAGCGGCGACTCGCGGTCCTCCACGGCCAGCTTGATCGCCTGCTGCCGCACCTGGTTGCAGGCGTCGACGACGGCCGAGCCGACACTGGCCATGGTCGCCGAGCCACCGTGTGGCGACGTCGGCGGATACAGCGAGTCGCCGAGCCGGAAGGTGACCGTACGCATGGTCAGCCCGAGCGCGTCCGCGGCCACCTGGGTCTGCGAGGTGTAGGTGCCCGGCCCCATGTCACTGGTGGCCGCCTCCACCACCGCGGTGCCGTCGGCGTCCAGGCGGGCCCTGGCCTCCGCGGGAAAACGCCCGCAGTCATAGACGCCGGTGGCCATGCCCATACCGATCAGCAAGTCGCCCTCGCGCCGCGACCGCGGCCTGGACGAGCGCCGCTGCCAGCCGAACTCGCGGGCACCCACGGTGTAGCACTCGCGCAGCCGACGGGTGGAGAACGGCAGGTTGTTCGACTCGTCCTCGCTCGGCTCGTTGCGCCGGCGCAGCTCGATCGGGTCGATGCCGAGCCGGTCCGCGAGCTCGTCCATGGCCGACTCGATCGCGAACGACGCCGAGGCGAAGCCGGGGCCGCGCATCCAGATCGGGGTGTTCACGTCCAGCGGCACCGTCCGGTACGCCTGGCTGACGTTGGGCATGCTGTAGGTCATCTGTCCCGCGCCCATGACGGCCTCGGTGAACGTCTCGTACGAGGAGGTCTCGGCGTCGATGTCGTGGATCGCGGCGGACAGCCGGCCGCGCCGATCACTGCCCAGCCGGACGCGGTACTCGTACGACGGCCGGAAGCCGGTGCCGAGGTACATCTGCCGACGGCTCAACACCAGCTTCACCGGACGGCCCGTCACCCGCGCCGCCAGCGCGGCGACGACCGTGTGCGGCCAGCAGCGCAGCCCGCTGCCGAAGCCGCCCCCGACGAACGGGTTGATGACGCGCACCGACCCCGCGGGCAGGTCGAACACGGCGGCGAGCTCGTCGTGTGTGCCCATCACCCACTGGGTCTTGTCCCACACGGTGAGCTTGTTGCCGTCCCAGCGGGCGATGGTGGCGTGCGGCTCCATCGGGTTGTGATGGTTGCGCGCCAGTTGGTATGTCAGGTCCAGGCGTACGGCCGCGGAGCGCAGGCCGGCTTCCGCATCGCCGCGCGCGTAGTTCGTCGGCTTGTCCGGCTTGGCCTCGTGCAGGTCGGTCGAGGGCTGTTCGGCGTCATAGCGGACCTTGACCAGGCTCGCGCCATGCTGTGCGGCCTCCAGGGTGGTGGCCACCACGACGGCGACGGGCTGGCCGTGGAAGAGCACCCGGTCGTCCTGGAAGACCCGCAGCCGTCGCCCGGGTGGGTTGTTGGACCCGGAGTTGTCGCGGTAGGGCAGCTTCGGCGCGTTGCGGTGGTGGATCACCGTCAGGACGCCCGGCTGGGCTTCGGCGGCGCCGGTGTCGATGCCGGTGATACGGCCCCGGCCGATGCTGCTGTCGACGACGACGGCGTGCACGGCCCCCTCGACGTCGAACTCGGCGGCGTACTGCGCCTGGCCGGTGACCTTCAGCCGGCCGTCCACCCGGGACAGTGGCGCGCCCACGGCTGCCTGCGGCTGGGGGCTCACTTGGTACCTCCTACGATGCGCAGCTGGCGTTCGACGGTCCGTTTCAGCAGCTCGACCTTGAACCGGTTGTGCTGAAGGGCACGGGCCCCGTCCGCCGCTTTCGCGGCGGCGGACGCCCACAAGGACTCCGAGGGACGCTCACCGATCAGCTGTTGTTCGACCTCGGGCAGCTTCCACGGCACGGTGCCCACTCCCCCGGCGGCGATCCTCGCCTCGCGAATCACCCCGCCGCGGACGTGCAGCGCGACGGCCGCCGAGGTCAGGGCGAACTCGTACGACTGCCGGTCACGCACCTTCAGATAGCCGGACTTCAGCGGACGCGGAAGAGCCGGGATCTCCACCGCAGTTATCAACTCGCCCCGCCGCAGCGCCTGTTCACGATCCGGAGTGCTGCCCGGTCGCAACAGGAAGTCGGCGAAGGGCACTTGGCGCTCCCCGTCCGGGCCCAGCAGATGCACCCGCGCCTCCAGGGCGGCGAAAGCCACGGCGACATCCGAGGGGTGGGTGGAAACGCAGTGGTCGGAGGTGCCGAGGATGGCGTGGCTGCGGTTGAAGCCGTGCAGCGCGGCACAACCGGAGCCGGGCTCGCGCTTGTTGCAGTCGGCGGTCACGTCCCGGAAGTACGTACACCGGGTGCGCTGCATGATGTTGCCACCGATGGTCGCCATGTTCCGCAGCTGAGCCGACGCACTCAGCTCCAGCGCCTCGGAGATGACGGGATACAGCACGCGCACCTTCGGGTGGGCGGCGGCCTCGGCCATCCGCACCAGCGCACCGATCCGCAAGGCCCCGTGTTCGGCGACCGTGATCTCGCGCAGCGGCAGGCCGCTGATGTCGACCAATGTCTCCGGCTGCTCGACGGTCTCCCGCATCAGGTCGACCAGGGTGGTGCCCCCGGCGATGTAACGCCCGCCTCCACGACCGGCGTTGAGAGCCTCTCGCGTGTCGGAGACGCGGGTGTAGGTGAAGGGATGCATGGGGCCGCTCCTTACTTCCGGCCCGCGGTCTGCTCGACCGCGCGCACGATCTTCACGTAGCAGCCGCAGCGGCAGATGTTGCCGCTCATCCACTCGCGAATCTCCTCCGGCGAGTTGGTATGACCCTCCTTGATGCAGCCGACACCGGAGACGATCTGGCCCGGTGTGCAGTAGCCGCACTGGAAGGCGTCCTGGTCGATGAACGCCTGCTGGAGCGGGTGGAGTTGGTCGCC
Organism: Streptomyces albicerus; assembly: GCF_008905045.1. Classification (GTDB taxonomy): domain Bacteria; phylum Actinomycetota; class Actinomycetes; order Streptomycetales; family Streptomycetaceae; genus Streptomyces; species Streptomyces albicerus. Next base: position 107,820 of record NZ_VWMY01000004.1, read on the forward strand.
ATCGGCCAGCCCCTCGACGGTGGTGACCTCGGCGTCCTCAAGACGTACCGCGAGCGTCAGGCAGGCGTTGTGCCGCTGCCCGTCGATCAGCACGGTGCACGCACCGCAGGCCCCGGCGTTGCAGCCCTTCTTGGAACCCGTCAGTTCGAAGTGCTCGCGCAGCAGATCCAGTAGCGACGTGCGATTGTCGACCGTCACGGTCCGGCGGGTGCCGTTGACCGTCAGGGAGACGCGGCTGGAGGGCGGCTTCTCTGCGGCGGACGCTTCCTCCGGGTCGGCGAGAACCGTCCCTGCGAAGACGCCGCCCGCAACGACAACACCGCCGACCGCAGTACTGGTGGCGATGAAGGTGCGCCGACTGGGCGCCGAAGAGGACTCGTCGGCTCCGGTGGGGGGTGGGACAGCGGATTCAGGGAGTTCAGTAGACATACGTACGCCTTCGCGTCAGGGAGAGTTGCGCTGCGGACCACAAGTGGTTGTTGCGCGCGAGGAGGGGCCGGGCCCCTCCTCGGTGGTGCGCCGAGGTCAGGGCTTGATGAGGACCTTGAGGCTGGTGCGCTCGGCCATGTCCTGGTAGCCGGCCGGGACGCCGTCGAGGTCGGTGGTTGCGTCGAAGACCTTCCCGGGCTCGAGGGTGCCGTTGAGGATGTCGGGCATCAGCTCCTCGATGTAGGCCCGGACCGGTGCCGGTCCGCCGGCAAGGCGGATGTTGTGGGCGAAGAGGCTCCCGAAGCCGATCGGTGCATCCTCGTACTGCGGGACGCCGACGCGGCTGATGACACCGCCCGGGCGGACGACGCCGACCGCCTGCTCGTAGGCGGGCATGTTGCCGACGGCCTCCAGGACCGCGTGCGTGCCGTGCCCGCCGGTCAGTTCGCGGACCGCGGCGATGCCTTCTTCGCCGCGGCCGGAGACGATGTCGGTGGCGCCGAACTCACGGCCGAGGTCGGTGCGCACCTTGTGGCGGCCGATGAGGATGATCTGCTCGGCGCCGAGACGCTTGGCGGACAGCACCGCCAGCAGGCCGACGGCGCCGTCGCCGATCACGGTGACGCTGGTGCGTTCGTTGACGCCGCCCGCCACGGCGGCGTGGTAGCCGGTGCCGAAGACGTCCGAGAGCGTCAGCAGGGACGGCATGAGGGCCGAGTCGGCGGCGACCGGGAGCTTGACGAGGGTGCCGTCGGCGAGGGGGACGCGCACCGCTTCGGCCTGGCCGCCCTCGTAGGGCTCCATGTCCCAGAAGGTGCCGTGTTCGCAGGAGGTGTACAGGCCCTCGTGGCAGAAGGCGCAGGTGCCGTCGGAGAAGGCGAACGGGGAGACGACCAGGTCGCCCGTCTTGACGGTGGTCACCTCGGAGCCAGTGGCCTCGACGATGCCGATGAACTCGTGTCCCATCCGTGCGGGACCGTCTGCCGGGGCCATCGAGCCGTACGGCCACAGGTCGCTGCCGCAGATGCAGGAGGCGGTGACGCGGACCAGCGCGTCGGTGGGCTGCTTGATGACGGAATCCGGTACGTCCTCGACCCGGACGTCGCCTGCTCCGTACATGAGGGTTGCGCGCATGAGTTGTTCTCCGATCGGGTGGTGCTTACTTCGCGCATGTCTGGTGTTTCGGGTTGACGCCTGTCGGCGGCCAGTGAGCCTGGCTGTGGCTGCGATCGGGTTCACGCGGCCACGGCGCGGCGCCGGCCTCGATGCCCTGGATGGCGGCAGTTGCGAAGCGGCGGCGCTGGGTGACGGCGATGGCGATGGTGGGGATGAGCGTCAGTGCGCCGATGGCGGTGCCGACCACGGCGGGACCTGTGGCCCCGAGGGTGGAGTCGAGGGCGAGTCCGGCGCCCCAGGAACCGGCCGCGGTGCCGAAGTTGAACGCCGAGACGGTCAGCGCGGACCCCAGGGTGGGCGCCTGGCCCGAGAAGCGGACGGCCAGGGAGATCAGCACGGGGTTGGCGCCGAGCCCGAAGAGCCCCAGCAGGGCGACCAGTACCACCGTGGGTGCGGCGAAGCCGGACAACAGGCAGATCGCCAGCAGGACGACCGTGGTCGCCGCGGCCGCCATGATGGTCGTCGCATGCGGGCGACGGTCTCCGAGCCGGCCCCCGACAAGGAAGCCCGCCAGGGCGCCGGCGCCGAAGCCGACGAGCACCAGCGGTACGAGGCCGGCGGCGAGACCCGCCCGGTCGGTCAGCAGCGGCGAGATGTAGGTGTACGTCGACAGCACGCCGCCGGTCGTGGTGGCGCAGGCCGCCAGCGCCAGCCAGAGGCGCCCGGAGCGCAGGGCGGACAGCTCGGAGCGGATGGACACCGCCCGGTGGTCGGGGCCGTCATGGGGCACATGGCGGGCGATGAGGCCCATGGCGGCCGCGCCGAGCACCGCGAGTGCCCAGAACGGTCCCCGCCAGCCGGCAAGCTGCCCGGCGAACGCACCGAGCGGCACACCGACGACATTGGCGAGCATGGCACCCGAGCCCACCACGCCCAGAGCCCGGGAGCTCGCGGCAGGCCCGGCGATACGGGCGGCCACCACATTGGCCACCGCCCAGAACGCTCCGGTCGCAAGCGCCGTCAGGAACCGGGCCGCCAGCAGGAGCGCGAAACTGGAGCCGAGTGCGACGAGGACATGTCCGGCGGCGAAGACTCCCAGGGCGAGCACCAGCGTCAGCCGGCGAGGCAGCCGCAGCGTCAGCATCGCCATGACCGGCGCGCCGACGATCATCCCGACCGCGAACACCGTGATCAACAGCCCTGCCCGGGCCACGCTCACCTGCAGTTCGCCGGCCATCTCCGGCAGCAGCCCCGCCACGACGAACTCGGTCGTACCCATCAGGAACGTGCCCAGCGCCAGCACATACACGACGAGCGGGAGCCGGCTGGGCGGACGCCCGCGGTCTTCGACACGCACGTCGCCGGACGCGTGGAGGACACCTGCTCGCGTGCTCAATTTCCATCTCCAGAAGGGGTCGTGATCGCGCTTCCGACCCCACGAAACCGGCTTCGTCGCGCACGGAGAAGGTCGCGTTTATGGGGGGTATAAGCTCAACCTCCCTCTGCGGCGATACGTGGCTACCGTGGAGGACATGGACCACCGCGCCGGCGACCGCGCCGACAATCGCGCCGACATCCGGGACTTCCTCGCCAGCCGGCGCGCCAAGATCACCCCGGAGCAGGTCGGGCTGCCAACCAGCGGCCGGCGCCGGGTCCCGGGGCTGCGGCGCGAGGAGGTCGCCGTTCTCGCCGGTGTGAGCACCGAGTGGTACACGCGCCTGGAGAAGGGCCACATCGGCGGCGTGTCCGAGGACGTGCTCGACGCGGTCGCCCAGGCACTGCAGCTGGACGAGGACGAGCGCACCTACCTGTTCGACCTGGCCAGGGCGGCCCGGCCCGCCCGCAGCAGGCCACCGCGCCGCAAGGACGTCGAGGTTCCGCCCGCGGTCCAGTGGATGCTCGACTCCGTGACGATGTCCGCCGCCTTCGTACGCAGCGGCCGAGGGGACATCGTCGCGTGCAACTCGTTGTGCCGCGCCCTGTACGCGCCGATGCTCGACAGCGACACCACCGACGAGCAGGGCCGCGCCAGCTTCCCCCGCTATTTCTTCCTCGACCCCGGCTCCCAGCACTTCTTCGTCGACTGGGACCACGGCGCGAACGCCACCGTCGCGCTGCTGCGCGCCGAAGCCGCGCGCGAGCCCCACGACCGGGTCCTGCGCGAGCTCATCGGCGAACTGTCCACGCTCAGCCCCGAGTTCCGCGCCAGGTGGGCCAAGCACGACGTCCGCATCCGCCACGAGGGCATCAAGCGGCTGCAGCACCCCGAGGTCGGCCCCCTGGAGCTGACCTTCCGCGCTCTGGACCTGCCCGTGTCCAACCGGGCAGTGCACGAACTGACCTTCTACACCGCCGAACCGGGCACCGCCGACGAAGACCGGCTCAGGCTCCTCGCCAGCTGGGCCGCCACCCAGTCCCAAGGGGCCACGGAGCCCACCCGCCACCCTCGCTGAGCGGGCGGAGCCCGAAGTCCTTCCGAGGTCATCGGGCAGCAGCGGGATGAGGGGCTTGCCCGCGGGACGCGAGGACAGGTCCGTGGGGGGGGCGGGGAAGCCGCAAAACGGTTGTTCTCAGTGACCGATGTCGTGGTCGCCCGCTTCGACGAGTCCGCTCTCGTAGGCGAAGATCACGATCTGGATGCGGTCACGCAAACCGAGTTTGGTGAGGATGCTCGACACGTGCGATTTGACGGTGGCGGGCCCGATGAAGAGCTGGGCGGCGATCTCCGAGTTGCTCGCGCCCCGCGCGACGGCGCCCACGATCTCGCGTTCGCGGTCGGTGAGTCGCTCTAGGCGACCCGCCACGGTGGTGCTGACGACACGTCGCTCCGCGAACTGGTCGATGAGGCGCCGGGTGATCGACGGTGCCAGCAGCGATCCGCCCTCGGCCACGGTGCGTACGGCGGTGGCGAGTTGCTCGGGGGGAATGTCCTTGAGTACGAAGCCGCTGGCACCGGCGCGCAGCGCCTTGTAGACGTACTCGTCCGGATCGAACGTGGTCAGGATCAGCACCCGCACGTCCCAGTCCGCCTCCCGCAGGATCCGGGAGGTGGCCTCGATGCCGTCCATGCCGGGCATGCGGATGTCCATGAGGATCACGTCCGGACGATGCGTGCGTGCCGCTTCGACGGCCTCAAGTCCGGTACCCGCCTCGGCCATCACCTTGATGTCGTCATGGACTCGCAGAATCATGACGAAGCCCCGGCGGACCAGCGCCTGGTCGTCCACGACGACGACACCGATGCTCATGCGGGTTCTCCTCCAGTGGGCAGATGGGCGGCCAGCCGGAACCCGCCGCCGGGGCGCGGCCCCGCATCGAGGCTGCCACCGAGGAGGAGCGCCCGCTCCCGCATGCCGACGATCCCATGGCCGGGCACACCGCCGTGGGCGCCGGCCGAAACAGACTGGACGGCGGCTCCACGACCGTCGTCGAGCACCTCGATGGTGAGGCCGCTGCTGTCGCAGCTCAGGCGCACCTCGGTGCGGGTCCGCGGTCCGCTGTGTTTGAGCACGTTGGTCAGTGCCTCCTGGACGATGCGGTACGCCGACAGCTCCACGCGGGCCGGGAGAGCAGCGGGGACACCGCCGGTGACCGAGACGTCCAGACCCGCTTCGCGGACCTGCTCGACGAGTTGGTGAAGGTCGGCCAGCCGGGGCTGAGGGCCGAGCCCGTCGCGGTCGGCGTCCGGCCGCAGAACTCCCAGCAGGTGACGCAGTTCGTCCAGCGCCTGACGCCCGGCTTGCTCCACCGCCGCCATCGCTTCGAGGGCCTCCTGGGGATCCTCGGCGGCCACCATCCGGGCCGCGCCCGCCTGCACCGTCATCATGCTCACCCGGTGGGCGACCACGTCGTGCAGTTCGCGGGCGATGTGGTTGCGCTCCTCGGCGACGATCCGACGCGCCTCGGCGGCCTGCTCCTCGCGAAGTCGGGCGCGGCGCTGTGCACGCAGCCGCAGACGCCGACCGATGTACCAGGCCACGAACATGACCACGGCACCGAAGCCGACGTCCCCCCAGGGGGAGGAGTCCAGCAGGCCCTCGATCACGAGCCCGGCGGCGGCCGCGGCGATGCCCGCGCCGGTACCGATGCGGCTGCGCCGGGTGTCCGCGGCGTATCGCCCGGCGCTGTACAGCGCCACGATCACGAACCCGCCCCCCGTGGAGTAGCTGCTCCCCAGCGTCGGGCCCCAGGCGACGAGTGCCACGGCCAGCATCGCGAGAGGTTCGCGGCGACGCCGGTAGAGCGCCCCGGCGGCCACGGCGTACAGCAGCAGGAACGGGACGGGCACCTCGGTGATCGGGCGGACGCCGAGCGCGTCGCCGGGTGCGTCCTCCACGAACACCGCGGCCAGGAGCATGGCGACCGCGAGGACGGCGTCCGCGCTCCGCGGCCATCGGGCGAAGGGCCCGCGGAACCTGCCCGGCACACCGCGGACCAGCGTCTCGGAAGGCAGCGCCGTGCGGTTCATCATCGCTCCGTCTAAAGGCTTCCGGCGCCCTGGCGTTGGTCATCAGGATGCACCGGGGCCATCAGGGTGCACCGGGCAAGCCATCGTAGGTCCAGGTCGCAGGCGCAGTCACCCGCCTGGGGGCGGATCCGCTACTCCCCCGCCGGGGGGAGGTGCCGCCGCGTTCTGCCCGTCCCGCGCGGGAGCCCCGAACCCGTCCGGTGGCGGAGGACAGCACCGGCGCCGGAACCCACGATGGGAACCGCTCACGACTCCTGCCTCCGGCGCGCCACGGACCGGCGGCGGACGGCGGCCATCTCACGGGGAGCCCACACAGCCATGAACCGATTCACCCGTCGCATCGGCAGCGCGAGCGCCCGCCGACCATGGGTCACCGTCGTCACCTGGGCGGTTGCCCTCCTCCTCGTGCTGCCCCTGGCCGGCACGGTCGGCGGCTCGTTCGTCGACGACCTGGTCGCTCCCGGCAGCCAGAGCGAGGAGGCGATGGAGCTGCTCGAAGAACGCTTCCCGGAAGCGTCCGGTGGCAGTGCCATGGCGGTCTTCGCCGCGCCGGAAGGGAAGCGACTGGAGCGCCACCGGCCTGCCGTCGATGCCGCGGTCGCCCGGATCGCCGACGTGAAGCACGTCGCCACCGTGGGCGATCCCTTCACCGCCGGCGCGCTCTCCCCCGACGGACGTATCGGCTACGCCCAGATCGCGTTCGACGTGCCCGCGATGGACGTGGACCCCGAGGAGATCGAGGCCCTGACCGACGCGATCGAGCCCGCACGCGGCGACGGCGTGGTCGCCGAGTTGGGCGGCGACGCCGTCTTCATCAACGCCGAGACCAAGACCTCGGGCGCGGAGGCTGCGGGTCTGCTGACCGCATTCGTCATCCTGGTGGTGGCGTTCGGCACGATCGTGGCCGCGCTGGTCCCGATCGCACTCGCCCTGGTGGCCGTCGCCGCGGGCCTGGGCAGCGTCACGCTGCTGGCCAACGCTATGGACGTCTCCACCGCCGCCCCCACGATCGGCGCGATGATCGGCCTGGGCGTCGGCATCGACTACGCCCTGTTCATCGTGGCCCGTCACCGCGAGAACCGCGCCACCGGCCAGGACAACGCCACCGCACTGTCGAACGCCATGGAGTCCTCGGGCGCGGCCGTCCTGTTCGCCGGCGGCACCGTCGTCGTGGCGATGGCCGCTCTCGCGCTGACCGGCCTGGGCTTTCTGACGTCGATCGGCCTGAGTACCGCCCTGGTCGTTCTCTTCGCCGTGGCGACCGCCCTGACGCTGCTGCCTGCCCTGCTGTCGCTCCTGGGCGACCGAGTCCACAAAGGACGCCGGGTGACCAAAGGGCGCTTCCGGGGCCGTAATCGCCGTCCCGTGAAGAAGTCCGAGGACACGGCATGGTGGCGCTTCGCCCACCGGGTGTCCGGCCGGCCGTGGCGCTACCTGCTCGCCGCATCCGCGGTCCTGCTCGCGCTGGCCGCCCCCGCGCTGCGCATGGAGACCGGCTTCCCCGACGCCGGCGACGACTCCACGAGCACCACCCACCGCCGCGCCTACGACCTGCTGGCCGAGGGCTTCGGTCCGGGCTTCAACGCTCCCCTTCTGATCGTCGCCGACCTGACCCGCCCCGGTGCCGACGCCGAGGACGTCCCCGCCCTGTCCCGGCGCATCGCCGCCGACCCCGGCATCGCCACGGTCGGCGAGCCGCAGACCTCCGCGACCGGGGGCACCGTCGTGCTGCCCACGCTCCCCACCACCGCGCCCGCGGACGCCGAGACCTCCCGGACCCTTGAGCGCGTCCGTGACCTCGTCCCCGACAACGTCGCCGTATCCGGCCTGACCGCCATGACCGACGATCTCACCGAGCAACTCGCCGACACCCTGCCGGTGTTCATCGCCGCGATCCTGGCGGCGTCGTTCCTGCTGCTGATGGTGGTGTTCCGCTCCGTCGTACTGCCGCTGAAGGCCGCCCTGGTCAACCTGCTGTCCATCGGCGGGGCATACGGAGTCGTGGTCGCCGTCTTCCAATGGGGCTGGCTCGGGGCCCTGTTCAACCTGGAAGGCACCGTCTCGATCGCCTCACCCCTGCCCACCATCTTCTTCGCGGTCCTGTTCGGTCTGTCCATGGACTACGAGGTGTTCCTGCTCTCGCGTGTCCGCGAGGAGTACGACGCCACAGGCGACACCACCGAGTCGGTGGCACGGGGCATGGCGGCCACGGGCCGGGTGATCACCTCTGCCGCACTGGTCATGACGGTGGTGTTCCTCAGCTTCGTCGCCAACCCGTCGCCGCTCGTCAAGATGATGGGCCTGGGCCTGGCGACCGCGATCGTGCTCGACGCGACGATCGTCCGCATGGTGCTCGTGCCCGCGGCCATGGCGTTGCTGGGGCGCGCGACATGGTGGCTGCCCCGCTGGCTCGACCATCGGCTGCCCCGCATCGGCGTCGAGGACACCGACCGGCAGCCTCACCCCGAGCCGGTGCTGGCTCCCGCACCCGGAAGCCGCTGAAGCCACGCCCCCGGCCGTCCGGCAGAGCCCCCGACAACCCGCCGATCGGAGGGAGTTCCTCGTGGAGTCGGAGGGAGTTCCTCGTGGAGGCCGCCGTCCAATGCGACGATGCCCGGCCGGGCACACCGCAACGGCAGGACGCGTCCCGACGCTCACGCTTCTCGGCCCTGGACCAGGCCGAGAAGCGTACGCACCGGGACGCCACCTTCGTGCCGCGGCGTACGAACACCCGCACCCCGGCGTCCCGCGCCGCGTCAGTCCATGATCACGACGCCATGCGGCGCTGCTGCGCCCGTCCGCGCCAGCGCACCGCCGAAGCTGTCCTCGACCTCCGCCTTCTCCACCGTGTCCGGATAGGGGTTCTTGCATGCGGTGCCCGCGCTGGAACCGGACATCAGACTCGAACACGGTCCGGGTTTGCGGTCCGGCAGACCGAGGATGTGGCCAAGTTCGTGGGCCGAGATGCGGATCGTGTCATAGCCCTGGTCCACCGCCTGTCGTCCGATGTAGACGGTTCCGTTGCCCAGCGTGGTAGGCAGCGCCCGGGGCCAGCCGTTGTCCGCCAGGATCCGTATGTTGGCGCGCTGCCCGGCAGCGGCCGGCCGTAATTCGACGGCCTCGACGCTCTCGTTCCAGATCGCCGCGCCCCGGTCGACCGCGGACTTGAACTCCGCGGAACCACTGGCGTCGTAGGTGAGTACGCGCGCGGCCGCGGCGCGGTCCGCCACCGCGGAAGGGGCGGCCATGGCCTGGCCGCCCATCAGGGAAAGGGTCACGGCCAGGACGACAGCGAATCCACCTGTCAGCTTACGGACGTGCATGGTCGACCTCCTTGTGGGGGAAGGTAGTCGTGCACATGACATTCCCTGGCTCATTGCCCTGCGAGCACGGACGCCAATCCGTCATTCCGGCGCAGATTCTCACGTCACACTTCGCGCCCACCGTCGGCAGAGATGCTCCTGGAAGGTGGCGGTCGGGACGATGAGGCCGAACGACGGCAGCCGCAGCCACGCGGCTGCCGGGTCCGCGCTGCCTACTGCTGGTCTTGTCGTACGAGCAGCGAGCGAATCGTCGGTTCGAACATCCCGATGCCGAACGAGGCGAGGCTGCCGAAGAGGAGGATCGGCCCGACATTGTCGACGGCTCCGAGCATGGAAAGCACGACGAGGACGTCAAGGAAGCAGAAAAGAACCAGCGCACCCGCTCCAAGACTGATCAATTGGCCTCCTGCCGGTCTCTTGCTCAGCCATGCCCTGGTCAGCACCGTCGCACACCTGCCCCAGAGGGCAGGAAGTGAGGTCCAGGAGCCTGACGAGCCGCCCCTGCCAACGCAGTTGGGTGTGGCGACGGTGGTCACACCCTCGGACCCGTCAGCGGGACAACTCCCCGACCGCGCCGCGGAAAGCCGGACGCCGCAGGCCCGTTGAGGTGGTCCGCCCTAAGGCCCCAAGGCGCCGCGCTTGGCCTGCTGGTTGATCGACAAGGTCTCCGGCCCGCCCTCGCACGACCTCATGACCGCTTCAGCATCACCACAACACCGGCCGCCACCAGCCACACCGCCAGCAGCATCGGAGTCAGCCAGGCGCTGAACGGCCCTGCCAGGCACAGCACGCCCACGACCAGAGCAGCCCAGGCCAGCCAGGAGGGCAGCACCGTGACGCCCTCGGTGCCACGGGTGGTGCGGGTGGTGCGCCAGATGGCGAGAAGCAGCACGGCCGCGCCCACCATCGCTCCGATGAGTCCCCCGTATGCCACGTCCAGCAGCAGGATCGCGATCAGGGCCGTCTCGGGTACGACCCGGAAGACGTCGGCTTGGTTCGCCGTGATTCCGTAGATGTTCCCGGCGATCGCCGAGACCATGAGGAGCACCACGAAAACGGTCCCGCCCGCGAGCGCGGCCGTGGAGCGGCTGCCGGCGGCACGTACCAGCACCGGCAGGAAGCACAGGAAGGCCAGCCCGGCCGCGAGCAGCAGCAGGGCGGCGGTCTCGGACAGGGCCTGATTGCTGTCCTTGGAGTAGAAGGTCACGACCTCACGGATGGCGTCGTCGTCCTCGGTGTCCGGCGTCCGCCAGGTCAGGGCCTGGCCGGCGATCAGCAGTCCGCCGGCCAGGATCCCGGCGATCCCGGTCCACAAGGTTCCGCTTCTCCCTGCCCGGGTGGTTTCTTCGCTCTGCGACGCCGTCATGGCGGCCTCCCGCTAGAGAGTCCCCCCAGGAATGTCGTCCTCATCCCATCCTGCGCCGGAAACGGACAGGGCGCCGCCCGGACAGGCGCCGCCTGACGCGAGGCTGCAGGTGAGGGCCCGGGGCGTCCACGTCACTGCCTCGTAGAACAGTGCGCAGGGCCCTGTGGTCCTCGGGTGTGCGCTTGCCGCCGGGCTGACACCAGCCGACGCCGTGGAGGACGACAGGACCAGGCCACGCGGCGGGGAAGGAGGCCTGGAGGCTGAGGCCGGTGGCCAATGCTCGACATTGCAGCGCAGTACGCGACACTGAAGCGGCCCGGTGGCCGTGTCCGGCCGACGCATCCGCCGCTGGGCACCTGCCGCACGCGGTCCACGCCGCCCGTCAAGGCCATCGTGGCTCGCAGGACCATTCAGCAGCTGCGCAAGGCAGTTGGGGGTCCGCAGCACCCGGACGAGGAGTCGACCGCATGATGGCACGTACCAAACTGATCCAGGAACTACGACGCGACGGCACCGGGCATACCGGACCAACAGCAGCACTCCTCGTTCAGGACTACGCCCACCAGCTCGCTGTCCAGTTGCGGGAGGCCGGTCACCGCGAGGCCGCCAACCTCATCGACCCCCGCGCCGGGCTGTGCATGTGCGGCACGCCCGACGGCAACGACGAAGAGAGCGAGCAGATCCGCCGCTACTGGGAACACTCCCGCTCATGCCCCATGGGAGACTGACCCCGCTCAACCAGCTCCCCTCAACTACCCAGCGGCCAACGGTATTTCGAGCCAATACACCAGGCCTGCTCCCCCGGCAGCCCACCGATCTGGGCGCTGAGGCTCTTGAGCCGCTGGACGGCGGCACAGGGCTTGTCGCCGCCCACGTCCCTCACACGGCCCCGGCCGGCCGATGGGCCTCAGCAACAACCGGGGTCGGCGGCGCCGGTGACCGCTTCGAGGCGGCAGAAGCAGGACGCCTCGATGGGTACGTCCGCCAGGGCGGCGGCGATCTTCAGCTGCTGGGCCACGATCTGCGCCTCCCCCACCTTGCCCAGCCGGACGAGGCACTCATGGAACCCGTGCAGGGACCAGACGTTGCCGGGATGCTGCAAGGCGCGCGGAAGAGTGTCGTCGAGCCCCAGATCGGCCCGGTAGACGGCTTCCGCCTCCGCGACCCGCCCCTGTTCGAGGAGCAGGGCACCGTACGCGTGCCGGGTGGGCTGCATCCACCCCCACGGCTCGTCGTAGGGAAGTCCGTCGTCCAGTGCGATCGACCGCTCCAGCGCGGCGAACGCGGCCTCGTGGTTGCCCTTGCGGTACTCCAGTTCGCCGTCGAGCATCGCCGACGCGATCGCGAGGATGTCGGCACAGGTGTTGTTGAACAACATCCGTGTCTCCGGAACGCGGGTGACCGCCTCGCGGAACAGGTCACGTTCGCCCTCGGCCACGGCGATGCGGCCGGTGGCCGAGAACGCGACACCGCGTGCGTAGTGGAGCATCGCGGTCGTCACGCAGTACAACTGCGGATCGGCAGGCAGCGGCAGATTCGAGATGTCGGACCAGCGGCCGAAGCGGATCAGCACATGGACCCGCATGGCGAGGAAGCCTTCGAGCCAGTCCGCCATGGGCGGACTCTGCACCCGCAGCAGTTCTTCGGGGATCGACGCCTCGAGTTGGGCGGCGGTCTCCAGGGCGGTCTGCGACTGCCCGAGGAACATCGCGCCGTAGATCTTGAAGTGGTAGTTGTGCGACCGGTACAGGGTGTAGAAGTTCATCGCCCCGGACCGCGCGCGGAACTTCTCGTCGGCGACGATCGCCGTGCTGTTGTCGGACACCACGCGCCGGTAGTCGCCGCAGAGCACGTCCAGGTGCGTGGGCATGTGCTGCAGGTGGCCGGCGTCGGGGACCAGGCCGCGCAGCCGGTCCGCCGTGGGCAGCGCGGTCTCGGGGGTCGAGGACATCTCCATCAGGTGGATGTACATGTGCAGGATGCCCGGGTGCCGTGCTCCGGCCCCGGTGGCGATCGCCCGCTCGAGGACCGCCTTCGCCTCGAGCGTGCGCGCACCCTCGGCCGGTTCGCCCGTGCGCAGATCCCACAGCTGCCAGGGGGTGAGGTTCATCAGCGCGTCGGCGTAGAGGGTGGCGACGTCGAGGTCGTCGGGGGCCAGTTCGTACACGGCGCGCATGCTGTCGGCGTAGGGCTCGTTCCACACCGAGCAGTCCTCAACGGCCTCCGCCTGCGGGTAGCGGGCACGCAGCGCGCCGATGAGCGCCTGTTCGAGGGGGGTGGCGCCGGCTGCCTTCTCCTGTGCGAGTTCCACGGCGGCGTGGGTTCGGTCGACCGTGCGGGTCAGATCCTCACCGTCGAAGAACTCCCAGGGCTTGTTGTAGTTCGGGCCGAGGGCGTAGGCGATGCCCCAGTAGGCCATGGCGCAGTCGGGGTCCGCCGCCGCGGCTGCCTCGAAGCACGAGACGGCTTCCTCATGGTGGAAGGCGTACGCCCAGATCAGGCCGCGGTCGAACCATGTCTGAGCCTGGGGGGACGACGTCGTCACGGGGCGGTTGTGGGTGCCGAGATCGTAGTAGTCCATGCGCCTCTCCTGTACATGTACGGCCGACCAGGGGTGCGAACCGGCTGGTCTGCCCAGCCGGGCTTCCCATCATGACGCTGAGCCATGCCCGCCCGACGCCTGCTTTCCCTTCATGGCCGGAACCCCGAGAGACCTGTACCTCCGAGGCTGGTGGCGATCCCGAGCGCACATTGAATTGCTCGTCGGCCCTGACGTGAAGGGTGGGTATGCCGACCCGGGTCTCCGAATGCCGTGCGGCTACGCGACACGGCTTCCGGTGGGGCAACTCGAATGATCTACACGCGGGGCCGCGTGCGAATTGACCGGAGTCAACTTGACGACATGCGCGTCAGTTCCAGGGACAGGATCTCAGGCACTCAGGCACTCAGGCACTCAGGCACTCAGGCACTCAGGCACTCAGGCACTCAGGCACCGTATGTGCAGGTGGCCGTCGCGAGGGAAGGAGGGCGGCGCCGCGGGGAGGACGCTGTCGAAGTCGTACCGGCTCTTCTGCGCAACCCGGCACGAAGCCAGGTTGTCCACCTGGTGCAGGAGTTCGAGACGCTCCAGCCCGTCGGCCGCGAAGGTGTCGAAGGCCCAGCCGGTGAGCGCCTCCAGAGCGCGGGGAGCCACTCCCCGCCCGCGTGCGTGCGCCGCGGTCCAGTAGCCCACTTCGGCCGCCGGTTTGCCGGAGGTGACTTCCTTGAGGACCACGTTGCCCACCAACTGTTCACGAACTGAACCGGGTTGTGCCGCGGGTTGTGCCTCAAGGACCCCGAAACTGAACCGGTCCCCCGCTGCCCAGTGCCGCTGCTGGGCCTGCACCCACCGTGCCCCGTCAGCATCGTTCTCCACGACATGGCTCGTCCAGCGGCGCAATCCGGGATCCCGGCACACCTCGACCAATGCGGCAACGTCCTCCGTGCACCAGGGGCGAAGAACGAGAGCGGGAGAGGTCGGCGTCGGGGCTACCTGAAGGACGACGGGGGCATGCACCAACCGATCATCTGCGGCGGCGTTCTCATCCGACGCCAGCCGTGTCCGGCCCACACCGCCTCCGCCTTGCGACCGCCCCGTCATCGCTGTGTCCGGACGCGCAGCGCCTGGACGGACCAGTCGAGCACCGGCGCCAGGCTCTCCGGAGCTGGCCAGCCGTTGACCACCGCGAGCAGTTGGAGGTACCGCGCCCTGCGGGGGTCGTTCACGTTCTCCAGCCGGGCCGACAGTCGGCGGCGAAGCTCGACGTTGTCGGGACGGCCGAGGAGGTGCGCGTAGTGCGCCGTGAAGGCCGAGACGATCGGATCGGCTTGGGGTGAGGCCGGGTCGATGCCGGCCGTCAGGGCCGGCGCGACGTGGTCACGAACAGCTACGGCAATGTCGCGGCGCGGGCCCTTCATGTCGCTCTGGGCCTGCTCAGCCGCCTGGTCCTCGGCCATCCGCCGCACGGCGGCGCGGAATTCCGGGGTCAGGGACAGTTCGGCCAGCTCCACCCACGCCTGGACTTGCTCCGCCTCGGGGTTGTCGGGCAGCTCGGGGGTCATCGAGCGCATGACCCCCATGAACCCTGGGGCGTCGCCAAGACCGCCGAAGACGGCATCGAGGAAATCTCCGATCAGACGTCTGCGTTCGTCCTCGGAGAGCTGGGCCAGTCGGTGCATGAGTTCCGTCTCCTCAGGGGTGGACCCGCGCTCGGCCACCGCCGTCAGCACCGCGCGTCGCAGGCGCAGGACGCCGATCTGCACTGCCAGTGCTTCGGCGTGCGCCGCGGCGACCTCGGGAAGCGAGAGTTCCCGGTCCACGACCTTGCGGATCGTGGGAAGGTCAAGTCCCAGCTCGCGCAGGGTTCGCACGAGGTCCAGGCGCGCGACGGCGTCGATGTTGTAGAGGCGGTAGCCGGCCGGGCTGCGGTCCGTCGGCGCCACGATTCCGCGATCGGAGTAGAACCGGATGGTCTTGACTGTGAGACCGGTCCGCCGAGCGAGCTCGCCGATCGAGTAAAGCGTGTCGCCGTCCATGCCCCCACCTTTGCGTCTCCCCCTACGGGAGACTCAAGCCCCTTCGCCTGCCAGGCGCCAACCACTCGTCATCCACACGTCTTGGCAATTCTTCGTCTCCGACCGGCTGCCGCGACGCAGTCGAGATCTTCGTGGTCGACTCCGGCGAGAAGCTGCCCGCCGAGGTCCAGAAGCTCGTCAACGCCTCGCGATTCCACCCCACTTCGGAGCCCGGCTCAGCCGCACCGCCCCCCGGATGCCGCCACTTGTGAGGGAGCGCCAAGCGCTCCTGGCCGCAGGCCTCGCACAGCCGCCGGATGCCCCTCCTGCTGCGCGCCGCCGCAGCCTCACCGTCGCGTAGGGGGCGATCCCCCAACGCACCGTCGCTCTGGCCGGTGCGTCCGCGTAGCGGACGAGCGGTCCGGGGCTGCCTGGGAGGCAGGCTTCCCGTGCCCCGATCAGATGACGTTGACGGTGTCGAGGAAGCGGGCGGCGAGCTCGGTGTCGCCGGTGACCGTCACGTCGCTGTCGCGCCAGGGCGACCGTTGTGTGCCCCAGTCGGGGAAGGTCAGCGCGGGGGCGGTGACGTGCGCGGCGACCGCGCCGTCGGATGGAGCCAGGCCGCCTGCTTCGTCGATCCACCAGGTCCCGCCGCCGGGGCCGGTGAGAGTCAGTGCGACGCGGGCGTCGAGCCCGGCGACCGGCGCCCGCGCGACCTGATTGCTCAGTACGGCGATCATCCACGTCAGGACCGCGCGCATTCTGTCCGCATCCGTGGGCGGCACGGGCCGGCCGAGCGCTGGGGCCAGGTCGTGGCGCAGATGCGTGTGATGGTCGAAGACGAGTGCGCCGCCGATCATCAAACCCAGGGGGTGGCGACCGAGATCGGCCAGCGGTACCGCACTCGGGCGGCGGGCGTGCGTCTGACGACGTCGAGGAGTGTGGTGGCTCGCCGGCTGGCGCGCTGGTACTCGGCCATTACCTTGGCACGGCTCCAGTCTCGCCGTCGGTCGACGGGGTCTTCGTTCGCCTGTTCGAGGCTGGTGGCGAAGCTCGTGCGCAGCCCGGCGGGTGTGTAGGCGCCCCGCGCCGTCGCACCGATGTGGGCGACGACGTCGGCGATGCGCCATCCGGCCGCGGCGCTGGGCGCGGTCCATTCTTCGTCGGTGAGGCTGCTGGTGAAGTTCAGCATCTCGGCGCGTTCGGCGCGGAGGGCGGCGGCCATGTTCGGCAGGTCCACCGTGGGCAGGCGATCGGTCATGCCGTCTTCTTCTCTGGTTGTGCGGCGGGGCGGCGGATGGCCTGTACGGCCGTGTCGTAGAGGTCGAACTGGTCGGCCTGTCCGCCCAGGCGCATCCACTCTTCTGTTGCTGCCTGGAGGCAGGTGATCGCCGCGGCCGCGATCGCGCGTGCCTGCAGGGTGCGGTGGTCGGAGTCGGGCAGTCGCGGCTCGATCAGCGGTGCGAACAGGTCCTGCCAGCGAGCCTGCTTCTCGGCGTGTCCGGCGCGCAGGGATTCGTTGCCGAACAGCAGCGTGGTCATCTCGAGCCGGCGCTCGGCGGTGAGGTCGATCTCCTCGAGCACCTGGAACGCCGCACGCAGCGACGTCCACGGGTCTTCGTCAGCCGGGCGCTCGGCGAGCCGCGCGGCGATCAATTCCCCTTGCTCGGACAGGCCGTTGAGCGCGAGGTCCTCCTTGTTGCGGAAGTAGTTGAACAGGGTCCGTTTGGAGACGCCCGCTGCGGCGGCGATCTCCTCGAGTGTCGTGTCGTCGTACCCCTTGGCGGCGAACAGTTCGAGGGCGGTCTTGGTGAGGAGTGTGCGAACCACCGAGCGGGTCTGCTCACGAAGAGGTGCCGGTTTCTGAGCCATGCATCGATGGTACATCTCTTCGCGAGATGCAATAACTTGCACTCAGTGCAAGAGAGTGCGTAGAGTGCAGACATGAGCAAAATCGACTATCGCCGCCAGACCGTCATCGTCACCGGAGCCAGCTCCGGGCTCGGCGCGGAATTCGCCCGCCAACTGGCCCGTCGCGGCGCGGATCTCGTACTCGTCGCCCGCCGCGCGGACCGGCTCAAGGACCTGGCCGACGAGCTCACCCGCGCCCACGGCGTCACGGTGACCGTCGTCGCCCGCGACCTCGGCCGGCCCGACGCCGGCCGCACGCTGCGAGCCGAACTCGAATCCCGCGGCATCTACGCCACCGGACTCGTCAACAACGCCGGCTTCGGCACCCACAACGCCCTCACAGACGAGGACCCGGACCGCCTGCAGAGCATGATCGCGCTGAACGTCAGCGCGCTGGTCGACCTCAGCCGCGCCTACATCGACCCGCTGAACTCCGCCGACACCGGCATCCTGATCAACGTCGCCAGCCTGCTGGGCTTCCAGCCGACCCCGTACCTGAGCGTCTACGGCGCCACCAAGGCCTTCGTCCTCAGCTTCACCGAATCGCTGTGGGAAGAAAACCGTGGCACCGGCCTACGCGTCCTCGCCGTGTGCCCCGGCGCCACGAAGACCGAGTTCTACGACGCCGCCGGCAGCGAGACGGCCGACTACGGCGCGAAGCGAGTCACCCCCGACCACGTCGTCAGGACCGCCCTCGACACGCTCGACCGCCGCTCCGCGCCCCCGTCGGTGATCACCAACGGCCGCCCGCTCGCCCTCGCCAGCAAGGTCCTGCCGCGCCGCCTGATCGTCCGGTTCATGGGCCGCATGGCCCGCCGCTAACCGGAGGCCGCCGCTCTCGGCGACCCGCTCCACGTCCCAGGCGGCACTGCTCCTCCGTCGTCCCCACCAGCAGCAAAGGACCACCATCGTGACCATCACAGAAGTCACCCCACAGCCCACGGACGCGGAGCGCTTCGGCCATATCCTCGCTGTTCAGCGCGCTGCCTACCGCCGCGACGGCGCGCCCTCACTGGCGGCGCGGCGCAGCGAACTAAGCAGGTTCAAGGCGGCACTGATCGTCCGGCGCAGTGCCATCGAGGAGGCGATCAACACCGACTTCGGAAACCGCTCGCGCCACGAGACCGCGATGATGGAGCTCGGCGGCGTCGTCCAGGGCATCGACTACCTTCAGCGCAATCTCCGCCGGTTCATGCGCCCGACCGGCCGCCACACCGCCTGGCACATGCGTTTCGGAACCAACCGCATCGAGTACCAGCCGCTAGGAGTGGTCGGGGTCATCTCACCGTGGAACTATCCCGTCAACCTCTCCCTGATGCCGGTCGTCACCGCGATCGCCGCCGGCAACCGCGTCATGCTCAAACCGTCGAAGTTCACCCCGGCGACGAACACCGTGCTCGCGTCGATACTGAGCGAGCTCTTCCTACAAGAGCAGGTCACGATCGTCAGCGGCGACGGTGCCGCGTTCTCCTCCCTGCCCTTCGACCATCTCGTCTTCACCGGCAGCACCGAGGTCGGAAGAGCCGTGATGAAGGCGGCGAGCGAGAACCTCGTCCCCGTCACACTGGAACTGGGCGGCAAGTCCCCGACCATCGTCGCCAAGGGACACGTAACCGACCGGACCGTGTCCGACATCGTCTTCGGCAAACTCCTCAGCGGCGGGCAGACCTGCATCGCCCCCGACTACGCCCTGGTGCACGAGTCCGAGATCGACACCTTCATCGACAGCTACGACCAACTGGTGAAGACCGCCTACCCCGACGGCCCGACCAGCAAGGACTACACCTCGATCATCAACGACAAGCAGTACGCGATCCTCGCCGACCTGCTCGAAGACGCCCGCAGCCACGGGGCACGCATCATTGAGGTCGGTCACCGGCCGGGCGAGGCCGCCCACCGCCCGCACACCCTCGCACCGACCGTCGTGCTCGGCGTCACCGACGAGATGCGGATAGCCCACGAGGAGATCTTCGGCCCCATCCTCCCGGTCTTCCCCTACCGCGACATCGACGATGCCATCGACTACGTCAACGCACGACCACGACCGCTCGCGCTCTACTACTTCGGCAACAACGACGCGGACCGGCACAAGGTCCTCGACCGCACGACCTCCGGCAACGTCACCGTCAACGGCACCATCATGCACGTCGGGCAGGACGACCTTCCCTTCGGCGGCGTCGGCGCGAGCGGCATGGGCCAGTACCACGGGATCGAGGGCTTCCGGACGCTCAGCCACCCCAAGGGCATCTACGTGCAAGGCCGCTGGAACGCCGCCCGCCTCCTGTATGCCCCCTTCGGCAAGCGCACCGACGCTCTCCTCAACTTCTTCCTTCGCTAACCGGCGGCCTCCGAGCAGATTCAGCGGGACCCGACCATCCCTACAGGGATGTGAGGTTCGTACAGGCGGCCCATGCGAATCTCACGTTCGTCCGGTGACAGACGATCGATGTCCGTGCCCCTGCACTCTGCCATCGTAGGAGGTGAGAGGCGCCGGGAAGGCGGCAACAGCATCCCCGGCCCTCCGTTCTCCGCCCGGCGCCGCACCGCCGCCGCGAGGCACCCGCTCAAGGAGGAGAGCGCCCCTGACGGGAGGCTTCGGTGGACAAGCGGTACGAGGTGTACTGCCTCACGCACCCGCATTTCTACGACGCTCCGTCCCACCACCGGACGCGTGGCAGTTTCCGGCAGGCCCGGCACCCGCTCCCGGCGTCGTGGAAGCGCGAGGAACTCGGTGACTGGCTGGTCTGCCGTCCCGCCGACGCGGTGCTTCCGCCACAGGGCTGGAAAATCCACGTTTCGGCATGTCTGGACAACGCGCAGGCGATCCTGGACGCGGTGTGGGACTACTGCCTCCCGCACCGCGTCGCCTTCAAGTTCCTTCCCAGCGTGGACATCCTGTTCCTCGCCAACGCGAAGTACGCGCACCGCGGCTCCAGCGGGAAGTTCGTGACCGTCTACCCCGTGGACGAGGCCGAGTGCGAGCGCGTGCTCACCGAGCTGGGCACCGTCCTCGACGGCCGACCGGGACCGTACATTCTCAGCGACCTGCGCTGGGGGGCCGGTCCCCTCTACGTCAGATACGGGGCTTTCGCCGACCGGTACTGCGTGTCGGCCGACGGTGTGCTGGAGCAGGCGGTGGAGGATCCCTCCGGGCGTCTGGTGCCCGATCTCCGGGGTCCCACCTTTCAGGTGCCGGAGTGGGTGCGGCTGCCCGGATACCTCGAACCGCACCTCGCCGAGAGCCGGCAGACCACCGTCGCCGATCTGCCCTACCGGATCGACAAGGCGCTGCACTTCTCCAACGCCGGCGGCCTGTACGCCGCCGTGGACACGCGCACGCAGGAGCGCGTCGTCCTCAAGGAGGCTCGGCCCCACGCGGGTCTCACACCGGACGGCGCGGACGCCGTCACCCGGCTGGAGCGTGAGCGGGACGCCCTGGAACGGCTGCGCGGCCTGCCCTGCGTCCCCGCGCTCCGCGATCACTTCGAACTGGGCGGCCACCACTTCCTCGTCGAGGAGCTCATCGAGGGGGCGGCTCTGTACAACGAGTTCGTCAAGCGCTATCCGCTCGCCGCGCTGGCCCCCGCGGCCGCCGCCTTCGCCGACTACACCACCTGGGCCCTCGACATCCACCGGCAGGTGGAGGACGCGGTCGCGGCGGTCCACAAGCGGGGCATCGTCATCGGCGACGTGCACACGGACAACATCCTGGTCCGCCCCGACGGCAGGGTGGTGCTGATCGACTTCGAGGGCGCGTCGGACGTGGCGATTGCTCAGCACCAGGTTCTCGCCGCCCCGGGCTTCATCGCCCCGCCCGACGTCACCGGATTCGACATCGACCGGTACGCGCTGGCCAGCCTGCGGCTCTCCCTGTTCCTGCCGTTGACCGGCCTGATCGAACTGGACGGCGGCAAGGCGGGGCAACTTGCCAGGGAGGCCGCTCGACTGTTCCCGGTGCCCCACCGGTTCCTCGACGAGGCCGTACGCACCCTCACCGGCGACGGCGGCATCACCGCCGGAGCGGGCGACGAGCCCCGCCTGGAGGCCGACCAGTCGGGCTGGCTCCGCGCCAGGGAATCGATCGCTTCCGCCGTCCTCGCCTCCGCCACGCCCCAGCGCAGTGACCGGCTCTTCCCGGGCGACATCGAGCAGTTCATGATCCCGGGAGGCGGCCTGGACGTCGCCCACGGTGCTGCGGGCGTGCTGTACGCACTGGACGTGACGGGCGCCGGACGCCACCCCGACCACGAGGACTGGCTGATCCGGCACGCACTTCACCCGGAACCCGGCACCCGCCTCGGCTTCTACGACGGCCTGCACGGCGTCGCCCACGTCCTCGAACACCTCGGGCACCACGAGGAAGCCGTCAAGGTCCTCGACATGTGCCTGGGCGAGCGATGGGAACCCCTGCCCCTCGACCTCAACGGCGGCCTGTCCGGCATCGGGCTCAACCTGCTGCACTTCGCAGCCGCCACCGGCGACGCCGCCTGCCGTGACACCGCCTGCCGCGTGGCGGAAGCCGTCGCCGAACGCCTGGGTCCGGCCGACGGCGTACCGGAGACCAGCGGTGGCGCCCACCCGAGAGCGGGGCTGATGTTCGGGGCGTCCGGACCCGCGCTGCTGTTCCTGCGCCTATACGAGCGCAGCGGGGATCCGACCCTCCTCGACCTGGCCGCCACTGCGCTGCGCCAGGACCTGCGCCGCTGCGTCGTGCGCGAGGAGGGGTCCATGGAGGTGAACGAGGGCTACCGCACCATGCCCTATCTCGCCGACGGCAGCGTGGGCATCGCGATGGTGCTCGAGGACTACCTGGCCCACCGCGCCGACGAAGAATTCTCGACCGCCGCCGAAGCGATCCGCAAGGCCGCCAGGGCGTCCTTCTACATCGAGCCCGGGCTCTTCGACGGCCTCGCCGGGATGATCCTCCATCTCAGCCGCCCGCACCCGCCTGGCATCGCCGCCGCACGGGACCCCGTGGTCGCGGACCACGTTCGCCGCCTGGCCCGCCACGCCTGCCTGCTCGACGGCCGACTGGCGTTCCCCGGCGAGCAGTTGATGCGGCTGTCCATGGACCTGGCCACCGGCGGCGCGGGCGTTCTGCTCGCCCTGGGCGCCGCCTTCCACTCCCAGCCGGCCGGACTGCCGTTCCTGACCGCTGACCTGCCCGCTCATGACTACCCCGTCCCCACGCGAGTACCAGAGAGGAGGTGAGGACATCATGTCGCTCCTCGAACTGCAGGGCCTCACCATCGACACCGAGACCGGCCACCGCCCGCCGCCGGGCAGCCGCGCGAGCAAGGGCTGCGGAGGAAGCCGCCTCAGCCTGCTGTTCTGCTAGTCCTGACCACCACGGCGGGGACACTTCCAGTGTCCCCGCCCCGTCCGCTGGAACGGTACGACGACGGGAGCAGCCGGTGGACCGAGGCGCGGCGGACCGTCTGCTGCTGACGGCGGTCCGGCGGGGCGGTACCTGGGGCGGCGTCCTGGCCGCAACTTCCCTCCTGCTCGCCGGGCTCTACGTCGTACTGCCCGCCGTCATGGGCCGCACGGTCGACGCCGTCCTCGGGCGCGGCGACTCCACCCTGTGGCTGACCCTGTCTGCCGTCGCCGTGGCACTGCTCGTGGTGTGCGACGCCGCGGACGACTACGCCGGCGCCGTCGCCAACTCCCGCTCCACGGCATGGCTCCGGCACACCCTGCTCGGCCACGTCCTCGACATGGGCACCCGTGCCACTCGCCGCTACACCCCCGGAGACCTGGTGGCCCGCCTGGTGGGCAACACCGCCCGGGCCGGCAGCGCCCCGGCGGGCCTGGTGTGGGCGGTGACCGAACTGGTCCCTCCGGTCGGGGCGGTGGTGGCCCTGGCTCTCATAGACCCCTGGCTGTGCCTCACCTTCCTCGCCGGACTTCCGCTGGTCGTCCTGGTGGTCCGCGCCTTTGTCCGCGACGTCTCCGACCTCAACGACCGCTACTTCGCCACGCAGGGCCGGATCGCCGCCCGGCTCGTCGACGCCCTCACCGGAATCCGCACCATCACCGCCGCCGGGACCACGGCCCGTGAGACCGGCCGGGTGCTGGAGCCGCTGCCCGAACTGCACCGCCACGGCATGGGGATGTGGCGCGCGTTCGCCCGGGTCTCCGCACGGGACGCGACGATCGTCCCCCTGCTGGAGGTCGCCGTACTGGCGGTGGCCGGACTGGAGCTCGCCCGGGGCCGCATCACACTGGGTCAGATGCTCGCCGCGAGCGAGTACGTCCTGCTGGCCACCGGCGTGAGTTCGCTGGTGGCCTCGGTGAACCGGCTTGCCTTCGCGCGCGCCACCGCGGGCCGGGTGGCCGAGGTGCTGGGCGAACCCATGGTGGCCTACGGCGACGCGCGGCTGCCCGCTGCCGGCGGCGGCCGTCTGGAGTTCCACCGGGTGACCATGCGCACCGCCGAAGGCGACGCCGTGCTGGACGGCGTCGACCTGGACCTGCCGGCAGGGTCCCTCATCGCCGTCGTGGGGCGCTCCGGATCCGGCAAGTCCCTGCTGGCCGCGCTGGCCGGGCGGCTGACCGATCCGGACGAGGGCGAGGTGCGGTTCGACGGAGTGCCGCTGCGCGACATGGACCGCGCGGAGCTGCGGCGGGGCGTCGCGTACGGCTTCGAACGCCCGGTGCTGCTGGGCGACACCTTCGCCGACGCGATCGGGTTCGGGCCACGGAGGCCTTCGGACGCGGAGGTATCGGCCGGGGCCGTCGGCGCGCGCGCCGACACCTTCATCCGGACCATGCCCGAGGGGTACCGCACCCGGCTCAGCACAGCACCGCTGTCCGGTGGGGAAACCCAACGGGTCGGCCTGGCACGGGCGTTCGTACAGGCCGGCCCGCACGGCCGTCTCCTCGTGCTCGACGACGTGACGGCCAGCCTCGACACCGTCACCGAGCACCACATCAGCCAGGTGCTCACCGGGGCCGGGGCCCTGGCCGACCGTACGCGACTCGTCGTGACCCACCGGGCCTCCACCGCCGCTCGCGCGGACCTCGTCGTCTGGCTAGGGGCGGGCCATGTCCAGGGTCAGGGCACTCACCGGGAACTGTGGGCAGAGCCGGAGTACCGGGCCGTCTTCTGTCCGGAACCGGAGCACCACGAGAGCGTGCTTCCGGACCCGGAGCCGGAGGTCGACGAGGGCGTGCTTCCTGAACCGGAGTTCCATGGGGGCGTGCGGTGATCCGGGGGGCACGTGGGCTGTTGCGCTCCGCGCTGCGCACGCGGCGCCGGGAGTTCGTCCGGCTCACCGGCTGGTCGCTGCTCCAGGCCGTGCCCGCGCTGCTGTCCGGCTGGCTGGTCGCCCGCGCCGTCGACGACGGCTTTCTCGCCGGTCGCAGCGCGGAGGGCCTTGCCTGGCTGGGGCTGCTGGCCTGCGCCGTCCTGGTCGGCGCGTGGGGCACCCGCCGGGCCACGCTCGAACTGGCCGGGGTCGTCGAGCCGTTCCGCGACGACCTGGTCACCCTCGTCACCACCGGTACGCTGCACCGCTCCGCCTCCTTCGGTCAGCCCGCCGACACGGCCGGTGTGGCACGGCTGACCGAGCAGGTGGAGATCGCCCGCGAGTCGTACGGGGCGGTCGTGATGTTCGTGCAGACCTTCACGGTGACGGCGGTGAGCGTGCTGCTCGGGCTGGCCGCACTCGATCCCGCCCTCCTGCTGTTCGTGATGCCGCCCCTGGCGGCCGGGCTCGGACTCTTCCTGCTGGCCCTGCGGGCGCTGGCGGCCCGGCAGCGGGCGGTCGTCCTCGCCGACGAGGCCATCGCCGAGCACGTGAGCGCGGTGGCCGACGGCTTGCGGGACGTGGCGGCCTGCGGCGCCGAGGACCTCGTACGCGACCGGGCCGGCATCCGCATCGATGCGGCGGCGAGCGCGGCCCGCGCCCTGGCCCGGCTCGCCGCCCTGCGGACCGCCGCGCTGGGCGTCGGCGGCTGGCTGCCGATCGTGCTCATCCTGGCCGGGGCCCCTTGGCTGGTCCGAGGCGGCCTGACGGTCGGCGCCATCCTGGGCGCGCTGACCTACGTTTCGCAGAGCCTGCAACCGGCCCTGCGAGGCTTCGTCCAGGGCGTCGGTGGCAGCGGGCTGTGGCTGCTGGTCACCCTCGGCCGGATCATCGAGGCGGCGGACCCGTCGCCCACGGCGGTGGCCGGGGCACCGGCGGCGGACGCGCCCCGAGCCACCGGTATCGAGCCGGACAACGTCCCGCCCGCGACCGCCGGTTCGGACATGCCTGGGGCCTCCCGCCCCTCACCCGCGACGGTGACAAGAACACCGGGGACAGCCCCGCCCCGAGCCACCAACGCCGAGCCGGACAACGTCCCACCCGCAGCCGCCGGTTCGACGAAGCCCGCAGTGATGAGCGGTGTGTCGGGGGGAGTGCAGCCGGGGGACGGCGGTGTCGAGCTGCGCGGTGTCACCTTCGCCTACGCCCGCTCCGCCGAACCGGTCGTCCGGGATCTCGATCTCTCCCTCGCGCCGGGCACCCACCTGGCGGTTGTCGGGCCCAGCGGGGCCGGCAAGTCCACTCTCGCCGCGCTCATCGCCGGAGTGCTCGACCCGCAGGCAGGCCATGTCCGCCTGGGCGGTGTCCCGGTCCGGTCCCTGGACAGCGGCCGGCTGTCCCGGTCCCGCGTGCTGATCCCGCAGGAGGCGTACGTCTTCGCCGGCACCCTGCGTGAGAACCTCACCTACCTCCACCCCACGGTCACCCCGCCCGACCTCGACGCGGCGGTCAGCGCCATCGGCGCGGGACCGCTCACCGAACGCCTCGGCGGCTACGACGCACCCGTGAACCCGGCCCAGCTCTCCGCCGGTGAACGTCAGTTGGTCGCTCTCGTCCGCGCCCTGCTGCCGCCCGCCCGCTTGGTTCTGCTGGACGAGGCCACCTGCCACCTCGACCAGGCCGCCGAGGCGGTCGCCGAGCGGGCCTTCGCCCGCCGCCCGGCCACCCTTGTCGTCTGCGCCCATCGGATCAGTTCCGCCCTGCGCGCCGACCTCGTCCTCGTCATGGACGGCCCGCGCTGCCGCCTCGGCACGCACGACCGGCTGATGGCCGACTGCGCCCTCTACCGCGACCTGATCGGCCACTGGGACCACGTGGCGGCCGACGCTCAGGCCCGATCCTGATCTGCAGTGCCGGGTCGGCGGCTGAGCCAAAGCGGAGCGGCCGCTGTCGAAAAGGAGAGCGCGCGGAGATCGTGAGGGACGAGCCATCGAGCACGGTCGACTGTCGACAGTGGCTGAGCGAAGCGGCGGCGAAGCGGCGGCGAAGGCGCCCTCAAAAAAGGGAGGGCGCCCTACAGCCACCCCGACTCCCGGGCGATCCGGATCGCGTCGATGCGGTTGCGCGCCCCGGTCTTCCTGGAGACCGCGTTGAGGTGATTGCGGACCGTGCCCACCGACAACGACAGCCGGTCGGCGATCTCACGCGTCGGCGTGCCGTCCGCCGCCAGCCGCAGAACCTCCAGTTCCCTCGAGGTCAGCGGGCTCTCCGCCGAGGAGAGCGCCAGCAGCGCCAGTGACGGATCGATGAACCGCTCGCCCGCCGCCACCTTGCGGATCCCCTGAGCCAGGATGTCGCAGGGGCCGTTCTTACTGATGAGGCCCGCGACACTCAGCGCCAGCGCCTGTCGCAGATACTCAGGGGTCGCCTTGCCGGCCACCAGCAGGGTCCGGCAATCCGGCAGCCGCGCCGCCAGCTCCAGCGAGATGCCGAGCGCCTCGTCCTCATCGCCGTCGACGTCGATGACGACCACATCGGGCTGGCACCACAGCGCCCGCGGGACGGTCTGATGGTGCCCCGGTGATGCCGCGACCACGTCGATGTCCTCCTCACGTGTCAGCAGGGCAGCCAGTGCCCCGCGCACCAGGTCTGTCTCCTCGACGAGAAGAACACGGATCAACATCGCTCCCGCCCGGCCGTACGCGGCCTCCATCGCGCGGACGCGTCCCGGACACTCCGACGACGCTGTACGAAGTATCTCCAGTTATCTACCCAATTGCCGGAAGCCGCCCCGCCCGGCCTCTGAAGCCGCCGTCGGCCCCGGTATGCGCTTCGATCTCCCGAGCCCAGGCCTTCGCCACCCTCTTTTACATTTGTCCCGTTATTTACACGTGTCTACCATTAGGCCATGCAGCCCGAATCCACCCGGGAACCCCGCAGCCAGGACCGCCGCGTGCTGCGCTCGCGCTCCGCTCTGATGGCCGCCGCCGAACGCCTGGTGTCCGAGCGCGGCACTACGGACATCCCCGTCAAGGACCTGGCCGAGGCGGCCGATGTGAGCCGGCAGCTGGTCTACCTCCAGTTCGGCGACCGTGACGCCCTGCTCGTGGAGACGGCGGCCGACCTGGTCCGACGGGAACTGGTCACGCAGGCCGGCGACGACACCGACGCGGCTGCGGGCGTGTCGACGATGGCGCGGCACTTCGCGAGGCACCGGGGCTACTACCGGGCGATGCTCACCGGCTCGTGCGCGTTCGCCATGACCCGGACGCTGAACAGCCTGTTCGGCTCCGCCAACGAGAAGGCCGTAGGGCAGCTGTTCGACGAGCTGGACGATCAGACGACGCGGGATCTGACGGCGTTCGTCGCGGGCGGCACCGGCGCGGTGGTCAACGACTGGCTGACAGACGGCGACGATCCCCTCGACCCCGAGGAACTGACACAGCGCCTGCTCCGCCTCGCGTCGGTCTTCGCCGGCAGCAGCCACACCCCCACAGACGGAGGCCCCGTCCGATGAAGCTCAGCAGTCACCTCGTCCAGCGCATGCTGCACCTGCCCCCGCCCCTTACCAGGGACCTGGCCGTCGAACGCGACCTGCGTGTGCCCATGCGCGACGGAGCCGAACTGCTGGCCGACCGCTGGGCCCCCAGATCCGGCGGCCACGGCCTGCCGACCGCGCTCGTCCGCATCCCCTACGGCAGGTCGGGCATGATCGCCGCGCAGTTGGTCCGGCCGCTGGCCGAGCGTGGCTACCAGGTGCTGGTCCAGAGCACACGCGGCACCTTCGGATCCGGTGGCGACTTCGATCCGCTGCGCTGCGAGCGTGAGGACGGCCTGGACACCCTGGACTGGCTGGTCAAACAGCCCTGGTGCGGGGACGCGGTCGTGCTCTACGGCGGCAGCTACCTCGGCTTCACCCAGTGGGCAGTGGCCGGCCAACTGCCGCCCCAGGTCAAGGCGATGATCCCGTCGGTGTCCGAATCCGCCTTCACCCTGGAGTTCCTCCGCAAGGAGTCGTTCGCCCTGGAGGCGACGCTCGGCTGGGGCCTCCAGGTCGCCGAGCAGGAACGCCGGTTCGCGCTGCTGCGCCAACTGCTGCGGATCCGCAAGGAACGGCACGCCTGGTACACGCTGCCTCTCAGCCAGGCCGACACCGCGGCCATCGGCCGCCCCTCCGACTATTTCCAGAACGTCATCACCCACGACGCCGACTCGCCGTTCTGGCAGGTCCTCGACCACAGCCACCGCCTCGCCGACAGCACCGTTCCGGTCAGCACGGTCGGCGGCTGGTACGACATCTTCCTCCCCGGCCAGATCCGCGACTACCGGACATTGCAGGACGCCGGACGGAGTGCCCGACTCACCGTCGGACCCTGGGCGCACATCTCCCTGGGCGTGGGGGAAGTGGCGACGGCCGAGGCCCTCGACTTCGGACTGGCCCACGCCTACGGCGAAAGGCCGACCGATCGCGCGCCGGTCCGCCTGTTCGTGATGGGCGAGGAGCAGTGGCGCGACTTCCCGTCCTGGCCGCCGCCGGGATACGAGCCGCGCCGTTTCCACCTCCAGCCGGGCGGTGCCCTGTCCGTCGAGAAGCCCGCCGAATCAGCGCCGGACGGCTACCGCTACGACCCGGCCGACCCCACCCCGGCCGTCGGCGGCGTACGTATGGCAGTCGGCGTGAAATCGGGCCGTGTCGACAACACCACGCTCGAAGCACGCCCCGACGTCCTCGTCTACACCACCGCCGCCCTCGACCAGGACGCTGAGGTGATCGGCGAGATCAACGCCGAGATCTGGTTCCGCTCCAGCCTTCCGTACGCCGACGTGTTCGTCCGACTGTGCGACGTCGACGGTGAAGGCCGCTCGACCAATGTGTGCGACGGCCTCACCGGCCTGACCGGCGCCGACCAGACCGCCCGGGCCGAGGTGCGGCTGTGGCCGACGGCGTACCGCTTCAAGCGCGGCCACCGCATCCGCCTCCAGGTCTCCAGTGGCGCCTTCCCCCGCTACAACCGCAACCCCGGCACCGGCGAACCCCGCGCCACCGCCACCGCCCTCCGCATCGCCCACCAGCAGGTCTTCCACGACCCGGCACACCCCTCCGCGGTCGTCCTCCCGGTACGGGAAGCGGGCTGACCACCGTCGGCTGACACACACGTGCCGCCGCATTCAGTCCGTCCCTTCCACGGCAGGACATCCCACTTCAGGGCCGGAGCAAGGGCTTAGACCACGGGTCCCTACACGGACCGAGGGATGTTCCAGGCCGCGCAGGCCCCGGTACCCTCTCCGGGTCCATAGGCGAAGTTCCTCGCCCGGGTGCAGGCGGAGGGCGTCGTGGCGCATTCTTGCTGTGTCAGCCACTTGGCGGCGCACGGACGAGGTAGGGCCGATGACTGGGAGAGCCGAGCACGACACCCGGACGCCCGGACGCCTGGCCACGCTGCTGACCGGGATCACCATGGAGGCGATCAGCGCGGCCGGCGGCTTCGCCGGGGGCGTGTACTTGCGCTCCAGTACGCCCGGACTGCTGCGGCTGGCCGTGCTCTCGGGGCTGCCCGGGCCGTTGTTCCGCCCCTGGTGGCGCCTGCATGTGGACCGCCGGTTCCCCGTCGCCGACGCCTACCGGCTGGGAGTCCAGGTGGTGCTCCCGGACGCCACGGAGACGATGCGCCGCTACCCCCAGTTCGCGGCGGGTCTGCCGTTCCAGTTCGGGTCCGTGTACGTGCCCGTCGTGGGAGAGTCGACGACCTACGGCGTACTGACCCTCCTGCGTCCTTCGGTGTCGGACGCCACCGAGGTGCTGCCCGACCGTGACCGCATGGCGCAGTTGGCCGAGGATCTGGGCGCGGCTCTTCGGAGCCTGGAGGACAGCGCTGGGCCGCAGGTCGCATGGGACGGCGAGCCGCTGTGCGTGCGGCCACCGTCCGCCGGCCCTCCTGTCGAGCGCATCGGGCGTTTCACCTGGGATCCTGCGACGGATGTCGTGACCACGGACAACCGTCTGCATGCCCTGCTCGGCGTGACGCCGGAGAACTTCGCCGACACTCCGCAGGCGCTGGCGGACGCCGTGGCCGCAGCCGACGCGCAGCAGATCCTGACCGCCCTGAGGGAGACGGCCGCAGGAAGACCGCCGCCCCTGCCCCTGCAGGTGCACACCGCCGTCGGCACCCTGCGGTTGCTGGAACTCTGGACCCCGCACGAGGCGTCCGTAGCGTCCGGCCCGTACCCGGTCCGCGGCTTGGTCCTCGATCCGGGCAGCGGCTCGGCGGCCGACGGAGCGGCCGACCTGCTCCCGGAGGGCGTGTTCTGCCTCGACCGGCTGGGCCTGATCGTCTACGCGAATCGACGGGCCACGCAGCTCCTGGGCCGACCGCGGACACAGCTTCTGGGCCGCCCCCTGGGAGAGGGAGTGCCGTGGCTGGACCGGCCTGCCTACGAGGACCATCTGCGCGAAGCCCTGCTGTCACCGGACCCGGTGCACTTCCATGTCGTACGGCCTCTCCAAGACGGTGAGAAGCCGCCGTCGGAGTCTCACGGGGGTGATTGGCTCGCGCTCTCCGTCTATCCCGGTCCCGACATTCTGACCTGCAAAGTGGTGCCGGCGAACCGGGTGGAGGATCCGCTTCCCGACCCCGCGCCCCCACACGAGAGTCCTGAAACGGCCGCCATGCCCCAGGCCGACGGATCCGCGGCCGAAGTCACCTCCATGGCTCCGCTGTACCGTCCGATCGTCCTCGCGATCGCGCTGACGGAGGCGGTCACCGCCCGCCAGGTGTCCGCGGTCGTGATGCAGGAACTGCTGCCGGCCTTCGGCGGCCGCCGGCTCGCCATCTACCTGCTGCAGGACCGGCACCTGTATCTGGCCTGGGAAACGGGTTTCCCCAAGGGATTCCTCGCCCCGTTCGAAGGGGTGGGTCTCGACACCCGGCTGCCCGGCGTCGAGACTCTCACCAGCGGCCGGCCGATCTTCTTCGAGTCGATGCACCAGCTCGCGGCCGCGTACCCCGGTATCCCGCTCGACGCGACGGAGGGCGCCCGCGCTTTCCTGCCCCTCATCGCCTCCGGACGCCCGGTCGGATCCTGCATCCTGGGCTTCGACCGCCCCCGAGGCTTCAGCACCGAGGAACGCACCGTGCTCACCGCGCTCGCCGGACTGATCGCCCACGCCATGGAGAAGGCGCAGCGCTACGACTCCGAAGCCGCCCTAGCACGCGGTCTTCAGCAGGCCCTCCTCCCCCGGCGCCTGTCGTCACACCCGCAGGTGGAGACCGTCGGGCGCTATCTGCCGGGCACGCAGGGGATGGACGTGGGAGGGGACTGGTACGACGTCGTCGAGTCCGGGGACGGTCTGGCCCTGGTCATCGGCGACGTCCAGGGACACGGCGTGCAGGCGGCCGCCACCATGGGTCAACTACGCAGCGCTGTACGGGCCTTCGCGCTCGGTGACCGTCCGCCCGACGAGGTCCTCAGCGGCACCAACCACCTCCTGATCGACCTCGATCCCGGCCAGTTCGCCAGCTGCTGCTACATCCGGCTGGATCCCGTCACCGGTCTGGCCCGGGTGGCCCGGGCAGGGCATCCGCCACCGATCATCCGGTACCCGGACGGCCGTACCCACATCCTGGACATCCCCGGCGGTGTCGTACTCGGAGTCGACCCGCAGGCCCAGTACCCGGTGACGGAGTTGCAGCTGGAGCCCGGCGCCATCCTCGCGCTCTACACGGACGGGCTGGTCGAGCGGCCCGGCGTCGACATCGACGAGGGCATCACCGCGCTGCGCGTGGCCCTGGCCCGGGCCGGTTCCCCCGCCGCCCGCCCGGGCCGGCGTTCACTGGCCGGTGTCGCCGACCGGCTCACCGCCACGGCCCGGCATGTCGCCGACCGCCCCGATGACATCGCGCTGCTGCTCACCACCCGTCGTCCGACGCCCCGGCACCGCCACTGAGCCGACGGCACTCCCCCGTACGGAACTCACCTGCGCGGAGGGCCTGCCACGGCGCGGCCGAGACGTACGGGAACGCCCGGGGAGTACAGCACGCTCACCGGTTCCTCGGAGGGCGCCGGTATCCCGGCCGACTCGATGAGGTTCTCCTCGTACGCGACCAGCGTCGCCCGGTGCAGCGGCCAGCGCGGATGGTCGTTCGGCAGGAACCCGGCGTCGCCGAAGAACGGCTTGTGCATGCCCCACCGGGCGGTCAGGAAGTGTTCAAGACCGGTCGGCTCGGTTATGCGCTCCCCGGGCCTGACGAGGAGCCGACTGTGCGCACCGCGCGGTCCCGGCAGGCGCCGCGCACTGGTGTAGCCGACCGTGTCCTCGCGGGTCCGCACGGACATCCGGGACCACACGTACGGCAGCCGGAAGGCAAGACGCCCCATGAGCACCGGCACGAGCCGGGACGCGTCCATGGAGCGGAAGACCACGCCGCGCCGCCCGTACGCGTCCACCGAGTACAGGCGCACATTGGTCTCCGGGAAGGAACCGAAGTACGGCACCCCCGGCAGGCGCAGCCAGCCCACCCGATGCATCCGGAACGCGACCAGGCCGACGAACGTGACGCCATCGACGGTGTCGGGGGTGGTGCCGGTCGGTAGCAGTCCCGCCACGGCCGCCGGATCCACGGCCCAGTGCACGAATGTGAGGTCCAACCACTGCTGGGTGAGCAGGGGACGGTGGAGTGCGACCGGGGCATCGGGCGTGATCGGTTCCGGCACGGAAGAGGTGATCGACACGAGCGCCAGCATCGCAGGGCCCTGCCCGGGGCACGGCGAAAAGGCATGCCGTGTGACGAGTCTGGCACCGGCACGCACCCTGCGGGGAGGAGACCCCGCGGCCCGGAACAGGCACGCCCGTGCCTCCTGTGGGCATGGCGGGGCAGTGGCCGCCCGTCGCACGCCCTGAGGTGCGCCTGCTCTCACCCGCAGTTCGCACGAACGCGGCTCACCTCGCGTACGGCTGCCCCTGACCAGGCGTGAGTTCCGGGATACCGAGCAGGCCGGCGCCCTGCCCATGTCTCGCCGCTGTCCGCCACACCCGGGGCCGGATGCCGCGGCGCGTATCAGACATCGGTGGGCAAGCCGCTGACCTCTGCGATACCTCGCAGCTCCTCGTCCTGCCGGTGCCGTTCACCGATGAAGTCGGCGATCTCCCTGCACCGGGCGGGATCGGCCGCGGTGCCCGAATCCGTGACGACCCTGATGGGTCCGGTCTCCTCGGTCTCGATCTCGACGATCTGGTTGTCCAGACGGCCCGTGACGGCGACCGCCACGACGAGGGACGCCTCGTCACGGATCTCCTGCGAGACGCTGGCACCATCCGGGCCTTCCAGACTCAACTCGATCGTTCCCGCACGTTGCTCCTCCATTGCCTCGAGCACTGGTTCGACCATACGAAGCAGCAGCGCGTAGTCGGCTGGAGCCATACGGGCGCGCAGTAGGTCGAGATAGAGGTCCACGGGCCGACCTTCGGGCGAAAACTCTGATTCGCTCATGGGACTCGACTTCCCCGATGTGGGCGATGTGATCGCATCTGTCTCCACAATGGTGGATCTCCGCGCCCACCGCCGCTCGGCATCGTCCACCGTGATCCCTGTGACCTGCGGTCGTAGCGACCCCGGCTGGGCACGTGATGCTCATGCGCAAGCGGGATTCACCCGTTCGGTCCCCCTCCGCCGGGCAGGGGGACCGAGGACAAGCGACAAGCGAGGCTTTCAGCTCGCGCTCGGCCCTGCTAGGCGCCGCGACGAACCCGGGCTGCCTTGCGGGCCTCGGCTGTCTGGCGGGCCTCGGCGGACCGGCGGGACTCGCCACCGGCACGCCCGGCCCGGCCCGGGCGGGTGCCCATGCCACGGAAGGGGGCACCGCCGCGCTGGGGGCGCTCCGCGGCCGGCGCGCTACCGCTGAGGGGAACGCCGGAGGGCGCCTGGGCGCCGGTGATGCGGCTGAGCTCGGCCTCGCCGGAGCGGACCTGGGTGATCTGCGGCCTGATGCGGGCGTCCGACAGCAGACGGGTCATGTCACGGCGCTGGTTGGGCAGGACGAGGGTGACGACGCTGCCGGACTCGCCGGCACGGGCCGTACGGCCGCCGCGGTGCAGGTAGTCCTTGTGGTCGCTGGGCGGGTCGACGTTGACGACGAGGTGGAGGTCGTCGACGTGGATGCCGCGGGCGGCGACGTTGGTGGCCACCAGCACCGTGACGTGACCGGTCTTGAACTGTGCCAGGGTGCGGGTGCGCTGGGGCTGCGACTTGCCGCCGTGCAGCGCCGCCGCCCTCACGCCGCTGCTCAGCAGGTGCCTGGTGAACTGGTCGACGGCGTGCTTGGTGTCCAGGAACATCATGACGCGCCCGTCACGGGCGGCGATCTCTGTGGCGGTGGCGTGCTTGTCGGCGCCGTGCACGTACAGCACGTGATGCTCCATCGTGGTGACCGCGCCCGCCGACGGGTCGACCGAGTGGACCACCGGGTCATGGAGATAGCGACGGACCAGGAGGTCGATATTGCGGTCCAGCGTGGCCGAGAAAAGCATGCGCTGGCCGTCGGGCCGCACCTGGTCGAGCAACTCGGTGACCTGGGGCATGAAGCCCATGTCGGCCATCTGGTCCGCCTCGTCCAGGACGGTGATGTCCACCCGGTCCAGGCGGCAGTCCTTGCGCTCGACGAGATCCATGAGGCGGCCCGGAGTCGCGACGACGACCTCGACACCGCCCCGCAGTGCGCCGGCCTGCCGGCCGATCGACATCCCGCCGACCACGGTGGCCAGCCGCAGCTTCAGCAACCGGGCGTACGGGGTGAGCGCATCGGTGACCTGCTGGGCCAGCTCACGCGTGGGGACGAGGACCAGGGCCAGCGGTTTCCGGGGCTCGGCACGCCGCCCGGCCGTGCGGACGAGGAGCGCCAGTCCGAAGGCGAGCGTCTTGCCCGAGCCGGTGCGCCCGCGGCCCAGGACGTCCCGGCCCACGAGGGAGTTCGGCAGCGTGGCGGCCTGGATCGGGAACGGCTCGTTCATGCCGAGGCTGGTGAGCATCTCCAGCAACTCGGCGGGAAGGCCCAGTTCACCGAAGGTCGAAACCGCCGGGAGGGCCGGGGTGACCGTGACCGGCGGCGTGAACTCGCCCTGCACCGCGGAGGGACGGCGTCCGTTGCCGCCCGAACGGGCGACAGGGCGCCCCTGGCTCTGCGAGCGGGAGCGGCCGCTTCGGTCGGAACCGGAAAAGCCGTCCTTGCGGGCGTTGGAAAAACGGTCGTTCGTGCGAGCCGATCGGTTCATGAAGAACCTTCCTCGATATGGCACGTATCGAGGAATTCCCGGCGGATATGAGCCGAATGAATTGCAAGAACGAGCCGATGTAGGACCAAACGAAACCGGCCGTACCGACGCGGCGCATGAGGGCAGCCGTCATCAAGCGGCCGGGAATGTCCCGGAATGGGAGAGCGGGGCAGGTTACGGAGGGGGCCTGGGCCGCGGCCCCCGCCGGGCCAGGGGCAATCCCTGGAGAAAGCAGCAAGCTGGGGCCCACCGCAAGGTGGGCCCCAGCTGCCTCGTACGCTTGAGCGTCAGGCGGGAGTGATGTTCTCCGCCTGCGGGCCCTTCTGGCCCTGAGTGACGTCGAAGTTCACCTTCTGGCCCTCCTGCAGCTCACGGAAGCCGGAGGACGCGATGTTCGAGTAGTGGGCGAAGACGTCCGGGCCGCCGCCGTCCTGCTCGATGAAGCCGAAGCCCTTTTCCGAGTTGAACCACTTGACGGTTCCAGTAGCCATGTCATATCCCCTTCGGGGCAGTATTCCGGGGCCCACACTGTGTGGACCCCCGTGCCGCCGCAATGAACCCGTCCGGAAAGAGCGCCGGAAATACAAAAGTGCCCGACGATATGAAATCGTCCAAGGCACTTGAAGTCTTCGGGAACCACAACTGCAACTGGATCAAGACTATCACGGCACGCCCATCCGGCAACGGCTGAACCGCTCCACCGGAACGCGCTTGACGACGGATGGCGGGCCCGGCCCCGGACCCCGCCGATGGGGCGCGCACCGGCGGCCGCCACGCGGGGGGCCGCTCCGTGACGGACGCCGGGCACTCCGCCCCAAGTGGCCACGGCACGGCGACCCTTCAGAAGAGAGCCCGTCTCATACCTTCCAGGACCTCAGCTGGTCGGCGACGGCGCGGACTCCGACGCGGGTGTCGCGGATCTTGCGTACGAGGTCGGACAGCGCGCCATAGGGAGGGTCGATGCCCTCTCCCGACTGGTCCATGTACTGAGCGGCGACGAACGCGGCGTACAGGCTGTTGCGGTTCGGGAGCGGTTCCAGGCGCACGATGGTGTGCATCAGCGCAGCCGCGCGCCAGGCGGCGTCCGGATCGGCCGCGGCCAGGGTCGGCAGCTTGGTCTTGTGCCGGGCTACGGCCGCCACGAGCGCGGAGTAGTCCGAGACCGACATGTCCTCGCGGACCAGAGCGACCTCCTGGATATCGAGCAGCCAGGAGACATCGACGTGGAGGTGCATCAGGCAGCCGCGGACCCGTCGTGACTCTCGGAGGCCGGCACCTCGTCGGGGAACGCCTCGTCGAACTCGCCGCGCAGCCGGTCGGCCCATTCGGCGGCGCCGGCCACGAACTGCCGACGCTGCATCTCACGGACGCCGAGATCATGCAGGTACTGCTTGAGGCTCTTTCCTTCGGCGGCGGCGGCCGCGCGCACACCCTCGAGCTCGTCGTCGGTGAACGACACATTCAGTGATGGCATACAGGGATGGTACCTAGTTGGTACCTGTAAGGCGAGCCGCGACCGTGCGTCACTCCTTCCTGCCCGTGCCTTGCCATGGGTTCACGCGGCCGCCACGGCACCGCGCTCTCCCCCGTCACGGTGAATCGGCGTCCCCGAGCCGGTCAGCGGAACGCCCGTGCCGCCCCGGCGGGCCGCGACGATCTCCGCCGCGATGGACAAGGCGGTCTCCTCGGGCGTACGGGCACCGAGGTCGAGGCCGATCGGCGACCTCAGGCGGGCCAACTCCCGTTCATTCAAGCCGACTTCCCGCAGTCGGCGCTCGCGGTCCGCGTGCGTGCGCCGCGAGCCCATCGCGCCGATGAACGCGGTCGGCAACCGCAGCGCCGCCTTCAGCAGGGGTACGTCGAACTTGGCGTCGTGGGTGAGGACGCACAGGACCGTGCGTTCGTCGGTCGTCGTGCGCCGGAGATAGCGGTGCGGCCAGTCGACCACGATGTCGTCGGCCTCGGGGAAGCGGGCCCGGGTGGCGAAGACGGGGCGGGCGTCGCACACGGTCACGTGGTAGCCGAGGAACTTGCCCGCGCGCACGAGCGCCGCGGCGAAGTCGATCGCGCCGAAGACGATCATGCGGGGCGGTGGCACGCTCGACTCGACGAGCAGCGTGAGGCCACCTGGGCAGTGCGATCCGTCCTCCGTTAGCTCGACCGTGCCGGTGCGTCCGGCGTCCAGCATGGCCCGGGCCTCGGCCGCCGCCGACCGGTCCAGCTTCGCGTGGCCGCCGAGACTGCCCTCATACGATCCTTTCGAGCCATCGGGGCCCACGAGCAGTGCCCTGCCGAGGAGTTCGGCCGGGCCCCGGGCGACCCGGGCCAGGGCCGTCGGTTCGCCCCCGGCGGCGGTCGAGAGCGCCGACACGAAGACCGTCCTGAAAGGCGAGTCCGTACCGACCGGCGTGACCATGACGTCGATGACTCCGCCGCAGGTCAGGCCGACCGCGAAGGCGTCCTCGTCGCTGTAGCCGAACCGTTCGAGGACGGTCTCGCCGGTTTGGAGTGCCTCAACACACAGGTCGTACACCGCTCCTTCCACGCAGCCGCCGGAGATCGAGCCGATGACCGTGCCCGCGCTGTCGACGGCGAGGGCGGCGCCGGGGCCGCGTGGCGCGCTGCCGCCGACGGACACGACGGTGGCGACGGCGAAGTCCCGGCCCTCCTCGGCCCAGCGGTTCAGCTCCTCGGCGATGTCAAGCATCCGGAGCTCCCGTAACCGCTTCCCCGCCCGCCGCCAGGACGCGGTCTGGCCGGATGGGCAGACTCCGGTGGCGTACGCCGGTCGCGTGCCAGACCGCGTTGGCGATCGCCGCCGCGGCGCCCACGATGCCGATCTCGCCGATGCCCTTGATCCCGACCGGGTCGTCCGGGTCCGGGTCGTCCACCCAGTCCGCCTCGATGAGCGGTACGTCGGCGTGGGTGGCGACGTGGTAGCCCGCGAGGTCGGCGCCGTAGTGGCCGCCCGTGGCCTGGTCCCGGACCGCCTCTTCGTGCAGGGCCATGGAGATGCCCCAGGTCATTCCTCCGACGAACTGGTTGCGGGCCGTGAGCGGGTTGACGATCCGGCCCGCCGCGAAGATGCCGAGCATGCGGCGCACGCGTACCTCGCCGATGGCGGGGTCCACGGCGACCTCGGCGAACTGTGCCCCGAAGGAGTGCCGTTCCTTCTGGGCCAGGGCGCCGATGGCCTCGGAGGTGTCCGACCGCACCGTGATCCCCTCCGGTGGGAGACCGGCGCTCAGGGCGAGTCGTTGCCGGAGCTCGTCGGCCGCGGCCGTGACCGCCCACGCCCAGGAACGGGTGCCCATCGAGCCGCCGGCGATCATCGCCGGTCCGAAATCGCTGTCTCCGATGCGCACTTGGACACGGTCAGGTGCCACCTGCAGCGCGTCGGCGGCGATCAGGGTGAGCGCGGTCCGTGCCCCGGTTCCGATGTCCGACGCGTTGATCCGCACGGTGAAGGTGCCGTCCGCCTCCGCCGTCATGGCCGCCGTGGACGGCATGGCTCCCGCGGGGAAGGAGGCCGCCGCCGTGCCGGTGCCCAGCAGCCAGCGCCCTTCCCGGCGCAGACCGGGACGCGGGTCCCGGTCCGCCCAGCCGAACCTGCGGGCGCCCTCCCGGAAGCAGGTGAGCAACTCGCGGCTGCTGAACGGCAGTCCGGACACGGGACCCCGCTCGGGCTCGTTGCGTACGCGCAGCTCGATGGGGTCGATGCCGCACTTCTCGGCGAGCTCGTCTAGCGCCGCTTCCAGCGCGAACGACCCCGGCGCCTCTCCCGGGGCGCGCATCCAGGTCGGCGTGGGCACGTCGAGCCGTACAAGGCGGTTGGCCGTGTGGTGGGCGTCGGCGTCGTACATCACCCGTCCCACTCCGGCGCTCGGTTCGATGAACTCGTGCACGGTCGAAGTGAGGCTCAGAGAGCGGTGGTCGAGCGCGCGCAGCCGCCCATCGGTGTCGGCGCCGAGCCGGATGCGCTGTGTCGTGGGACTCCGGTAGCCGGCGAGCGCGAACATCTGACGGCGGGTCATGACGACCCGGACCGGGCGCTGGAGGACGGTCGCGGCCATCACGGCGGCCACCTGGTGCGCGCGGACCCCCTTGCTCCCGAAGCCGCCACCGACGTGTTCGGACCGCACGCGCACCGAGGCCGGGTCGAGCGAGAGCAGCTTCGCCAGCTCGTCGGCGACCCACATGGTGCCCTGGTTGGAGTCGACGACTTCGAGTCGGCCGCCGTCCCAGAGGGCGGTCGCCGCGTGCGGCTCCATCGGGTTGTGGTGCTCTTCAGGTGTGGTGTACTCCGCGTCGATGACGACGGCGGAGGCGGCGAGTTCTGGCTCCAGTTCCCCCTTCTCCGTCACCGCCGGCATGTGCGCGTCCAGCGGGTAGGCGTCCGGGTGTTCGCCGGAGAACGCCACATCGTGCGGCTCCTCCTCGTAGTGCACCACCAGCGCCTCGGCGGCCTCCCTGGCCTGTTCGGACGTCTCGGCGACGACCAGGGCCACCGGCCAGCCCACGTGCGGCACCCGGTCGTGCTGGAAGACGGCCGCGGTCGGGTCCGGCGGGACTCCCAGCATGCCGACGTAGTCGCTGTCGACACGCGGGGCGTTCTGGTGGTGCAGGACGGTGAGCACGCCCGGCATCCCGAGAACGGGCGCGGTGTCCATCGAGCGGATACGGCCACGGGCGACGGTCGACAGCGCCAGCCACCCGTAAGCGAGTTCGGCGAAGGGGATCTCTCCCGCGTAGCGGGCCGCTCCGGTGACCTTGTCGCGGCCCTCCACGCGGGTGTGCGCGGTGCCGACGGAGCCCTTCGCCGTCGTGGTCCCGGTCGTGGCGGTGGTCATCGGGTGCTCTCCTCGGTGAGTTCGGTCAGCACGGCCACCACGAGGTTGCGCATCAGGGTCACCTTGTAGGCGTTGTGCGGCAGCGGCTCCGCGGCCGCGAGTTCGGCGTCCGCGGCGGCGGCGAAGGTTGCGGCGTCGGCCGGTGCCCCGGTCAGTACGCGTTCGGCCGCCCGGGCGCGCCACGGCCGGGACGCGACCGCGCCGAAGGCCAGGCGTACGTCGCGTACGACGCCGTCCCGGACATCGAGGGCGGCGGCGATCGAGCCGATCGCGAACGCGTACGAGGCGCGCTCGCGTACCTTCCGGTAGCGCGAGAGGACGGTAACCGGGGCAGGCGGCAGGGTAACGCCGGTGATCAGTGCTCCCGGCGGCAGGGCGGTCTCCAGGTGCGGGGTGTCGCCCACGGGCAGGTAGAACTCGGTGAGCGGCAACTCGCCTGGCCCGTCGGCCGTTTCGTACGTCACGACGGCATCGAAGGCCGTCAGTGCCACGCCCATGTCCGAGGGGTGGGTGGCTACGCAGTGCTCGGAGGCGCCCAGGATGGCGTGGTTGTGGTGCTCGCCCTCGATGGCGGGGCAACCGCTGCCGGGGACGCGCTTGTTGCAGGGTTTGGTCACGTCGGCGAAGTAGCCGCAGCGGGTGCGCTGGAGCAGATTGCCGCCGACCGTGGCCATGTTGCGCAGTTGCCCGGAGGCGCCGGCCAGCACGGCCTGCGTCAACGCCGGGTAGCGGCGGCGTACTTCGGGGTGGACGGCGAGGTCGCTGTTGGTGACGGTCGCGCCGATGCGCAGACCGCCGTCGTCCGTCAACTCGATCTTGTCCAGCGGGAGTTCGCGTACGTCGACCAGCCGGGCGGGCCGCTCGACACCGGTCTTCATCAGGTCGACGAGATTGGTGCCGCCGCCGAGGACGCGCGCGTCCGGATCGGCATCGAGGAGCGCGACCGCGCCGGAGACGTCGAACGCGCGCTGATATCCGAATTCCTTCATGCCGCAGCCTCCGCGGTCTCTGTGGTCTCCGCCTCGGCTGCG
Source organism: Streptomyces albicerus (assembly GCF_008905045.1). GTDB lineage: Bacteria > Actinomycetota > Actinomycetes > Streptomycetales > Streptomycetaceae > Streptomyces > Streptomyces albicerus. The sequence goes on from NZ_VWMY01000004.1 coordinate 149,384, forward strand.
GCCGCGCGGGCGACCGCCTGGACGATGGACACGTACGCGCCGCAGCGGCACAGGTTGCCGCTCATCCGCTCCCGGATTTCGTCCGCGGTCAGCGGTGGTGGCCCGGCTTCGGGACGGACGTCATCGGTGACGGCGCTCGGCCAGCCCGCCGCGTGTTCCTCGATGACGGCGACGGCCGAACAGATCTGCCCAGGGGTGCAGTAGCCGCACTGATAGCCGTCCAGGTCGAGGAACGCCTGCTGCACCGGGTGCAGTTGGTCGCTCTCGGCCATGCCTTCGATGGTGGTGATCTCACGTCCCTCGGCCGCCACCGCGAGTTGCAGGCAGGCCACGGCCCGGCGCCCGTCGAGCAGGACGGTGCAGGCACCGCACTGTCCCTGGTCGCAGCCCTTCTTGGTGCCGGTCAGATCGAGGCGCTCGCGCAGTGCGTCGAGCAGGGTGGTGCGGTGGTCGACGGACAGCGTGTGCTTCTCGCCGTTGATGTTCAGGGTGATGGCACTGAATGTCGACGAGGGGGCTGGGGCCATGATCAGCCTTCTTTCGCAGATCCGGAACACGTCGAGGGGACGCTCCGGCAGTCAGTCGAATCGGGAGACGTATCGCGAGACAAAGAGAGAGGGCGATGTACGTAGCGATGTGGCTTCGGAACCATGCAGGATGCGGAGAAGGCACGCCGGTGACGACGGTCACCGGCTGCCCGCGCAGGCCGCGCCCACCGCTATGGTGAGCACAACCGGACAGCTGTCCGCTCTCGAAAAAACGTAGCGGACAGCTGTCCGGTTAAGCAAGGCCGGGATTCGGCCACGACCGTGAGGAGGACGAGTGCAGCAGAAGAAGGACGCACCTCTGCGCTCGGACGCGCAGCGAAACCGCGAGCGCATCCTGGAAGTGGCGCTGGCCGAGCTGACACGTTCCGCAGACGCCCCGCTGAGTGTGATCGCCAAGCAGGCGGGCGTCGGGCAGGGCACGTTCTACCGCAACTTCCCCAATCGCGAGGCGCTCGTCCTCGAGATCTACCGCCACGAGATGCAGCAGGTCGCCGACGCCGCGGCCGAACTGCTCGAGACCCGGGAACCCGCCCAGGCTCTGCGCGAGTGGATGGACCACCTCGCCCGGTTCGCCATGGCCAAGGCCGGCCTGGCCGACGCGATCCGCCAGGCCACCAGCGCGCCGGGGGGCCCGGCGAAACCGGGGCACACCCCGGTGACCTCCGCGACCGAACTCCTGCTCCGCGCCAACGAGCAGGTCGGCACCATCCGTCCGGGAGTGACCGCGGACGACTTCATGCTCGCCATCGCCGGCCTCTGGCAGATCGATCCCGGCGGCGACTGGCAACCGCGCGCCACCCGGCTCCTGGACCTCGTCATGGACGGACTGCGCGCGGGAGCACCCGGGCGGTGAGCGCTGCCCGGTCAGGGGGCGGCGAGACTACGGTCCGCGACGGGCTCCGGTGGTTCCCGACGGCCGGGCCGACGGCTCAGGGCCGGGTCCTGCCGTCGGGGGTCACCACGGTGCGAGCCGTACTGCCCGCCATGGTCGAGCGCGGTGACGGTGCGAGCCGTACTGCCCGCCATGGTCGAGCGCGGTGACGGCGCGAGCCTGTTCGCCGCGGGTCAGTCCCGGCGGTCAACGTCGGCGCGCTGATCGAGAGCAGCGTGCCGCACCAGGCGATCACCTCGGCTGCCGGCCCGCTGGAATTCGAGCCCTCGGTCATCCGCCCCGCCACCGAACTCCCGCTGGCCCACGCAGAGTTGCAGCGCGGTCCCTGCGCGACCAGGCCGGCTGTGGAACCGCTCAGCCTTGGCAGCTTCGCCCTCAGACGGCACCGGGTGCATGATCGAAGCGGCGTAGGTTTAGCATATGAGCGCCGTCTAGCTCGAAAGATAAACCTGTGACTGTCAACGACGACTCGTTCACCAACTGGAAGACCCGCGAGGAGATCGCGGAGTCGATGATCCCCATCATCGGGAAGCTGCACCGGGAACGGGACGTCACCGTCCTCCTGCACAGCCGCTCCTTGGTGAACAAGTCGGTGGTCAGCATCCTCAAGACCCACCGATTCGCCCGGCAGATCGCCGGTGAGGAGCTCTCGGTCACCGAGACGCTGCCCTTCCTGCAGGCGCTCGCCGCCCTCGATCTCGGCCCTTCCCAGATCGACATCGGCATGCTCGCCGCGACGTACAGGACCGACGACCGCGGTCTCTCGGTGGAGGAGTTCACCGCCGAGGCCGTCGCCGGTGCCACGGGCGCCAACAAGATCGAGCGCGGCGAGGGACGCGACGTCGTCCTGTACGGCTTCGGCCGCATCGGCCGCCTCGTCGCGCGCCTGCTCATCGAGAAGGCCGGCTCCGGCAACGGACTGCGGCTGCGCGCCGTGGTCGTTCGCGGGGGCGGCGGCCGGGCCGCCGAGGATCTCGTCAAACGCGCCTCGCTGCTGCGCCGGGACTCCATCCACGGCCAGTTCCAGGGCACGATCACCGTCGACGAGGCGAACAGCACGATCATCGCCAACGGAAACGCGATCAAGGTGATCTACGCGAACGACCCGTCGGAGATCGACTACACGGCGTACGGCATCAAGGACGCCATCCTCATCGACAACACCGGCAAGTGGCGCGACCGCGCGGGCCTGTCGGAGCACCTGCGGCCCGGCATCGACAAGGTCGTCCTGACCGCGCCGGGCAAGGGCGACGTCCCCAACATCGTGCACGGCGTCAACCACGACATGATCAAGCCGGACGAGCGGATCCTGTCCTGCGCGTCCTGTACGACCAACGCGATCGTCCCGCCGCTGAAGGCGATGGCGGACGAGTACGGCGTCCTGCGTGGCCACGTGGAGACCGTCCACTCGTTCACCAACGACCAGAATCTGCTGGACAACTACCACAAGGCCGACCGTCGCGGCCGCTCGGCGCCGCTCAACATGGTCATCACCGAGACGGGTGCGGCCTCCGCCGTCGCCAAGGCGCTGCCCGACCTCAAGGCGCCGATCACCGGCAGCTCGATCCGTGTCCCGGTGCCGGACGTCTCCATCGCGATCCTCAGCCTGCGGCTCGGGCGCGAGACCACCCGCGAGGAGGTCCTCGACCACCTCCGCGACGTGTCGCTGACGTCCCCGCTCAAGCGCCAGATCGACTTCACCACCGCTCCCGACGCGGTCTCCAGCGACTTCATCGGCTCACGCCACGCCTCGATCGTCGACGCCGGCGCCACCAAGGTCGACGGCGACAACGCGATCCTCTACCTCTGGTACGACAACGAGTTCGGCTACTCCTGCCAGGTCATCCGCGTCGTCCAGCACGTCTCCGGGGTGGAGTACCCGACCTACCCGGCCCCGGCGGCCTGATCTCGGCGGACTGTCCGGTCCCGGTCCGCGTACGTCGCGCCGTTTCAACGGTGTCGCGGTGGCCGTCCGGTGGGTGCGGCCCTACTGGGTGGTCAGCTGTCGGCGGGCTTGCTCTGGGAGTCCGTGGCGGCGCGGCGGTACTCGTCGTTCATGCGTCGGGCTTCCTCGAGCTGGTCCTCCAGGATGACGATGCGGCAGGCGGCATCGATCGGGGTGCCCTCGTCGACGAGCCGACGGGCGCGGGCTGCGATGCGCAGCTGGTAGCGCGAGTAGCGGCGGTGTCCGCCTTCGGAGCGCAGAGGGGTGATCAGGCCAGCTTCACCGAGCGCACGCAGGAAGGCGGGTGTGGTGCCGAGCATCTCGGCGGCCCGCCCCATGGTGTAGGCGGGGTAGTCGTCGTCATCCAGGCGGTCGAGCGGGGAATCTGCGGTCACTTACACCTCTTGGGGAAAAAGGGCGGGGGCTCTGGTGACGTTCGACACCAGAGCCCCGAGGTGATGCCAACACCATCTGCCGGGCTTGTTCACTGGGCCGGCTTTCTGCATCCGCACACCTGTGCGCAACAGGGAGGGTGAATGCGGGGATCGCGGATGTGTGACCGGGACCACCGTCCAGTCCGGGGCCTTGCGGTACCCGGGCTGTTCGCTTTCCTCGCCCGGGCGATCCTGATGGTGCCGGTCTTCTTTACCTCGGTTGATCTCTTGGCTACGTGACGAAACCCTAGCCCTGCTGGACACGCATGTCTATTCTCGCTACGGCAGGTTTTCTACACGGCCAGGCCGCGTACTTCTGCTCCAGAACGTCATGGAAGACTCCGTCAGCCGATCTCCGTACCAGTTGCGCCGAGTCGGCGGGAGTCCGCGCGCACCGCGAGTCGCACCGTTCGTGCCAAGGCCGGGGCTCGGCGCCGTACGGTCCGCGGCGTGGGCACTCCCCCGGCCGGAACGTCCGGCCTCGATCTCCGCGGGAGTAGAATCAGCGGTCATGTCGAAGCCTGATGAACTGCTCGTTGGCATCGCCGATCTGGTGGAGTCGGAGCGAAGCAATCAGATGTCTCTCACCGTGGTCGTTCAGGGAGCCGTCATCACCGGCCGACTGGCCCCTGAGTCCATGTGGAGGCAGCGCGTGGCGGAGGTCCTCCAGGACTCCGACCGCCTGGGCGCGTTCTCTGCCGTATTCACGGACACGGACCGTCGCCCCAAGCAGGCCGACGAACTTCCCACCCATCTGCACTTCCACGTCGCACGGATCCTCCAGGGCAGCCTGGGGATTCCGGAAACGGGCGGGATGTACCGTATCGCCCTCGATGACGTCAGCGCCTGGACCATCGGCGACGTCAGCTACAGCGACCACTGATCACACCGTCGACCGGCGCGTTCACTCGGGTGGGTGAAGCGCGCGACTGGGACATGGTTCCAAGGGGACGCGAGCGGGCGGGAGCGGGTGACTTCTCACCCGTGGCCGGACAGCGATTTTCTGTCTGCCCGATTTTCTGCCGGAAAATTCCAGGAGAAATATCTAATGCGGTCACTGCAGAAATGACTCGTGGAGCGGCAAGCATTCCAAGGGGCAGCGGAGTGCCGACTTGAATCCAGCGCACCAGGACCCGCCTCGTGCTACTGTTGAGCTCAGTTGCAGTTGTGGTTCCCAAGACTTCAAGTGCCCTCATCGACCCAACGCGCCGATGAGAGCACTTTTTTATTTGCCGGTGCCTTCCGGACGGGGTAATCATCGCGGCAACGCCGGGCTCGCACGTTGCGATCCCAGGGCACTGCCCCGTAAGGAGATATGACATGGCTACTGGCACCGTGAAGTGGTTCAACGCGGAAAAGGGCTTCGGCTTCATCGAGCAGGAGGGCGGCGGCGCCGACGTGTTCGCCCACTACTCGAACATCGCTTCCTCCGGCTTCCGCGAGCTGCAGGAGGGCCAGAAGGTGAACTTCGACGTCACCCAGGGCCAGAAGGGCCCGCAGGCGGAGAACATCACTCCCGCCTGACGCTGACGCGTTTCACGAGTTGGGGCCCGCACCTTGGGTGCGGGCCCCAACTCGTGCTCGTAACCCCTCCTCCGCGCCCGTGCCGGCCCTGACGAGCGGTGCGAGACAGCCCGGTCGACTGCCGCAGCGCATCGAAACGGGATCGGGCGAAGGTTTCCAACCGCCCTCCATCGGTATTTCCCCAGCGATCTCTTCGCGGGGCGTATTCACTCTTTCGAAGCAGGCGGCAGTCAAGTCCCTGTGCTTCGTCTCATCTTTTCCGGCTCGTTCTTGTGAAGCTCCGTGCGGTCTTTCTGCCGGAATTCTTCGATACGCGCCGCATCGAGGAAGGTTCTGCATGAACCGCACCACTCGCACGAACGACCGCTATTCCCGCAGCCGAGGCGGCAGCCCCGCAGGCTCGGGCCGAGGCGGCAGCTACCGTTCAGCGTCCGCCGGCCGCTCCGGCGCCCCCGGCCGTTCGGGAGCGCCGAGCCGGTCCGGCGGCTACGGGCGCAGGCCTGCCGGGCTCCCGCAGGAGTTCGCTCTGCCGGTCACCCGCACCCCCGCACTGCCTCCCGTCGAGTCCTTCGCGGACCTCGACATGCCGCCCGCCCTCATGAAGGTGCTCGCCGGTCTCGGGATGAATGATCCGTTCCCGATCCAGGCGGCGACCCTGCCCAACTCACTGGCCGGCCGGGACGTCCTGGGCCGTGGCCGCACAGGTTCGGGCAAGACCCTCGCCTTCGGACTGGCGCTGCTCGCCCGCACCGTCGGGCAGCGCGCGCAACCGCGCCAGCCGCTCGCTCTGGTCCTGGTGCCCACCCGTGAACTGGCGCAGCAGGTCACCGACGCTCTCACCCCGTACGCGCAGTCGCTGAAGTTGAAGCTGACCACGGTGGTCGGTGGGATGTCGATCGGCCGCCAGGCGAGCGCGCTGCGCGCCGGTGCCGAGGTCGTCGTCGCGACGCCGGGCCGGCTCAAGGACCTCATCGACCGTGGTGACTGCCGCCTGAACCAGGTTGGCATCACCGTGCTGGACGAGGCCGACCAGATGGCGGACATGGGCTTCATGCCCCAGGTCACCGCACTGCTCGACCAGGTACGCCCCGAGGGCCAGCGGATGCTGTTCTCCGCCACCCTCGACGCCAACGTCGACCTACTGGTCCGTCGCTATCTCAACGACCCGGTCGTCCACTCCGTGGATCCCTCGGCCGGCGCGGTCACCACCATGGAGCACCACGTGCTCTACGTCCACGGCGCCGACAAGCACGCCACCACGGCCGAGATCGCCGCCCGCGACGGCCGGGTGATCATGTTCCTCGACACGAAGCACGCCGTCGACCGGCTGACCAAGGATCTCCTGGCCGTCGGTGTACGTGCCTCCGCCCTGCACGGCGGCAAGTCCCAGCCTCAGCGCACCCGCACCCTCACCCAGTTCAAGACCGGCCATGTCACGGTGCTGGTGGCCACCAACGTCGCCGCCCGCGGCATCCACGTCGACAACCTCGACCTCGTCGTCAACGTCGACCCGCCCAGCGACCACAAGGACTACCTGCACCGCGGAGGCCGTACCGCCCGTGCCGGCGAGTCCGGCAGCGTCGTCACCCTCGTCCTGCCCAACCAGCGCCGCGACATGAGCCGCCTGATGTCCAACGCCGGCATCACCCCGCAGACCGCCCAGGTCCGCTCCGGCGAGGCCGAGCTCAGCCGCATCACCGGTGCCCAGGCCCCGTCCGGCGTTCCTGTCACCATCACCGCACCGGCCGCAGAGCGCCCCAAGCGCGGCGCGTCCTCCTCCCGCGGGCGACGCAGCCGCCCCGCCCAGGCCCGCCGCTCGGGCGGCTCGCCCCGGACCGCATCCGGTGAGAACCGGGGACAGGCTCTCGGTAGGACCGCGTAGCCCACGACGAAGCCCACCACACCCGGCTCGTCGGCCCGCCCCTGCCAGAAGGAGACCGCACTTGACGCTTCGGACACAGTTGTGCCGGACGAACGGCCCCGCGCAGACTGCGGGCGACGCCATGACCACACCGGGGCCGCAGGTCCGCGACGACATGGCGGTCGACGTGGCTCTGTCGGTTCTCACCAGCGCTCGCATCCCCCATCTGGTGGTCTGTGACGCCGACGGCCGCTGCACCGGTCTGGTGACCCGGGACCAGCTCGCCGCCATCCCGAGCACCCCTTGGGACACCGACGACACCCGGTTGCGGGACATCGTCCACGATCGTGGACCGTTCACGCCCGTCCTGATGCCGCGCCACGATGCCGAAGACGCAATGCAGGGCCGCAAACTCGGGGCGTCCCCCGTGATCGACGAGGACGGCTACGCCCTCGGAGTCCTCGTCCTCCCCCACCCCTAGGCCCTCGGGTCACCCACCCGTCCGGCCCTCTCCCCCGATTTGTGAGGCAAACATGCGCTGTATCATCGCCCGCTTCCCGTTCGACCTCGTCAAGAGCGATGTGGAGGCATCGATGAAGGGCATCAAGCCCGAGGCCGTCACAGGCGACTCCGTACTCATCGGCCGCCGCCACTATCCTGTCAAGCAGGTCGGCGAAGTCATCACCAAGCAAAACCGCCGCGACTTCAGCAGCGGTGAAATGGTCCGTGCGCTGACCCGCCTCGGCTTCACATGCCGGAGCGCCCCCGCCCCCACCCCCGACCGCACTCCCGCGACCGTGCTCACCCCGCTCCAGACCGCATCGGCACTGCTCGGAACGCCGACCCAGCCGTAGCGGCGACCGGCGCGCCACGACCGCAGCCGGACGGATCGGCCACATCATCCTCACCTCGACACGGAGCCATTCCCGGCCCGCGCGTCTATCCTGAGGACGCATGGAAGGGGCTGCGGGCAGAGAGGCGACCGGTGAAGTGCCGGAATCCAGTGGGCCGTTCGGACCGCACGTCGTCGCCGCGCAGCCAACATTCCTGCGAGGCGCGAAAGTCGAACTGCCCGAGGAGAATCCCGACCCGGTCCTGCTGCCCTCGATCACCCTGCTGGGGCCCTCACCGTCGCACGGCAGTGAGCGGGACGGGCTCCCGCTGCCGTCGGGGCAACTGCTCGCCGGGCAGTACCAGTTGATCCGGCCGCTCGGCTACGGGGGAATGGGCGAGGTCTATCTCGCACGCGACACCAAGGTCGACAACCGCGAGGTCGCGATCAAGATCCTGCACCCGGAGCAGGCGGCGGCTTCGGCGGGGGCCCTGGCCCAGGAGCGGCGGGCGCTGGTCGATCTCAGCCACGACGACATCATCCGTGTCTTCAACTACGGGCACCATCCGGAGGTCGGGGACTTCCTCGTCCTCCAGTACGTGGACGGGCTCACGCTGGAAGAGGTGCGGGCGCGGGCCCAGGTGACCCCGGCCGAGTTCGGCAGGAGCCGCTTCCACGAGTTCGTACTCGCCTACGGGGTGCGGATCCTGGCCGCGCTGGGATACCTGCACGCCGACCAGCCCCGCAAGGTCTACGGCGACCTCAAACCGGACAACGTCATGCACAACGGGACCACGACAAAGATCATCGATGTGGGCAGCGTCCGCGTGGCCGGCCTCCCCGGCCACACCACGTACGGGTTTTGCGCCCCGACCGTCGGCGCGAACGGTGAATCCACTGGCCAGGACGACCTGTTCAGCCTGGGCGAGACCCTGCGGCGGCTGAGCGGGCTGGGGCGGTCACCGGACGATCTGGCCGAGCTGGGACGCCTCGACGTGATCAGTCGGCTGGGCCCACCGGGCGACGACCCCGAGATCCCCGAGGCCCACTCGATGACGGCCCCGCCTCCCCGCGGGCTCGGTCTGGTGTCACTGGCTCGGGTGCTGCACCGGGCGACCCGCAGCGAGCGGGCCGAGCGGTTCGCCACCGCACGGGAGATGCAGGAGCAACTGCGCGGAGTCTTCCGGGAGTTGCGGTCGCTGCGGACCGGGCTGGAGACCTTCGAACCGTCGCCGCTCTTCCTCCAGTCGCCGTACGCGCTCGACGCGGCGCTCGGATCCGCGCCGCCCCTCGCCCGGTGGGCCGCGCCGGATGTGCGCGCCCCGTACGCGCCGCCGTCGCCCGCCGAGGTCGCGCAGCGGCTGCCCGTACCGCGGCCCGATCCGCACGACGACCACCACGCGCAGCTGAGCAGGCTGGCCGACGCCGCCCCGGAGGCGCTGCTGCAGCACACCGCGGACTGGCGGGACTCGCCGGAGGTGCATCTCCTGCGCTGCCGCCTGCGGTTGCGGGGTGCCGGGGGCGGGACCAAGGCCGCCGAGCGTGAACTGCGGTCCGCCGAGGCGCTGATCGGGGCCGAGCGCGCCCCGCACGACTGGCGGCTCGACTGGCACCGCGGGCTGCTCGCGCTCGGCCGGGACCAAGTGGCCGCGGCGCGGCGGCACTTCGACCAGGTGTACGCGGCGATCCCGGGCGAGTACACGCCCAAGCTCGCCCTCGGCTACTGCGCTGAACGCCTCGGCCGCTGGCACGAGGCGCTGACGTTCTACGAGGCGGTGCGGCTGCGCAATCCGTCGCTGGGCAGCGCGGCCTTCGGCGGGGTGCGGGCACGCCTCGCGCTGGGCGGAGAGCGGGCGTGGGACGACGTCCTGCGGGCACTGGACGCGGTGCCGCAGCACTCGCGGCACCGGACTGCCGCGCGTACGGCCGCCGTTCGTGTCGGCGTCGAGCATGTGCGGACCGCCGAGCACCCGGATGAGGCGGCCGAGCGGCTCCGTGAGGTACTGGAACGGCTGGCCCGGCTCTTCCACGCGCACGGGCTGACGGACGAGCAGGCCCGGGTCCGGATGACGACGGAGGTGTGGGAGGCCGTGCAGGGTGTCCTCGCCCGCGGGGCCGTCGACGGGGCGGGCCTGGCCGCGCTGGCCGCGGCTGCCGACGAACGGCTCGGCCTCCCGTCCGACGAGCCCGGCCTCCGCAGGGACCTCTCCCGCCTCTACCTCACCCTCGCCCACCAGGCCGCCCGTTCCGCCTCCCCCGAGGACACGGCCGTCGCCGAGACCCTCCTGGACCGTGCCTATGCGGTCCGTCCGCTCGCCTTCCGACACCACAGGGACAGCCCATGGCTCGGGAAGAGAGTCACGACCTGGCTCCGGGCGATCGCCCACACGCCGGCGCCGAGGAAGAACGCCCGGACGGCTCGCGAGTGAACGGAGCGGCGTGGCCTCGGCGCGCGAACCGGAACGCGGGGGCCGATACGCCGCCGTCCGCACGCTTCCTGCGCGCGGCGCGGGCCGCACGCGTCATCGCCGCCGAACTCGCGCGCCGCGTCTGGCGCTACCTGTGGCCGTCGACGGCCGGCCGTCGCAACCGCGCGTATCTGCGCGATCGGCTCGTCGCGCTGCCGCTGCTCGCCGTGGTGGCGTTCGGGGCGCTCGGCTGGGCGTACGCGGACGTGCGGGACGACTCGGCGTACATGCAGGACCGGCTGGGACCCGCGCTGGTCGGACTCGCGAACGCCAAGGCGTCGCTGTTCATCGCGCAGGGCGAGGCCGAGGAGAACCTCGACGAGGGCCGGGCGGCGGAGCTCAGCGGGCTCAGCGAGCGCTACCGGACACGGGTGGCGCGGGCGACACAGAGCCTGAACCAGGTCACCCGCAGCGGAGCGCTGACCGTGGCCGAGGAGCAGGAGCTGCGTGTGGTGTCCGCGCTGGTCGTGGACTACACGGGCTGGATCGGCCGGGCCCAGGGGCACGCCACCGACCCGGTGCTGCGGGACGCCGAGCTCACATACGCGCGCAGCATGCTCTGTTCGGCTCCGGTCGCCGCCGCGGACAGCCAGGATCGTTTTCCGCCGTGTCCGCCCACGACCGGCTCCGGCGCGACCTCGATCGTGGACCGGGTCGCCGGGCTCGAGCGGCAGTTGCGCGAACGGCTCGCGGACCGTGCCGCCTGGGGCGCAGGCGTGCATGCGGCCGCCGTGGTGTCCGCGCTCGCCCTCGTGCTGCTCGCCGCCGGGCTCTGGCGCACGGTGTCCTTCCTACGCCGCCGCTTCCGGATCCGGCTCAGCATTCCGCTCGCGACCGCCGCCCTGCCGCTGCTCGCCGTGCCCCTCCTCACGGCCGACGCGCTGCTGGCGCAGCATGCCCAGACGGAGGCCGTCCCGGTGGCGGACGCGCTCGCCGAGCGGACCTCGCCCGCGACGGAGACGGTCGCCGAGGAGCGCCCCTTCGACGGCCCTGACCCCTGGGCCATCGAGGTACTGGAAGCCCGGATCGACGACGGACTGTCCGGCGGGCGGCTCGCCTTCCTGGACGGGATCGCCCCCTTCGTGTTCCCCGCGGGCCTGGTCGGCGCCGGCCTCGCCGGCGGTGCTCTGCACGCATACCGGCGCGAGTATCTCGTGGTCGCCCGTCCGGGGGCCGTCTCATGAACCGTGCCATCAGCCGTCTCATGAGCCGTGTCCTGCGCGCCCTCCTCGCGGTCTGCCTGCTCGCCCTCGTCCCCGGCTGTACGTCCGATCCGCCCGACCCGCTCGTCGTGCTGGGGCCTTGGACCGGCGCGGAGGGCGAGGCCTTCGAGGCCGCTCTGAAGCGGCTCGACGACGGGACCGGCAGGACGTACACGTACGAAGGAACCCGCTCGCTGCGCGAGACCCTCGTCTCGCAGCTGGAGGCGGACGCCCCGCCGGACGTGGCGATTCTCAACAGCATCGGCGAACTCACCGAGTACGCCCGCCGCGACGAGCTGAAGCCCCTCGTCGAGGAGACCGCCGAGCGCGCGTACCCGCCGTGGGCGCCGACACTGCTCGTGGACGGCAGGCGCCGCACGTACTGGGTGCCGCTGAAGGTCGACCTGAAGAGCCTGGTGTGGAGCAAGGAGGGGACTTCGAGCGACGATCCGACGTGGTGCGTGGGGCTCGCCTCGCAGGCCACCTCGGGCTGGCCCGGCACCGACTGGATCGAGGACATCCTGCTCCACCAGGCGGGCCCGGCCCTCTACACCGAGTGGGCGACGAGCAGGCTCAGCTGGCGCGACCCGGCCGTTGTGCGGGCCTGGACGACCTGGGCACGGCTGCTCGGCGACCGCTCCGGGGCGTCGATCGAGCGGTCCCTGACGACGTCGTACGAGGGCACGTCCGGGCCCGACGGACCGCGCGGCGTGCTGGACTCCCCCGGCTTCGACTGCACCCACGAGCACCAGAGCGCCTTCATCCGGTATGTGTACGCGGGCGACGACGTCCGGGTGGAGCCGTCGGCCCGGTTCCTGGACGGGCGGGCCGAGTACCGCGACGCGTACGAGGTCGCGGGTGACATGGCCGCCGTGTTCAGTGACGACCCGGCTGCTCAGGAGTTGGTGGAGCGGCTGTCGAGCCCGGCGGGGCGGGAACGCTGGCGGGCCGAGGCGGCCCCGGCGGTGCGTCCGCTGTTCCCGAACACGGTCGGGCTGCCGCCCACGGCGCCCACGAACCCCGTCGAGCAGGAGATCGAGTCCCTGCTCAACTCACGTGCCCGCACACTCTGCTTCGACGCCTCGGACGTGATGCCGCCCGAGCTCCGGGACGCCTTCCACCGCGCGGTCCTCGAGTTCTTCCGGGACCCCACGGACACGCATGTCGCTTCGCTGCTCCAGCAGTTGGAGACCGTACGCGTCCAGGTGGACGAGGAGTCGGCCGACGGCCCCTCGTTCCGTCCGCCCGAGGACATCTGCGCGAGCCCGGGCGGGTGAGCGGGGCGGGTCGCCCGGCCGTACTCGTGCCCCTCGCAAGTCACGTTACGGGCCCCGGCGTTCATGGCCGGCCCCGGCCCTCTCCGAAGCCCGTACTGCATCAGCTGTGGGGCGGAGGTCAGTGGTCGTCGGTGATGCGGGTGGCGATGCCGTTGCTGACCTTCACCTCTGCCGAGACGCCCTCCTCGGCGGCCTTCTCCAGCTCCGCCTCGGTGCACGCGGTGGCTGCCTGGCCCTCCGCGTCGCCGCAGATGTCGCCGGTGCCCCAGATCTCGGTGTCGTCCGCGACGAAGAACTGCTGCTCGGTGCCCTTCATGTCGGACACCGTGTACTTGCCCGGCGCCAGGTAGGACACCGTGCCGAACCATGTGCCGTTCACGCCCTTGCCCTGGTTGACGCCGTCGAGCGCGCTCTCCGGGTCCCCGTCGCCCGAGGCGGCGCCGTCCTCGCTGTCGTCGACGGCCGGGCCCTCGTCCGGGGCGGCCTGTTCGGTGACCTTCACGGCGATGCCGTCCTTCATGACGACGTCCGCCGCCACCGATCCGCTCTTGAGGACCTTCTCCAGGTCATCGGTCGAACAGACCGTGTCGGCCGCCGGGTTGTACTCGCCGCAGATCGTGCCCGCCCCGTAGACCTTGGTGTCCTCGGCGACGAAGAACTGCTGGTCCTTGCCGTTGGCGTTGACGATGTACTTGCCCGGCGCCAGGTACTCCACCGTGCCGCCCGCGAAGGTCCCGCTGATCCCCTCGCCCTTCGACGCCGCCTGCGCCGCCCCGGCCGGCTTCCCGTCCCCGCCGTCCGAGGCGGAGGCCGCGCCGTCCGTCGTGTCGTTCTGGCAGGCCGTCAGCAGCGTGGTGCCCGCGACGAACGCGGCGGCGATCAGGAAGGACTTGGTACGGCGGACAGTGATCATGATGGCTTCCCCCTCAAGGAAGAGCCGGGCTGGTCATACCCGGCCCTCTCGGCGAACTGGCGTGTGATCACCATGCGCCGAACGTGAGGTGCGGGGCCAGTGATGTCCTTGATCCACGACACCGTTGTCACCGTTCCCGTACACAGCAACAGCACGGCTTCGGACGGATATCGGAGCAACCCTCGACGCCCTGACACCCTGCTCCTCGGCGGAGTGGGCAGGCAGGGCCGTCCCGTGGCCCGGCAGCCCTGCGGAGGCGAGTGCCCTGGCCGACTGCGGAATCGTCATGCAGTCGCCGACCGCTGTGTCACCGGAGGGAGTCGACTCGAGCAGACTCCTGCCGCTGCTGGTACTGCTCGTTCCAGAGGTCGGCGAGTTCGCCGAGTGCGCTGTTGATCCGGCCGAGTTCCCAGAGCAGGTAGACGCTCGCTCCGGCGAATGGGATCCACTCACCCCATTGGAAGATGAGAACCGGCATGTACAGCAGGCCGGCCAGGACAAAGAACTTGAGGAAGATCTCGGCCGTGAACGTCTGTTTGCGTGCGACGACGACACGCTCTCCGCGGCCGTGGATCCACTGCAGGCGCGATCTCATGACTACCCCCTCGGGCTCTGGGTGGACATCGTGCCGTCGGCCGCTCCGTGAGTGCCAGTGCGCGATCGGGGCGGGTGAGACCTCGATGCAGGCGACATTCTCCACAGGCACTCAGCCTCAGCGCGGTGGAGGCAAGGCGTCGAGGGCGCCCGGGGTGACGACGTGGTCGAGGAGGTGCAGCGGGGCGGGACGGACTCCGGTGCTTTCGGCGGCGTCCCAGTAGGCGAGGGCGCGCGGCAGGTCGACCAGGCCGTGGATCAGTGGCAGCTCCGTGTCGGGCGGCAACGCGCGGTCCGGGTCGGTGATGTGGGCGTGGAGCAGCGACTCCAGGCGGCACGAGGCGAGGGTGCCGGACAGCCGGAAGTGGGTGGCGTGGCCCGCGAGTGCGACGGCCGGGAGCTCCTGCGACAGGTGTGTCTCGGTGTCGTCGAGGGCGAGCAGCCCGCCGCCGACGACGAGGACGTCCTGCTTGTCCTTCATACGGTCAAGGGCCCGCGCGGTGTCGAAGCAGTGCGGGAAGGAGTCGTCGACGACGATCGTTCCGGGCCGCAGTCGGTCGATGTCCAGCAGGGTCGTGGCACCGCTGACCGCGGTGACGACGACATCGGCCTCGTACACCTCGGCGGGCAGACTCGGGCCGGACTCGACGACCTGGATGCGCATCGCGGGCTCGCTGGAGGACAGGTCCGCGGCCAGTCCACGGAGCCGCGGGCCGCTGCCGGGCAGGTCGCACAGGAGCAGCCGGGCCGGTGGACGGGGGCTTCGGGCCAGCAGCAGCCGCAGCGACGACGTGCCGATGGATCCGCAGCCGATGACCGCGAGGGTGAGGTGCGCCAGGTGGCGGCCGGTTGCCGCGAGTGCGGCGTGGACGGTCTTGACCACGGAGACGGTGGTCGTCGCGTGCCCGGTCGTGATCGTCGCCGTCGTCGGCGACGCTTCCCGCAGGACGTCGTAGCCGTAGCCGGTCAGGGACGGAATCATGCCGGCGAGCGAGACGCAGCGCGCCCCGAGCGACGCGGCGTGCTCGACGGCACGTGCGGTCCTGGCGGACAGGTCACCGCTGGGGACCAGTTCGTCGGCGAACAGCGGCATCGACACGAAACCAGATCTGCCGAGAGGTGTGGTGATCTCCTCCAGCAGCCTGGCGCGGCCGTCCGGGAAGAGCAGGGCACGCACCTGTTCACGCCCCAGCCCTTCGTGCGGGAGTCCGGCGAAGGCGGCGAGGTGCTGGGGCGCGGGCAGGTATCCGACGAGAGCGGCGTCCAGGCGGGTGCGGGAGGCGAGGCGGGTGCGGGAGGCGCGTCGGTCGGTGCGGCCCGTGTCAGGCCCTGGACGCGGATCCTGGCCGCCCGTGCCCGCGTACGGCTCACCGGGTCCCGGCCGACGCTGCGGAACTGAGGGACCGTGAGGTGCCCTGCCCGCGCCGTCGTCGCGCGACAGGTCGTGCGTTGCCTCGTGCAGCGCGTCCTCCAACTGCCGACGCATCTCGCCCGCAAAATCGGTGAGTTGGTCGTCGGCGAGGGCCGCTGCCGACACCCGGATGGTGACGCGCAGCCCTTCGCCGTTGGCGGCCGGCCGCACGGCCACGAACACATCGGTGCCCACCGGGGGCGGGGCGAGCGCGGTGTCGGTGTCGTCCGTGTGCAGGGTCAGGGTGCCGCCGGTCGGCGTCCCGAGAGAGGTGAAGTCGAGGAAGGTGAAGAAGAACTGGGCGGTCCGCGGCAGTCCCCCGGCGGTACGCAGGTCGGTGGGCCCTGCGCTTCGGCCCGCGACCGTCTCGGCGGCGATCCGCCGCAGGTCCTCGCCGAAGGCGGGCGCGCCCGGCTCGTCGGGCAGGGCCGGGCGCAGTGCCACCGCTTCGGCGAACGGGCCGATGACACGGTGCGCGTCCTGTGCGGTCTCCTCGCGTCCGGTGACGGCCAGCCCGAGCACCAGGTCGCGTTGACCGGTGAAATCCGCAAGGGCGCGGTAGTACGCGGTGAGCAGCGGAGCGTACAGCGTGCTGCCGGCGTCCAGCGCGAGTCGGCGCAGCGCCTGGGTCTGCCCGGCCTCGAGAGTGAAACCCGTCGTGCGGAAGCCGGGTGACCCGTCGGCGCTGTCGTGCTGCGGTCCGCGCAGCACGGGCGGTGTGTAGGGGGCCAGGTGACGGGCGCGGTACTCCTGCACCTGCGGGCCGGTGGCGGGCGGGCGCGCGGCGAGGAGGGCCACGTGGTCCCGGAAGGTCGAGCACAGCGGCGGCAGCCCGTCGGGCAGGCCGCGGCCGAACCGGTCGTACACCGACAGGAGTTCCCGTGCGAGCAGGGCCGCGCTGTATCCGTCGCCGATGAGGTGGTGGGCGTGGACGAGAAGGACGTGTTCGTCGGTGCCGATGGTGAACAGGCGCAGGCGCAGCAGCGGCCAGGCCCAGGGCTCGAACCGGCGCCGCGCCTCCTCGCTGACTCGCGACTCCAGCAAATCGGGGTGGGCCAGGGTCTCCGTCTCGACGGGCAGGCGCAGCGAGGGCGGCAGTTCCTGCTGAACGGGCGGACGGGCACCGGCGGGGAACATGGTGCGGAGCATGGGGTGACGGGCCATCAGGACGTCGACGGCGCGCTGGAACACGTCGAGGCGCAGCGGGCCGCTGAGCCGGAACCGGGCCAGCCAGCCGGAGCCCGCCCCGGGTGCGATGGTCTCGGCGAGGAGGAATCCCCGCTGGGACGGTGTGAGGGGATAGGGGCCGTCAAGCCCCGAGCCGTCGTCGCCGTGGGTGGCGGTGACCGCCGACTCGGCCGGACGGCTCTCGGCGGGGCCGGCCGGGCCTGAGGGGGCTTCGTCGGCAGCGGTGACGGCCGGGGCAGCCTGATGCGTCCCGGTGGGGTCGGCGGCGGGCGTGGCATCGATGGCCGCTGCCAGGGCGCTCAGTGTGCGGTGTGTGTACAGGGCGGTCGGCCGTGGCAGCGCGGGCAGTTCGGCGCGCAGTCGGGCGAAGAGTTCCAGCACCATGATGGAGTCGCCGCCGAGCGCGAAGAAGTCGTCCTCCCGGCAGGCCTCCGGCACGTCCAGCAGCTCCGACCACACGCGCGCCACGACGAGTTCGGTGGCGGTGGCGGGCGAAGTCCCGTGCCCGGGTGCGGCGTTCACCGCAGCCTGGCCGCCCGTCACACCTCCGCTCGGCGTGCCTTCGTCCCGCCGCGCGAGCCGGTTGCGGTCGATCTTTCCGGTGCCGGTCAGCGGAAGTGCCGCGAGCGAGTGGATCCGTGCGGGCAGCATGTACGGCGGCAGGACGCGGGACAGGAAGGCCCGCGTCTCGCGGATGTCGGGCTCGCCGGCGCCCGGCCGTGGCTCGACGTACGCCACGAGACGCCCGTCGCGCAGCAGAGCGGCGGCGCGGGCCACGCCCGGGTGGGCGAGCAGGGCGGCCTCGAGCTCGCCGAGCTCCACCCGGTGGCCGCGTACCTTGACCTGGTCGTCCAGCCGGCCGAGGAACTCCAGTACACCGTCGGCCACTTGGCGGACGCGGTCGCCGCTGCGGTACCAGCGGCGGCCGTCCCGCTCGGTGAAGGCCGCCGTCGTGAGCTCGGGATCGCCCAGGTAGCCGGAGGTCAGTCCGCGGCCGGCGATGAGCAGTTCACCGGCTTCACCGGGCCCGCACAGCCTCCCGTCCTCGTCGACGACGGCCAGTTCGGTTCCGGCCACCGGTCGGCCGATGGGCAGGTGCCGTACGTCGTCGGCCGGGCGGGTGTCGATGATGTGGCAGGTGGCGTTGATGGTGGCTTCGGTGGGGCCGTACAGATTGGAGATCCGGTGACCGGGGCCGCCACCGCCGGACGGCCCGGTGTCGAGCAGGTCGAACCAACGGCGCACATGCGCGGCGGGCAGCGCCTCACCGCCTACGTGGACCCAGCGCAGCGTCGACAGGTCCGGGGCCACCCCGCTCTGCCGGGCGCGGTCCTCGGCAGCGGTCAGCAGCCGCTCCCACAGCGTCGGCACCGAACTCCACACTGTGATCCGGTCTTCCACGACGCGGTCCAGGAGCGCTTCGGGGTCGCGCAGCAGGTCACGGGTGAGGGTGTGCACCGTGGCGCCGACCAGCAGCGGAGCCAGCAACTGACGTACGGAGGCGTCGAAACAGACCGACGCGGTCTGCACCAGCCGGTCGCCCGGACCGTAACCGAAGGCGGACAGCGCCCAGTCGAGGTAGTTGGTCATGGACCGGTGAGTGATCGGGACGGCCTTGGGGCGGCCCGTCGAACCCGACGTGAAGATCACATAGGCGGTCGCGTCGGGGGCCGCGGCGGTGGGAGGCAGCCGGTCCGGCGGCGGGACCGGCGAGGGGTCGTCGGCAGCCACCAACGTGACTGACCCCAGCGCGGCGGCGGCATCCCGGGTCGCCGCGTCGCAGACCAGCACGCGGACTCCGGTGCGGCTCAACTGGTCCTGATGCCGGGCGGCGGGGTGGGTGGCGTCCATGGGCACCCACCCCGCCCCCGATCTCAGGATGCCGACCACGCCGGTGACGGTCTCGGCGCCCGGTTCGGTGAGCAGCCCGACAAGGTCCCCTGGCCGTACGCCGTGTGCGCGCAGGCGGGACGCGAGGGCGGCGGAGGCGTCGTCGAGGGCCGCGTAGGTGAGCGTGGTCCGTCCGGTGTCGACCGCGACGGCGTCGGGCGTGGCACGCAGCTGTGCGCACAGCCGGTCCACGACTCCGCTGTCCGTCGCGGCGGCGTGCGCCGCCGTGGTTGTCGTGGCGTGCGCGTCACGTTGCGGGTGGTGCACCGAAACGGTTGCCCCCGACGAGGGTTCTGCCAGGGGTTCCGCGACGGCGGCGCGCAGTTCGGCGAGGTACGCGTCGGCGAAGCCTCGCACGGTCTCGGGACGGAACAAGCGGGCCGGGTGGTTCCACGACAGGCGCAGGCTCGCGTCGGCCTCCCAGCACAGCAGGCCGAGTCGGGTGGCGGCGGAGGCGGTGGCCGCCGCCGTCGGCGTCACGGAGACCGGCCAGTCGGGGCCATGGACCACGGGCAAGCGGGCGAAGCTGAATCCCGCTTCGGCGGCCGTACGCGGCGAGGGGCCGGCCGTATGCGGCGAGTGGCCCCCGGCGGGCAGCAACCGGGTCAAGTCGGGGCTGCTCAGGGTCGCGTGCGCCTCGGCCTCCCGCCAGATCAGCCGCAGCCGTTCGGCCAGTACGGTCACGGATTCGTCGAGGTCGACGGTCGCGAACACCGGCAAGGTGTCGGCCAGCGGCCCCACGAGACGGTCGATGCTGGCGAGCGGCATCTCGCGGCGGGCGCGCGCCACGTTGACGGCGACGGCCCGCTGTCCGCTCCACCGCGCCAGGCAACGGCCGTAGACCGCCAGCAGCAGGTGGAAGAGGGAGACGCCGTGCCGGGCGGCGAGTTCACGCAGGGCAGCCGTCAGGGCCGCGTCGATGCCGGTCCGGTGGTGGACGAGCGGTGGGGCGGGCGATGCCTCGGGCTCGCCGTCGTACGGCAGGGCGCGTGCGCTGCCGGCGGCGCTGTGCTCGGCGATTCGCGCGCGCCAGTACGCCTGGTCCCGCGGGTACGCCGCGGACTGCCGCTGCTCAGTGTCAGCGGCCGCGTAGTCGGTGAACTCGGCCCGCAGCGGCGGGAGTTCTGGGGTGCTGTCACCCCGGGCCAGCGCGGTGTAGAGCGTCCAGAGCTCTTCACAGAGCACCTTGAGGCTGAAGCCGTCCGCGGCCGAGTGGTGGACGACCAGCAGCAGGTGGGCGAGATGCGTGTCCTCGCGTACGAGGACGGCACGCACGGGGTCCTGCGCGGTCAGGTCGAACGGGCGATTGCACAGGTCCTGTTCCAGGCGGTCCAGGGCCGGCGGTGCGCCGCCCTCCTGCTCCCGTATCTCGTACCAGCGTGGGGCTGTGTCGACGGGCGCGGCGGGTACGGCGTACTGGCGCGGCCGTGCGTCGTCCTGGGTGATCCGCATACGCAGCATGCGGTGGCGGGCGGCGAGGTGGGCGAGTGCCCGGCCGAGGAGAGCGGTGTCGAGGGGCCCGCTGATGGCCTGGCGTACGTAACCGTAGGCGGTGACGCCTTCGTGGAGCGTCTCGGTGGTGTGGAAGGCCAGTTGCACCGGAGTGAGGGGGCTGGTGCGCCCGTCCGCGCCGCTGTCTCGCGGGGCGGCCACGGTAGTCGGCTCGGGTGGGGACGCAAGGGGGGTGCGGGGCGTCTGGGTGGCCAGGTGGGCGGCGAGTTCGCCGATGGTCCGGTACTCGAAGAGCAGGGTGGCAGGCAGGGGCAGGCAGAGTTCTCTCTCCAGGCGGCGCGCGAGGTCGACGGCGGTGAGCGAGTCCAGCCCGAGGGTGAGGAACTGCTCGTCGTCGCCGAGGTCCTCCGGTGCGCGGTGCAGTGCCTCGGCCAGCAGTCCGCGTACGACATCGGCGATGTGGGACGGGTCGTGGGGCGGGTCGGTCGCGGTGCTTTCGTCGGCCCTGAGGAGGGCATGGGCGGGCGCGGGCGGCATGTCTCGGTCGCGTCGGTCGCGCCGGTGAACGGCGGCCGGGGCCGCGGTATCGGCGGGCAGTCTGTCCCTGTCATCGCGCCGACCGGCAGCCGGGGGCTGATCCGCCGCGGGTCCGGCCGCAGGGTCGCGGTCTGCCAGGCCCGTAACCAGCAGGTGGGCCGCGTCCAGGCCGACGGCCGTGTGCAGGCCCGCCAGGGCGGCCCGCGCGGTCATGGGCGCGAGTCCCTGCGCCCGGAGCCGGGCCTGTGCGCGCGTCCCGCTCGCCAGTCCCGTGTCGGCGACGGGCCCGAAACCGATCGCCTGCCACGGCCGGCCGGCGGCTCGCTCGGCGGCGGCGAAGGCGTCGAGGAAGGAATTGGCGGCCGCGTAGTCGCCGAGTGCGCCGGCCAGGCCCGGCAGCACGGAGGAGACCGAGGAGAAGGCGACGCATACGGCAGGTTGATGGCTGTGCCGCCGCAGCGCCTCGGCGAGCAGTACGGTGCCCCGCACCTTCGCGGCGAGAACTTCCTCGATCTCCCCGTCCGTCTTGCCGCGCAGGCTGCCCGGGTGGGCCGTACCCGCGGCGTGGAAGACCCCGTCCAGGGGCGGCAGGCCGGCGACGAGCGCGTCGAGGGCGGCCTCGTCGGAGACGTCGGCCGCGTGGTACTGGGCCCGGGCGCCCAGGGCACGCAGATCGGCGAGCAGGTCCCGGGGCGGCGTGGCGGTGCGTCCCACGAGGATGAGTTCCGGCCTGCCGCGGTCCGCGAGATCGCGGGCGAGCGCGGACCCGAGCCCACCGGCGCCTCCGGTGATCAGGTACGTGCCGTCCGGGGGCAACGTCCGCACGGCCGTGGTGTCAGCGCTCACGGCGACGGGTGTACGGGTCAGCCGGCGTCCCGCCCGCCACGCGACGCCGCCGCTCGCGCCGGGTGCGTCCTTGGCGTACAACTCGCGTTCGAGCGCGTCGAGTTGCAAGGCGAGCACGTCCCGCGAGGACAGGTCGATGCTCCGGGAGGACAGTCCGGGGTGTTCCTCGGGCAGCGCGAGTGCGAAGCCGTGCAGCAACGCTTGCGCGGGGCGGGCTCGTTCGGACGATACGCCGGTGGTGTGCACGTCTTCGGTGACGACCAGCAGCCGGGCGCAGCCGCCCGTGCCGAGCAGGGCCAGCACGTCGCGCAGCGAGGAGACGGCCGAGCGCGTCGCGGTGTCCGGGCATCGTGGATCCCGCGGCTCCTCACTGGCCGTGATGATGGCCCCCGCGGCTTGCCTGCCGGCATGTCCGGTTTCATGTGGTGCCCCGCTGTCGCTGTCTCCGGCGAACCACACCACGGTGTCCGGGGCGGATGTCCCGGAGGTGTCGTGCTGCTTCAGCACTGTCACCCCGCGCCCGGTGAGCCGGTCGGCGAGAGCCCGCCCGAGCGCCGTGTCGACACCGGCCAGCCGTACGACACGGGGGCCGGGGGCGGCTGTGAGCGGGGCGTCGCACCAGACGAGGCGCCTCGGGACGGGGGTCGCGCCGGGTGCAGATGCCCTCTCGGGCGCAGGTGTCGCGCTGTGCGCGGGTGTCTCGCCAGACGCCGGAGCCGCGCCGGACGCCGGTGCTGCGTCGTACGCCGGTGCCGCGCCGGACCGGTGCGGCCAGTGGCGGCTGCGCTGGAACGGGTAAGTGGGCACGGGGACACGACGTCGGCCCGCGCCCCGGGCGGGAGCCGTCGGGGACAGCGCCGTCCCGCGCATCCACAGCCGGCCCGCCGTCTCGAGCAGCGCCCTCGCACCGAGGTCCTGGCCGCCGTCCGAGGCCGGGGCGCCCAGGGCCGGCAGGACAGCCACCTCGGAGCGGGTCAGGGTGTGGGCGGCAGCTACCGCGCGGACCGGTCCGGAGAGTGTGTCACCTGGGCCGAGTTCGACGAACGTGTCGAAACCATCGTCGAGCAGCCGGGCCACGGCGGCGCCGAACTGCACCGGCCGAACCGCGTGTTGGCGCCAGTACTCGGGGGTCAGGCCAGGCGCCCACTGCCCGGTCACGGTGCTCAGCATCGGCAGACCGGCCGGATGGACCGTCAGCGCCTTCGCGGCGTCCCGCAGCGGATCGAGGACCGGTTCCAGCATCGCCGAGTGGAAGGCGTGCGAGACGCGGAGCCGACGCGCGGCCATGCCACGGGCCGTCAGTTCCGCCACCGCCAGGTCGACGGCATCCTCCTCGCCCGCCAGCACCACCTGCGCGGGTCCGTTGACGGCGGCCACGCACAGCGTCCCGCCGACCGCGGCGACCAGATCGGCGACGGTCTCCTCGTCACCCCGGACGGCCGCCATGGCTCCCGGTGCGGCGAGCCCGCCCACCAGACGCCCTCGTTCGGCGGCGAAACCCACCGCCTCGGCCAGCGTCAGCGTGCCGGCGAGGCATGCGGCGGTGATCTCGCCGACGCTGTGGCCCATGACCGCGTCGGCCTTCACGCCCCAGGCGGCCAGTTGGCCGGCCAGCGCCACGCCGAACGCGACCAGCAGCGGCTGGGCCACCTCCGTCCTCGCCAGTGCCTCGGGGTCGGCGCCCTCGTCCAGGCACCACGCCGCCAGGGTGCGCCCGAGGACCGGTCCGGTGAGCGAGGAGGCCTCGTCCAGGACGTCGCGGAACACGGGCGCCGAACGGTACAGAGCACGGCCCTGCCCAGGGCGTTGGGCCCCCTGGCCCGGCAGCAGGAAGACCGTACGCGGCCGGGGCCGTGCGACCTCGTGCCGACCGTGCTGGTCTCCGGCGGCTTCGAGGCGGTCCGCGAGATCTCCGTCGGCGACCACGGCGAGGCGGTACGGACCGTCGTCGCGGGAGGTGTTGACGGTGGCGCAGACATCGCCCTCGTCCAGTTCGGGGCGGGCTCGCAGATGCGCGGCCAGTTCGGAGGCAGCAGCGTGCAGCGCGTCTCCGGTACAGGCCGACAGCGTCAGCAGGTGCGGGACGTCGGTGGTGTCCGAGGGGCCGCGTTCCTTGGTGTGGGAGGGCGTGCGGTGTTCCTTCGGGGGCGTCCCGGCCGGGCCGGACGCGGCGAGCGGCGCGCCGGGCGCGGAAGTCGTACCGGGTACGGAAGTCGTGGCGGGTACGGAAGTCGTACCGGGTACGGAAGTCGTGGCGGGTACGGAAGTCGTGGCGGGTACGGAAGTCGTGCCAGGTGCACGGGACTTGGCAGGCGAAGGAGATGGGAGGTGTGTGCCGGGGTCCGCCGGCGCGGGTGTCGCAGCCACGAGCCGGTCGCGTCCGGGAGCCTCCTCCAGGACGGCGTGTGCGTTGGTACCGCCGAACCCGAAGGCGTTCACGCCCGCGACCAACGGGCCCTCGGCACGCCATTCCTGGTGCTCGGTGACGAGTTGGAACCCGGGTGCTACGCGTTCCAGGTAGGGCGCGGGCGGGTTGCTGTGCGGGGAGGGCGGCAACTGCCGGTGCCCGAGCGCGAGGACGACCTTGACCAGGCCGGGCATGCCGGCCGCATTGAGCAGGTGGCCCAGGTTGGCCTTGACCGAGCCGAGCCGCCGCGGAATCCCGTCGGCACGGGGCGGGAAGGCGTACCCGAGTGACTGCGCCTCGACGGGGTCGCCTACCGGTGTGCCGGTGCCGTGCGCCTCGACGTAGGACACGGTTGCGGGATCGACACCGCACTCACGGTAGGCCCGGGTGATGACCTCGCGCTGGCCGCGGGGGTTGGGGGCGAGCAGGCTCAGGGAGCGCCCGTCGTTGTTCACCGCCGTGCCGCGCACCAGCGCGAGCACTGGATCGTCGGCGCCCAGGGCGTCGTCGAGGCGTGCGAGGACGAGGGCCGCGCCGCCTTCGCCGGGCACGAACCCGTCGGCTTCTGCGCCGAAGGCGCGGCACGTGCCGGTCGGGGAGAGCGCGCCCGTTGTCTCCAGCAGCCGGTGGCCGGTCGGGGTCAGGCCGAGGTTGACGCCGCCGACCACGGCGAGGTCGCACTCGCCTGACAGCAGGCTGCGCCGGGCCAGGTGCAGGGCGACCAGCGCCGAGGAGCACGCGGTGTCGACCGCGAGGGCCGGACCGTTCAGGTCCAGGGCCTGGGAGACGCGGGCGGCGATCAGGTTGGGCAGGTTTCCGGTGAGCGCGGCCGGGTGGCGTGCGAGGTCCCCGTCCACGGCCCCGGCCAGGACCTCGCGGTATCCGCTGTCGCCGACGGCCGCGAACACCCCGATTCTGCGGCCCACCCGCCGGGGTCCCGCGTATCCGGCACGTTCCAGCGCCTCGTGGGCAAGTTCGAGGAAGATCCGCGCCTGCGGGTCGGTCGCGCGCGCCTCCTCGTCGTCCATGCCGAAGAAGTCGGCGTCGAAGGCGGCCGGGTCGGTGAGGAAGGATCCGAAGCGGGCGCGCACGCCCGGTGCGCTCCCCCATCGGTCTTCGGGTATGCCGCCGACCGTGTCACCTCCGGCGGCGAGGAGCTCCCAGAAGGCTTCGGGTGTCTCGGCTCCGGGAAAGCGGCAGGCCGTCGCGAGAACCGCGACCGCTTCGCAAGGTCCGGCCTCGGTGGCTGCGCCCGATCCAGGCTCCATACCCTCGCGCGGCGCGGACTCTCCGGCGCCGCCGGGCGCCTGGGAGGTGTGCTCCTCGCTGCGGCGGAGCGACCTCCGTCCCGAGTCCTCGTCGCCGGGAGCCTCTCCCCCGTCCGCGAGCAGGGCGAGTATCTGCCCGGTCAGCGCTGCCACGGTGTCGTGGTCCCGCAGCAGGCGGGGTTCCACGGTGAGGGAGAAGGTGTCCTCCAGTTGGGCGAGCATGGTCATCGCCTTGAGCGAGGAGCCGCCGAGGTCGAAGAACCGCTCCTGCGAGCCGATTTCGGCCTCAGGACGATCCAGGACACGCGCCCAGATGCTCAGGACCGACCGCTCCACGTCCCGTGGCGACCGGGGTGCCGGCAAGGGCCCGCCGTGCACCGATCGTACGCCCTCCGCCGTGGCACCCCCGCCGACAGGCACGCCAGTGTCGGCCGTCGCCGTGGTGGTGGACGTCAGGCGGGCCTCGACGGCGGCGTAGGCACCTGATTCGAAGCGGGTACGCAGGACTCCGCGGCGCAGCTTGCCGCTGGTGGTGCGGGGAAACGCCCCGGGCGCCAGGGGCAGCACCCGCACGTCGTCGTAGCCGAGTGCTTCCCGTACACGGGCCGCCGCGGTTCGGAGCAACGGGGCCGCGGTCGCCACCGGCGGCCGCGCCCACTGCACGAACGCGACGACCCGTTCGCCGCCGGTGTCGGGGTCGGTCGACCCGATGACCGCCACGGTGCCCGGGGGCAGCCCCTCAGTGGTGGCGACGGTCTCCTCCAGGTCCGGCGCGTGGAACGTACGGCCGTTGACGAAGAGCACGTCCTTGTGGCGGCCGGTCACGCACAACCGCCCGTCGCTGAGGAAGCCGAGGTCTCCGGTGCGCAGCCAGCCGTCCACGAAGGTGGCGGCGGTCGACTCGGGAGCCCGGTGGTAGCCGCGGCCCAACTGCGGGCCTCGCACCTCGACATGGCCGACACGCCGGTCGCGGAGCGGCCTTCTGGAGTCGTCGGTGACGCGTACCTCGCAGCCCTCGACGGGACGGCCGAGGTCCATCAACTCCACGGCGTGCGGGCCGGGTTCGGCTGCCTCGGCCCGTCCCCGGCTGAGCGCGGTCCGGTCCAGCACGAGCGGTGTGGCGATCTCGCCCAGCGGCGGGACGGTCACGGCAAGTGTGGCCTCCGCCAGTCCGTACACCGGGAGCGGGGCCCGCCCGTCCAGCCCCGCAGGCGTCGTTCGTGCCGTGAACTCCCGCCACACCCGCGGGGCGATCGGCTCGGCGCCGACGAGCATCAGCCGTACGCAGCTCAGGTCGAGCCCGGCGAGGGCGCTGTGCGGCACACGCCGCACCACGAGGGCGAGTGCGAAGTTGGCGGCGGACAGTACGGTCGCGCGGTGCCGTGCCACGGCCTCGAACCACAGAGCGGGACGCTTGGCGAAGGACAGCGGCTCCAGTCTCACCTGCTTCAGACGCGCCGCCATGGGGACCAGATGCGTGCCGATCAGACCCATGTCGTGGAAGTACGGCATCCAGGCCGCGACCACGTCGTCGGCGGTCAGCGCCGTCGCGACCCGGATCTGGCGGAGGTTGGCGAGGACGCCGGCGTGCGTCAGTTCCACGCCCTTGGGGGATCCGGTGCTTCCGGAGGAGAACTGCAGGAACGCCACGTCCTGCGGAGCGGGTCGCGGCAGCCGCCGGGGCGGGCGGCCTGCCCGTAGTGCGTCCAGCTTCAGTGCGCGTACCTCGCCGTGGATTTCGGCGACCAGCGGTGCGGTGGACTCGTCCACGACGACGGGCGGCCTGCCGAGGAGTTCCCACACCGGCTCCACCCGGCGCGCGTCCGGGGCGAGCGGCACGGGTATGAGTCCCGCCGCCAGCGCGCCCCAGAACATCGGTTGGAAGTCCTCCCCCAAGTCGGCGACCAGTGGTACCGGGGTGCCGCGTTCCACGCCAGCGGTGATGAGCCCGCCGGCCACGCGCAGTGCCTCGTCCCGCAGTTCGGCGAAGGTGACGGTGCGCTCGCTGCCGTCCCCACGGACGTGCACGATGGTCTGTCCGGGTGTCTCCTCGGCTGCCCGCAGCAGTACGTCGAGGAGCGTCGCTTCACCGTTCGAACCGTCGTTTGAGCTGTTCACCGGCGCACCCTAGCAAGATCCGCCCCATGCAAGGTTGTTCATCTTGAGCACCGCCGCCGCTTCGCGCCTGTCGGCGCCACATCCTCCTCGTCCGGGCCCGGGAATCCGCCGGCGCCGTAGTTCAGACTCCGCGCGGTCTTCACCAGTGACGCCAAGGGATCTCCGTGAGGGAACCGCAGGAGTCGAAGAATCTTGCGGCGGCAAAGCCGGGCACGCAGGGCCAGTGATGTGACTGCGGCCATCGCAACGATGCTCCTCTCTGCACATACGGTTCGAACATCCGCATGAAATGCGGGTGTTCGGCGGACAAGCGCCACGGTGCGCCGCCCCTTCCGCCGGATAGATATATCTACGAATATGACTCTGGGCATGGCCTCGGGAATTGCATCGCCTCGGGAATTCGCGCATATCCGCGCCCGCAAAGGGAGGTCGTCGCTGTCCGCTCGCACGGGATACCGGTCGAAGAGGAGAGACATGAGAAGCACCCCCCACCAGCAAGCCGTCGAGTGGCTCGCGGCCGCGGCCGTGGATCCTCGGGCCTGCAAGCGGGAATGGGAACACAGTGCGAGCGGCACCGTGCTACTCCCGGCCGGGCGCTTCTGGGACGTCCTCAGCGTGCCGGAGGAGATCGGCCTTCTCGCACTCGACGCCCTCCTGCGCCTCCCGCTGCCGATGCCCGGCCCCACGCTCGCCGACTTCGGCGCCCACCGCATCGGGTTCTTCCTTCCACCGGACCCGGAGAGCTACTGGGTCGGCCAGGACATCCGCTACTCCGGGAAGGGAGCCTGGATCGCCGTGCCCTCGCCGCGCCGCACGACCGGCACGCCGCGCTGGCTGATTCCGCCCGACGGGCGCGGCGCCCTGCATCTGCCGACCGCCTTGGAACTGGCGCTCCATCAGGCCATGGAGATGCTCTCCGACCTGGTGAACGGAGAGCACGCGCGCTCCGGTGGCAACGCGACGCCTCCCGGGTCGGGCCCAGGCCGCGGTGGTCTCCGCTGAGTCAGCGTCTCGGGCGGGTGCGAGCGCGGTCGTCCCACGCCGGAGCACCGTCAACGCACGGAAGCGGAATCGGCATCAGCCGACGCCCAGGCAAATGCGTTACGACCCACTCGCGCCCGGATCACCGTCCATCCGGCACCGTCGCGGCACCGGAGGACGAACGGTGGTGAGGACGGGTCGCACTGCCTCGCGCAGCCCGGGGACGATGCGTCCGCGAGCCTGCCAGTCGGCGACCAGCGCGGCATAGATCGGCGGGTCGGGTCGCATCCAGTGGGCGCCGGTACGTTCGACGGACGGCTGGTGCCGGCCCGCGCGCCCCAGGAAGGGCCCCGTTGTGGCGAATGTGCTGTCCATGTCCGTGCAACGGGGCTTGTGCGCCAGTGGCACGCCCTCACCCGCCAGGACACCGGATCGAGCGAGCCCACGCCCCTCGTTCGGGGCCATGTTTTCATCCGACCAGAAGATGTGTCCCGCCTGTCGGTCCGGCGCCGGACCGACAGGCGGGCCAACTCGATGCCGGGCACGCCTTCAGGGTCACGCGAAGCTAAGCGGTCTCGGGGAGGTGAGGCACGCCCCCACCTCCCCGAGACCGCTTAGAACGCCGTGTGGGCCAGCCAGTGGTCCAGCAACGCGCGGTCGCCCGTCACCGTGACCCGATCGTCGTCCGGCGGAACGCGGCGGGAGATCACCAGCATCAGGTCCGTCACCGTGCCCGACACCACCACGTCGGCCTCGACCGGCCCACGCTCCCACCGCAACCCTTCGGACGTCCTGATGACCACCCAGCCCGCCAGGGACCTCGGCCGGAACCCGAGCCGTTCGCCGTGGCCGCGCAGTTCGGCCCAGCCCGGCCTGATCGCTGCCACGCCCGGCGCCGACATCAGGTCCATGGCCTCGCTGATCACGTCGGCCGCGAGGTCGTCGGCGATCTCGAACGCGGTGTCCGTCGCCACCGCCGCGTCGTAGTGGTGGACGCACGTGTCGCTCAGCATCCTGCGCAGCCAGAAGGACCCCGGCCGCGGTCCCAGGAACGTTCCCGTCTCGGTGTCAGGGCCGGTTTCCCGGACCGTGCGGATCAGCTCCTCGGCTCCTTCCCGCAGCCACGGCGCCCACCCGTCCGGCGTGCCGGGTTCGGCCTGCCACGGATCGGGGCTGGGCAGCTGTTCACCCTTGCGCAAGAGCTCGGCCGCCCAACGGTGTTCCTGGCCGATGTGGCCGACGAGGGTGCGCAGCGGCCAGTCCGGGCAGGTGGGCACCCGGGTGTCCGGATCCCTTCCGGAGACCGCACGGGCGAACCCTTCGGTCTGCTCCCGCAGGCCCTCCACCAGTCGTGCGGTGTCCAGCGTCGACGTCATCACGAAATCTCCTTTCACGGGTACGCCGGTACGGTAGAAACTCCAGCCCGGTGGAGGTTCAAGTGCCTTTGCTCGACGAGACGTTCGGGATCGGCGACCTGGCGCGGCTGACCGGTGTGCCGGTGCGGACCATTCGCTTCTACTGCGACGAGGGCATCATCGACTCGGTGCGCAGCACCGGTGGGCACCGCAGGTTCGACGAGGCGGCCGTGGAGCGGCTGGGCCTGGTCAGACGGCTGCGCGGGCTGGGGCTCGGCCTGCCCTCCATCAGGCATGTGCTCGCCGGGGAGCGCTCCGTGGCCGAGGTCGTCGCGGCCGAGCGGGCCGCACTCGACGTGCAGCTCGCGGACCTGGCCTGGCGGCGGGCCTCGCTGCGCGCCATCGAGGAGGCCGGACCGGCCGACCGGGCCGCCCGGCTGGAGCTACTGGCCGCCGTGAACGGCGGGTGCGCCGCCCGCGACGCGCTGATCGACTTCTGGAAACGCACGATGGTCGCCCCTGTGTCCGAGGCGATGCTCGCCGCGTTCGTGACCATGGCCGTACCCGAACCGCCCACCGACCCGACGCCGCCGCAGGTGGTCGCGTACGCCGAGTTGGTCGCCCTGGCCCGCGACCGATCACTGAGGCGCGGCCTGCTGGCCAGGTCTCGGGCCAACGCCGAGCTCATCGCCGACGAGGACGCGCTGCTGAGCGGCATCGCCGAGGCGTGCATGCTGGCCGAACCCATGGTGCGGGCCGGCGAGCCGCCCCGCGTCGGCCCCGAGCTCGACCAGTACGTGGCGGCGCACGCCTCTGTACGCGGCAGCGGCGACACCCCGGAGTTCCGACGACGGTTGCTGGGCAACGTGGCCGCCGACCGTGACCCACGGATGCGCCGCTACTGGCGGCTCGTGACCGAGGCCGGTGGCGCCCCCGTCGCGCACGGCGCGTCCCACCTGTGGCTGACCGACGCCCTCGAACGCTCCATCACGCCCTGACGTGAGTGTCCGCAGCGTCGACCCGTTCGGCTCCGGCCCCATGACCATCAAGCCCCGGCGGAGGGAGACTTCGAGTACGTCAACGTGAGGGAGAGCAGGCATGTCATATCCGGAACCCCGCTATCTCGGTGAGCACGGCGAGATCAACGCGGTGTTCAGGCCGTCGGACACCGAACCCGAACTGACCTCCCCGTCCGGCAACCGCACCCACTACCTGGCCACGCACGCGTCGACCGGCGGGGAGTTCGGGCTGTATCGCGTGGACATGGGGCCCAAGTCACCCGGCCCTCGCACCCACTTCCACCGGTCGATCTCCGAGTCCTTCTTCGTCCTCTCCGGCGAAGTCGGCCTCTACAACGGCGAGCGGTGGATCACCGGACGTCAGGGCGACTTCCTGTACGTACCCGTCGGCGGCCTGCACGCCTTCAGGAACGACTCAGACGACCCGACGTCCATGCTCCTGCTCTTCGCTCCCGGCGCCCCGCGCGAGGAGTACTTCGAGAAGGTCGCCGAGATGGCGCAGCGCGGAGGACAGGAGTTCACCGATTTCCTCGTGCGCCACGACAGCTTCTTCGTCGACGAGGAAGGCGGACCGGGCACATCGTGACGGCAGGCGGTGCTCCTTGGCCGGCTCCGGTGCGGTGGAGTCGGCCAAGGAGGAGGCAGGTCAGGTGCTGGGGCACTCCTTCCAGGCCAGGTGGTAGATGGTGCTGATGTCACCGTCCGTCGAGTCCATGGTCATGAAGCTGGTGCTGCCGGGAGCGGACGTGCCCGCGCTGACGCGGAGTTCGGTGTTGATGTTGAAGTTCCGTTGCACACCGCAGGGCGCCCAGACCAGTTGCGCCCATTCCGTCGTGTCCGTGGCCTGCCAGTTGTCGTTGTAGGGGCCTCGGAAGGGGTGGGTGATGGAGGCCGTGTTCGACGAACCCTGGAAGTAGTACGAGGCCTTCTCGGTGCTGCTCGCGCCCGCCTGGAGCGAGGCGAAGCCGCGGTAGTCCGCGCTGGCGATGGCGTACGTGAAGCCCTGCGGCACATGAACGATCAGATTGAGCTGACAGTTCTTCCGGAACGCGGTGGGGTCCGAGTTGCCGCCGACCTGAGCGAGGTAGTCGCTGTAGGTCACCGTGAAGGCCGTGTTGTCCGGGGACACCGCGACAGCGGCGGTCCCCTGGGGGCAGCCTGAGCCGTTCACCGTGGCGACCTTGATGACGATCTTGTCCGGGGGCGGGTCGACGATCCCGGAGGACGGGTCGTGCGCGGGGAGTGCGGTGGCGAACAGAGCGGTGATCGCGCCGCTCAGCAGCAGCCCACCAGCCATGGTGCTCCAATCCGTTGCGTCGGTGTTCCGGCGGCGGGGGATGTGTCCCGCCGTGAAATGGGGGGTGCGGCCTCCGCGTACGCGAAGAGCCGTCGCAGACCAGGTGCGTTGGATCAGGCATCGAGCGGTTGCAGTTGCAGTCATGCACATGCCAACTGCACACGCACATGAGCCCCAGCCCTGTGAAGGAGCTGTGAAGACCGGGAGCGGTCGCAGCGTACGTGCCCCTGCCGGGAGCAGCCAGAGCGAACTCCGGCCATTCCCCAGCGCCTCTTCCAAGCCTCGACGCCAGACACAGCACCCGCTGAGGGCCGCCCTGCGCCACCTCTTCCGTCCGCCCGTCGCCTGACGCGTAGGGGACGAGGAGCCGAAGGGGCGTGCCGCCACGCGCGACCTGCGGCGCCGCCGCTTCTGTGGACGCGGCTCGCGCCCGTCTCTCACTCGGCTCGGTGGCGGACTGCCGCGAGGAGGCGGCGCATGATCATCGCGTGCCCTCCCGTCGCTATGACGAGCCGCCGGTAGAGGCCGCCTTTCAGGCCGGGAAACGTGGCTCGGGTTTCGGCTCGCAGCCGTGACCGGCCGGGGCTGACGGGTTCGAGGCGAAAGAACCGGGCGTAGGCCGAGAAGCGATGGCGCCCTTCGAGGACCAGCTCCTGTCCCGGGACCACGGCGACCACCCGGAAGCCGGGAAACGTCGAGCCCTCGGCCAGGGGCCGTGGCCCGGACGCCGTGTGGTCGGCGCATCCCACCACTCGCGCGTAGCCGGCCCCGCCCGGACGCGAGAAGGACCGGTCCAGGGTGTCGCCCAGACTGCGCCATACGTCATCGGCTTCCGCCGCGATGACCGTGGCGTGCTCATCGAGATACGGCAACGAATCGATCTGCATCACGGCCTCCGTGAGGTCCGATCATGGGCGGCAAGCCGGTCGTTCGGCGAGTGGTCGCGATCGGCCGGCAGGCGGCCGTTGCCCCGGCTCCGGCGAGGTCGTCAGCCCTGGAACTCCGTCAGGTCGATCCCGTAAATACGCAGGTCAAGCCCGTGAACCGGGTCCTGTGTCGCACCCTCCGAGTGCATGCCGAGCTTGTCCAGTACGTTCGCGGATGCGGTGTCGGCCGTCCGGCACACGGCGACGACCCGGTCGATGCCGCGGTCCTGCAGGGCGAATTCCAGTGCGGCGTGGGCCGCCTCGGACGCATACCCCTGCCCCCAGTACACCCGCCCGAGCCGCCAGCCGATCGCCACCTGGTCCGCGACCTCCGGCGGGGAATCCGGAACGTACAGACCGACGGCTCCGGCCAGTTCCCCGGATCCGAGGAGTTCGACGGCGAAGAGCCCGAAGCCCTCCTCGTCCCACTCCTCCTCCCACGCCTCGATGTCCTCGGCCGTCTGCTCCAGGGAGCGCGGCTCGCCGTCGCCGATCCAGCGCATCACGGTCGGATCGGCATGGATCTCGGACAGGGGTACAAGGTCGTCATCGCGCCAGCGGCGCAGCACAAGACGGGGGGTGCGGATCTCGGTCATTGCCCCATCCTGCCGATACGGGGGCGTGAGCGCGAATGTACGCAAGACCGCCGGTCTCCACCGGCCTGTCACGGCCTGCCCCCAGGATATCGGAGCACACCGTCTCACCGTGATCACGCGGTCTGCCTGCGTCAGGCCCGGTACACCAGCAGGTACCGCCAGAGCGGCAGGCGGCGCAGGGTTGAACCAGGCAGCAGCCGGGCGGATTCGGCGCGCGTTTCGGCGTACGTCATCGGTGGCGGCCACACCATCGGGATCTGCAAGGACGAGACGGGGTGGCGCTTGCTCAGGAGTCGGTCCGCCTTGAGGAGGGACAGCGCCGGCAGAGCCCACACGAAGTCGGTCGCCGACCTGACCGGATAGAGCCCCAGCACCGCCAGGACACCGCCTGGGGCGAGCGCCTTCCGTAACGTGAGCAGCGTGTCGAACGGCATGTGGTGGAGGCTGGCGATACACGAGATGAAGTCGTAGCGGGAATCGGGCAGTTGCTCTGCTTGGACGTCGACCTGGCGGTATCGAGGGCCGCCTCCTGCCGCTCGCGCCGCCTCGATGACGTCCGCGTTGGTGTCCACCCCCTCGACGTCCAGTTCCCTCTCCGCGAGCAGCCGGGCGAACCGCCCCGTCCCGCATCCGACGTCCAGCGCCGTCCGTGCCCCGTGCGGCACTTGCTTCAGCAGCAGGGGGTGGTAGTGATCGTTGTAGTTCAAGGCCATGCGGGCGGACCCTACCCGCGCCGCGTGCGAGGGGAATCGCGACTGCCCCAGACTTGTCCTTACCGGAGACGTGCCGGGGTCAGGGCCGGGGCTCGGCCTGGAGCCCCTGCGTTCAACGAGGAGGCACTCATGAACTCACCCGGCGACAGTCCGCGAACCGTCCCGGTCCTGCGCCGCCCGCCTGCCCCCGCCGACACCGTCCTGTGGGAGCCGAGCGAGCGCTGGGTGCGCGGCACCAAGGGCGACGTCACGGTCGTCGACAGCCATCGGCCGATCCTGGTCTGGGAGCCCGGTCGTCCGGTACCGCTGTATGCCTTCCCGCGCGAGGACGTCCGTACGGACCTGCTGAGGCAGACCGACAAGGACGCCGGCCGGCCCCACGCCGGTACGACGCTCTTCTACGACCTCGTTGTCGGCGGTGAGACCATTCCCGGCGCGGCGTGGACCTACCCCGGCGAGGAGTTGGGCGCGTACATCTCCTTCGAGTGGTTCGGGCGGGACGTGCTCGACCACTGGTACGAGGAGGACGAGGAGATCTTCGTGCATCCGCGCGACCCCCATAAGCGGGTGGACGCGCTGCCCAGTTCCCGGCATGTCCAGGTCGAGATCGACGGCGCGGTCGTCGCGGACACCCGCGCACCGGTGCTCCTCTTCGAGACGCATCTGCCCATCCGGTACTACATCCCCCGCGAGGACGTACGCCTCGATCTGTTCACCCCCACCGACCATCGGACCCGCTGCCCCTACAAGGGCCTGGCCACCGAGTACTGGTCGTGGACGGGCGCCGATGTGCCGCCCAACATCGCCTGGAGCTATCCCGATCCCCTGCGGGCCGTGCACGCCATCAAGGACCGGGTGGCTTTCTACAACGAGGCCGTCGACATCACCGTCGACGGAGAGCGCCTGGAACGCCCGGTCACCGAATTCATCAAACCACCGGAGCGGTGAGCTCCGGTCCGCTCCGGTCGCCCGGGGTGTCCTGCCGCCGACGAGACCTGGTGGGGCAGGCTGTCGGTCAGGACACCTGGTCCGCCAGGGCCGTCAGGGTGCGTTCGCCGGCCGGGTCGGCGGCGGTGGCGGGGACGAGGGCGATCTCGTCCAGGCCGGCCGCGGCGTAGGCGTCGATGCGGGCGCGGACGGTGGCGGCGTCGCCCACGAGGGCGACTGTGTGCGCGGCCTCGGGCGGAAACGCCGCGAGCAGCGTCTCCGGGTCGGCGCCGGAACGCGCCAGCTCCACCGCCTCACCGAAGCCGGCCTCGGCGAACACATCGCTGTATCCCGGGACCGTCAGGTAGCCGACGATGCTCCGCAGGACCTGCGTGAGGGACTCCGGCTCCGGGTCGACGGCCGCGGGCAGCCAGGCGGCCAGCCGCGGCGGCGTCCGGCCCGTACCCTCCGAGGCCGCGGTCAGCTTGGCGCGCAGCACGCGGACCTGCTCCGGGGAGACGACATCGAGCAGCATGCGATCGGCGTGCTCGGCGGCCGCGGCGATCGCTCGGTCGCCGAAGGCCGCCACGGTGAGCGGGCCGCCGGGCGGCCGGTGCCGGCGGCGGAAGGTACTTTCGGGCACGATCTCCTCGCCCGGTTCGCCGTGCATGAGGCCGCGGACCGCCTCGGCGGAGTGCGCCAGTGCGGCCGCAGGCCGGGTGCGGGGCCGGCCGTGCACGCCTTCGACGACTCTCTTGCTGGAGGTCCCGAGCGCCACCCCGACGGGGCGGCCGATCACGGCGGCGGCCGACGCGGCGCCTCTGGCGATGGTCAGCGGGTCGCGTACGGAGACGGGTACGGGCCCGGCTGTCAGGGTGGCCCGCTCGGTGGCGAGTCCGATCGCCGTGGCGAGGACGAACGCGTCCCATGTGGGTCCCTCCCCCGCCCACACTTCGCGGTACCCGAGCCGGTCGGCGAGCGCGGCGACCCGCAACGGCTCGTCGATGGGGCTGTCGTCCTCTCGCGCCGCGGCGACCACGCTGATGTCCATGACCTTCACCGTACTTGCCTGGGTCTGGGTACGAGATCGTTGTTACCGTTCACCGATGTCTGACTCTTCACGCGACACCGCGGAGGGCGCCGGCTGGGGCACCGCGGAACGCGGCGACTACAAGCGGCTGATGCCGCGTCGGGTCGAGAAACTCTCATGGCTCGACCCGAGGACACTGTGGCCCGCCCGCAACGGCGTACTGGCCTCCTGGTTCGGCGACCCCACAGGCCGGATGCGCGGCCGATGGGTGGAGCAGCGGACAGCCGCCGGAGCTCCCGCCGACAAGGTGGTCCGGCGTGACGATCCGGACCACTTCTCCTTCATGGTCATCGGGGACACCGGAGAGGGCGACGACCCGCAGTACGCCGTCGTCCCGGGCTTTCTGAAGGTCAGTCAGGGCACGGAATTCGCCGTCCTCGCCAGTGATGTGGTCTATCCGGTCGGTACGACCGACGACTACGGCACGAAGTTCTTCCGCCCGTACAAGGACTACCAGGCACCCATCTACGCGATACCCGGAAACCACGACTGGTACGAGGACCTGCACGGCTTCATGCGCGTCTTCTGCGAGGCCCCGGCCCTCGCGCCGCCGGCCGCACCCCGTCCGCTGACGCCCGCCTGGCTGCGGTCGCTGCTGTGGCACAAGCCGCGTACGGTCGACGAACAACGCCTGGCCGAGGCACGGAAGTTGCGCTCCGCTCCTGCCCAACAAGCCGTCCAGCCGGGCCCGTACTGGGCCGTCGACGCCGGGCCGGTGCGCATCGTAGGCATCGACACAGGTCTGCTGGGAACCGTCGACGCCGAGCAGGGCCGCTGGCTTCGTGAGGTGTCCAAGGGAGACATCCCCAAGATCCTCATCACCGGCTCCCCCTTGTACGTGGACGCCGAGCACCAGCCGTGCCCGATCGAAGGCGGCGGAACCGTCGACGACATCGTGCGCGATGCGGACCATCACTACGTGGCCGCGATCGGCGGCGACATCCACAACTACCAGCGCTACCCGGTGCGGGTGGACGACCGCACGATCCAGTACGTGGTCGCCGGTGGCGGCGGAGCCTTCATGCACGCCACCCACACCATCCCGCGCGTCTCCGTCGGCGGCGTCCCCGAGGACGACTTCCGCTGCTACCCACTGCGCGGCGACTCGCTGGCCTTCTACAGCAGGCTCTACGGACGCCGACTGCGTATGCGGCGTTTCTTCACCCTCACCGAAGGTCAGGCGACCGCCGTCATCGCCGAGCGCCTCGGCATCCGTCCGACCCGCAGCCAGAGCTCGCCCGCTCGCGTCACCCTGCGCACCCGCCTGGTGGCGAGTCTGCTCGGCGTCGGCGGCCGTCCCGACCGCGCGTCGCGCTTCCGTCTCCCCGTACGCAAGGTCTACACGCAGCTCTTCTCGCCGGGCTCGGCGACCTACAGCCCGCCGTTCTTCAAGTGCTTCCTGCGCCTGGACGTCACCCCGGACTCGGTCCGGTTGCGCTGCTTCTCGGCGACGGGCAATCGCCGGCAGGAACTCGATCCGCCCGTCGAGGACGAGGTGACCATCCCCCTGTAGGGCCAGGCCCTCGAATGGCGGAGCCGGGTGGACAGGCAGACGATGGACTGGAGGGGTTCGGCCGACGCAGGCCGCGGACGTCGCGGGGCAACGACCGGCCCCGGAGAGTGCTGGGCAAAGTCAGATTGGAGGGAACCGTCATGATGGAGGTCAAGACGGTCGAAAAGCCGGATGAGCGGCGCGATTTCCCTCGTGGTCACCTCGAAGCCGTCCACCTCACCGGGCTCGACTTCGCCGTGGGTACGTTCGAGCCGGGCTGGCGGTGGTCCGAGTCCGTGGCTCCGATCGCGGGCACCGAGAGCTGCCAGGTCCATCACAACGGTTATGTCGTCCAGGGCCGTATGCGGATCCGCATGGACGACGGCGGCGAGGGCGAGGTGGGCCCCGGCGACGTCTTCGTCGTACCGCCCGGCCACGATGCCTGGGTGGTGGGGGACGAACCCGTCGTGGTGCACGACTTCGCCGGAGCCATGGCGCAGGAGTACGCGAAGGCCAAGGACGAATAGCGAGACGTGTCCCTGTCTCCCCGTCAGCCGGTGCCGGTCGGGCCTCCCGGGGAGATCAGGCCGGTCTCGTAGGCGAGGACGACGGCCTGGACCCGGTCGCGGAGGTCCAGCTTCGACAGGATGCGGCCGATGTGTGTCTTGACCGTGGTCGGGCTCAGGAACAGGCGGTCCGCGAGCTCGGCGTTGCTGAGGCCCGTCGCGAGCAGGCGGAGCACCTCGAGCTCGCGCGGGGTCAGGCCGGACAGGTCGCGGTGGAGGGTGGCCTGCGGAGCCTCTTCGCGCTGGGCGAAGCGTTCGATCAGCCGGCGGGTGATGGTGGGCGCGAGCAGGGCGTCACCCGACTGCACCAGGCGTACGGCGGCCACCAGATGCTCGGGCGTGACGTCCTTGAGCAGGAAGCCGCTGGCGCCGGCGGTGAGTGCCGCGTAGACGTAGTGGTCGAGGTCGTACGTGGTGAGGATGATGACCCGGGTGTCGCCCGGTCCGTCACCGCCGAGGATCCGCCGGGTGGCTTCGATGCCGTCCATCTCCGGCATCCGGATGTCCATGAGCACGACGTCGGGCCGGGTACGGCGGACGGCGGCGACCGCCTCGGCCCCGTCGGCCGCCTCGGCCGTCACGTCGATGCCGTCGGCGGCGAGGATCATCCCGAAGCCCGTACGGACCAGGGCCTGGTCGTCGGCGATGACGGCGCGCAGCGGCGGCCGGTTCACGCGGTCCGCCACGGCACTCGGGCCTTGATCCGGTATCCGCCGGTGAGGGTCGGCCCGGCCGTGAGTTCGCCGCCGTAGACGGCCAGCCGTTCGCGCAGCCCGATCAGCCCGCGGCCGTTGCCGTCCACCGGCGGGGCGTCGTGGGCGCCGCCGGTGTCGATGACTTCGATCTCGAGACAGTCGTCCGTGTAGCCGATCGTGACGGAGGCTTCGGCGCCGGCCGCGTGTTTGATCGTGTTGGTCAGTGCCTCCTGCACCACGCGGTACGCCGTCAGTTCCACGCCGGGCGGCAGGGGGTCCGGCGGCAGGGACACCGCGACGCCGACCGGGGTCCCGGCGGCGCGGACCCGTTCGGTGAGGGCGTGCAGCTGTCCGAGGCCGGGCTGCGGTTCGAGGCCGTCGGCGGGGGTGTCGGTGCGGCCGGCGGGGGTGTCGGTGCGGCCAGTGTCCGGACCGGCCAACAGGCCCATCACATGCCGGAGTTCGGCCATGGCGGCCCGGCCGCCGGCCTCGACCGCCAGCAGTGCTTCCTTCGACCGTTCCGGCGTCGCGTCCATCACCTTGCGGGCCGCGCCCGCCTGGATCACCATCACGCTGACATTGTGGGTCACGACGTCGTGCAACTCGGCGGCTATGCGGGCGCGTTCCTCCTCGACGGCCCGGCGCGTGGCCTCGTCCTGGGCCTGTTGCAGCTGCGCGTACCGGTCCCGGCTCGCCGCCAGCTGCCGTTGCCAGAACCGGACCAGGCTGGCCAGCACGCCGGCGATCAGCAACACGACCGCCGGGCTCGACCAGCCCGGCAGGATGGGTTCGGTCTCCCGGAACGCGAGGCCGGCCAGCACCGCGGCGACGACCAGTCCGGCCATCGCCCGGATCCGGTGGCGGCTGTAGACGACGGCGCTGTAGGCGCCGATGACGAAGGTCACCACGTTCATCCAGGAGGCGTCGTCGACCATGGCCAGCGTCGCGCACATCACCACGGCGAACGCGGCCAGCGGATACAGACGCCTGGCCGCCAGCGGCAGCGCCGACAGCACGACGAGCGGCCAGAGTCCCGATGAAGACTCCTCGTGCACCCGGATGCCCGGGGGCGGGGGCACGGGCGGAATCGGAACGTCCTGATCGACCCGGACCGGTCCGCTGTCGGGATAACGCGCAACCCAGATCAGTGCGATGACGGTCAACGCGACCGCCAGCACCACATCTGCGCGCAGCGCCCTGCGCGACACCGGGGCAGCCCTCGCCTCCGGGCGTAGCGCGCCGCGCAGTTGTTGACGCCGGCCGCGCCGGTGGTCCGTGTCCACCGGCTCATTGTGCGACCCGCCCCCTCGGGCCCGCATCAGCCTGCGCGACCAGGGCCGTGTCCGTCAGGAGTACGTCGCAGGGAGGACCCCGGGGCCGGGTCATCCGCGGGGAGGGCCGGATGTCGGTGCCGCGGCCGACGCGCCCGGTGGACGGCCGCCCCTACGTTCGCTGCAGCCGGCGACCAGCAGAGCCCTCTCGACCGTAAAGGACGGACTCCCATGTCCCAGGTGATCCAACTGGACGGCGTGGCCAAGCGCTACGACACCGTCGGCACGCCCGCGCTCGGACCGCTCACGCTCTCCGTCGAGAAGGGTGAGGCCCTTGCCGTGACGGGTCCCTCCGGCAGCGGCAAGTCCACACTGCTGAACCTCGTCGCGGGCCTGGACAAGCCGACCGAAGGCGCCGTGACCGTGGCCGGGCAGCGGATCGACCAGCGATCCGAGCACGCTCTGGCCCGGTTCCGCCGCGAGCAGATCGGCATGGTGTTCCAGTTCTTCAATCTGCTCGACGATCTCACCGTCGCGGACAACATCCAGCTCCCGGCCCAGCTGACCGGGACCGCTCGGCGCAAAGCGGCGGACCGCGCCATGGAGCTCATGGAGGTGCTGGGCATCCAGAAGCACGCCCGCGCCTACCCGGGCCGGCTGTCCGGCGGCGAACGTCAGCGGGTCGCGGTGGCCCGGGCGCTGGTCAACCGGCCCGCGCTGCTGCTCGCCGACGAGCCGACCGGCGCCCTCGACACCGCCTCGGGCCAGGACGTACGGGACCTGCTGGTGGACCTGCACCGCGGCGGGCAGACCATCGTGCTGGTCACGCACGACCTGGCGCTGGCCGAGGCGTGCGCGAGCCGCACGATCCATCTGGTCGACGGCCACCTCGCCCTCGACTCGCGTGCGGAGGCCGTCCGATGAGCCTCTTCGGCACCGGCGCATTCGGCCGGGTGGTGCGTTCCGGGGTGGGGCGGCGCCGCGTGCAGACCGTGGTGATCGCCCTGGCCACCATGATGGCCGTCGCCGCGGCAGTGGTCGCGGGGTCGCTCATCGTTGCCTCGAACGCCCCCTTCGACCACGCCTTCGCCAAGCAGCAGGGTGCGCATATCACCGCGCAGTTCGATCCGGCCAAGGCGAACGCGTCGCAGCTGAAGGACACCGGGCAGGTGGACGGCGTCACCGCGAGCGCAGGACCGTACCCGTCCACGACCATCCACCCGGTGGATTCGAACGGCGGGCACCTTCCGGGGCTGACCCTCGTCGGGCGGTCCAGTCCGGACGGCGACGTGGACAAGCTTGACCTGAAGTCCGGCCGGTGGGCGGCGAAGCCCGGCGAGATCGTGCTGTCCGCGTCGTTCACCGGACCCATGCTCGGCGTCGGCTCGACCCTCAAGGCTTCGGACGCCGCAGACAGCCCGACCCTGACGGTCGTCGGCTTCGCGACGTCGGTCAGCGAGACCGCCGACGCCTGGGCGACCCCCGGGCAGGTCAGCGCGCTGGGGTCGAAGGACACCCCGGTGACCAGCCAGATGCTCTACCGCTTCGACTCCGCGGGAACGAACGGGCAGATCGCCGCCGACCGCAAGGCCCTCGCCGCCGCGGTGCCGTCCGGTGCGCTGGTGGGTACCCAGTCCTACCTGGACACCAAGCGCGCCGCCGATCAGGGCGCGGCCCCGACCATCCCTTTCCTGGTGGCCTTCGGTGTGCTCGGCATCGTGATG
Organism: Streptomyces albicerus; assembly: GCF_008905045.1. Classification (GTDB taxonomy): domain Bacteria; phylum Actinomycetota; class Actinomycetes; order Streptomycetales; family Streptomycetaceae; genus Streptomyces; species Streptomyces albicerus. The sequence goes on from NZ_VWMY01000004.1 coordinate 191,643, forward strand.
TCGGTGATCATCGTCAGCAGTGTGATCAGCGGCGCGGTCGGCGCCGGCCTGCGCCGCATCGGCATCCTCAAGGCCATCGGCTTCACCCCTCGCGAGGTCGTGCGGGCCTACGTGGCCCAGGCACTGATCCCGGCCGGCGCCGGCATCGCGCTGGGGGTCGTGCTGGGCAATCTGCTGGCCATGCCACTGCTGGAGGACACCGAGCAGGTCTATGGCAGTGCCTCGCTGACGGTGGCCTGGTGGGTGGACGTTCTGGTGCCGGCCGTCGCGCTGCTCGTCGTCGGGATCGCGGCGCTGGTGCCCGCGCTGCGGGCCGGGCGACTGCGCACGGTGGAGGCCATCGCGGTCGGCCGGGCGCCACGCACGGGGCGCGGGCAGTGGGCGCACCGGGCGGCGGGGCGGCTGCCGCTGCCGCGGGCGGTGACCTACGGGCTCGCCAGCCCCTTCGCCCACCCGGTCCGTACGACCGCGATGCTGCTCGCGGTGGCCTTCGGCACACTCGCGGCGACCTTCGCGGTGGGGCTGACCTCGTCTCTGAACGCGGTCGGCAGTGCGTCGGATCCCGAGGACCGCGCCGCGGTCACCGCCGTCAGCGGCGTACCGGGCGGAGCGGGCCGCGGACCTGTCCCCCGGGGCGACCAGGAGCCCCCGTCCGCCGACCCGGCGAAGGTCCGCGCCGCCATCAAGGCGCAGCCGGGCACCGCTTCGTACTACGGCATGTCCCGGACCGACGTCACCGTGGCCGGGATCTCCGGCCCGGTCGACGCCAGCTTCTACCAAGGCGATTCACGTCCAGGCAGCTACGAGATGATCTCCGGGCACTGGATCACCGGCGCGGGGCAGGTCGTCGTGCCCACACGCTTCCTGGAACGAACCGGCACCAAGATCGGCGACACGGTGCGGGTGACCCTCGAGAAGGACACGCGGACCCTGCGAATCGTCGGCGAGGCCTTCGACACCTCGAACGACGGCCTGGCGATCCACGCGGACCTCGGCAGCTTCCCCGGGGCCGAGCCCCAGGTCTTCCACATCGAGGTGAAGCCGGGCGTCTCTCCCGCCGATTACGCCGGGAAGCTCGCCGCGGTGGTGCGGCCACTGGGCGGCGACGTCATGGCCAACTCCCCCTCGGAACAGGAGAACATGATCCTCATCCTGAACGCGATGGCGGTGCTGCTCACCCTCATGCTGGTCTCCGTGGCGGGCCTCGGCGTGCTCAACTCTGTCGTCCTGGACACCCGGGAACGTGTCCACGACCTCGGCGTCTGCAAGGCGCTCGGCATGTCGCCGCGGCAGACCGTGAGCCTCGTACTCGCCTCGGTGGCCGGCATCGGCGTGCTCGGCGGTCTGGTCGGCGTGCCGGCCGGGTTCGCGCTGCACGGCTTCGTACTGCCGGTGATGGGGCACGCCGGGGGCACCAATCTGCCGCCGTCGGTCCTCGATGTGTACGCGCCTTGGCAGCTGGCGCTGCTGGGGCTGGCCGGGATCACGATCGCGCTGCTGGGTGCGCTGCTCCCGGCGGGCTGGGCGGCCCGGGCCCGTACGGCGACGGCGCTGCGCACGGAGTAGGAGCAGGGGGGACGCTTGCGGTCGGGCAGGACCGGTGTCGCTACCGGCGCCGGCTGCACACGGGAGAAGAGCGGGCCGCCCGTCACGGTCACGGAGTTTGCGGCCCGCACCATCTCGGTGCCCTGCTCAACGTGAGGCCGGGCGGTCGCCCGGCTGCTTCACGGCTTGCGTGCGACGCCGCCCAAGGCGATCACTTCGCCGGAAGCGTGGACCGCCCCGGGGTCGGGCCGCCAGTCGGTGATGGGGACGACACCGGGGTCCAGCAGTTCGAGGCCGTCGAAGAAGCCGGCGAGCTGCTCCGGGCTGCGCAGGTGGTAGGGGGCCGCCCCGCTCTCGTTGTAGCGGCGGGTGGCTTCGGCGTTGGCCTTGTTGGTGTCCACGCTGTCGTTGAACGCGAAATAGCTGCCGGACGGCAGCGTCCCCATCAGCGTGCCGACGATGGCCAGGGCTTCGTCGTAGTCGGCGATGTGCCCGCTGACCTGCATCAGCGTGAGCGCGACCGGCTGCGCGAAGTCCAGCGTCCTGGCCGCTTCCCGCAGAACGGCGTCGGGGTCGTGCAGATCGGCGTCGATGTAGTCCGTGGCTCCCTCGGACGTGCTGGTCAGCAGCACCCGGGCGTGGGCCAGGACCAGGGGGTCGTTGTCCACGTAGACGATGCGGGCCTCGGGGGCCACTCGCTGGGCTGTCTCATGGGTGTTGTCCGCCGTCGGCAGACCGGTGCCGATGTCGAGGAACTGACGGATGCCGGCCTCACCGGCCAGGTGGCGCACGGCGCGGCCGAGGAAGGCCCGCGAGTCGCGGGCGAGATCGGTGATGCCGGGGAAGACCTCACGGAAGGCGTCGCCCGCCTGATGGTCGACGGGGTAGTTGTCCTTGCCGCCGAGCCAGTAGTTCCAGATCCGGGCCGAGTGCGGCACTTTCGAGTCGATCTTCGCTGATGCCGCGGTGTTCCGGGCGGACGAGTCCTGCGTCACCGGCAACCTCCTTGGTGGGAACCGTTGTTGGCCGTGGGATACAACGTAGAGCCACCGGCCGTCGATTCACCTGTGTTACAGGTCCAGGACCGCACGGAGTGCGTTGTCGACGAGTTCCTGCTGCTTCGGCCCGATGGAGCCGTGCCGCGTGGCGGTGTCGAAACGGGAGGTGGCGAGCTGGACGAGATTGACGGCGACGACCGAGGCGTCGACCGGGGCGGACAGTCGCACGCTCATGGCTGTGTCGGGGTGCACGGCCGGGGCGTGCAGGACGAGGGCGACGACAGCGCCGTACGCGTCGGCGAGTCCGTCGAGGCTGACGATCAGCACCGTACGGGTGCCCTTGCCCGTGTCGACATCCCACACGTCACCTTTGCGGATCGTCACAGGGCGTCGCCTTCGCCGTCGAGCTCGAGAGGCTCCATGGCGGCGAGCTTGCGGGCGGCGTCGAGCGTCATCTGACGGCGCACCGCCTGCACGATGTAGGCGTTGAGAGAGGGGGCATCGGCCGCGGCGTCGCGCAGCGCATCGTCCATGGTATCGGGGATCCGTACGGTGACTACGCTCATGCAGCCAAATCTAACTGCACAAATGCAGCCATCACAAGCATTGCCGTGGCGGCCACCCACCGCGCGGGATCGCGGGATACTGGGCCGCATGCGGTTTCGGAGCTTGGCCTGTGGCGCCGCCGGGCTGGTGCTGATGGTCGCGGTCGGGTGTACCGGGGACGGCGACAGCGAGCCCACGGGCCCTCCGACGTCGGCCCGAGCCACGAGCGAGACCCCCAGCGCGACGCCCACCCCGACCCCGACCCCGGCCAACCCCGTGTCGATCCCGGGCCTGATCCAGCGTGAGTACCGGGGCTCCGACCTCCGGCTCGGGACCGTGCTGGCCCGGACCGGCGCCTACACCCAGTACGCGGTCACGTACGAGGCCAATGGGCTGACGATCTCGGGCATCATGAACGTCCCCAGGGGCAAGGGGCCCTTCCCTGCGCTGGTGTTGGCGCACGGGTACATCGACCCGGCCGTCTACACCAGTGGCCGCGGGCTGGCCCGGGAACAGGACCTGCTGGCGCGCAACGGCTACGTGGTCCTGCACACCGACTACCGCAACCACGCGGGCTCCGACGACGACCCCGACAACGACGTCAACCTGCGCCTCGGCTACACCGCGGACACCATCGGCGCCGTGCTGGCGCTGCGCTCGTCGGGGCGCCCGGAGATCGACGGCGACCGGATCGGTCTGCTGGGACGGTCGATGGGCGGCGGGGTCGTGTACAACACGCTGGTGGTGGAGCCCGGTCTGGTCGACGCCGCCGTGGTGTTCGCTCCGGTGAGTTCGCGTCCGGAGGAGAACATCGACCAGTTCCAGCGCCCCAACGGCGACCCGATCGTCGCCGAGATCGAAACCGAGCACGGCACCCCCGAGGAGAACCCGAAGTTCTGGAGGGAAGCCTCCCCCCTCACCTACGTGGACCGGGTGACCGAGCCGCTGCTGATCCATCACGGCACCGCCGACGACACCTGCCCTCTCGCCTGGTCGGAGCGGACCGCCGCCGCGTTCGAGAAGGCGGGCAAGGACGTCGAACTCGTGAAGTACGAGGGCGAGGGCCACACGTTCGCTCCTCAGTGGCCGGCCTCTATGGACAGGACGATGGCCTTCTTCGACCGACACCTGAGCTGAGCCATGGCCGCACGGTCCCTGCAGGGCCGGCCACACCGGGCGAACAATATGAACGCAATGATCAAGGCATGGGATTTCACCTGCCCCCTCCTTAGCATCGGCCGCGCCGCGCAACGGTGCGCCGATGAGGACGAGGAGAACACCCATGGACAGGCCGAGGCCCATCACATCGGGTTTCCGCACTTGGTCTCAGACTCTCCGGGGTCGCCGTAAAGCAGCCGCCGCGTGCATCGCGGGGATTCTCGTCGGCACGCTCGCCGGACCGGCTTCCGCCTCCGCCTCCGCCTCCGCGAGTGCGGACGAACCGGTATCCGCCGCATGCCCGACGAACCTGACCGGAAAGGCCACTTGTTACACCGGCCAGGATGCCAATGGCGCCTACTACGCGATCGCCATCCCGAAGGAGTGGAACGGTTCGCTCGTCGTGCACGCGCACGGAGGGCCCGACCTCGGAGCGGGCTCCGACCCTGAGCGCAGTATCGGCGATCTGGAACGCTGGTCGGTGATGGTCGACGAAGGCTATGCCTGGGCCGGTTCGTCGTATCGGCGGGGTGGTTACGGGACCCGGATGGCCGCCGCCGATACGGAGAACCTGCGCCGCCTGTTCGTCGGGGAGTTCGGCACGCCGAAGCGGACGTATGTGCACGGCCAGTCCTGGGGCGGCAACGTCGCCGCGAAGGTCGTGGAGACGTACGGCGCACGCAAGCATGGTCCGTACGACGGGGCCCTGCTCACCAACGGTGTCCTCGGCGGCGGCTCGCGCGGCTACGACTACCGGGTGGACCTGCGCGTGGTCTACCAGTACTACTGCCAGAACCACCCTCGTCCCACAGAGCCTCAGTACCCGCTGTGGGAAGGGCTGCGCGCGACTTCGACCATGACGGCCGCAGGGTTGCGCGCCCGCTTGCAGGAATGCACGGGATTCGCCTCCGCACCGCAGGAGCGGACCGCCCCACAGCAACGGAATCTGGACGACATCCTCGCCGTCACCGGAGTACCGGAGCGAACACTGGAGTCGCATCTGCGGTTCGCTACGTTCACGTTCCGCGACATCGTGCACGGCCGGCTCGGCGGGCGTAATCCGTTCAGCAACCAGGGCGTGCGGTATTCCGGGTCCCATGACGACGAGGCGCTCAACGCGGGTGTTGAACGGTTCTCCGCCGATGCCACCGCCGTGCGCGACCTCTCGTACGACAGCGACATCACGGGCAGGGTCGCCATCCCCGTGCTCACTCTCCACGCGATCGACGATCCGACGGCGTTCGTCGAGCACGAGGCGGCGTACCGCGACAGCCTCCGGGGCGCCCACCGGGACAGGCATCTCGTGCAGACCTTCACCCGCGAGAGCGAACACAGCGGGCTGAGCAATGCCGAGTACGCCAACTCGATCTCTGCCCTGGCCACTTGGGTTCGCACCGGGAAGAAGCCGACGCCGAGGTCGGTCGCGGCATCCTGCGCGGCGTTCGACCGCACGTACGGCGGCGGCTGCTTCTACGACCCGGCCTTCTCCCCCGGTTCCTACGCTTCACGGGTCAACCCCCGTCCTGGCGGGCTGCGTTGGCCGGCCATGACCGCCGCCCAGGAGAAATCCTGGAGCCGGATCGACGGTGTGGGCATCGCCCCCTGAGCCGAGGCGTGGCGTGGCGGCTGAAGAGCCCCAGACGGTGACGCCGCACCGGACGACGTTGGGATCACCACGTCGCGTGGAGGCCCGTCGCGCCGGTCGGCCGGAAGCCGGTCAGTCTCCGTACGTTGCCCGAGAACACGGCGGCGCGCTCCTCGTCGGTGAGGTCCATGGCGGCCAGGTCGGTGATCCCCGATCGGATGTACCCGGGACCCTTCTCGGGGTCGTACGGCGAATCCGAGCCGAACAGCACACGGTCCGGGCCGAAGAAGTCCAGGGCGCAGCGCAGTGCGTGGGGAGCGCCGAAGAGAGCGGTGTCGGCGTAGAACATCTTGAAGTAGTCCAGCGGGCGCTTGGTGAGCGGATAGCCGGTGACGTCCTCGCGCTGATGGTCCGGTGTGCGGGAGCCGAGTTGGTCCCAGCCCGGGCCGACGCGGCCGGAGAAGTGCGGGATCATGCTGCCGCCGTGGTGGATGAGCAGCTTCAGGCCGGGGTGGCGTTCGAGTACGCCGCCGAAGACGATGCGGGCCATGAAGGCGGACAGGTCGTACTCCCAGCCGAAGGTCCACCAGATCTCGTACCGGGAGCGTTCCTCGGCCGGGTAGTCCGGCCATGAAGAGTTGCGGCAGGGGTGGACCTGGACGAGGAGGTCGAGTGCGGCGGCGCGCTCCCAGAAGGGTTCGAAGCGCTGCTCGTCCAGGGGGTGGCCGTTGACGTGGGTGTAGATCTGGACGCCGATCGCGCCCAACTCGCCGACGGCGCGGTCGAGTTCCGCGACGGCCGCGTCGACGTCGTTGAGCGCCACCGCCGCGCAGAAGCCGACGAAGCGGTCGGGATGCTTGGCGACGAGGCCGGCCAGGCCGTCGTTGCCGATACGGGCGTACTCGGCGGACAGCGCCGGGCTGCCGAAGTCCTCCACGGGCGGTGCGGCCAGGTTGATGATCTGGCGGTAGCTGGCGAACTCGTCCATCTGCCGGAACCGCACGTCCAGGTCGACGAGCGCGGGAATGTTCATGATCCGTTTGCGCAGGTTGGCGACGGCGGGGATGCCGTCGAGCGCGAACAGGCGGTCGGCGTAGTCGCGGGGAAGCACATGGCAGAAGGCGTCGATCTTCTCGAGCTCAGAGATCGTCTGGGTCATCTGGGGCACGCTTGTCCTCTCCAAGTGGTGGATGGCGCCTCCGTGTTCAGGACACGGAGGTCGACGACTCGCGCGGGATGAGGGTGGGCGCGTACACGGTGGAGGCGGTCGGCCTGCCCTCGATGGCGCGCAGCAGGATGTCGACCGCGCCGCGCCCGATCTCACGCAGCGGGACGCGGACGCTGGTCAGCGGAATCGGCAGACGTGCGGCCAGCGGGGTGTCGTTGTAGCCGACGACCGAGAGCTCGCCGGGAATGCTGATCCCGATTCGTCTGGCGGCCGCCAGCACACCGACCGCGGTGTTGTCGTTGACGGTCATGACGGCTGTCGGACGTTCATCGGCGGGCACGCCTGACAGCAGCTCGGCCGCGACCCGCTCACCGCTCTCCATGGAGAACTCCGAGGGCCGGACGAGGCGTTCGTCCACCGTGATCCCCGCCTCCCGCAGGGCAGTGCGGTAACCCTCCATCCTGCCAACGGGGTTGGAGGCGTACGGCGGGCCGGCGATCAGGGCGATCCGGCGGTGTCCCAGGTCGATCAGGTGACGAGCGGCCAGATATCCGCCCAGCTTGTCGTCGCCGACGGCGGCCGGGCCGCGGCCGTCGGTCCGCAGCGCGAGGGCGTACGGGATCTCCCGCGCGGCCAGTTCGCGCACGAGGTCGCTCTCCGAGTCCAGCCGGGCCGTGGCGAGCACCAGCCCGTCGACCATCCGGTCCAGCAGCAGCCTTCCCTGAACGGCTTCGGCAGCCGGTTCGTCGTGGGTGATCGCGACGAGGGCATGCAGCCCGTGGTCCCGGCAGGCTTCGGCGATCTCCTCGTACAGAATCGCCATCACCGTGTCCGAGAGCCTCGAGACGACCACGCCGATGGTGCGCGTGCTCTGCCGGCGCAGGCTGGCCGCCGCGGGATTGGGCGAGTACCCGATACGCTGCGCGACCTCCTTGATCCGGGCGGCCGTGGCGCTTCGCGAGAAGGGATGCCGCTCGTCCATGGCGCGTGAAACCGTCGAGGCGTTCACGCCCGCCTCGCGCGCCACATCGGCCATGGTCGGGCGGCGTCTGGCGCCTCGTGCAGGGCCGGATGCCCTGCCCCCTGATGCGGTCACGGGTGCTGCCTCTCTCGTCGTCGGCGGGCGAACTTTCCTTGCGCTGCCGGGTTGACGGGCTCGTTCTGGCCCGCACATGATTGTGCATACGTAAGCGCAATCGATTGCATGCCCAGTATCGCACGCCGTCCCGGCGAAGACACAAGGCCTCGGCGGCTTTTCGCAGAGAGGAGCGACCCCTTGTCGAGTCGCTCAGTGAGGACGCCTGCTTCCCTGCTCAGCCCAAAGCGACGGAGAGTGCTTGGCGCCGTCGTGTCCGCCACCCTGCTGCTGGCCGGATGTTCCGGTGGCGGCAGCGACAACTCCTTCACCGTGGCGCTGATCGAGCCGGACATCGCAGCGGTTCCCCTGCTCGCGGCCGCCGACGCAGTCCGTGAGCAGGGATTCGACGTCAAGGTGGAGGAGGCCGCCGAGCCGGAACTCGCCATCGAGGGCCTCGTCCGCGGCGACTACCAGTTCTCGGCGGAGGCGACGAGCCCGGCGCTGATCGCGATGTCCAAGGGTGCGCCGATCCGGATCGTCGCCGATGCCGTCGGCAACCAATGGGCGGTCTACGGCGCCAAGAACCGTGACAGCTGCGACCAGTTGAACGGCCGTCCCTTCGGGATCTTCAGCGAGGGCTCCGTCGCGACGGCGATGGTCCGCCAGTGGGTCAGCAAGGACTGCCGCGACGGCTCCGAACCGGAATACCTGACCATCGGCGGCTCAGACGCTCGCGCACAGGCCCTGCTGTCCGGCCAGATCGACGCGACCGCCCTCGAAGTGACCGACGCCGTCACCCTGGAACGGGCCGGCGGAGGCAAGGGACTGCACCGGCTGGCGGACTTCAAGGAGGTCTTTCCCGGGCTGCATCCCCAGACCGTGTACGCGAACGAGGACTATCTCGGCGAACACCGCAAGCCCAGCCAGGCGTTCATCGACGCGATCGTCGAGGAGCACCGGAAGATCAACGCGGACCCCGGCTATCTCGTGTCCCTGCTGAAGAAGTACCTGCCGGACGCCTACGACGAGGAGACGGCGAAGGTCACCAGCCGGCGGTACGTGGAGGCCGGGCTGTTCGATGCCGCGGGGCTGACTCCGCGGAGCGTCCAGCGGACGGTCGACTTCTTCGCGGACGCGGGAATCGTCAAGCGCATGCCGGTCGAGGACGTGGCGGATCTCAGCTTCGTCGACCGCGCGGCGGCCGAGCAGGAACCGGCCGCGCAGGAACCGGCCGCGCAGGAACGGGGAGAAGGCTCATGACCCCTTCCGGTGTCTCCGCCACGACACGCCGCCCCGCAACCAGCCTGCTGCAGAAGGCAGTTCACGGCACCCTCCTCTACCAGCTGCTCACCTTCGCCGTGTTCGCGGCCGCCTGGGAGGTGTACGGGCGCTACTGGGGCGGCATCCTGCTCCCGCCGTTCTCCGACACGGCGGTGGCGACCGGCCGGCTGCTCGGCGAGGCCGAGTTGTGGAAGGCGCTCTGGCTGAGCAACCAGGCGCTGGTCCTCGGTTTCCTCGCGGCCGTTGTGCTGGGCGTACCGGCCGGGCTGCTGCTGGGGCGCTTCCGCACCGTCGAGCGCTACACCGACATCTACCTCAGCATCCTGCTGGTGACACCGATGGCCGCTGTCATTCCGCTGCTGGTCATGTCGGTCGGGTTCGGGCTGTTGTCGCGAGTGATCCTGGTGACGCTCTTCTCGATCGTCATGGTGATCGTCAACGCCCGCGCCGGAATACGGCAGATCGACTCCTCGCTCATCGAGATGAGCCGCACCTACGGGGCGTCGGAAGCCCAGATCTGGCGGCGCATCCTGATTCCCGGTGCCCTGCCCGCCATCATGACCGGCGTCCGGCTCGCGCTCGGCCGTGCCGTCACCGGCATGGTCATCGTGGAACTGCTCATGGTGTCGGTCGGGTTCGGCGGTCTCATTCTGGAGTACCGCGGCCTCTTCGAGGCGCCCAAGTTGTACGCGACCATCGTCATCATTCTCGCCGAGGCCCTCGCGCTGATCGCCGCCGCCCACTGGGTCGAGCGCAAAGCCACGCCGTGGGCGGCCCCCAGGACTTCCGCAAGGAGCACACGTGATTGAGATCCGAGGCGTCACCAAGAAGTTCACCGGACGCGAGGGCAGCGAGGTCCACGCCCTCAAGGACGTCGACCTCACCGTCGCGGACAACGAGTTCCTCACCGTGCTCGGGCCGAGCGGATGCGGCAAGACCACCCTGCTGCGGGCCATCGCCGGACTCATCGGCTTCGACGAGGGCGACATCGTCGTCGACGGAAATCCGGTGCGGCGGCCGGGGCCCGACCGGGCCATGGTCTTCCAGAACTTCGCGCTGCTGCCCTGGGCCACCGTGCTCGACAACGTCGCCTTCGGCCTCGAACTCCGCGGCGAGAGCCGCGCGGAACGACACGCCAAGGCACGTGAGTTGATCGAACTGGTGGGTCTCGGCGGCTTCGAGTCGCGGCTTCCCGGCGAGCTGTCCGGCGGCATGCAACAGCGGGTCGGCCTGGCCAGGGCGCTGGCCGTCGAGCCGGACGTCCTGCTGATGGACGAGCCGTTCGGCGCACTCGACGAGCAGACCCGGCGGATCCTCCAGGAGGAGCTGCTGTCCATCTGGGAACGCCGCCGGCTGACGGTCGTCTTCATCACGCACAGCATGGAGGAGGCCGTACTGCTCGGGGACCGGGTGGTCCTCATGAGCCCACGTCCCGGACGGATCGCCGAGATCGTCCCCGTGGACATCCCGCGCCCCCGCTCGGCCGACGTCGGGGGTCTCGAGCAGTCGCCCGAGTTCACCGCGATCACCTCGCGGCTCTGGAAGAGCCTGCGCGCCATGCACCCCGACCACCGGGCGTCGGCCCGTGCCGTGGCCGGGTCCGCCCAGGAGGTGGCCGGATGACCGCCACGGTCCCGGCGGCCCGTACCGTCACGAAGAGGATCCGACGCGATGTGGTGCCTCCCCCGCTGATCGGGCTGCTGGCCGGGGCGGTCCTCTGGGAGATCGTCGCTCGATCCGCCGACGCCGCCTTCTTGCCGCCCGCGAGCGCCGTCGTCGCCCGGCTGTGGGAGATGACCCTGGACGGGCAGATCCTCGGCAGCCTCGCCTCCAGCCTCACCAACCTCCTCGTCGGGTTCTCGATCTCCCTCGTCCTGGGGCTGACGCTCGGTGTGCTGATGGGGCGTTACCGCCCGGTGGACGCCGCGCTCGGGGTCTACATGTACGCCCTGCTGACGGCACCCTCGCTCGTCTTCGCGCCGGTCTTCTTCTCACTCTTCGGCCCGGGCAGAGCCTCGATCGTGGCCGTCGTGGTGATGTACTCGCTGTTCATCATCGTGATCAGTACCGCCTCTGCGGTACGGGCTGTCCCTGAGCACCTGACCGAGATGGCCCGCCTGTACGGGGCGGGCGAGCGGCAACTCCTGCTGAAGGTCGTCGTCCCCGCCGCCCTGCCGCTGGCCATGGCCGGCATCCGGCTGGGCGTCGGCCGCGCGGTCACCGGAATGATCAACGGTGAGATGTTCATCGCCGTCGTCGGCCTCGGCCGCGTCCTCACCCAGGCCGGCGGCCGCTTCGACAGCGAGAGCGTCCTCGCCGTACTCCTCGCCGTCGTCCTGGTGGCGCTCGGCGCGGTCGGACTCGTCCAGTGGGCCGACCGTCGTGTGAACGGCTGGCTTCCTCGGACAGCACGGGAGTGACGCCCGCCGGGGAGCGGCCGCGCGCGGTCGTCAGGATCAGCTGCGGCTCACGGATTCCCCGGACAGCCACGCGTCGAGGGCGGCGAAGTCCGCGTCGGTGAGGCCCCGGCGGGGGTCGACGCGGTGCAGCAGGGCCTGTCCTCGGTGGTGTGCGGAGACCCAGGCGCGGTCGGTGTCGGTGATCTCGTCGTCGACCCAGATGAACGGGCGGCCGGCCGCCCAGGCGACCAGGGCGCGGGTCTTCCAGTGCAGTCCGTTCCGCGCGTCCCGTTCTTCCTCCTCGGCGAAGGCTTGGGGCCAGCTCACGACGGGCAACTCGGGCAGACCGAGTCGCGGGGCGATGGTTTCGTGCGCCTCGTCCATCCACGTCGTCGCCCAGACCAGCTCGCAGTGCAGAGCCATCAGTCGAGGGCCGTGCCCGGGGTTGATCCTGGCCAGCAGCGGATTCGTGCCGGACACCAGCGGGTCAGGATCCATCCCATGCGCCGGATACCCGCCCGGGTACTGCTGCGGTACCGCTCCGAAAGGTATGAGCGGTCCGTCGACATCGAGGAAGAGCAGCGGTCGCTCCGCGGATCCGGTCATAACTGCACGATAGCGGCCGCCCCGCAAATCGTCACACGACTATTCACACCGTTTCCGTTTCATGGGCCTCATTGGGCGGATAGAGTCGCCCCATGCCCCACATTGAATCCACACCCCGCGTGGCCCTCAAGAAAATAACCCCGGACGTGTCCGGAGCCATGGGTGCGCTGCACGGTGCCGCCGTTTCCGCGGCGCAGGATGCCAAGGTCGAGCCGGAGCTGCTGGAGCTGATCCGGATTCGCGCCTCGCAGATCAACGGCTGCGCGTTCTGCATCGACATGCATACGAAGGACGCCCGCGCCCAGGGCGAGAGCGAGCAACGTGTGTACGCGCTGAACGCCTGGCGGGAGACCCCCTTCTTCACCGAACGGGAGCGCGCCGCGCTCGCGTTGACCGAGGCGGTGACGCTGGTGCACGACGGGCACGTCCCGGACGCGGTCTACGCTCAGGCCGCGGAGGTCTTCGACGAGGCACAGATCGCGGCACTGATCTGGGCGGCCACCGTCATCAACGCGTACAACCGCATCGCGATCGCCACACGTATGGCGCCGGGTGCTTATCAGCCGGCCCAGAAGAAGGCCTGAGCGATCCAGATGACCAGATGAAGCGGTCCTGAAGAATTACCGAATATGGATATGCCGAATCGCGCCGGGCCGAATTCAATCGGTCCGGCGCGAGTCTTTGCCATCGGTCCGGCGCTTTTACCGAAGCATTCCGAGGATCAGCCCGCTGGCAGGGGCTCCATAATGCCCTCCAGCCATTCCTGCCATTCCTTGGCCCGCAGGGCGGGTCCCGCGTCCATCGGCCGTCCCTCCCAGCCGACCACCGGCCGAATTCCGTGCAGCGCGTTCACCAGCCACACCTCCCGCCCGGCCAGCTGCTCCAGGGTTCGCTCACGGTGGGCCAGCCGGATCCCGGTGCGCAGGGCCCGCTCCTGGATGAGGCCCGTGGTGACGCCGGCCAGGATCGGCAGTTGCTGCGAGGGCAGGCACAGGACGTCGTCCTCCCACCACAGCACGCTGGAGGTCGCCCCCTCCAGCACCAGGCCTGACGGGGCGATCAGCACCGCCTCCTCCGCGCCCTGTCCCGCCGCCCGCTGCCGCACCCGGGCCAGGACGTCCAGGTCGGGTCCCTTGCGGCGCGGCACGGTGCGCGGGTCGGGCTGGCCCGCCGCCCATACCCGCACCTCGGGTGCGAGCGGCGGGGCGTACCGAAGCAGCAGCCGCAGCTGAAGGGATCCGGCCACGAGCTCGACGCGCGGAAACCACGCCCCCGTACGGGGCAGGGCGGCCGTCATGTCCCGCCAGAACTCGGCGAGTTGCTCGGGGGTCGGCCCGCCGCAGTCGCCGCAGGCCCGCAGGAACCGCTCGCGGTGCCGGTCGAGACCGCGTACGTGTCCGTCCCGGACCAGCCAGGAGTCGGCGACCAGTAGCTGGGTGTCGGCCGCCAGGCCGGCGATCAGGCCACGGCCGGGCATCCACGCCAACAGCCCCTCAGCGGTTGCCGGTTGTGTCATCAAAGAAACTCACTCCTCTCAGTACGCCCGTCAGTACATCCAGTACGTCCGGTACTTCCGGTCGGTACATCCGGTACGTCCGGTCAGTACTTCCGGCCGGCGCTCGCCGTTGAGCCGTGCCGTGGGCCGTAGGGGGCGTGTTCCAGCCAGGCCCCGCACCACGGCAGTACGGGTGCGAGGGCTGCCGCCGCGCGCTGTTTCGCTCGTACGCTCCGGCGGCGCGGCCGCAGATGGTCCAGGGCCTCGCCGGCCGCAGCGCTGTTGAACAGGGCAGCCGTGCGCCGGGCCGCTGCGAACTCCGCGACCGCCTCGGTGGTGCCGGTGGCCACGGCGGCCGCGGCCGCCGCCGCGTCCGCGATGCCGCTGTTCATGCCGCGGGCGCCGAACGGCGGGAAGAGGTGGGCCGCCTCGCCGACGAGCAGCACGCGGTGCTCGGGGTCGGTGAAGGTCGCCGCGACCTTGCGGAGGAAGCGGTAGGTCGACACCCACAGGATCCGATCGGCGTACCCCTCCCCCACGACCGCGGGCAGCCATTGGCGTACCGCCTTTTTGGTCCCGTAGGACTCCTGCGGGTCGTCGTCCCGGCACTGCAGGTCGACCTGGAAGCCCCCGGTGAAGGGCACGCGCATGACGCTGCGGCCGCCGACGCCCGGATGCTCGTAGTGGAAGACCCGCTCCAGCGGCAGGTCGGCACCCGGGATGTCGGCCACGTCCACCACCACATGGAATCCCTCCGAGCTGGTGCCCTCCATCGGGATGTCCAGCTCCCGCCGGACCGCCGAGCGGGCACCGTCGGCGGCGATGACATGGGTGCCGGTCCAACCGCGTCCGTCCTCGCTGCTCAGCTCGACTCCGGCGTCAGTGACCTTGAGGCCCGTCACCCGTGCGTCCCAGGCGAACTCCACCCCGGCCGCCCCGCAGGCGGCGAGCAGGAACCGCTCGGTGTCCACCTGACGCAGACTGGTGAAGGGGGGTGGGAACGAGGGCGGCGGGAACGTCCGGGCGTACACCTCGCGGCCCCGGTACAGGGTGCGTTTGGTCTGCCAGGTTCGTCCGTAGGCCGTGATGTGGGCGGCTAGTCCCGGGCGCATCTCTTCGAGCAGTTGCAGCGTTTCCTTGTGCACGAACAGGGCGCGGCTGCCGGGCCGCGTGCGTCCTTGCGGGTCCGCTTCGAGGAGGGTGACCCGGAGTCCGTGGGCGCGCAGGCCGAGTGCGGCCGCCATGCCCACGGGTCCGGCGCCGACGACGATGACAGGGATCACGTCAGGCGCCGCCGGGCTGTTCGGCGGTCACGGCCGCGCTCTCGCTGAGCATGCGGGTGATCTCGACCCGCTTGACCTTCCAGGTGGAGGTCATCGGCAGCTCGTCGAAGCGCCACTGCCGAGGGTCGGCCATCGCGGGCAGATCGGCGGTGGCCTCCCGCCAGCGCCGCAGGTCGAGAGGCTGTTCCCCTCGGACGCACACCACCGGTACCGGCTCGCGGTCGACGCCGGGCACGATGACGACCTCGCGCAGTTCGTCGAGGCGGGACATCAGCGTGTCCTCGATCTCCAGATTGCTGTGCACGGAGTCGATCTGGTCGATCTCACGGTCGATCAGATAGAGGGCTCCCCACCGGTTGCGGTAGCCCATGTCGCCCATCTGCCACCAGCCGTCGCCCAGTTGACGGTCGTACTGCTTCTGGGCGCCCAGGTAGGTGAGGATCCGGCCCCTGGTCCGCGCCTCGATCCGCCCCGGCGTCCCGGGCTGTACACGCCGTCCCGCGCTGTCGGCGATCCGGACCCGGGTGAAGCCGGGGATGCCGATGCCGACACGGCGGCCGTCGGCGCGGGCAGCGCTGCGCCGCGTGTACCACTGGAAGGCGACCGGACCCGTCTCGCTCTGCCCGTACAGCTGCATCAGCCAGGGCGAGCGCCGGTTCGACGCGCCGAGCAGCCGCTGCACGGTGCGCGGGTGGATCGCGTCGAAGGTGCTGCCGTACGAGCGGACGCGGGCCAGCGGTGCGCCGGGGGCGTCGGCCAACTCCTCCCAGAGTACGAAGGTGTTGGGGTGGGTCTCGACGATGCCGGGGCGGTGCCGGGCGAGCAGCGGACCCGCGGCGGCGGGCTCCGGGTCGGTGATGAACAGCAGCGGGCTGCCGAAGTGCAGCAGGACGCCGAGCAGATGGTAGAAGCGTGAGTGCACGAAGGACATGTGCAGCGCCGCTGTCTCGCCGCGGGTCGGCCAGCCCATGGCCTTCTGCGGGACGAGCCGGTTCCACATGGTGTTCGCGCAGTGCACGGCGAGCTTGGGGACGCCCGTCGTGCCCGAACTGTGGGTGATCAGCGCGGGTTCACGCGGGTGGAGCCGCACGGGTCCGTGGGACGGGGCGCCGGCGTACTTGTCCAGCGGAACGGCTCCGGGCGCGTCGTCGACGCTGAGCGTCTGCCGTACGAGATCGGCGACCCCGATGTCCTGGAGCGGTCCCGTCAGTTTCGCCCGGTCGGTGATCAGCCAGGGCTCGTGCAGCCGCTTCAGGAGCCGACCGACGACGGGGCCCTGGAGGCCCGGGGAGAGGAGCACCGGGACCGCGCCGATCCGGGAGACGGCGCAGGTCAGCAGGACGATGTCGACGTTGTCCGTCTTGTGGACGACGACCTGCTCGGAGGGCCGGACCCCGGCCTCCCACAGCCGCCCAGACAACTCGTCGACCAGGGCGGCAAGGACCGGATAGCTGAGGTCGAGCCCGAGGTCGGGGTTGACGTCCAGCGGCCGGTCCAGGGTGACCGGGACGGCTCCGTGCCGGGCGGCGGCCTGCTGGAACATCGGGCCCAGATAGAACCCACGATCGGAGAGCAGGGGCTGCGGTTGTCGCATGGGCCCTTTCCTTTCTGCGGTGTTCGCGGTCACGGCCACGGTCACCACGCGCCTTGGCGGACGAGGTGGCGGCGGAGCTTTCCGGTCGGGGTGCGGGGCAGTGACGGCACGACGTGGACGGTCTTGGGGGCCTTGAAGGCGGAGAGGTGCTCGCGGGCCAGCGCGATGAGTTGGGCCTCCAGGCCGGACCTGGTTGCCGCGAAGGTCGGGGCGGTCTCGGCGGCCACGCCGATGACGACGTAGGCCCGCAGAGCGGTCGCGCCGCGCTCGTCGGTGACGGCCGCGACGGCGACTTCGCGTACCGCCGGGTGCTTGCGCAGCACGGCCTCCACCTCCAGCGGGGAGACGGTGATGCCGCCGACCAGCTCCATGTCGTCGGCGCGGCCCAAGTGCCGGTAGGTGCCGTCCGGTTCGCGCCGCGCGCGGTCCCGGGTGGCCAGCCAGCCGTCGACGAGGACGCGTTTCGTCTCTCCGGGCAGGTTCAGATAGCCGGGCGTCAACGTCGGGCCCCGGACCCAGAGTTCGCCCTCCGAGCCGTCCGGCACCGGGTGTCCAGCGCGGTCCCGCAGTTCCAGTTCGAAGCCGGGGACCGGATGGCCGACGGTGCCCGGGGTGTTGTCGTCGAGGCTGTTGGCGCAGAAGGCGTGCCCGGCCTCGGTGGAACCGATCTGTTCCAGTACGGGCGCGCCGAGCAGTTCGGAGACGCGCTCGCCGAGTCCGGCGGGCATGCCCTCGCCGGCCGAGACCGCGGCCCGTACGGATGCGAAGCAGGCGGCGTGTCCGTCGGCGCGGTCGGCGACCAGGGCGGCGTACGCGGAGGGAACGGAGTAGAGCAGGGACACCCGGTGGCGTGCGACGAGTTCGTCCACCGCGGCGGGCGAGGGGCGCCGGTCCACCAGTACGGCGGAGGATCCCGAGAAGAGCGGGAAGACGAAGGCGTTGCCGAAGCCGTAGGCGAAGAACAGCTTCGACACCGAGAGAGTGACGTCGTCCGGGGTGATCCGCAGCAGCCGGTCGCCGATGAGCTCGTGGTACATGGCGGGGTCGCCGTGGCGGTGCACGACTCCCTTGGGGGTGCCGGTCGTGCCCGAGGTGTACTGGATGTAGAGGGGGGTGCTCGGCCCGGCAGGGTGGGCGCCGGTGGTCGGCGGCGAGCTGCGGGTGAGCGCGACCAGCTGGTCGGCGCCCAGCCGGGTCCGCCCGGCGAACCGGTCCTCCAGGCCCGGCCCGGTCACACACAGCGCGGCCTCGGCGTCCTCGGCCATGAACTCGTGGTCGGCCGCGGGCAGTTCGGGATTGACCAGTACCGCGACCGCTCCGAGCCGGGCGGTGGCGAGGAAGGCCGTCACCCAGGCGAGGGAGTCGGGCATCGCGAGCAGGACCCGGTCGCCGGGGCAGACGCCGTGGTCGGCCAGCACGCTGGCGGCGCGGGCCGCGAGGTCGTGCACCTCGCCGTGGGTCCAGGCCCGGTGGCCCTGGTGGAAGGCGGGCCGGTCGGTCCAGCCCTGCCGCTCGGCCAGGGCGGCGAGCACGGATGCCAGGTTCCCGGCCTCGGTGTGGGTGGTACCGGCCGTGCCGGTGGGGCTGAGGGTGGCACGTGGAGGCGTCATCGGACCGGCTCCTGTACTGCGGGCACCGGCACGGCGGCCGTGGACTCGCGGTAGGCGCGCAGCTGAGCGGCGGTCTTCAGCAGCATCTCGTCGTACTCCGCTTCCGCGTCGGAGCCGAGGACGATGGCGCCGCCGGCGCCCAGGTGCATCCGGCCGTCGGTGAAGACGGCGGTGCGGATGACGATGTTGAGATCGGCTCCGCCACTGCAGCCGAGGTAGCCGACGGCGCCGGAGTACACGCCGCGGGCCTCCGTCTCCAGCGCGTCGATGATCTCCATCGTGCGCAGTTTCGGCGCTCCGGTCATCGAGCCGCCGGGGAAGCAGGCGCGTACGCAGTCCACCGCGTCGGTGCCTTCGCGGAGCCGGCCTTCGACGGTGGAGACGAGCTGGTGCACGGTGGCGTACGTCTCGGTGGCCATCAGGCGCGGGACCTTGACCGTTCCGGTCTCGCAGACGCGGCCCAGGTCGTTGCGGAGCAGGTCGACGATCATCAGGTTCTCGGCGCGGGTCTTGGCGTCCGCGGCGAGCGCGTCCCTGAGCCTGGCGTCCTCCTCCGGCCGGTCGCCGCGGGGTGCGGTGCCCTTGATGGGCTTGGCCTGGGCGACGCCGTCCCGGGTGATGCGCAGGAACCGCTCGGGGGACGCGCCGGCCACCGCCGTGTCACCGAACTTCAGGAAGGCCGCGTAGGGAGCCGGGTTGATGCGCCGCAGCACCCGGTAGTAGGCCAACGGGTCGGTTGGCGCGGGTAACTTGGCGGCATTGGTCAGGCAGATCTCGTAGCTCGTCCCGGCGTTCAGCTCACGTCGGCAGGCCTCGATGTCGGCGAGGTAGGTCGCACGGTCGCGGGTGAGCCACGGTTCGGCGGCACGGAGGCCGGGCTCGGAGGCAGAGGGCGGGGTCGTGGCAGGCGAGGCCGACGAGATGAAGCTCAGCTGCGCCACCGCGCTGTCGAGCCAGTCGGCCGCCTCGCGCGTGCCCTGCGGGGTGTCCTCGGCCAGGCAGACGGCATAGGTGAATCCGTCGCGGTGGTCCACGGCGATCAGCCGGTCGGCGAAGAGCCAGCTCGCGTCCGGGGTGTCGGCCCGGTGACGGTTCGGCGAGCCGCAGTCGGCCTTCAACTCGTAGCCGAAGTAGCCCACATAGCCGCCGGTGAAGTCGAAGGGCAGCTCGGCGGCGTCCACATGACGGGTCGCCAACTGCCGTTTGAGGTAGTCGAAGACACTCGCGCGGACCTTGCGCGGGGGCCGCCCGGCCCGCTCGATCTCACAGACACCGGCCTCGACGTCGTAGCGTACGAACTCGGCCAGCGGGCCCGTGCCGTCGCCGAAGAACGAGAAGCGGGACTGCCCCTCCTCGACCCGGGCGCTGTCCAGCCAGAACGCCCTGGGCGCGGCGGCGCACATCCGGGTGAAGGCCGTCTCGGCGTCCACGGCGGTCGCGATCCGCCGGGTGTGCAGCCGGTGGCCGACGGGCACCGGGCGCCGTGGGCGAGGCACGAACGCCGAGGCGCTGTTCTCGGTACGGGGCTTCCGCGGACGGGACTTGGTCAGACGGACCGTGCGGGGCCGGGCCGCGGTGAGGCTCCGGAAGTTCAGGAACAGCTGGTGGCCGAATTCGGTGAGGACGGACTCCGGGTGGAACTGCACGCCCCACAGTGGCCGGGTGCGGTGCCGCAGCCCCATCAGTACGCCGTCCTCGGCCCAGGCGGTGCCCTTGAGGCTCGCCGGCAGCGGTTCCCGTACGGACAGCGAGTGGTAGCGGACGGCGGTGAAGTCCTGGGGCAGTCCGCGGAACAGGTCCTCGCCGTTGTGCCGGATTCTGGAGAGGTGCCCGTGCCGGGGCTGGGGTGCGGCCGTCACCCGGGCCTGCTCGCCCGCCGCGATGCCCTGATGTCCGAGGCAGACGCCGAGGACAGGGATGGCGGCGTCGGCGAGCACGGTGGCGCTGATGCCGAAGTCGCGCGCCCGGGCGGGGTGCCCGGGCCCCGGCGACACCACCACATTGCCGAATTCCCGGAGATCCGGAAGGGCGTCGGCCGAGGCGTCGTTGAGGATCACCAGCGGCTCCACGCCGTTGACCTCGGCAATCAGCTGAAACAAGTTGTATGTGTACGAGTCATAATTGTCGATGAGCAGGGTCTTCACCCGCCCACCCCCCTTGTTCTGGTCGTTCTCAGCCTTGCGCAGCCCGTCGTTTGTGCCGTCCGCGAATTGCCTGCAGCGGCGGGTACAGCCATTTCTTGAAGAAACGCTGAAGTCGCGGCATGAGGATCCATGTGACGATGGCCGTAACGGCCAGACACAGCAGCAGAGTGCGGATGAGAGGGTTGAGGCTGCCGAGATAAGGAAGTATCGCCAAATTGAATACGAGCACCGGAGGGAAGACCGCGCTCATATTCACGAACCATAACTTCCACTTCGGTGGCGGACGCGGTGCCGCCGCGGTCGCGGACGCGGTTTCGGTCTGGGAATCGAACCAGGTCCGGGAACCCTGCACACTCCGTCGGCCCGTCTCCCGGGCGAGCATCTCCCCACGGGCCTGCCACTCGGCCCGCTCCTCCGAGCCGTCCCAGGCCAGGGCGGAGCCTTCGCTGTTGAAGCGGTAGACCACATGCCACTCCGCCTCTCCGTCGACGAGCACGCCACCGCCGAGAAAGCCCGGCTGCTGCGCGGTAGCACGCAGCACACCCCACCCCCAGGAGTGGAACTCGGCCTCGCGGCCCGGTACCACTCGATACGCGACGGTGACGGTAACGGGATTCCTGGTCACGCCTCTGAATACGGAAAGAGAAGGCCTGCTGTTCAACTCTCAACGGAGTTTTTGCGTGCAGCCGGGAAAGCGGCTCTTTGTCACCCTTCTGCCCGCCTTGACATCTTTTGTCACACAGTACTTCGGGTAACGTCCTCGAATTCCTGGAATCGCTTGCCGGGCCCTCGAAAAAAGCGGCACCATCGGCCTCGGGGGCACCGTTCGCCGGCGACGTGAAGAGTCCGATCAGCCGGACGATCAGCCGGATCTGAAAGAGCAAGAAGGAGATCCATGTCCAGGTACGACTGGAGCATGACCCACGAGGGAATCGACCGGGCGCGCGCCGAGATGGAACCGGCCCGAAAAGAAGTCACCGCCCATCCGATTTACCAGCGGATAAACACCCGGGAACACATGGCGACGTTCATGGAACACCATGTCTTCGCCGTATGGGACTTCATGTCGCTGCTGAAGTCCCTCCAGCGCGACCTGACGTGTGTGGACGTCCCCTGGGTGCCCCGTGGCTCGCAGGTGAGCCGGCGGCTGATCAACGACATCGTGCTGGTGGAGGAGAGCGACGAACTGGACGGCGGCTTCACCAGCCACTTCGAGCTCTACCGGGCCGGCATGGCGGAGGCGGGGGCGGACACCTCACGGCTGGACACTTTCCTGGCGCTGCTCACCGAGGGCCATGGCGTGCCGGCGGCGCTGCGTGTCGCCCAAGTGCCCGGTCCGGCGGCCGAGTTCGTCACCACCACGTTCGGGATCATCAACGACAAGCCGCTCCACTGCCGGGCGGCGGCCTTCGCCTTCTCCCGGGAAGACCTCATCCCGGACATGTTCGACCAGGTCATCAAGAAGGAGGGCGCCGACCGGTTCCCGATGTTCTGCGACTACCTGGCCCGCCACATCGAGGTGGACGGCGAGGAGCACACGCCCATGGCCATGGCCATGGTGGCCGACCTCTGCCGCGACGACGACACACGCTGGCAAGAGGCCACGGAGACCGCGGCCCTCGCACTGGAGGCCAGGTCCCGGCTCTGGGACGCGGTCGTGGAGGCCATGGAGCAGGTGGACGGCTGATCCGAGCCGACGACGTCCCGCCCGCTCGCGGTGCCTGCCGTGGCGGCGCACGCCGGAAGCACTCGCTCGCGGGCAGGCCGCGTGCCCGGGCGGCACAAAGCGCCCGGTCGGATCGCACGGCGGGTGCCACAAAGCCCGCGCTCGGATCGCACGGCTGCGCGACACGCGGTCGGTGAGCCGCTGCCGGAAACCTCCCCCGGCCACCGGGCACCGACGGCCACCCCACAGCCCCGCGGGGCCCGGATGCCCCGAGCGGGTCCTGCGAAGGCCGGTGCGGTTCGGCAGCGACCCGAAGGGGCGCGGGGCTGTGACATGTGCGGCTCCGCCGCGATGGGGCCCCCGCTCGAGCGAAGCCGAGAGTGGGGGGAGCCACCAGCCACGACGGACCCGGGGACGAAGCACCGCACTTCCGGCGGAGCGCTCAGCGCGACCGCGGCGCCGCCGTGCTGTCGCGCACCACCAGCCGTGTCGGCACGAGCGTGGTCCCGTGCTCCGACGCGTCCTGGCGCATCTGCCGCAGCACGCCCTCGACGCAGCGTCGTCCCACCTCGGCGAAGTCCTGGTGGACGGTGGTCAGGGGAGGCAGGAAGGATCCGGCCTCGGGGATGTCGTCGAAGCCGACGACACTGACGTCTTCGGGCACGTACCGGCCGCGCTCGTGCAGCGCCCGCAGCAGGCCCAGCGCCATCTGGTCGTTGGCCACGAACACCGCCGTGCAGTCCCGCTGTTCGGCGATTTCCAGGCCGGCCCGGTAGCCGGACTCCGCCGACCAGTCGCCGCGTACCAGCGGCGGCGTGCTGCGGCCCGCCTCGGTGAGTTCGGCGCGCCAGGCGTCGGCGCGCCGCTGCGCCGCGAAGGACTCCTCGGGACCGGCCAGGTGCCAGACCGTGCGGTGTCCGAGGTCGAGCAGATAGCGCACGGCGGCGCGGCTGCCGCCAGCCTGGTCGGAGTCGACCACGGTGTAGCGGTCGCCGGCGTCCGAATCGGCCACGACGACCTGGATGTGGGGCGGCAGGGAGAGGTTCACCGCGTCGAGCAGATGGACCTCCAGGATGACGATGACGGCGTCGACGGCCAGCTCCCCCAGCCGGGAGAAGGCACCGCGCACCTCGTCCTGCGTGGGGACGGCGACGGGCAGCAGCGTGACGGCGTAGCCCTCGTGCGCCGCGGAGGTGGCGATCGCCTCCAGCGTGCGGACGTTGCCCGTGGTGGAGAGACCGAAGGTGATGACGCCGATGGTGCGGAACTCACCGCGTTTGAGGGCCCGGGCGGCACTGTTGGGCCGGTAGCCCAACTGCTGCATGGCCGTCAGCACCTGCTGCCGGGTCTCTTCGTTCACGCCCGCGTAACCGTTGGAGACACGCGAGACGGTCTGCGAGGAGACGCCCGCGAGTCGGGCCACGTCCGCCATGGACGCGCTCTGCGCGCGGCGGGAGGCCCGTTTCCTGGTACGTTCCGGCGCCTGCGGCCTGCTGGCCGAGGTGCTGTCCGTTGTGTCCACCCGTCTCCCTCGCTACCTGAATCGCAGTTTGCCCCAAGCGACCCTTGACCACCGTAACCGGGGCAGTGTAGACATGCCGCCATCAGATGTTTACGTAAACATAACAGCCCACGGCTCGCTCCGGGGCGGTGATGTTTACGCAAACATCGGCGACCGGGGTGTGTCACACATTCGCCGGTCGCGCGGTCTCACATTCGTGTGACACCGGTTCCGAGATGGACGAGCGAGGAACGACATGACGACGCTACAAGCCCCCGCGGCCGTGGAAGGGCGCCCGGCCCGGCCACCGAAACGGGACCGGCGCTCCTGGACGGGGTGGGGGTTCATCGGTCCCTTCGTGGCCGTGTTCGCCCTTGTCTTCCTGGCCCCGATCGTGTACTCGATCTACCTCAGCCTGTTCCGGGACCAGCTGATCGGCGGCACCACGTTCGTCGGGCTGGACAACTACACACAGGCGCTCAAGGACGAACGGTTCTGGGACTCGCTCGCACGGGTCTCGCTCTTCCTGGCCATCCAGGTGCCGATCATGCTCGGCATCGCCCTGCTGATCGCCCTCGCGCTGGACAGCGGACGCCTGTACGGCAAGGACTTCTTCCGCATCGCGATCTTCCTGCCGTACGCCGTGCCCGCCGTGGTGGCCACCCTGATGTGGGGCTTCATGTACGGCACGAAGTACGGACTGGTGGGTGACATCAACTCGGCCTTCGATGTCACCCTGCCCGACCCGCTCTCGTCCGACCTGGTCCTGGCGTCGATCGGCAACATCGTCACCTGGGAGTTCATCGGCTACAACATGCTGATCTTCTACTCCGCGCTGCGGGTCATCCCGAACTCGCTCTACGAGGCCGCGGAGATCGACGGCGCCGGGCAGTTCCGCGTCATCACCGCCATCAAGCTCCCCGCCATCCGCGGCGCCCTCGTCATCGCGACGATCTTCTCGATCATCGGCAGCTTCCAGCTCTTCAACGAGCCGGCCATCCTGCGGCCGCTGGCGCGCAACGCCATCACGACCGACTTCACCCCGAACTTCTACACGTACTCGCTGTCCTTCAACGGCCAGCAGCACAACTACTCCGCGGCGGTCGCCATCATCATGGGGCTGATCACCATGGTCATCGCCTATGTCGTGCAGCTCCGCGGCATGCGCAAGGGAGCGTGACCCGATGAGCAGCACGAGCAGTCCCGTCACCACCGCCTCCCAGTCCGCATCCGCTCAGGCCACCGGCGGTTCCAAGGGCGCGCCCCGACTGCGCACGCCCCGCAAGACGCATGTTCCCGGGCGCCCCAAGCGCAGCGTGCTGCTGACCGTGCTCACCGGGCTGATCCTGGTCTACACCGTCGTGCCCTTGTTGTGGCTGGTCATCAGCGCCACCAAGTCCCAGGAAGGGCTGGCCAACTCGTCCGGACTGTGGTTCAGCAGCGACTTCGCCCTCTGGGACAACATCAGCGAGACGTTCTCGTACAACGACGGCATCTTCGTCCGCTGGCTGCTGAACACTCTGCTGTACGTCGTGCTCGGCGCCGGCGGCGCCACCCTCCTCGCGATCCTCGGCGGCTACGCGCTGGCGAAGTTCACCTTCCCCGGCAAGCGCGCCGTCTTCGCCGTGGTCATCGGTGCCGTGGCCGTCCCCGGCACCGCCTTGGCGGTGCCCACCTTCCTGATGTTCAGCAAGATGGGACTGACCGACACCCCGTGGGCGGTGATCATCCCCTCGCTCGTGTCGCCCTTCGGCCTGTATCTGATGTGGGTCTTCGCCACCGAGGCCATCCCCACCGAGCTGATGGAGGCCGCCCGTATCGACGGAGCGGGCGAGATACGCACCTTCTTCCAGGTCGCCCTGCCGCTGCTCGCCCCGGGCACCGTGACCGTGCTGCTGTTCACCACGGTCGCGACCTGGAACAACTACTTCCTGCCGCTGATCATGCTCAAGGACCCGGACTGGTACCCCCTGACCCTGGGCCTGGACGCCTGGAACAACCAGGCCCAGACGATCGGCGGCGACGTGATCTTCAACCTGGTGATCACCGGCTCGCTCCTCACCATCATCCCGCTGATCGCCGCGTTCCTGCTGCTCCAGAGGTTCTGGCAGTCCGGGCTCGCCGCCGGAAGCGTCAAGGAATGACCCGCCCTCAGGCCACCACCCCCCTCGGCCCCACACGTTTCACCCTCACCCTGTCCCACCCACGAAGAAGTGGAAGCACCTCCATGCGCAGAACCACAAGCCGCCTGCTGCGCGGCATCGCTCTCCTCTCCGCCCTCGCCATGGGGGCGACCGCCTGCGGCGGCTCCGACGACGACAGTTCCGGCCAGAAGGATGTCTCCGCCGGAGACATCCAGGCGGCCCTGGAGAAGGGCGGCTCGGTCACGGTCTGGGCCTGGGAGCCCACCCTGAAGACCGTCGCCGCGGACTTCCAGAAGAAGTACCCCAAGGTCAAGATCAACCTCGTCGGCGAGCGGTCCGGTGACAAGCACTACACCGCGCTGTCGAACGCCATCTCGGCCGAGAAGGGCGTCCCCGACGTCGCGCAGGTCGAGTACTTCGCGATGAGCCAGTACGCCCTCACCAAGGGCCTCAGCGACGTGGCCCCCTTCGGCGCGGACAAGCTCAAGGCCAAGTACACCCCGGGCCCGTGGAACGCCGTGAGCGAGGACAAGGCGGTCTACGGCCTGCCGATGGACTCCGGCCCCATGGCGCTGTTCTACAACAAGAAGGTCTTCGACAAGTACAAGGTCGCGGTCCCGACCACCTGGGACGAGTACGTCGACGCGGCCCGCAAGCTGCACAAGGCCGACCCCAAGGTCTTCATCGCCGCCGACGCCGGCGACGCGGGTCTCACCACCAGCCTGCTGTGGCAGGCCGGTTCGCGTCCCTACAAGGTCGACGGCACCAAGGTGAAGATCGACTTCGCTGACGCGAACGCCAAGAAGTACACCGACACCTGGCAGAAGCTCATCGACGAGAAGCTCGTCGCCCCCATCAACGGCTGGACCGACGACTGGTACAAGGGCCTGGGCGACGGCACCCTCGCCACGCTGCCCAGCGGTGCCTGGATGCCGGCCAACTTCGAGACCGGCGTGAAGAACGCCTCCGGTGACTGGCGAGCGGCCCCGATGCCGGCCTGGACCAAGGGCGACAAGGCGAGCACGGAGAACGGCGGCAGCGCGCTGACCCTGCCCGCGCTGGGCAAGAACAAGGAACTCGCCTACGCCTTCGTCGAGTACGCGAACTCCGGTGACGGCGTCGCGACCCGCATCAAGGAGGGCGCCTTCCCGGCGACCACCGCGGAGCTCCAGGACAACGCGTTCCTGAACAAGGAGTTCGAGTACTTCGGCGGCCAGAAGGCCAACGAGATCTTCGCCGAGTCCGCGGCCAACGTCGCCTCCGACTGGTCGTACCTGCCCTTCCAGCAGTACGCCAACTCGATCTTCAACGACACCGTGGGCAAGGCGTACATCTCGAACACCAAGCTCTCCGCCGGCCTGAAGTCCTGGCAGGACGCCTCCATCAAGTACGGCAAGGAACAGGGCTTCACCGTCGAGTAATCGACGCACACACCGCCGCCGCCCCCGCGCACCACTCCGGAAGGACCACGATGATCTCCACCCTCCTGTCCCAGCTGAACGGGCCGGACGGTGACTCCACCCCACGCCTCGCTTACGGCGCCGACTACAACCCCGAGCAGTGGCCTCGTGAGGTGTGGGAGGAGGACGTACGGCTGATGCGTGAGGCCGGCGTCAACCTGGTCTCCGTGGGGATCTTCTCCTGGGCCCGCATCCAGCCGGCCCAGGACGAGTGGGACTTCGGCTGGCTCGACGAGGTCATGGACCTGCTGCACGCGGGCGGCATCGGGGTCGACCTGGCCACCGCCACCGCGTCCCCGCCGCCCTGGCTCACCACGGCACATCCGGAGATCCTTCCGGTGACCGCCTCCGGTGAGACGGTGTGGCCGGGGGCGCGGCAGCACTGGCGGCCCACCTCACCCGTCTTCCGCACCCACGCACTGCGTCTGGTGCGGACGATGGCCGAGCGGTACGCGGACCATCCCGCGCTGGTGGCCTGGCACGTCTCCAACGAGCTGGGCTGCCACAACATCTACGACTTCTCCGACGACGCGGCCCGCGCCTTCCGCGACTGGCTGCGCGACCGCTACACCACGCTCGACGCCCTCAACCACGCCTGGGGCACGGCGTTCTGGTCCCAGCGCTACAGCGACTGGGAGCAGATCCTGCCGCCCCGGCTGACCGCCTCCCACCCGAACCCGACGCAGCAGCTGGACTTCAAGCGCTTCTCCTCGGACGCGCTGAAGGAGTACCTGCGCGCGGAGCGGGACGTCCTGCGTGAGGTCACGCCGGACGTGCCGGTCACCACCAACTTCATGGTGATGGGCGGCACCAAGGGCATGAACTACCCCGACTGGGCGGGCGAGATCGACTTCGTCTCCAACGACCACTACGTCCACCCGGGCCCGCAGGACCGGGACGAGCTGTCCTTCTCCGCCAACCTCACCAGCGGTATCGCCGACGGCCGCCCGTGGTTCCTGATGGAGCACTCCACCAGCGCCGTCAACTGGCAGCCCGTCAACGTGGCCAAGCGGCCGGGCGACCTGGCCCGCGACTCACTGCTGCATGTCGCCCACGGCGCCGACGCCGTGTGCTTCTTCCAGTGGCGCCAGTCGGCGGCCGGCGCCGAGAAGTACCACTCCGCGATGGTGCCGCACGCCGGTGCCGACAGCGAGGTCTTCCGCGCGGTCGCCGGCCTCGGCCGGTCCCTTCAGGCGCTGGCGCCGGTCGCGGGCTCCGAGCGCGAGCCGGCCCGGGTGGGCATCGTCTACGACTGGGAGTCGTGGTGGGCGAGCGAGCAGGACTCCCACCCGACCGCCCTGCTCGACTACCGCCAGGAAGCGCTGGACTGGTACTCCGCGCTCCTCTCCCTCGGCGTCCGGGCCGACGTCGTCACCACCACGGCCGACCTCGACCGGTACGACGTGCTGATCGCGCCCGTGCTGCATGTGATCCCCGCGCCGCTGGCCAAGGAGCTCACCCGGTACGTCGAGAGCGGAGGGCACCTGGTCACCACGTACTTCTCCGGTGTCGTCGACGAGAACGACCACGTCTGGCTCGGCGGCCACCCCGGGGCCCTGCGCGATCTCCTCGGCATCCGTATCGAGGAGTTCGGTCCGCTGCTCGACGGTGACTCCGTCGACCTGGACGGCGGCGGTACGGGCACCCTGTGGACCGACCGGATCACCGTCACCGACCCCACGGTGGAGGTCCTGGCCGGCTACCGCACCGGGGCGTACGCCGGTCTCCCGGCCGTCACGCGGCGCGCGGTGGGCGGGGGTTCGGCCGCGTACGTCTCCACCCGGCTGGGCGCCGACGGGCTGGCCGGTCTGCTGCCGCGGCTGCTCGGCCCGGCCGGCGTCCACAGCGAACTGCCCGACGGCGCACGGGGATCGGTCGAGCAGACCGTCCGCCGCGGACCCGGCGGCCGCTTCCTGTTCCTGGTCAACCGGACCGACGAGACCGTGCCGCTGACCGGCCTCGCGGGAGAGGTCCTGCTCGGCACCGCCGACGCCGAAGGCGGTCTCGTCCTGGGGCCCAGGGACGTCGCCGTACTGCGCCAGCCCGCTACCTGACCCCTCGCGCCACGCTCTACCGCCGACTCCTCGAACGGCACCGCACTCGTTCGAGGGCCATCCCTCCTGCCCGACGGGCGGGAGGTCAACCGCAGCTACCACCACCGCAGTTGGGAGCACAGATGGCACGCCGCACCCGCAACAGACGGCTCCTCGGAGCCGCCGGCCTCACCGCACTGGCCACCGGGGCCGCCCTGGTCTCCGCCCCGTCGTCCACCGCGCAGGTCTCGGCGGCGGACACCCCCTCCGTCACCGTCCGGCCCGACCCCTCGTACAAGCATGAGAAGTTCGAGGGCTGGGGCACCAGCCTGGTCTGGTTCGCGAACGCCACCGGCGACTACCCCAAGCCGATACGTGAGAAGCTCGCCAAGCTCCTGTTCGGCGACGACGGCCTGGCGCTGAACATCGCCCGTTACAACATCGGCGGCGGCAACGCCCCGGACGTCAAGGACTACCTGCGCGCCGGCGGTGCCGTCGAGGGCTGGTGGAAGGCCCCGGCAGGCACCACGCGCGAGGACACCGACTGGTGGAGTGCCGACGACCCGGCCGACTGGAACAAGGACGCGGACGCCACCCAGCGCTGGTGGGTCGACCGCATCAAGGACGACATCGACCACTGGGAGACCTTCAGCAACTCCCCGCCGTGGTTCATGACGAAGAGCGGCTATGTCTCCGGCGGGTTCAAGGCCACCGACGACCAGCTCAAGACCGAGTCCGTCGACGACTTCGCCGCCTACATGGCGGGCGCGACCAAGCGGCTGGAGAAGGCCGAGGGCATCAAGGTCGACACCGTCGACCCCTTCAACGAGCCCAACACCGACTACTGGAGCACCCGCCTGGGCGCCGACGGTGAGCCCGTCGGCGGCCGTCAGGAAGGGGCGCACATCGGCCCCGAGCTCCAGCAGAAGGTGCTCAAGGCCCTGGCCCCCGCGCTGAAGAAGGCGAAGACCAAGGCGGACATCTCCGCGATGGACGAGACCAACCCGTCCATCTTCTCGCAGAACTGGAACACCTACCCGCAGGAAGTGCGGGACCTCGTCGACCAGATGAACGTCCACACCTATGGCACCGGCCAGCGCACCACCGTGCGCGACCTGGCCAAGGCGGCCGACAAGCCGCTGTGGCAGAGCGAGGTCGAGGGCGACTGGGGCGACGGCCAGAGCTTCACGGACATGCGGCCGGGCCTGGGCCTCGCCCAGCGCATCGTCGACGACCTGCGTGAACTGGAGCCCAAGGCCTGGGTGTTCTGGCAGCCCGTCGAGGACTACGACAACATGAAGCCGGGCGGGGAGTCCGCCAAGGGCGGCAACTGGGGCAGCATCCAGCTCCCGTTCAGCTGCACGTCGAAGGACACCCTCGAGTCCTGCCCGATCTACACGAACACGAAGTTCGACACGGCCCGCAACTTCACGCACTACATCAAGCCCGGTGACCGGCTGATCAAGACGGACGACACTTCCAGCGCTGCCGCAGTCTCCAGGAAGGGCAACGGGGCGACCGTCGTCCACGTCAACAGCACCGCGGACGCCCGTACGGTGACGGTCGATCTGTCGAAGTTCGGCCACGTCAGCCGCAGCGCCACGGTCACGCCCGTCGTGACCAGCGCCGACGGCAAGCTCGAGCGCCACAAGGCCGTCAGGGTCAGTGACCGGAAGGCCACCTTCACGGTGCCCGCGCAGTCGGTGACCTCCTTCGTCGTCAAGGGCGTCTCGGGTGTCGCGAAGGACGCCGCCGAGCTGCGGAAGGGCCACTCCTACGAGCTGACCGGCGTCCAGAGCGGCAAGGCGCTCACCGTCGCCGACAACGGCACGAGCCTGGTCATCAAGACCGCGGCGGCCGACTCGGCGGGCCAGCAGTGGAAGCTGCGGCAGATCTCCGGTGACACCGGCAACCGGCAGCGGTACGTGTTCACCAACCCGGTGGAGGGCAAGCGCCTGGCCGTCCGCGACGGCGCCCCGGTCCTTGAGGCCGACACCAGTCCCCGTGACAAGGCCGCCCAGTGGATCATGTCGACGACCGGCAACGGAAACTGGACCCTGGTCAACGCGGCCACCGGACGGCTCCTCGAGGTCGGCGGCCAGGCCACGCAGGACGGAGCCGCTGTCACGCTGTGGACGCCCAACTCCGGCTCCAACCAGCTGTGGAAGGTCACCGACGTGACCGACCAGCAGTAGGCGTCGGGCACTCGCCCCTGTCACGCGCCTTTGCGCCCGCCGTTCCGTACGGCGGGCGCAGAGGCGCGCCAGTGGCCGTTCTTCCCTCGGCCTCCCTTTCGAGGGAAGCCTCATGGTGTGATGGCCAGCGAAGAGACCCATCTCTCAAGGAGATGGACCGCGCCCCGGGAGAGGCAAGTGGATCTGCGGCAGATGGAGGTCGTCATCGCGGTGGCCGAGGAGGGCGGCTTCACCGCGGCGGCGCAGCGGTTGCACGTCGTCCAGTCCGCCGTGTCGAGCACGGTGCGCGCGCTCGAACGCGAGCTGGGCACCCCGCTGTTCGACCGCACCACGCACCGGGTCTCCCTGACCCCGGCAGGCGAGGCGTTCGTACCGGCCGCGCGCGTGGCGTTACGCGCCGCGGAACAGGCCCGGGCGGCCGTCGACGTCGTACAGGGACAACTGCGGGGGCGGATCACGGTCGGCACGATGCAGGGGGTCTGGGCCGACCTGCACCGTCCGCTGGCCGCCCTGCGGGCCGAGCATCCGGGCGTGGTGGTACGGCTGCGACAGGCGGCCGTGGTCGACATCCGTCAGGCGCTGCGCGAGGGCACAGTGGATCTGGCCGTGGTCGCCCTCGACCGCCAGCAGCAGCGGGGACTGGTCACCCGGCTGCTGTCCCGCGAGGAGATGGTGCTGGTGAGCGCTCCGGAGCGGACGGTGCCCGTGACGGACGGGAAGGTCTCGCTCGCCGACGTCGCCCGCTTGCCGCTGGTGGACTTCACGCCGGGCTGGGCGATCCGGCTCGCCGTGGACAAGGCGTTCCGGGCGGCCTCCGTCGATCGCGAGCCGACCTTCGAGGTCAACGACATCGTCGCGGCCTCCGAACTCGTCCGCAACGACCTGGGCGTCTGCGTGATGCCCACCTCGATCGCCGACCGGTTCCCCGACCTGACCACCCACCGCTTCGACCGCCACGCGCCGAACTGGAAGGTCATGGTGGTACGGCCCCGCGGCGAGGCGCCTCCCGCGGTCGCCGCGCTGCTGCACCACATGACCTGACAGGACCCGGACCGCGCACAGCTCCCCCGAGCCATCTCCTTCAGAGATGACCAACATCTCGAACCATCGCCACAGCGAGGGAAGCACCGAAGCGCGCCGGGCGCTGAGGGAAGCATGAATGTCCTCAAGACCTCGCGTGACGTCCAGGCCTCGGGCCGGTCCACCAGCACGACCACGCTCGGCGTGCCGGGGTGGCTCGTCGTGCTCCTGGCCGCCGCCTCCGGCATGACGGTCGCCAACCTCTACTACGCCCAGCCCCTGCTGTCCTCGCTGCGCGACGTCTTCCACGTCAGCGAGGCGGCGGCCGGTGGGCTGATCACGCTCACCCAGGTCGGGTACGTCCTGGGCATGCTCCTCCTGGTCCCGCTCGGCGACCGGCTGGAGAAGCGCCGGCTGATCAGCGTGCTGCTGGCGGTCACCACCCTCGCCCTCGTCGCCGCCGGACTCGCGACGAGCTTCCCCATGCTGCTGATCGCCTCCCTGATCAGCGGCGGCACCTCGGTCGTCGCCCAGATCCTCGTCCCCTTCGCCGCGAGCCTCGCCCCGGACCACGCCCGCGGCCGGATCGTCGGCCGGGTGATGAGCGGTCTGCTCACCGGCATCCTGCTGTCCCGCACCCTCAGCAGCCTGGTCTCCGACGTGGCCGGCTGGCGGGTCGTCTACCTCGGCTCCGCCGTGCTGATGGCGCTGCTGGCCGTCGCCCTGCACCTGGCCCTGCCGCGGCAGGCCGCCACCACCGCCCTCCCGTACAGCCAGGTGCTGCGCTCCACGGTCCAACTGGTGCGCGTCCACCCGGCGTTGCTGCGCCGCGGGCTCTACCAGGCGGCGATGTTCGGCGCGTTCAGCGCGTTCTGGACCACCGTCTCGTACGTCCTCACCGGCCCCCGCTTCCACTACTCCCCCGTCGGTGTCGGTGTCTTCGCCCTCGTCGGCGCGGCCGGAGCGGCCGTGGCGCCCTTCGCGGGCCGTTGGGCCGACCGCAAGCTGGTGCGTCCCATGACCGGCGCCGCGCTCGTCGCCGCGGCCGTCGCCTTCGCGGGTGCGGGACTCGGTCAGCGCCACATCGTGCTGCTGGCCCTGGCCGCCGTACTGCTCGACATGGCCGTGCAGACCACGCTGATCCTCGGTCAGCACACCATCTACCAGCTCGATCCGAGCGCGCGAGCACGGCTGAACAGCGCCTTCATCGCCATCTTCTTCGTCGGCGGCGCCCTCGGTTCGCAGCTCGGCTCGGTCGCGTTCCACGCCGGCGGCTGGACCGGGGTGGCTCTCCTCGGCACCGCGTTCCCCGTGCTGGCCCTCCTCTACTGGGCCACGGAACACCGTGCGGCGCACCGCACATCCTGATCAGCGCGCACCGCGGGGCAATGGCTTGAACATCCGTTCCCTACGATGACCCGGTGACGAGTGACACCGCGGCGCAGGTGGGCGTCGGCGCCGACGCCCACACCGAGGCAGAGTCCAGTCCCTGGGCGGAGCGGCTGCGCCGGTTCGGGTATGCGGGACGCCCGAGGACCGATACCCGCGACCTTCTGGTCCCGCCCTTCCCGGAACCCGGCACCCGCGTCGGAGAGGCCCTCGGCCTCGGCCCGGAACTGGCGTCTCGGATCGCGAAGGCGATGGGGTGGCTCGGCCCGATTCTCGTCGCCGCACTGGCCGGCACGATCCGCTTCTGGCACCTCGGCAGCCCGCGGAGCGTCGTGTTCGACGAGACGTACTACGCCAAGGACGCCTGGTCCGTGCTGCGGTTCGGTTACGAGGGGACCTGGCCGGACCGTAAGATCGCCGACCCGCAGGTCCTGGCGGATCCGCAGGTCATCCCGCTCTCCGACACCGGGGCCTTTGTCGCGCACCCGCCGATGGGCAAGTGGGTGATCGCCCTCGGTGAGTGGATGTTCGGCCTCAACCCGTTCGGCTGGCGCTTCATGACCGCGGTGCTCGGCACGCTGTCGGTGCTGATGCTGTGCCGAATAGGGCGCCGCCTGTTCCGGTCGACGGCGCTGGGCTGCCTGGCCGGGCTGCTGCTGGCGGTGGACGGCCTGCACTACGTGATGAGCCGCACCGCGCTGCTCGACCTCGTCGTCATGTTCTTCGTCCTGGCGGCGTTCGGCTGCCTGCTCCTCGACCGGGACCGGGCGCGGGCCCGGCTCGCGGCCGCCCTGCCGGTGGACGCGGCCGGCCTGGCGGGCCCCGACCGGCACACCGGCGACCGTATGGGGACGGGCCTGCGGCCCTGGCGGATCACGGCCGGCGCCTTCCTCGGCCTGGCGGCCGCCAGCAAATGGAACGGCCTGTACTTCATGGCCTTCTTCGTCATCCTGACCGTGCTGTGGGACGTCGGCGCCCGCCGCGTCGCGGGGGCCCGCCACCCCTACCGGGCGGTGCTGCGCAAGGACCTCGGCTGGTCGGTACTGTCCCTCCTGCCAGTGGCCGCGGTGACCTATCTGGCGACCTGGACCGGCTGGTTCCTGACCGACAAGGGCTACGGCCGGCACTGGGCGGACGACCGCGGCGGCCTGTGGTCCTGGATCCCGGCATCCCTTCGCAGCCTGTGGCACTACGAGTACGGCGTCTACGAGTTCAACGTCGGGCTGCACTCTCCTCACCGCTACGAGTCCAACCCGTGGAGCTGGCTGGTCCTCGGGCGACCGGTGGCGTACTCCTACGAGACGGATACCGCCCAGGAGGGCTGCCGCACCGCCTCCGGCTGCTCCCAGGCGATCCTCGCGCTGGGCACACCGCTGCTGTGGTGGTCGGCGTGCTTCGCGCTCCTCTATCTGCTCTACCGCTGGGCGATGCGCCGCGACTGGCGCGCGGGAGCCGTCCTGTGTGCGGTGGGCGCGGGATACCTGCCGTGGTTCCAGTACCAGGATCGTACGGTCTTCTCCTTCTACACGGTCGCCTTCGTGCCGTATCTGTGCCTGGCCGTCGCGATGCTGGTGGGCGCGATGCTGGGGCCGCCGAGGTCGAGTGAGAAACGCCGGGCACGCGGAGCGGTGGCCGCGGGCGTCCTGGTCCTGCTCATCGTCTGGAACTTCATCTACTTCTTCCCGATCTACACGGGCATGACGATCCCGTATGGCAGTTGGCGCGACAGGATGTGGCTGGACACGTGGATCTGAGGTCCGGACGAGGGAGTGAAGCAGTGACCAGCACCGCGCCCCATGGCTCATGGGTTTCCCCGGTCACGGCGGAGTTGGCGGCCGCCGGCATGACGGCGGGCCAGATCGCCGCGCCGTCGTATGTCGGCGTGTGCGGTGACGAGGTGTGGTGGGTGGAGCCGCGTCCCGAGGAGGACGGGCGGCTGGCCCTCATGCGCGGGCGCTCGGGCGGGGCGGTCGACATGCTGCTGCCCGCCCCCTGGAACGTGCGGGGGAGGGTGATCGAGTACGGCGGTCGCGCCTGGGCGGCGGATGTCGACGGCCAGGGTGCGCTCGCGGTGTTCGTGAACTTCGCCGACCAGCGGCTGTACGCGTACCGGGCCGACCTCCCCGGAGCCGTCCCCCAGCCGCTGACGCCGGTTTCGCCGGTGGGCGGTGGGCTGCGCTGGGCCGAGCCCGAGATCGACCTCGGCCGTGCCGAAGTGCGGTGTGTGCTCGAGGAGTTCACGGGGGACGGACCGGGCGACGTACGACGGGTGATCGCCGCGGTCCCGCTGGACGGGAGCGCGGCTGAGGACCGGTCGGCCGTACGTGAACTGACCGACGACCGGCACCGTTTCCTCTCCGGTGCGCGCTTCTCCCCCGACGGCAGCCGGGCCGTCTGGTCGGTGTGGGACCACCCGCACATGCCGTGGGACGCCGCCGCCCTGCGGATCGCCGACGTCGGCGAGGACGGCTCGCTGCACCGGGTCCGTACCCTCCTCGGCGGACCGGGCGATCCGGTGGCCCAGGCGGAGTGGGCCGCCGACGGCAGTCTGCTGGTCGCCTGCGAGCGGACCGGCTGGTGGAATCTGTACCGCGTGGACCCGGAGACCGGTGCCGCGCAGGCCCTGCATCCTGCCGAGGAGGAGTTCGCCGGCGCCCAGCGCCTGGGGCTGCGATGGTTCGCACCCCTGCCGGACGGACGGGTCGCGGTGCTGCACGGCGTGGGGGCGCAGCGCCTGGGCGTACTCGACCCCGGGCGCGGCGAGCTCGCCGACGTTCCCGGTGACCGGTCCGAGTGGCTGCCCCACCTGGCTGTCTCGGGTACGCGGATCTTCGGTGTCGCGGCCGGCCCGCGCACGTCCTACGAGGTCGTCGAGGTGGACACCGCCACCATGACGGCCCGGGCCGTCGGTCAGGGGCGCCGCGCTCGGACAGATCCGGACTACTTCCCGGAGCCGGTGGTCCGGGCGTTCAAGGGTCCCGCCGGGCGGGAGGTGCATGCCCACCTGTACGCGCCGCGCAATCCCGTCGCCGCCGGCCCGGACGGGGAGCTGCCGCCGTACGTGATCTGGGCGCACGGCGGCCCAGGGCTCCGCGCGCCGCTCGCGCTCAACCTGGAGATCGCGTACTTCACTTCACGCGGTATCGGCGTGGCGGACGTCAACTACGGCGGAACTCCCGGCTACGGCCGCGCCTACCACGAGCGGCTGCGCGAGGAGTGGGGTGTCGTGGACGTGGAGGACTGTGCCGCGGTGGCCCGCGCGCTGATCGACGAAGGCCTGACCTCCGCGGGCCGCATCGCCATCCGGGGCGGCAGCGCCGGCGGCTTCACCGCCGCCGAGTCACTGGCCACGACCGACGTGTACGCCTGCGCGACGCTCCTCTACCCGGTGCTGGATCTGTCCCTCCTCGCGTCGCGGCAGACCCATGACTTCGAGTCGCACTATCTGGAGTCCCTTGTCGGTCCGTACGCCCAGGTGCCCGAGCGCTACCGGGACCGCTCGCCGGCCGCCCACCCGGAGAGGATCAAGGTGCCCTTCCTGCTGCTGCAGGGGACCGACGACGTCATCTGCCCACCCGACCAGAGCGAGGAATTCCTGAAGGGGATGGCCGGCCGCTCGATCCCGCACGCCCACTGCCTCTTCGAGGGCGAGGGCCACGGCTTCCGACGCCGCGAGACGATGGTCGCCGCCCTGGAGGCCGAACTCTCCCTGTACGGACAGGTCTTCGGCTTCACGCCGCACGGAGTTCCGTTGCTGCGGCTGGAGGAGTGACGTACGGCGGCGGCCCCGTCGTGGATACGACGGGGCCGCACTCCGTCCAGGACCTCAGCCGGTCGCGAGGGCACTCCTCAGCACGGTGATCGCCTGGCTGATGGCGGCTTCGGCGGCGTGGGTCTCGCGCAGGGCGTTGAGCATCACGAAGTCGTGGATGATGCCCTGGTAGCGGGCGGCGGTGACCGGGACGCCGGCCTCGCGCAGCTTGTTCGCGTAGGCCTCGCCCTCGTCGCGCAGCACGTCGGCCTCGCCGGTGATGACCAGGGCCGGCGGCAGACCGGCGAGCTGCTCGGTGGTGGCGCGCAGCGGGGACGCGGTGATCTCGGCGCGCTGCTTCTCGTCGGTCGTGTACTGGTCCCAGAACCACTGCATGGCGTCGCGGCGTAGGAAGTACCCCTCGGCAAACTCGTGGTAGGAGCCGGTGTCGAACGCGGCGTCGGTGACCGGGTAGAAGAGAACCTGCTGGACGAGGGGGACGTCGCCGCGCTCCTTGGCCATCAGAGTCAGGGCGGCGCTCATGTTGCCGCCCACGGAGTCACCTGCCACCGCGATGCGGGAGGCGTCCAGGTAGTAGTCGGCGCCGTCGGTGACGACCCACCGGGCGACGGTGTAGTTCTGCTCGATCGCCACCGGATAGCGGCCCTCGGGTGAAAGGTCGTACTCGGGGAAGACGACCGCTGCGCCGGCACCGACGGCCAGTTCCCGCACGAGGCGGTCGTGGGTGTGGGCGTTGCCGAAGACCCAGCCGGCGCCGTGGATGTAGATGATCACCGGGAGCACACCGGAGGCGTTCGCCGGGCGGACGATACGGGCCCGGACCTGTCCGGTGGGGCCGCCGGGCACGGTGACCCACTCCTCGTCCACGTCGGGCTTGGCGATGTCACCGGACTGCACGTCGTCGACGACCTTGCG
Source organism: Streptomyces albicerus (assembly GCF_008905045.1). Lineage (GTDB taxonomy): Bacteria > Actinomycetota > Actinomycetes > Streptomycetales > Streptomycetaceae > Streptomyces > Streptomyces albicerus. Next base: position 230,228 of record NZ_VWMY01000004.1, read on the forward strand.
GCCCTCGGCCGGGCCGAGGTCGAACAGGTACGGCGGGTTCGCGGTCGCCTCGGCGAAGGACGCGGCGGCGGGCTCGAGGACTGGACGGGGTCCGGTCGTGTCGGTCATGACGATCTCCTCGGATCTGGTGCCCCGGGCAGGCTCCGGCAGCGGTCTTCGCCGTGGAGCGGCGGCACACCATGAGAGTAGCGTGCGACTTAGTCGTGCACAACTCATTAGGGGTCGATAGAATCGAGGAGACTCGAACGATAGGGTGGTGATCGTCGTGCAGCGCACAGGAGCAGGCACCGAAACAGGGAGGCGCGCCGTGAGCACAGCCGGAGCCGAACCGCCCCAGGAGGGTTCCCTGCTCCTGGACGACCAGCTCTGCTTCGCCCTCTACGCGGCCTCACGGGCGGTCACCGCGCGCTACCGGCCCCTGCTGGACGAGCTAGGGCTGACCTACCCCCAGTACCTGGTCATGCTCGTGCTGTGGGAGCAGGACTCGATCTCCGTACGGGACCTGGGAAACGCTCTACAGCTGGAGTCCAGCACCCTCTCCCCGCTCCTCAAGCGCCTGGAGTCGAACGGCCTGCTGCGGCGCGAACGGCGGGCGGAGGACGAGCGTTCCGTCGCCCTGCGGCTCACCGACGCCGGAGCCCGCCTCCGGGAACGGGCGGGCACCGTCCCCCTCGCCATCGGCGACGCCATGGGCCTGACGCCCGAACAGAACGCCGTGGCCAAGCAGTTGCTGCGCCTGCTCACGACGAACGTCACCCGCTAAGGACAGTTCCCCGCGCCCCGTAAGGGGCGCGGGGCTGTGACATATGCGGCTCCGCCGCGTGGGCGCGACCAGCCCCCACCGGCCTGCGGATTGTTCACCGCGCCCAGCGGAGCGCTACCGCACTACTGCCGAGTCCACTTCTGATTCGCGCCCCCGTTACACGTCCACAGGACGGCCTTCGTGCCGTTGGCGGTCGCCCCGTTGTAGGCGTCCAGGCAGAGGCCCGCGTTGACGTTGGTGACGGTGCCGTCGGCGTTCACGTTCCACTTCTGGTTGTTGCCGCCGTTGCAGTCCCAGATGACGACCCTCGTGCCGTTGGTGGTTCCCGCCTGGTAGGCGTCGAGGCACTTGTTGCCGTAGACCACGAGTTCCTTGCGCGCGGTGTAGGTCCAGGACTGGTTGATGCCGCCGGAGCAGTCCCACAGCTGGGCCTGGGTCCCGTTGGTGATGGTGTTGTTGTCGATGTCGAGGCAGCGGTTGGACTGCTGGCCCGCGAACTGCGTGCCGTTGGTGCCGGGCAGCGGGCGCACCTCGATGGCGTCCAGGTCGGGCGCCCAGGCCGAGGCGTTGGAGAACGTCAGGGTGTTGGCCGAGCCCTTGGCCAGGGAGACCTCGACGGAGACGGTGCCCGGCGTGGACCAGGAGCCGGTCGGCGGGAAGGAGACCGTGGTGGCCGGCTGCCCGATGACCTGGAGGACGGCGGTGCGGGCCGCGCTGTCGCCGTTGGTGTAGGCGATGTCGACGACCTTGGTGCCCGTGTCGGCCGCCGAGACGCCGTTGAACCGCAGGGTGTTGGCGGAGCCGTTGCCGACGCCGCCCACCTTGGTGCCGCCGGAGCAGTTGGCGCAGGTGGCGTTGGCCGCGGCGCCGCCCTTGGTGTTGGCGGCGGCCTCCGCCTCGTACGTGGTGCTCGCCGCCTCGGTGCCGCCGGTGACCGTGAGCATCACCGAGTCCTTGGCGGGGACGTTGACGGTGTAGCCGGTGCCGAAGCTGCCGACGTTCGCCCGCGTCCAGAGGTTGCGGACGGTCGCGGAGGCGTTGGTCAGGCCCAGGTCGGACCAGCGGACGGTCATGTTCTGCGCACTGTTGGTGCGGTTGAGCAGGACGACGGCCCGCTTGCCGGTGCCGGAGAGGACCTTGCCGTACACCTGCAGGCCCGCGGTGTCCTCGGAGACCTTGACGCCCTGGAGGCCGCGCGGGTCCTGGTCGACCGCGATGACCTCCGGGTTCTTCAGGATGTTCGCGGCCTCGGTGCTCATCGTCGCCAGGTTGTTGCCGGCGAGCAGTGGGGCCCCGGAGATGGCCCACAGGTTCATGTGGCTGCGGTTCTGGGCGGCGGTGAAGCCGTCCATGCCGACCATGAGCATGTCCGGGTCGTTGTAGTAGCCGGTGTGCTGGGCCGTGGGGTGCACATTGGTGTCGAAGTTGGTCAGCATGCTGTCCCACGACGGCGAGTTGCCGTGGAAGATGATGTCGGTGTTGGTGCGCCACAGGGCGGCCATGCCGGCGCCCCAGTTCCACGGGTTCTGCTTGCCCCAGTTGCAGATCGAGAGGGTCAGCGGCCGTCCCGTCGTGGCCGTCGCCTTCGCGGCCGCGTCGCTGATGGCCTGGTACGTGGACTTCGCGTCGAGTCCTTCGACGTCGCCGCCGCACCAGTCGACCTTGACGTAGTCGAAGCCCCACTTGGAGAACTGGAGCATGTCCTGCTCGTAGTGGCCCTCACTGCCGCTGCCGGGTGCCGCCGGGCGGCCCGTCGGGAAGTAGTAGCCGCAGCCGTCCTTGCCCGCGTCGGTGTAGATGCCGGCCTTGAGGCCCTTGCTGTGGATGTAGTCGGCGATCGCGGTCATGCCGCCGGGCCACTCGGACTCGTCGATCGTGATGTTGCCCGCGCTGTCGCGGGTGCCCTGCCACCAGCCCTCGTCGATGTTGATGTACTTGTACCCGGCCTCCGGCAGGCCCGCCGCGACGAACGCGTCGACCTGCGCCTTGATGACGTTGTAGTCGATCTTGGCGGCGAAGGTGTTCCAGGAGGCCCAGCCCATCGGCGCCGTCGGAACCGGGATCTGATTCGACGTCACCGCGACCGGCTGCGCCCGGTCCAGCTCGGCGGGCCCCTGCTGCTGGAGGCCGACCAGGGCACCGGCGGCCAGGGCGAGAACGGCGGCACGAACCACGACCGTTCTGCACAGGCGTCTTGCACGCGGGACGAACTGCTGGAGGGGCATGGGGGGTTCCTTCCGGGGGCACGACAGCCCAGCACACAAGGGTGGCCGACATATCGAACACTGCACGAGTCGTCGAACCGATGGGACGCCGAAGCTAGGGCCCCGGCCATACGGAAGTCAACGGATCGTCACCACCTGATTTCCGCCGGTCGCACACCACCCAGGAGTTGACGCACACCACGGGCCGCCGCCGCGCGAAATTAACCGGAGTTGAACGCGCCGGAAGCGTTGACGTGATCGCTACCTAAACCTATGTTTTGGTCGAACTTCCGCACGCCGTACGGTATTTCGAACAATCTGCGACCTCCGCCCACCCGAACGCCCGACCCCCGACCCCCGCGCAGAGACGAGGAACGCATGGCCCCCGCCCTCTCCAGACGAAGCCTGCTCCAGGCCGCAATGCTCGCCACGGCGACCCCGGTGCTGTCGTACGCCGCAAGCGGCTCGGCCTCGGCCGCCGCGCTCCCCGCGCCGTCCGCCTGGACGCTCCGGCCGTTCGAGCTCAAGGACGTCAAGGTCGGTCAGGGCGTCTTCGCCGCCAAGCGCCAGCTGATGCTCGACCACGGGCGCGGCTACGACGTGAACCGGCTGCTGCAGGTCTTCCGCGCCAACGCCGGCCTCTCCACGGGCGGCGCGGTCGCCCCCGGCGGCTGGGAGGGCCTGGACGGCGAGGCCAACGGCAACCTCCGCGGCCACTACACCGGCCACTTCCTGACCATGCTGTCGCAGGCCTACGCGAGCACCGGCGACCAGGCGTACGTCGACAAGATCCGGACCATGGTCGGCGCGCTGACCGAGGTGCGCGCCGCCCTGCGCAGCGACCCGCGCATGCTCGCCGTCACCGGGAAGTGGGGCGCCGCCCACGAGAACGTCCGGGGCTCGTACCAGTACGTCGATCTCCCGGCCGCCGTGCTCGGCGGTGCCGCGGCGATCACCCTGTCGGTCTGGGTGAAGCCCACCCACAACGCCAACTGGCAGCGTGTCTTCGACTTCGGCAACAACGCCACCCGGTACATGTACCTGGTCACCCGCAACGCGAACGGAGTGCCGCGGTTCGCCATCACCACCAACGGGCCGGGCGGCGAGCAGGGCCTCAACGGCACCGCCGCGCTGCCGCTGAACCAGTGGAGCCATCTGGCGGTGACCATCTCCGGCAGCACCGGCACCCTCTACGTCAACGGCACCGCCGTCGCGCAGAACACCGCGATGACGCTCAACCCGTCCGTCCTGGGCGCCCTGACGAACAACTGGCTGGGCCGCTCGAACTTCTCCGGCGACCCGGTGTTCGCGGGCGCCTTCGACGAGTTCAACGTCTGGTCACGGGCCCTGACCGCGGCCGAGATCACCTCGCTGCAGACCAACGAGGCCAAGAACTCCTCCGCCGGACTCGGCAACCTCGCGTCGTACTACTTCGCCACCACCACCGGCGGCACCTTCGCCGACGCCTCCGGCCGCGGGCTGACCGCCACCCTGCGCCGCACCTGGGGCGGGCCGAGCCACGCCGGGTTCCTCGCCGCCTACCCGGAGACGCAGTTCATCGACCTGGAGTCGAGGACCAGCCCGGACTACACCAAGGTCTGGGCGCCCTACTACACCGCGCACAAGATCCTCAAGGGTCTGCTGGACGCGTACCTCGCCACGGACGACGCCCGGGCGCTCGACCTCGCGTCCGGTATGTGCGACTGGATGTACTCCCGGCTGTCCAAGCTGCCCGAAGCCACCCTGCAGCGGATGTGGGGCATCTTCTCCAGCGGTGAGTTCGGCGGCATCGTCGAGACGATCGTCGACCTGTACTCGATCACCGGCAAGGCCGACCACCTCGCGCTGGCCAAGCTGTTCGACCTCGACAAGCTCATCGACGCCTGCGCCGCCAACACCGACACGCTCGACGGGCTGCACGCCAACCAGCACATCCCGATCTTCACCGGACTGATCCGGCTGTACGACGCGACGGGCGAGACCCGGTACCTCACCGCCGCGAAGAACTTCTGGGGCATGGTCATCCCCCACCGGATGTTCGGCATCGGCGGTACGAGCACGGCCGAGTTCTGGAAGGCCCGTGGGGTCATCGCCGGAACGATCAGCGACACCAGCGCCGAGTCCTGCTGCGCGTACAACCTTCTCAAGCTCAGCCGGATGCTGTTCTTCCACGAGCAGGACCCGAAGTACATGGACTACTACGAGCGGGCCCTCTACAACCAGGTCCTCGGCTCGAAGCAGGACAAGGCCGACGCGGAGAAGCCCCTCGTCACCTACTTCATCGGCCTGACGCCCGGTCATGTCCGGGACTTCACCCCCAAGCAGGGCACCACCTGCTGTGAGGGCACGGGCATGGAGAGCGCCACCAAGTACCAGGACTCGGTCTACTTCAAGAAGGCCGACGGGAGCGCGCTGTACGTCAACCTGTACAGCCCGACCACCCTGACCTGGTCGGAGAAGGGCGTCACCGTCACGCAGACCACGGACTACCCGAGGGAGCAGGGCTCCACCCTCACCATCGGCGGCGGCAGTGCGGCCTTCGAGCTGCGGCTGCGCGTGCCCTCCTGGGCGAAGAGCGGCTTCCAGGTGACGGTCAACGGCAGTGCGGTGAGCGGCACTCCGGCCGCCGGGAGCTACTTCGCCGTCTCGCGGACCTGGCGCAGCGGTGACGTCGTGCGCGTCACCATCCCGTTCCGGGTGCGGGTCGAGAAGGCTCTCGACGACTCGGGACTGCAGACCCTGTTCTACGGTCCGGTCAACCTGGTCGCCCGCAACAGCAGCACGGGCTACCTGCAGTTCGGGCTCTACCGCAACGCGGCCCTCTCCGGCGATCTGCTGCCGACCCTCACCCCCGTGTCCGGCAAGCCGCTCCACTACACGCTGAACGGTACCGAGTTCGCCCCGTTCTTCGAAGGGACCGAGGACCCCACGCACGCCTACTTCCGGCGGTCCGAGCCCAAGGTCGTCTTCGGCACCAGGGACTCCGGCGTCACCAACCCGGCCAAGGCCGACGGCACCACGCTCCTGGACGAGATCTGGGCCGGCGCCCCGTTCAGCAACAAGGGCGCCCTGGTCACACGGGTGCAGAGCACGGTGAACTCGTGGGTGTCGGCAGGGCTGCTCAGCCAGGCCGACGGCCAGACCGTGGTGACCACGGCCCAGAACGCGTCGTACGTGTCCTGACGCACCAACTCGTCTGCCGACGCCCTCTGTTGACGTTCCGGGCTCCGAAGACCTGAGCGCGCGGCGAGCGTGGGACGATCGGGCGATGTTGCTCGAGACTCCCAGGCTCGTACTGCGCCGCTTCCGCGCCGAGGACGCGGCGCCGCTGGCCGCGTACCGGTCGGATCCGCTGGTGGCCCGCTACCAGAGCTGGACGGCGCCCGTGCCGCTCGACTCGGCGGTGCGGACGGTGCGGGGATACGCCGCAGGGTCTTTGGAGGAACCGGGCTGGTTCCAGTACGCGATCGAGCTCAAGGCCGACCGCTGTCTGGTGGGGGACGTCGGGGTCTGTCTGCACGAGAACCGGATGCAGGCCGAACTCGGTTTCACGCTGGCCGGTGAGCGGCAGGGGCATGGCTATGCCGCGGAGGCCGTACGAGCGGTCCTCGACGACCTCTTCGGGCGCCGCGGTCTGCACCGGGTCTCCGCCGAGTGCGACGCGCGCAACGAAGGGTCGGCCCGGCTCCTGCGGCGGCTCGGCTTCGTCCAGGAGGGCCATCTTCGGCAGGCCACGTGGATCAAGGGTGAGTGGACGGACGACCTGCTGTTCGGCCTGTTGGCCTCCGAGTGGCAGGCGTCCGACGGAGTCGGTGACCGGGGACTGGTCAAGTAGGCGAGCTGGTCCCCTCATGGGCGTGCCAGTAGCCTCGTGCGCGCTCGCATGGCCAAGACCGGCGAGTCGTACGCGACCGCCCGCAGCAAGCTGCTCGCCGGACGGCCGGACACGGCCACCGTAGTTGGCAGGCGTCATGCGTCAGTGGCCGCATACACGCGGCGGCCCTCGACGAAAGTCTGCAAGACACGGGTGGCGGAGATCTCCTCGGGTGGCCCGGTGAAGGGGTCACGGTCCAGGACGACGAGGTCGGCGAGTTTGCCGACGGTGATGCTGCCGGTGATGTCGTCGAGGTGGTTGGCGTGCGCGCTGCCCGCTGTGTAGGCGGCGACGGCGGTGCCGAGGTCGAGTTTCTGGTCCGGGAGGAAGGCCGGGGTGCCCTCGGGCGCGTCGGGGGCGATCCGGTTGACGGCGACGTGGATGGCCGCCAACGGATCGGGGCTGCTCACCGGCCAGTCGCTGCCGGCGGCGAGGGTGGCGCCGCTACGCAGGAGGTCGCCGAACGGGTACTGCCACGCGGCCCGTTCGGGGCCGAGGAACGGGATGGTGAGCTCGTCCATCTGCGGTTCGTGGGCGGCCCACAGCGTCTGCAGGTTGGCGGTCGCACCCAGCGCCCGGAAGCGCGGTACATCCTCGGGGTGCACGACCTGGAGGTGGGCGAGGTGGTGGCGGGTGTCGCGCCACCCGTTGGCCGCGCGGGCCGCCTCCACGGCGTCGAGCGCCTCGCGCACCGCACGGTCGCCGAGGGCGTGGAAGTGGACCTGGAAGCCGAGCGCGTCGAGTTCGGTGACGTACTTCTTCAACTCGTCCGGCTCGACGAAGCTGATGCCGGAGTTGTCGGAGACACAGCCGCAGCCGGTGAGATACGGGCCCAGCAGGGCGGCGGTGTGGTTCTCGGCGATGCCGTCCTGCATGACCTTCACGCTGGTGGCCCGGAACCGGCCGCGGCTCAACTCCTCCCTGCGCGCGACGAGTTCGGGGACCTGCTCGGCGCCACGACCGCGGTCCCACCACAGCGCGCCGACGACCCGGGCGGTGAGCAGGCCGCGGTCGACGGCCGCGTGATAGGCGGGCGTCGGATCGGTCATGTTGGCGTACGCGCCCACGATGGCGTCCTGCCAGGCGGTGACCCCGTACGAGTGCAGCACCGACTGGGCCCGCAGCAGCGCGGCGAGTTGCTCCTCGGGCGTACGGTCGGGCATGAGGCGGGACACGAGGTGGGCCGCGCCTTCCTGGAGCATGCCGGTGGGGTTGCCGTCGGCGTCGCGTTCGATGCGGCCGTCGGCAGGGTCGGCGGTGCGGGCGTCGATGCCGGCGCGTTCCAGGGCACGGGAGTTGACCCAGGCGCCGTGGTGGTCACGGTTGGGCAGGAACACGGGCCGGTCGGGAACGACCGCGTCGAGCAGGGCGGCGGTGGGCATGCCGCCGGGAAAGGCCTCCATCGACCAGCCACCGCCGGTGATCCATTCGGCGTCGGGGTGGTCGTCGGCGAATGCCTTCACGCGCCGCAGGTACTCCTTCGGGTCGACGGTGTCGTTCAGGTGGCACAGGCCCAGTTCGGTGCCCGCACCCTGAGGGTGGACGTGGGCGTCCTGGAAGCCGGGCAGCAGCAGCCGTCCGGCGAGGTCGACGACCTCGGTGCCGGTGCCGATCAGTTCGTGGACCTCGTCGTGGCCGACGGCGACGATCCGTCCGCCGCGCACGGCCACGGCGGTGGCCCGGCTGCGCGCGGCGTCGACGGTGTGGACGGGTCCGCCGGTGAGGACGAGGTCGGCGGCCTGGGGGTGGGACATGGGTTCAACGCTCCAGTGGAGAGGCGGGTTCAGACGGCCGTGCGGTCCATCGGAAGGGCGAGGGCGTCGGCGTCGGTGCCGCGCCCGGTGGTGAAGTACGGCGAGCGGCGGGCGTACTTGGCGACGGCCGCCATGACGAGCCCGCTGAGCACGATGGTGGCGGGCAGGGTGAGCATGAACCAGCCGTTGTCGGGGCTGAGTTCGATGTGGTCGGTCATGGTCGCGTACGAGTAGGCGAGGTAACCGCCGAGGCCGAGCAGGACCAGCCCGGAGGCGGCCGGTACGCCGACGGCGAGCAGTGCCTCCCGCGGGCCGTCGTGTCGTGCGGCCCGGAATCGGACGGCGCAGGCGAGCGCGGTGAGGCCGTAGTAGAGGGCGACGACGAGGCCGATGGCGTTGACGGCGGCCAGCAGCATGTCGCTGAGCTTGGGGATGGCCATCGCGAGCAGGGCGATGGCGGCGGCGATCGACATGACGACGATCGTTCCGGCGGCGGGGGTGCCGTACTTGGGGTGGATACGGGTCCACACCGGGCCCATGCTGCGGTCGCGGCCCATGGCGAGCAGTCCGCGGGCGGTGGGGATGACGGCGGACTGGACGGAGGCGACAGCCGAGAACATCAGGGCGAGGAGCGGGAGGCTGGCCCAGGGTTCGGCAGCCAGCTTGGCGCCCAGGTACGGCAGGGCCTGCGGGCCGTTCTCGATGAGTTCGGGCAGGCTCATCTCCCGCTGGAAGGCGACCGAGGCGAAGATGAACAGCCCCAGCATGGCGAACAGAGCGATGAAGCCGCCGCGGGCCGAATCGCCAGGGCTTCTGGTCTCCTCGGTGACGCTGAACGCCGCGTCCCAGCCCCAGAAGAAGAACACCGCGAGGACCATGCCCTGTGCGAAGGCCGTACCGCTGGAGATCTCGAAGGGGTTGAACCACGCCAGTGAGAACTCCTGCTGACCCGTAGTCAGGGCCCAGGTGCAGAAGACCAGCAGGACGGCGTACTCGAAGATCAGCAGGCCGAACTGGAGCCGGGTGGCGCTGCGCACCCCGGTGACCGCGAGGACGGTGACCGCGGCGAGGACCACCAGGCCGACGACCGTGCTCGCTGCGGTGGACGTCGGGTCGAGGGCGATCCCGGCGAGGGAGTCCAGGCCGGCCTTGTTGGCGAAGATCAGGACGACGGAGCCGGTGACCGCGCTGGTGTAGGCGAGGAAGATGATCGAGCCGACGAGGGTGACCCAGCCGGCCAGGAAGCCGGGCCAGGGGCCGAGCGACTTGCCGACCCAGGTGTAGCCGTTGCCGCAGTTGGGTTCCGAGCGGTTGAGACGGGCGAAGGCCGTGGCGATCCCGAGAATCGGCAGGAACGCCAGCAGCAGGAGGGCCGGGGCCTGAAGGCCCACGATCGTGCCGATGGTGCCCATGCCGATGGCGATGCTGGTGGTGGCGGCCGTGCTGGAGGCGGCGATGGCGACACCGTCGACGACGCCGAGAGTGCGGCGGAGCTCGGTGGGCGGTCGGTCCGGGGCGGTGGTCCGGTCGGGAGTGAGCGGAGACATCGGGGCTCCTCGCGGGGAGGGAGAGGGACAGGGAGGAAGAGCCGTGTGGGGATGCGAAGGATGGAACAACGGCCGCACACTTTGCGTCAATGCTGTTGACATAAGGACGGAGGGAGCCGTTCACTGAGCATGCAGAGGTTCCTCGACAGCAGCACCAGGTGCGGTCGTCCCGCCGAGGGCCGTCGCCGGGTCTGCACAGCGCGCGAAAGGATCCGTCGACATGCCCACCCGCGCCCCTCAGCAGCGCCGACGCCGACGCCCCACCGCTTCGGGGGTCCTGCTGTCCAAGGAGTTGATCACGGAGACCGCGCTGCGGCTGATCGGCGAGCACGGTCCCGAGGCGCTCAGCGTGCGCAGGCTCGGCGCGGCCCTGGGGTGCGACCCGAGCGCGCTCTACCGCTACTTCCGCAACACCGACGACCTGCTGCTGGCCATCGCCGACCGGATCATCGGGGACGCCATGGCCGGGTTCGTGCCCGGCCCCGACTGGGTGGCCTCGCTGCGCGAGATGGCGATGCGGGTGCGTGCCGGATACCTCGCCCATCCCCGTGCGGCCGCCATGGCCTCGTACCGCGTCACCCGCCGAGAGAACGAGTTCCGTGCCGTGGAGACCGGGGTCGGCCTGCTGCTGTCCGCCGGATTCGCCCCCGCCCGCGCCGTGCGCCTGTACCTGGCCTTCATCGACACCGTGCTCAGCCACGCGGCCCTGGACGCCGCGTGCCAGGCACTCCCCCGGGAACAGCGCGAGGCCGATGAGCAGGCCTGGACGGAGGCGTACCAAGCGCTCGACCCGGCGGCCTATCCGGCCCTGACCAGCGTGCGGGAGGAGCTGCGCTCCATGGCCGACAGTTCCTTCGAGGAGGCGGTGGACCTGCTGCTGGTCGCGCTGGCCGCCCGCGCTCCGGGCCACGCGGAGACGTGACCCGCTCCCCCGACGCGCACTGCCGAGTGCCGGACGGAACGGTCATGATTTCCCCGACGGGCCACACCGCACGACGTGCCAAACCGCATGATGAGTCGAACTCCACGATGAGTCGAACCCCACGACCATCAGTCGAACCGCACGATCAACGGAGCCGGCATGACGACGGACAGCCCCACACAGGTCGAGGTGAAGCCGGTCGCGGGCCACATCGGCGCCGAGATCACGGGCGTCGACCTGGCCGGGGACCTGGACGACGCGGTGGTCGCCGAGATCCGGGCGGCGGTGCTGCGCTGGAAGGTGGTGTTCTTCCGCGGGCAGCGCCTGGACCACGCCTCGCATGTCGCGTTCGCGCGGTGGTTCGGCGAACCGGTCCGCCTCGGCAAACGCGGCAGCGCCTCACCCGCCGGCTTTCCGGAGATCGAGACGACGGCCGACCGGCTGGAACTCGGCGGCCGGTACGGCATGGACCACGACGAATGGCTGCGCCGGCGCCGCCACTCGCTGCTGCGCGGCTGGCACTGCGACCACGGCGCCCGCGTCGACCCGCCGGCCGCGACCATCCTGCGCGCCGAGACCGTGCCCCCGTACGGCGGCGACACCACCTGGTCCAACCTGGCGGCCGCCTACGCGGGACTCTCGCAGCCCTTGCGGGACTTCGTCGACGGGCTGCGCGCGGAGCACCGGCTGGGAGTCGGTTACCAGGCACGGCCCGGCGACGACGCGTACGTACGCCATCTGCTGGACCAGCAGATCGCCTCCGACCATCCGCTGGTGCGGGTACACCCGGAGACGGGCGAGCGTGTGCTGTTCGTCAACGGCTACTACGTCGAGCAGATCCTCGGGCTGTCCCGCATGGAGAGCGCACCGCTGCTGGAGATGCTGCTGGGGCAGGCGACCCGGCCCGAGTACACCGTGCGGTTCCGCTGGGAGCCTGGGAGTGTGGCCTTCTGGGACAACCGGGCCACCATCCACCTGGCCCCCAGCGACACGGCCCACCTCGACCATCCCCGGGTCATGCACCGCGTGATGCTCGAAGGCGACGTCCCGGTCGGCGTGGACGGCAGGCCGTCGGCACCGATCGTGGGAAGTGAACCGCGACGCTGGTGAGGTCGGCGGATCGGCCGACGTGGCGCGGGTTCTTCGCAGCCTTCGCGGACAACCGCAACGTGTTCACCGACCTGACCGTACGGGACGATGTCGTGACGGTGTCCGAGTACTCCCTCTGCACGCAGCCCGAGCCGACGGGTCCGGCGCTATGGACCGCCCACGTCACGGTTCGCGCCCTGGTGGTTCCGCGCCTCTCAACCGGCCTTGGCCTGCGCCGAGATGCCGCCGTCCACCGGCATCGCCACACCCGTGACGAACGACGAGCGCCCGCTGCACAGCCAGGCCGCCGCCTCGGCGATCTCCCGGGGCGACGCCATGCGCTTCTGGATCTGCGGCGCGATGAACGCCTGCTCCAGCTCCGGGATTTGGCGCACCGCGTCGTCGATCATCTCGCTGCGCGTCGTGCCGACCACGAGGGCGTTGACGCGGATGCCGTGTTCCCCGTATTCGGACGCCGCCGCCCGGGTGATGCCCAGGACGGCGTGCTTGGCCGCCACGTACGGGACGGACGCACCGGTCGCGTAACGGCCCGCCGTACTGCTGGTGTTGACGATGGAGCCGCCCTTGCCCGAGGCCAGCATCACGGGCAGCTGGTGCTTCATGCAGTTCCACACGCCGCGGACGTTGACGTCCATCGTGCGGTCGTACACCTCGTCGTCCATCTCGTGCAGAGGGGTCCCGACGGTGGCGTAACCCGCGTTGTTGAAGGCGGAGTCGAGGCCGCCGAAGTGCTCCACCGCCGCGTCGACCACGCGGCGGACGTCGGCGGTGACCGCGACATCGCCCGGAACGGCGAGCGCCCGGCCGCCGTCGGCGGTGATCTCCTCGGCGAGCTTACGCAGCCGCTCCGCGCGGCGTGCCATCAGGACGACCGCGGCGCCCTCCTCCGAGAACAGACGGGCCGCCGCCTCGCCTATCCCGCTGGACGCCCCCGTGATCATGACCACCTGGCCTGCGAGCAGGCCCTGGTCGCTCCGCTGTGTGATCTCGTGTCCGGTCATCTGGGTGCCTCCGTGGATACCCCCGCCTTCAGGCGGGGGAGGAAACGGACTCCTGCGGAGCAGGGCAGGGAAAGCCGATTCACCCCCTGCGCGGATCGACGTCCACCACCAACCGCCCGCCCATCGCCACAAGTTGCCGTGAAAGTTTGTGAGTTGTGGCTACTCACATGAAGCGGGCCTTCAAGTACCGCTTCTATCCGACCGATGCGCAGGCAGCGGAGCTGTCGCGCACGTTCGGATGCGTGCGCAAGGTCTACAACATGGCACTCGCCGCCCGCACCGAGGCGTGGGCGCGGCAGGAACGGGTCAACTACAACCAGACCTCGGCCATGCTGACGGTGTGGAAGAAGACCGACGAACTGGCTTACCTCAACGAGGTCTCCTCCGTTCCCCTGCAGCAGGCGCTGCGGCACCTGCAGAGCGCCTTCGCGAACTTCTTCGCCAAGCGGGCCAAGTACCCGCGCTTCAAGTCCAAGCGGAAGTCCCGTGCGAGCGCGGAGTACACCTCCTCGGCGTTCCGGTTTGATGACGGGCGCCTGACGCTGGCGAAGATGGCTGAACCTCTGCAGATCGTCTGGTCCCGCCCCCTGCCCGAGGCAGTATCGCCGACCACGGTGACCGTGAGCCGGGACAGCGCGGGACGCTGGTTCGTCTGCCTCCTGTGCGAGGACCCGTCCGTCAAGCCTCTCGCAACTGCCGGCAAGGCTGTCGGCATCGACGTCGGCCTGGACCAGCTGCTCACACTGTCGACCGGGGAGAAGATCGCCAACCCCCGGCACGAGCGCCGCGACCGCGAGCGCCTGGCCAAAGCCCAGCAGGAGTTGTCCCGCAAGGCCAAAGGGGACGGCGCCAACCGGCGCAAGGCCCGCGAGAAGGTCGCGAAGATCCATGCCAGGATCACCGACCGCAGGCGGGATGTGCTGCACAAACTGACCACTCGACTCGTGCGTGAAAACCAAACGCTCGTGATCGAGGACCTGACCGTGCGCAACATGGTCAAGAACCGGGGCCTGGCCCGCGCCATCAGTGATGCCGCGTGGGCCCAGTTCCGGAGCATGCTGGAGTACAAGGCCGACTGGTACGGGCGGGAAGTGATCGCGGTGGACCGCTTCTTCCCCTCCTCCAAGCTGTGTTCGGTCTGCGGCACCCTCCAGCCGGAGATGCCGCTGAACGTCCGTAACTGGACGTGTGACAACTGCGGCACGTGCCATGACCGGGACGTGAACGCGGCGCACAACCTTCTGGCCGCCGGGCTGGCGGTGTCTGTCTGGGGAGCTGGTGTAAGACCTCAACGGAGAACTCCGAGCGGGCAGTCGGCGATGAAGCAGAAAACCCCACGGCGCGAGCCGTAGGAATCCCCCTCGTTCACGAGGGGGAGGAAGTCAACGGGTGAGCATATGCATCCGACGGCGGCTGCAGCAGGGGCGAATCAGCCCCTCCGGCCGCTGAGCCGCCGCCAACCCATGTCGATCAGCCATGCGTTGACCACAGCGGACACCGCGAGCACGGCGAACACGCCGGCCGTCGCGCCGTCCGGTACGGCCAGTACGAGCATGCTGGCCGGCGCCGTGACGAGGAGCGGGACCACCGCGGCGAAGGAGGCGTCCTCGTGCGGCTGGGCCGACACGACGGCCAGCCACACGATCAGTGCGGCGCACACCGCGAGGTACAGACGAGCCGGCCAGGTGCCGAGAGGCGTGCTGAGTGTCCGTTCTCCGATGACTGAACTCATGGTGCCCGCTCCCCTGTTCGAGAGGTTCCGGTTTCTCCGGCACCCCGCTGCGGTCCAGTCTGTTCGCACGAGATCTCCGGGCCCTGAGTTCGGATACTCAAAGACCGCGGTGGCGTACTCACGTTCAGTGGATGCCTGTTGGCGCGGCGAAGCACGCCCCGGCCGGCAACGGCGCAACGCCGCCCATGCCGGCGCGGACGCGCAGGGCGGCCGCGGTGTCGCGCTTGCGACATGTCCCACCTGTGCCAGCGGAATTGAGTGACATGGCATTCCGCACCACCGGATTCTGTCCAGCGCATGAACATTTCTGCGCGTACGACGGAAGGCACGGGAATGAAGAGACGTATCCGCCTGGTGGCGGCGATATCGACAGGACTCGCTCTGACGGCCGGCACCGTGGCACCGGCATCGGCCGGAACCGGTGCGGCGCCCACACCGACAGCCGCGGCGGACGCCCCCCAGCCTACGAACCTCGGCACCGTACGTCTGATCACCGGTGACCGGGTGACCGTCGCCACCGACGCCGACGGGCGGCGGTCCGCCTCAGTCACGCCCGGAGCCGGACGGCGGCACGTTATCTTCCGGACCTACGAACAGGACGGGCATCTGACGGTCCTGCCGTCCGATGCCGGCGACCTGGTCTCGGCGGGGCGACTGGACCGGAAGCTGTTCGACGTGAGCGCGCTCCTCGACCAGCGGTACGACGAGGCGCACAGTGAGGCGCTTCCGCTGATCGTGGCGGCGGACGACGGCCCGGCGGCGTCCGCCGCACGGCGGTTGGCCGGCCTCGCCGAGGACGGCTCGCAGGTCCGCCGCCTCGACAGCATCGGTGCGCGGTCGATGCGTGTCGCGGAGGAGGATCTCGGCCGGTTCTGGAAGCAACTGGCGCCCGCCGACGCGCCGTTGAACACGGCCCGGGTCGCCGGCACCCCTCGGGTGTGGCTGGACGGCCGGGTGGGCGCGGCCCTGGACCGCAGTGTCCCGCAGGTCGATGCCCCCGGCGTGTGGAAGGCCGGCTATCGGGGCGAGTCCGTCAAGGTCGCCGTGCTGGACACCGGCGCCGACCAGTCGCATCCGGATCTGGCCGGACGGATCGCCCAGGCCAAGGACTTCTCCGGCAGCTCGGGTACCGGGGACGCCTTCGGCCACGGCACGCACGTCGCGTCCATCGTCGGCGGGAGCGGGGCCGCGTCCGACGGCGGCCGCAAGGGAGTGGCGCCCGCCGCCGACCTGCTGGTGGGGAAGGTTCTCGGGGACGACGGCTACGGCACCGAGTCCCAGGTGATCGCCGGCATGGAGTGGGCGGCGGACGCGGGCGCCAAGGTCGTCAACATGAGCCTGGGGTCGGAGAGCCCGAGCGACGGCACGGACCCGATGAGCCTCGCGCTGAACGAACTCACCGAGCGCACCGGCGCGTTGTTCGTCGTGGCGGCGGGCAACAGCGGTCAGCAGGGCACGGGCAGCATCGGCTCCCCCGGTGCCGCGGACGCCGCCCTCACCGTCGGTGCGGTCGACCGGAACGACGCCCTCGCCCCGTTCTCCAGCCGCGGTCCACGAGCCGGTGACGATGCGGTCAAGCCCGATGTGACGGCGCCCGGCGTCGGCATCGTGGCGGCCCGCGCGGCCGGAACCACGATGGGCGACCCGGTCGACGCGCGCCATGTGGCGGCCTCCGGTACGTCGATGGCCACCCCGCACGTGGCGGGCGCCGCCGCTCTGCTCGCCCAGCGGTATCCCGACTGGAGCGCGGACCGGTTGAAGGACGCTCTCGTCAGCACGGCCCGTACGACCACCGGCCAGGAGGTCACCGAGCAGGGCGGCGGCCGCATCGATGTGACGGCGGCCGCGCTGGGCCCGGTCACCGCAACGGGCACGGTGGCCCTGGGCCCGTTCGAGACCGGCGGCGGTGACACCCGTACGACGCAGCTGCGGTACACGAACACCTCCGACGCCGACGTCACACTCGCCCTCACCACCGAACTGGCCACGGCGGGAGGTCGCGAACCCGCGGAGGGCGCGGTGCGGCTCGGCTCCGGCTCCGTACGTGTGCCCGCGGGCGGCACGGCCGACGTCCCGCTGACGGTGGATCCGGCCCGCGCCCAGCAGGGCGACTACTACGGCTACGTGACCGCGGTCTCCGCGGACGGGAAGGTCACCGTGCACACCACGGTGAGCCTCGTGGTGCAGGGACCCACGCACCGGATCACCGTCAAGACGGTCGACCACCGGGGCAAGCGGATCCAGGCACAGCCGACGATCTGGGGAGCCGACGGCTTCATGGGGTACATCGACGCCGACACGGCCGTCGCCGAAGTCGAGGAGGGCACCTACCAGTTGGACTACTCGTCCCTGGACACCGCTTCCGACGGACAGGAGCTGCGCCATGTGGTCCTGCCGGAGGTGAAGGTCACCAAGGACACGTCCGTCACGCTCGACGCCCGGAAGACGACCCTCGTCGACATCCGCACACCGCGGCCGGCCGAGCAGCGCGGCATTCTCAGCTACCAGACGTTCCGGAAGATCGACGGGCACGGCCTGCTTCAGGGGACGATGTACTTCGACGTCGCCAAACGCCTGTACGTGAGTCCCACCTCCACCGTCACCGACGGCACCTTCGAGTTCGCCTCACGCTGGCAGCTCGTCGCGCCCCTGCTGGCCGCGACGGTGTCGGGGGACAAGGACCCGCTGGACGCCTACTACATGCCCGCCTCGCCTCTCTTCGACGAGCGGGGAACACGCCTGACGGCGGTCGACGCGGGTGACGCCGCGGCTCCTGACTTCGGCCGGGCCCGCGGGAAACTCGCGGTCCTCACCAACGACGAGGGCCTCGACGAACGGGAGCTGTCCGAGCAGGCGGCCGCGGCCGGTGTCCGCGGCATCGCGGTCGTCAACTACAACGACATCGCGTGGACCCGCTGGCATCCGGACGGCGAGCGCTGGGGCGTACCGACCGTGCGGATCGGCGCAAGTGCGGGAGCCGCGTTGCTGAAGCGGATCGGCAAGGCGAACACCACGGTGAAGTTCACCGGCACCGCGCGCAGCCCGTACCTCTACGACGTCATGCAGGTGTCCTCACAGCGCATTCCGGAGAAGGTCGTGCACACGGTCTCCGAGCGCAACAGCGCGGTCGTACGCACCACGTACGCCGACAACGGCGGCGCCCCGTGGGCCAGTGAGCAGCGTTTCGGCCGACGGCCGTACCAGGACACCGCCTGGCTGCAGTACACCCGTTATGTGCCGACCGGCTTCGAGCGCACCGAGTACGTGAGCGCCGGTGACACCAGCTGGCAGCATCTCGTGCACCACGGGACCACGTTCGTCGTCGACATGCCGCTGGCCGTCGGCATGGCCGACGCACCGCGCACCTACCGGGCGGGCGAGCGGGCCGAAGACACCTGGCAGGGAGCTGTTGTCCGCCCGTCGATCCCGCAGGGCACCACGACCCCGTCCGTGCGCAAGGGAGACGTTTTGCGCCTGCGGATCCCGGAGTTCACCGACTCGGCGGCAGGTCACTGGTCGCGACTGATCGAGGGCGGCGACGGCGGGGCCGGCACCTCCGGCGGGGCGAAGGCGGCGCCGAGTGACTCGGCCGCCGCGGTGCTGTATCGCAACGGCCGCAGGACCACCGAGGCCGACAGCGCGTGGGCGGACTTCGAAGTCCCCTCCGGCGCCGCCGACTTCCGACTGGATCTGACCACGTCACGCGTGTCGGAGGAGTGGGCCTACGGGACCAGTACGGACACGTCCTGGTCGTTCCGATCGGGAACGACCGGTGCGGCGACGGCTCTGCCGCTGCTCCAACTCGACTACGACGTACCGGTCGACGCACGCAATGCCGTCGGCTCCGGCCGCACGCACTCCGTCGGGCTGACGGTCCGCGCCCAGGACGCGTCGGCCGCACCACGCGGGGTGAGCGTCCAGGTCGAGGCCTCGTACGACGACGGCAAGAGCTGGAGCGGCACCGAGGTGAAGGGTCGTGGACTCAACGCGTTCAAGGCCACCGTCGAGAAGCCGTCGCGGGTACGCGGGGACGCGTACGTGACACTGCGGGTCACGGCACGGGACGCGGCGGGCAACTCGGTGCGGCAGACCGTGCGGCGCGCGTACCTGCATCGCGGATAGATGCTCCACGCGTTCGGCGGGTGAGCGGGCGGTCGACCGCCCGCTCACCCGCCGAACGCACCACACCC